>JASDVF010000084.1:0-10578 GCA_041440805.1 Myxococcota bacterium | reverse complement strand
CATCTGGAGACGAGCGCCTATCTCCGCCAGCACCAGCACAACCCGGTGAACTGGCTGCCTTGGGGTGAGGAAGCCCTCGAACTCGCCCGACGGAAGGATCGCCCGCTCTTTGTCTCCATCGGGTACAGCGCCTGTCATTGGTGCCACGTGATGGAACGCGAATCTTTCGAGAATCCGGAAATCGCGGAGGCCATGAACGATGCGTTCATTTGCATCAAGGTCGATCGCGAAGAGCGACCCGATGTCGACCAAATTTACATGGAGACCGCGCTTCGCCTGAACGGGAACGGGGGCTGGCCGCTCAACGCGATCTGCACCCCGGACGGCCGTCCCTTCTTTGTCGGCACCTATTTCCCGCCGGAGCCGCGCGGCAACGCCCCGAGTATCCTCAACGTGATCGACGCCATGAAAACCGCCTGGCGGGATCAGCGCGATCAAATCGAAGAGAATGCGGGCACCATTGCCGAGGCCCTCGAAGCCAAGCTCGAAGGCGAGGCTGAGAAGCTCCCCGGTGCGCATAGCATCCCGGAAGCCGCCCGCATGATTCTCCGCAGCGCAGACCAGGCGCATGGCGGCTTCGGCCAGGCACCCAAATTCCCGACGCCCACGAATCTCGAATTTCTGACGACGTCCCTCGACTTTCTCCCGCACGAAGAAGCCACCTCGACGGCCCAGTTCCTCTCGCTGACCGCCCGCGAAATGGCACGCCGTGGCCTGTACGACCAAATCGGCGGCGGCTTCCATCGCTACTGCGTCGACGGGAGCTGGACGATCCCGCATTTCGAAAAAATGCTCTACGACCAGGGACAGCTGCTCTCCTTCTATGCAGAGCTCGCGCGCCGCGCACATGATGCGTCGGACCTGCTCTGGCCGATCCGCGAGACGGCTGCGTACTTACGACGTGAGATGCGCGGCCCAACCGGCGCCTACTATGCGAGTCAAGATGCGGACAGCGAAGGCTGCGAGGGCAAATTCTTCGTGTGGACACCGCAACAAATCGCCGAGGCGCTAGGTGACGATGCCGATCCATTTTGCACGACCTATGGCGTTCGTCTCGTCGGGAATTTCGAAAATGGTACGACTCATCTCGTCGACGAAGCGCGGGCAGAACGAAGCCAACTCGCTTCGGCTCGAGCGGTACTGCTCGAAGAACGCAAAAAACGAATCGCTCCCGAAACCGATCGCAAACATGTCGCGGCTTGGAATGGCTACGTCATCTCGGGCCTAGCGCGGGCGGCCTCCGCTCTCGGTGATGGCGAAATGCTTTCAGATGCTGTGCGAGCCGCCGAGTTCATCTTCACAGAAATGGTCGACGCCAAAGGGCATCTCTATCGCGTGCATAACGAGGGCGAGCCTCGGATCACCGGCTTTCTTGACGACTATGCCGCCATGCTTGGCGCGGCTCTCGACTTATATCGCGCGGGCGCAGGCGACCCCTACCTGCATCGGGCGAACGATCTGGCCACGCAGATCATTGATCGCTTCGGGGACACTGAAACCGGCGAGCTCTTCCTCAGCCCCGCCGACAGCGGAAACCTGATTCTCCGCCCACGCTCTGATCGCGACGGCGCCACACCGGATGCGGCCGGCCTTGCGATCCTCGGACTCGTTCGACTCGACGGGCTTTCAGAGAATGCGAATAGCAACAGAGCAACGTTCATAGAGCGTGCCCTCGCGGAACAAGCCACCGCCATCGAACGAGCCCCCCATGCGTTCCCGACCCTCTTGCGTGCGGTAGCGCTCCAAACGCGAGGACTCTCGGTCGCCGTGATCGTGGGCGACCCCAGCGATCCCAAAACCGCCGCACTCGCCAGCCGAGCCCGCCGCGTGCTCCGCCCCGAAGATGCCGTTGTTGTGAGTGCTCCGGGTGCCGCGCCGGCGACCGGCGTCGCTGCCTCATGGCTCGCCGGGCGCACAGCCGCCGGCGGTCGTCCGACTGCCTATGTTTGTCTCGGCAGCAGCTGTTCGCTGCCTGTTCAAGAACCGGCCGAACTCATTGCTGAGCTCGTGCCCCAAGCCCAGTAGGCGAGCCCCTCAATAATGTCCGATCCAAAGCATCCTTCGACTGTCTCCGCTCCAAAGAAGCGGGACTCCAGTAACTACGGCACGGGCCATGATGATGGGCTTGAGCCTCTGGTCCCATTGGACGTGGGGCGACTCGACTCGGTCAATGCCCTCGTCTCTGCGATGTCCAACACTGCATTCGGTGGACGGCGGCTCGGCGAAGCCGCGGACGCACTCGAAGAGATGGTGCGAGACGAATCCTGCTTCCGCGTGGTCACGATCTCCGGTGCAATGACGATCGCTAAACAGGGCCTCGTGCTATGCGAGATGATCGACCGCGGCTGGGTCCAGGCCGTTGTGGCTACCGGCGCACTCATGACCCACGGCTTCGTTGAAGGCGCGGGCATGCTTCACTTCAAGCATCGCCAATCCATGAAGGACGAAGACCTCTTCGAGCGTGGCTACAACCGCGTCTACGACACGATCGAACTCGAAAAGAATCTCGATGACGCGGAAGTGCTTTTGGATGCTGTGTTGTCCGAAATCGAGCCAGGCACGACGATCTCGAGTCATCATCTTCTTTCTCAGGTGGGCCATATGCTCGACCGGAATGATGTCGGTCGAGCGATCCTGCGCAGCGCAGTTCAAAAAGAAGTTCCGATCTATGTCCCGGCGTTCACCGACTCGGAACTTGGGCTCGACTTCGCGATCCATAATCGGAAGCTACGCGAAGCCGGCAAAACGCCTTTCCCCTTCGACCCCTTTCTGGACCTCGAAGACTTCGCGGATCGCGTACGCGAGCATGAGAATCTGGGAATCTTCACCATAGGCGGCGGTGTGCCTCGGAACTGGGCTCAGCAGATTGCGCCCTACCTCGAAATAACGGCAAACCGCCTCGGCACGGGCGAGGCCGTACACCGATATCGCTATGCCGTGCGTATCTGCCCCGAGCCCGAGCATTGGGGGGGCTTGTCCGGCTGCAGCTATACCGAAGGTGTTAGTTGGGGGAAATTTGTTCCGGAGAGCGAAGGCGGGCGCCACGCGGAGGTCCACGCCGACGCGACGATCGCCTGGCCCATCATCGTTCGCGCCGTAATCGAACGCCTCGAGGCGCGCCCCAAATAAATGATCGGTGGTACCCGCTCGAGAGTCGTTTTCACACGAAGCCTCGATGGCCACTAGAGACGACCTTTAGATCGCGCTCTCAAAGAGAGATGGATCCGGCGTTTCCGCGAGGACGAGATCCTCGTTTCGCTCCAGCACGCGATCGAAATCCCAGGGGCTCTGCGCAAGCAGTGCCCAGTTGTCATCTCGGTCGCGCACGACTCGGATTCGCTCGGAGTAGCGGAAGTCTTCGGGGTTAAATCCCTCTTGGGGCCAACGGGCCATCGTGTACGGAAGCGCCGAGAGTGTGAGATCCACTCCGTACTCCGTCTTCAGGCGATGCTGCATGACGTCAAACTGGAGCGGGCCCATCGCGCCGAGAATCCAACTCGCGGAGCCGCCTTCGGGATCGCTGAAGAGCTGGACGACGCCTTCTTGAACGAGCTGCTCGATACCCTTCTCAAGGGCTTTGCGTTTCTGAACGCCGGCGACTTCGACACGCATATACGACTCGGGCGCGAATATCGGAATGCCCGCGTAGTGCACGTCCTTCTCGTTCGAGAGGGTGTCGCCTATGCGGAAGATCCCCGGATCAAAGAGTCCGACGACATCTCCAGCGAATGCTTCGTCGACTTCCGATCGATCCTTGCCCATCAGAAGCGTTGAGTTCGTTAGGCGAATGGGCTTACCCGTGCGCATATGGGAGGTCTGTTCGCCCTTCAGGAAGCGGCCGGAACAGATGCGGACGAACGCGACGCGGTCGCGATGGTCCGGATCCATATTCGCCTGAATTTTGAAGACGAATCCCGAGAACGGATGATCCGTCGGATCTATGACGTTGCCGTTGCTCGTTCGCGGAACGGGCCCGGGCGCCATTTCAAGGAAGCGCTGCAGGAAGGGATGCACACCGAAGTTGGTGAGCGCGCTCCCGAAGAACATCGGCGTCTGCGAACCCCGCGCGACGGCCTCGGGGTCGAGCTCCGCGCCGGCACCTTCAAGGAGTTCAAGCCCGTCTAAAACATCATCCGCAAAGGGGCCCATCGCCTCGCGGATCGCCTCCGAACCGGGCTCGCCCTCGATAATATTTTCATCGACGCGATGTGTCCCATGATCACCGCCAGCAAAGGTGACGAGGCGGCGGTCTAGGCGGTCATATATCCCGCGAAAATCGGAGCCAGCGCCAACTGGCCAATTCACAGGCACGACGTCCATGCCTAACACATCTTCAATCTCGGCCATGATATCAAGTGGGTCCCGGCCGTGCCGATCCATCTTGTTAACGAAGGTAAAGATCGGGATTTTCCGAAGTTTGCAGACTTCGCAGAGCTTGCGTGTCTGCGGCTCGACGCCACGCGCGGCATCGATCAGCATGACGGCGCTGTCCGCCGCCATCAGCGTCCGATAGGTGTCTTCGCTGAAGTCGCGATGGCCCGGGGTATCGAGAATATTGACTCGATGGTCGTTGAACTCGAAATGGAGGACGGAACTCGAAACCGAGATCCCGCGCTGCTTTTCGAGTTCGAGCCAATCGCTCGTCGCGTGTCGCGCGGCCTTTTGCGCACGAACGGCTCCCGCCTCGCGAACCGCGCCACCGTAGAGAAGCAGCTTCTCCGTCAGCGTCGTCTTGCCAGCGTCCGGATGCGAAATAATCGCGAAGGTCCGCCGACGCTCGATCTCGCGGCGAATATCATCAGAGTTGCGTTCTTTGGACACGTTATGTCAATATTTTCAGCGAATCAGGTACGTGAGGCCTGGCAGATCGCGTCAATCGATCGGTCCAGGGTCGCGTTGAATTCATCGTCGCTCTGCTGCGCGGAGAGCCCCTCGGTCAAGGCACGCGAGAAGCTTGCAATCATGCCGAGATTTTCGCCGAGCCGCCGGTTCGCTTCTTCCCGCGAATAACCACCGGAGAGTGCAACCACGCGGGCGACCCGAGGATGTCTGATGTGCTTAGCGTAGAGATTCGCCTCTTCGGGAAGCGTGAGCTTGAGCATCACGTTTTGATCGCCGAGCGCGTCGAGATGCGAGAGCAATTGCTCTGCCAGGATGCCTTCGGACTCCGCTTTGTCTGCCGAGTTGATATCGACTTCCGGTTCGATGATCGGGACGAGTCCGGCGGCACAAATCTGGCGACCGACCTGAAACTGTTGATCCACAATGCGTTCGATCCCCTGAGTCGATGCTTTCTTGATCACCGACCGCATCTTCGTCCCGAACACACCGCGCGAGTTCGCCTTGTCGAGCAAAGCCGCGAGATCCGGGTTGGGTTTCATCACCTGAACGCCACCTTCTTCGTCCGCGAGTCCCTTGTCGATCTTCAGGAAAGGCACGACGTTCTTCTTGCTCCATAGATAGGCAGCTGAACTCATGCCGGCTATTTCCCGATCGAGGGTCATCTCGAAAAGAATCGCACCTAGGATGCGCTCGCCGGTAAACGAAGGACTCTCGACGATTCGGCAGCGCATCTCATGGACGCGATCGAACATCTCTTCGTCGCCGGAGTAGCCATCCGCTTCGACACCATAAAGTGACAGCGCCTTGGGCGTGCTGCCCCCACTCTGGTCGAGAGCTGCAATAAAGCCTTCATTGCTGCGGATTTTCTGAAGCTGATCGGATCGGTCACTCATGGATGGCGTTCTACCTGATGGATACGTGAAATATTCTCGGGGTCGCTCGGCGCGCGGCAGTATAGAGTAGCTGCGGCGAGCAAGTGGCCGGGATCGTCAGCCAGTTCCGGATTCCCCTTCTAAGGCGAGTCCTGAGCGAGCGAACGGGGCTAAAAGTTGCGACACCCGATCAGGCCAGAATGGCCTCGGTGACGTAGCGACCGAGCGCTTCTCTCGCAGAAGGATCGAGCGCATTGAATACCAACCCCGTGTCGGGCAAAAGCTGATAGGTGGCTTCCGCCACGAGTTCAACTCTTCCGTCGCGGGGCAGATCCAGCTCGACTCGGAGTTTTTGGCCAAGCAGGATCGCTTCAGGGCTGCGAATCAAGCACCCATTTTCGGACAGTGAGAGAACTCGACCCTTCCATGATCTAGAATTGCTCTCGCAGCTTGCGTGGAGATGGGTAGGAACCCGCGGCGTCGAGCGCGGATAGTCCTCAAAGACCTGTTGCATCAGGCGATAGAGATCGTGCAGCCCAGCAGGGCGTTTAGCGGCGCCGACAATCCTTGGATCGTCTCCGGTCACTCCCTGCGTGCCTGTCAGCAGGACGATCGGAAGCGCGCCCTCCCCTTCACGATTTCCGTACTCCGCGACCTCTTCGAATCGTCTCTCATCGACCACGAGGAGCTCGGCGCGCAGCAACGGATGCTCTTCCTGCAGCTTCCTAAAGGTCTCGGGCAGCAGCATCTGGTAGCCGAGCCGGCTGAGGATCACGTCCGTGCGCGGGCCGAGAGCATCGCGGGATGCGTGATAAATAATGGTCCGTTTCCAGGCGGGCGCCTGAACTGGAGAGTCGGAAGAAAAATCGGGCATGGCCGAGAAATCGGGTCATCGCCCTGCTGCATTGAGGCATTTACGCCCCGGTCGAGACTTTCCCCCCTGCGGGTGGCGCCAACCGAGTCTTCTTGCGCGCACATGGAGGGAATCTGGGTCGGATCGCGGGGCCTCGCGCCATCGCCTGCTAGCTTTGTGCGCGTGGAAGAAGCGGTTGTTGGTGATGTGAATCGCGAACTCGCCACTTGGCTGGTTTCGCAAAGACTCGAGATCGAGCGCTTGATGCAAGAGCGCCTCGGCGCGGCCAGCCCCGCGGCCTCAGGCCCAGAAGCCGAAACTCTTCGACGTTTCAGGGTTTTCTCGTCGACCGCCTTAATGCGAGGCGAAGCCCCACGGCCCGTTCTTGAGGGCCTGCGACCCAATGAGCGGCGCGTGATGGCATTGCTCACGACATGGTCGGAAACCGCGATCGAGCTGGCCGGCCCCGACGCCGCCGTCGTTCGATCCGCCCTCGCTCCATTACTGGATGCATTTCGGCTCGCGATTCGCACCACAGGCAGTCAGCGCAAATCCAAGGGACGCCCGCGAGCGACTCGCCGCGCGATCAGCGCCGCGATTGATCGGGTCGCAGATCTCTATTTTGCGATCGACGTCGACTCAGGGGAGATCCTCGATACGAATCCGGCCGCGGGCTCGGCCCTCGGAGTGGCGCGGGATGCTTTGATCGGCCTCGAATTCAACGCGTTCGTTCCCACCGACGCCCAGGGACCTTGGTGGACCTGCCTCGACGCAATCGCCGAAGGAACCGAGAACATGGTCTTCGCGGCTGTTATGCAAGACCGCGAAGGACGACAACTACGGCTCGAGGCTTCTGCAACTGGCTATATGCGGGCCGCCAACAAAACCCTCGCCCTCATCATCGCGCGCCCGAGCGACAAGGTGCAGACGCTCGTCCATTCGCAGCCCGCGCTCTCCAACGGCCACGCCGCAGAAGCCAGAACGCGCTAACGCCGTAGAGCTCTGCCACTCGCCCGCCGAGCGGCCACCCGCTCACCATCTAGCGCCCCGCCCCTGATCGCCGAAGCGTGTGATCCGACCTGCGGAATGGCCTAACGCACCTCGCGTTCCCCTTGTTCGAAATGCGTTCAGTCGAGTTCGGCGTGCAGGAATGGAAGCACGCGCGCCCACGCCGCTTGGGATGCGGAGGCATGATAGGCCTCGCCCCGTGTTCGATTGAGGAAGGCATGCCCCGCGTCCGGATAGCGGTCGACCTCGAAGGCCGTCCCGCTCGCCGACATGCCCTCATAGAGGGCATCGACGTGCGCGTCGGGAACGAAGGTGTCCTTCCCACCGAAGGAAGCAAGCGTGGGTGTCCGAAGCCGCTCGGCGGCTTCAATGGGTGACGTCGGCTTCTTTTCTAGCGAGCGTCCTTCGGGCCCCGCAAGAAATCCTTCGTCGTAGGAGAGAATCCCGTAGAAGGGTGCGGCTGCCTTGAAGCGGTCAGACAAACACGCGGCGAGCAGCGAATAGGTTCCGCCCATACACACCCCGATCACCCCCACCGCCCGACCACGGCAAGCCGTCGCATTACGCGCCAACCAATCGGCCCCGGCATCCAAATCCGTCAGCACCTCTGGATCCGAAAGCGACCGGATATGCGCGCCGGGATCGTCGATTGTGAAATCGCCGAGCGCTCGATAAAGATCGATCTCGAGAACCCCAAACCCCTCGCCGGCCAGCGCTCCCGCGAGTTCCTGGCTGTGTTCCGAGGGTCCAAAAACGTCGTGAATCAGGACGAGGCCAGGTACTGCGCCTGCCCCGTCCAGGTCGGCGGGACGGTGAAATCGGCCGAGTTCGACCCTCTCACATTGCGTTGCAGAATTCAAAGCCTCGGCACCTGTCTTGCTCATCGTGTCCGCTCCCTTGCACGTCGTTTATGCTGGCGATCTACCGGATCGTATCGAGCCCGTTGCGAGACTCCATCCCTCTTTGCTCCTCCGCCCGCCAGTGGGCGCCCCCTGATTCCGTACGCCTTGCGCCGCAGTGACTCTCGGACAGCGGGCGCAGGCGCCCTGCAACCCTCGGTCGCTGGCATAGGGAGAGCCCCCTAAGTAGAATCTCGAGCCGCTCGACCCGAGCCCCGCGGCCGCCCGCTCGCCGCGCTGATCCCAACTTTCGAACATCGTGAACCTGATTCGTGGGTTCGTGGAGATTCCCATGCCCCAGCCCGAAGCCCTCGCCGAACCGACCAAGATCATCCGCAAGAAAACCGGCAATTTCCTCGAAGACTTCCAGCCCGGCCAGATTTTTCGGCATAAGGGCGGCAAGACGATCACGGAGGGTCTCTTCACGACGTTCACCGAGTTCGCGATGACCACGCATCCCTTCGCTAAGAACGAGCGATATGCGAAGGCCTACGGCTTCGAAGGCATGGTTTGCCCTCCCGGCGTCGTCATGCTGGTTGCCTTCAGCCAGACCGTCGAAGACGTCTCAGAGAACGCCCGCGCGAACCTCGAGTACATCGACATGAAGTTCGGTGCCCCGGTCTATATCGGCGACACTCTTGAAGTAGAAACTAAGGTTTTGGGCGTTCGCATCTCAAAGAGCCGCCCCAACTTGGGTGTCGTCCATGTCCAGTCGACGGCACGCAAGAACATAGGCAGCGACACCGAAGCCATCGTCGCAACCTGGCAGCGCAAGGTGCAGGTCTACAAGGGCGACGACGACGTTGTTGTTGAGAATTTCGATGTCGCGCCTGACGCAATCGAATGCGAACTCTTCATTCCGCCCTACGACCCGAATGCAAAACTCGCGGATATGGCGCACCTAACAAGTGCCGACAGCTACTTCGAAGACCTAGAAGTCGGCAGCCGCATCGAACATTCTCGCGGCCGCACGGTCACTGACGAACACATCTCCATGACCGCGATCCTCGACAACACGAGCCAAGTCCACTGCAATCAGTACATGATCGACCTAAACCCCAAGCAGTACGTGGGCGGAAAGCTGATCATCTTCGGCGGCATTCCCTTTACGCTTTGCCTCGGCCTCTCCTGCCCTGACGTCGGCGATAACGCCCTCGGCGACCTCATCTACACCACGGGCAAGCACACCGCCCCGCTCCAAGCCGGCGACACCGTTTTCGCAGCCACCCAGATCCTCGACAAATGCGCCTTCCCCGGACGCGACGATCTCGGCATCGTCTCGACCCGACTCTTCGGATACAAATTCGTCAAAGAAGAAGGCCACACGAGTGAAGAGGCGCCGGACGGCTGGAAGAAAGTCCAAATTTTTGAGCTGGACCGGCAGATTGCTGTGAAGCGGCGATCGCACTATGCGTAGCTTGGACGTGACGCCTTGGGGTTGTGCTGGGGCGCCGCGGCCGCTCGGGGCCCGCCGAGCCTGACAGCAAATGGCTCGCCTTCGGCTGCGCTTTATTTTGCTGTAAGGCCCGGCGGGCCCCTCCGCCCGCTGTGCTTCTGCTCGTAGAGAGTCGCCGCTTCGCGGCGGCGCTTCGCGCGGGGGGTGGATTCGGCGTGGGATCTCCGATCGGAGCTTTCGAGACAGCGCCGCCCCGGCGCGGGGCCCCAACACACCCTGCGGCGCGCGATTCAGCTGTCTATGCTCGGGGGTCTAATCAGGGAGGCCGGACCATGAGCACGACGACGACTCAGAACCGAATCTTGGCAGAGCACTACACCTCTCCGCTGATCGAGGCCGACGGTCCGCAGCAGAATCCTGGGGAGCTTTCGAATTGGCCGATGCTGAAGGTCGCTTATCGCACGGATAAGGATCGGATCGCTTCGCTGTTGCCGCCAGGACTTGAGCCCGACGATTCTGCGCTCGTGCTGATTACGTTTTACAACTTGCCGATTCAGAATGCGCCCGAGTACGGAATCGCCATGAACGTCGCGGCCAACTACAAGGGCACAGCGGGCGAGTACACACTGGGAATCGGGATCGACCAAGAGACGGTGATCTATCCGAGCAAGGAGCGATGGGGGCAACCCAAGTTTCATGCGGACACGG
>JASDVF010000083.1:0-50159 GCA_041440805.1 Myxococcota bacterium | reverse complement strand
AGAAGAGGAGCGAGAGGAAACGCTAGAAGACGAAGGAGAAGAGGAGCGAGAGGAAGCGCCAGAAGACGAGCTCGGCCGTCCGCTCGATTTCTTACGCGCGGTCTTCTTGCGGGCGCTCTTCTTAGGCGCCGAGCGACCCATCCCGTCTCGGCTCGCCCCGGCCTTGCGACCGCGAATCGGCGGCTTGGATGATTTACTGGCTCCAGGTCGACTGGAAGAGTCAGAAGGGCCCCTGCCTCGGCGCGCAGCATTAGGCCGCGGCGGTGCCGCCACATCGCGCTTTCCGGCGGGTACGGACTTCGTTGCTGCAGCGAGCGGAGTCTCCCCCGCTCGCAGTCTTCGTACGTGCTCAAACAAAGCTTGTCGCTCGTCGGAACGAAGCGTCCGGGCTTCACCTACAGCCAAACGCCCAAGACGAAGCGGCCCCATCCGAACACGGACAAGCCGCCTAACGGGAAATCCAAGCACGAGGAGAGTACGCCGAATCTGCCTCTTCTTCCCTTCAACAAGGGTGAGTGACAGCGACGAAGTTCCGGACTCGGGGTCGTGTCGCACATCCTCGACACGCACAGAAGCAGTCCGGCCCTCTTCGAGGGTGACGCCGCGCTCGAGTGACTTGATCCCCTTCGTATCGAGGAGGCCCTTAACGTTGACCCGGTACTCACGTTCATTGCCGTGCGAGGGATGGAGGAGTGCGTGGGCAACATCTCCATCATTCGTCATCAACAAAAGGCCAGAAGTCTCTTTATCCAGACGACCGACCGGGAAGAGTCTTCCCGCATTCGTCGGCACGAGGCTCACGACGGTCCGGCGCCCGCCATCATCGCGCATCGTCGTCACTACACCGCGGGGCTTATTCACGATCCAGTAGGCGGGCCGTTGCTTGGCGATCCGCTCGCCGTCAAAGCGAATGTCATCCACAGTTGGATCGGCCTTGTCGCCTAACGTGGCAGTGCGACCGTTCACGGTCACACGCTCTTCCGTCACATATTGCTCTACGTCGCGGCGGGAACCAAAGCCCGCGGACGCCAACAACTTCTGGAGTCGGACAGAACGATCGAAACCTGGAATTGCGGCAGCCGGGTCTGAATCAAGCTCAGCAACGGATGCGCCGGCTTTTTTCTTTGCCGCAGCTTTCGCGCGCGCACTTGGAACTGGTGCGCGTGCCTTCTTGGGCTTGCGCGTATGTCGAGGAGAGTTGTCACCTGCCATTATGCTTAGCCGACGGAGGTCGGTTCCTCTTTCTCATCCGAAGCAGCAATCTGCTCCTCGAGGTCCGCGTCGTTGCTCGACGCGTCTTCGGTTTCGTTAATGGGGGCGTTATCGCCTGCTGGAGCGCCGCTGTCTTCAAAAACCTGATCGCTCACGACCTCTTCATCGAGCAGCTCTTCTGACTCGGCTTCGAGTGCACCGTCGGTCTCTTCTGCGACTTCCGTCGCGGTCTCGACTGCTGCAGCGGCATCGGCCGCATCAAGCATGCCCGAGATGGGAGCGACCTCGAGGCCTTCCGAACCCTCCGGACCTACGTCCGAACCTTCGCCCGCCTTGTCAAGGAGGCCCTGTTCCCGAGCCAGCTCGTCGATCTCGCGCAGCGTCGGCAGATCCTTCAGCCGTTCCAGGCCGAAGACTTCGAGGAAGCGTCGGGTGGTGCCGTAGAGCATCGGTCGACCGGGAACCTCACGCTGCCCCGCAATCCGAATCAGATGCCGCTCAAGAAGACTCTTCACCGTCGCACCGGCATCGACGCCGCGCACGTCTTCCACCTCTGCTCGGGTGACCGGCTGTCGATACGCGATGATCGAGAGGGTTTCGAGCGCCGCGGGAGACAGGCGCATGGCCCGTTCCTTCTGCAGCTTCTGGAGATAACCGGAGAATTCCGCGCGCGTCCGGATTTGAAAGCCGCCAGCGACTTCCCAGATTTCGAAGGAGCGGTCTTGCTCGCTGTATTCCGTGTTCAGTTCGTTGACGAGGTCCTTGGCCTGACCCTCGTTGCAATAGGGAATGATCTCCGCAATTTTGGCTGCGGAAAGCGGCTCGGCGGAGGAGAGAATCAGCGCTTCGACGATGCGGCGCTTTTCGCTGGCTTCCATTCGACTCATGACGGGCTCGGCTCCTTTGGCGTGTCATGGATGGATAAAGATCCGGGGCGGTTCGGGGGTGCTGGTGGTAGACGATCGGTGCTCCGGGATAGGTTGTTCATCAAACGCGCGTTACATCGTATCCGTGATGCGCTCACGCCATTCGGGATCTTCCGTATCGAGCATCGCCCGGCGAACGCGAATCGCGCCTTCCGGGGTTCCTCGTTCCGAGAGTCCTTGGTAAATCCGCAAAGCCGAGAGCCGCGCGAGCTCCAGAACCGCCAAGAAAGTCGCGACCAGCACGCCGCGGGTCGGCGGGCCTTCTTCCTCGCCCGGCATCTCGAAGATCCGGAAGAATTCAACGGTCTCGTTCTCTTCGAGAAGATCCATCACAACAAGCATTCGATCTCGAACCGTCACCTGCTCGGTTTCGATTTCGTGCCGGAAGGTCCCTTCTTTCGCGGTGTCGAGCACATCCTTGAATGCGGCGACGAGGTCAAACAGCCCGACTTCGAGTTCACGCTCCGCGTTCGGTGTCTTCTCCGGCCCAGGGCCGATGACGCTCCAAACATCCCGACCTAGCAAGCGTCGGGTCGAGAGCGTCTCTGCGGCTTCTTTGAATCGCTGGTACTCGAGGAGTCGCTGAACGAGATCAGTGCGCGGATCGATGACTTCGTCGTCGTCTCCCTTTTCATCCGGCAGCAGCATGCGGCTCTTGATCAGAGCGAGCGTCGCCGCCATCACCAGATACTCAGCCGCGACGTCGAGATTCAACTCGTCCATCAGCTCAATCGTCGCGAGGTATTGCTCGGCGATCCGCTGAATGGGGATATCTGTGATGTCGACTTCGTTCTGCCGAATCAGATGCAGCAGTAGGTCGAGGGGGCCTTCGAAGGCGGCGAGCTTGACCGAGTAGCCATCAAGGCCATCGGTGCGCTCATCCGGCTCGGCCCCGAGTGACTCGAGGGCGGTGCCTTCCGCTTCGAACGTATCGGTTGCGCTCATTCGATCGAATCCGTCCTGGGTGCCTGGGGGGAGTCAGGACTCTAGAGAGGTCTTATCATCGATGAGGAGTTTCATGCATGCATGTGGGCGTCGGGCAGAGCCCACGAACGCGTCACAACTCTCTTCTCTCGCCAAACCCGAATGATCGGATCTGACTGATCACACGTGTCTCGGAGAGCGATTCAGCGACCGCATCCTGCGTGGGCGCTAGACAGACAGCTACATCTGTCTATGTCTACTAGCCACGGCATTCTGCAGTCGAGAAGGTCATTCCGAGGAGTGCGATTTTCCCCCATCGACGACGGGCGGAGTATCCGCGATCGCGTCCCTGGGAGCAACTTCCCTCCGGGATTTCCGGGACTTGGGCGAAGAACTTCGGCGACTGGATCGAAGGGCCATTTCTGCGGCAAGGGCAAGCGCTTCCTCGCGATTCGCCACGTCTCCCTCCAGGAATCCAGCACGAATCCGCTCGAGTGCTTTGCCGATTTCCGGCCCTTGCAGCCCCACTTCTAGCAAGTCGGCTCCGTTCACAGGCGCTCGGCGACGGCGATCCTCCGCGCCCCAACGAAGCATCCGGCGTCGGACCGGCACATCTGCGAGCGCATAGAGCGCCTGAATCGACTCTTCCGTCTGAGCACCGAGCGTGGCGTCCACGGCCCCGCGACCGCGCGCCTTGGTAAGGCTCTTGATCGTTCGGTCTGCATTCCGGCCAAAGCCAATAATACGAGCCGCCTGATCGCCGCGGACGGAGAACCGCTCGAGGGTTCTGCGACGCAGCGCCGCCGGCAGCGGTGCCAACCAAATCGACAACGCAGCCACCCAAGCTTGCCAACGGGGTGCCGCCCATTCGGGCTCGGCCATCGCCTTCGATAGTCGCCTCAGCGGAACACCCCGGTCCCGTGCGAGGGACAACCCGGGTTCGAGCGCCGACAGGACGTGCCATTCCGACAAGGACTTCAGAATTTTACCTGCGTGAGTGCCCTGATGCGCCTCATTCACGGTCAGCTGAAATTCACGCCGAAAGCGCTCCCCGCTCACGGCCCCGAAGGCACCGTCCCGAAGCGCGCTTCGGAGCGCCGCCCTGGAACTGCGATCGAGTTTAAGGCCCAGCCGTGCGCCGAATCGCGCCGCGCGCCAGGCCCGTGTCGGATCATCGTGAAAGCTGCGTGAATGCAGAACCCGAAGCCGCTTCACGGCCAGATCCTCGAGTCCGCCCACCAAATCCACGATCGGCACAACCCGCGTGGGATCCGCGCCATCCAAGGGGCAGTGCAGCGCATTGATCGAGAAGTCGCGACGATGCGCGTCCTGCTCAAGCGTTCCGGAAACAACGTCGGGTAGCGCCCCGGGATGCGCGTAGGTCTCATGGCGCAGGGTGGCGAGATCGAGGCTGGCTTCCGCGTTCTCAACCCTGACCGTCCCGAACCGGTCATGTGCCACCACGGAGATTTCGCCCTCGGCAGAACGTTCTATGAGTCCAGCTGCCAGTTCTGACGCCGCCCCCTCAACGAGTAGATCGACATCCACGAGGGAACGCTCGAGCAACAGATCTCTCACCGGTCCACCGACGATGTGAATGCGGACACCGAGCGAGTTCGCGGTCTCTGCGACACGGACAAGCAGATCTGCCGTCGCCTCCGGAAGAACGCCACATATTTCGTCGAGGGAGAAACCAGTCTTCACCGTTTGCGCCCCGAACCCCGCGGATGCCGCGTCTCCACTGTCTCTCGAAGACGCGCTCGGCTCACGTGGGTGTAAATTTCCGTCGACGAAAGATCGGCGTGGCCTAACATTGACTGGATCGCACGAAGATCGGCACCGCCTTCAAGAAGATCGGTTGCAAATCCGTGGCGCAACACATGAGGCGAAACCCGATCAGCAGGAAGCCCCGCCTTGCGTGCGTGTCCACGAAGGCGCCCAAAGAAATTCTGTCGAGTCATCGCGGTTCCGCGCCGCGTGAGGAACGTTGAGTGATCCTTATCCGGTCGTTCGCCTAATAATATGGGGCGCGCATCTTTCAGGTAAACATCGATGGCCCGACTCGCGACGTCACCCATCGGGACGATGCGCTCCTTGCGCCCCTTACCGATCACTCGAAGCAACTGACCACGATGATCGATCGCATTCAAAGGGAGACCAACAAGTTCGCTAACGCGAAGGCCCGCGCCGTAGAGCACTTCAAGCATCGCGACGTCTCGCACGCCCAAAGGATCGTCGCTTCGAGCCGCCTCAATGAGCGATGCGGTCTCTTCCGCTTTGAGGATCGTGGGAAGCTTGCGCGTCTGTTTCGGTGCGTGCAGAGCGTCGATCGGATCCGCGCCAATCAGTCCGAGCTGCTCGGCATAACGCATCAACCGCCGCACCGACACGAGGACACGGGCCCGCGAACTCGCTGCCATCGATCGATCATTGAGATAGCTCGCGAGCGCGCTCAGGTCGTGACGCGTCACACGCTCGACGGCCAGAATTCCACGCTCTGCGAGATGAGCGCGCAGGTGTTGGAGGTCACCGGAGTAGGCTTCGATCGTTCTCGGGGACAATCCCTCCTCCACCGCGAGCCGCGTAAGAAACGCGTCGCAGAGCCCTTCGAGCGGCGTCGCGCCCGCCGACTCAATCACGCCCGGCTCCTTCGAGCCCCACTGTCACAGATTCGAGAAGCGCGTCACGCAGCCGCTCCAAAGACGCTGGGTCCTTAATTTTTTTTGCGTTCCCATCCTTAAGGTAGAACGCGTCGGTGACCTGATCCTTGATGGTCGCGGCCTTCGAAATGTAGATCTCGAAGCCCTGCTCCCCGATCGTGCGGGTCACGTCATAGAGTAACCCTAAGCGATCGTCCGCGATCACATCGACGACGGTGTAGAATTCGGACTCCGTGTTAGAGATAATTACGCGAGGCTCTTTACGTGAAGGCGGTCGCGTCACTCCGACCGGACGACGTCGGCGTCGAACCAGGTCGCCCACCTCGACCGCCGATAAGAGCACGGACTCGAGATGTTCCCCGACTTCTCTCCAGACCATGTCGCGCTCGTCCGGCCCGCCCCTCGGCGTATGCGTCCGGTAGATCTCAAGAGCGAGCCCACCACGAGTCGTGTAGACGTGGGAGCCCAGAATATTCAGACCACAGGCCGTCATCACACCCGCGACTTGACTGTAGAGCCCGTGCACATCTTCCGCGCAAACGATGAACTCGCTTAAACCGCCCTTCATGGCGCGGTGGGATGTGACGACGCGCTTGTCGTCGCCAAAGCGCAGTACCAACTGTGCATGCCGCGCAATCTGCCGCGGCGTATGAGACAAGAAATAGCGGCGCGGAAGCTGATCAAAGAGGGAGTCAATTTTGGTATCCCCCACGCCCAGACGAACCAATTCCTCCCGCGCGCCGTCCCGTCGCCGCTCGACCCGGGCCTCAAGTAGCGCCACCGCCTGATCCGGACGCTCGGCTCCCGTCTCCAGCATTTCCGCCGTGCGCTCGTAAAGCTCACGCAGGAGTTGGCCCTTCCAATCGGTCCAGCCCTCGACCGATGACGCCCGGATATCTGCGAACGTCGAGAGGTAGAGATTGCGGAGATTCGTCCGGTCCCCGCAGATTTGAGCCAATTCGAGGATCAACTTCGGATCTGAGAGGTCGCGCGACTGTGCTAGGTGCGACATCAGTAAATGATGTTGCACGACGAAGAGCACGCGGTCCGCCCGTTCTTTCGAGAGACCTAGGCGCTCGATGGCCGGCTTCGCGCGAATCACGCCCTTGCTCGAATGATCGCCGCCGAATCCCTTACCGATGTCGTGTAAAAGACATCCCAGGAATAACACGGGACGGTCATCGACCTCTCGCATTAGCTCCGACAGCTCAGGCATCGCCCTCGCATATTTCCCGCGCCACAGACGCCGCAGCTCTTCCACCAAGAAGATCGAATGAACATCGACGGTGTACGTGTGATAGATGACGTGCTGCCAGCGGCAGACGATGTGCTCCCATTCAGGGATCACCTGAGCAAGCACGCCCACGTCATTCATCGACATGAGCGTTCGCATGACACGCGTCTCTGAGGCCAGAATACGCATGAACATGTCCGATAATTCAGGCGCGTCTCGCACAGAGTCATCGATCAGAGACAAGTTCTCACGCACGAGCCTTTGCGCCATTCTCGAGAGTCGCACCTGATGGGATTGTGCGATCTCGAAGGCTCGCAACACCCGAAGGGGATCCTCGCGTAGATGCGCCGCGTGTGGAATCGCGAGCTGATTATCGATGATCAGGAAGCCATCTTCCACGAGCCGCTCATCTACGTCCCCACCACTCGCGGGATCAACGCGACGGGCGCACTGGTCGATCACCAATTCCGAATGAGACTTGATCACGCGCGCATGCCGGTAGTAGTCGCGCATGAATCGCTCGACGGGAAGATCCGGATCATCAGGCTGGAATCGCAGATCCGCCAAAGTCACATCATCAGCAAACTGCTTGTTCTTCAGCCGTTCTATCGCCTCAGCCATGGAGCCGTAGCCGATCCCCTCGGCGACTTCTTCCTGCGCCTCAAAGCTCATCTGATCGTTCGCACGCTTCGACATCAGATGCAGCTCGTTCCTTGTTCTCCAGAGGAAATCGAGCGCATCGCGATACTCATCCATCTCCGCTTCGGTTAAGAGGCCAAAATGAAGGAAATCATCGACGTTCCGAACCGAGGGCTGCGTCCCCCTGGCTACCCAATACGCTGCATGATAGTCGCGAAGCGTCCCTGCGCCCTCTTTCACGTTAGGCTGAAGTAGATAGAGCGTGTCACCATATTCGAGCTGGCGTTCGCGCATGAGTTCAAGCTGCTCGGAGACGAAGGCTGCTGGATCTGGAAGCAGCTCATCGCGAATGCGATCTGCGAACTCGTGAAAGAACTCACCATCCCCGCACAAAAAGCGTGCGGTCAAAACCGCGGTACGCACGGTGACATCTTCGCGCCCGAGTTTCACGGTCTGTTGAATTGTCCGGGTCGCCATCCCAATCGTTAGGCCGGAATCCCACAACCAATACTGCAAACGCTCGGCTATGTGCTCCACATAAGGTGTGAGTTCACCTCGGTACAGCAGCAGTAGGTCCACGTCGGAGTGAATCGACATTTCGCGGCGTGCGTAGCCGCCGACGGCGATGATCGCGACGCCGGTTTCAATTCCCTGGCCCCGAGCCAAGTGGATTTCTTCAGCCAGCTCAAAGAGCCGCCGCACCAGACGATCCGTAAGATCCGAATTTGCCTCGTTGACGATTCGTCCCGACCCACTCGTTCTGTGAAGGACTTCGAGGTGTGAACGCACATCCCCCAAAAACGACTTAACAGCGGGTGCGACCGCATTCTGGCGGGCATCGGGCTCGGCTGGGAGCTCGAGGAGAGCCTGCTCGAGATTCGGGGCCTCCTCGCTCATTGTATGCCCCCCTCTGTCCGCGCCGATCCCATTTCCATCTGATCTCGGTAGCGATCGACGCCAAGCGCGATCTTTTCCCCGAGCATATTTTGATAAAGCGGACTGCGGAGCATCTTCGCATCCTTCTGATTAGTCACGAAGCCAGTCTCGACTAGAACGGACGACATACTCGACATAAACAGCACGTAAAACGGACCCTTCTTCACACCGAGATCCGGCAGCGTCTGGTCTCGCTCGCGCCCCCCGCGCATCACCTCGTCATGCACGAATGCGGCCAAGCGCTCCGAATGCGCACCAACTTCACCCACCTGTAATTCTGCAAGCGCACGCTGCAAAGGATCGAGGCGCGCCGCAGGCACACCATTTTCCCTCGCCGCCACGTCAAGACTGTGTCGTTCATGATTCGCATCGAGGGTATAGACTTCTATGCCTCGGGCCTTCTCTTGTTTGGCTGCGTTCGCGTGAATTGAAATAAACACATCCCCGCCGGACGATTCAGCGACAGCCGTCCGCTCCTCGAGTGTCAGCGTCAGGTCTCGGTCTCGCGTCATAATGACTTCGAAGCCGCGGGACAAGAGCGCCTTCTTGAGTGATCGTGCGATTGTTAGGTTCACATCTTTTTCACGGAGGTCACCGACGCCGACCGCGCCGGGATCCCGGCCGCCATGACCCGCATCAACAACAACGGTATGTACCCGTCGAAGTCCCGCGGGCAGCCTTCCCGATTCCTCGTCAGCAACCCGCCTCTTGACACCTCGCTCACCGTAGACATCCACAACGATTCGTGGCGGGCTTGGCAATACGAAGAGTCTGTGGTGGTCGTAGCGCTCGAGGTCAAGCACGAGCCGAGTTGTGCGCAGCGTGTTTTGGCCGAGGCGTATAGCCTTCAACAGTCCATCGCCCACTTCGAGTCCACTCTCGTAACGCCGTCCCACCCAAAGGTCCGGAACATCCAAGTAGAGCCGCTCCGGACGTCCCGCTTGGATATTCGCTGGGAGCCGAACGAGCCCGATTCCCAGTAGGGGGACGTCCCCCGAAACCTCGATGACGACGCGGGTGTAGTCGGCATACGACCAAGTACGCACATCGTCGACGTCACTCAAGCCCGATGGACGCTGAATGCCTAACAGAATAGGCAGTGCACCCAGAAGCAATAAAGCCGAAACGATCTTCTTTAAACACGCCTGCCGCCGACGGCCCAGCGCCGGGTCCCGTCGTCCGGTCGAAGTCATGCCCCGCCTCCGGACTCGCCACCATTCTCTACTTCGAGAAGTAATGCGCGCTGTCGCGCGAGCCACGTCAAAGCATCAATCGGTGTCATCCCATTCGGGTCGAGCGACTTCATTTCGCGTGCAAGGTCCGCCTCGGCATCGCTCTTCGGAGTACGAGGCGGCGCGAGCTGAAGCATCAGTTGGCCATCACCGGCCGCCTGGCTCGGCTTGGCGACGCCGCCAGGCAATTCCCCTGCCTCAAGGTCCTGGAGAATCGAGCGTGCCCGGTCGATGACCGAGCCAGGTAACCCCGCGAGACGTGCGACTTGGATGCCGTATGAACGATTCGCACCCCCTTCGACGAGCCGCCTAAGGAAAATCACTTCATCATTCCATTCGCGCACTTCGAAATGCGCATTTCGGATTCGCGACTTTGTTTCGGAGAGCGAAACCAGCTCGTGATAGTGCGTTGCGAAGAGCGTACGGGCTTCTCCGCCCTTCGTATCGTGGAGATATTCAGCAACCGCCCAAGCGATCGAAAGCCCATCAAAGGTTGATGTGCCACGGCCAATTTCATCCAGAATCACGAGGCTACGTCGAGATGCTTGCCGCAAGATATCGGCCGTCTCACGCATCTCGACCATGAACGTCGACTCGCCCTTCGACAAGCGATCGGAAGCGCCAACGCGCGTAAAGACTCGATCAACGATCCCGACGCGCGCACTCTCGGCGGGAACGAAACTCCCCATCTGAGCCATCAAGACGATCAGCGCTACTTGGCGCAGATACGTACTCTTACCGGACATATTCGGACCCGTTAGCAGGAGGATCTGCTGGCCAGACGGGTCGAGCCGAGCATCATTGGGCACGAAGCCATCGGAACCTTGCCGGCCTAATACGGTCTCAACCACGGGATGTCGGCCGCCCTTAATGTCGAGAAGCTCACTCTCGTCCACGACGGGGCGAACCCATCGCTTGCGACGCGCAACCTCAGCCAGAGACGCGATCGCGTCCAAGGTCGCAACGCGGTCTGCAGACTCCCTAATCTGTTCGGAGGCTTCGCAGACTGCCACGCGCACCGACTCAAATACCTCGCGCTCGAGCTTTGCCGCTCGCTCGCTCGCGCCCATCACCTTCGACTCAACCTCGCGCAGAGACTCCGTGGTGTAGCGCTCGACGCTGGCTAAGGTTTGCTTCCGCTCGTAATCTTCGGGCACCTT
Organism: Myxococcota bacterium; assembly: GCA_041440805.1. Classification (GTDB taxonomy): domain Bacteria; phylum Myxococcota_A; class UBA9160; order UBA9160; family UBA4427; genus UBA4427. The sequence continues at coordinate 39,236 of JASDVF010000083.1, read as the reverse complement.
TCCCAGGTGCGCCTTCCCAACTTCGAGTGAATATCCGTGGACTGGATGGAAGCGAACTTTCAGAGTCGAAATCCCAGAGCGCGCACGCTCGTCGGCTTCTAGACCGGCAATCCATTCCCGTCCCTTCGTCGCGCTCTCACGCAGCGAATCAAGATCGCTTCGATAGCCTTCGCGGATATACCCGGTCTCGTGCGCACCGCGGGACCCCTTCGCGATCGTCGGTGGATCATCGATCAAGGAAGCTTCAAGAAGCTGAGTTAATTCAGGCAAAGGCGATGGGGCGGACAAAGCGTCCGGAATCCCGAGGGCAGCCGTAGCAAAGTCTTCAAGCAGCGCGTCAGCTGATGTCTCGGATCGGCCGGCCCCATCGGCGAGTGCTGAAATAACATCAGGCAAGGCCTGCAACGAGTTCCTCAGCAGACCAAGATCACGCGGCACAGCGCCGGGGCGAGATGCCTTTGCGAGTAAGCGCTCAAGATCACGCACCTTAGTCATTGCATCGCGCAGCCGCCCTCGAACACGATCTCGTTCGACGAGCCACTCGACGGCATCCAGTCGATGTTCGATCTCTGCCGGCACCAGCAGCGGATAGCTCAACCAATGACCGAGTCTGCGTGCGCCGAGCGCACAGCTCGACTCGTCTAGCTCGGCAATCAGCGTACCGGAGCGTCCGCGGTCCTCAGAGTTCTGGTGAAGTTCGAGGTGACGGCGCGTCGACGCGTCCAGAATCACGGTGTCCGCGATCGAATAACGTCTCAGGCGCGGAGGGTTCTCAGCTGCGTAGGGTTGGTTCTCGGTGAGATAGTTCGCGATCGCGACTGCTGCGCGAGATCCGGGATCCCGCTCGCCAGCGAAATCCCCGGGCCAGCGCTCAGTCTCATCCCGCGCGACATAGACTTTGTCCTCAAGGGCGGTCAGCGCGACTTCGTCGAGGATATCGATGAGCGGTGCCCGCCAAGCATCGAGCCGCTCTATTGGAACAAGCAGTTCACGTGGGCCTATGCGCGCCAATTCTTGCAAGAGCGTATCGGGAAGCTCAGCACGAGCTGGATCGAGCGGTCCCGCACCGACTTCGGCAGAAATACCCGTCGCACGAAAATCGGCGGTCGAGGCATCAAGAACCGCGAGACCAAAGGCTCCCGTCGCTCGGTCGTGCGAGATCGCGGCGACAGCGACGACGGCGCGGCCATCGATCCCTGCCGGATCTCCAACTAACCCAGGCGTAACGACTTCGACAACTTCGCGACGGACGAGGCGCTTGCCGCCAGTTTCCTTGGGATCCTCGACTTGTTCGCAGATCGCGATGCGATGTCCAAGCTCTGCGAGTCGCTTAATATGCGCATCTGCCGCGTGTACCGGCACGCCGCACATAGGCACGGCGTTCGCCTTGCCCTTGTTTCGGCTCGTCAAGGCGATGTCGAGAATGGGGGCCACGAGTTCCGCGTCTTCCAGGAACATCTCGTAGAAGTCGCCCATCCGGTAAAAGATCACGGCGTCGGGATATTGTGACTTCACGTTGATGAATTGCCGCATCATCGGCGTATCGAGTGCGGAGCCGCTCACGCGTCGCCCTCTACACCAGCATTTTTACTCGATGATGTCGATGACTTGAATGACGCCCGCAACCCTGATGCAGTCGATAAACGATTGTCTTCCACAGCCGCGCTCGCGAGTGACAGTTCATCGCGTTCCAAGGCGTCCAGCAGGTTCCCATAGGCCTTAAGCGCTTCGGATTCCTGCCCACCGTCAAGCAGTTGTCTACCTAACGCAACGCGAAGCGCTACCGAATTCGGAGCGACCTCGATCGCGCGGGAAAGTTCTTCGATTGCGTCTTTAATTTCTCCGCGACTCACATACCAGCGGCTGAGTGCAATTCGCACATCCGCGTCGGTCGGTCGTTCGTTCGCGAGACTCCGGAGCAGCTTTTCGTAGTCCTGAGTTTTCTTCCGTGCCGCGAACCCTGCCTCAATTTTCGGCAGGAGCAACGCAGTCAGCGTGGCATCAGCGAGAACCGCTTTACGCCACGCGTCAATCGCACGGGCATCCCGCCCTTTCTCAGCTTCAAGCGCTCCCAAGCGAGACCACGCTTCGCCACAGTCTTTGTACCTGCGGAGGCATCGCTTCAGCGTAGAGCGAGCAGCATCGGCATCACCGACATCAATTTGCGCATCAGCCTGAGCGAGGTGCAGCGATAGGTCGAGAGAATCAGCAGCCTTGCGATCGACCCGGCGCAGTCGCCTAACGAGAGCGAGCCCTCGCACGTAAGTCCGATTCGCGAGAGAAAGTGAAACCAGTCGATGGAGCGCTTCCGCGTGCTTAGGCGTCTCGTCTAGAACTTCTTCGTAGCCTGCCGCGGCGCGCTCGCTAAACCCTCCTGCATCGAAATCACGCGCCAGCTCGAGGCGCGCCTCACGCTTTTCTAAGCGACCGACATTCACTCTCAGCAAAAGATTCTGGTGCATCCGAATCGCGCGTCCGACCGCGCCTTGCTGTCGATACAGCCGCGCGAGCGCGTGATAGGCGTCGAGGTCGGCGCTGTCTGCCTCGACAATACGCTCGAGCCAGGTCTCCACCGTCTCCCACTCGTGGGCGACGGCAGCTCGAAGACTACGCCGTAGCGCCGCCTCTACAGACCCAGCTTTCCCTGCGTCGACAGGGCTTTTCTTTCGGCCAATCGCCACGAGCTAACCCCGCGCGCCGGCAGCGCGCGAAGCGGCCGCGCCATTCGATGAAGCAGAACCTGCGGGGTCAGACTCAACAAAACCCGCATCCGCTGCACCCGAGAGTGGCAAGCTACGCATCTGATGAAGCTCCGATTCCAGCTTCCGAATCGTCTTTCGATAGCGACGACGAAGCTCCCAGCCGCGAAGCCACAAAAGGCCAAAAGCGGTCCCGACAATCGTGCCACCCAGTGCAAAGGACGCGATCACGAGCTTCCACACGGAGATCTCGACGAGCGTGACCCACAGCAGGTCAATTTCAATCGTCGCAGCATTGGCCGCAGCAAAATTCCAGCCGAGCACTAGCGTGCCGACAAAGAGTGCGAGGCCTAGTCCAACCAACAAGAGTCGCTTCAAGTCGCCTCTCCCCCCGAAGATGTCGACCTCAGCCGACCACGGAATCTCCCGGTGCGCCGCCTACTTGCGATGCCACCGTGTTCTCGCTCGCATCCGCGCTCTGATCTTCCGCCGGCAGCGAATCCACCATTTCCTTCAGCTCTTTGCCCACCTTGAAAAACGGTGTGCGCTTAGCCGAAATATGCACCGGTTCTCCCGTCTTGGGATTACGGCCGTCTCGCGCTTCTCGAATCTTCACCTGAAAGGACCCGAAACCTCGGATCTCTATCCGGTCTCCGCCTCGGAGAGACTCGATCATCGCGTCGAAAATCGTGTTGACCACGACCTCCGTGTCTTTCTTCGAAATATGCGGCGTTCGTTTCGCCACTTCTTCGATCAATCCGCTCTTGGTCATTCTGTCTCCCCAGATCTCTCTCGAATACCTGAACTCGCCAGCCATTCGACTCACACAGCCGGGGCCCGACAGATCGTCGGGCCGAGTCCGGGGCGCGCCGGCAGAAACAAGTTATGCCCACGCGCCCCTTCTCGAATCATACTCGCGGGTGTTTACTCCTGTCCCTTGAGCTTCTCGGCTAGAAGATCACCAAGCGTGGTGGTCTGACTAGACGACTGCTGTTCCGCGATCTCCTTGAGAGCCGCACGTTCAGCCTTATCGTTCACTGCACGAATCGAGAGGGAAATCTTCTGCTCGTTGGCGTCAACCTTGACGACGAGAGCAGTGACTTCCTGTCCATCCGTGAAGTGCTCGGCCGGGTTCTCGATCCGCTCGGCTGCAAGCTCCGAGCTGTAGACGAGACCGTCGATGCCTTCTTCGAGCTGCACAAAGACACCAAAGTCCGTGACGCTCTTGACCGGGCCCGTGATCTCACTGCCGACCGTGTACTTCTTGAGGATGTCCTCCCACGGGTTCGGCTCGAGTTGCTTGATACCGAGGGAAAACTTCTCGTTCTCCTTGTCGATCTTCAGCACGACCGCATTAACCTCGTCGCCCTTTTCAAAGCGCTCAGAGGGATGCTTGATCTGTTCCGTCCAGGAGATATCCGAGACATGGACCAGACCATCGATACCTTCTTCGAGGCCAACGAAGATTCCGAAGTTCGTGATGTTGCGAACCTGGCCAGACACCTGGGTGCCGACCGGGTAGCGATCTTCAATCACAGTCCACGGGTTCTCTTCGATCTGCTTCATGCCGAGGGAGATCTTGCGATCCCGTTCGTCGACATCGAGCACGACCGCTTCGACTTCGTCACCGATCGTGACGACCTTGGACGGGTGCTTGACGCGCTTCGTCCAGGACATCTCGGAAACGTGTACAAGGCCTTCGATACCGGGCTCCAGCTCGATGAACGCGCCGTAGTCCGTCAGCGATACGACCTTGCCTTGGATGCGCATACCCAGCGGGTAGCGCATGCCAGCGTCGATCCACGGATCGGGCTGAATCTGCTTGAGACCCAGCGAGACACGTTCGGCTTCTTGGTCGAACTTGAGGACCTTGACCTTGATCTCATCGCCCACCTGGAACAGTTCGCTCGGGTGGTTGATGCGACCCCATGACATGTCTGTGATGTGGAGAAGACCGTCTATGCCACCAAGATCAATGAACGCGCCGTAGTCCGTGAGGTTCTTGATGACGCCGTCGAGGATCTGGCCCTCGTCGAGTGTCATCAGAGTAGCTTCACGCATCTTCTTGCGTTCGGTCTCAAGCAACGCACGTCGCGAAAGAACAATGTTCCCGCGTCGCTTGTTGAACTTGATGATCTTGAAGCTGGCCTTCTCACCGAGAAGCGCTTCGAGATTGCGCACGGGTCGAAGATCGACCTGTGAACCAGGGAGGAATGCCTTAACGCCAATGTCGACGGAGAGGCCACCCTTAACGCGAGCAACAATGGTGCCCTCGACGGCTTCTTCGTTGTCGTAGGCGTTGCTGATCTCGTCCCAGACCTTGAGGCGTTCCGCCTTCTCCTTGGACAGAACCAGCTGGCCATCTTCGCTCTCGACTTCTTCGACGAGAACTTCGACGGTATCTCCGACGGCGATGGTGGTTACACCCTCTTCCGTCATGAATTCCCAGGTGGCAATCATTCCCTCGGACTTAAAGCCGATGTCGATCTGAACGAAATCGTTGTCGATCGAAAGGACCTTGCCTTTCGCGATCTCCCCCTCTTTGAAGGATGAGCGCTCACTTGCGCCGAAAATGTCAGCGAAACTCTCGCTGGCTCCGGCTTCTTCGGTTACATCAGACATGTTGGTTGGTTTCTCCTGCGAACCTTGGACGCACCGTGCGCCGGGTCCTGGTTTAATTCGAATTCGCACCTGCGAACCCGATCGATCAATCAGCTTTCCTAGACGTCGTTGGCTCGACCTTCAGAGGACGTTCGACCCTCAGAGGACGCTCGACTCTCAGAGGACGCTCGACCTTCAGATGAAGCTCGCGCAGCCACTTCGGCGAGGCGCACACGCGCCAGGTTCAACAAACGTTCGAGCGACTCGTCGTCGCCCTCCTCGAGCGCCCGGGCGAGCTTCGCCACGGACGCAGAGAAATGGTTCAGCGGCCCCGACAGAGCCTTGCCGTTCAAACGCAGGATCTCTCCCCACATTTCGGCATCGCTCTGGGCAATCCGCGTAAAATCGCGAAAACCGCCACCCGCGAGTTCACCGACGCGATCGGGCGCATCGTGAAGTGCATCCGCATACGCGAAGGCTACGAGATGCGGGAGATGGCTCACCCATGCGACATCCTCGTCGTGATCTCCAGCGGAGCGTCTCTCGACTCGAGCGCCGAGCGAGCGCCAAAGCGACTCAATCCGCTCAACGGCCGCGTTACCGTCACCGAGGTCATCCGCCTGAATCCCATCGGGATTCGTGACTGGAGTGACGACACAGGTTGCACCTTCAAAAAGGTCAGCACGCGCATGATCCGGACCGCGCAGATGGCTACCCGCCATAGGATGGGAACCTACAAATATCACGCCTTCCGGCAGCAGCCCTGGCAATCGATCGACGACTGCGCCCTTTACACTTCCAACATCCGTGACCAAGCATCCAGGCGAGAGGGCCGCCCCGACCTCCGCGAGCACCCGTTCCATCGAACCGACCGGCGTGCCTAGCACGACCAGATCTGCTCCGATCACGGCTTCCGCAGGCGTTGCTACGGAGTCCACAATCCCAGCGGCCAGCGCACGCTCAAGCGGGCCTGAACGACGCGCAGCGCCTACGACTTCACGAGCGAGGCCTCGCTCCTTGGCAGCGGCGGCGACGGACCCCCCGAGGAGTCCCAGGCCGAGCACGGCAAGCCGCTGAAAAGGCTTCGCGTCGCTCGAAATATTCACTCGGCGGCACCATCAGAGGCGGAGCCGGATGCTCGATCAGAGGCGGAGCCGGATACGTTACCAAAGGCGCCGATCGTGGAGTCGATCAAGCTATTCGAGCTCTGAATCCCCGAACTCACATCGAGCGCACGTGGGAAAGAACCAAGCACCTTGTGCGAAGCCGCAACGCTACCCGCTTCACCCAATGCACGGGCCACGGCCGGATCGTCTTGGTGACCTTCGAGGTCGACGATGAAGATGTATTCCCAGGGCTTGCCCTTCATGGGCCTGGACTGCACGGCGGTCAGATTCACAGCGTGCCTGGCGAAGGGGCCGAGGAGGTTATGCAGCGCACCGGACTGATCGCGCCGCACAGTAAATACCGCGCTAGTCAAATCCTGGCCTGAAGGAGCCGGGGTCTCGCGACCGATCACGAGGAAGCGCGTGGTGTTGCCACGGTGGTCCTCTATGGACGAAGCGATCGGAAGAAGATCGTAGACCTCCGCCGTCACCTCCGAGCCGATAGAAGCGACCTTCTCATCGGCGTGGGCCAACTGCGCAGCGGCGGCGGTGCTCGTCGTTTCGACGGTCTCGATCCCGTGCAGATTCTGTTCGAGCCAATTTCGGCACTGCGCGAGGGGCTGCGGGTGGGAAGCGACTCTCTGGACGTCTTCCATCCGCCCCGTGCGAGACATCAAATGCTGAGAGATCTCGAGCTTGATTTCGCTGCAGATCGTGACTTCCGTTTCGACGAGCGCATCGTAGGTCACCGTGATCGGCCCCTCGATCGTATTCTCGACCGGCACGACACCAAAATGCGTATCGCCACGCTCGGTCAGCGTGAATACGTCGCGCATATTCGTGACCGGAACGAGGTCGACCTGCGATCCGAACTGACGACTCGCCGCCTGGTGGCTGAATGTGCCTTCGGGGCCAAGGAACGCGACGCGAACGCGCTCTTCGAGAGATCGCGTCGCGGAAATGATTTCACGAAAGACATGCGGAATCCCGGCGTCCGGGAAAGGGCCAGAATTTGATTCGATCAAGGCCTGGACCAGATCTCGTTCGCGAGCGGCCACGTAGATGGGGCCCTTGCGACCGCCGTCCTTGATCTCACCGACGCGCTGCACAAGCACTGCGCGGCGATTCAATCCGTCAAGAAGCTCTCGGTCTATCGCGTCAATCTGATTGCGGAGGACGCCAAGTTCTTGGTCGATCCCGGTCGTGGCGGCCTTTTCGGCGCTTGCGTCGCCGGACTTCGAACTCGAATCCTCAGCCATCGATCAGAATCTCCATCCACACACGCTCCCTTAACGGAATCCGATTCCAAGATCGGATGAGGAGCTTGTCACGTGTTCCCGCGAGGTCTCACGACTTCTCACGGCTTTTCACGAGCAGCGTATGGTGGTCTTTGGTCCTACCTAGGCTTCTGCGTCTCGGCTTTCGAGCGGTCAGCGGATAAGGCACGCGCGTTCGAGAAACCCGAAACAATCGCGAGGAGCGAGTGCATCATTTCGGGAGCGAAGCGGGCGTGTGGACACTTTTAAAAAAAGGAGGGCGGACTATTCGACCCAAGTCGAATTTGGAGTCAAAACTCCTTCCGCACGCATGCGAAAGTCTCTTTGAGTCCAAGATGGGAGAAAATCTCCTAACCCCCTGATATTGAAGGCGCATCATATCGGTTCGCCCAGATGGCTGCAAACCCGGAATTCGATTTTCTTCTCTAAAAGCAGGGGCTTACCCGGTTCTCACGCATTCCGCACCCAGTCTGCTTATTCGAAGAGCGGGCGTAGTTTCTAAGTTGCTGGAATTGTGATGTTTTCCCCCGTTCCAGGATCAAGATGAAGGCGTTTCAGGTCGATACGCGGGGCACACCCATCACTTGAGGCACGACTTCGCCCGTGCGCCCGAAGACTCCCATCATTGAAGCTCCCGAGGACGTCCGTACCCGCGCGCCGCTGAACAGCGTGTCGAACCGGATCATTCTGTGTGTTTTCGTGTCGACGCTACTCACCGCGCTCATCGTGAGCTGGCTGAGCGTCGGGGCCATCCACGACGATGTCCGGTCGCGAATCGCCCATCGCGGGAGCCTGCTCCTCGATGATCAGGTCGAGAGCGTGGCGGAGTGGCACCGGCAGGCAACCGCCCAGCTGGCAGCCTCCTCCGCGATCGGATCAAACTGGCATGGCGACCTCTTGGATGCGCTCGAGAACTCGCAGGATGGCGGCCCATGGGTCTGGCAGAGTCCAGAACTCGGTCCCGCAGCGTTCAAAACTCCAGGGGTCCCCCTTCCTACACCACCCGCGGAACTCACCGTGGCCTATGACCGGCTAGCGCTCCATCACGGGCATCAGCCGATCTCCACTCCACGAGACTGCCTTTCCGTGGGAATCGATGTCGTACGCCAAAATTCTCATGTCGAAGGGCGCCTCGACGGATGCATCGCGACTGCCCCCATTTACGAAGTCCTCATGCCTGCGACACGCGAAGTTCGTGGGATGCGAATCTTGATCAGCGATGGGCGAGGCAAAGTGATCGCTGCGACGGGAGTGCGCGGAGAGAGTCGTCTTGGCGCGGCGCTGCCTCTCGCCGAACTCATGGATCCCAGCGACGGCCAGCTCGCGAACTACGCTGACGAAGGCGGGGCTCGCCTCGTGGGCGCCCTGCGACCCATTGGCCCGACCGGCTGGTACCTAGTCGCCGAAGCCGAACATGCTCGCGCCTTCGCCCCGGCGATCGCGATCACGAATCAGATTTTCGTCGTCGACGTCTGCATCATCCTGCTCTTCAGCGTGCTCGCCTACAAGATTACGCAGGCGATTATGCAGCCAATCGACGCGCTCTCGCGCGGCGCCCGTCGAATCGCCGAGGGACACGTCGACTACGAAATCCCGATGCCGGCCAACAACGAAGACGAACTCGGACTGCTCACACAAGCCTTCAATGGCATGATGCGCAAGCTCCGCAGCAGTCAGAACGAGATCGTGCAAGACCATATGCGCCTTGCCGAGAAGAACGAGGAGCTCCAACGTGCCAACGAAATTCTGGCCCAGCTCTCGATCACCGATGGCCTAACAAAGCTTCACAACCATCGCTATTTCCAGGATCACCTGACCCGTGAGATCAAGCGTGTGAGCCGTACTGAGGCCCCGCTTGCGCTGATCCTCTTGGACATCGACGACTTCAAGCTGCTGAACGACACCTACGGACATGCCGCGGGCGACGAAGTGCTCGTAATCCTCGCAGGCATCATGAACGATTCTGCCCGCGAGTCCGATTTGATCGCTCGCTATGGCGGCGAAGAATTCGTGATCCTGATGCCCAACACAGATCTCGCCGGCGCGGTTCATCTCGCCGAAAAAATCCGCATGGCCGTCGAATCTACGCGATTGATCATCGGCGACACTATGAAGCCGGTTAACACCACGATCTCGCTGGGTGTCGCCGTTTTCACCGGAAATCGGCGCGAATTCTTCACCGAAGCCGACAAGGCCCTCTATCAGGCCAAGGCTGCCGGCAAAAACTGCGTGATCATCGCAGGCTCCGAGACCACCGGGATCATCTAGCGAGATGGCCGGGGCCGCGCGATGCTCCCACCATGACTTGCTTCATCGGACTCTCAGGCGGCATCGGCTCAGGCAAGAGCACGGTCTCGCGTCTTCTCAATGAACTCGGCGCGATCATTGTCGACGCAGACGCCATCGTTCACGAACTCCAGGCCGCGGGCCAGCCCATGCTTGAGGAGATCGCGGCGGCTTTCGGTGACGGCGTACTCACCGGCGACGGCGCACTCGATCGACCGGCCCTCGGCAGCATCGTGTTCAGGGACCCGGAGCGCCGGAGAGAACTCGAGCAGATCGTTCAGCCGCCCGTAGTGGCTGAAATGGCTCGGCGGGCGAAGGTCGCAATCGATGACGGCGTGCCCATGGTCGTGATGGATATTCCTCTGCTCTTCGAGGGCAAGAAGACTGGACGCGGCAGTGCCGCGGCGATGCAGTACGACGCGACGATCTGCATTTGGGTGCCTATGGAAACCCAAATCGAGCGCACCATGTCGCGAGACGAATGCGAACGAGGAGAAGCGGAACGTCGCATCGCAGCGCAGCTCCCGATCGATGAGAAGCGCGAGATGGCCGACCACGTCATCGACAACTCGGGTACGCCGGAGCAGACCTGCGAACAAGTCGAAGCGCTCTATGCGCAGCTGACCCGCTAAGTCCGCCGCCGAGACTCGTTAGTCCCTCTCTCCTTCTTGGCTTTATCTGCTCTCTCGTGCGCAATCCCGCAGCGGGTCTCTGCGCTACGAAATTGCTGCCTTCAGCTCACTGATAAAACGACCCACATCATCGACCGCGGATGCATTCGAGTCGGCCGATTCAATCAGGTCGACGATCGCACTCCCCACGACCACGCCGTCGGCGTAAGCGCCGATCGTCGCGGCCTGCTCCGGAGTTCCGACACCGAAGCCGACGCAAACAGGCATGTCGCTCAAGGACTGCGCATGCTTCACCTTGGCCTCGATCCCGTCAGCAACGTCCGATCGCGCCCCCGTCACTCCCTGAACCGAGACGTAGTACAGAAAACCGCGCGTCTCTTTGACGAGCATATTGAGTCGGTCGGCGCGCGTCGTGGGAGCGGCGAGCAAAATCGGATGGATACCCGCGTCGCGACTTGGATCCAGATAGGACGCCCCGTCTTCAGGCGTGAGGTCCGGAATAATAATCCCATCAACACCCACCTCTGCAGCGGCTGTCGCGAATGCTTCCGCGCCCATAGCGTGAACAGGATTCGCATAGCCCATCAGGACGAGCGGCTGTTCCACGCGGTCCCGAATCCTTGCCACCATCTGCAGAATCCCGCGTAGACTCGTGCCTTGTTCCAAAGCCCGCTTACTGGAGCGCTGAATCGTAGGCCCTTCGGCTGTTGGATCGGAGAAGGGAACGCCGATCTCAATCACATCCGCGCCGGCCTCAGCCATTACAAGAATAATGGCCTCGGTCGTCTCCATATTAGGATCGCCGGCCGTGATGAACGGAATCAACGCTGTGCCGCCCTCTTCGCGCAGCTTCGCGAAGCGTTGATCGATGCGATTCGTCTTTGCTGCTCCGTTGGCTTCGCTCATGGCTACGTTGCGATCGCTCATGGCTGTGCCCCGCTCTCTCGTGCACTCAGAATTGAACGAACCTCGTCCACGTCCTTGTCTCCGCGACCCGAGAGATTGACGACGATGATCCCGTCTTTGGGCATCTCCTTAGCCATCTTCATCGCATGAGCAATCGCGTGTGAACTCTCTAAAGCGGGAATGATCCCCTCCGTCAGCGACAGGATCTGGAATGCCTCGAGCGCTTCAGCATCCGTTGCAATTTCGTATTGCGCGCGCCCCACTTCTCTTAAATTGGCGTGCTCCGGGCCCGAACCTGGATAGTCGAGTCCCGCGGAAACGGAATGTGCAGGGAAAATCTGACCGTCATCGTCGGACAAGACCAACGTTCGCTTGCCGTGGAAGATCCCGGGCACCCCGGCAGAAATCGTCGCGCCGTGTCGGCCGGATTGCAGTCCTTCGCCGCCGGGCTCGACCCCGACTAACGCGACTTCGTCGTCCTCGATAAATGGATGAAAGAGACCGATCGCATTCGACCCGCCGCCGACGCATGCAATTGCTACATCCGGCAACCGCCCCTCCGCCTTAAGGATCTGTTCTCGGGCTTCAACACCGATGATGCGCTGAAAATTACGGACCATCGTCGGATACGGATGCGGCCCCATGACCGATCCGATCATGTAGTACGTATGTTCAACGTTCGTGACCCAGTCGCGCATCGCTTCGTTGATCGCGTCTTTCAGAGTCATCGAGCCACTCTCGACTGCAATGCACTTCGCACCGAGCAGTTCCATCCGGAAGACGTTCAGCGACTGCCGGCGCATATCCTCCGCGCCCATATAGACATCGCACTCCAAGTCGAGAAGCGCCGCCGCAGTCGCAGACGCGACCCCGTGCTGGCCCGCGCCGGTCTCTGCAATGACCCGCTTCTTTCCCATGTACTTCGCAAGCAGCGCCTGCCCGAGCACGTTGTTGATCTTGTGCGCACCCGTGTGCGCTAGGTCCTCACGCTTCAGATAGATCTTCGCGCCGCCCTGTCGCTCGGTGAGGCGTGCAGCAAAGGTTAGAGGCGTCGGTCGGCCCGCGTAGTCCCTAAGCAGGTCATCGAGTTCTTTTTGATAGCCCGGATCCGCCAGGATCTTTTCGGATTGCTCGACGAGCTCGTCCAGCGCGCTGATCAACATTTCAGGAACGAAGCGGCCGCCAAATTGGCCAAACATGCCTCGCTCGTCAGGTTCGCTCTTCAACTCAATCGTCTCCTGTAGGTGACGGCCCTAGATCACAAACTGCCTAGGAGCCTTCGCCGGAATCTGTTTCAGCCTCGACGGACTCTTCTCGCTTACGGACCGCTTCGACGAAGGCGCGCATCTTCGCCGGATCCTTCCGCCTGTTTTCATCCTCAACGCCCGTCGCGACGTCGACACCCCACGGCGGGATATCTCCGGCGTCAGCCAATGCCTCACCGACATTATCCGGCGTGAGGCCACCTGCAATGATCACGTCGTATCCGTGCTCAATCAGATCCTGAGCTTCGCTCCAATCCCAGGCCTGCCCACTACCGCCGCCCGCGTGGGGATGGTCGAGCAAAAGGATCGACCCCGGGTAGGTCTCCGCTGCGGCGTGATCCGCCCCGCGAATGGCCTTGATCGTGGGGAGGTCGATCGCTTCGATTTCTTCCTCCGTCTCATCACCGTGAAACTGCACCCGTTCAAAGGACACCCTTTGGAGAATCGGATCGATCACATCCCATCTCGCGTTTCGAAAGAGCGCGACACGCTCCACATCGTGGCCTTCGAGTGCCTTACAGATCTCAGCCGCCTGATGAACATCGACTTGACGATGGGACCCTTCGACGAAATTGACGCCGATCAGATCGGCCCCAGCTTCCACAGCAGCGAGCGCATCTTCCACACTCGTTACGCCACAGATCTTGATTCGAACGCTTCCGGTCACGAAGTCCTCCGTTCCTTTGCTTCCTCGCCGCGAAGCGCACGAAGTGCGTCTCCCGGATGAGGTTGCCGCATCAACGATTCGCCAACGAGAAATCCCGCAGCGCCACATCGCTCGAGCCGATCAATGTCCTCGGAAGATCCGATTCCACTCTCGGCCACGAGCACGATCTTTGCATCCTGTCCGCTCTCGGCCAGTCGTGCGGCCAAGTGTTCAGTATTCGCGAGATCAACCTCGAAGGTCTTCAGGTTGCGATTATTCACTCCGACGAGATCCGCACCAAGGGCAAGTGCTCTGTCCAGCTCCGCCTCGTCATGCACTTCTACGAGCACGTCGAGACCGAGCGCCCGCGCCCGCGTGTTCAAGCGCTTCATCAGGTCGTCATCGAGTGCCGACACGATCAACAAAATCGCATCGGCTCCCATGAGCCGCGCCTCATCAATTTGGTACGAATCGATCATGAAATCTTTGCGGATGATCGGTCGGTCAACGGCGGCGCGCACGGCCTCGAATGTCGCAACAGATCCGCCGAAGAAATGTTCATCGGTCAAAACGGAGAGACAGGCTGCACCTGCCTCGGCATAACACTGCGCGATCCAAGCGGGATCGAAGTCTTCGCGGATCAATCCCTTACTCGGCGAACGTCTTTTGACTTCAGCGATCACCGAAGCGCCGGACGTCTCCTGCAGAGCGCGCCGGAACCCAAGCGGGACCCGCAAACAAGCGTCCGCGTCCTTTGCAAGAGATGCCGGATCACGAATGCCCTTCGCAGCGGCGACTTCGCCGGCCTTGTGCTCAAGGATTTCGTCGAGAATCGTCACCCCGAGACTCCAGCATCCGCCGTCGATTGTTGATCGAACTTAATACCGGCCCGCCTGGTGGCTTCAGTCAGGGCCTCAAGCTTCTGGGTCGCAGCCCCTTCATCCAAGCTCTTTGCGGCCAGGGCGAGGCCCTCTTTAAGGGAGGATGCGCGCCCTACGACCCAAAGCGCGGCCGCAGCGTTCAACAGGACGATGTCTCTTCGAGGGCCCGTCTCGCCGGAAAGGATCGAGCGCGTGGTTTGCGCGTTTGCCGCGGCGTCCCCACCGGCTAAATCCGTCAAGCTCGCGCGAGGAAGCCCGAGTGTTGCAGGATCAAGCGTTTGACATTCGATCTTACCGCCTGAAACTCGGGCGATTGCGCTTGGTCCGGTGGTCGTGAGTTCATCCATTCCATCGGAACCATGAACAACTAACGCACTTTCCGCGCCCAATCGTGAGAGTGCTTCCGCGAGAGGCTCAACGAGATCGCCTGAATAGACGCCGACTAACTGATACCGGGCACCAACAGGAGACAATAGTGGCCCCAGGCAATTCAGTAGCGTGCGCACGCCGAGCTCCGCGCGAACAGGCGCTATGTGTCGAAAAGCCGGATGCGCGGTTCGCGCGAAGAAAGGTGCGATCCCGATCTCATTCAGAATAAGGGCGTAGGTCTCAATCGGTAGATCGATCCGAATTCCAAGCGCTTCGAGCACGTCGAAGCTGCCGGACCGACTCGTCGCTGCGCGATTGCCATGCTTCGCGACGGAAGCACCTGCGCCCGCCACGACGAAGGTCGCCGTCGTCGAGATATTGAACGTGTCGACGCCCGAACCGCCAGTCCCACACGTATCGATCGCCTTCGGATCGCTGATCTGAACGGTTGTGGCACGAGCTCTCAAGGCTTTCGCGACGGCGACGATATCGTCGACGGTCTCGCCTTTCATGCGCAGGCCAATGAGCAACCCTGCCGCGGTGGCCGGCGTGGCCTGCCCGTCCATGATCTCGCCGAAAGCAGCCCCCAGCCCTTCGGCGCAGAGCGTCTCTCCCGCAACAAGGCAATCGATCGCCGCGCGGACAGCCGTCATGAATTCGCGGCCTCGCGACAGCGCGACAGGAAGTTCGCGAGCAGGCGTTTCCCTTCACCTGTCATGATCGACTCGGGATGAAACTGAACGCCCTCAATTGGCAGCGTCTTATGTCGAACGCCCATGATCTCGCCGTCCGGGGTTCGCGCCGTGATCTCTAGAACGTCGGGCATGCTCGACTCTTCGATAACCAGAGAGTGGTAACGAGTTGCATCGAAGTCCTGAGGTAGGCCTTCAAAGACGCCCTTGCCGTCGTGGGCCACGGTCGACAATTTGCCGTGCATAATCGACTTGGCGCGAACCACGTTGCCGCCGTAAACCTGGCCGATTGATTGGTGGCCGAGGCATACGCCGAATACAGGTACGCCCGCCGCCGCAAAGGCTTCGATCGCGGCCATGGAGACACCGGCGTCATCGGGCGTTCCCGGGCCGGGAGAAATCACCAGTCCATCACCCTTGCGAGCCAACAAACCTTCGACGTCCGTCTCGTCGTTTCGCACGACATCGACTTCGGCGCCTAACTCACCCAGATACTGAACGAGGTTGTACGTGAAGGAATCGTAGTTATCGACCATGAGCAGGCGCATCAGTCCATGCCCTCCCGCGCGAGATCGATCGCCTGCAATACGGCGCGGGACTTATTCATTGTCTCTTCAAACTCATTTTCGGGGATGCTGTCGGCGACGATGCCCGCCCCAGCTTCCAGTGTGACTTTGCCGTCCTTCGCAACCATCGTGCGAATCGTGATTGCCATATCCATGTTCCCCGAGTAATCGAGGTAGCCACAGCAGCCGCCAAAGAAGCCACGGCGCACGGTCTCAAGTTCGTCGATGATCTCCATCGCGCGAACCTTGGGCGCACCCGAAAGCGTGCCGGCGGGGAACGTCGCACGAAGGACGTCTAACCAGTCATGATCCGGGCGAAGCTTTCCGTGCACGTTCGAAACGATATGCATCACATGGGAATAACGTTCGACCTGGGCGTACTCATCGAGCTCGACGGAGCCGATTTCGGCCACGCGACCGACGTCGTTGCGACCGAGGTCGACGAGCATAAGATGCTCAGCGCGTTCCTTAGGATCTTCCAGTAGATCGATCTCGAGCTGGCGATCTTGCTCTGGCGTTTCTCCCCTCCATCGCGTCCCGGCGAGCGGCCGCACGTCGATCCGCTCGCCTTCGAGTCGAACGAGGATTTCCGGCGACGAGCCGACGAGCACCGCATCTTCCATGCGAATAAAGAACATGTAGGGGCTTGGATTGATCACGCGCAGATGCCTATAGATCGAAAAGGGATCGACTTGAAGCGGAAGCTGAAACTGCTGCGCGAGCACGACCTGAAACACGTCGCCCGCTTCGATGTATTCCTTGGCGCGCTTCACGATGTCGTGGAAATGAGACTCCGACATGCTGCGCTCGACTTCCACCGGCTCGGTCACCGCGGGCATGCGCGGGTCCGCCACCAAGGGCTCTCGAATTCGATCGACCATCGACTCGATCTGCGACTGCGCTTCCTTGTAAGCCGCAGAGGGTCCGGCCTCGTCAATTTGCGCGTGCACGACGATCAAGGCGGTATGTCGAACGTTGTCGTAGACGACCACGAACTCAGGGAGCACGAAGAACGCGTCGGGCAAGCCGATCTTGTCCGGGTTCCCGTCGGGAATATTTTCGACGAATCGAACCCAGTCGTAACCGATCATGCCGACCGCCCCGCCTATGAATCGCGGCAAGGGAAAGTCGGTCGGCTGCACGGCTTCGTAAGCTCGCAGACGATCGCGAAGAATTTCTAGGGGATCACCGCCTTCGTCGAGCACTTCCGTTTGGCCGTTCTCGGTCCACTCGACGCGACTGCCATGTGCGCGGAACATCGCGCGCGCGCCCACACCAAGGAAGCTGTAGCGCGCCCACTTTTCGCCGCCTTCTACAGACTCGAGCAAGAACGCAGTTCGGCCGTCATCGATTTTGCGGAATAGGGAAAGTGGGGTGTCGAGATCAGCGAGGACCTCTCGGACCACGGGAACATGGGTTCCCTGCTGGGCGAGCGTCTCGAACTGCTCGGGCGATGTGCGGAGCACGGGTAGGGTTCTCGAGGCAATCTGACCCCGTAGGGGCCGATTGCTAGTGGGGGGAACGCGAAAAACCCTTTTATTCTATGGCCTTGAGGCGCCTGCGGCAAGCGATCCGGCAATCCGTCTCACGAGACTGCCTAGAAGTTGAGACCGAGTCCCAAGCCGCTGTCGAAGAGTGTGCCGGCTCCGTCACCCAATCCCATAAATCGGATGGTCAGGCCGCCAGAGACATCGTCGACCCGATCGACGGAAACCGTGGCCCCAACAGCCCAACAGCGGCATTTAGAGACGTACTCAATCGCTCCTTGGTTTCGAATGAACTCGTTTTCCGCTGCAATTTTAAAGACGGTCGAGGTTCGGAGCTGGACTCGGCTCGTGATCTGAATCTGGCTGCGCCAGTTGATCTGGCTGACTTTGTCGGTGTCTGGCAGAGAACCGATACCGCGGTTCGATTGCAGGAAAATCGGAATGGGCCGGCGATAGCGATAGCCGAGGCCGAGCCGAATACGTCGCACCCAGGGGTTATTGAATCGCTTGACGAAATCGAGATCCCAGCCCCCCTCGTCGAGGGCCGGCGCTCCTGGATCAAAAGCGGCTACAACGCGGGCGCGGAATGGACCGATATTCAGGAGGCGAGCATCCAGGTAAATCCCACCGAGCCCGCCTTCTGCAAAGTCCCAGTCAATCGCAGTCTGCACGTCTGCCGTAAGGCGAAGTGGCGCGCGCGAACGCGTCCGGGAATAAAATCGCTGCCCGACGCCGAGAACGATTCGATTTGCGGAGTCCATTCGATCGGACGGGCTGCGGGTGAGATTCTCAAGCGACAACGAGCGAAGCCGCCTCTGCGAGACCGTGCCATGAGGAACGAAAAGGGGATTGCGGTCCTGCTGTCGCTTCGACACGTACGCCCAACCAAGCCGCGGCTCCAGAACATGCCGGACCACCGCTCCCTTGCCCACCGCGCCGGTCGAAAAGTCTCGTGCAAAGCGATTCCGCGCTTCGACCCGTGCGGTCACTAAACCTCGCTGCGCGAAAGTTTGGTCATCGGTTGAGTAGAGGGTCTGTTGCCAACCGATCTCTGGAACGACTTCGGCGAAGTTTCCGAGGCGGAAGCTTCGAGCAAGCCGCGGATGAAGCAGTACCCGGGTGCCGCGCTCTGCAATGGCCTCACCCGGCTGAAAGATGCCGTCGCCTTCTCCGAGCGTGATACTCGGCAATCCGCCCATGGGAACGCCAATACTCCCGTCGATCCCAATATCATAAAAGCGGCCATCGTTCGCGGTTTTTAAGATCGGTTGATCGTCGAAGATCGCTTCGTGATTCCGTAGTGCCCGGAAATGAATCGCCTCGGCATCGAGCCGCGCTTCGATTCCAAAAGGGGCAACGAGCGCACCCGCTTGGATATCCGCTCTCGCCTCGCCGAAGCGCTGCAGAACGAAATCGTCTGTATCGACAAAGCCTACGTCACCCACGAAGGAGATATTGCGGATTTCGAGCCCCTGAACATCATCCGCATAACGCCCTCCGATCATCACGCCATAGCCTCCGCTCTCGCCAAAGCTTCGATTCAGGCTCGTGGTCGACTCGATGAAGCGAAATTGGCGATAGCGGCGGAATTCGATGAAGTCGTCGTTGTAGAAATTATCGGAGGTAAGATTCAGGTTGGTCTGCCAGCGCCATTTCGAGGGCAACTCCTGATCATGCAGCCACTTAACGCCCCAGCGCGATTCCCTGGTCGCCCCGGAAGGCTCTTCAAGCGAATCATTCAATCCTGCGACAAAGAGTTCGCCCTCTGAGCGTTCGCCGAAGACGTACTCGAGCTCCGCGTCGCCCTTAAAGCCTCGCTCGCTGTAGTAGCGAGGGGTGAGCGTCACGTTCAACTGAGGATGTGCCGCCCAGAAGAACGGTAACCCGCCGCCGGCTCCGCTTCGGCCACCCAATTCGATCTGAGGAAAGAGCAGCCCTGTTTCCCGTTCGCTCTTGACCGGGAAAGCTGCCCAAGGGATCCACAATACCGGTACGCCTAATACCTCGAAGGTTGCGTTTTTGACCGTGCCATAGCCTCCAAGTTCAACGTCGGCGTCGCGTGCGCGGATATGCCATGGCAGCCGTTCGCCGTCCGGACATCGACACGTCGTAAATGTGCCGTCGCGCATCTGAAAACGGTTCTTGCCGGTGCGGATCATTTCCTCGGCGCGAATTTTGAATCCCTGGGTTCCCGCATCGATCCCGCCCTCAAAGAGCATTCCCTGAAGCGAGTCGACATCGAAAACCATGAACTCGGCCTGCAGAACATCACGCCCGTCGATCAGCTCGACGCCGCCCTCGGCGACACCGATTAGCGTCTCCGTACTGAAGGCAACCCAATCCGCGACCAAGCTCCGCGCCGTCTGCTCGACCCGCACGCGCCCGGTCGCGATATAGAGCTGGCGCACGCCGTCGTAGTCAATGCGGTCGGCGGTGATCTCGAAGGGTTCGTTGAGACTCGCGCGATCCTCGGCACCCACAACTCCGGCAAAGCCTAAGAAAAGGCTGAGACCCGCGAGCAGCGCGATGATTCTTCGAATTTTAAGTATTGAGGTGGCCTCTCGTGCCACGTGCCCCCCGTTTTGCACGAGCGGACGCTACATGAGGGCGGCTCAGAGGGCCAAGAGAGGGCCAAGAAAGCCCCCACTATTGCGCCTGCGGATCGGGTTTAGCCGGCCTGAGCGAATCGGTTCACGGCAGTCGAAAATGCTGCCGGATCAGGCGCAATCAGTTCATCGTCGACCAACCGCACCAGCTTTTCGTCCATCAGCTTCTGAAGCGCGCGATGAGTTTCCTGCATCGAGAGATCCGATCCGGCGGCGAGATCCTTGAGCGAAGTCCGAAGACGGAGTTCGTCGGAGGTGTCTTTGCCAGCCTGGCTAGCGAGATATCGCACCAGAGGTGCGACCAGCTCGTCGGGCCCGAGAGCAGAGAGCCTTCGTTCGGCGCTGATCAATCTCAGCGCGAGACGCTGAATCATCCGGATCGCAATCTCCGGGCGCTCGATGCACATCGCTTCGAGGGTCTCGCCGTCGAGTTCGATCACGTCCGTCGGTCCGACGGCAACGGCGCGCGCCGTACGTGTCTCGCCGAGTACGACGCTCATCTCGCCAAAGAATTCGCCGGGGTTCAGCTGCGCGACCAGGCGCGGCCCATCCAGCCCCGACCTCGAGATCTCTACCCGCCCGGACTGGATCACATAGAGGTCGATACCCTCGTCGCCCTCGTCGAAGAGGATTTCACCATCTTCGAAGTGACGCTGAAACCCGCGTCGAATCTGACCCTGAGTCTTTTCCCCAACAGTCAGCGGACCGTCCCCCAAGAGCCTGCCATTGAGGCGGCAGCTCGCAAGGTGTTTTCGACCGCGCGGACAGAAGCCTTGAGACCGCGTCCCGGGCCTTACTGCGGAAAACTCCGCCCCTCGTCCGTGTGTCCGGCGGAGCGGCCACGGGGGAGCAGAATTAGGCTTTGGGCGTCTTCGCTTTCGCGGCGAATTTACGCTGAATCTCGTCCAGCACGTCCTCGAGTTCGGGACGGCTGAGCACACCTTGATGGACCTTGTAGATCGCGCCCGCTGGATCCACCACGACCAGCGTCGGGTAGGCCCAAGCGCCGTAGTCGATCGCCAATTGCTGTTCGGCAATCGCGATCGGGTAACTGATCTCGCGCTTGCTCAGCCATTCGATCACATCATCCGCCGGGTCGGTATCCAGCGAGAGCCCGAGCACCACCAGGTCCTCGCCGCCACGATTCTCCCAGAGCGTCTGCAGCACCGGCATCTGCACTTCACACGGCGCACACCAGGTCGCCCAGAAATCCAGGATCACCGTCTTGCCGCGATGCTCCGCGAGCGAAACGGGGACACCGTCGAGTCGCACCAACTCGAAGTCCGGCGCGTCACGTCGCTCCGCGTCATCTCCGGGTGACGAGGAATCGAAACACCCGAGAACCGCCGTCGAAAGCGCCACAGCGAGAGATAGTGCCATAAACCAACGAACGCCTAGCACGCTTCTCATTGCAGCATCTCCTCGGCCGCGAAGACGATGTCATTCAGGAAGCCGAAGTACGTGTTGAAGAGCGCTAGCTGATTGCTCACAAGTAAAACGCCGACGGCGATCAGGAGCACACCGGACACGATTTCGAGGGTGCGAAAATGCTTTTTGACACGCGCGAAGGCAGTGAAGAAATAGTCGATGCTCCAGCCGGCGAGCAAAAAGGGGACAGCGAGGCCCGCCGAGTAAATCGCAAGCAGGCCTATGCCTTCAAAGACCGTGTCACGAGTCCCCGCCAGCGTGAGGACGGCACCCAGAATAGGTCCGATGCAGGGGGACCATCCGAAGCCGAAGCCAGCACCCACCGTGAAGGAGCCGAAGAATCCTGGGGCACCCATATCGAGTTCGAGTCGCGTGTCCCGTAGCAGCCAGGACAATCGCAATGCGCCCGCCATGTGAAGGCCGAATACGATGATCACAACGCCTGCGAGTTGAGCGATGCCGAGCTCGTAGCCGAAGAGGTTAAGGTGGAAGCCGCGGAGGTAACGACCTGCAGCAAACGCGCTGGCGCCCAGCACGATAAAGACGGCGGAGAAGCCCGACACGAAACCGAGACAGGCTTCCATCACCTTGGCGCGCTGCTCTTTGTTTGTTGCGCCCTCACCCAGTTCCTGGACCGAAACCCCGGATACGAGTGAAAGGTAGGCTGGCATCAGAGGCATCACGCACGGCGAGAGCACGGAGATGAGGCCAGAGGCAAAGACGAGTGGAATCTGCGCGACGAAATCAGACATAAGGTACGGCGGAGAGTGACGCCTCCCCTCGCTCCGCGCCACCGATGGCGGGTCCGAATGCAGCGCGTCCGGAACAACTCGGGCAAGTCATGGAAATCACCAGACCAAACTCCAGAAAAGAGGCGGGACATGAACTCGTCATGCCCCGCCCTACAATTCATCCAAAGTCAGCAACGAAAAGACCGCGAAGGCCGTCCCGCAATGAATTTGTTCGATCGGCTTACCAGCCCATCTCGTCGTAGTCGGACTCGTCGGTCTTTTCCGCCGTAGCGGTTTGCGCCGCAGCCACAGCTTCCGCAGGTCCAGCCGCTACTTGGCCCACGTCTCGGCCGATAAAGACCAGCTCACGTTCGCCCGTCAGATGGTCCGGCGTGACCACGTAGTTGCCACGCAGCGAGCGCGTGAACACCTTTGTCGCGACCTGCGTGTCGCCCGCCGTGAAGGCCCAAGCGAACGCACCGACGATCAAGCCGCCGGTCGCATAAACAAGTTTTACGGGCCCGTAAACCAAGCTCGAAAGCGCAGCGGCAGCGCCGAGTCCGCCCTCTCGTCCGGTTTCCCTCGCGGCCTCTCCTGCGAAGCCGATCGACGGCGCTCCCAAGAGTGCGACGACGAGCAACGCCGTCATCATCTTCCGCATCCCGGTCTGCGGCGCACGTACGTCATCCGTTCTCGAGCGCGTGCCCGAGCGATTCATCTGGATCTTCATGGATTCGTCCAACCTCTCATGGCGAGTTTCGTTGAACTCAATCGAGCCCAGCGGCACTCGTCCTCTCACATTCCCCGTCCCGGAGTGTGCCGGATATTGAGAGGTCGGCAACTAAAACGATGTTCCCCGTGGTGTTCAACACTCGAAAAAGAATTCCCGAACGCTTAACGGGGGTCAGAACAAACGCTCGGTATCCAGAGGAATTGTGATCGGCCCCTGATTCACAAGAGAAACCTGCATCATCCCCCATCTCCGCGATGCGATCGCCACCGACGTCCACGCTCGCGCTGGCCACGCGCTGCACGCACGGATCAGATCTCTCTTTGATCCTGAAAGCGACCTTGATAGGTTGCTTCGCCGTCGGTGTGCATAAGGACGAGTTGGCAAACACGCACGCCAGGCACGATTTCGAGTGCACGGCTAGACACGTTGCTCATCTCAAGCACTTGTCGGTTAGACACGCCGGGTTGCACGAAGGCTGAGGTCACGTGGATCATTAGGCCCAGCCGCGCGAATCGGCTGCGGCCTTCTAGAAACCCGCAGAGATTGCTCGGAAGCGTCACGTGCTCTGCTGTGATGCCGTGAATCGTTACGCCTGGATCGAGCCGATATGAACTCTCGAGCCCGAGGACCCGAGTGTGGTCGCGGTAGTCGGTTTCTTCCTCGACGCGAATTGCTGCCTCGTCGTTCACGATCTCGCGGATCTCGGAGCCAAGCGTGAGGTCGATTGATGCCACGCCGACTTGAGAGACATCAAAGGGATCGATCCGGATACGCCCCTCATCGAGTTCGCGCAGGATCACGTCACGGGTCAGTACAGACATGCGACGTAAGGTAACGTAATGCGATGAGCCCTCACCCGATCCATCCGTTTTTCGAAGTCGAGCGCCCCGTCGTGATCGGTCACCGCGGCGCGGCGGGGACCCACCCCGAGAATACGCTGGCGGCCTTCGAAGCCGCGATCGATCAGGGCGCGCAAATCATCGAGAGCGATATCCACGTGACGCGAGACGGTATTCCTATCCTCCTGCATGATCCGGATGTTGGCCGAGTGACTGACGGTGCAGGCGCGGCCTCGAGTCTCGACTGGGCAGAAATCGCCGAGCTAGACGCGGGACACGACTTCACAGATGAATCCGGTGGTACGCCCTTCCGCGGCCTTGGCCATCAGATTCCCTCACTCGAATCCGCCTTCGAACGTTTCCCGGACGCGCGATTCAATCTCGAGATCAAATGCCATGACGCAGACGCGATCCGCGCGACGCTCGATCTCGTCGAACGGTTTGATCGGTCCAATCGAACGCTGCTTGCGGCAGGTGAGAATCCGATCATGATGGACCTGCGTGCGGCGGTCGCCGGACATGCGGTCGAGCCCGCCATGGGTGCATCTCTGGCTGAGATTGTCGGTGCAGTCCAGAGCGCACTCGGACAAGGCGAGATGCCGGAAGGCGTGATGGCGCTACAGATCCCTGCGGAGTTCGCTGGCAATTCGCTGGCCACGCCCGCATTGATTGAGCATGCGCATGCTCGCGGCGTCGACATTCATGTCTGGACGATTAATGACCTCGGGGAGATCGAGTCACTGCTCTCGCGCGGCGTCGACGGGATCGTGACCGACTTTCCCGGCCGGATGCACGACTGGGTCTTACGGAGCGGACAACGCTCGTGAGTTCCAAAAACGCAGACGACATCGAACGCGGCCCCGGGCGCCCCTCCCATTGGTTCACGACTCATCAAGACGAGCTGCTGGGGACGAAATCTCTCGGTCCGACTCTTGACCTCGCCTGCGGACGCGGGCGACATAGCCTCGCTGCAGCGGCGCTCGGGTTAGAAACGATCGCTCTCGATCGAAACGCTGAATCGCTTGCAGAGCTCGCTACCCAAGTAGACAGCCCGGGCCGGCTCGAAACCCGCACGCTCGACCTTGAAGGGGATGAAGCCCCCGACCTCGGCACAGCATGCTTCGGTGCGGTCTTGGTGTTCCGTTATCTGCACCGCCCGCTATTCCCATGGATCGAATCACTTCTCGCGCCAGGCGGGGTGCTGCTCTACGAAACCTTTACGACTGCACAGCGTCCACTCGGCTGGGGACCGTCCCGAGACGACTTCCTCTTTCAGCCGGGGGAACTCGCAACGTCGTTTCCAGCGCTCGAAACGGAGCGCTACGAAGAGGGCCTATCAAAGGATCCGCGCGCCGCGCAGACCGCACGCCTCTTTGCCCGAAAGCCTCGTTAGTTTTACTCCACAGAAGGAGCCTCAAGCGCCCTCTTCTTCAAGCGTCTCCACAACCACCTTCCTCTTCGAGTCCTTCGAGCTGAACGCGGGCCCAGCGCGCATGCTCCGCAAGCAGAGGGTCGTCTCCGCCCTCGTGAAGCGCGATCTCCGGCAAGAGCGTTCTGTCCCCGGAATTGCCAGCGGCGACGAGTGCATTACGAATGAGGCCAACCCGCCCTGCGCGGCGAATCGCCGTCTTCTGGCTCGCCGTGCGAAAGGTCTCCTCGTCTAGGGTAAGCAACCAAGTGAGCGTCGGTCGTTCCCATTCTTCACGCTTCGCCAAACGAGTTCGGAGACCGAGCGGGTCCGCAGGCCAAGCTTTCGGCCGGCTTCGATTCCAGGGACAAACGGTCTGACAAAGGTCGCAGCCGAAAACATGCTCGCCCTGTGAAGCTCTGAGTTCCTCGGGGATCTCGCCCTTAGTTTCGATCGTCGTATACGAGAGGCATTTCGTCGCGTCGAGCACGTACGGTTCTGCAAAAGCCTGCGTTGGGCAAACATCAAGACACGCGCGGCAGGTCCCGCAATGGTCTGTCACCTGCGCATCCGGTCGCAGCTCCGCATCGCATAGAATCACCCCGAGCATTAAGTGAGATCCGAGATCCGGATGGATCAGCATGCTGTTCTTCCCGATCCAACCCAAGCCGGCCGCCTCCGCCGCGGCCCGTTCTGTGACCGGTCCCGTGTCGACGTAGCTTTTCGTGCGAACCGTTTCCCCGAGCATCTCGGGCAGAGCGGCCTCGATTGCCCGAATGCGCTCTAGCAACACGTCGTGATAGTCGTCGCCACCGGCGTATCGTGCGACCTCTCCTCGTGATGGCCCCGGAAGCGATCCGGACTTCTTGGAAGACTCGGCACGACTTGGAGCGGGACATAGCAGTCCTACGGCGATGACCGATTTCGCATTGGGCAGGACTCGCCGCAGGTCCGCACGCTCATCCAGGCGGTTGCCTACGTAGTCGAGGCGGCCACCATAGCCGCGCTCCCACCACGTCCTTACAAAGGCTGTTCGCTCCGTCGGCTCTGCCGAACCGAATCCAATCGCATCCACACCGAGCAGCATTGCCACTCGACGGATCCGTTCTTCGACGGGCACGGACGCGGTCATGCAGCGGCCTCGAGTTCCGGTTCAGGAATAAAGCGCCGAAGCGCTGCCCCGATCCCGAGCAAACACAAACAACCCAGCACGTACGTCGCGACGCCGGCCCATTCGTGAAGCGGTCCCTTAGTCGCGAATTCGACGTCGACGGAGGTCGCGAGCACGACCGTGAGGATCACTCGAATCAGGTTCCCGGCCAGCGCGATCGGAAGCACGGAAACTACGAGGACAGCGCGCCGCCAAGAGACGACCTCCGTGAAGTAGGCAATGAATACGCCGATTGGGATCAATGTGATCAAGGACGTGATCCCGCTACAAGCTTCTGCGACAAAGAGAGACCGGTCACGAGGCACGGTCAGAACATTGCCCTCACGAAAGACCGCGCTGCCGCCGCCTTGCAGAAGGCGAACGCCAATCGTGCTCACAAAAAGCTGCAGCTTAACGATCACGGGGGTTACCCACGAAATTGGAAGCGGAACCATAAAGAGCAGAGGGGACGAGGTAACCGTGAGAGGCGTACTCGACGGTGCTCCAGACATCGGAGAGCGCGAGGAGCCCGGGAACCCAGATGAGCGCGAGTACGCCAACAATCATCCTTTCAGTTCGACTCAATGACTCACTCCTACGGCGCGATGCGGTACGCAACCCCGACTCCTCATCGGTTGCTCTGTGGTTTCCCGGAGCCTCTCTCATGTTGAACTCGCATTCTTCGGGATTGGGCTCGAAGAAGCCATAGGCCTCGCCCAAGTCACGCGATTTCGCTCCATGAGTCGGGGTGCCCTCACCTATCGCCAAGGACATCGGGGCTAGGGCACCGATTCGATCTTACTCATCACGGAAGGCGAAGTGATTCTCCAAATCCGCATCCGCGATGCCTTAGAGCGACCCTTGGCTCATCTCACAGTGGGCGATCTCTTTGGCGGCGTTCCGTCATTTGCGGAGCATGAGGCCATCGCTCGGGCATCGCCCCGGGACCGCGCTCCTACGCGTGCACGCGCAGCGAATGAGCAAGACCCTCGGGCTCGCAGCCGCCGACCTCTGACTCAGGTATGCTCCTGGCTCCGCCGAAAGCCGCCCAACCCTCGGCGAGCCGCGTGAATGAATGGAGTGCATGCAGGATCGACTCGTATTCCTGATCGGATCGCCCCGCTCGGGATCGACTCTTCTCAGTCGTGTCCTCGGGGCGCACCCAGAGATCTTCGCCCCTGAAGAGCCGCACCTGATCACGCCCATGGCGCATCTGGGCTTCTACGACTCGGTCGAATCCGCGCCCTACGATCCAATCATCACCCGCGCCGCTGCCCGCGCCCTCGTCTCGGCATTGCCTGACGGGGAGACCGAGTACCTCGACGCCCTGCGTGCCTACAGCGACGCAATCTACGCAGGGCTCTTCAAGAATGCCGGCGAAGCGAGCCTGCTGCTCGACAAGACGCCCGCTTACGCACTCTCCCTAGACTTCCTGGCACGACTCTATCCGGACGCGCGGTTCATCGTCCTCACGCGGCACCCGATCGCAGTTTGGTCGTCCTTCGTCGATTCGTTTTTCGACGGCGACGACCAAGTCGCTCACGAGCACAACCCTTTGCTCGAACGGTACGTGCCCGCGATCGCACGATTCATTCGCACGACCTCCTCCAATATCCATCGCGTCCAATATGAGAACTTGGTTCAAGAACCCGAGGAAAATGCCCGTCAAATCTGCGCTTTTCTCGATATTGAATTTGACCCAGGAATGGTTGACTACGGCTCGGCCCCCGGCGCTCGCGGCGAATCGACGCGTGGACTCGGGGATCCGACCACAGTTTCGCAAAAAAGCCGCCCCACGACCGACAGCCTTTCGAAGTGGGCAAAGGCAGCAACGGGGAAGACGGAACGCGTAACGCTCTACCAAGAGATCCTTGCTCGCCTCGCAGACGAAGATCTCGAGACCTGGGGCCACTCGCGAAAAGCAATCGCGGCGGAACTCGACCGGATCGACCTCGCCGGCAACCCCGCGCCCAGGCCTAAGCTCACGCGGTATTCCCTTGAGCGGCGGGTACTCGTTGCCATTCGACGCCAGATCCAACCGGGCAACGCTCTTGGCGGCCTGGTCAAAAAGGTCCGAGAGGTCTGCGACGTCCTGCTTCGCTGACCCGAACCTCGTTTTTGGGCTTCGGCGCGCTGAATGGCTGGCCGATAAATATTCCTGCGGGGCGTGTATCCCCCGACAGGAGACTGCTATAAATGGCCGTTATGGAAGAACGAATCACTCGACCCGCAACGTCCTTCGGCGACGCTTCGCGCGCAGCCGGCTCGACCGATACGCCCGCTCGCTTCGCGCGACCGACCGCGCAGCAGATCTCGCTTTGCTGTGAGATCTCCGCCTACGCGCCGGACGGCGACGACCTACCGCTCTTCTAATCTTAGAGCCCGAAGGGTTCGAGGACAGGCAGGAGCGTTTTGGTAGGGCCTAGTTAGGCGGTTGAGCTTTGGGGCTTGATCGTCGTTTTAGGCTTTTCGGAGATTGATCTTCGGACTAACATCCTCCTGGCACCTCGGCGGAGCCTTGAGTTAGAGGTCCTTGGAGACCCGGTCGACGATGCGTTTTAGTCAGAGATGCATGGCGGCGAAGACGCCCCGCGCGTAGCCACAGATTGAGCCAGCCATGCCCGGTTGGCCCGGCCGAGTCCGCGAGACTCGATCACGCTCCGGGACTCTGCTTTTGCTTCTGCTCCGGCGATTCTCCCGTCAGAGAACTGTGTTCGACCAATGCTGCCTCGATCGAAAACACGTGAGGGTCTACAGCGCCCATCTTGCGTAGGCCTTGTGCTAGCTCGAAGACGTACTCAGGATTCGCGCCGCTTGGACCGCGCGCGCCTGCGATCTGCTGCGCGATCGCATCGACCGGCGCGAAGCCTAGATAGTTCCGGTTCGCCGGGCTCGCTATGTACACGAGGCCGGGTGTCGGACGGGCCTCCTCTTGATTAGAGACGGACGCATCCGCGTCGGCGGCCTCCGGGAAATACAAATCGAGTTCGAGGCGGTCGTAGCCGCCGCGCTCGCGATGGTCGAGGCCCGCAAGAACACGATCGGGATCGGAGCGCAAAATTCGATAGGCGGTCCCCCAACAAGGATGGGGCTCGAAATCGGCTCTTTCGATCTCCTGCACTGACTCGTTAGGCAGGAGTGTCACGACTCGACCGGGTCGTTCGGGGAGACCGCGATGGTCCATCGATCCTTGCCAGAAACGACGGGCAAAGCCTTTGATATACGCGGGATGCGATTCGAGATGCTCGAAGGCGGGCCGCCAGACCAGCGAGCCGTAGCCAAAGATCCAAAGCGACTCTTCTTCAGAATTCGCTTCGAACGGCGTCGTTCCGGAATCTGCGGATGCACAGCGCGGGCTCGTCACGAAATCAAGCCTACCTCATTGGTGCGGTCGCGCGGCGGCTCGGCGCGGCGCGAATTGCGCCTTGGGAAGTCGCCTTAGCACGGGTTCTAGCCGTCGTACGCAATCGCGATGACCTCGTAGACTGTTTCGCCTTTCGGCCGGCGTACAACGACTTCGTCGCCCAGCCGTCGGCCCATCAGCGCTCGTCCGACGGGAGAATCCACACTAATCCGCCCTTCGTGCGCATCGAATTCATCGGGCCCGACCAGCTGATATCGCTGACGCTCGCCTTCCTCGTCCTCGATCGTCACCCAGGCCCCGAAGTAGATACGGTCATCCTCTTTGCGCGGCCCCGCCTCCACAACATTGAGATCATCGACCCGCTTGGTGAGAAAGCGAATACGACGATCGATCTCGCGAAGACGCTTCTTACCGTAGATGTAGTCGGCATTCTCAGAGCGATCACCGAGGGCTGCGGCGACGGAAACTGCCTCGGTGACCTTCGGACGCTCATCTGTCCACAGCCATTTGAGCTCCGTCTGCAACTTTTCGAAGCCCTCCCGGGTGATGTAGTTCGTCTTTTGGGCCAATCGATAATTTCTCTCGTCGACGCGTTATTCCACCGTCGCATGGGCCGCGCTATGATGACTCCCTATGAGTGAACGATCCAGCGACGGCGCGGCAGAATCTGATTCGAAACGACCGGAAAGAAGAGGACCGCCGCCGAACCCAATCCACCACCCGCTCTTTCTTCCGGTGTTGCTCGTCGCGTTTACGATGTGGTTTGGATACGACGCATTCCTGACGACGGATCCCGAGATGCTGGAGCACCGCAATTTCAATCGGATGATGTATCTGATCATGCAGCCGATCTGCTTCCGGTCGATCCCGCGCGGCATAGCCGAGTTTCTCGAAAACGAGCAAATGGCAACTCGCGCGCAGGCCTGACGCAACTTTAAGGTTAAGCATGCGATAAGACCCGAAGGCCCGAATCCAGAACGAATTTCGGGTGCGCTTTGGCCTCGCCGCTTCCGATAAGTATCCGGATAGGCCCCGCGTATCTACGCGCTCGGCCGCCGGAGAAGTCTTGGCCGCTCCCCCCGAAATAGCCTCCGCCAACACCGTGTCCCCAACAGTCCTACTTGGACAAGAAGGCCTCGGCGAAGACCTGACGCTCGACTGCACCGCCACCGCCGGCGGAATTCGCGGGCGTGACGCGGCGGACCTTCGTGCACCGCAGCCCGGCGACGAACTTCAGGCGCGCTTTCGATACCAGATTCTGCGCCGGCTTGGTCGTGGTGGCTTTGGTTCTGTTTTTCTGGCGCGATGTCTCGATTCCGCTGTGCCGGGCGCCACGAACACACCGCCTAAGCTCGTCGCCCTTAAGGTCATGGCGCGCCCCGATGATCCCCAAGCACGCAATTCGCTGAAACGGGAATTGGCGGCACTTCTCGCCGTCAATCACGACCGGATTCCAAAACTATTCGACTGGAACATCGACGGAGAGACCTGCTTCGCTGCGATCCAGTACTTCCCTGCCGGAAGTCTGGCAGATGCTTGGCCCGTCCTCGGTCGCCTCTCCGCCGAACAGACCTGGCGACTTCTGTCTGATTTGACACAAGCCATCGGCGCGGCGCATCGCGCGTCAGTTCTCCACCTGGATGTTAAGCCCTCAAATGTTCTTCTTGACGGCAATGGCGGCTATGTCCTGACGGACTTCGGCGTGTCGCACTCCTCGCGGATGTCCAAGGGCCTTTTGCATCAGGGACAGCTGTCGATCGGACTCGGGACGCGCGGCTACCGCGCGCCGGAACAAGCAACCGCCAAGGTTCAGAACTTCGACCTGCGTACGGATCTTTGGGGCGTAGGCGCGACGGCCTGGGCCCTGTTTACCGGGATCGACCTCAACAAACGCCACGATGTCCTCAGGACACGTGAACAGGGAAACGTCTTCGGCCTTCAGACCATGTCTGATATCGCTCTCGACTGCCCACCTCCGCTAGAAGAAGTCGTGATGGGGATGCTCTACATCGATCCCGCGAGGCGTCCCGGCGGCACCGGCGAGGTCCTCGCTCAAATTCGGGCAATCGCGAGCGGCTTCGGACTCGATACGGCCACGATCGCTTCCGCGCGCCGCAGCCAAATTACTCTCGAGGACATCAAACGTGTCATAGAAGGCCTCGTAGACCCACTCTGGGCCTCCATCTGTCGCGGTCCCGGATTCGACCGCTATTTCGTGAAGTTCGAAGATGGAGAAGTCATCACATCACTTCGCGATACGGCCCAGCACACGGTCCTGCTGCTCTCTGGTGCCGTGTCCGTCGATGTCAACGACAAAGAAGTTGCGCAAGAGGCCCGGGAAGGAACCTTCCTTGGAGCGATCTCGACTCTGACCGGCGCGAATCGTGAAGCCTCTCTCGTCGCAATCGGCACGACTTGGTGCTGCCTCTTTAACGAAGCAGAGCTAGAACAACTCGTCACTTGCAATCCCGCCGTCGCCGTCCGAATGGTCCGAAATATGGCAGATCGTATCGCCTCTGGACCGCCTCGCCCTCGCGCCTAACGGCGTCAAGCTTTCGGTCTTGGGCTGAGCATTCCATCAGACCCAGCCATCGCATCCGTCCCCGCAAAGATCCCTGTCCGTTCAAGCGAATTGCCACGATCCGCTCTGTCTGAACCTGCGCGCGATTAGATTCGTGGCGCAGGCCTGCCGATTGCCGGCGAGTTGCCTATGCGTTGAATCGGCGTGACGAATGCGCGGCCCTGAGCGCTGGCCGGTCGGGAGACAATGCTCGGAGCGCATTCCTCGAATGCAAACCCGCGGTATCCATATTCGGCCCTCCGCGCGCTCCGAAATTTTCCCGAGACGAACTCGGCGGAAGCATTCGCGCAGTCCCCACGAGCGAGATAGTCTTGCCACCATGCAAAGCGCGGGCACTCTAGGAATCATCGTCAATCCTCACTCCGGTCGCGACGCGCGCAGGCTTTTCGCCCGCGCCGGCACCTCCACC
This sequence comes from Myxococcota bacterium, assembly GCA_041440805.1. Lineage (GTDB taxonomy): Bacteria > Myxococcota_A > UBA9160 > UBA9160 > UBA4427 > UBA4427. Next base: position 6,574 of record JASDVF010000083.1, on the reverse strand, counting down.
ATCGAAGATAAACGCAATCAGGTCACACGCATCGTCGTCGGCGCCGCCGCCGCCGGCATCAAGAAGATCCTGCTCTCACGTGACTCCTTCCGAATCGCGGACGCCGCTACTGAAGCGCTCACGATCGACGTCGAATGCGAACTCGTCGAAACCGACCTCACGGGGCACGGCATCGACAGTCAAATGGCTGCGCGTGCCATGAGAGACGCGGGCTGCAGCGCCATAGTGGCGCTGGGCGGAGACGGAACGAGTCGCGCCATCACCCAAGAGTGGCGAGACGTCGTCCTCCTGCCCCTTTCGACGGGCACGAATAACGTCTTCCCCTTTCACACCGAAGCCACGATCGCGGGCGCGGCCGCCGGCCTCGTAGCCTCCGGGCGCCTCGCACTCGAAGACGGAGCGGAACGCTCCAAGATTGTCGAGGTCATGTGTGAAGACGGTCGCGAAAGCATCGCATTGATCGACGCGGCCCTGTTGGTGGACGACCACCCGGGATCTCTGCTCCAGGCTGACCCGGAGAAGCTCGCCCGCATCCTCTTGACCCGCGCAGAGCCCTCCGCGGTGGGACTCTCCCCGGTAGGGGGACTCCTGATGCCCTGTTATGCCCCAGATAATTTCGCCGTCGAAGTTGTGGGCCGCCCGGAGCCGAACCCAGAGGAGACAGGGAAGACGCTCCGATGCCCGATCTCGCCTGGGCTCTACGCGAACGTCGGCATCGAATCTGTCGACCGCGTCGAACTCGGGGGCGAAGTTCGCTGGACTGGACCAGGACTTATGGCCTTTGATGGAGACCGTGAAATCGTTTTAGCCGAAGACGAAAGTGCCATTCTACGCGTCGTACGAAATGGCCCATGGGTCATCAATCCCGATCGCGCACTTTCCGCCGCCGCCGCACAAGGACTATTTATGGACCTCGGCCACTGGCACGACAAGCGAAGTGGCTCGACGGGCTGTTGTTAACCCTAGTCTCCGGCTGGGCCGATGATCGCGCGCACTTAGGTTCTAATTGCGGACGGCGCATAAGCCGGCGCATAGCAGGAGTTGTTCTTTGGCTAATGTCGATTTGGACTCAGCGATTGAGACCGTGCGTGAATGGATTCGAGAAGCAGGCTCTGTCGCCGCCCTAACCGGCGCGGGAATCTCCACGGACTCGGGCATCCCTGATTTCAGAGGGCCTAAGGGACTCTGGACGAAGGACCCGACCGCCGAGAAGATGGCGACCCTAGATGCCTATGTATCCGACCCTGATGTGCGCAAGCGCTCCTGGAAGTGGCGCCTCGAAACCCAGCAAAATAAACGTGAACCTAACGACGGACATCGTGCCCTCGTCGACCTTGAGCGTGCGGGGCATCTCGATACTCTTGTGACCCAAAACGTCGACGGGCTCCACCAAAGTGCAGGCTCCGACCCTGCGCGGGTCGTGGAAATTCACGGCACGATCCAAGAAGTCCAATGCCTCGACTGCGAAGAACGTGCTCCTATGGAACGGGCTCTGGCACGAGTGATCGCAGGCGAAGAGGACCCGTCGTGTCGTAGCTGCGGCGGGATGTTGAAATCTGCAACGATTTCCTTTGGACAGGGACTCATCTCGCGGGACTTGGCTCGGGCGCAAGAAGCAGCCGAGGGATGCGACCTAATTCTCGCGATCGGGACGACGCTCGCAGTTTATCCGATCGCTGCGATGGTTCCGATCGCAAAGGAAGCCGGGGCGCGGGTAGTGATCCTGAATGGCGAACCGACGGAGATGGACGGGGTCGCCGACGCTGTGCTGCACGGGTCCATCAGCGAAATTCTTCCGCAGCTCGTTCCCGAAACCGACTAACACGCCCCTAGAGCGCGCTCTACTGAGGGAGCTGCGACCGGACTACCATCCGAGGGAGCGCGCCTGCGCCACAACGAGATCGCTGGCGCCATCGGGGCCTATGAGCTCGGTGTTTAAAACCATGTGGTAGTGAAGCGGATCATTCCAATCGCGGCCGTACAGTTCCTTGTGGTACTTCGCGCGATTCGTGTCTCGGTCGTCGAGAAGCTCAGCGGCCTTCTCCTTCGAAAGACCATGTTCTTTTTCTGTCAATTCAATTCGATAGTCCCGTGAGGCGACAAGCCGAATATGTAGAGCTTCTTTTTCGCGCGCGAGAATCGCGGCTGCCGCCCGGCCCACCATGACGACGCGGTCGCGCCGGCTAAGTTCCTCTACGAATTCGCGACTAATATGAGCCAGCTTGACCGAGTCAGGCTCGTCCATCGCTGTCGGCGTCGAGACCAAAAACTCTGGGAACGAGAGCGCGGAACTCTGGGCAAAGCGCTCCAGGAAAGTCGGCACACTCTCTTCCAGGCTCTGGACATCTTCTTTGCTGTAGCCCGACTTTGCAGCGATCGCATCGGCGAAGGCATCGTCGACGACTTCCCATCCCAGAGCGTCCGCGATTTTTTTCGCCACCGGCTCCCCGCCGGCCATGAATTGCCTCGAGATCGTGATCAACATGCGCGTTCTCTCCCCAGACGTACGATCGGCTGCGGCGCCCTCAGCAACAGTTGCCGAACACCTATGGACCCAAAGCGTACCCGATCAAATGGATTCAGACTTCGCCTTCACGCGCTCGTCCAGATCCCGAAGGGCCGGACTCAAGACGTAAAACAGCAAAATGGCAACCACCGCTAAGAGCGAAGACGCTCCCACCGCAGCAGGTGCCCCGAATTTGTCCGCGATCCACCCCATGGGTAACGACCCCAGCAGGGGAAGCGAAACCGACATCATTAAGAAGCTCGACACCCTTCCGCGCACCTCGTCTGGAATCACGAGCTGGATAGCCACGTTATTCAAGGTAGAGAAGATGCTCGCTCCCACATTAGCAATGAGTGAAAGGACGACTGCGGGCCAAAAAAACGGACTCCAAGCGAACGCCGCCAGAAAGAGGCTGAACGTGATGGCACTTAACATCATCAGCCGAAGGCGCGGCATGTCTTGACTGCGGCCAGCGACATAGAAGGAGCCAAGCACGGCGCCCATCCCAACAGCGGCGCTCAGGATTCCGACGCCTTCCGGGCCGGTCATCCAGACTTTTTCCGCGAAGACTGGAATCATCGTCATGAAGGGCATCACTAGAAATTGCGGAAGCAACCCAAACAAGAGCAGCATCGAAACGAAGCGGTCCTCACGCAGGTATTTGAAGCCGCCTGTGATGTTACTCAGGAGCGGCTCAAGTCGTGCGGCCTCGGGAGGCGGCAAGCGTTGGACCGTAAACATCGACGCGAGAGCGATGCCGTAGAGCACTAGATCCACGACATAAGCACCGGTCACACCGATGGCCGCAATCAGAAATCCTGCGAGTGCGGGCCCGAGCACTCGCGTCGCGTTCATCCCGGTCATATTGAGGCCCATAGCCGCGCCGAGATGTCGTCGGCCCACAAGCGAATAAACAATCGCTGAACGTGCGGGCATCATGAGTGGGAACGAACATCCGAGCGAGGCGGCCGCGACGACGAGATGCCAGAACTCGATTCGGTCCGTTACGAAAAGACCCAGCACGATCAGCTCGGTCAGAATCGCAAGCGTCTGCGCGGTCATGATCAGGCCACGCCGTTCGACGCGATCCGCCAATGCGCCGCCCAAAGGCGAAATGAAGAACATCGGAATCGCCATCGCCGCCGATACGATTCCCAAGGACAAGGCGCTATCGGTCAGCTGATACGCGATCCATGGGCGCACGACGCCCTGCCCACCCATGGCCAGGAAGAAGGCCATGTTGCCGATAAACACGCGCTTGAACTGTTCGTTCTGCAGTGATTCGGTCGCGCGACTCCAACCTGAGTCGGGACGTCCGGGCGCGGTCTTAAGTGGGTCCTGCGGCATCGGGCGGATCCTCGCAGTTTCAATCGCCCCGCGCATCCGGGCGATCAAGATTGCTACGGGGTTCAGGCCTGCTGTACTTCGCGGTCGCTCATCCCGATCAGATAGAGAATTCCGTCGAGACCGAGATTCGAAATCACTTGCTCGGCGGATGCACGCACTTTTGGCTTCGCATGAAAGGCGATTCCAAGCCCCGCCGCATCGAGCATTGGCAGATCATTCGCGCCATCGCCGACCGCGATCGTCTGTTCTAGTCGAAGGTTTTCGCGCTCCGCGAGTTCCCGCAGCAACGCCGCCTTTCGCGCACCATCGACAACAGGGCCCGTCACACGTCCGGTCAACTTGCCATTCTTGATTTCGAGTTCGTTCGCATAGACGTAGTCAATTCCGAGCTGCTCCTTCAGATGCTCCCCGAAATACGTGAAGCCACCAGAAAGAATCGCCGTGCGATAGCCGAGGGAACGCAGCGTTCGAATCAGGCGCTCGGCGCCGGGCATGATCGGAAGTCGCTCTGCAATCTTCGAAAGCACACCTTCGTCGAGTCCTTCGAGTAAAGCGACGCGCTGCACTAGGCTCTGCTCGAAATCGAGTTCGCCGTTCATAGCGGCCTCGGTGATCGCAGAAACTCGTTCGCCTACGCCTGCAGCCTCAGCCAGTTCGTCGATCACTTCCGTCTGGATCAGCGTCGAATCCATATCGAAAGCCACCAGTCGTCGATTGCGTCGATAGACATCGTCCACCTGGAATGCGATATCGACATCGAGTTCCTGAGCGAGAGCGAGCAGATCCCCACGAAGGGCCGATGAATCATCCGGCGTGCCGCGCAGAGACAGCTCAACGCAGGAACGCAGTTCGTCGCCCGGCGTGCGCAGAGAAACACGACCGGACAGACGGGTGATGTTGTCGATGTTCAGACCGTGTCGCGTCGCAACATCCCCGAGTCCTTCGAGGTGGCGCGCCGTCAAGCGACTGCCGATCAGCGTCATGATATGTCGGGGCTGTCCCTGCTCTCCGACCCAGCGCTCGTATTCATCAAGGGGGACAGGCGTGAAGCGCGCCTGCAGATCCCACTCGTGCGTCTTAAAGAGCACGTCCTTCAGAACGGGATGCGACTCCGCCTCGGGCGGCATCTCCACCAGAATGCCGAGAGTCAAAGTGTCGTGGATGACGGCCTGTCCGATGTCGAGCACGCGAATGTCGTGGTTTGCGAGGATCGTGCTCAGATCGCGGGTGATCCCGGGACGATCGGGACCCGTGAGATTGATGAGGATGACCTCGGACATGCCTGCCTTTCGATTCTAGAGAATTTGAGAGCGGTGCCGAAGCGATTCGAGCGAGATTCCTAGGGATTGCCGAAGCGCAATGGGTGGTCTCGTCCTTGGGACGTAAAGCATGACCGGAGCGCACTCGCGACGCATCGTCCGGGATCCCGCCGACGGAAGGATCCGCGAAACCCCGAGCGGCGCAAGGGCCTGACCCAAAGCCAATCAATCAGTGACGGCGCCCACGCCTTGCCCCCCTAAAACGCCACTCGGGGGGCCAGCGTTAGTCTCCTTTCATGGGTAGGCTCTCTCAACCCACATACGTCCTTGTGACGTGCCCAGAGGAGAGCCCCTCACATGCCCGGTCCACTCACGGGGCACCGTGTCCTCGAACTCACCACGACGGTCTCCGGGCCAATGGCAGGGATGATGCTCGCCGACCAAGGCGCGGAGGTCATCAAGGTCGAGCCGCCAATCACCGGTGACTCGGCCCGCTATTTGGGTCCCTCCCGAGGCGGAATGAGCGCGCTCTTCGCGACGCTCAACCGAAATAAAAAGTCCCTCGTCCTCGACCTGAAGTCAGAACCCGAGAACGAAATCTTTCTGCGACTCGTAGAAACCGCGGACGTCCTTCTCGAAAATTACCGCCCCGGCGTCATCGATCGGCTCGGCTTCGGGTACGAACGCCTCAGCCAGATCAATCCGCGACTCGTATTCGCTTCCATCTCGGGCTACGGCCAGGATGGGCCCTACGAGAATCGACGGGTCTACGATCCGCTGATTCAGGCCACAACTGGAACCGCCTACGCCCAGGGCGGCGATGTACCGACGAATATGCGCACCATCGTCTTCGATAAGGTCACAGCATTAACGACCGCGCAAGGCATAACAGCCGCCCTGCTCGAACGCGCGCGTACGGGTCTCGGACAATACGTCCCGGTCGCCAAGATCGAAGCCGCTCTCAGCTATCAATGGCCCGATGTCATGTGGTCCCATGCCTTATTAGGCGAAGGGGTCTCAGGGGGTCCACGGGAGCTCGCGGATTGGTTCTCGGTCTTTCGCGCCAAAGACGGGTTCGTCTCGATCGTCCTCGTGGCGGATCCAGCAGTCGAGCTTCTCTGCGTTTGGCGGGGCTCGGAACTGCATCTCGATCCTCGCTTCAAAACCCTGGCCGATCGTGTCGAGAATATGCCGGCCTTCGTAGAAGCCGTTGAAGCAATCTTGGCGGATATAACGACCGACGAAATTTGCACGAACCTCGATGCGTTCGGGATCCCCGTGGCGCGCGCGAATTCCTTGGATGAGGTCCACTCGGACGAGCAAGTCCAACATCTTGGCAGCCTCGTTGACACGGAACATCCCACGATGGGCGCGCTGCGGTTGGCGAAGCCGCCGATCAGGTTCGGTGGCCATTCGCCGAGCGCGGCTGAATTCCCAGAACGGCCCGCCCCGACCCTTGGCA
>JASDVF010000082.1:2209-52092 GCA_041440805.1 Myxococcota bacterium | reverse complement strand
CGATGGGTATATGTAGGGAGGGGAGGGCGCGACAGCTCGCTCGCGCTTGAGCGAGCTGTCCAGCGAAGAGCGCCTATTAGGGGCCGCTGAAGATCTACTGAGAGTCTTGCTCGGAGGCCAAGTACGACTCCTTCGGGTTGTAGTCCATCGCGCCGTCCTCGGACCAACGCGCGAGTTCCGCACGCCCGACAACGAACCAATGGACCTCGTCGGGTCCGTCGGCGAGACGCAGCGTTCGCTGGTTCGTGTACATGTTAGCCAGCGGTGTCCACTGCGACACACCTGTCGCGCCGTGGATCTGGATCGCTTCGTCGATGATTTCGCAGACACGTATGGGAACCATCGCCTTGACCGCGCTCACCCAGACACGCGCCTCGGCATTACCGAGCACGTCCATCGCCTTCGCAGCTTTGAGCACCATCATGCGCATGCTTTCGATTTCGATGCGCGCCTTCGCAATCGTCTCGACATTGCGGCCGAGCATCGCGAGCGGCTTGCCGAAGCCCTTGCGAGAAAGGCCTCGCTTCGACATCAGCTCGATCGCCCGCTCCGCCACGCCAATCGAACGCATGCAATGATGAATGCGTCCGGGGCCGAGGCGAACCTGGGAAATTTCGAAGCCGCGGCCCTCGCCGAGCAGGATGTTCTCCTTGGGAACACGGCAGTTGTCGAAACGGATGTGCATATGGCCGTGGGGCGCGTCGTCCTTCCCGAAGACGTGCATCGGCCCGAGGATCTCGAACCCTTCCGCGTCCGTCGGCACGAGAATCTGCGATTGGCGCGTATGCGGCGGACCATCCGGATCCGTCTGGACCATCACGATCATGATCTTGCAGCGCGGGTCACCGGCGCCGGAGATGTAGAACTTCTCGCCGTTGATCACCCATTCGTCGCCGTCGAGCCATGCCTGGCACGCGATGTTCTTCGCATCCGACGATGCGATGTCGGGTTCGGTCATCGCATACGCCGAGCGGATTTCGCCGTTCAACAGGGGCTTGAGCCATTTTTCCTTCTGCGCAGGCGTTCCGACACGCTCGAGCACTTCCATGTTTCCAGTATCGGGTGCGGCGCAGTTGAGACATTCCGAGGCGAGCGGGTTCTTGCCGAGCTCGGTCGCAATATAGGCGTAGTCGAGATTCGAGAGCCCCTGTCCGGTTGCGTCGTCGGGCAGGAAGAAATTCCATAGGCCCATCGCCTTGGCCTTCGCCTTGACGCCTTCGAGCAACTCGAGTTGTCCCGGCGCATAGGACCAGGGGTCGTCTCGATCTGCTCCGAGCTGATGGAATTCCAGGGTGATCGGTTCTACTTCATCCTTGATGAAGGCCTTCACCTTTTCGAAGAGCGACTTTGCACCCTCCGACATTCGCAAGTCGAACATCTCGTCAACGTTTTCGAGGCCCGCCATGTGTTTCTCCTGTCGTTCTGATCAGTGGGTTGTCATCGAGTAGCTCCTTGCGTGGCAAGAAGCAGATGGACTTTTTTTAATGCGGTTGCATGATAACGTCTGGAGGGGCAGACGCCAGCCCCGGGAGACATCGCATGCCTCGCAACGCGGACGACACCCGCGCTCAGCTCATCCGCGCAGCCGAACGCCTCTTCGCAGATCGCGGCGTTGACGCAGTTTCCCTGCGAGAGATCAATCGGGAGGCGGACCAGCGCAACGCCACCGCGCTCCAATACCATTTTGGGGACCGGCAAGGCCTGCTTCTCGCCATCCTGAAAAAGCACGAGCGGATGGTGGACGAGAGCCGCAACGAAATGCTCGACGTGATGGAGAAGAAGGATGATCGCGACCTCCACAGTTTCGCGTCCGCTCTCGTTCTGCCCTCCGCCGTGAAGCTCTCGGATCGTGACGGGGGCCGCGCCTACCTACGCATCGTGGCACAGCTCGTCAATAACTATCGGCCCCGGGTCGACCCGGTCGAACTCGTGAGCAGCTCCAAGAGCATGCATCGCTGGCGCACGATGGTCGTCCCCGAGATGTCGCCCATCGCGGTCGCCCCTCTTCACGCCCGCTTCACCGCGGCACGCATTACCTTCGTCGAGCTCGCACGCCGCGCCGAAAATCCGAGACGCAAGGACGACCGACTCTTCGCCAGTCACCTCATCGATCTCGTGACGGCGATTCTCGGAGCTCCGGTTTCGGCCGAAACGAAGGCGCTCCTCGAGGAACGAGCCCAGTAACGAACCCGATCGGTCTACGAATGCGAAGACGTACGCTCGTAAAAGAAGGACAAGCGAGTATCTGGCTGCCGCGGAGAGAGGGAGACTTCGAAAGAGAATCCAATTCGGAATCGAGGTCTTCGACACTTTCGAGTGTCGAAACTGTAGGACCCGCCTGTATTGCGACTAGCGGCCTTGGAAGTAGGGCTCCTCGCCCTTAAGGTGCGCACGAACGCCTTCCTTAAAGTCGTCGGTCTCCGTTGATCTCGACTGTTGCATCGCCTCGCGGTAGGCCGCCGCCTTGATGTCTTCATTGAGCGCATCGTTGATCGAACGCTTCGTCCAGCGCACCGCGAGGGGGGCAGCCGACGCGATTTCCTCTGCAATCGACATCGCCTTCGGCAGCACGTCGTCAGGCGACACAGCATGGTTGACGAGTCCGAGACGGGCGGCTTCGGCGCCGTCGACGACGCGGCCGGTCAGGAGCAGCTCCGTTGCGTTGGGTAGGCCCATAAATCGAGGCAGGAGAAGGGTGGAGGCCATCCCCGGATGCATGCCGACCCTTACAAAAGGCGCGCCATAGTTCGCCTCTGCGTTCGCCACCCGAATGTCGCAGACCAGAGCGAGTCCGAGGCCGCCTCCGACTGCGTCGCCATTCATTGCCGCGATTGTGGGTACCTCAAGATCGAGAATCGACAAGAAATAGGAGTAGATCGCATAGGTTCGTTCGTGTGCCGGCGTCGATTCGTCGACGGCTGCGGCGCTCTTGAAGTCCTTCCCGCCGCAGAACGTATCTCCCGATCCGGTGATCACGATGCAGCGAACATCGCCCTCGTCACGAACCTGGGCGACGGCGTTTGATACGCCCTCCAGCAGATCCGGGGTCATGCTATTCCGGTTGTCCGCCCGATCGAGTCGAATCGTGGCGATGTGGCGATCTATCTCAAGCACTACAGATTGACGAGTCACGATTATCCTATTCCTTCTGCTTCGAACGAAGCGATCGCGATTTCGCGCGACTCCTGGGGCCCGATCGCCCACCTCTTAATCTATCGCCCCCGAAACTCGGGTGGACGGCGTTCCATCGAGGCGCGGATACCTTCGCGAAAGTCAGATGTTTGTTGAAGCCGGTCTTGCTCGGCCTTCTCGTGGTCGGTGGCAACGCGGATCTCTTCGGACAGGTCACCGCGCAATGTGTCGCGGATGGAGCGCACCGCGAGGGGCGCCGACTGCGCGATTTCGCTCGCAAGGCTTCGTGACAGATCTCTGACGGTGTCCGCCGTCGCGAGCCGGTCGCAGAGTCCTATGCGCAGGGCTTCATCGCTTTTCACGCGTTGCCCGGTGTACAGCATTTCAGCCGCACGTTGCTGCCCGACGAGGCGGGGAAGGGTAACGGTAAGTCCGAATCCGTGATGGAAGCCTAGGCGCGCAAAGTTTGCGCTGAAGCGTGCGTCTGGGCTTGCGACACGGAAGTCAGCCATGAGGGCGAGTCCCAAGCCGCCGCCTACTGCTGCCCCCTGAATGGCAGCCACGACCGGCGTGGGATTGGCGAAAAGCTTGACTGCTTCGTCGTACAGGTGGCCGGCCTCTTTATCTTTTGAAGGCGGCGGGCCACTCACATCTACGCCTGCGCAGAAGTGACGCCCCTCCGAGCAAAGGACGATCGCCCGGCACTGCTCGTCCCTGCTGAGCTCGTCGAACGCCTCGACGATGCTTGCAAGGAGAGCACGATCGAAAAAATTATTGGGCGGTCGCCTGATCTCGACAGTTGCAACATAGTCATCCGCCAGCATGACGTGGATGTCGCCAAAGACTCCGAATTCGCTCATCGGGGAAGCCCCACAAGGCTGCGCGCGATGAGCATTCTCTGGATCTGGCCGGTTCCTTCGACGATATCCATCGCCTTCACATCGCGATAGAGCTTCTCGATGATGTGGTTGCCCGCGCCGCCGATGGTGCCGAGGAGTTCGAGCGCGAAGGATGCCGACTCTTGCGCAATCTGGGCACCGAGCGCCTTCGACATCGAGGCCTCGATGATGTTGGCTCTTTGCTGGTCCGCGAGCCAACCTGCCCGCAGACTCATCATTCGAGCCTTTCGAACTCGCCGTGAGATGCCCTCGATTCGGTCGCGCACTCGGTCCTTCTTTGTTAGGTCATGAAGCTTGGCGAAGCTGATCGCTTCATCGAGAACGGAACGGGCCATGCCCACTGACTGCGCCGCCATGACGGGCCGCCCGGCGTTGAAGGTCTGCATGGCTGTTTTGAAGCCTGCCTTTTTTTCGGTGCGGCCACCCGCTCCGAGTTGGTGAGCGGCCGAGACCCTGACGTTGTCGAGGGTGAACGATGTGGACTCATACGACTTGAGGCCCATCTTCTTTTCGATCTTGAATCCGCCTAGCCCCTCCGTTCCTTGCTCGACGAAGAAGGCGCGCTGGCCCGCTCTGCCTTTCGCGGGATCCACGGTTGCTTGAACGAGAAGCCAGTCGGAGCGGGAGGCGCTGCCTATAAAGCACTTGGCGCCGTTGAGGATCCAACCGTCACCGTCTTTTTTCGCGTTCGTCGTGAGCGCGGCCGCGTCGGAGCCCGCGCCTGGTTCTGTCATCCCAAAGCATGCCCAACGAGGGCGATCGGGCTTGAGGAAGGGGCCGAGGTACTTCTCTTTTTGCTCGTCGGTTCCCATGCTGATCACGCTCTGCTCGGGAAGTCCTGGGCCAGGCATGGCGTTGATGATGCCCCGGTCCCAATAAGCGAGCTCTTCCATGACGAGCAAGGTGCCAACAACGCTTCGGGTCGGGGCAGAGCTTGCGGAAGGTGGGTTGAGCCCCGCCCATCGTGTTCGCCCCTCACCACGCTCGATGCAGCCATCAAAGAAGGGGTGGCCGACTGGCAGCGGCGCTGCATTGCGATCCGCCTCGAGTCCGGCCGGACGAAACTCCTTCTCTCCGAGCTCACGTGCCTCTTCGATCCTGCGTTGCATGTCGGCGTCGATTGAGAATTCCATTAGTTCGCTCCGTGGGTGGTGAGGGAGAGGGGGAAGGCCGATTCGACGAGATCACGCCCCGCTTCTTCGATCGCGGCGTCGAAGCCGCCACAAAGAAGGCCCAGCGCGCGCGCCTCTCGCATGAATTTCTCAACCGGGTAGTCGGCCATGAATCCGTGTCCGCCAAGAATCTGGACTGCATTGGGGCCGACTGTTCTCGATACGTCGATGCATTCGGCCCAAGCCGAGGAAGCAGGGGCGGCGGACGGGAGCCCCGCGTCAACTCTCCAGGCCGCTTCGTGAACCAAGAGGCGAGCGGCGTCTACTGCGATTCGCATCTCGGCGATGAGAAAAGCGAGCGCTTGGTGGTGGCCGATTGGTTTGCCAAAGGCCTCACGCTCCTGGGAATAGGCCGCTGAGAATTCGCAAGCCGCGCGCATGACCCCAATGAGAAGGGAGGCGTAGTAGAGGCGAGCACGGCTCTTAGCGCGGGAGGCTCCTCCAGGATTGGACCAGCGTGCAGCGATCGGCGCGGAGCTTGCTGTTAGGCGAGAGGCGCCTGCCGCTCGGAGGCCTGCGCCCCTAACATGCTCGAACGTGAATCCTTCCCGAAGGAGGATCGCCTCGTCACCGTGGAGGACCACAATCGCATCGGCTCTGTCCGCCGTAACCCACGGTGCATCGATTGAGATCCGGTCGGACGCCAGGTCGACTTGGGCGTCTTCGCTCATGATGAGCAGCGCACGCGCGGGTCGTGTGGAAAGTGAGGCGACGAATTTCGATGCTGCTTCTTCGCCGGCCACCTCAAGGATGGTTGTGAGTGCAGGGCCGTAGGGGTCAAGAGCGAGTGCCGCGCCGGCGTCGCCAGCTGCGAGCTCTTCATTGACAAGCACGCGAGCGACGGCTCCGAGGCCCGCGCCGCCTGCTGCTTCGGGTACCTCAAGGTCCGCCAGCCCGATTTCTTCCCACGAGCTCAAGAGCTCTTCTGAGACTGCCCGCGTAGCCTCGGATTCTCGAAGACGGGGCGTGAGCTCGCTCTCGGCGAGCTTTCGGGCTGTTTCAACAACGAGCTCAAGGTCGTCGCCAAGTTCAAAATTCATGATTTCGGTCCTTCGCAGTGTGAATACTTGAATGTTTGTATACGGACATATACTTTAAGTCAATGACGAATGAAGAACCCAACGACGGAGAATCATCGCTAGCCGTGGCAGGCAGAACCCAGAGCGAGAGGTCCGCCGCGTCGTCTCGGGCGATGCTCGACGCGGCCGTCGTGCTCATAGTCCAGAAGGGCTCCCGCGCTTCGATGATGGAGGTGGGGCGAGCCTCGGGATTCAGTCATGGACTGGTCCTTGCGCGATTCGGGTCGAAGACCGGTCTGGTTGAGGCCGTCATTCGGCATGTGCAGTTGGGATTTACGTCGCTCGTTGACCGCGGCTCGGGAGGGAAGGGAGGCCTCGCTCGACTCACTGCAATCGTTGACACGTTTTTCGATACATCCGCTCGACCGTCAAGCGCTCAACACTGTTTTTACGTCCTAATGGGGGAAGCAGTGGGGACGGACTCAGACTACCGAGAGCACTTCGTGAAAGCTGATCAACAGCTTCGCTCCTTCGTGAAAAGAGCGATTGAAGAAGCGATCGAAGGGGGTGAGATCAAGCCGGAAGTGTCGCCGGTCGCGATGTCCGCGCTCCTCACCGGAATGCTACGCGGCGCATCCACACAACTCTTGCTCGACCGTAACGCCTTTGATGTCGAGGACGCGCGGGCGCAGGTTCACTTCGTTTTGCGATCTCTCTCAGAAACGAAGTCCTAATAAGATCAATCGGAAAAAGAAAACGGCTGCTTTGAAATCACGAGCAAATTCGAAGGGACGTAAATGACGGACCAATCCCCACTTCTCGAAGGACTGAAAGTCCTGGATCTCGGCCGAATCTATCAAGGGCCGTGGTGCGGAAACTTGCTTGCGTTAGGCGGGGCGACGGTGATTAAGATTGAAGAACCTTCCGGCGAGCCTGCGAGGGGTCCGCATGGTGGGTCGACAGTGCCCTTTGCAATGATGAACTCAAATAAGCAGGCATTGACGCTTGACCTCAAGAGCGAGCGGGGGCGAGAGCTCTTTCTCGATCTCGTGGCGCAGGCAGATGTGGTCATCGAGAATTTTAGTGCAGGCACGATGGAGCGCCTGGGTCTTGCTCCCGAGCTCTTGCTCGAGAGAAATCCACGCCTCGTCTACGGCGCGGCGACCGCTTACGGAATCGATGGACCTGACCGTGATCAGCTGGGTATGGATGTCACGATTCAGGCCTATTCCGGCGTGATGAGCCTGACCGGATTTCCGGATGCTCCCCCAGTCAAGGCGGGGGTGCCCTTTATCGACATCATGGGTGGGTCCTACCTTTACGGAGGCGTGATGACCGCTTTGTACGGACGGGAGAAGACCGGACGGGGTCGTATCGTCGACGTTGCCATGATCGATACCGTGTATGCCACACTGGCTTCGTCGTTGACTGGCCTCTATCGCGATGGTTCGGTAACGCGCGCCGGAAACGGGGCAGACGGCGTTACGTTGGCTCCTTACGACGTGTACCCGACGAGTGATGGATTCGTCGCGGTCATCGTCATTACGGAGAAGCATTGGGAAAAGATGTGCCAGGCGATGGGGTGCCCCGAGCTCGCCGACGATCAGCGTTTCGCAAGCCACGCCCGTCGTCGGAAAAATCTCGATGAACTGAATTCGATGATTCGCGCCTGGACGATCACGCGCACACGTGACGAAGTGAGTCGCGCCCTTCGTGATGGCAAGGTTCCAGCGGCCGCCGTGCGCGATCTCGCAGAAGTCGTCGCCGATCCGCATCTTCGCGAGCGGGGTGCGATTCAGGATATGGATCACCCCCGAGAGGGCAAGATCACAGTCTCGCATAGTCCCTTGCGATATCGCGGTGTCTCGCTCGCGCCGCTGTCGCCGAGTCGGGACCTTGGGGCAGACAACCATGAGATCTTCGGTGATTGGTTGGGACTCAGCGAGAGTGAGATAGAGAGCCTGAAAGAAGGCGGCGTGATCTAGGCGCGTTAGGCCGCGTTTGGAAACTGGAATCGAAGGCTGGGGAAGGACAGGGACTCTCGAATGAAGAACTACCGAGAATGCGATTCGCTCGAGGATTTCAGGGAGGGGATCTTTGCCTTCCGGGAAATGCGCGCCCGCTCGTTCAAGGGAGAATAGAGTGATGGACGCGCCGACAGGAAGGCCAGCAGCCTTCGATTCAGAATCCGATTTCCCTCCGTCCTCGACAGCGTTTTACACGCTCTTTCTACTTTTCATGGCCTATGTCTTCTCGTTCGTCGATCGAAGTGTGTTGTCCCTTCTTGTCGGACCGATTCGGGAAGAGTTCGGGCTCAGCGATTTCGAATTCAGTCTGCTGCATGGCGCCGCTTTTGCCTCGCTCTACTGCGTGGTTTCGATCCCGCTCGGTGTCCTTGCAGACCGAGTCTCTCGTCGCAGGATCGTGGCCGTATCGGTCCTTTTCTGGAGCCTGATGACCTGCCTCTGTGGGCTCGCACGAACTGCTCCGCAGCTCGTCGTTGCGCGAATGGGTGTGGGCGCGGGAGAGGCCGGCCTAACGCCGCCGGCGTATTCGATCATTCTCGACAGCTTCCCGCCGCGTTCAGTTGGTTTCGCGATGGCTTTTTACAAGCTCGGTGTGATGGTTGGCGGGGGACTCGCTCTGATTGTTGGGGGAGCACTCTTCGACTACTTCGTCGAGCTCGGCGGGATCGAACTGCCGATCTTGGGACGACTTGCTCCGTGGCAAGCGACTTTCCTGTCGATTGGGGCCCCTGGGTTTATCTTGGCGGGTCTGCTTATTTCGATTCACGAGCCCACGCGAAAGGGAGTTGCGCGATCGGAAGACCAGACCGAGTTAACGGCTCTGCCGATGAAGACCGTAGTGCGATTTCTCTGGGAACGTCGGCGCACTTACGGGTCGCTCTTCCTAGGATCTTCTCTGCTCGCCGTCGCCGGATTCGGCACAACGGCTTGGTATCCAGAGTTCTTGGTCCGAAGCTACGGTCTGTCGAAGGCAGATGCGGGCGCGGCCTACGGCACGATCTATCTCGTCGGGGGGATGTTAGGTGTATTTGCGGGCCCCTTGCTGGTTCGAGTCCTGGAGCGCCGAGGTTATGCGGATGCCAATGTCCGCGCCATTCTCATCACCTCGCTCGCGACGGTCATTCCCGGGACGCTGGCCCCGCTCGCCGGAAGCTTGACTATGACCCTCGCTTTGGCGGCGCCTGCGACTTTCCTCGGGTCGACCTATTTGGGCGTGATGGCATTGTCCTTTCAGCAGATCACGCCGAATCAGATGCGTGGACAAACCACGGCGGTCTACATACTTGTGACGTCGATCGCGGGAATGGCATTTGGGACGAGCATCCTGGCTGCGTTTACCGATTTCGTCTTCGGGGATGATGGAGCGCTTAACCTCTCACTCGCGACCCTCAGTGCGATTTTCTATCCTATGGCGTCGCTGCTCTTTTGGTTTTGCCTTCCGGCCTATCGAGAGAGCGTTCGTGAGGCGGGGAACTGGGATCTTGGGCGGACCGCCAAGTGATCGCGACGACCGATAGGCGCCACTAACGCAAGCTGACGCTCAATATCTACCGCTTCCATTGTTTGACGATCGGCGGCAATGCGCCACCGGGGCTCACCGAACAGACGAGCGCGCCTCGATCAAGGGACTCGCCTGAGCGGCCCCCTGCATGCATGGCATTCGAAGAGTGCCCGCACTGTAGACGGTCAGCTAGTGGCCTAATCATGCGTCATGCTCACGGTTCAGCACGACATTGGGTTTTAGCGACCGAGCTCGACCCGTCTGAAGCTGATTAATAACGCTGCGCAGCCCAGCACGGCCCAGATCCAAAGCGCAGCGCCGCTCCCGAAGGGGGCGGGTCCGGTCTCTGCGAATGGCATCCAGTTAGCCAGGGCGGCGATCGGTGCCTTCGCAAGCGGCGGACCGAGGCGATCGAGTAGAGCGAGCGAGCCGGTCCAAGGCTCTTCTCTCGGTACGAAGGACATCAAGTTGGCCGTCGCCATGGTGGCGATGAAGCCAAGCATTGTGAGCATTGTTGCGAGTCGCGGAAGCCAGAGGGAGAGTGTCATTGCGAAGGTCGCGCAGACGAAGGCGGCGACCCCAGCGTGCGCACCGGCAATCAGAGCTGGCCCAAGGGGGAGGCCGCTTCGCAGGTTGAGCAAGCCAGCTGCGCTACCTAGCAACACAGCACCGGTCACTAAAGCCACCGCAAGCGCTCCAGTAAGCCGCGCGAGGGCGAAGGTGTTGCGTGAGACGGGGCGCGCCAGTGATAGGTTGGCCGACCCGTCTTCGAGCGTCTGCTGAAGATGGTCCGAGGCGAGAATGGCGGCGAGCACGGCGATCCAAAGGCCCAGCGTGACGAAGAGTATGGCGCCTGTGGCCCCGGCCATTTCGGCGAGCTGGACATCTTCACCATTGAGGGAGACATTGCCGGCACAGGATGTGAAACCGTCGATTGCCATCAGCGAAAAGAGGCAGAGCAGAATGACTGCCGCAACGATCCGCCGCCTAATGGCGTCGAAAAGTGCCTCCTTTGAGAGTGCCGTGAATGCGCTCATTTCTGTACCAACCTAACGAACGCGTCTTCGAGAGTTTCGCTATCGCCGACGAGTTCCGGGAGACTTCCGCTAGCGACGACGTGTCCCTCGTTTAGGATCGCGACCTTGTCGCAAACACGTTCCACTTCCGAAAGAACGTGTGAGCTGACGAGCACCGTGGCGCCGCGTTCGCGCAGCGCAGCGATCCACTCGCGGGCGTCACGCATTCCGATCGGGTCGAGCCCTGAAGTCGGTTCGTCGAGCAGTAAGATCGCGGGTTTTCCGAGAAAGGCTTGCGCGAAGCCGACGCGCTGTCGCAGGCCCTTCGACAGGGTCCCTATGCCATCTTTTGCGCGATCGGCGATCCCTACTTGTTCCATTGCCTCGTCTGCTTGCCGAACGTGGTCTCCTCGGTCAATCCCGGCGAGGTCCGCGTGCAGATGCAGTAGCCCACGCACGGTCATCCTTTCGGGCAGGATCATTCGTTCTGGGAGGTAGCCGAGCCCGCGGCGTGATTCAGGATCGCTGGGCTCGAGACCTCTGACCAGAACGCTTCCGGAAGTGGGCTGGGTAAAGCCGAGCAGCAAGCGGAGGATTGTGGTCTTACCCGCACCATTGGGGCCTAGCAGGCCAACCGTCGAGCCGGCCTCGACCTCGAGGCTGATCTCGGACAGGGCGGTCCGACTCGTATAGCGTTTCGTAACGTTCGTAAGAGAAAGCATTTAGGGGGCCGAGCATAGGTGATGCGAGGCTTCACCGTGTACCGATCCCGGGACTTCAGCAGATAGGTATAGAAAAAGGCGGGCTCTGTGGGGCAGCGAGGATAGATCCGGAATCACGAGCAGGCTGTCAGCTCTGTGCCGCGCAGCGCTCCGCGACTGCCGGTTGAGTGCCAAAGTGGTCGAGTCGATCTAGACTTCGAGGATGGAATTTACGATCCTCGACGATGGACGCACGACTTCTTTCTCGGCTGATGAAGCTCACATCAATCAGTCAGGCCGACTCGCGATTCGCGCGGCAGCGCTGGATGAGAAACTCGGATGGTCGTTCAAGCCTCAGGGGTTGTGTCAGGGGGATCTTTGTATTCCTGTTTCCGACCGAGCTGGCCTTGCGGACGGAGACGATATCGACTTTGCCCGGTTCGGAGAACTATTAGGCCGACCGACGGTCGTGGATTCTGCGGCCGGGGTGGCTGCGATTGGGCGGGGAACGAGTTCACAACTCGCGACGATGACTTCGCTCGAAGCACCCGACTTCGAGTTGCCGGATTTGGCTGGCGTTCAGCACACGCTTTCAGCGCATCGCGGCAAGAAAGTCCTGCTCATCGCTTACGCCTCGTGGTGAGGCTGCCGCGAGGACTTGCCGGTCTGGCAAGCGTTATATGAAGAACTTGGCTCCGAAGGTTTCGTTCCCATCACGGTGGCACTCGACCGCACCGAAGATGTCCGCTCGTACATAGAAGCATCGGGCGCAACGCATCCAAGCCTGATCGACGAGTCGCATCGAACAGCGGAGCTCTTCCACATCGTTAATGTTCCAACGCTCATTTGGATCGACGAAGCGGGCATGATTTGTCGGCCTCACGACAGCCAATATGCGACGGATACGTTTACGGCCTTTCACAAGAAACTCTCCGGTCCCTATCTCGATATGATTCGTGCTTGGGTTCGGACGGGGGCTGGGGCGATGACGCCGGAGGAGATTCGCGCTCATCAACCGACGCCGGATGATGATGCGCAGCTCGCGAGGGTCGAGCGCGCTGTCGCTTGGCATTTATTGAGCGACGGACGCGCGGACACCGCCGAGCCGCATTTTGCACGAGCGTGCGAACTAGCACCGAAGGACTGGACGATTCAGCGCGGTTCGATGCCCCTTCGTGGAGGCAATCCGTTCGGCCCCGAATTCTTCGCCCTCGCAGAGCAGGGGAAGTTCGATTACGCGTTGGAAGCCATTACCCCGACCCACGCGCCGGAAGAGGGCGAATAGGTAGGACCGCCAGTTCGAGCGAGTCGCTTTGCTCGCTGTCCCGTTTGCTCGCGTCACCACGACCGAGCTTGTCTGAAGTGCACGTAGTCTCAGTGAAGGGGACCATTCGCCCGGGTTACTACCTTGAGCCCGGAGAAGTTTCGTCGAATCGGGCTTCTTGAGAAATGGACGGCGCCGGAAAACCCTATCCCTGTACAGGCGTGGTGACCGGCGCACTCTTGCAAGCTGTAGATTTAACACCTGGAGACCTGCTCGCTATTTCGCGCGGCTTCGTCGATGCTGCCGAAGCCTAGAGCGGGCCTTCCGTCGACGTGTGTCTTTCCTTCGAGCCATGGCAGGGCGCCGCCACATAGGTCGTGGCTAGGCGTTCCATCCGTTGAAGTGGGTGATCGACTCGGCGGGCGGCCGCTGTGTCGGCTTGAAGCTGAGGCCGCGAGTGTAGGCGACTGGGATTAGGGCTATCTGAGCCACATCGTCTGGCAAACCAAGGATGGCGCGTGCCTCCTCTTGGTAGGTGAGGTGCAGCGTCGTCAGCACTGATCCCAGGCCTCGGCTTCGGAGTGCGAGCTGAAAGCTCCAGATCGCTGGAAAGATTGATCCATAGAAGCTGACTGTGGCGGCGTATCCCGCTTCCTCGGACGTGGCGTCGAGGCCGCCCTCGACGCAGGGGATGACATGGACGGGAACTTCGCTCAATCGTTCCGCAAATTCTTGTGCGTGCTCGTAGACGCGCCGGGTCTGATCGTCCTGGGCCTTGCGCGCGGCCTCTTTGATCAACGGGATGCCCCGGCCGTATAGTTCGCCCATCTCCTTCCGTTTGCCCGGATCATCGAGAACGATCCAACGCCAGGTCTGCATGTTAGTGGCGGTCGGTGCCTGCTGTGACAGTCGGATGCAATCGAGAATGAGCTCGCGTGAGACTCGGCGCTCGAGGTCGAGACGACGTCGGACAGCACGGGTAGTCGACAAGAGTCGGTCGACGGTGGCGAGGTCGAAATCTGTTTCGGACACGGAAGCACTCCTTTATGTCTTGTTTCCAACGTGAAGGACGTCGTGCGCGACCGTTTTGAGGCCAGCTTGGCTTCAAGTCTGTGAGACCGCACGCCGCCGAGTCAGGGACCGTGGACTAACTTTTCGAATTCGTCGGCAATGAGTTGTGAGGTTTCAGAGAGGCGGTTGGCGCGCCAGTCACGCCAGGGGAAGATCGATTCCCAGCGGTGCAGCTTCTCGAAGCTGACCGTCGAGGAAATCAGCTGCTCATTTTGGTCTGCTATGGCGTAGGGACGGGCGAAGGAGGGGAAATCCGGCCCGGCGATTACGCTGTTGCCCGCGAAATTCCCGCTTCGCTTTTCTTCGACTGCTCCCGCCGCATAGCTCTCTGCTTGCGGTCCGCCCGCGACCTGGTTGGCGCTGACGGTGTACACGCAGTTTTCCTGCGCTCGCGTACAGGTCACTGCGACCATGTTGTCGCGCTTATGGGGACCGTCGAAGGAGGCGCAGGTGTTGAGGATGATTCGAGCGCCCTTGAGCGCCATGATGCGCGTCGGTTCGGGGTTGAACCAAAAGTCGTAACAGATGATGACGCCGACAGGTCCGAACCGGGTTTTGAAAATGGGAATCGACTTACCGGGCTTGAACGTTATGCCTTCGGTGACCCACGGAAGTGCTCCGAGATGAATCTTTCGGTACGTCCCCTGAATGCCTTCAGGACCGATGAAGGCCGAGGCGTTGTAGAGAATCGAGGGGTCATCAGCGTCCCGCTCGACCATGCCGAAGGCGACGTAGAGGTCGAGTTCTTTCGCGAGTTCGGCCACGCGCTCGGTGGACGGCCCGGGCACGGTCTCGGCCAAATCCGAATGGTATTCGCAATGTTCTGCGCCCTCTCGACAGGGCGCGCAGCCACCGCAGCCCGTGAGGGCTTCTTCGGGGAAGGCGAGGATATTCACGCCCTGCGCAGCTGCCTCGCGCATATTCGTCTCGATCTTCGCGAGGTTGGCGGCCTTGTCGCCAGGAATACACGTGAAGTTGACGGCGCCTAAAGTGACGAACTTTTCGTAGCCGGCAAAGCGTTCGGGAATCATGGAGAACTCCTTTTCGTTCATGTCTGGCGAAAGGGTAGGTCCCGAGATCGAAACCGCCCAGAAGGATTGATAGGTGCGCCGGGTCCTCACCGCCTCCCCGCATTTCGCCGCTTGCTCGTGACGAAGTCGAACCGGCACTCGCGGATGTATTTCCTGAGAGCCCCGGTCGGAACGTAATTGCAACGTTCTCACGTCACATCGAGCTCATTACGAAGTGGGGTCCCTTTGCCGGGTATCTCATGTCGGGAAGCACGCTGTCTGCGCGCGAACGCGAACTTGGGATTCTTCGCGTCGGTTGGCTGAGCCAGTCTGAGTACCAGTGGGCCGAGCATGTGGGCGCGGCTCTGGAAGCGGGGCTGACGCGCGAGGAGATTGAGCGCGTGGCGGAAGGTGCGGCAGTTGCGGGTTGGAGTGCGAGCGAGCGAGCGATGCTCAAGGCAGGCTTTGCGCATCGCAGGCGATACCTGCTCACGAATTTGGTCTAGTGCCCCCCAAGGCCGGGTTGCGGCTGTACACTGTTCAGTAAGGAGATGCTGCTTTGCCGGTAATCAAGAACATCGCGAAAAAACCACTGAGTGTTCGCCTTCCTGGCGGGAAGCGGCTTTTCCTGGGGCCGGGAAAGGAAGGCAAGATCGGCGCAAGGGCGGACGAACACCCGCCGATTGTCGCCCTAGTCGAAGCCGGCGAGCTTGAGATCGTTTCCGACGCCGGCAATTCCGGTGGCAAGGACGGCGGAGGCGGTCGCATGAGCGCAGGTCAGGGCCGAAATCCGACCAAGACTGTCTTCAAAAGCGGCGACGGCTGATCCTATCGAACGGCTCGCCTCTAGCGGCACCGGCGGAATCAGCGGGACCCGTAACCACTCGCGCAGATGTAGGCTCCCTGAGTTGTTCGGTCTCGTCGTGGCCCATGAGCAGAGAGACGAGTATGGGCATCTTGCGATTCCCTACTCGTCGCGATTAGATTTCGTAATCGTGGCAGCCGCCGAGAGTGCATTGACCCCGCACGCCGACAATCCTTAAAAGGGGATCGCGATCCTTTTCATTTGAGCCCAACCAAGCCGTGATCTTCCCGCAAACGTCCCGTACATTGCAGGGTGTGCGCGCAATGACCGCTCCCGATTCGGGGTTGATGCGCCGCTCGCTCACAATAATATCGAGGCACAATAATGCGGATTCGTTCCCGCGGTCGAAGCAAGCCGAGCCTACTCTTGAAACTCATGCAGCGTGTCGTGACCGCGCCCTCGGGTTCGACTCAAATCGATGTAGTCGACGGCGACGATCGATACAGCTTTATTTGTGACAACCTATTGACCCTGCGACGCGCGACGACGCTTCTCATCAAGGAGCCCGGCACGATTCGTTGGCTCCGCGAGCAGGCCAAGCCCGGTCGCGTTTTCTTGGACATAGGGGCCAACGTCGGTGTCTACTCGATCTTTGCAGCTCCTCATTTGGGCGCCGAAGGACAGATCTACGCGGTTGAACCTCATTTGCGGAACGCTGTCGCGCTCATGGACAACATCATGCTCAACCAGCTTTCGGGCCGGATCTCGGTTTTAGCGATTGCCTTGAGTCGTGAAGCTTCCGTGATTGATTTTAACTATGGAGACTGGGCAACAGGTTCCTCGCATAACCAATTACAGAACGGCGATGCGATCACGCTGGAAGACAATCCGGTTGCCAGCGAATTGAAGGCGGCGAGCTCGATCGATGTTTTGATCGCCGACAAAACGATGCGCTCGCCCAATTTTATCAAGATCGACGTCGACGGGATCGAGCTGGCCATTCTCGAGGGCGCGACTAACCTGCTCGGCGGCCCAGAACGGCCGGACTCACTCCAGGTCGAAGTTGAGTCCAGCAATTATATTCAAATCGACGAATTCATGGCCGACCACGGTTGGGACCTGAAGGAACGCCACGCGACAATGGCGGGAACCAAACGGTTGAAGCGCGGTGCTGTTATTGAAGAAATACCGCATAACGTAATCTACGAACCAAGGGCATCACGTTAGTTTCGACCGGCGACTCGGGCTTGAAGCTCTATTTCTGGATGAGCTAGAGCGATTCAAGCCGGGCTTCAGTGTGCAGATTCAATGTTGATCGTCAAAGTCTTGCGAATCGCGGTCGATGGCGTCTCGGGAATCGGCCGAACAGAATGAAGCGAATTGAAGGTCTTCACAAAGACCAGGCATTGGTTCGGCGTGAATTCATAGCTGTGGAGGGTCTCGACGTCCTTGAATTCGACGCGCCGATTCTCCCAGTTGTAGGAATCGGCCTCATTCAGGGCACGATTCATATCGGTCGCCCCGCCGTATTCCGGCCGCCACTCGTCTTCGCCAATCATTGAAAACACGAGGGTGATCCGCTTCTTCGGCGAGTCCGTATGTGGCGTTAGGTAGCCGCCTCCCGAACGGATGATCGAAAACTCGAATCGCGAGCTGAGGCGGGTCAGGTCGTAGGGCAGCCGTCCCCGCGCGAGGTCGCGAAAGATCAGTCTCCAGGCCTCGGGAACCGACGTGGCGACCTTCGAAAACCCGAGTTCGATGTGATTGCGCGCGAGGGCCCCGAGGATTTCGGCGATGAATTGCCGGCTCTTTAGGTAGCGGTGAAGCTCCTTCCAGTACGGGTCGCCTCGGATCGTGCGGTGATAGTCGCGGCGACCAAATTTCTCGGACAGCGAGAGCTTGTCGCCGGCGCCGGGAATCTCTTTGAAAAGATCGACCGAGGGAAAGCGCTCGACGAGCTCCTTATAGTGCGCTTCTTCAAAGAACGGAGTCGCAACGGCCATAGGGAAGGGTTCGTAGCGGAACTTAAGATTGTCGAAGGAGAGCACGCAGCGCCTCATCAATTGAGCGTGAGCCAGAAAACGAGGGCCGAATCGTGCCCCATCTTCAGCGAGCCCGCTAGGCGCATCCGGATGCGTCAGCTCGTCTTGCCTGCGCCCGAGAGCAGGAGGTCGATGTCGTCAACTTTATGATGATCGCGAGGAACACGGTGACACTCGACTAAGCGAGTGCCTCGCCGATCAGGAAAGCTCGAGTCCTTCAAGTTTGCCGCTCGCTCGCCAAGCTCGGAGCAGGGCGAAGAACGCTTCGGAGCCTTCTGGGTAAAAACCTGCCAACCAGCCCTCCGTTTCGCCGACCTTGCCTTCGTCGTTGAAGTAGCCGGGCGTGCAAGTCGCCTGAATCTCCAAGAAGCTGCTTCCTTTGTCGATTTCGGCGCCCCAAGCGTCTTCGGCTTTTTGGCTTGGTTCGACGGTCGTGGCGCCACGGTCCAGCGTCTCTCGAATCACGTAGGCAAGGTGTTGGCTCTGTTCGTTGATGGTGTGAGGAATATTGGGAGTGAGCCCGCTCTGGAATCCCATCATGAAGAAGCAGTTGGGGAATCCGCGAGTGAAAAAACTCTGGAACGTGGATGAACGGTCGCCCCACTTCTCGCTGAGCTTCTGGCCCGCGCGTCCCACAATTTCGTAGCCCGCACGTTGGGTGTAGTTCGAGTTGATGTCGAACCCGGTGGCGAAGATGAGGCAGTCCACTTCGTACTCACGGCCGTTGGCCACGACGGCGTGCGGGGTGATTTTATCGACGCCTTTTCCGTCGGTGTCTACGAGCGTGACGTTCGGCCGATTAAACGTCGACAGATACTCATCATGGAAGCAGGGGCGCTTGCAGAGGTAGCGGTACCAGGGCTTGAGGGCCTCTGCCGTCGCGGGGTCCTCGACGACCTCGTCAATGCGTCCCCGGACGCGTTCCATCTTCTTAAGGTCGACGGCCTCCGCAATGAGCGCGATCTCTTCAGAGGTTAGGTCTGCGGCGTTAGGATGCGCGGAAAGAACTTCGTGGAAGCCGAGCGTGAGTTCGGTCCAGCGGTCGCCGACGAGATCTTCTTCTTGTGGGTTTCCGTCCATCAAGATGTTGAAGTTGTTCATCCGCCTCTGTTGCCAGCCAGGCTCGAGCGTTTTTGAAAACTCTGGGTCCGTCGGTGCGTTGTCGCGGATGTCGACGGAGGAGGGCGTGCGCTGGAAGACAAAAACTTCCCCCGCATCCCGCCCAAGATGCGGAACGCATTGGATAGCGGTCGCGCCGGTTCCGATCACACCGACGCGTTTGCCCGCAAGTTTTGTTAGGCCACCTGTCGTGTCACCGCCGGTGCAGTCATAGTTCCAGCGGCTCGTGTGGAAGGTGTCCCCGGCGAATTCGTCTAATCCCTGAATGCCTGGCAGTTTCGGCTTCGAATAGGGGCCCGTGGCCATGCATACGAAGCGGGCACGGATACGATCGTTCCGGTCCGTGCTGACGCTCCAACGCTCGGCGCCATTATCCCATTCGAGCGCGCCTACTTGCGTCTGAAAGGAGGTGTTCTTGTAGAGGTCGTAGTGACGGCCGATCGCTTGTGCATGCGCAAATATCTCGGGCCCGTGAGCGTATTTTTCGGTGGGGATGGTTCCGAGTTCCTCGAGCAGTGGCATGTAGACATAAGACTCCACGTCGCATTGGACCCCTGGATAGCGATTCCAATACCAGGTGCCGCCGAAATCTCCGGCAGCTTCGATGATTCGAAAATCTTCGATTCCGGCCTCACGGAGTCGGGCGCTCATCAATAACCCGCCGAACCCGCCGCCTATGATGACGACCTCGGTTTCTTCTTCGATCGGCGCTCTCGTGAAGCCCGGTTCCACATAGGGATCGATGTTGTTCAGAGCGGCTTCGGTTCCAAGCTCGCGATATTGCGACGAGCCGTCTGTGCGCATCCGCTTGTCGCGCTCCTGTTTGTACTTCTCGCGCACTGCGCCGAGATCAGAGTCCAGGTCGAGGGAATTTTTAGAGTCCGGTTTAGAAGGCTTCATCGCATTCGCTTCCGTCGTTTGGTTGGCATTATTTTGGAATCACTTTCTTTCCGGCAGATTCCGAACAGGAGGCACTGTAGGAAGCCAGCAATCTTCGGCGGAAGCTAGGATGCGGCAGTAGGCGGGGGTGTCTCGGAGCGGAGATTTGTGATTATCCGATGGCATTTACGAATTTTACGTTTGCATTACAGGAAGTAAACACAGGCTCAGATGAGAGTTTGATGAAGGGGAGCGTCATTTACGTAAACGAGCTGTGAGTTGCGGGACGGACTCGAAGTTTGCGCGCCAAACGCGAGGGGTGCTCCGTCCGAATCGTCCACTCTGGAATCTGCCACAGCGACCTCAGCGTCATGAACAGCACGATTCCGTTTGAAACGACTGTCGTACTCGGGCACCAAGGTGCGGAGGTCGTCGAGTAGGTCTGGGCACGATGGTAGGATCGGTACTATTGAAGCGGGATTATTGCCATTGCAATAGACGCGGGGTGGAGGAAACGTGCAAAGTCTCCACTCCGGGCGAGTCCCTCGCCATCCATGGAGGACAAAGACAATGGACGAGAACGTAGATACTGCTTACATCCGGCGGGCCGTGGAAGCCTCCGACCTGGCCGCGCTGCGCGTGGCGCTCTTCCAGGCGACGGGGGATACCGAGTTGGCCGAGTTCGGTCCGGTCGCGACACTCGACGACGCGGATCGCGCCCGCCTGGCCGATCGGGCAGTCCTGCTGTTGGAGGCCCAGATCGATGGTTTTCAGCGGCGGATTCCTTCGGATGAGGAGCTCCGCAAACTGATGGATATGGTGTTAGGCGTTCCGACACGAGATGAGCATTTCGAGATCCGGCGGAAATTTCTCGCGTTCACGCCTTTCCCGTTTCAGCACGAGCGCTCGGAAGACGCCGCTCCGGTTCCGGAAGGCTTTGAAGTTGCGATCATAGGAGCGGGCCCGGCCGGAATCTCCATGGCTGTGCAGCTCGAACGGCTTGGAATTCCGTACGTCCTCTACGATCGGCGCAGCGAAATCGGCGGCACGTGGAGTATTCATAAGTACCCAGATATCCGCGTCGATACGCTTAGCATCACATACGAGTTCAGCTTCGAGGACGAGTATCCTTGGAGTGAGTACTTCGCACGAGGTGAGGAGGTTCGGACCTACCTCGAGTTCATTTCAAAGAAGTACGGCGTCCACGAACACACCCGCCTCGGCCACGATCTCGAGGATGCGCGCTTCGACGATGAGAGTTTGACATGGCACCTAACGTTCCAGGGACCCGACGGTGAGCGTGTCGAGCGAGACGTGAATATGGTTGTCAGCGCGGCGGGGGTCTTCGCTAAGACCAAGCTTCCGGACATCGACGGGATCGACGAGTTCGAGGGCACGATCGTTCACCCAACCCAGTGGACGAGCGAACTCGACGTGCAGGGCAAGCGCGTGGCCGTCATCGGGAACGGATCGACCGGCGTGCAGCTCATGGCGCCGGTGGCCGAGAAAGCTGAACACCTGAGTGTCTTTCAGCGCACGCCCCAGTGGATCGCCCCCAGGCCCAATTACGGTCGACCGGTGGAGCCCGAGGTGCGATGGCTGCTCGATCATCTTCCCGGGTATTGGAACTGGAGCCGCTACACCTCAATCATCGGCCTGATGACTTGGCACGAGGACTTTCTAGTCCCGGATCCCGAGTGGGAAAAGAAGGGCGGGCACATAACAAAGAAGAGCGAAGATCTACGTGAGTTCCTGGTCGGCTACATCAAGGAGCAGGTCGGCGACCGGCCGGACCTGCTCGAGAAGCTGGTTCCCGACTACGCCCCAATGGTCCGTCGGCCCGTCGTAGACAATAATTGGTACAACTCACTCACCCGCGACAACGTCGATCTCGTGACGTCGGGAATCGAGCGACTCACGAAGAACGGGATCGAGACTTCAGACGGAAAGCATCACGAGGTCGATCTGATCGTCTTTGCGACGGGCTTCGAGGTCGATAAATTCCTGTGGCCTGCTGAGTATCGCGGCGAAAAGGGCGTGAACCTCCGGGACTACTGGGGGCCGAAGAGCCCGCGTGCCTATTTAGGCATGATGGTCCCGCAGTTCCCCAATTTGTTCATCATGTACGGACCGAACTCCCAACCCGTCTCCGGCGGCGTTTCGCTCCCTTCGTGGTTCCAGATCTGGGCAGCCTTCATCGCGCAGTGTCTCGACACTATGTTCGAAGAGGGGCATGCGCAGGTGGCAGTCAAAGAGGAGGCATTCGAGACCTACAACGCACAGCTCGACGCTGTGGGGTCGGAGTTGGCCTTTATTAAGGACGCGCGCTCCGTAGAGCGGAACTACTATGTAGACGCGGACGGCAGACTGGTCGTGAATACGCCGCACGAGACGGCCGAGCTCTACGAGATGATGAAGACGCCTAATCGCGACGAACTGGACTTTGGGTCGTGAGGGCCGCTGCGATCTCGTGCGAGCGCGCGTCTAGACGGACTAATGACCAAGAAGTGCCAGCCACCAGGAGAAAACGATGAGCGATAAGGACATCCGCAACGAGAAGCGACGCGTCATGAAGTTCCGGGAATGTCCTGCGCCCCCGGCCGACGACCACGTCGCGACTGTCCGCTGGCTTCGTGATCGCGAGGTCATCAAGAACCTCTACCGCCGCTATGCCTACGGCGTCGATTCCATTGACTTCGATCTTGTGCGTACCGTTTTTCATCCGGACTGTGTCTGCGTCGGGACCGCGGAGTCGGGCCAGCTCGACGAATATTTGGACGGAATGGAAGAGGCTTTGCACGCCTGGGATGCGTCGATGCATTTCGTCGGCAACCAATACATCGAGATCAAAGGCGACGAAGGATTCGTCGAGAGCTGGGTCGTCGGTTATCACATGGAGGCGCAGGACAGCCCACTCGACCACCTGGTGCTGGGGCTCCGCTATCAGGACGATCTCGTCCGCGTCGGCGACGACTGGAAGATCATTCGCCGCGAAACCGCGAAGCAATGGCACACGGGCCACTTCCCGCGGCCCTTCGTGGGCCCGGCGCCGTATCCTAGGACGGGGCGCGAGTCTTAGAGCTGTCGCGGTGGTTGTAGGATCCTCGACGGCCGTCCGGGCGAGCATCCTTTTATGTATGGCGCTCAAACTCGATCGAGGAAGATTCCGAGACATCGATCATGCCACGGCAATCGCTCTCCTCGTGCATGGAAGCCGACGTGGCCGCCGCCTCGCGGCAGCAACGCTTTGAGCTGCGGCGTCTTTGACCATGCGTAGTCGGTGTACATGGTCGCAGGAATCCACGGATCATCGAGCGCATGCATGAGGAGCGTCGGAACTTGGATCTCGCCGAGGAATTGCCTCGCGTGATTTTGATCGTAGTAGTCCGTCGCACCGTTAAAGCCATTTCGCGGAGCGACGACGTGCTCGTCGAACTCATAAATTGTTCGGATGCCGTTAAGTGTCGTCTGTTCGTCCGCACTGATTCCGCCTGGCGTCGAGAGCATTTCTTTTTTCATGCTGTCGAGGAGGTGCGTATGGTAGAAGCGGTTGCGCGTATCCAAGAATCGAAGCGACGAAGCCTCAAGGTCGATGGGCGCCGAGATCGAGATCGCTGCCCTTAGGCCGCCGTGTTCCGCGCCATGTTCCGCGGCGTATTTCAGCACCATGTTTGCGCCTAGCGAATAGCCGACAACCGCGATTCCGTTTCGCACGAAGTCTGTCGGCAAGCCACTGAGGGCATCGTGCAGGTCGCGGCTCCGGCCCGCGTGATACTGGGCTCGACAGAGCGGACGACTCTCTCCCGCGCCGCGGAGGTTCAGTTGCAAAACGGGGTAACCAAGCTCGAGTAGATGGGCTGACGTGGTTTGGATGTAGGCGCTGTCGGAAGATCCCCCAAGACCATGGACGAGGACGACCAAGGGCGCTTCGTTTCGACTGGAGGGGCGCTGCTGGGCGGCCAGATATTGGCCTACGAGTTGATCCCCGCTCCCATCCTGCATTGGGAGAAGCAGCCGTGCAGGCTCCTCTTCGAGGCGCGGCTTGCGTACGGCTCCGCGCACGACGTTGCGTAGGGTCTGGAGGTCTGGTCCCCACCACGGAAACCGAGGGGCGAAGTCTGGAAACGCTGGAGAGGTCGAGGACGAGCGCATTGTTCGGCAGGCTAGCTTCAGTCTGCATGCCATAGCAACGCGATCGGTGGCTTGGCCGCCGTAAACGCCAGCCCCATCACTAATGCGACCCCAGGAAGCTCGCGAGTGCGCACGATGTTCAAGCGACAAATACGATCAGCTGACCGAGCGAAGCTTGGTCAGCTGACTGTTGCCAGGTTGAATCTGACCTCGTACGCGACCCGGTCGAGTACGAGGCCTCACTCTCTAGCCGCGGCCGGTGAGCTCGTAGATTCCGTCGTTGCATTCCGATTTGGGGCGGTTCGTCGTGGCGGGCACGATCGTTTGAAGCTCTGTGGTCATGTCCGTGACCATCTCGCCAAGGGCGCGGCCTAGCTTTCCCATGTTGGCGCCGACGCGTCCGGTTCCCTGCCCGCTACCGAGTCCGCGATTCGCGGCATAGCGAAGTAGGGTCGTGTCTGTCGTCGAGTCACGGAACTCGACGATCATTGTCGCGGAGCCGAAGGACCGCACGTAGGAGATCGAGGAGCCTCCTGAGGTTTCGCCCAGATGCAATTGGATATCCTTGAGGCCGAGTTGGATCGCGACGACGCAGGGCCCTGCGGTTGTCGCCTTGCCCACTGGACTGTTCTTCGTGATGCCACCGATGGCGTTGACCAGCATCTCGCCGACCTCCGATTCTTGGCCCTCATCGAGATGGGTTTGTCCCTGTCCGTAGGCGAAGTCAATCCCCGTGATGATTATATCGTCATAACGCCCGAGGTGGTGATCCGGTCGAATCCAGAGTTTTGACCTCGGCGTCGATCGCACCATTTTGAGGCCGTCGCTGGTGAGCACGACGGCTTCTTCGACTACAGCCGCGACCGATCGAGATTTGTCGGTGTTAGGCGACGTGGTCGTACAACTCAGCAGGAGTGAAACGGCCAGCAGTAGGAGGATCAGCTGCGCGGCTTTCGAACTAGGCTTCGTATGCAAATATCTCATCAAGAAGGGTGACATTACGTTTTTTCCCTTACAAACGGGGGGGAGGTAAAGCATGCCTCTCGTGGGCGCCTTGCGCTATCGCCGGAGGTGCCAGGGAGCTCTAGTGAGGTTTCAAGCCTCCGTGGCAGCGCCCGCCGTCAATACGGGTGCGGGAATCCCATCGGGGGCTGCTCGTGTTCGTCCTCATTCTTTCGCCTGGTCAGCCCCGGTTCCTATTTCGCGCGGGCCCCGAGCTCGGCCACGCGGTGCTTGCGAGAGCCGACGCGTCCCACCGCCGGCTTGCCGATCTCGAAGGCATCTGCCACGACCGCGGTTTGCTCAAGCTTGTGTCGCGACAGCAACCCTGTGGCGGGTGATGCCGCCGTCATGCGGCCGGCATAACGCGGTCGCGGGTGCTCGCAGCCGGCCTCGATTGCAGCCTCTTCGATGAACTCATTGATGAAGTCCCAGGCGCCCATGTTGCGTGGCTCCTCCTGGCACCAGACGAGATGACAATGGCGATAGGGCGCAAGCTCTTCGGCGAGCGGCTCCATGGGGACTGGGTAGAGCTGCTCGAGACGTAGGAAATGGACTTCGTCGGTCCCGCGCGCCTCGCGTTCGGCGAGCAACTCGTAGTAGATCTTGCCGCTGCAGAGCACAACCTGCTTCGCCTTTTCGGGCGGTCCGGGCTTTTCGTCGCAGTACATGACGCGATGAAACGAGGAGCCTTCTGCGAAATCTGTGATCGGCGAGGTACAGCGGCGATCGCGCAGTAAGGATTTGGGGGTCATCACCACGAGTGGTTTGCGGAAGTCGCGCTGGATCTGACGTCGGAGGGCGTGGAAGTAGTTGGCCGGCGTTGTGCAGTTCAGGACCTGCATGTTGTCCTGTGCGCAGATCTGCAGGAACCGCTCGAGCCGCCCGGAAGAGTGCTCCGGGCCCATCCCGTCGTAGCCGTGGGGGAGCAGCATGACGAGGCCTGACATGCGCAGCCATTTCTGCTCAGCGCTGGTGATGAACTGGTCGATGATGACTTGCGCGCCGTTCACGAAGTCGCCGAACTGTGCCTCCCAGACTACGAGCGTGTGCGGGTCGGCCTGGGTGTAGCCGTATTCGAAGCCGAGGACTGCGAATTCTGAGAGCGGCGAGTCGACGAGATCGATACGTGCCTGGTCGGGGCGGATATGGTTGAGCGGGACATAACGCTGCTCGGAATTCTGGTCGACGAAGGAGCCGTGGCGTTGGGAGAAGGTGCCACGGTTCACGTCCTGGCCCGAAAGCCGAACGGGATGGCCCTCGACGAGCAGTGTTCCGAAGGCCAGCGCCTCGCCCATCGCCCAGTCGATGCCCTCGTCCGATTCGAGCATCTTTGTGCGCTTGGCGAGCAGCCGCTCGAGTTTGGGATGCAGGGCGAAATCGTCGCCGACGCGCCCGAGCGCTTGGCCGACTTCGACGAGCACTTCCCTCGCG
Source organism: Myxococcota bacterium (assembly GCA_041440805.1). Lineage (GTDB taxonomy): Bacteria > Myxococcota_A > UBA9160 > UBA9160 > UBA4427 > UBA4427. Next base: position 25,871 of record JASDVF010000082.1, on the reverse strand, counting down.
ACGGGCGTCTGGCCTCGGCGCGCGTCGAAGCCTTTGACGTGGCTGAGTCCCGTCCAGTTACCCTGCAGCCAGTCCGCTTCGCTCGGCTCGTGGTCTTCGGCAGCACGGAACTCGCTCTCAAGGCGCGCCTGCCAGCCCCGCTCCAGACCGGCGACTTGGTCTTCGTCGACGACACCCGCCTCGACGAGCTTCATGGCATAGATCTCTCGGGTCGTCGGATGGTTAGTGATGCACGCGTACATGCGCGGCTGCGTGAACGCGGGCTCGTCGCCCTCGTTATGTCCGAAGCGCCGGTAGCAGACGATATCGATGACCACGTCTCGGCGGAACTGCTGACGAAACTCGAAGGCCATGGCGGCCGCCCACGCGACAGCGTCGGGGTCGTCGCCGTTTACGTGGAAGATCGGTGCTTGAATGTGCTTTGCGGGATCGGTGCAGTAGTGGCCGGGCCGAGAGTCGACCGGGTTCGTTGTGAAGCCGACTTGGTTGTTGATGATCACGTGGATGGTTCCGCCGACGCGGTAGCCGGGCAGTTCTGAGAGGTCGAGCATCTCGTCGACGAGGCCCTGGCCTGCGAACGCGGCGTCGCCATGGATTAGGATCGGGAGCACGCGGCTTCGCGAGCGGTCGTCCATTCGCGTCTGCTTGGCGCGGACGCGGCCGATCACGACCGGATCGACGGCTTCTAGATGCGAAGGGTTTGCTGTGAGTGAGAGGTGAATGCTTCGCTCGCCAATGCGGCGCTCAGAGGAGGTACCCAGGTGGTATTTGACGTCGCCCGAGCCGTCGACCTGGTCGCTGGTCCAATCGCCGCCCTCGAACTCGAAGAAGATAGAGCGCAGCGGCTTGTGCATGAAATTCGAAAGTACGTTAAGTCGGCCGCGGTGCGCCATGCCCATTACGATCTGCTCGACGTCGTGCTCGGTTGCGCTCACGTAGATTTGCTCCAGCGCGACCATGGTCGACTCGCTGCCGTCGAGGCCGAAGCGTTTGGTGCCGACGTATTTCTTGTGCAGGAACTGTTCGAAGCTTTCGGCGGCGGTGAGGCGCTCGAGGATGGCGGTGCGATGGTCGGATGAATGGCCGTATGCGTCGCCGGGGCGATTGATTGTGTCTTCGAAGCGCTCGCGGATCCAACTGCGCTCGACGGGGTCCTGGATGTGCATGTACTCGACGCCGACCGTGCCACAATAGGCAGCCCGTGCCGCGGCGAGCACTTCAGACACCGTCGTCAGCTCGAGCCCGAAGGCGTCGTCGCAGTAGACGCGACGATCATAGTCCTCCCTGGAAAAGCCATGGGTCTCAGGATGGAGGTCTTCGTGGGGCTCAGGCTCTGTTAGTCCAAGCGGATCGAGTTGGGCATCGGTGTGGCCGTGAATGCGGTAAGCGTCGATGAGCCTATGCAGACGGACAGCGTCACGGGCCGGGCGGGAATCGTCGAGGGTAGAGTCGGACATGGGCCGCAGTCTACTGCGTTTGGGCAGGTTACCTGGCAAAGGGCCAACTCCTCGCGCAGTAGGTGCTCGGGCTTTTATTCAATCCGTGCAGCGAATCCGGTCGCGGGCCCGGGATCGTCGCCGGCCGGACGCGTATCTCGGGCGCCATCCGACCCGGAAGGGCCGACCTGCTAGGATTGGCCCACCGATGGCGACCTCAAAATTCGAAGTGCTCGCGTATAGCGAGAGCCCGATCGGCTCCATTTGTCTGCGGCGACGCGAGCTCTTGGCCAGCCCGGGAACGATCGTCACGGAAATTACCGTCGACCATATGCTCTTAATGAGCAGCCACCACACGGCATCCGAGCGCGCTCTATCGAGTCGTGCATTGCTATGTCACGGTGGGACCGAAGGCCTCCGCGTGCTCGTGGGCGGCCTCGGTCTCGGATACACCGCACAAGAAGCGCTCAAATCCGAGGCGGTTACGCGCGTCGACGTGGTCGAGTTTTTGCCTCAGGTGATCGGTTGGATGAAGAACGGACTTCTCCCGCTCTCGGACGAACTGAACAGCGATCCCCGCTACTCCGTCACGGAGGGGGATGTGTACGCGATGCTCGCTGAATCGCCGGACCTGAAATACGACCTCATCCTAATCGATGTGGACCATTCCCCCGACGAGCGTCTCGCAGAGGCCAACGCTTTCTTCTACACGGAAGCTGGCCTGCGCGCAGCCAAAGAGCATCTGCGTCCCAGTGGCTTGCTAGGTGTTTGGTCTTATGCCGAGAGTTCACCATTTGCGACAGCACTGCATTCCGTCTTTCCCCGCGTAGAGATCGAGCCGGTCGATTTCGATAATGAAATGACGGGTGAAGACGAGACTAACTGGCTCTTCTTGGCCTCGGCAGGGGCCAAGTAGTCGCGTCGCGGCGGAAGTGCCAGAATGCCCGTAGCGCCCTGGGAATCACAGGGGCTCTGTGAACCCCTTCACGGATACTTCGCTGCGATCGTCGTAGATTCCCGCTTGTCCATGGTTGGTGGGCGATCGCGACCGCCTGGCCAGAGCGCATAACGCCACCGCCAGAAACACACGTGTTCCCGGCCCCAATTCATGGGCGCTCACCCATCCCGCCTAAGCGGCGAGGGGCGAGGGGGCGACTCGATCGAACGGGGCTTTGCGGGCACGCCGTTGGATATGTGTTCAAGTTGAACAGGGGGAGTATGCGAAAATGATGAAAACCGGCCGCGCTGCAGAGCGTGTTTTGTGTGTGACTAGCGCCTTGTGAAGAAAGGTCGGGCGAGTTAACGGAGCGTTCTGAAGAAGACTTGGGTTTAGCGCGACCGAGACGATCGTCTGTTTGTCGCGTTTTTCTTCCGTGCGTCTGCCTGAGCCTTTGCTTCGTCTATCTCCTGCGTTTCCACGAGCGTTGCACGGAAGCGTTTGCCCTTAACGCGGCCGTCATTCAAGCGCTGTACTGCTTGCCGGCTGACCGATCGCGCAACCGCGACATACGTCAACTTGTCTTGAATCTCGATAATCCCAACGTGGGTACCGGCTATCCCTCCCGCATCCCCCGTGAGCGCTCCAAGGATGTCGCCGGCACGCACTTTGTCTTTGCGGCCGCCCGATATCAGGATCGTCTGCATTGCACACGGATGTGCGAGCGGGCGGAGTAGGGTGCCGGCGTCCGACCGATTGACTGGGCCTTGTTCTAGGACTTCGAGCTCCACGCCTGTGCTTGATTCGAGCTCGCGAATACGTTCTTCATCGTTGCGGCCGGTAAGGCTGATCGCCACGCCCGTGCTGCCTGCACGGCCTGTGCGTCCGATCCGGTGTACGTAGATGTCGGTCTGCTTAGGAAACTCGTAGTTGACTACGAGATCTAGACCCTCGACGTCAATTCCTCGTCCCGCAACATCGGTCGCGACCAATAGCCGCACGCTCTGATTGCGGAAGCGAGCGAGGATTTGGTCGCGATGGAATTGTTCGAGGTCGCCATCGAGACGTCCTACGCTCAAGCCGGCCTTTTCGAGCTTGTTCGTGATTTCAATCACCGTTTGTTTGAGATTGCAGAAGATGATTGCGGAGTTATGCGGGAATTCGTTGAGCAGCCAACATAACGAGTGGAATTTATCATCGGGCCGTGAATCAAGCCGAAGTTGGCGGATTTCGAGGCTGGCTTCTTTCGGCTCCTGGATACGAACGCGTACCGGATTCTGCATATGCGTATTGCAGATGGCGGTAATCGATTTCGGAATCGTCGCCGAGAACAGCACCGTCTGACGCGATTTAGGGAGTTCGCCAATGATCGTCTCGACGTCCGGCCCAAAGCCCATATCGAGCATACGATCTGCCTCATCGAGGACGAGCGTAACGATCCTGTGAGTCGCTAATGATCGCTTCTGTAAATGGTCGAGTACTCGTCCTGGCGTGCCGACCACAACATGAGTCCCTCGAGCCAGCGCATCTCTCTGCGCCTTCCCGGGTTGCCCGCCAACGAGCTCCGCCACGGTAAAGCCAGGATGCTTGCGGCCGAGGGTGCGAAACTCGCGCGTGACCTGCGCTGAAAGTTCACGGGTCGGGCAAAGAATAAGTGCCTGCACTTCGCGAAGCGGAAGGCTGATGCGCTGCAAGATAGAGAGCGCAAATGCAGCCGTCTTTCCGCTGCCAGTTTTGGATTGTCCGATGAGGTCGGTGCCGGCCACGAGCGTCGGGATGCTTGCGGCTTGAATCGGCGTAGGTTGCGTGTAGCCCAACTCCTGGATCACGCCGAGCAATGCTGAGGAGAGGGGCAGCGAGTCGAATTTGGTTTCCACGACCGGGACTATCTCACATCGGAACACATAAGCTCATACAGTTCGACGACGGTGACATTTTCGGCCGAGGTCTGGGCGAATTCGATCCCGTACCGACGTGAGCGGGGTCTGCAGTGAAAATATTTGGAATCTGAGGACCTCGGACCTTGCTGGTGTTGAGTTCCTCGCTCTTCAGCTTGCTGGGCGCCGGATCGTGAGTCAGCGGCGCGAGGGTGGATCGGTTGCTCAAGCAGTCGAGGTTGAGCTGCTCGACGTTCTGGACTTAGCTAATTTGGACCGGGCGGCTTAGCCGTCGTGTTCCGACCTTCTGCGGTCTATTCTGGGTCGACCAAACGGCCGTGTTCGTCCCTGATTTCAGGCCCTTCTACTCGCGCTCGACCGTCGCCAAACGGCGCATCACGTTCTGCGATGGTTTCTCGGATACCGTTCGTAGCCAAGTCTTTGAACATTTGACGCGCGGCGGGCGCAGTATGCGCGCGGGCATCATTTTCGGAGGCGAGTCTTTGAAGCGTATCCGCTCCCATGAGCTCGAGGCCAAGATTCACGATGCGCTTGTTCGCAGCGAGCAGCGCCGTGTCGATATGCGCGAGTCGGTCAGCGAGTCCTTCGACCTCGGCCTCGAGAAGATCGGGTGGAACGGACTTGAGCGCGAAGCCGATCTTGGCCGCATCTTTTCCGCTGATCGTGTCGCCGGTTAGAAGCAGACGTTTGGTCCACTGTGGCCCGCAGTTGTAGAGCCACATGTGGTTCGGGGGCGAACCCATGTTGCGCAGCGGCGGAAAGCCAATGTTGGCGTCATCGGCGACAATAACGAGATCGCAGTAGAGCGCGAGATCCGTTCCGCCGGCGAGACAATGGCCTGCGACCTGAGCGATCGTTGGCTTATGCATGTTCCAAAGAGTACGAAGCTGTCGTTGGATATGTTCGAGATTCCAGCTGTCTTCGTCGATCCCTCTGCCGGTACGACGATTGACGTCGTCGTCGCGTTGCGGCTTAGGCGGTGCGAGATCGTAGCCAGCGCAGAATGCGGGCCCATTCGCACGCAAGATCACGCAATGCACCGCTCGGTCATCGTCGGCTTCCCAGAGCGCATCGACGAGTTCCGCGAGCAGAGCCGACGAGAGTGGGTTGCGTCGCTTAGGCTGGTTCAGCGTGATCCGCGCGCGGCCGCGGTCCACTTCATAGAGGAGGTGTTCGTAGGAACGCTGGGCCATCGGGAGACTCCTTGATAGGGACGTCGGATCTTAGGCAGGATGGACGCGTTCGGGTAGTGACCGGCGAGAGCGACGCAACGTGATAGGGTGCCCGCTGGGAATAGTGCATACGTATGCGGTCGGTTAGGGCGAGGTTCTCTAGACCCCCTTAGACAATGATGTGGGAGGTACGACATTCGGCTTGTTGCTAGCGTCCCCCATGCAATCGTAGAAAAGGAAGTTTCATGGCCATATATACACGCGTCGCACCGCTCCTGTTATTCCTTTTCGTAGCCACAGGCTGCAATGGCCCGCTTCCCTTTCTTGGGGGCGGGGCACTTTCTGGAGACGTCGTGGCCGTGCCTGAGAGTTGGGGCGAGTGGACGGAGTCGGTGAGTGTGATTCAGCTGGAGACGAACCCGGCGGTGCCCTATTCGGTCAACATTGCGTACACGATCGTTGGCGAACACCTCTACGTCTATGCCGGTGACACGAAGACTCGCTGGGTCGAGGACATGGAGGCTGATCCGCGCGTGCGCTTTCGCCGAGATGGCTTGGTCTACGAGCTCCGTGCGGAACGCGTGTCGGGTGAAGCTGAGCGCGTGGCGTTCGCGAAGGTCTGGGCGGCCAGAGGGTCTTTCTCGCGGGACCCGCAAACGCTCGATGAGGTGTGGCTGTACCGATTGCTTCCGTGATGAAGCCTAGTTGGTCAATCCTCCGATACGCACAACACTTAGAATGCACTGACCGCGTAGCCGCCGACGCCAGCCTCAGAAAGAGATCGCGCTCATGCCCGCCGCGCCGCCCTCAAAGTGAAAGTACCGCCAACCGGCTTAGTCCTTGCATCCTTGAAGCATGGCCTGCATCTCTGTCACGCTCAGAGCCGCAAGCTTCTGAATGTTCTTCTCGGGGATCCCGGCCGGGTCTGTGTAGTCGGCAATCGCTTCGGTGACGCTCGCTTCGCGCAATATGTGAAGCATGGGGTAGGGCGACCGGTTGGTGTAGTTCCCGACGTCATCTTCATCTGCGTCGGCAAAGCAATAGCGCGGGTGAAAGCTGGCGATTTGGAATTCGCCTTCGAGGGAAAGCCCGGCGAGAATGTCTTCGCACATTCCGAGGAACTCGTTGAAGGCTGCGAAGTCCGGCAGCATGTTCGGATGTACGAGTAGACTACTGTCGTAGGTCTCGCCTTCCTGGGACTGTAGGAAAACCAGTTCGTCGACTAGCAGACGACACAGGTCTTCAAGTTCCGTGGTGGCGCACAGCTCAAGACGCAGCCCGCCGGCTTTGATCGAGGCGCTTGCAAATGGGCAAAAACCCATGCCGACGACAACTTCATCAATCCACTTCTGCGTTTCGCGCAGAACAGGGTCGCTGCTCATCGGTCCACCGTTGTGGCATCGCAATCGCAATCGACGCCGATGGCTTGTGCGGTGGAGCGGAGCCCAGCACGGTACGGAAGATAGACGGCTCCGCCGGCGAGGTCTTCGGAGTTTCCGTGTCTCGATAGGCAGAAGAGATTTTCGGTTTGCATTGCGCGAGTCTAGCGATTGCTTGGGCCGGCTGGGATGCGTGCAGCCATAGGTAAGCAGGTCCGTTCGATGCCCGAATACAGAATCAGGGTGCAGCCAAAGAACTGCCGTACGGCCTGAGGTCGCGTGTGACTCGCGTCCCGTCTGTTCGTGATTGTCATCTGTTAACGTCGGGCGTCCCCCACCCCTAGGAGCAATTTCATGACCTACGATCTCATCATTCGCCGTGGCCTCATCGTAGATGGAACGGGCGCCGAGCCCTCTATTGGAGACGTCGCCATCGACGGTGACACGATTGTGGCGATGGGGGTCATTGAAGGCGAGGGGACGCGCGAGATCGATGCTGAAGGTCATGCGGTGACGCCGGGCTTCATTGATCTTCACACGCATCTCGACGCGCAGGTGGGATGGGATCCGGCGCTCACTCCTGTCGTCTGGCACGGCGTGACGACGGCGCTGCTCGGGAACTGCGGCGTGACATTTGCACCCTGCAAGCCGGAAGATCGCAAAGTTCTGGCGGGCATGATGGAATCGGTCGAGGATATTCCGAGTGACACCATCCTCGCGGGCTTGCCCTGGGACTGGGAAAGTTATGGCGAATACCTGGACTCGCTCGAAAGACTCGCTCCGGCGATCAACGTGGCCGGCTTGGTGGGGCATTGTGCGATCCGAACCTACGTGATGGGTGATCGTAGTGTCGACGAGGAGCCGACCGCCGACGAGATCGAACAGATGGCGGCGTTAGTCGGGAAATCGGTGGCAGAGGGTGCGGTTGGATTCTCGAGCAGCAGGCTATTAGCCCACCGCATGCCCGACGGCCGAAGCATACCCGGCACCTTCGCAAAAACTGACGAGATGGTCGCTATTGCCAAGGCGCTCGGTGAGAACAACGGCCTGGTGCAGAACGTTCTTGAATACTCCCGATTCGAGTCCGAGATGGAACTCCTCCGCGAACAGGCTCGTGCGGCTAACACCCGCGCCATCTTCACGGCGCCGCATGTTCCCGGCCCCGATGGGAAGGCGAATGCGTATGCGGATCACATAGAGGGGATGCGAGCTGAGGGGCTCGATGTTACGGCCTTAACTTTGCCGCGCGCGGGTGGGTTCTTGTCGGGTCTGAAAACTAATATCATGGTCATGCCGCCCGATACATTCGTTCCCGGCTCCATGACGCCCGGGTGGAAGGCACTCGTCGCGCTCGACTTCCCTGATCGCCTTGCCGCCATCCGAGACGAGGAGACGCGCACGAAGTTGATCGAAGAAGCCAAAGGGTCAAAGTTCGTCGACATGTTTGCGCCCAACTTCTTTTCGCTGGGCGATGGGGAAGCGCCGATTTACGACAATGACCAAAGCGAAAGTCTTCAGGTACTCGCCGGGGCTGCCGGGGAACATCCCGCGGAAACCTGGCTGCGAACTATGGACGAAAGTGACGGCGAGGCACTCTTTCATGTCCGCTTCTTCAATCACGACTACGACGCCGTAGAAGAGTTTCTTAAGAACGATTGGGTATTGCCGAGCCTCGGTGATGCGGGCGCGCATCTTACTCAGATCATCGACGCCGGCTGGCCGACCTTCATGCTTTCGCATTGGCATCGGGAGAAGGGCACATTTAGTTTGGCCGAGACGATCCGGATGCTGACGAGCGCGCAGGCCCGCATTCTGGGCTTTGGCGATCGCGGCACTTTGGCGGTCGGTATGCGTGCCGATGTCAACGTGATCGACATCGACGTCGTCGTGGAGGGACAACCGAAGTTGGTGAACGACTTCCCGGGCGGCGTGCCGCGCTTGATTCAGAAGGCGCAGGGCTACCGTGCGACAATCTGCAACGGAAGCGTGATCGTGTCCGAAGGGGAACTGACCGGCGAGCGCGCCGGCAAGGTGCTGCGGAATAACGCCTGACCCTCTAGCCGAGTACGAATACGTTGAGCTTGTTTCCGTCGAGGTCGCGAAAGTACGCAGCGAAGAAGCCTTCTCCCCGTGGGCCGGGTGTGCCCTCGTCTTGGGCTCCGAGCTCGATCGCTTTGGAATAAAGGGCTTTGACCGCGGGCTGGGACCGCGAGATACGCCCACGATAACCCTAAGTCGATCTAGAGCCGGCTTTGCAATAGCTCAAGGGTGCGACGGTCGGTGTCTTCTTCGGCGGGGAAGATCGCAGCATCGAAGTCGGTCACGCCGACGTCGCGCAAGCGGTCGAGGGACTTGGACACTTCGGACTCGTTGCCCACTATGGCTATGTCTGCGGGACCTGCGGCGCCTTCCTTGTCGAGCATCGCTCGGTAGGAGGGAAGTGTGCCGTAAACCGTTAGGCCTTCGGCGATGCGTTCGCGGGCGAGGTCCGGGTTATCTGTGACGGCGATCGGGAATCCTGCGACGATGCGCGGTTCGGGGCGGCCGGCTTCACTGGCCGCGGCACGGACCTTAGGGCCGATATGCGATTCGATGGTCTTGGTACCCGTCATCCACAAAATCGTGCCGTCTGAAGACTGTCCTGCAATCGTTAGCATTTGATCGCCGAGTGCGGCGATGAGCACGCTCACGGGAGCCGCACCGGGAATATCAACCGAGGCGTTGACGTTGTACTGCGTGCCCTTGAATGCGGCGGGCTCCCCGCGGAGGAGCGGGCCAAGCACTCCCATGTACTCGCGCATGTGGCGAGCCGGCTTTTCGTACGACATGCCAAACATGTTTTCGATGACGATCTGGTGAGATAGGCCGAGCCCTAACGTGAAGCGTCCTCCGCAAGCCTCTTGGGCGGTAAGGCATTGCTGCGCCATAGCGTGCGGATGTCGGGGGTAGCTAGGGACAACGGCCGTGCCGAGTTCGATGTTCTTAGTTTCTCGGCCGACGATCGCCTGGGCCATGATGGCGTCGTGTCCGAAGACGTTCGCCATCCAGAGCGAGTGAAAGCCGCGGGAATCGAGGTCCTTGGCTCGGGCGACGAGCCCATTGATGCTGCCATCGAGACCGGGGGATGCACCGGACATAACGCCAATACGCATAATTGAATCCTTTGTCTTTGATACGTTCGTGAATGAGGCGCGTCAGGGTAGAACAAGGGCTACGCGATTGCCTTTGAGCGGCGTTCGGATTGGGTATCCGTAGAGACACGGGGCCTCTCAGTGGATTCTATGGAACTCATTGCGACTCGCGGTTGAGTTCGTCGATTCGCGAAGTGGCTTGCTCCTGAATGGCGAGATCTTCTGCGAGAAAGTCGGCCCGGGGCGCGCCGCTGGCAACACTTTCGAGAAATGCTCGGGCGTCTCTTTCGCGACCGGGCGTCATTTCTAGAAGCGTGAGGGCCATAATTAATTGATTCCCCGAATGGTCAGGATCAAGGGCCAAGGCCCGTTCTGCAAACCCGAGTGCCTTCGTGCGATCGACCCATCCCGAAACGAAAGGGACTCGTGGGAGCGTGGCGTGTAAGCGAGAGAGAAGCCGTAACGCTCCGCCCTGATCGACGGAAGGGTCGAGCTCTAGGGCACTCTCAGCGAAGTCATGCATGCGCGTAGCTAGTCCTTCGCGGACGACCGTTAGGAGTCCGACGCGGCCGGCTTTGGTTCCCCAGGCTATGCCGCTCCAGAAATAGAGGCGCGCTCGATCGCGATCAGAACCTTCTTCGCTCTCGAGGAGTCGGATCGATTCATGGGCGAGGGCGACGGCTTGATTCACGCTCGCTTGTTTAGCGTCATCGTCTCGGTCGGCGAAGTCGACGGAATAGTGGAGTGCGCGGAGTAGCTTCCAGCGGGGTTCTAAGGCTGTCGGTTCGTCTCGTCCTGCGGCTTCGTATCGCTCTATCGCGGCTTCGATTGAGGCAGATACGGCCAGGTTCCCGGAGAGTGTGTTGGCGCGTTGGCTCCACAGTGCATCACCTGCAACAAGATGGGTCATCGTGGCAGTCGTCGGCGGCGGAAGGTTTGCCTCAGCAGCGGCACTGGGCAAAGACGAGATGCAGACCGAAAAAGCGAGAAGAAAAAGCGTCGCCAGCCCGTTGAGGTGCACGCATATGCGGCGCCGGCCGGCACCGCCATGCGCGCGAGGAATTCGATGCTCGATCGGCTGGTTCATGACGCGCTCGTTGAGTGGAGTATGAGTTCGGGAGTTCGTCCGCAGTACGGCTTTACGACTAGATTCTAGCGCTTGCTAGGGTGAGGTTGGGTCGTCGATCATCAATACGGGCGAGTCGAGTAGGGGTAGGCCACGTTCAGAGAGATGCCTGGCTGGACGAGCAGCATCAAGCCCAGGTAGACGAGCAGTGTCTGAATTAGAAAGACCCTCACCAGCCGGGGCATCTGTCCGAAAAAGCCGGAAATCTCGCCGGCACCAGGCTCGTCGCCGCCGGCTCGTTGAATGGAGAACTGAGCGAGGCCGACCGTCAGCGGAGCGGCGAGGGGGAGCAGTAGAAATCCCTGACCGATCAATTGGGCCATGCCCCATCAGGAATGGCCCTCGGCCATAGCCTCCTCGCCACGATGCTTTCTCGAGGCCTGTTGTTCTCTTGGTTCTTGTTCATGATTCGGGCGAGGCGGGGCACCGTGAACGAGGGAGGCCACATCGGCAACTTCTGGAGTTCATCGGATCAGTCGCTCTCGGCTATACTGCAAGGGATATGGCTCAGAAACCTCTGCACTCCAGCATTTCCGATTCCGCAATCGATCTGGCCGAGAACAACATTCGGGATGTCTTGTCGTTTGCGATCGAGTACGAGAGCCGGGACGCTGCGATCGTGGTCTGGGACGGGGAGAGTGAGCTTTCGGTCGCGCTGACACAGGCCTATCGACGCTGTCTTCCCGATGCGAGATTCATCGAGTTCGATCCGGCCGAGTCCGATGCGGTCCTTGCCGCGTTCGAGGAGCTTACGCCCGGCGACCTGGTCGTACTCATCCAATCTACGAGTTTTCGATTGGATGCGTTTCGAATTCGAGTCGAGCTGTTCAAGCGCTCGCTCAAGGTAATCGAACATCCGCACCTGGCGCGGTTGGCGGGGCCGGAGGGACTGATCTACATCGACTCCCTTGCCTACGACCGCGACTACTACCGCGGCGTTGGCCGCGCCTTAAAGGAGCGGATCGATCGCGCGAAGGTCGCGATCATCGATAGCGGAGGGGAGGAGCTCCACTTTCCGCAGGGGCTCGAGCCGGCCAAGCTCAACGTGGGTGATTACAGCGAACTCGATAACGTCGGTGGGCAGTATCCCATTGGCGAAGTCTTTACGGAATCGACCGACCTGGAGGCGGTTTACGGTCGCGTTCGGATCTCCTTCTTTGGTGATCGCTCGTTTTCGGTCAACAAGCCGGACCACCCGATCACGTTAGTCGTCGAGAAGGGACGCGTGACCAGCGTGATCGATTCTACGCCCGAGTTCGATCAGGTCCTCAGTAATATTCGTACAGACGATGGCGAAGTCTGGCTCCGCGAACTTGGTTTCGGGATGAACCGAGCGTTCAGTCAGGAGCGATTCGTGAGTGATGTTGGCACTTTCGAGCGGATGTGCGGAGTGCACGTGTCGCTGGGCGCCAAGCACCCGAGCTTCAATAAACCTAATATTCGGAAGAAGACGGCGAGACATCATGTCGACGTGTTCGTCATTACCGAATCCGTGATTTTGGATGACGAGGTGATCTACGGCGACGGGGCCTGGCTGGTGGGTGGCTGAGGCCGGGGCTCGTCTGCGCCTTTGCGGCACTGCTGAGCGAGTTTGGCGGGGTTGACCTCCGCATAATCCGTCGGCGGGTCTGTCATGAGAAGCTGTCACGATAGGCAGCTTTGAACTAGTTTGGTGATCGGGATTTCACTATCGGCGTGTCGATCCTCGGAACCTGCTTCTACCTTAGGTTAAGCGTTCGAGACTTCGGTTGGCCTAATATCAGTTTGGCGGATCCAAACGGAAGAACCAGGTGTCGGCGCTCGGGTCGGGGCTGCCGCCGTACTTTTTTTCGCCCTGGGCCTTCAGCCGAGCTCGAAGCTCCGGATCCTCGATCTTGTGCATAAGACGCGGGTAGCGCTTGCCGTCTATGCGAAGCACGGCCTCGGGATTCTCGAGTGCCTTTTTGTGCCAGGTCTTGAAGGGCGGGAAGCCCAGGCTCGCGCCAACAAAGACGTCGCCGTCGATCGAGAAGATGTACGACTTTCGCGATCGTCCTGCCGATTCGAAGTCCACGAATGGGCGCTCTGCCAAGAAGCTCCAGTCGGTCGGGCCCTCCATCACGATCTCACCCGACGTAAAAGGGCCGCCCGGGAGCATTTCGACGAGTGGCCCGTCCGAGAAGCGAGTCGCGATCAGGAGTAGGGCGACCAGGCCGACGAGTACGCCGACCGCGATGCCAAGGATCTTTGCCAGTTTCTTCATTGTTGTCTCCGTTATTCACATCCCGAAATTGCGCATGGGAGTGGCATCCCCTCGTTAGGCGAGGGGAATAAGGTGATTTTTGTGGGTACTGATTCGAGCTCTCTCGGGACGCCGGTCGAAAAACGTTTTGCCCACATTGACGTATTGACGTAAAAGTGTCAAGTTGTTCGACATGGTGGAATCAAGCAATCCCAAGCGTGAGGCCATACTGGCGTCGGCAAGCACCCTGTTCCGACGCTACGGCTATAGACGCACGTCTATGGAAGACATAGCCAAGGAAACCGGGGTCTCGCGGCCGTCGCTGTACTCGCATTTTGCGAACAAAGACGAGGTCTTTCGCGGCCTCTCTGTCAGATTGCACGAGGACGCATTAGCTGCGAGTGAGCGAATTCTGCAGAGCGATCCCGATGTGGTTTCGATTGAAGATCGACTCGACGGGGCGCTCGGCGCCAAGCTAGGTGGTGTGGTGACATTTGGAGACGAATCCCCGCATGGCAACGAAATCTGCGACGAAGCGAATCGCCTATGTGGCGACATCGTGACCGACGCTTCGGTCCGATTCCTTGCGATGCTGACGTCGGCCCTTCGGGCGGCGAGTCGGCGTGGGGAGATTAGGCTCGGTGGTTCGCAGCCCACGGCTGCCGCCACGGCCGAACTCATGAACTTAGGCGCGTACGGCCTGATCCGCGGTGCGGAGGACTCGGCGACTTTCTATACGCGGCTTCGGAGTTTCGTACAGATCTTCGTGTCGGGAATGCGCTGATGACTAGGGTCGATGTACCCGAACCGACGACGGCTCCGCGCAAGGCTCCGCTCTGGGTGGGGCTTTTGCCTTGGGCCATCACGCTGGCGTGTTTTGGTTATCTGTACACGCGGTTGTCGGGGGCGGCCGCGCGCGAAGGTCTTGGCCTCGTCGAGTATCTGTCGGTGATTTTTTCGCGGGTCTCCTGGGGCGCGTGGTTGACGCTGATGATTCCCTATTCCGCGTTCTTCTTTTTGCTCGATTCTTTAATCGTTTGGCGGGTCGTCTCCTGGTTCAATACGCCGATTCGGTATACGGACATTCTGCCGATCCGAGGCAGCAGCTACATCCTCTCGATCTTGAACGAGCAGGTCGGCAAGGGGGCCATGGGGCTCTATCTGAACCGACGCTACGACGTGCCTGGCTGGGAAGTGGGCTCGAGCATGATCTTCATCATGTTCTGCGAGTTCTTCTATTTGCTGGGCTGGGCCACGATTGGATGGAGTGTTAGTAGCGCCTCGCTTCCCGAGGTCTTCGGCTTGATCCCATGGATTGCCGCGGGTGCCATCGTATTCTTCGTGCTCTGGGTTCTTTTCTTTCGCGGTCCCCTCGGTGCGGGCACTGCGCTTCGCGAGCGTCCTCTGTTTAAGAGCTTTCGCGAAGCGGGCATTCATCGCTACCTAACGATCATCTTGCTGCGATCGCCGGCGCTGCTCGCCGCGGTTTTCGTGTACACGAACGCGCTGCAGCTCTTTGGCGTCGAAGCGAGCTACGGCCAGATGCTCAGCTACCTCCCCATCATTTTCTTTGGTGCGGCGACGCCCGGACCCATGCGGACGGTCGCGATCACGCTTTGGGTAATCCTCTTCCCTGGCAACGAGGGGGAGCTGACGACTTTCGGATTCGTACAGCACAACTTCTTCATCTTCTTTAACGCCGCGATTGGTTTGCTCTTCTTGCGGCGCACCAATCGTGAACTCTTTGGCGGCGCATCCGCATAGCTCGCCGCGATCGTGATTTATTGAAGCCCCGCACGGATCTCGATCGGCGATGCTTCGGCACTGCCCGCAAGCCCTCTTAAGAAAGGTCCACCCCATGAGAATCTCGATCGTCGCTTTCCTCCTGCTGGCTACCATAGTTGGGCTGAGCCTCGCTTCGCCCGCCGCGAACGCCGCGACCCCGGTGGATTGTCTTCATCCAATTGGCGCTTGGCAGAACGAGTTCGCCTCGACCTTAGAGATCGAATCGGTCGATGCGGAGACGGGCGCTCTGCGCGGCCGCTACGGGCTCGCAGCCTTGCCTAACGTTTGGTTTCCGGTCGTTGGGTGGCTCAACTCCGGGTCGGGTCAGAAGCACACCGTCGCGAGCGTATTATCATTCTCGGCCAGCTTCGGAGCGGCCGGCAGCATTACCTCGTGGACCGGAACTTGTAACGACCGAGCGGGGAAGCCGACACTCTCGACCCTCTTGCAGATGGCCAGGCCGAGTAGCCCGAATCCTTGGGATCATATCGCGGCGAGCGCCGAGACATTCACGCCGAAATAGTGAACTCGGGTTTCTTCGTGGCGGTCGGCGCGTGCTCCCCGTGCGAAGTTAATGTCAGAGAATGCTCAACGCGGCTTCTTAGAAGCTACCATCCGGCCGCGCCCACTCGGAGACAGCATGTCCGCGAATTTAATGAAGTACTCCGGCATCCTCGGCCACGTCGCGAGTTGTCTCGGGGTCGCTGCGCTCTTCGTTCTCCCTCTGGGCTGTAGCGACGATTCGCAAGGAGCAGAGACCGCTGCGCGCGGTCCACGAACGGTTCCTGTCGTGATCGAAAAGCCTTCGAACCACGAATTTGTCGACCGCATCGAGGCACTCGGGACCGCGGGCTCGAATGAATCGATCGTCGTCTCGGCGCAGGTGACCGAGACCGTGAGCCGCGTTCACTTTGACGACGGACAGGTTGTCGCCGAGGGAGATGTCCTCGTCGAACTCACGAGCCGGGAAGAGTCGGCTCAGCTGAGTGAAGTCAGAGCGAATCTCGGTGAGGCTGAGCGGCAGTACGAGCGGGCCATGGAGATGAGCCGCAATGGCACATTATCGGAGGCCCAACTGGACGTCCGCGCGACAGCGCGACACGCCGCGCGGGCTCGACTCGACGAGCTGCGTGCACGCATGCACGATCGATTGATCCGTGCCCCCTTCGCAGGCGTACTTGGCATGCGTTCAGTGAGCCCGGGAACGCTCGTGCAGCCGGGCGACATGATTACGACGCTGGATGATATCGACGTGATCAAGATCGATTTCAGCGTGCCTGAGCGGTTTCTGTCGATCCTGTCTGTTGGACTTGTGGTGCGTTCGACCACGGCGGCCTATCCGGATCGTGTATTTCAGGGCACGGTGCGCGCGATTGATACGCGCGTGGATCCCGATACGCGGTCCGTGCGCGTTCGAGCGGACCTGCCGAATCCGGAGCACGCTCTGCGGCCGGGAATGTTAGTTTCGGTGGAGCTGACGGCCAATAGAGAGACGCGGCTGGCAATTCCCGAGGAAGCGATCGTGCCGATCGGCGAGCGTCGGTTCGTGTTCGTAGTGAATTCGGAAAAACGTGCGGAACGGATCGAGCTTACGACCGGGCGTCGTGAGAACGGCCTCGTCGAGGTCGTCGAAGGACTCGACGGAGACGAAAGCGTCGTATCAGAGGGCGGATCGATGCTCCGCCCCGGGAGTGCGGTCGAGATCGTGCCGCGCGGTCCGCGTCAGAGCGACATTCTCAGCAAAGCCAAGGCGAGGGGGTAGGCGGCCGTGTTTCTCTCAGACGTATCCGTCGAGCGACCGGTGCTCGCCACGGTGCTCTCTCTGCTGATCGTCGCTTTCGGAATCCTTTCTGTGGGCCGCCTCCCGCTGCGCGAAATGCCCGACGTCGACCCGCCGATCGTGTCCGTCTCGACCACTTATCTTGGTGCATCCTCAGCGGTGATCGAGAGTCGGATCACGAAGCCGCTTGAAGACCGTCTCAACGGAATCGAAGGGCTCCGCACTATTGAGGCGACCAGCAACGACGGCGCCTCGAATATCACGATTGAGTTCGAGCTCTCCCGTGACCTCGAAGACGCCGCCAACGATGTGCGCGAACGCATAGCGCGGGCCATCGATGATCTTCCCGATGAAGCCGACCCGCCAGAGATCTACAAAGCTGAGGGAGATGCGAGCCCGATTCTCTGGCTCAGCTTGGGCAGTGCGACGCAAGATGCCCTCGACCTTACGGACTATGCCGAGCGCTACCTCGTGGACCGCTTTTCCGTACTCGACGGAGTCGCGCGCGTACGACTCTCCGGCGACCGCCGATTTGCTATGCGTATTTGGCTTGACCGTGTTGCTCTGGCGGCCCGTGCGATTTCGGTCGCCGATGTAGAGGCCGCTCTGCGAAGGGAAAACGTAGATCTACCCGCAGGTCGTCTCGAGTCGAGTCAACGCGAGTTCGCGGTTCGCGTCGAGCGTGGCTACAGGACCGTCGACGATTTTAAGGGCCTAGTCATCGCCCGTGGTGAGGATGGGTATCTCGTTCAGCTTGGGGAGGTCGCCAAAGTTGAACTTGGCCCCGAGGAATGGCGCACCTACTACCGCGGAAATGGCGAGCCTCGACTCGGCATCGGGATCGTCAAGCAGTCCGGTGCCAATACGACTTCGGTCGCGGCTCTCGTGCGTGAGGAACTGGCGAGCGTTCAGGCGGAAATCTCGGACGACCTCGAACTCACGATGTCTTGGGATAGTTCCGAATATGTGCAGGCCTCCGTGGACCAGGTCTACACGACTTTCGCGCTCGCAATGATTCTCGTGTTCATCGTGATCTATCTCTTCCTTGGGACGAGCCGAGCCGCATTGATCCCGGCCATCACGGTTCCCATCTGCATCATTGGCAGCATGAGTTTTCTGTTCGCGTTCGGCCTTTCGCTCAACTTGCTGACGCTGCTCGCGCTCGTTCTCTCCATCGGGCTCGTGGTAGACGATTCGATCGTCGTGCTCGAAAACGTGCAACGGCGAGTTGAGCTCGGCGAGCCGACCTTGCTCGCCGCCAAACGGGGCGCACGGGAAGTGGGCTTCGCTGTAGTAGCGACGACACTCGTCGTGATTGCCGTATTCGTGCCGATCGCATTCCTTGGGGGCGCGACGGGCCGTTTATTTCGCGAACTCGCGATCACGATCTCGGCCACCGTCGCCATCTCTAGCTTCGTTGCGCTCAGCCTTTCAACGATGCTTTGTTCGAAGCTGCTGGTGAGAAAGGAGAAGAAGGCCCCGCTTGCGAGAGTGGCCGAGCGGGGGCTCAACGCGCTTAGGAATCGCTATGCGAAGCTGCTCGCCGCCAGCCTGCGTCGCCCGCTGGTCGTCGTCGTCGCCCTTGTGGTTTCGATCGTGGCGGTTGGACTGCTCTTTCGCGAGGTCCCGACTGAGCTCGAGCCCCGCGAAGACCGCGGCGCCTTTATGATGATGCTCTTCGGTCCGGAAGGTGCGAGCTTCGATTATACCGTCGACCATCTGCGCCAAGTCGAAGAGCGCGTGCTCTTCCCGCTAGTCGAGCGCGGCGAGATTAGGAACGCCATTACGCGCGTGCCCGGCTTCGGAGCCGGGGACTCAATGAACTCTGCGATGGGGATCATCGTGCTCGAGCACTGGGAGGATCGCGAGTACTCAGCCGACGAGCTCATGGGGATTCTCTCGCGCGAGTCGGCTTCGATCGCCGGCGTCCGTGTCTTCGGACGAAGTGCCGGCGGTCTGGGTTCGCGGGGCATGGGGCGCCAGGTGCAATTCGTCCTCAACGCCAGCAGCCACGAGCAGGCAGGCGAATGGCTACAGCGTCTGCTCGCACGCGCCGGGGAAGTACCCGGCCTGGTCGCCCCGGACGGCGACTTCAAACCGACGCGACCGGAAATCCGCGTGGAGATCGACCGTGCACGTGCCGCGGATCTGGGTGTCTCGATCGAACAGATCAGTCGCACGCTCGAAACGATGTTAGGTTCACGACAGGTGGGCACCTTCGTCGATCGGGGCGAGGAGTATCCCGTGATCCTGCAGGCGGGAGAGGAACAGCGGCGCGACCCCCACGATCTCGAAAATCTCTACGTGCGTTCGATGCGCACGGATAAACTGATTCCCCTCTCAAACCTCGTGTCGACGCGAGAAATCGCGGACGCGGGTTCGCTCCGCCGGCTCAACCGCCTCTCCGCGGCGACCCTCCAGGGCAGCATCGCACAGGGATATACCTTGGGAGGTGTGCTCGATGATTTGGTCGCGCTCGCTCGTGACGAGCTGCCTTCGACGGTGCAGATCGAGTACAAGGGTGTGTCGCGCGAGTTCCGCGAGTCAACGTCTGCCGCCTACTTCACTTTCGGCATGGCACTCTTGATCGTGTTCCTGGTCCTGGCGGCCCAGTTCGAGAGCTTTATCCATCCGGTCGTCATCATGTTGACCGTCCCCCTCGCGATTGCGGGCGCGTTATTCGGGCTGTGGGCATTCGGTGGAAGTATGAATATCTATAGCCAGATCGGCATGACCATCCTGATCGGACTTTCGGCCAAGAACGGAATCCTGATCGTCGAGTTTACGAATCAACTTCGCGCGTCGGGGCTCGAGTTCCGCGAAGCCGTGGTCGAGGCGGCCACGACGCGTCTGCGGCCGATTCTGATGACCGGCTTGTCTACGGCAATTGGCGCGCTGCCCCTGATGTTTGGCGGAGGGGCGGGCTCGGGCGGCCGATTTTCGATCGGGGTCACGGTCTTTGCTGGCGTGACCTTTGGAACGCTCTTTACGCTCTTTGTTGTGCCTGTCGCCTATGACCGCATTGCCAGAAGCACGAAGCTCCCAGGCAACGTTGCGAAGCGCATCGAAGACCTCGAGGCGGAGTCGCCGGTCCCCCCGAGAGGCGTCGGCGGCGCGGTCTAGCGGCTGCGGCGTCGTTGCCCAGCCGCCGATACTCCCCGTGGTCTGATCAGGGCCGGGAGAGGACACGTTCCTCTCGCATTCACCGGGCGATATGACTCATGCGTGCCCGTGCTGGAGTCTGCCGAACGGCGCGACCCGCTTTCTTGGCCGAGACGCTAGAGTTGAGAAGGATGAGGTGGCCCGCGCCTGCACTGCAATTGGTCCCTACCGGAGCGAGGGCCCGATTGACCTAGGTATCCCTGCGACCTGACGGTGGGACACTAAACTCACCGTATTTACACCCCTGTCTCCCGGCAGCCAGCGGTCCGAGGCGTTACAGTGCTGCGCTTGAGAGTCGGTTGAGAGCCGAACGAGCATTTAGATCCACCGCAGCCGATACGGCCAGTAATACGATCAGGAGCGGCATGAATTTCGAAAACCTTTCGATCATGAGCGTGCGTCATGTGGACGCGCCGCAGATCGTCACCTCGTCCGAGATCCAGTCCGAGCTGGGGGACACCATGGAGCGCCTAGGGTTGCCTCCGAACCTGCTTGAAGGGATCGCTGGGATCCATGAGCGGCGTTACTGGAACGAGCAGACTCTACCGAGTGACGCGGCGACGATGGCCGCCGAAGTCGCGCTCGAAGAAGCCGACCTCGACCGAGCTCGCCTCGGCATGTTGATCAACACCTCGGTGTGCCGCGACTTCATCGAGCCCTCGACCGCCTGCCTGGTGCACGGAAACCTGAAGCTGCCCGATACGTGCATGAACTTGGACGTCGGCAACGCGTGTCTCGCCTTCCTTAATGGGATGGAGATCGTGGGCAACATGATCGAGCTTGGACAGATCGACTACGGAATGGTCGTCGACGGCGAGTCGAGCCGATTCCTCATCGAGTCGACGATCGAACGGCTCAAGCGCCCCGAGACCGACTCGAAGACCTTTCGCGAGGAGTTCGCCTCGCTCACCACTGGATCCGGCGCTGTCGCCATGATCCTCGCTCGCTCCGATCTGGCGCCCGATGGCCATCAATTTCGGGGAACTTTCAGCCGCGCCGCGAGTGAGCATAACCGGCTCTGTCTTGGCCAGCTCGATCGCGGTGTGACGGACACGAATGGTTTGCTGACGGCGGGCGTCGAACTGTCCAAGACGACCTTTGCTGGCGCGCAAGAGCACCTCGGCTTCGACGAGAGCGAGGTCGACGAGTTCTGCATTCACCAGGTGAGTCAGCGACACGCTGAACAGCTCGCCAAGAATCTCGAAATCGATCTCGAAAAGGCTCTATTGATCGTCGACCGATTCGGAAACATCGGGCCCGCCTCGGTGCCGATCGTCCTGTCTAAGGCCGCCGATCTCGGACGAATCCAGCGTGGCAATCGCGTCATTCTTGCTGGAATCGGGAGTGGCCTTAACTGCACGGTCGGCGAAGTCATCTGGTGAGCCCGTCATCTCGGGTCCCGCGCTCGCTCTATCCCTTCGACAGCCACTTCTTCGACCGGGACGGTCTCCGCTATCACTATCTCGATGAGGGCGAGGGTCCGCCTATCGTGATGGTCCATGGCAATCCGACCTGGTCCTTCTACTACCGAGGCCTGATCCAGTCACTCCGGGGTCGGTACCGGGTCCTCGCACCTGACCACATCGGCTGCGGGTACTCAGACAAACCGTCGGATGCGGCCTACAGCTACACGCTCGCCGAACGGATTTACGATCTCGAGGCCTTCCTCGACGACCTTGCGCCGGAAGAACCGATTACGCTGATCGCTCACGATTGGGGAGGGATGATCGCAATGGGCTGGGCGGCTCGACATCCGGAGCGCGTCGCTCGGATCGTCTTGATGAACACCGCGGCCTTCCATCTGCCAGACGACATGAAGATGCCGGCTAGCCTCGCTTTCGTTCGCAACACGAGACTCGCCACGTTCATGGTCCGGCACTTCAATCTATTCAGCCGAGGCGCGAGCTGGATGGCGCCGGCGAGCTGGCTGCCTAAGGTGGTCAGAGACGCCTACTGCGCGCCCTACGATTCGCCAGACAATCGCCTTGCCACGCTTCGCTTCGTCCAGGACATCCCGCTTTCGCCTGGCGATCCGTCCTATGAAGCCGTCACCGAAATCGAAAAGGGTCTGCTCCTATTCGAGAAGACGCCGATTCTACTTCTGTGGGGCGAAAAGGATTTCGTATTCAAACCGAAGGTGCTCGAGATCTTCGAACGCATCTGGCCGCACGCCGAGTCGCACCGGTTCGCTAAAGCCGGTCACTACGTCCTCGACGACGCGGCCGAAGAGATTCCGCCGCTCGTCCTCGACTTCCTCGCACGGCATTCCGCGTAGCGGCGTCGCGAGTATGAACGTCGCCTCACTGGTTCTCGAACGAGCGCGAAGCGAACCGGACGGGATCGCGATCCGGTGCCCCTTGAATGGCTGGCGCCGCAAAGGTAGTCGCGTTAGTTATGCGAATATCAGCAACGCCGACCTCGACCGCGAGAGCGACTGCATCGCACGCGGGCTCGAATCCATCGGCATCGTTCGTGGCACTCGCACCGCGCTGATGGTTCGACCTGGCCGGGAACTTTTCTCGCTGATGCTCGCACTTTTCAAGGTCGGCGCTGTCCCGGTGCTCATCGACCCAGGGATCGGGCTGCGACCCCTGCGGCGTTGTCTTGACGAAGCTGAGCCAGAGGCCTTCATCGGAGTCCCTGTCGCCCAGGCGGCGCGCATTGCCCTCGGTTGGGCGCGGAAGACGCTGCGCATCACGGTCACCGTCGGCCGATACCCGAAGTTCGGCGCGCCAACGCTCGACCGACTTCGCGAATTAGGAACCTCGGGCGCGGACTACGTGCCTTACGCGACTGCAAAAATGGAAGACGCTGACGTCGCCGCGATCCTCTTCACGAGCGGAAGCACCGGTCCGCCGAAAGGCGTGGTCTACCAACACGGAAATTTCGCAGCGCAGGTCGAAGCCATCCGGGGACTCGGACACATTAAGTCCGGCGAGACGGATCTGGCGACGTTTGCGCCCTTTGCACTCTTCGATCCAGCGCTCGGCATGTCGGCTTTGATTCCCGACATGGATCCAACGCGCCCCGGCCATGTCGACCCGCGGCGGATCATCGAACCCGCCGAGGAGTTCGGCGCCACGAGTCTCTTCGGCTCGCCAGCGCTCCTCGACACCGTCGGCCGATACGGTGCCAAGCACGGGACGAAGCTCACGACACTGCGCCGAGTCGTCTCCGCTGGCGCGCCCGTGTCTGCGGACATAATGTCCCGGTTTCTCGGGATGCTGCCCGATGACGCCGAAATTCTGACGCCCTACGGTGCAACCGAATGTCTGCCAGTCTCGTGTATTTCGAGCCACGAGGTTCTTTCCGAGACTGCGGCCCTGACGGATGCGGGCGCGGGCGTCTGTGTTGGCTCGCCCGTCCCATCGATCGACGCGCGCGTGATCGCCATCGACGATGATCCAATCGAATCCTGGGACCCGGCACTCGAAGTTCCGACCGGCACCATCGGTGAGATCACGGTGCGCGGTCCTCAAGCGACGACCGCCTACTACAACCGCCCTGACGCAACGGCGCTCGCGAAAATCCGTGACACCGACGGTGGGGCCAACGCCGGCAAAAAAACCGACAACAAGAACGGGTTCTGGCATCGCATGGGCGACGTTGGGTATTTCGATGAACGCGGAAGACTC
>JASDVF010000082.1:0-2109 GCA_041440805.1 Myxococcota bacterium | reverse complement strand
CGGGTTCTGGCATCGCATGGGCGACGTTGGGTATTTCGATGAACGCGGAAGACTCTGGTACTGCGGCCGAAAAGCGGACCGGGTGACGACGGATCGAGGGACACTATTCAGCGTTCAGTGCGAAGCAATCTTTGACACCCATCCGAAGGTGCGTCGAACAGCCCTCGTCGGCGTGCCGGTCCAGAACGGTGAGATGCCTGTCATCTGCGTCGAACTGCTGCCGGGCACACCGCGCCGCGCGCGAGGCGAAGTCGAGGCCGATCTTCGAGCACTCGCCGAACGCTACGCGCATACGCGCGACATTAGGCACTTCCTTTTTCATTCCCGATTTCCCGTCGACATCCGCCACAACGCAAAAATCGGCCGTCCCGAACTCGGGCGCTGGGCCCGACGAAAGCTTCGCGGCCGAATCCGGAACGCGTCGTCGGACTCACTATGAGAGCACTCGTGACCGGAGGTGCAGGCTTTCTCGGCGGCGCGATCGTGCGACGACTGCTCGAACGGGGCGACTATGTTCGCAGCTTCTCGAGGGGCTCCCATCCTGAGCTCGAGTCCCTCGGCGTCGAGACGTTATGCGGTGACGTCGCCGATGCGTCGGCTATTTGGCGCGCCGCCGAAGACTGCGACGTCGTCTTCCATGTCGCGGCCCGTGTCGGCGGCTGGGGGCCCGATTTCGAGTACCGGCAAACGAATGTCGTGGGCACCGAAAATGTGATCGAAGCCTGTCGTCAACAAAACGTGCCTAAGCTCGTTTACACGAGTACGCCTAGCGTCGTCCACACCGGCGGCGACATAGAAGGCGCTGACGAGACGCTTCCCTACGCCGGCCACTTTGAAGCCCCGTACCCAGAGACTAAGGCTGCGGCCGAGCGCCTCGTGCTCGCAGCAAACGATGCTCGCCTCTCCACGGTCGCGTTACGTCCTCATCTGGTCTGGGGACCAGGCGATAACCAATTGATCCCACGCCTGCTTGAGCGCGCGCGGGCAGGGCGACTGAGACTAGTGGGCGGCGGCGACAAGCTCGTCGATGCGACCTATGTCGACAACGCGGTCGACGCCCACTTGCTCGCTTGCGATCGGTTGGCTGTGGAATCGGCCTGCGCCGGACGCGCCTACTTCATCGCGCAAGGCGAGCCTATGCCGGCTCGCGAGCTGATCAACGGCGTGCTCGCGGCAGCCGACATTCCGCCAACTACGCAAAGTATTCCAGCGTCTGTTGCGTGGCTGGCCGGCGCGATGGCTGAACTCGTTTATAGGGGACTGCGCATCAAGAAGGAGCCCCCGCTGACTCGCTTCGCCGCCGCCCAGCTCGCGACAGCCCATTGGTACGACCTAAGCGCTGCACGTCGCGACCTAGGGTATGCGCCGGCTGTCTCGACGCGGGAGGGCTTTCGCCGACTGCGCGCTCATCTCGCTATGTCAGAATCGAATGACTAGATCCGAGCAGTGAATTTGGGCATGTGCGCGACTTGGCGAGGGGCGCGCAATCCGTCACTCACCCTAGTCTTCGAGCATGGCTTCAATCTTCGCGATGACGGTCGGGGCCATGGGCTGCGTTCCTGGAGAGAGTCGCTCGACGAGAGTTCCATCGCGATCGACTAGGAACTTCTGGAAGTTCCAACTGATCTCGCCGCCTATGGGTGCTGGGCGAGACGTGATGAACGCATAGAGGGGATGCTTGGTGTCACCCTTCACCGAGATCTTCTCGAAGACGGGGAAATCGACACCCCAGACCGCTCTGCAGTAGTCCGCAATCTCTGCGTTACTGCCCGGCTCCTGTCCTCCGAAGTCGTTGGCTGGGAAACCCAAGACGACGAAGCCTCGGTCCCGGTACTTGGCGTAAAGCGCTTCAAGGCCTGCGTACTGGGGCGTGTTCCCGCACTTGCTGGCCACGTTGACGATCATCAACACTTTGCCCGCGTAGTCTTTCAGCGGGGCAGGGGTCCCATCTATGCGATTCAGATCGAAGTCATAGACCGAACGGGGGCTATCCGCACCGATCAGGAAAGCCGAAATGAGAAAGATGACGAGCAACATAACGCGACGCATTAAAGCCTCTCCTTATTGCAGAGCGGGACCTTAACTTCTCCGCACGGGCGCGCAAACCTC
>JASDVF010000081.1:140949-144366 GCA_041440805.1 Myxococcota bacterium | reverse complement strand
TAGTAGTCGTTGACCTCGTCGACTCCGACGACCTCGTCTCCGCGGGCGAGCAGCCTTTCGGCGGTGGCCGAGCCAATGAAACCCGCCGTTCCAGTCACCAAGATTTTCATCGGTAGTCGCGTCGCCTCCAGTAAGGACGCGCCAAGGATGCCACAGCCCATGGGTTCGCGAAGCGCACAGGGCTCGAATCCCGACATCTGCCTTTCAGATGCGGATACGCTGCCACGCCCCTGAACGAAACCGCCAGACAAGCAGGGCAGCGAGGATGGCCATCGAGACGAGTCCGCCACACCAAGCTCCGGTGAGTCCTCCGCCTAGCGGGAAGGCCAAGGCGTACGACAGAGGCAACATGATGAACCACGCGAGAGAGCCCCTCGCGATAAAGGGCCACGTCGTATCCCCGGCCCCGCGGAGTGCTCCGTCGGTGACGATCGCCATCGCGTCACAGTATTGATAGATCGCGCCGAGGATGAGGAGTGGGCCTGCGAAGGCGAGGACGGCCGGGTCATCTGCAAAGAGGCCGATCAATTGTTCGGGGAAAATTATAAAGAGCGCGGCGACGATGGCTGTGAGAAGTGTGGCGAGGACGAGGGATGACCGATAGCTGCGTTCGGCGAGGTCGAGCCTTGCGGCGCCAATGTAGCGACCGACTAACGTCGCGGCGGCGAGGGAAATTCCCTCGGCCTGCATGAACGACAGGCTCATCAGCTGAATGAACGCATGGCTTGCGGCCATCTGCGCATAGCCCATTCGCGCGACAAAGGTGGTGAAGAGGGCGAGGGCGGCCATTTCCGTCACCCATTGACCCGCGATCGGAAGGCCTACACGCCAGAGTCGACGAATGGCTTGCCAGTCCGGCCGCGCGCGCCTCGTGCCGAAGGCTTGGACTAGGGCCGCTCGCCCGAAGAACCAGGCGACGATGCCCGCGTAGGCCCATTCGGAAATTGTGGTTGCGACGCCCGCGCCCACCACGCCGAGCTTTGGGAATCCGAACCATCCGTAGACGAGTCCGAAATCAAGGAATAGATTCAGCCCGTTCGCGAGCAGGGTGGCTACGAATGGGGTGCGTGCGTCACCGATTCCGCGAAAGAACGACGAGAGCGTTACGGCAATCGCAAGCCCCGCAACGCCTAACGAACGGGCACGCATATAGCCGCGTGCCAAAGGCTTTACGTCATCGCTAGGATCGAGCACCTGTATGATTTCGTGCGCGCCCAAGAAGATGAGCAGTCCTGCAAGCGCGGCGCAGGGGACAACCGAGATGAGGCCTTGCCAACACCAACTCCCGCATTGTTCGCTTTCGTTCGCACCGTGATGTTGCGCTACGAAAGTCTGAACGCTTGTTGCGGCACCGACGAAGAATGCACTCAGGGCCCAAACCCAAATGCCTGCGAGGCCGACTGCGGCGAGCTCGCTGGCGCCGAGTCGCCCGACGACCACCGAGTCGACGACGCCCATGGCGGTGATCAAGATTTGGCTGAGTACGAGGGGCGCGGCGAGGGTCGCCATTTCGCGCAGGCCGCCGGATTGATCGGTGATCCCAGTGGCGTTTTGTTCGTTGAATCCCATGAATTTATCCCCGGTCGAGACTCCACCTAATTAGGCGATGTGGTGCTCGGCCTTGCGAAGAAAGTGCGCATACAGAGCGAGATGAGTCGCTCATTCGTGGTGAATCACGCGCATTTGCGTGCGTGCGGATCCGTACGTGGATGCGGTCGCGAGTCAGCCGCTCAGCCGGAACCCCAAGCGAATCGGCACGGTCTGAAGACTGTGCCGATTCGGTACGGAGGATGTACCGAGAGGTGCTGAGTGATCCGAGGGCCGATCCTCTGAGGCCTATCTGAGATCGGAAATCGGAAATAGGCCTACTTAATTGCTGGCGAGCGGACTACTCGTGCGGACTACGCGAGCGAGCCGTGCGTGCGACTCGGCTTTCTTTTGGGATCTATCATGAAGGTTTGCGTCTGAGGGCTTGGTACCATGAGGCATCGGCCTAGGCAATTCGTCACGGGAATCGTGTACGCAAACCACGAAGCTTTCAGGGGGACAGAATGCAATCGATCGCTGATGTCCTGCGGCGTGTCCAAGCACGTGTCCAGGCAGCAATCTTGATTTTGCTGGTCGGAGGGTTCTTGGGTGGGTGTCAGTCGGCGCCGATGAGAGCGTGGCAGGGAGCTCAGCATTTTTCGGCGGGCGATGCGGCTTTGGAGCGAGAGGATCCGCAGGCGGCAATTCGCGAACTTACGCTCGCAGCTACCTTGGTCCCGCATGCGAGTGAAATTCAGAACCACCTCGGACTCGCCTACTGGAAGGCGGGAGACGAACTGGCAGCAATCCGCGCCTTCGAAGCGGCGCTTGAGATCGACTGCGACAATCAACCTGCGCGTGTGAACCTCGATCGTTTGCTCGAGGTCTCTGCGCTGGTTCCCCCTCCGCGACCTGAACAGGTTGGAGACGAAATCGATGGGCGATGATGACAGGAAGCTGAGCTTCAGCGAGCGAGACCGGCTGAACCGCGAAGGCGGTGGCCGACCTCAGTCCGGGCAGGCGCGTGCGGCGGACGAACGAAAGTCGCGAGATGCGATTTCTGCTGCGGATGCTTTATTCGCAGGAGACAAGGGACGTGAAGAGGAAAAGGTGCTGACCGACGCCGTGCGGGCAGCACATGGAAGCGCCGACCTTCCCGTGGCCTGCCAAGCCTATCTGGCGTCGCTGGGCCCGCCCTCGACACACGAGTTCGCGTCGATCTTTCTAGACGCCGGCGTGAAGGAGCTCTCGGTCATGGTGCTAGACGAGCTGTTGCGCCAGAAGGCCGTGGATGGCGAGGTGCTCGACGGAGGCCTTAAACGGCA
The DNA here is from genome assembly GCA_041440805.1 of Myxococcota bacterium. Lineage (GTDB taxonomy): Bacteria > Myxococcota_A > UBA9160 > UBA9160 > UBA4427 > UBA4427. The sequence goes on along the minus strand of JASDVF010000081.1, from coordinate 141,514 downwards.
GGTGCGCATTCTGTCTGAGGATTTCGATGATGACTTGGCTTCTCGGGCGGAGGAGCTGCTCGAATAGGCCGCCGCGAGAATGTGGCGACGAGCCGTGATACGCTCGTGCGATGTCCCATGAAGTCGAGCTGAAGGCGCTTGCCACATACCTCGAAAAGAACCATCTCAAGCAGACGAAACAGCGTGAGCTGATTCTGCAGACGTTCCTCGAGGCCCAGCGCCACGTGACGAGTGAAGACCTGTATCAAGCGGTCCGGGCCGAGCACTCGAATATCGGATACACGACGGTGTACCGAACCATGAAGCTTCTGGTGGAGGCCGGGCTCGCCACTGAGCGCCATTTCGACGACGGGATCACGCGCTACGAAATTGAGCACGAGCACCACGATCACTTGGTCTGCATCAAATGCGGGAAGATCACCGAATTCGAGTGCGAAATGATCGAGAAGACGCAAAACGAGATCGCCGAGTCACACGGGTTCGAAATCCTGCGACACAGGCACGAACTCTACGGCCACTGCGCCGCTTGTCAGGGCTCCGCTAACTGAGACGGCGGTGAGACGCC
>JASDVF010000081.1:113948-140849 GCA_041440805.1 Myxococcota bacterium | reverse complement strand
CGGTGAGACGCCTGAGTTGGCTAGCTCCGGTATTGAGGGAGCGCCGACGTATCGAAGTCGGCCAGGCGTGAGCCAACGGCATCTTTCGGGGAGACGAGTGGATCCTCGATGGGCCAGTCGAGCGCTAGGGTCGGGTCATCCCACGCCAGGGTGATTTCTCCGGTCGGATCATAAACGTCGGTGCACTTGTACTGGAGCTCGGCGAACTCACTCGTGACGCAGAAGCCGTGAGCGAATCCCTCTGGAATCCAGAGCTGCCTGAAATTATCGGCGGAAAGCGTGATGCCGACCGACTGTCCGAACGTCGGCGACCCGGCGCGAATATCGACTGCGACATCGAAAAGCTCCCCTAACGAACATCGTACGAGCTTGCCCTGCGGATGTACGAGCTGCGCGTGAAGCCCACGCAGCGTGCCGCGCCCAGAGCGACTGTGATTGTCCTGTACGAATTTCCGGTCGAGTCCCGCCGCGGCGAATTTATCCGCGTTCCACGTCTCGAGAAAGAAGCCGCGATCGTCTCGATGAACATCGGGCTCGATCAATAGGACGTCAGGCAATTGGGTCGGGGTGATCTTCAACGGGGCGCGCTCCTTGGCGCGATCATGCCACGAATCCTGCGACTGAACAGGCGGGCGAGCCCATTGCGGTCGGTGCAATGAGTTGCCTCGGGCTGAATCCGTCCTCGGTTTGAATTTTATCGGGGCTGGATCAGCCGGCGAAATGGGCCGCGGCATGATTGTCGGCGAAATGCACCCGTCCGGATTTCAGCATGTAGGAAACCGTCGCGAGAACCTCTTCTTCGTTCTCGGCGACTTCTCCGACGGCATCCACGAGTTCCATCAGAGTCAGCGGGCAGATATCGTCATCCGTGGTCGTCTCGATTTCGTGCACCGTGGCGTGATGCTCGATCGGGATTATCCGTGTGGTCGTGCCGCACGGTGTCGCAACATCGAAGCTCTGGGTTCCCGTCAACTGTGCCATCGTTTTCTCCTTGGGATCCGGGGTGCGCGTCCCTGATGGTTCTCTCTTCGGCCACTAAGCCAAGCTTGTGAACAGCAACTTCTACGCGCGGGTCTGTCTATGGCCTGATTCGCCCGAGAGCTCCGAACTTGCTTAATACCTGCTTGGGGCACGGTTCCGTCGTGGCCTCGTTCTCGTCCTTTCCCTGCTTTATTTGCGCATCGCATGCCGAAGCTCCAAGCCGAAGACGAGACTTCGAGGACGCATTCACGCCTCCCCAAGCCGCAGTTGAAGCGCTTCCGCGATCGCGCTTCGGTCCGTCCTTGGTTGATCTCCGAGGTCTGCGATTGTGCGAGCGACACGAAGAACGCGGCGGACCGCTCGTGCAGAGAGCTGCATACGGCAGACGGCGCGTCCAAGGAGCGTGATCGCTTCCGCGTCGGCATCGACTAAGGCATCGATTTGGCGGTCCTCGATTGCCGCGTTGCAAGCGATGCCGCGTTCTCTTTGTCGCTGTCTCGCGCGAAGGACCCGCTCACGGACGACCGAACTGCTCTCTCCCGCCGAGGGCGTCTGCATAGCCTCCCAGCTGACGGGACCTACTCGGACGTTGAGATCGATTCGGTCCAGCAGGGGACCCGAGAGCTTTCGGCGATACCGGGCAAGCGTTGCATCATCGCAGCGACAATCGTGATCCGGCGTGCCGTAGTAGCCGCATGGGCAGGGGTTGGCTGCGGCGATCAATTGGAAGCGAGCCGGCAATTCGCATCTCGTATTCGCGCGCGCGATCCGCACCACGCCCTGTTCGAGAACCTCACGCAGGGACTCAAGGCATCGTCGGTCGAATTCGGGCAGCTCGTCGAGGAATAACACGCCGTGGTGTGCGAGCGATACTTCACCCGCTCGAACCGGGCTGCCTCCGCCCAATAGACCAGCTGCGCTCGCGGTGTGATGTGGCGCGCGGAAAGGCGGCCTTTCCGAGACCGCCGCGTTTCGGCCGTTCAGACCCGCGGCATCAAGGATGCAGAACGCTTCGAGACTGGCTTGTTCATCGAGGGGCGGAAGGAGCCCGGGTAATCGCCGCGCGAGCAAAGTTTTCCCAGTGCCTGGAGGTCCAGTGAGTAGGAGCCCATGCCCACCTGCAGCCGCGACCTCCAGTGCCCGTTTGGCAAGCGGCTGTCCTCGCACATCGCTTAGGCAAGGACCCTCCGGCTCGCTTGGCACCTCCCCTGTGATCGCGCGGCATGCATCCGGAAGCGCCTCGTGCCCGGCCAGATGGGCGAGGACCTGCGAGAGGCTCTCGGCGTGGAGGACGCGGATATCCGCGGCGCTCCAGGAGAAAGCTGCGTTGGTCGAAGGGACGATAACTTCGCGAACGCCCACATCACGAAGCGCGAGCACTGCGGCGAGGCTGCCGCGGGTCGCACGCAGGCGGCCATCGAGTGCGAGCTCACCGAGAAACCCACGGCCTATCAACGCCTCGTCGTCGAGTCCTTCTCCCACGGCCGCGAGGATTGCGATCGCAATCGGGAGGTCGAGCCCAGCGCCTTGTTTTCGGAGTTCCGCGGGCGCGAGATTCACGGTCACGCGCCGATCGGGAAAGGAAAGGCCAGTTGCCGCAATCGCTCCGCGGATGCGGGAAGTACTTTCGCGTACCGCTGCTTCGGGCAAGCCAACCACGTCGACTCGCGGGAGTTGTGAGGAGAGTCGGACTTCGACTTCAACGGGCACGCCATGAACGCCTAGCAGCGACGCTGTCCAGACATGGGCCATCAGGTTCATCCCCGGGACCGGGGCGGCGAATGCAGCGAACTAGGGGGTGAGTTGCACGCGCGAAGACGAGGATGCCGCAATAAATGCGGCTTCGACCAGCCTGAGTACCGCGAATCGGTTAGAAATCGGAGAACTGACAGCGCGATCGGTCGGCGCGTCCCGTCGTTTCGGGAATCGGGTCCTGAGCCCTCTTCAGAAGAGCTCCATTTGGGACCCTCTCTGGAAAACCAGGCCCGAAACGAAGGGAGGCAGAGCTCTCAGGGTAGAACTCTGCCTCCGACTTTCGAAAAGCCCCGCGAGGAGCGGGCCTACAAAATTAAAGTGTCCATGAGCGCCCGTATGTGTCAATCATTCTGTATGTGGAACGCAGATTGTCCCCCATCGGCGCCCCCTGGGAAATCGAGTCAACGGCTCATGGGCTCTGGAGTTTTTTTGAATGAATAGCCTGCTGAGTGGCTTGTCTTACCGAGTTGCGGGTCGCAGGCGCCATTATTCTCGCGGGATTCTCGTCCTAGGGATCTGCCTTTTGTCACAGGGCTGTTCGACGATTCCATCCCATCCGGACGTGGAAATTCTGGATGGCGAATTCTCGGCTGAGCTGGCTGAGGCTCACCTTGTTCGTCTCGCGGAACTGGGTCCTCGGCGGTCCGGGGCCGAGGCGGCGGCTCGTGCTCAGGCCTATTTGGAGCGAGAAATGGAACTGGCCGGGGCCGTGTCTGCTTGGCTCGGTTCGAGCCGCGAGGGTGCTCCTCGACATTTGCTCGCGACGTTGCCCGGCGACTCCGAGGACGTCGTGATGCTCGTAGCACCGTGGAGCCTGCTGGGGGACGATCGATGGGCCGATGACGCGGGAGCGGCGCTCCTGCTCGCCCTGGCGCCGGCCCTCGCAAGCGGACCGGCGGCGTACACTCGGCAGCTGCTCTTGGTTGAGGTGCGGTCGCCGCCTCAAGAGTCGGGATACGCGAAAACAGGAATGGATTCGAAGGGTTGGGAGTCCATCGAGTCCCGAACTCATGCGCGCGAACGCGTTCGCATAGGGGCGGAGGATGCGATTCGGCGACTCGAGGAGGCAGGAAAGCTCGATCGTCTGCGCATCGCGGTCGTGCTCGAGCCCCGTACGGGACCCACTGTTCCCCGAATGGCGCGTGACCTCCGTTCTCAGCCGATTTTCCGGTCGCTGTTCTGGGAAACGGCGGCAGAGCTCGGCTTCGGAGACGTCTTTCCGAGTGATGGCGAATGGCGATCTCCCTCGGGGCTTCAGGCGGCCCTGCAGGCGGCAGGATACGGGCAGGTCGTATCCTTGGTCGAGGAGTCAGAGCCGGTTGATGTCGCGGTGGCTTTGGCCGCCTCGGGAGCGATGCAGGGCGCTCAGTCGAAGTCGAGGCTCGGGCCCATGGGGCTCGTGACCTACGAGGCGCTCGTGCGGCTGATGGAGCGGTTTGAGCGAATCGATGCCTTCGGGAACTAGAGAATGAGGGAAATCGGGACGGTCGGGTCAGGGGTGTTCCGGAGCTGGCGAGGGGTGGGATGTTCCATGCCAACCATCATGCGAAACGCTCCAGGATGCCCATATCTAGCTGATTTGGAAGGGGGTTTTCGTTGCAGTGCTAGGCGATATGCGCTAGCCTGAGTTGCTCTTGGGAACCGGGAGAAGCTCCCCGGGCCCATTCCCTGAGCCATTATCGAAACTGTGTTCTTCTTCGCCTGTGATGGCCGAGACGCACGGACTGACCGACGAGAGGAGCCGGCACCAAACATGTGCACTCTGATCGTTCTTCACCGCTGCCTTCCGGGTCGTCCTCTCGTCGTCGCCGCAAACCGCGACGAATTCTTGGCGCGCCCCGCGGAAGACTTCGCCATTCGTGAAACCGCGAGCGGCAGGATCCTTTCGCCTATGGATCTCGAAGCTGGCGGCACCTGGCTTGGCCTTAATCACCGCGGCGTATTTGCTGGGCTGACGAACCTACGACCTGCTTCTCCTTCTTGCGCCTCTGGCGCGGAGAGGGTCGAGGGTGATGTTGATGCTGACGGGGGGCGAGGTGAGGCAGCGCCGGTTTTGCTTAGCCGGGGTGAGGTTGTGATGGCGGCGCTTGAGGCGGACAGTGCTTCAGCGGCGGCGCGATCTTTAGAAGATTTGGCGGAGTGTTCTTATAATCCGTTTCAGCTGTTGATTGCGGATGAGCACGACGCGTTCTTGGTTGTGTATCGGGATCGTGCGCGAGTTGTCGCTCTTGAGCCGGGCCCGCATATTGTCGGGAACGTCGAAGATGCGCGGATCGCGAAAATTCTTGGGACGGACACGACGGTTGCCACCGATGCGGAGGCCGTTCTTGGCAAGGCCTACCCAGGCTTTGAGGGAATCGACGGTCTTTCGTTCGAAGCGAACGATGGAACGGGCACAGAAGAGCCGAGGGCTCTGAAGCTGACGCGCATTCGAAGCAGCGTCGAAAAAATGATCACGGACCCGAGCTACGACCTCTTCGAGGGCTTGGCGCGGATCTGTCGCGAGCACGTGGAGGATGAAGGGGTTGGAAGTCCCTTTGAGGCCACGTGTGTTCACATCCCGGACGGGAACACGGATCGATACGGGACGCGTAGCTCCATGCTGCTCGAGTTGTCCGAAGACGTGGGATCGAGCCGTCTGTGGGTTGCAGATGGGGCGCCGTGTCAGCGGCCCTTTGAAAATCGATCGCCCCTTTTGAAAGAACTTGGATTGAAAGACTTAGGTTCGAAGGAGTTTGGTTTGAAAAAGCCGAGCTCCAAGAATCACGAATTGAAACCGGACCTGGGTGAACGACTCCGGGCTTAAGGCCTCGGACTCCACTCTGGACCCACAACGATGCGAGGAATATCCGTTGAGAAGAATCGGTAGCAATATCCGGAAGAAGAGCTCCGAGGAGCGGTCCCACCGTCTCACGAAGAACATCATCGAGTACACCGACACGGAGACTCCGAAGAACGAATATCCGAAGAAGATCGTCTCGCCGACGCGCGCCTCGAGCTGCTGCACGGACGATAGTCGAATCGATGTCGGGTCGATTCGCGAAGTTGAAGGCTTCAAGTTCTGCTACCGGCTCTGCCAGGAATGCGGACACGCCGTGAAGTATTTCTATCCCTCGATCGAGTCCACGAGCCCCGCGCTCAAGGCCTACCGCGAGCGACAGAAGTACATGCTTCAGTAAGACGCCCGCCGTCTTGCAATGAATCATGATTAGGCGACCAAGCAATTGGTCGCCTTTTTTTTTGTGGCCGCAGCGCTCTTGTTTGTGGCCGCGGCGCTCCATATTCGAAGCGACTCGTCCTATGTTGACCCCGGCATTCCTTCGCCAGCATCCTGCACAGAGAGTAGAGGCAATCGGATGAGCGAAAACGCGATTGAAACCCTCGCGCAGGCTACGGGCTATCTCGAAGGACTCATTAATCGTGAGCGCCAGACGAACTACAGCTATTGCCGACTGGATCTAGAGCCTATTCGAGCGTTGCTCGACGCCGTCGGGCGTCCCCAGGATGGGCTCTCCATCATCCACGTTGCGGGCTCAAAGGGCAAAGGGTCGACATGCCTATTCGCAGAATCGATTCTGATGGAGCTCGGCGAACACGTTGGGGCTTTCACATCGCCGCACCTCGTGAGTTGGGTAGAGCGCTTTCGTGTTGATGGCGTTTCGGTCGATGAATCGACGTTAGTTTCAGCGGTCGAGCGCGTGCGGCCCATTGTTCAAGCATTGCTTGCGGGGCCTCGTGAGACTTTGCCGAGCTTCTTTGACGCGACGACTGCGGTCGCTTTACTTATCTTCGAGCATGCGGGGGTCGACCGCGTGCTGCTCGAAGTCGGCCTTGGCGGACGCCTCGATTCCACGAATATTGTGAGCCCGGTCGTGACATGTGTGACGAGCATCGAGCTCGAGCACACGGATAAACTCGGCGAAACGGAGGCTGAGATCGCCGGTGAAAAGGCAGGGATTTTGAAGCCCGGCGTTCCCGCGATCGTGGGATGGCTTCGACCAGAGGCGCTTCGAGTGGTGAAGGCACGAGCGGCCGAAGTTGGGGCGCCACTTATTTGTATGGCGGAGTCGCCGCAAGTCTCGCTTCCCAAGTTGGGGTCGCCTGGAGACGCGGCTGCTCAAAATGCCGTGCTCGCCCTAGGATGTGTTCGTGCATTAGGCGTCTACCCGGAAGATGAGCTCAATGCGGCGGCCGAGCGTGGCCTGTCGCGCTGCCGTTTACCCGGGCGCATCGAAGTGTTGGAGACGGATCCGCGCGTCGTCGTGGATGGAGCGCATACGGCGCAGTCTGCGCGAGTGCTGGCCGAATCGCTCCGAGAGATCGCGCCCGGGGGATTTGAGCTTCTGATTTCGGTCTCGGAGGATAAGCAACTCGAGTCCTTGCTTCGGCCTCTTCTTGCCGAAGCGGACCGCGTGTGGGTGACTAAAGCAGATTCGATTCGCTCGCTTCCAGAAGATCAGCTGGCGAAGCAAGTCGAAGCTTTGCTCAGTGATCTCGGTCGATCGGTGCCGATCGACACGGTCCCTGACCCCCGTGTCGCGGCAACTCGGGCACGGAGTGAGTTGGCGGAGGGTAAGATGTTATGTGCTACGGGCTCCATCTATTTGGCCGGGGTCGCGCGAGATGTTTTGCTTCCGCGATCGGCGTCCGTCGATGGGTGATTTCGTTGTTGGGCCGGCGTCGGGGATAGGTTTCGAATCCGTACCGAGGCTGGAGGTCGCGGCTGCGAATATGCTCGATCCCGCCGACTTGCCGCCGGCGATCGTTGCGATTTAGATAAGCACGGAGGCGGCGGTTGCTCAGTGAGAAGGCCGTTTGCTCGCGGCTCGAACTTCAGAGGGGAAGGTTGCCGGCTTCGCTTTGCGCACGTGCCGTGGAACGCACCCTTATTACGCCTCGATGGGATTCGAGGAAATTCCGCCCGGCGAATAAACCCGGGGGATACAGGGGCCCCGACGTTCCGAGAGCGAACTCGGGCTGGACCTTGGGAAACGCACCGTGATGTCTCTTCGAATTGATCAAACCAGGGCCTAGCGTCCAGGTCACCCCGTCAATTCGATTTTGTTTCGAACTCGCGCCGGACTTCGTTTAGGACGTTCAGCATGCTGAGATCGCTTGCGGATGAATCGCGGCACGCAAATCGAAAAATAGGTGGACTGCTCGCAGGCCTTCCGCGCTCAAAGGCGAAGATCGTCGCTCGATTGGAACGGCGAAGCCCGTGCGGCCCGCGAGTTGACGTCCGAGGGAAAGGGCTTCGCGGTAGAGCGAGGGGCCGACGGCGTCGGAACCTGCAGGCAATAGGATCGGACAGTCATCGTCGAGCCGGAACACGACTGGATTCCGATCGGCCACAGTTGGCCGCGGAAGCATGGGCGGCAACGGGGCCTTCCCCGTCCCTTGTCGTTTTGTCACGCATCCCCCGTTCGGGATCCGAGTGTACGACGCCGAGAGTGGGGCGCGAAAAAAAAATGGCGCCCGGGCTAGCTCCTCACACATATTGTGCGAAGGGAGGGGTAGCCAGCCCGGGCGCAAATGGGGGCCCGCTCCTCGGAAAGCGCCCCATAAACTCAAGACATTACTAAAGCAAGCCCCGTGCCAAGTAGGACTAGAATCCCCAGAACGTTTCAGACCAGCTCCGACGGCGAGGGGTGTTCCCTTCGAATGACTTTTGCCGCAGGCAGTACGCAGCGCCAGCGCAGCTCCGGTGGTGCGGTGACACAAAACGGCGCTCGGGGGTGACAAAAAATGTCACTGTTCGTCGCTCGCTCCGTGGATCTGTCGGATTCACGACTTCCCCAGGGAAACCCGCGTACGGGGCGCATTCCCGTCGGCCCAGGGATGCGCTAATCACCCATCCGGCGCCCCCGCTAAATGGGCGTCTCCAATCGGGTTTACGGCCGAAGGATCGCCTCGCGGTCCGTCTGAACTGGCCATAGTTGCGCAACCCATAGGTGCGCGATGCTGTGACTCATATCGTCCGGCCGTGACGCGATGAATGGCCTGCCTACCTGGCTGCTCCCCCTCGCTGATGGTGTGCCCCGGTGATCGATCGCCTAGCCCGAATCCTCCTCAATCCCCCAGATCCATCTATCCCGAAAGAGTGAATCCCGTGAATCCACCGGACAATGCCAAGGGCCAGAATCAGAACGCCGCCCGAGCCCACGTGCCCGCTGGTCGGCCGCTTGCAGTCTTCTGTGATTTCGACGGGACTTTCTCTGTCCAGGACGTCGGCTCGACGCTTGCGCAAGCCCGTCTCCCGGAACGCCGCGCACAACTCTGGGACCGCTTTGCGCAGGGCGAGTTCACTGCTTGGACCTACGTGCTGGCACTCTTCAAGAATTTCAAGCTGCCCGAAAAGGAGCTCTACGAATTTCTCGAGACGATCGATCTTGACCCCGGCGCTCGCGACCTGCTCGCATGGTGTAAGGCGGAGACCGTCCCGTTTCGAATTCTCTCCGACGGGTTCGATTGGAATCTCGAACGCATGCAGGCGATCAACGAAGTGTCCTTCGAGTACAACGCGAACCATCTCGAATACGAAGGAGACATTTGGCGTCTCGCTGCTGGTGCGCCGAACGATGCCTGTGGTTGCGGGACCGGTAGTTGCAAAAGCACGCTGATCGGCGCCTACCGCGAAAAGCATCCAGGCACGTTCTGCGTGCACATCGGAAACGGGAAAGTGTCCGACCTTTGCGGCGCAATTGAAGCAGACCTGGCCTTCGCGAAGGACACACTGGCCCCGGCGATGGATGAGTTAGGCGAGGCTTATGTGGCCTTCGATACGCTGCACGACGTCTTGGCGGTGCTCGGGAAGCGTGGAGGCACGGCCCAATGACTGAAGCTTTGCAATCGACGAAGATCACGGCTGCGAACGAATCGGGTCAGCGCATTGCAGTGATCGGAGCGGGTTTCGCGGGGCTTAGGGCCGCAAGCAAACTCGCGCGAGCGGGTCATTCCGTAACGGTCTTTGAAGCGCGAACCGCCGTCGGTGGGCGTGCTCGGGGCGAATGGTGCGCCGGACATTGGATGGATGGTGCTTGGCCGGTGCTAGGTGGACGCGATGTCGCCTTGGCTCGGTTTGCGCGCGAGACCGGTGTCGACGACCTATTCTCTCCGCTTCGCCCGGTGCAGACTGCTCTACTGCGGGCTGGCGAGACAATCCCAGTTGATGGTCTGAGCCTTCGCGGCGCTGCTCGTATTCCTGGCCCGCCGCTTCGCGAGCGAGCGAAGTTGTTGCGATGGGTCCGCTTGATGGGGCGTTATGCGCCCTTACTCGATGCGAGCTTCGTTGAACGAGCTGCGGATCTCGACTATCGAAGTCTGTCTGATCATGTGTCGCTCTATTTTGGGCGCGGCGCTTTGGAATTCTGGCTCGCTCCGGAAGTGCAGGGTCTTTACGGCGACCGAGTTGAATCGCTTTCACGTGTCGCTTTGCTTCAGCATGTACGGTCTCTAGGAATCGGCGAACGCCGTCCTGGTCTGCCCGGCCTCCCGCGTCGCCCTCTCTTCGAACTCGCGCAAACAGCTGCTGAAGGCCTCGATATTAGGCGCGGCACGGCGGTGCAGCGCGTAGATGAACTCGCAGCCGGTGGTTATCGCCTGGAGACCCTCGACGAGGATGGTCCTGGAGCGGATTCATCTTTTGATGCTGTAGTTGTCGCTCTGGGGCCGAGTCAAGCAGCCCGAATCGCATCCTCTTTGTTGACACCCGCCGAGCGTGATTTTTTTGCGGGCGTCGTAGAACAACCGGTCGTAACGCTCTCCGTCGCGCTTGAAGGGGTCGATTCGGGCTTACCCCAAGAGCTGAGATTGCCACGCCGCGAAGATTCGGCGATCTCGTCGATCGTGATCGAGCCGGGGCAAAGTGGTGGCCGCGTGCCCGAAGGGCGTAGCCAAGTCGTTGTTCGCGCGCGCGACGCTTTTGCGGCGCAGTGGAGCGAGACGGCGAGTGATGTCGTTTCCAAGAATCTGCTGAGTTCGCTGGAGATGGCCATCCCTGGCGTTGGGGAGCGTGTATTGACGACGCATCTCGGACGCGGGACGCAGGCGTTCTTCGGCGTGGGGCATTACCGCGAACTCGCAAACTTCGAAAAAGTGCAGTGCGATCGTCGTGGTCTGGGTCGGCGCCTCTACTGGGCGGGCGATTATTTGGCAGGACCCTCTTTCGAGTCCGCGACAAGGTCGGGACTACGTGCCGCGGAAGCCTTTCTCGTCGACGAGAGCTCGGACTAGCTTTCCGCACGTCGGGATTCGAACGCAGGTCCGAGTGTTGATCCGAGTGTGTTCGGCGCGCTCTTCGACGCAGTTTCGGCGTGTGTCTTGGGAGGCGTTAGCCGAACGCAATCCCGCTCCATAGAGCGAGAATCGCGAGAGCGACGGATACAGCCCAAACCAATCCGATCAGACGTGCGACATTCCTGAAGCTCTGCTTCTTGCGCGCCTGCCAACAGATGTCGACGGTCATGCCGGTAATCAAGATCAGTGCTGCGGCGGCGAAGGGATTGCGGTCGAGCACCGTTAGAATGAGCATCGCTGCGCCGAACGCTCCGCCACTTAGCAGGATGGCGATCACGATCGGCAAAAGGGACGGCTCCTGGAAGAAGGTGCCGATGAATTCGTCGATGGTTGGAAACGCATCGTCCTCATCGTCGCGAAAATCATGATCAGGCAAAGGGGATGTAGGCTCGTCCTGTGCCTCGGTTGACTTCTCGGGCGATTCGTATTCGCCGTCACTCGCGGGATCGTCGGCCATCGCTCTCAGTCCTTTCCGAGGATGACGCGCGTTGCGCCGGCACCGCCGTCCTCACGGGTCGCGGGCATGCAGTCGATCACGTATGGCGAGCGCGGAAGATGTTCCCCTACAGCGCGTTTGAGCGCGCCAGTGCCAATGCCGTGAATAACGCGCAACTCGTCTCGGCCCTCTGCAGCTGCAAGGTCGAGGGTGGCATCCAGCCGATCGAGCGCTTCTTCGACCCGCATGCCGCGAAGATCACATTCGACGAGGCCGCCGATCCGCGCTGGGGGGAGCAAGTCGGGCGGCGCTGCGCGGGGCGTTGAAGTGGGAGAGCCAGCCTGAGGTCGTGACCGACCTTCTCCGAGACGGAGTTGTTCACTGGGAAGCTGCACTTTGGCGCCGCCGAGCTGGACCGAGACGCGTCCTTTGCGATCCGGCAGCGAAACTAACGTCCCAGCAGCCCCCCCCGGAGTGCGCACGGAGTCGCCGATCCGAGCCTTTGGCCAATCGACCGGTGGTGTATCGGACTCCTCCGCTAGTGCTTCTGGTTCGAGTCCCTGTTCGGTTTGTGATTGAGCCGTTTCTTCGCGCAAGTCTTCGAGGCGTTCGCGTGCCTTCGCTGCGTGCTTTGAGGTCGGCGCTCGCTGCAATTCGGCGATGATACGAGCGACTTCGCCATGGGCGGAGCGAAACGAGGCATCTAGTTCGCCTCTCATTTCGCCAAAGAGTTTGTCTCGTCGCTCTTGCAGTCGCGCGAGTTTGTCGCGGTATTCCTCCCGGGCCTGTTCGCTCTCTACACGAAGCTGCGCGGCGGTGGCGACTTCTGATTCGAGCAAAGCGCGGTTGGCTGCGAGTTCCGAGAGCATGCGATCGAGGCGACGGTCTTCGAGGTTCAGGAGAGCGGATGCCCGATCGAGGACCGATTGCGGCATGCCCATTCGTGCGGCCACAGTCGTGGCCGAGGAGGCACCGGGCGCGCCGATGCGAACCCGATATGTAGGAGCCATCGTCACAGGATCAAATTCGACACTCGCGTTCTTGAAGCGCTGATCGACTTCCGCCATTTCCTTGAGCAAGTTGTAATGCGTCGTTGTGACGACACGCGTGCCGCTCTCGGCAAGAGATTCGAGGGTTGATTGCGCGATCGCTGCACCTTCGGAGGGATCTGTTCCAACTCCCACCTCGTCGAGACAGACAAGTGTGTTAGGTCCGGCGGACCTCAAGATTTCCGCGAGGTTCGCCATTGCCGCCGAGAACGTGGATAGGCTCTCCTGAATATCCTGATGATCACCGATGTCCGCGAGAACGCCATCAACGAGATCGATCCGGGCACCCGGATCGACAGGGGCGTGCATGCCCGCACGGACCATAAGCGCTGCTAGGGCAACGGACTTGAGTGCCACGGTTTTCCCGCCGGCGTTCGGCCCGGAGAGCAAAAGTACCGTGAAGTCTTCGCCGACACGAAGGTCGTTCGCGACGCACTCCTCGATCGGAAGCAGCGGATGGCGCAGGCCCGGGAGCTTTAAGATGCCCTCGGTGCCGATTTCCGGTTCGATCGCGTCCATCTGTTGGGAAAGGTGCCCGCGTGCGATGGCCAGGTCGATGTGCCCGATAGAGCCGAGGCTATTGTGAATCGAACCTGCTTCGCGTGCGACTGCTGCGGAGAGATCCCGCATAACACGCGCGATTTCGCGGTCGACCGTGAGTTCCGCCTGCTTGTGCCGGTTATTCAATTCGACCATGACGTCGGGTTCGATGAAGAGTGTCGTTCCGGATCGCGATGCATCGTGAACGATGCCGCGAACGTGGCCCTTGGCGTCCGCTTTTACGGGAAGGACGAAGCGACCATTGCGGACGGTGTAGAAGGTGTCGGAAAGATGGGGCTTGATGTCGGCGTTCTGCAGACTTCGTTCGATGCGCGATTGAAGTTCGCCGGAGAGTCGATTTGCATCACGTCGAGCCTGGGCCAATGTCGAGGAAGCAGAGTCCTTTACCTCGCCGCCGTCATTCAGGCAGCGCGCGATTTCGGCTTCGAGACCGTTTGCTTCCTGGAGCTCCTCGGCGAGCTCAAATAGCCGCGGGACTTCATCGCGCCGTCGGTCAAAGAACTCGATCGTTGCATGGAGTGCGCTAAGGGTCGCGCGAACTTCGAGGAGTTCTGTGGGTTCAAGGACGCCACCCTTCTCGGCTTGCGCGACAGCGATTCGCACATCCGCGCAGCCTCCGATCGGCGGCATGGCATCGGCGTCGAGCAGAGCGCGGACTTCGGAAGCTTCCGCCTGTCGAGCACGCACACCGGATTCGCAGAGTTCGAAAAGGTCTGTGCTTGAATATTCCGCAAGCAACGCAGTGCCGATCGGCGTGCGGCAACACGCGCGCAAGCGATCGACGAGCCGCGACCATTCGAGGCATTCGAGGGTCGAATCTGTGACCTTGAAGGCCTGGGGAGACGAATTTTCGGGGGGCATGGGCTGATTCTAGGATTCCCCATGCCCGGATGCGAAGTGCACCCAATAGGCGTGTTCAAGAAGCGTTGCTGCGGACTTCTTTAGTTGTCGGCAGAATCGCCGAAATACATGAAATGGCCGAACGCACACCGACAGAAGCTTCACTCGAGGGTTCCGTTGCCTTAGATGAGATGCAACCGTCTCAAATCCTCGAACTGATCCACCAGCAGGATGGGGTGGCCCATGCCGCTGTGGGTCGGGTTCTTCCTCAGATCGCGGAGGCGGTTGAGGTGATCGCGTGCGCTCTTCAAGGCGGCGGACGATGGTTTAATGTCGGGGCCGGGACCAGCGGTCGGCTCGGTGTGCTCGACGCTTCCGAAATTCCGCCGACGTACGGCCTTTCGCCTCGAATCGTGCAGGGCGTGATGGCCGGCGGAGACCGTGCGCTTCGTCGGGCGATCGAAGGTGCGGAAGACGACGCAGAAGCGGGATCCCTTGAGCTCGAAGGGCGGGGCGTCACGATGGGCGACGTCGTGGTCGGGATCTCAGCAAGCGGGACGACGCCTTATGTTTTGGGCGCGATTGAGGCGGCCGGCAAGGTTGGTGCGAGGTCGATCGCGATCAGCTGTGATCCGACGTCGCCTTTGGCAGATTCGGTCGAGATCTCGATCGCCCCGGAAGTGGGTCCCGAAGTTGTGACCGGCTCGACGCGCATGAAGGGCGGGCTCGCACAAAAGATGGTGCTGACCGCGCTTTCGACGGCGGTCATGGTTCGAATGGGTCGTGTGCGTGGACATCATATGACGCATATCTCGTCGGGCTCCAGCAAGCTCCGGGGTCGTGCCATGCGCATTGTCATGGAACTCGGAAAAATCGATGAGGACCTCGCCCGAGAACTGCTTCGAACGACTCAGGGTTCGGTCGAAGCCGCTCTTCAAATCCTAGAAACCGAGCGCCTCGTCGACGAAGGTAGCTGAAGGCAGCTCCGAGGGATTGTCTCTTGTTAGGCGTTAAGTCTATGCGCCGCCGAGTTTTGATGAATGTTTGAGGTTGATTGCCTCGGCAGCGAGGACCGTTTCTTCGGCGATATTCGTGGCGTGATCGCCGACGCGTTCAAGGTGCTGGGCGATGAAGATAAAGTCGACCTCTTGTTCTGTGGTGCCGGGATTAGATGCTAGACGATCAATCGAATCGCGGATGAGCTCGTCTTCGAGGTCATCAATCACGTCATCTTCGTCTAGTACCCGACGCGCTGCATCTGCATCCAGATCGGAGAAGGCCTGAATCGCATGTCGCAGGATGGTGCGGCTGTCCGCCGCAAGCTTTCGAAGGCCATCGGGAATGGAGAGCCCCGGCTGGCTTGCTAGGCGTTCCGCACAGCTGGCGATATTTCGAGCGAGATCTCCGACGCGCTCAAGGTCTGTCGCGATGGACTTGACCGCGACGACGAGCCGCAGATCCCGGGCGACCGGGGCGTCAAGCGCTAACACACGGAGAACGGCGTCGTCGATAGCGAGGTCGAGCCGATCGATGGGGAGATCGTCTTGCTTAACTTCGGCCGCGAGCTTCGCGTCCAATTCCCAGACGGAGTGCAGGCTCTTTTCGAGGATCGCCTCAGCAAGTCGCCCCATGTCGAGGGCAAGCTGTTGTAGTGCATCGGTATTGCGGTCGAGCTTGACGTTGTGCGGGTCGGACATGGGGCTCCACAGGTGCGGTGATCAACGGGGGATGGGGCTCCATGGTGAGTTGAAAACGATCGGTGCCCCGTCAAGGAACGCTCGGACATCTGGCATCGGACAATAGGGGCGCTCATGCGGCATAAGCAAATCCGTTACGAGCATACGAGATCAGCAGGCAGCTCCGGTCGATCGTCACGCAACTGTCACTTCTCCTTCAAGGTGCTCGCACACACGGCACATATGATTTGTTTGTCCCCGTGATAACTGTGCCTTGCGGCATAGCGTCCGCGTGCCCATGGCGCGTTTTCTAGGTACCTGCATTCGAACGCAGCTTCTGGCCTCAATAAAAGGAATCAATCGATGCTTTGTAAGCGAGCCTCTCTCGTTGCCCTGCTCGGAATCACGCTCTCTCTCATCTCCGCGGAAAGGGTCTTCGCGCGCGAACAGATCCATATAGTGGGGTCCTCGACGGTCTTCCCGTTCTCGACAACAGTTGCCGAGCGATTCGGTCGCGCGACCAAATTCAAAACTCCGGTCGTGGAGAGCACCGGTTCAGGCGGTGGATTGAAGCTCTTTTGTCGCGGCATAGGGGTCGAGACGCCAGACATCGCGAATGCGTCCCGCCGCATCAAGTCCTCTGAAGTCGAGCTCTGCACAAAGAACGGCGTCAACGAGATCGTCGAAGTTAAGATTGGCTTCGATGGAATCGTCCTAGCCAATTCGAAGAAGGCCGAACGTGTCGAACTCAGCTTGAAACAACTCTTCCTAGCCCTTGCGAAAGAAGTTCCGGTCGATGGGGAACTCGTACCCAACCCCTACGAAAAATGGAGCGATATAGACGCAAGCTTGCCGAATAGGCGCATCGAAGTCCTCGGCCCGCCCCCGACTTCCGGCACCCGAGATGCCTTCGTTGAAGTGGCAATGGAGGGTGGGGCGAAGCGAATCTCCACACTCAAGGCTCTTCGCAACGAAAATAAAAAGGAGTTCGAGCGAATCGCGCATTCAATCCGCGAAGACGGGGCGTACGTGGAGGCAGGGGAGAACGACAACCTGATTATTCAGAAGCTGGTGGCAAACCCATCAGCCCTGGGAATTTTTGGATTCTCGTTCCTGGATCAAAATGAGGATAAAATTCAGGGGGCACTCGTCGACGAGGCGGAGCCGACCTTCGACAATATCGCCGATGGCAAATACGCGATCGCAAGGTCCCTGTATTACTACGTCAAGAAGGCGCACGTCGGGAAGGTGCCCGGTCTCGAAGAGTTCTTACACGAATTCACGAGCGATAGGGCTTCCGGGGAAGATGGCTACCTGGCCGATCGCGGCTTGATCCCGCTTCCTACCGACGACCGAATGACGGAGCGGAAGAATGCGAAGGCGCTGATGCCGCTCCAGCTATAAGCGGACCTTATGCGTGCGGGGGCCTAGGGAAGGGCGCCTAGTGCTAAGCGAATAAGAACGCCTAACGAAAAAGAAAAGGCCCGAGCCACGTATGGCTCGGGCCTTTCTTGTCTCTCGACTTCGACGGCGTCAAAAAAGAGACGAAGGCGCCATTCGAAGTCGGAGTTGCGAGAGGTGGCGGCGGCGTTACGGCGGGTACGAGCAATTAAGTCTCGTCATGTAACGCACTGGCCTATTGCGGGGGCGCTCAGGCGGGTTGGGCAGGATTACGTGGACTCGAGAGACCTTTGTATCCTAAGCCGCCATGAGCACTGATCAGGCCGCCTGCGCCTTCTCGAGGGTGCGCAGCTTCTTGTTGAGCTGAGCAATCTTCTTTTCGAGCTTCTTAACTTCGTCGATACGAGCAAGCTTGAGGCCCGAGTAAACGCGATCTACTCCGGCGTCGATGTTCTTCTCGACGTTCTTTTCGAACTCACTGCGGAACTCTTCGGCGCGCTTGATGGCGGGAACCTTGCGGAGTTCCTTCTGGGCCTGCTTCACGTTCTTCTCAATGCGCTTGCGGCTTTCCTTGCGGAACTTCTCGCCGCGATTCTGGAGCTCATCGGCACGGGACTGGAGTTCGTCCGTCAGCTTCTCGAATTCGCTGTTGATGCGCTCGATGCCCTCGGTCGCCCATTCCGGCGTGATGTCTTCCCAGTTGAACTCGATCGACGTATTGCGAGCCTGAGCCTTCTTCTTGGTGGTCTTGTTCGTAGTCTTCGTTGCCATGATTTTGGCCTCCGTCCTGCGCGCCAGCCGATTGATCGGCTCTGGGCGGCAATTCGATATAATTCGTGTCAGCCCACTCCGTGGCGGGCTTCGCAGAGATCCTGACGCGATGCGTCGTTCTCTACGACGGACCGGATCTTAGACACACTGCGTCATTACGTCAAGACGCGAGATCAATAATAGATAAAAGTGAAGTGAAGCAATAGGTTGCAGGTATGATGCGGAGCGGCATCCCTGCACTTGGTGTGGCCGATACACTGCCTCGTTGAAATGATGCAGTGCGGCTTTCGGGCAACTGGAGTGCCGTCTGCGGCTTTAGGCGGCTCAGGCCGCCTTAAGGCTGGTTTGGGTGCCGCGACTTGGGGACGGCGACCGGTCGCCTCAGCCCCAGCGGATGACCGCGGATCCCCAGGTGAAGCCGGAGCCGAAGGCGGTCAGAGAGACCACCTGTCCTGGAGAGAGGCTTCCGTCCCGCGAAGATTCCGCAAGGAGGATGGGAAGAGCCGCCGCGGAGCAATTGCCGAGGCGCTGGATGTTGTTCCGGATCTTGTCGCCGGGGATCTCGAGTTTTTGCGCCACGAATTCGTTGATTCGCAAATTTGCCTGATGGAAGAGGAATAGATCGACGTCTTCCATTTTGACGCTTGCGGAATTCAAGGTCTCGAGCAGGACTTCCGGCATACGAGTGACGGCATGCTTGAAGACGAAGCGACCATCCATGACGGGGTAGTGAAGTCCCGCCTCCATCATGGCTTGGTCGAGCCTTGGCGAATGCGCGGAGCCTGGCGCCTCGGTCCAGAGTCGCTTGGCGTGCTTGCCTTCGGCGTGAATGCGAACAGAGAGCAGGCCGGGGGCGGTACCGCCCGCGGCTTCGGTTGCTTCTAGAATAACCGCGCCAGATCCGTCACCGAAAATGACGGTCACGTCGCGGCCCGAAGTGCTGACGTCGAGGCCGGTCGAGTGGACTTCCGCGCCGACCACGAGCACGCGGTCATATTTCTCCGCAACGATCAGAGCATCCGCCATTTGGAGCGCGTAGAGGAAGCCGCTGCACTGAGCGCGGAGGTCGATGCACGGGATGTCGCCTGCATCGATTGCTTCGTGCAGGAAGAAAGCGGTACCGGGGAAATCGGCTTCGCCGGAGAGCGTTGCGAGCAGGATGCAGTCGATGTCAGAGACGTCGAGGTCCGCTTGTTCGAGGGCGCCGAGGGTGGCGTCCCGCGCGAGGGTCGACGGCTTCTGGGTGTCATCGACCCATCGTCGCTCCAGGATCCCCGTACGTTGTTCGATCCATTCTTCCGTCGTGTCCATCCACTGCGTCATGTCCGCATTGGTGACTACACGGTTTCCCACACTCATTCCGGTTCCAGCGATACGTGCGCGTCGCGGCATCGAAGCTCTCCTCCCCCCTAGTTGCCTGAGTCTAGTTGCCTGTGGCAGCGAGGTCAGCGAATCGTTCTTCTTCTCCGGGGCGCAGATCGTCGTCGTCCCAGAGGATTTCTTCGGCTTCCGTAAGTAGCTCGCGAAGCCCTTCGCCCTTGAGGGCTGAGATCGGGATCGCGTCGTATCGCTTCGCGATCGCGAGGGCTTCATCGGGCGGCATTCGGTCGATCTGATTAAACACGAGCAGTTCAGGTTTCTGGTCGATCCCCAGGTCACCTAACACGTCTCGAACGGCGCGAATGCGACGGTCAATATCGGGGCTCGCGGCATCGACGACATGAAGTAGGAGGCTCGCGTCCCGCAATTCCTCAAGCGTGGCGTGAAACGCCGCGACAAGGTCTTGGGGGAGGTCGCGAATGAAGCCGACCGTGTCCGTTATGATGACCTCTCGCTCACGAGGGAAGCGCAGTCGCCTCGAAACCGGGTCAAGCGTCGCGAACATCTTGTCTTCGATATGCACATCGCTCTGCGTCAAGCTCTTAAGCAGCGTGCTCTTACCCGCATTCGTGTATCCCACGATCGAGAGCACCGGCACGCCGCGCCGATCGCGCTTACGCCTTCGGCCCTCGCGTTGCTTCGTTAGGCGCTTGGCTTCGCGCTCGAGACGCGTGATGCGGTCGCGGACGCGGCGTCGGTCGCTTTCAAGCTTCGTCTCACCCGGGCCACGGCCTCCGATTCCGCCAGCGAGTCGCGAGAGGGAAAGGTCGTCACGCTGTGCGAGGCGAGGCATGCGGTAGCGAAGCTGCGCGAGTTCAACCTGCAGCTTGCCGTCTCCGGTTGTCGCGCGTTGGGCGAAAATGTCGAGGATCAGCTGGGTGCGATCGATGACACGCAGTTCCATCCGCTCGGAAAGGTTGCGCGCTTGCCCAGGGGTCATGTCTTGATCGAAGATCACGAGATCGATGTCGCTCTGGAAGCATCGGATCACGAGGTCCGACAATTTGCCTGCGCCGATCACGGTTCGCGGATCGACCTTCGGGCGCGACTGGGTCACGACGTCAACGACTTGGACTCCTGCGGCGCGCGCGAGCTCCCGAAGCTCGTCGATATGCATTTCGAGGGTTTCGCGGTCGCGGCCGGCGGTGACCGAGACGAGAATGGCTCGCTCGCCAGCGTCGGTGTCTTGGGTGGCGGTGGCGCGATTGAGTTCGGTCTCGAGATCTTTGACCCAGACGCTGAAGTCGAAATCGTAGTCGGCTGGGTGGATCGGCTTGAGCTTCTCGACGGATTTGCCGTCTTCGTTCGCGGGAGCGAGGGAAGCGGCGTGGGCGAGGCCCGGGAGCCCGTCCTCGCGGACGGCGATCGAAACGACGGCGTCGAGACGTAGCAGTGCGAGGTCGGTCTCGTCGTCCCGGCTAAGTCCTTCGTTCGCGAGATGGGTATGAATCAGGCGTAGGCCGCGCAGTCGACCACGTCCGGCGCGCAGCCGACCCCAGTCGGGCAGTTCGGTGCCAGAGCCGGTGCCGATCATGACGTGCTGGACTGCGCCGCTCCGGTCGAGGAGGACGCCTACCTGGCGTCGGACGTCGTTCGAGAGCTCGGTCAGCTCGCGAGCCAGCTCATTCGTGACGATTCGATCATCAGAGATTCGGCGCTTGCCGAGACGTTCGAGCGCTTTGACCTGACTGGCCTTGAGTCCAGTGGTGTTTCCGTAGACCTGGATGGGGTGCTCCTGCGGTCAATCGCGAAATCGCGGCCAGGGGGGCGCGGCGGTTGACACCCGACGAGGGTAGGGAAGCGCTTGGGGATGGGACAGAGCGGGGCTCGAATCCGTACGCTTCGGGCGAAAAGTCCGTCTGGTCCCCGAAGGAATCAGATGGAGTGTGCCAGTCCGGTACCAGGCGTGGGGACTCCGCTCCGGGCCGGCGGCGATTTTTAGCCATACCCTTGTCCATCTGCGTGTGGGCTGCGTACGCAAGATTCTCGGCTGCAGCGTTTGGTGAATGCGAGGTCGAGATGAGCGCCCATTCGACCGATGAGAGACAGAGCTAGGGAAAGTTGCGTCCTGCAGGGCGGCGACGGGTACTCACGTGAGTGTGCGCAGTGGATGCCGCATTCCGGAGTGCTTAAGGAGCATTGAGTTGAGCGAGACGTCGGTCATCGTCCTGGCTGCGGGCCAAGGGACACGAATGAAGTCGCGAAGAGCGAAGGTGCTGCACGAGTTGTGCGGTGTTCCGATGCTCGGCCATGTCATAAGGAGCGCCAAGCGGTTGTCGCCCGCGCGGCTGTTAGTTGTTGTTGGGCGCGATGCTGAAGAGGTCGAGGAACGATTTGCGGGCGAAGCTGAATTTGTTCTGCAATCGGAGCAGAAGGGGACCGGGCATGCGGTCCTCGTTGCGCAGCCTGCGTTAGGCAATGCCGAGGGTGACGTACTGGTGCTCTACGGAGACACGCCTTTGCTTTCTCCCGAGACGCTGGAGCAGATGAGCAAGGCGAAGCAGGAGCGTGGCGCGGACCTCGCTGTGCTGACTGCGCGCGCCAAAAATATTCCCGGCCGCGTCGCTCGCGACGAGCACGGCCGCGTGTCTCGAATCATCGAAGCGCAAGATGCGACTCCCGAAGAGCTCGAACTCGAAGAGCGCAACACAGGCGTCTATCTGTTCAGCGCTGATCTGCTTCGCGACGGCCTAGCGTCCCTCACGCCGGATAACGCTCAGGGCGAGCTCTATATCACCGATATTGTGGGCTACGCCGTCGAGCGAGGACTGCGGGTCGAAGCGGTCGAGATCGATGACCCTGACGAATGCATGGGAATCAATACGCGCATCGAGCTGGCGGATGCGACGGGATATTTGCGGCGCCGGATCGCGCGGGGTCATATGGCCGCGGGCGTTACGTTTATCGATCCATCGAGTGTCTATATCGACGCGGATGTTGAGATTGGTCGCGACTGCATCATCGAGCCCGGCGTGGTGATCACCGGAAAGTCAACGTTAGGCGAAGGCGTCCATGTCAAGTCCGGTTGCGTGATCGAAGACAGCCATCTCGACAACGACGTCATCATTGGCCCTTCGGCTCATCTGCGACCGGGTAGCCGTCTTGGTGCCGGCGTGAAAATCGGGAACTACGTCGAGATCAAAAACTCGACGCTCGGCGCGGGCGCGAAAGCGGCTCATCTCGGATATATCGGCGATGCCGACGTTGGTGCTGGTGTGAATTTCAGCTGTGGTGCGATCGTGGTGAACTACGATGGCTACAAGAAGACCCGCAGTACGATCGGAGAAGGCGCGTTCATCGGATGTAACGCGAACCTCGTCTCCCCAGTCGAGATCGCACCGCATGGCTTTGTCGCCGCAGGATCGACGATCACGAAAGACGTGCCTAGCGACGCCCTCGCGGTTGCGCGGAATAAGCAGCGGAACATCGAGGGCTGGGTTGCTCGCAAGGAAGGCCGCGCTCCGGCGCTGATGCCGTCCAAGGCTGGCGCCGGAACTGCTGCCTCGTCGGAAGAGTCTTCTCCTAAGCCCGCTAAGAAGCGGCCTGCGAAGAAATCCGCAAAGAAAAAGCCGGCCAAGAAGAAGGCTGGGAAGAAGAAAGCAGCCAAGAAAAAGGCCGCCAGCAAGAAATCGTCTACGAAGACGAAAGCTGCCGCAACACGAAAAGCCGCGCCTAAGCGCGCGCGCAGGAGCTAGCCAATGTGTGGGATTGTTGGATACGTAGGCCAAGAATATCGAGCCGTGGACGTGTTAGTGGATGGACTTCGCCGTCTCGAATACCGGGGCTATGACTCTGCAGGCGTCGCCATTCTTGAGGGCGGTGAGATTGCAGTCCGCCGCGCTAAGGGCAAGCTGATTAATCTCGAAGGCACGATTCGGGAACGCCCGCTTCAAGGGCATCTCGGAATTGGCCACACGCGTTGGGCGACTCATGGGAAGCCGTCCGAAAAAAACGCGCATCCGCATCGTGCAGGCCATGTCGTAATCGTGCATAACGGCATCATCGAAAACTATCGCGCTCTCCGTTCGCAGCTCGAAGAGCGCGGCGCGGATATTCAGTCCGATACGGATTCCGAATTGATCGCTCACCTGATTGATGAACGTGTGGGAGAGGGCAAGGACTTGCTCACGGCGGTGCGCGAATCCTGCGGCGACCTCGTCGGATCGTATGCACTCGCTGCGATCTGCGATCAAGATCCCGGACTTCTCGTGACCGCCAAAAACGGCGGTAGCCCGATCATCATCGGCCAAGGCGACAAGCAGTCTTTCTTGGCGAGTGATATTCCCGCTGTCCTTCCATACACGCGCGAGATCATCTCTTTGCACGATGGCGACTTCGCCGCTCTGACGGAAGAGGGCGCTCAGGTCTGTGATATCAGCGGGCATCCGATCGACCGCGAATTCTCGGTCGTGCAGTGGGATCCGGTCTCCGCGGAAAAGGGCGGCTTCGATCACTTCATGCAGAAGGAGATTTTCGAGCAGCCTCGCGCAATCACCGACACGATCGGAACTCGGATCAACGAAGCGGAGTTCGACGTTGATCTCGATGGCATCGAGTTCACGAAGAGCGAACTAGACGATCTTCAGGGCGTGACGCTCGTGGCGTGCGGCACTTCGTATTATGCGTCGCTACTCGGCAAGTATATGATCGAGCAGATCGCCGGGATTCCCTGCGAAGTCGATCTCGCCAGCGAGTTTCGCTATCGCAAACCGATCGTCGGACCTCGTCGCATAGTGATTCCGGTTTCTCAGTCAGGCGAGACGGCAGATACGCTCGCGGCGGTTCAGGAAGCGAAGCGCCAAGGGGCTCGTGTGCTGGCGATTTGCAATGTGCGCGAATCGACGATCGAGCGAGCCAGCGATGATGTTCTCTATACACACGCGGGGCCCGAAATCGGTGTTGCTTCGACAAAGGCATTCGTCACTCAGGTGGTCGCGCTCTATCTGATCGCGATGAAGTTCGGCGTCGTTCGTGGGCTTTTGACTCAGGATGAAATCCGAGATCGGTTGCATGATGCGATGCGATTGCCGCGTATGGTCGCAGGCGCCTTGGAACTCGATAAGCGATGTCTCGAAGTGGCGCGCCGCTATTTTAAGGCACAGGACTTCCTGTTCCTCGGGCGAGGCATCATGTTCCCGATCGCCATGGAAGGTGCGCTGAAGCTCAAGGAAATTTCATATATCCACGCCGAGGGTTATGCGGCGGGAGAGATGAAGCATGGGCCGATCGCTTTGATCGATGAGAAGATGCCCGTCGTCGTCATCGCCACGAAGGGCGAGCTCCACGACAAGCTTATCTCGAACCTCGAGCAGGTCCGCGCGCGCGACGGTCAGGTCATCGCAATCGCAACAGTCGGTGATGACGAGATTGCTGATAAGGCGAATGAAGTCATCTACATCGATGATCTCGGAGAGTTCCTGACTTCGATCCTTGCCGTCGTCCCGCTCCAGCTACTCGCCTATCACATAGCGACGCTTAAGGGCACCGATGTCGATCAGCCTCGGAACCTCGCAAAGAGCGTGACGGTCGAGTAGCGGCAAGAGCGTTCCAGGTAGGTCCTGCGTTCTTCGGAGCGTGGGGCCCGTTCGCCGAGCGGCCGACGGGGCTGGGAAGAGGTGTTGTGCGACGCCTTGCGTGGGGGCTGAATGCCGTCACCCCCGGATGAGTAGCCGCCGGCATTGTGGGCATTGGATCAAGGCCTCTGCTGGCTCGTCGCGCATGCGAGTGAACTCGAGCGAGGGCAGCTTGATCGAACAAGCGCCGCAGCTGCCTTCCGAGAGCGACGTGACGCCTCGACCCGCTTTGCCCTTTTGGGCACGGACGCGGTCATAGGCGGTCATGACCTCGCCGGGAAGCCCGGTTGCGAGCGCTACCCGCTTCTTGGCGATCTCTTCTAGCTCCGCTGCGACCTCGGCTTCGACTGCGCGTACGCCGCTTTGGACGCTGACGCCCTCGGCATGAATTTCCTTGATCTCGGCGTCAATTTTGGAGGCCTTGCCTTCGACTGCCTCCATCGATTCGAGGAGTTCCATCTCTTTCTCTTCGATCGCAGCCTTCTCGCCGCGGCGCTTCGTTTGCTCGGTGTCGTGCTCGCTCGCCTCGTCGCGCTCGATGCGCTTGCCCGAATAGCGTTCGACGTCGGCCGCCTCGATGGCGCTGTTGAGTTCGGCGACTGAGGCGCCGAGGGCTTCTTCCTCTTTCTCGATCTGTTCGCGTTCAGCTTGGGCAGCCGCAAGTTCGGCTCTCGAACGGGTGATCCGCTCAGAGAGTTTTATAAGCAGATGCCGCTCGGGAAGCGAGTCGGAGCGCTTCTGCGCCGCGGTGGCCGCGAAGTCGAGCTCTTGGATCTCGAGCAGAGAAGAAAGCGACGAGGAAATCGGCAAAGGCATCGTTTCTCGGAGCCACATGGGGCGCCGGGCGGCGGGCACGCGAATCACGCTAAGAGTCAAGAGCGTACCCCAACCCGGCGCGCTATTCGTGACCGTGACATGTCGCTTCCGCAACCCGGACAACTTCTCTTTGTAGGCTTCCCTGGAACCGACATTCCGCCGGACTTGGCGGAACGTATCCGGGAGGGTCGGGTCGGCGGCGTCGTGCTCTTCTCACGAAACGTCGGATCGCCGGATGAAGTCCAGGCGCTCGTTCGCGACCTGCACGATCTCGCGCCTGCGGACGCACCTCTCACGGTCGCGCTGGACCAAGAAGGTGGCCGCGTGCAGCGTCTCCGTGCTCCCTGGACCGAATGGCCGCCCATGCGTGTTTTGGGTGATCGGACTCCTTCTGACACGGCGCGCTTCGCCGCAGCGCTCGCCAGGGAGCTTCGGAGTTGCGGGTTCGATCTCGACTTTGCGCCGGTCGTGGATGTCGATAGCAATCCGGACAACCCCGTGATCGGCGATCGCAGCTTTGCGCAGGACCCCGAAACCGTTGGCCAGCACGCTCGCGCGTTCATTACGGCGCTCCAAGCCGGCGGCGTGGCGGCGTGTGCGAAGCATTTCCCGGGCCACGGCGATACGTCGGTGGATAGCCATATTGATCTGCCGAGGCTGGATCTCGATCTGGCAAGGCTGCGCGAAGTAGAGATGCCGCCGTTCAGGGCGTCGATCGAGGCCGGAGTGGCCAGCATCATGACCGCACACGTGCTCTTTCCGCAATTAGATGAGACGCGCCCGGCGACGCTTTCGCGCGAGGTGATGGCGCTGCTTCGCGAGGAACTCGGCTACGACGGCCTCGTCTTCAGCGACGACATCGAGATGCAAGCAATCGCCGGCCGTTTCAGCGTGGAAGAAAGCAGCCTGGGCGCACTCGAAGCCGGAGTCGATTCGATCCTGGTCTGCTCCCGGGCGGACCTGCGAGAAGAAGTTTTGGCGCGACTCGAAGGCGCGCCGGACGGGCTGCTCGAGGCGCCGCTGCGCCGAATGGCTGCGTTCAAGGATTCTCTTGCCGCGCGCCCGAACGATGAAGAGCAAGGCCCTCCCTTTGCTGACCATCAAGCGCTCGCCGCGTCGCTCGGATCCGGGCGCCCCGGCGGTGCGGATCCGACTGAGCGCGCGTAATCCGGCGCTCGTCTGCGAAGCGAGGCCCGGGGCCATCGGTTATGCTGGTCGCACCTCGTTTGCCGCCTAATCGATCGTGCTGATTCCCCCCAAAGCCCGGTCGTTTGCGCCGGGACCCCCCTCGTGAATAGCGATTTCGATGCAGACCTCGATGAACTCTTCGATGGACCGGCTGTTACGCCGGCTCTTAGCGCGAAGGA
>JASDVF010000081.1:80688-113848 GCA_041440805.1 Myxococcota bacterium | reverse complement strand
AGCGCGAAGGATGGCTCGAATAATGCCGTCGAGAGTGCCATAGAGAGTGGCGCCGCGACGGCGACTAGACCCGGGGCCTTACCGACGGGATCCGCTTCGGATGCTCTCCTCGACGCGATCTTTACGGGACTGAACCCCGCGCAGCGTGAAGCCGTCGAGCAGACGGAAGGACCGCTCTTGGTCCTTGCCGGCGCAGGCTCGGGCAAGACTCGTGTGTTGACCTCCCGCATCGCCTATTTGATCGGTGTCTGCGGAATTCCGGCTGATCAAATTCTCGCAGTGACCTTTACGAA
This sequence comes from Myxococcota bacterium, assembly GCA_041440805.1. Taxonomy (GTDB): domain Bacteria; phylum Myxococcota_A; class UBA9160; order UBA9160; family UBA4427; genus UBA4427. The sequence goes on along the minus strand of JASDVF010000081.1, from coordinate 113,555 downwards.
TAAGGCCGCAGGCGAGATGAAGGAGCGGGTTGAGAAGCTGTTAGGTCCCGTGGCCAGCGAAGTCTCGATCGGCACCTTTCATTCGATCGGCGTTAAAATTCTTCGCCGAGATATCGGTCATCTCGCCCGCAGTCGCGGCTTCGTAATCTACGACGACAGCGACTCGATTGGCGTCATCAAGAATGTTCTGAAGGCGAACAACCTCGACCCGAAGGTCCACGACCCGCGTAGGATCCGCTGGCAGATTGACCAGTGGAAGAACGCTGGCCTGCTTCCACCGGCTGCCGCCAAGCAAGCTCACGACCTCGATGAAGAAATGGTTTCGGGGCTTTATGCGAAATATCAGAAGAAGCTCGCGGATTCCGAAGCACTCGACTTTGGCGATCTCCTCCTGTTGACGGCGGAGCTCTTTCGAAGCCACCCACGCGTGCTCCAATACTATCGCGAGAAGTACAGCTATATCCTCGTGGACGAATACCAGGACACGAATGGCGTGCAGTACGGCCTCATCGGGCAGCTCGCCGCGGAACATCAAAATCTCTGCGTCGTCGGCGATCCGGACCAATCGATCTACGCATGGCGTGGCGCAGATATCCGCAACATTCTCGACTTCGAGCAAGACTACGCCGACGCGAAGGTGATCAAGCTCGAACAGAACTACCGATCAACGCAACCGATTCTCTCGGGCGCCTCCGCAGTGATCTCGAATAACTTAGACCGAAAAGAGAAGGACCTTTTCACAGATCGTGAGGGTGGGTCACCTATTCGTTTCTTTGAAGCGGAGGATGATCGAGAGGAAGCTCAGTTCGTCGTCAAGAACTTGCTCGCGGCGAATCGTGCCGAAGAAGTTGCCTACGGCAGCATGGGTATCCTTTACCGGACGAATGCACAGTCGCGGAGCTTTGAAGAAGAGCTGCTGAAATACGATGTCCCTTACACCATCGTTGGCGGTCAGCGTTTCTACGATCGCGCCGAGATCAAGGACATCCTTTCCTATCTCCGTCTGCTCGTGAATCCGCGGGATGATCAGGCCCTTCGCCGAATTGTGAACAAGCCGGTTCGCGGAATCGGCAAAGCGAGCTTCGAGAAGGTGGAGTCCCTCGCGATTGAGCGTGGCTTGCCTTTGCTCGAAGCGATGCGGGAAGCCGTGGAGGGCCAACTCGTCGGTCGCACGTCTGGCAAGCTCGCCGCCTTTCTTGAGATGATGGACACCTTCGCGTCCGCGCCGGAAGGCGGACTAGCGCTCGGCGGCACCCTCGACGGGCTGCCTCTTGATGACATGATCGCGCGGGTGATGGATGCGACGGGATATATCCGCGCGCTCGAAAAAGAAGACACTCCCGAATCTGAGACGCGACTCGACAACCTTCGAGAATTGCTTTCGTCAGCCCGGGACTTCCACGTGGTCAATGAAGACGAATTGGCAGGGGAAGAGCGAAGCGAACTCGAGCTCTACCTCGATCAAGTCGCGCTGATTTCAGACTTGGATAGCTACGAAGACCGGGACGACCGAGTTTCTTTGATGACGGTACATTCGGCTAAGGGCCTCGAATTCCCAATCGTCTTCCTGGTCGGCATGGAAGAGCGCATCTTCCCTCATGCCTCTTCGAGCCGAGATGAAGCGGGACTCGAGGAGGAGCGACGGCTTTGTTATGTCGCGATGACTCGGGCTATGGAACATTTGTTCATTACCTGTGCGGCGGAACGCTTCCGTTACGGAGACCGCTCCTATCAATCGCCTAGTCGATTCTTGCAGGAGATCCCCGAGGAGTTGATTGAAACCCTCGGGACAGCGAGCCGCGGTGCGCGCTCCCGTGCGGGAGTCTCTAGTTCGAGTAGCGGCGGCAGTAGCAGCGGTGGCCGCCTCGATTATTCGTACGCCCAAGAGAGTGTCGATGACGGCGAAGGGATCGCGATCGGTACGCTGGTGCGACATCCGGTATTCGGCCGTGGCGAAGTCCTGGCCGTGATGGGATCGGATCTGAATCAGAAGCTACGTATCAAATTTGAGCGCGCTGGCGTGAAGACCGTGATGGTCCGCTACGCGAATCTCGAACTCGCCTAATCACTGGGCCTGCTCTACGTCGACTCACGTCGAGTGGTTTCGTTTCTGAGCTGCTCGAGGATGTCGTAGAGCGCGAGTCTGACGGCTTCGGCGGGGCTCTCCTCGGGGTCGCACTATGAGGTCTTCATGAAGCTCCGTACCGAAGTCCGCGACGACGTATTTATCGTCACGATCAATCGCCCCGAAGTCCGAAACTGCGTTGACCGCGAAACCGCGGAGGCGCTTGCGGAGGCGTTTGGTGGCTTCGACGCAGACGACTCGCTCAAGGTCGCGGTTCTGACGGGAGAAGGTGGTTATTTCTGTGCGGGGGCAGATCTCAAGGAGGCGAGCTCTGGGGGCCAGAACGCCAACAAGGTGAAGCTCGAAGGCGATGGACCTATGGGGCCCACGCGAATGCTTTTGAGTAAGCCGGTGATCGCTGCCGTCGAAGGCTTTGCGGTCGCGGGCGGACTCGAACTTTCCGTCTGGTGTGACCTTCGTGTCGCCGCGCGGGATGCAATCTTCGGTGTGTATTGTCGGCGCTGGGGGGTGCCGCTTGTGGACGGCGGTACGATTAGGCTGCCAAGGTTGATTGGGCAGAGCCATGCGATGGACATGATTTTGACGGGACGTGGCGTCTCTTCTGACGAGGCGGTTGCTATGGGCTTGGTGAACCGGTTGGTCGAGCCGGGAGAAGCGCTTCCGGCCGCGATCGAGCTTGCTCGGGAGATCGGATCTTTTCCGCAACTGTGTATGCGGAATGATCGGCGCTCCGTGATCAATCAATGGAACTTGGGAATGGATGACGCGCTCGAAGAAGAAACTCGGTTGGGGATCGAAGTGATCCGGTCCGGGGAAACGCGAGAAGGTGCGACGCGCTTTACTAAGGGCGCGGGTCGTCACGGAGTATTCGAATAATATGGGTACGAACGAAGTGGACTCTAGACTTGTGGGCTCGCCTAGCGGAGAGGATGGGGAGGGCGTTAGGTCGGGCGTTCTAGTGACGGGCGCGACGGGCCTGGTAGGTAGGCGGCTCTTACCCGGGCTCGCTCGCCGATCTGCCTGGGTGCGGACGCTTTCACGATCAGGCGCGGCTCCGGAAGGTGAGGTGGCAGTCGACGCGGGGTCCTGGGATGGTATTGATCCAGGTCCGACGTCTCTCGACGGGGTGGCTTCCGTGATTCACTTGGCGGGAGAGCCGGTTTTTGGCGGGCTGCCGAGTGCGGATCGGCTCACGCGAATTCGCGCGAGCCGCATCGACTCGACAACGCGACTCGTTGAGCGAATTCTGGAACGCACGCCGGATGATCGGCCCTCGACCTTCATCTGCGCATCCGCAGTCGGGTACTACGGCGATCGCGGGGCGGAGAGTCTTTCGGACGATGCGGCTATGGGGGAGGGATACTTGGCGGAGGTGTGCCGAGACTGGGAAGCTGCCGCCGCCGCCGCTGCTGCGGCGGGCATTCGGGTTGTACACCTTCGGATCGGAGTCGTTCTCGCTCGGGAGGGCGGCGCACTCGCTTTGATGCGATTGCCTTTTTCGCTTGGGGTAGGCGGTCGTCTTGGCTCGGGAGAGCAATATTTTCCGTGGATTCATGCGGACGACCTGGTGCGGTCGATTCTCTTCTGCCTGGATGAGCCTATCGAGGGACCTGTGAATGCGGTTGCGCCAGAGGCGGTGACGAATGCAGAACTAACGCGAGAGCTTGGGGCAGCGCTTCGTCGTCCGGCCGTGATTCCGGTGCCCGCTTTCGCAGTGAAGATCGCGCTCGGGGAAATTTCGGGAGAACTGCTGGGGAGTCGTCTAGTTGTACCAAAGCGTTTGCAGGAAGCGGGGTTCGCATTTGAGTATCCGACGCTTAAGTCAGCACTGGAAGCGGAGCTGCGGAAAGTACGAGCGTAACCGCGCGCGGCGGACCCCTCCGGCTGTAACTCTGCAACGAGTTCGTGCGGAGTATTCAGCCCTAACGAGCTGCAGCGGCTGTTCGGCGTTCGAGGTAGGACGCCTTGAATTCGCTTCGAATCGCATCGGGGAGCGTTGGTGGAGTTCCGAGTCTCGTGGCGCCTGAGATGATCATGGCGGCGCGCTCGACGAGTCGGGTCAGCTGGAGTGCTTCGCTTGGAGAGGCTCCGACGACAACGAGGCCGTGATTTGCGAGTAGGACTGCGGCACGGTCCCCAACGTGCTCCGCCGCGGATTCGCCTAAGGCTTTCGTGCCGGTTCGGTGATAGGGGGCGACCGCGACGTCTCCGCCTACGTAGTACTCGAATTCTTCAAGCACGCAGGGGATCGCATGGCCAGCGACGGCGAACATCGAAGCGTGAACCGCGTGGGTATGGACGACGGCTCCGATCTCGGGGTATTTACGAAGGCAGGCTAGATGGAGGTCTTGCTCAGAAGTTGGAAGGCGCTCGCCGTCCAAGACCTTGCCTTCGAGATCCGTCACGACGAGATCTTCGGCGCGCATACTGGGATAGCTCATGGCTGCGGGCGTGAGGACAACGCAGCCATCAGGCGTGCGTCCCGAAACGTTCCCCGCGGTTCCTTCGGTCAACCCTTCGCGGTCCATGGCATGAACCGCGGCGAGGACTTCTTGGCGTGTCGCTTTCCAACCTTGTCGCTTCGCGTCGCTCATTGGACATTGGCCGAGTCTGTCGACGACCCTAAATCGGACGAGGCTTCGGGATCGGTGCTAGGCGGTCCCTTTAATTCGACGGTGTTGCCGTCGGGATCATTCAGGTAGATCGAGAGGCCGAAGCCCTTGGCGCCATAGCGGCGTCTCGCGTCGCCAGAGTCAATTCCGTGCGCTTCGAGCTGCTTTCGGATCGCGCCTTCGTCGAAACTGGCGAGTTCGAGCGCGAAGTGGTCGACGTTGCGTGCTTCGTTCTCGACGGCGCCTCCGCCGGCTCGTCCAAGGGGCGAGTCGATGGCGACGAGGTCGATGAGAGATACGCCCGCTCGGAGCTGGATGAGCCCCAACTCCTCGATGCGTCGCTCTTCTGTGCAGCCGAGGACGCCGCAATAGAAGGCGAGCGCGCGGTCGACCTCTGCGACGCGCAGGACGACGTGGTCGAGGCCGCGGAGCTCGATGGCCGACATGACTAATTCCCGCTGGAGGCGTCGGACGCAGGCGGCCGAGTCTCGAGTTTTGCGCGGAAAGCATGGCGCTCGATCGCGAGTTCGATCAAGCGGTCAAGAAGGCGCGGGTAGGGCAAGCCTGTTGCCTCCCAAAGCTTCGGATACATAGACACGCTTGTGAAGCCGGGCAGACTGTTCAGCTCGTTCACGTAGATTTGGTGCGTCTCGCGGTCTATAAGAAAGTCAACGCGAGCCATCCCCTCGGCGCCGAGTGCGCGGTAGGCCTCGACCGCCATCACGCGAATCGTGTCGGCGAGGTCCGGATCTAGATCCGAGGGAATGATCAGCTCGGTCCCCCCGTCGGCGTATTTTGCTTCGTAGTCATAGAAGGCTTGGGTTGCGCGAATTTCTCCGACGACCGAGGCCTCCGGCACATCGTTGCCCAACACGGCGACTTCGACTTCCCGTCCATCGACGGAAGCTTCGACGAGAACCTTGCGGTCATAGCGGCGCGCGTCGGCGATCGCGGCAACCAGTTCAGGCATGTCATTTGCGCACGTGATCCCAATCGAGGATCCGGAGTTTGCTGGCTTCACGTAGGCGGGAAGACCGATTTCCGTCTCGGCACGTTCCGCGGCGGCGGGGATGCCATCGCGATCGAGGTCCGCGGCGCTGAAGGTGAGCCAAGGGGTGACGGAGATGCCCGCTTGGGCGAGGAGTCGCTTGGCGAAGTCCTTGTCCATTTGGGCGGAGGAGCTGAGCACGCCGGAGCCGACATAAGGAACGTCTGCCGATTCGAGGAGTCCTTGAAGCGCGCCGTCTTCGCCGCCGCGCCCGTGAATGATCGGAAAGATCACGTCGAGCTGATGGGCGTCGCCGCTCGCGCTCGCCTCGAGGGAATCAGGTCGTAGCGCGGCCTTCCCCGAGGTTGCGGGCAAGAAGACGCCCGGCTGCTCCAGCACATTTGCCAGGGTCGCCCCGGGAATGGCTTCGAGCTCCGCCGCATCGATCAGGTGCCAGCCGCCCGCCTGGTCCACGCCGATCAGCGAAATTTCGTATCGCTCCCGGTCGAGGGCTCCGAGAATCGATGTCGCCGAAACAAGCGAGACATCGTGCTCAACCGAGCGCCCTCCAAAGAGCAGTCCGATACGCAACTTTTCCATGATCCCCCCGGTCATGATCCGCTTCTTCCCATCGACCTCAAGGTGCATGCCCACCTGGGGCACCGTCATGTGCCCGCGGGTTCGATGGCCGGGATGATACGCGGAGAGCCCGGTCCCCGCCCGGCCTGGTCGCCCCGCGAGGCGCCGAGTTGAAATGGCCGGGTCGCGTCCGTAAGCTCGCCGCCTGACCGCCCCCGCCGATGCCACCCCTGGCGCGGCTGCACTCCTCGGACCGGACCCCCTAAGACCATGCTGACCACGATCGAATGCGCCGGACATCCGCGCGATATGGGCCTCGCACAAGGCGCGGCTTCGAAGGCTGCCATACGGGAAGAGGCCGCAAGGCTTGGCCTTCCTATGAACCGCTCTCGTCGCCCGAGCCTTCGGTCTCTCGCGATCGGTGCTGTGCGTGGTGCGGGTGCAGGCCGGGAAATGTTTCGGCATTTCGCGCACCTAGCCGAGCGACTCGAGGGCGTCGCTAAAGAGGCGGACCTGCCTGTAGATACGGTGCTCGCGATTCATTTGCGCCTGCGAGCCGGTGGTGCTCAGGCGGGCGTGTTGTCTAGGCGTTCAACTTTGCGTGCGCGTTCGACCGCCTCCAGTGGTGACGCCAAGCATTGGTGCCTCGAACGAAGTTTGCCCCAGGCGTCCGCGACCGAATCCGGATGGATCGTTCGAGAGAGTCGGCCCGCGGTCGGCTTTCGTTCGGTCGAAGTGACGCTGCCTTGGCTGGTGTCGTCCGTTGCGGGACTGAACGAGGGCGGCCTTGCGGTAGTGGCCGGGCCGCTGCTTTGGGGAAGCCCAGGCCGGGACGGCAATCCAACCTCGCTACTTCTCGTGCAAGAATGCTTGCAACGCTTTCCCGATCTCGAGGGTGCGCTCGATTGGTGCAGTAAACGTCCGGTCGAAGGGGAGCAATCGCTGCTCTTAGCCGATGCTTCTGGCGCGTTGGCGACGGTTGTCGTGAGTGGTCGGGAACGTCGTATTCAGCTCGGCGAGGGCGAGCTTCATCTTGAAGGGGGCGAGCCGCCCGAGACGCCTAGCGGAGCCGTTTCAGCAGGAGCTGGCGAAGACCGGATCTGGATCGATCCATGCGCCGGCCGCTTACATCTGCACGCGGGCGGCGTCGATCTCGATGTCGAGTTACCTCGTACGAAAGAGGCAGCTTCGGAGGAGGGCTGAGCCCTTTTCGCAATACCGGCTCTCGGTCTCGGGCGTACGCTCTCGCGTAAGCGGGTGAAGTGGTAGATTCGATTGCCGCACGTCTTCACGTGCGATGTGGAGGCGGGCCGATGTTCGATTTGACGGGACGAGTGGCGATGGTGACGGGTGCCGGCCGTGGGATTGGCGCAGAAGTGGCGCGAGCTCTGGCTGGGCAGGGGGCGGCGATAGCGGTGAACGACTTCGTTCCGGGGTCGGCAGAGCAGATGGTCGAAGAACTTACCGCCGCGGGTGGGCGCGCGGTGGCTGCACCTTTCGATGTGAGTGACTACGACTCCTGTGGTGAGGCAATCGCGCGGGCGGCCGAAGCGCTTGGCCCGATCGATATTCTGGTGAATAACGCCGGTGGCTCTCCCGATGGCATGTGGCCGATGCCCTTTCTAGAAACGCCCCGCGAGAGCTGGCCCAAATTCATCGGAATGAATCTAGACGGCGTGATCAACTGCACGCATCACGTGCTGGGATCGATGGCGGAGCGAGGCTGGGGCCGTGTTGTGAGCGTGTCTTCCGATGCCGCCCGCACAGGCTCCCATGGCTCTTCGATCTACGGCGCGGCGAAAGCGGGCGGGGAAGGGCTGATGCGCACGCTGTCGAAAGAATATGGGCCGAAGGGCGTGACCACGAACAGTGTCGTGTTAGGCCTAATTGACACCGTGCCCAAGGAATTCCTGGAAAGCATGGACGTCGGCGCCGCGTATCCGATGCGACGCGTCGGCACCGCCAAGGATGTCGCCGCCGGGGTTGTGTACCTGACCAGCGAAGAGGCGGGCTGGGTCACCGGCCATTCTCTCGTGATCAACGGGGGCGGAACCGGCTGAGGGCTCAGGCGGGCCTGCAGTTGAAGCCGGAGTTACAAAGGGAATCGGAGCTGGAGCTCAAACGAACCGAAGCGACTTAACGTCGACGCCGGCCGCCTCCGCCTCCGCCACCACTTCGGCCACGACTTCCGCCAGCACCGCTGCCGCCACCACTATCGCTGCTGCCCGTTCGGGATCGCCGTCTCTGGCTGCCCTCAGGCTTGCTGGCGTCTTCGCGGGCGCGCTCGGTCTCACGATCTTCGACTTGCGGGGCGTCGTCGTCTTTTGCTTTTACTTTGACTTCTTTGACCTTGGGAGCCGCTGCGGGCTTCCCGATCAAGTACCCCGCGGCGAAGCGAGCGAGCTCAAGCATTCCCTCTTCGTTCTCGGCGAGCTTCTGTACAAAGGGAAGCATTCGGTTGACCCGCGCCTTGGCATCATCTGCGCCAACAGCCTCGAGGTCTTTGTTCGACTTTTCGCGGAGCGTGTCGAGCTCGCCTTCGATGGCCTTTCGGTCGGATTCTTCGGATTGTTCCTTCTCGCGCTTCTCGAGTCGTCGCGTGAGCTGTCGTTCCGTCGGAACCTTCTTCTCGGTGATCGTAATCTCGTTCACGGTCTGCATGAACTTGAAGTTGCCGATGTCGAGGCCGGAGATGAGCGAGACTGCGACGCCGGACTTGCCCGCGCGACCGGTTCGACCGGTGCGATGGACATAGACTTCGGGTGAGTCGGAGGTTGTGTAATTGAAGACGTAGGCCAGGTCTGAGATGTCGATGCCACGGGCCGCCACGTCTGTGGCCGCGAGGAAGCGCAGCTTGCCGCTCTTGATCTTGTTGAGCGCCTTCTCACGAGCAGACTGCTGTAAGTCGCCGGAGATTTGATCGATATTGAAGCCGCGCTTTGAGAGGTAGGCCGTGATGAAGCGAACGTCTGCCTTCGTGTTGCAGAAGATGATCGCGCTCTCAGGATTTTCGTATTTGAGGATACGCGCGAGGACGGCTTCTTTCTCAGCCGCCGCACACATATAGAAGCAATGTTCGATCTTCTGCGGTCCGCCTTCGTCGGCGATCGTAACGTCCTGGGGCTCCGTCAAGAAGAAGCGTGAGAGCGAGCGAACCTTCTCGGGCATCGTCGCCGAGAAGAGATGCGACTGTCTCTTGCGGGGCAGGTAGCTCGCGACTTCTTTCATGTCCGGCCAAAAGCCGAGAGAAAGCATCTCGTCTGCTTCATCAAGAACGAGGATCTTGGTCGAGCTGAGGTCCATTCGGTCGTTTTTGAGGTGGTCGAGGATTCGGCCAGGCGTACCGACAACGATATGGGCGCCTTCCTCGAGTCCTGCGAGTTGGGGGCCATACGCGACGCCGCCATAAATGGGCAGCGTGCGAACGCCACGGTTCTTCCCGAGAGCATCCAGATCCACCGCGACCTGATTCGCGAGTTCGCGAGTCGGCAGTAGGATGATGGCCTGGGTCTTCGCGAGTTCCGTGTCGATGGCTTCGACGATCGGGATACCGAAAGCACCGGTCTTCCCGCTACCGGTCATGGCTTGGACGATTAGATCGCCGCCCTCGCGCATTTTAGGGATGGCCGCCGCTTGAACGGGGGTCGGGGTTGTCCAGCCGAGTTCCATGATGGATTTTTGGATATCGGGGGCGATGTCAGCGAAAAGTTCATTAAGTTCAGTCATATGCGGCCGGCACGCTAACCCTCGGACCCGACGCGCGCAATCGAAGAACGGCCTTGGCCCCCGCAGGCCGTGCTAAGGTCGCTCGGATGTCAGGAATCTCACCCAAAGACGTGGCCCATGCGGCTAGACTCGCTCGACTTGCCCTCTCCGACGAAGAGCAGGCAGCAATGGCCAAGGATCTCGAGGGGATTCTGGGGCATGTAGAATCGCTGAATGCCGTGGACACCGAGGGCGTTCCGCCCACGCTCCATGGCTTCGAGCTATCGACCCCTCTCCGGCCCGACACCCCTGTCGAACCGATGGATCCGGCGCTCGCGGTCTTGAATGCGCCAGCCAGTCAAGGCACGGCCTTCCTGGTCCCCAAAGTCCTCGAGGAGGAAGAATAGTCCGATGGGCCAGGCTGAATCCTTGTTGGCGGGAGGCCTCGCGGAGATCCGCGAAGGTCTCGACCGCGGTGACGCAACCTCTTCTGAAATCGTCGAAGCGAGTCTTGCACGCATCGAAAAGACTGCCGCGCTGACGGTTGTCGTCTCGACTCGGGCGGAATCCGCACGCGCCGAAGCCGAAGCCGCATCCAAACGAATCGCTGCGGGTAAGGCCTTGTCGCCTCTCGACGGCATTCCGGTTCTTCTGAAAGACAACATCGTGCATGCGGGCGAGCCGGCGACCTGCTCCTCGCGAATCCTCGAAAACTTCGTTTCGCCCTACGACTCAACCGTCGTCGAACGACTGCAAGCAGCCGGTGCGATCTTGGTCGGGCGTGCGAATATGGACGAGTTCGCGATGGGGTCCTCGACGGAAAACTCGATCCACGGCCCGGCGCATAACCCTTGGGAACTCGATCACACATGCGGTGGAAGTTCTGGCGGAAGCGCCGGGGCAGTGGCGGCTGGGCTCGTTCCGATTGCGCTCGGTTCGGATACGGGCGGCTCTATTAGGCAGCCGGCGAGTTTCTGCGGCGTGGTGGGCTTGAAGCCGACTTATGGGCGTGTGTCGCGCTGGGGCCTTGTAGCTTTCGCGTCATCTCTCGACCAGATTGGCCCGCTGGGTAGGCGCGTTTCGGATTGTGCGGCGGCACTACAGGTCATCGGCGGACACGACCCGCGAGACTCTACGTCGGTTCCGGAACTACTTCCCTCGTTAGGCAATGCGCTCACGGGAGATGTAGAAGGCCTAACGATCGGATTGCCGGAAGAATATTTCGTGGAAGAGGGTGTTGATCCCGCTGTGCTTGCGCGAGTTCGTGATGCGATCGCCGAGCTTGAAGCAGCCGGCGCCAAGACGGTCCCCGTTTCGCTTCCGAATAGCCCGCACACGATCGCGACCTACTACGTGATCGCGACGGCGGAAGCGTCGAGCAACCTCGCTCGCTTCGACGGCGTGCGGTACGGCCGGCGTGCAGACAAGGTTGAGGATCTCGAGGACCTGTATATGCGTTCGCGGTCCGAGGGGTTCGGAGCGGAAGTGAAGCGTCGAATTTTGCTTGGGACGTACGTGTTATCCGCAGGCTACTACGATGCCTATTACGGTCAGGCGCAGAGAGTTCGGACGCTGATTCGTCGCGACTTTGAGCACGCCTTCGAGATGTGTGATGTGATTGCGACGCCGACGATGCCCGAAACTGCTTTCGCGCTTGGGGCGAAGGCCGATGATCCGCTTTCTATGTATTTGTCCGACATCTATACGGTTTCCGCGAACCTCGCTGGACTTCCGGCATTGTCGATGCCCTGCGGCCTCGCAGATGGCATGCCCGTCGGCCTTCAACTGATCGGCAAATCGCTCGATGAGGCGACGATCCTTCGGGTCGGTGATGCATTCGAGCGCCGAACCGATCATCACGCCGCGCGCCCGCCGGAGATCGCCTGATGTCCGTATTGCCCGATCGATATGAAATGGTGATCGGCCTTGAGGTGCATACGCATCTCAAGACTGCTTCGAAGCTATTCAGCCCCGCACCCGTGCAGTACGGCAAGGAACCGAATCATTCGGTGCATCCGATTGATCTCGCCATGCCCGGCGTGCTTCCGGTTTTGAATGAGCGCGTCGTCGAACTTTCGATCCGCTTGGGCCTCGCAATTCATGCCACAGTAAATCCGTATTCCGTCTTCGCACGAAAGAACTACTTCTACCCGGACCTGCCTAAGGGTTATCAGATTTCGCAATTCGAGGAGCCGATCGTTTCCGACGGTTGGCTAGACATCGATGTTGAAGTCGCAGACGATGGGGAAAGCGGTTCGGCAGGAACGGGTAAAGGGAAGAAGAAAAAAAAGGGCGCTGTCCCAACCTTCGAGCGAAAGCGGATCGGCATTACTCGCGCGCATATCGAAGAAGACGCGGGCAAGTCCATTCACGACGTTGCGATCGCAGGTTCTGACGATTCGTGCATCGATCTGAATCGCGCAGGCGTGCCTTTACTCGAAATCGTTTCCGAGCCTGACATGCGTTCGGCACAGGAAGCGACTGCCTATCTTCGCGCTCTTCGATCAATCCTTCGGTACTTAGGCGTGTCTGATGCCGATATGGAGAAGGGGCAGTTTCGCTGCGATGCGAATGTGTCGCTTCGACTTCGCGGTGCTCCCGAATTCGGCACGCGAACTGAAATTAAGAATCTGAATTCCTTCACGAACGTCGAAGACGCGATCGAGGCCGAAGCGCTTAGGCAGCTCGAGTTGATCGAAGACGGCGAAGACATCGTGCAGGCGACTATGGCCTACGACCCCGAGCGGCATCGCACCAGTGTGATGCGCTTGAAAGAAAACTCGGACGACTACCGCTATTTCCCCGATCCTGACCTGATTCCTCTGCGCATTGACCCCGCTCATATCGAGGCCGTACGAGAAGCACTGCCGGAGCTGCCGGAAGAGAAGCGCAACCGCTTCGAGACGGAGTACGCGCTCTCGGCGTACGATGCCGGTGTGTTGACCGCAACGCGCGTTTTAGCGGACTTCTTCGAAGCGACGGCAAAGGGTTGCGGCGCACCGAAGGTTGCCGCCAACTGGATTACCCGAGACGTGCTGCGCGAACTCAAAGAGCGAGAGTGCGAACTCGAAGACCTATCGCTCACTCCGGAGATGCTCGGGAAGCTGATCGCTCTCGTGGAAGAGGGTCGTTTAACGGCCAGGAGCGCGTCGCAGCTCTTCCCTGATTTGGTTTCCGACGGAGGCGATCCCGAAACGTTGATGGTGGAGCGAGGGTTGGAAGCAGTTTCGGATGTGGGCGCGATCGATGGCTTCGTGGATGAAGTGATCGCCGCAAACGCGGACGTTGTGGAGCAGGTCCGCGACGGCGACGACAAGCCGCTCAACTTTCTGATGGGCCAAGTAATGAAGGCGAGCCAGGGCAAAGCGGAACCCGGGCAGGTTCGGAAGGCACTGGCGGAGAAGATCCGGGGCTAGTTTCGGTTCTGTCGGGGGGATCGTGCTCAGACTCATTCCGAAGATCATCGCGTTGACCTTAGCTTTGGCGTTGGTCGTGATCGGCGGGCTATCGGTTGCCTTGCCGCGACTCGTCAATACAGACGAGTTTCGCGCAGCACTGTATGAGAGTGCAGCGGAGGCGCTGGGCACGCCGATCGAGTGGTCGGCCCTGGATGTGGGTGTAGTTCCGCTTCGCCTAACGATCTCAGATCCAATTTTGGTCGCAGAGGCTACGAATCGCGATCAGGCAAGACTAACTGCAGCGAAGGTCGATTTGCGGCTATCGGCCATGGCGCTCCTGCGGAATAAGCTCCAAGTAGACTCGCTAGTGCTTTCGGGCGTCGAACTCATCGTTACGCGGACGCCCGAAGGTCTCATTCTGCCCATCTCGACTGGGCCGGAGGAGGGCGAAGTCATCGACCCAGACAGCTCGCCTAGTCCCGGTTCACCTCAAGAAACACCGGATGTCGAAGAGGACGCGCTGCAGCTCGATCTTCGTCGATTCGTAATTGAAGATAGTCGCATCGTCGTGCGAGACGAAACGCTCTCTCGTGTTGTCGAATGGCAATTCGAAGGTGTCCGTGTCGTGGCGGCCGGGGATTCGCTGGATCAACCTCTTGCACTCGATTTAATTGCCAGCGTGGCGGCGAATGGTCGAGACGCCGGGAATATTAAGGTGTTAGGGGATGTGAGTTTGTCGGGTCTCTATGACCTAGACGTCACTCTCGAGGCGCTCCAGCTCGCAGAACTCCAGCCCTATATTCAGGACGCCAGTATTGCTGGCGCGCTCTCTGGAACGATCCGTATAAAGGGCGCAGAGGGCGTCGTGTCGAAGGTGGAGACCGATCTCGAGGTCGCTCAGATGGTCGTTAAGAGTTTCGGCCTCGACTTAGTCGGGGAGTTTGATCTCGATGCGAATCAAGCACTCGATCAGCCTGCCGATTTTGAGGCAATGCTCGATTTCGGATCCGAGGGCAGCGCCAAAATTGTGGGCAAGATGGGGCTGGATGGCGCGCTCGATGCCGTAATCGATTTGACGTATTTCGAGCTTGCGCCCTACGCCGCTTTGGCCGGGCAGGAAATGGACGTGAGCGGACGAGCGAGTGGCCGAGTCGAGATTGCGACGACAGCGGATGCAGGATTGGCTCGGCTCGAAACCGATTTGAAGATCGTGAACGCACGTTATGCGGATGCGGCGCTTGCGCTGGGAGGCACGCTAGATTTGGCACTCGGCCTAGAAGGGCTCGAGCCGGCGGATCCCGTTCGGTTTGATATCGCACTTGCGCTGGACGATGGCGGCGGGCTCATCGACGCGGAGGGCAAGGCGACGATGGGCGGCGCAGTGGATGTGAAACTCGTCCTCGCGAACTTGGACCTTGCGCCGATGGCTCTTTGGGTGCCTGCCGGGATCAAGATTGCCGGTCGGCTGACAGGCGATGCCGACCTTGCAATGAATGCCGAGAGAGTGATCGAGCGCGTTTCGGCAAAGCTGGCGGTCACCGAAGCACGAGTCGTTAGCGACCCGCTAGATGTCTCCGGCCGTTTTGATCTCGATATAGGGGGTGTTGGAAACGAACTGATTCAACTGACGGCAGGCCTTAAGCTCGATGACGGGAGTGCACTGACCGTGACGGGAACCTCGACGAAAACGGGCGTCGTTGACATCAAGGCGAGTCTCGAAACCTTCGACCTAGCCATAGCGCGTCCCTTCTTGCCGGATCCTGAAATGCAGCTTGCCGGACTAGCAAGTGGCACCGGACGTTTGGTGGGGGATGCCGCGGCGCCGGAATTTCTATCTTTCGACGTGGGCATCGAGGCCGGCGCCTTCGTTACGGAAGACTACTCAGTGGAAGGCCCATTCCTGGCCGTTATCAAAATAGAGGAACCCTTGTCTCAGCCGCGTGGGCGAATCGACCTTGATTTGACCGGGGCGAGCCTTCGCTATCTCGATCAATTCTCGAAGCCGGCGGGAATGCGGGCGGAGATGACAACGCGGTTCGTCCCCGAAGAATCAGGGGAGATCGTTTTCGAGAGCAAGCTCAAGCTTCGCGATATCGACGAAATCCTATTGCAAGGGGCGATCGGCGAAACGACTTCTGTTGCGGTGACGACGACGAATTTCAATCTCAAGGGGTGGTCGCAATTTTTTCCAGTCCTTGAGGAATACAAAGTGGATGGCGTGATGGCTTTCGAGGGCTTGGGTGTTGAGTTGGTCGACGGTGCGCCGAGTCAGTTTGGAGGCCAAATTTCACTGCGCGGGGTTGGTTTCACCGTCCCCGAAGCGGGGCAAGTTCGTTTGAGAGGGACGATTCTTGGTGCAGGGAATCGCATCCGAACGCAAGGGCTGAATGCATTAGTCGGAGGCGTGGTGATCGGAATCAAGGGGGCGATCGAGGATCCCCTAGGTGAAGGTCGATTCGATCTTGAAATTGTGACGCAAGGCGAGGCAGAAACGAATGATGTGCTGTCAAACCTGACGACCACCAAGGATGTCGTGTTCGGAGCGCTGGATTTTAAAGGGCAGGTCACTGGGCGTCTGGATGAGCCTCGTGGGGTGACGGAGACCTTGGCGGGGAATATTCGGTTTTCGATCGGTGAAGGGAAAGGTGGCGAGCTCCGAGGGGTTTCGATTCTTCAAACCGTGCTCGATCAGATTCCCCTGTTAGGCGGTGCCGCACGGCTCTCGCAGCCTTTTCGGAGAGGCAGCTCAGTAGATCACTATTTCGCGGAGCGCTTTGATGTGATTGAAGGCGATTTCGTTGTCGGTGAAGGAAAGGTTGTGGCAGAAACCCTTAGGCTTGCCTATCCCGGATACGAAGCGCGCTTGCAAGGTCCTCTGCGATTGCGAGATCTGACAGTCGACATGACTGGGGAGATTTTGCTTAAAGGCGATCTCGTATTAGCACTTGGCGGGTTCGCGGGGGCGCACCTAGCGGATCGGAAGCCCATTCGGATCGAATTGGCTCGCGTGACGAATACGTTGAGCGACCCTAAGGTTGTACTGACCAAGTCGACTTTGGCAGCGCTTCCTAAATTGCTCTTTCAAGCGACTGGGCTCGATACGATCACTCTGGGAATTGGGAAGGGTGTCGGGAAAGCACTCGATCGCGTCATCCACAGCGGCAACTAACGGTTAACTCGACCGCATCGCGCGCCTGGCATTGACACTCGCCGTCAAGCGGCACTCTGTTTCTGCGCAAAGCGTGACGGGTCCTTACGTTTGTGAGAGGGGGCACGCGCGGATTCTCTGTGCTTTCGACAGGTAGGGTCGCTCAGCTGAACTGAGAGTTTGCCGATAGTGACTCAGGAGCCGAGCATGTCTGTCACTGTCCTTTGCGTCCACGAAAGTCGCGAGACCTCTCGGTTTCACGCTGAGACCCTTGAAGCGGGGGGTATGAGGTTCTGTGTGCCCACGATGGGGGGAGACCTTCGAAGTTGTGCGTTCCAGGCAACCGGACTTTGCGATCATGGGTTCTCGCCTGCCGCGCCAGGATGGATTCGAAGTGCTCGCAGAAATGCGTAACTTCGAGTCTCTGCAACAGACGCCGGTGCTGCTCGTGAATGAGGGCGATGTGACCTCGGATCAGTCGGCGCGCGCTATGGCGCTCGGTGCGATTGGAATCGAAACCGGGCCGCTTGCTGCGGATCAACTGGTTTCTCGGATCGCGGACTTTGTTAAGCCTGAGTCTGGAAACGTGATGTCCGAAAATTTAGTTCCATTGACCGGGACTCTGAGGGAGATTCCGATTCCGGAGCTTCTGCACGGGCTTCGAGTCGATCGACACGATGGAGTGCTGTTGCTCGACCACGGGAAGAAGAAGAAAGCGGTCGAGTTTCGTGATGTCTGTCCGGTGTCTGTTAAGTCGAATCTGATTAGAGCTCACCGAAGTCGGTCTTTCGGAACCCGAACTCGTTTGGATCGGTGCGCTTGATGGGTCGATGACGCTCAAAACGGTGCTGGAAGAGGAAGAGTGGGTTCGACGGCTCGTGTTCGGGTTGCTCTCGATCGGCGGTGATACGGAGAATTTGAATAACGCGGTCGCGATGATTCTCAATCGCTCGGCGCCAACAGATGCCGCGGAAGATCAGTCGATTCGGGCCGAACTCTCTGTACTTGCGAATCGAATTCGCAACAAGGATCACTTTCAGGTCTTGGAGGTCGAACGCTCCGCGAGCGATGAGGAAATTCGCATCGCTTATGCGTGTCTCGCCAAGCGCATGCATCCCGATCGGTTCAGCAGCGCCAGCAGCTCGGTTCGACAGCTCGCCGCGCAAGTTTTCGAGCGTGTAGCCGAGGCTCACGGGGGTATCTCGACGAGCGAAGGTCGGACCCTTGATGCGACGCAACTCGCTCGTGGCAAGAAGCTCGATGCCGTTCGAGATGAGGGCCGGCGGGCCCTAGCGGCGGAGATCGAATTCCAAAAAGGCGAGTCTAAGATGGCCGCACGGGATTACGACGGAGTGCTTCTCTGCTTTAGAAAGGCGATGGGAAAGTTTCCGTCAGAGGGCGAATATCGCTCCCACTAGGGTTGATGACTTTACCTTTGTCACCGATACAACAACGTCATGCTGGGCGAAGCTCTAGAGCATTGTCGTGAGGGCCTCAAGCTGGCAAAGGACCGGGAGAAGCCCTATCTCCTGCTGGGCCGGCTTTACAAGGCGATGGGCAAGGCTGGCGCTGCGAAGAAGATGTTCTCGCGCGCCGTCCAAATTAGACCGCAGTGCGTCGAAGCGATGCGAGAGCTGCGAATCATGAATATGCGTCGCGAGAAGATGCATGGGTTGGGCAAGGTCGTCCTGAAACGATTCTTTCGCCGCTAGCGAGCGGAAGAAGGTCGCAGGCAGCGCCTCCGCCTCCCGTGCACGCCGGCTCGCGCGACCTACGGAAGGCGACAGTCATGGGAAAAAGTGCAGCGAAGGGCGTTACAGGCAAAGAGATCTGGATCGACGGCGAGTGGGTCGATTGGGACCAGGCCAACGTTCATATCCTGACCCATACGCTTCACTACGGACTCGGTGTATTCGAAGGAATCCGCTGTTATGCGGGTGTCGACGGCCGATCCTCGGTCTTCCGATTGCCCGAGCATATCCAGCGACTCTTTGATTCGGCAAAGATCAACCTGATGGAGATTCCCTTCTCGCAGGACGAACTCGCCGAGGTCACGCTCGAATCTCTGCGACGAAACGATCTCGCCGAGGGTTATATTCGGCCTATTGTCTTCATCGGCGATGGTGCCATGGGTTTGCATCCCGGCGACAATTCCGTGCGCGTCGCGGTGATCGCTTGGGAGTGGGGCAGCTATTTAGGAGACGAGGGTGTCGAGCGCGGCATCCGCGCAAAGATCTCGACGTTTGCACGGCATCACGTGAACGCGAAGATGACGAATGGGAAAACCTGCGGCGACTACGTCAACTCGATTCTCGCGAAGCGCGAGGCGCTTCTGGACGGCTTCGATGAAGCGATCATGCTCGATACGCAGGGCTTGGTCTCAGAGTGCACAGGCGAAAACATCTTCGTCGTGCGAAACGGCAAAATCAAAACACCGCCGCTCTACAGCGTGCTCGACGGTATTACTCGCGATTCAATGATCGAAGTGGCTCGCCGCTGTGGTTATGTCGTGGAAGAATCGCAGATCACGCGCGACGATCTCTACGTCGCCGACGAAATTTTCCTGACCGGGACAGCCGCCGAAGTAACGCCGATTCGCGAGGTCGACCACCGCACGATCGGTGAGGGCAAGCGAGGTCCCGTGAGCGAGGAACTTCAGAAAGCCTTCTTCGACATCGTGACCGGTAAGGATGCACGTTACGACCGTTGGCGGAGCTTTCTCTAGAGCTCGCTCGGGACCATCCTTAGATTTCCCTTTAGATCTCCCCTTAGACGCCCCTCTGGAGCTTCCTTAAGGCGCTGCTCACGGCGTTGTTCTTCCGTTAGGCCGACCGCTGAAATTTCCGGAATCGTAAAGACGGCCATGGGCAGTAGTGCTGGCGGCGGAGGTTCTTGTCCGGCGGCGAAACGACTCGGGCTGAGACTCTGGCCTAACCGAGGACGAACCCGCAGACGGCGCGTTCAAAGCCTTCGGGATTATCTGTCGCGACGGAATGTGCGGCCTGGGGCACGACTTCGAGACTGCCGTTCGGAAGGACGTCGTCCACCATTCGATCTGCGGTATCAGGCGAAAGAATGTCAGAAGCGGCCCCTCGGACGACGAGGGTCGGGCAGTCGACACCTGCTAGGGCGTCCCACTGCTCACGGATGAAGTCTTCTTCAGCGGCTTTGGCTTCTTCGTTCTCGGGCCGGTCGCTGCGAAGATTCGGATCCATCTTTAGTTCAAAGAGGCCGTCTTCCCGTTCCTTGAGCCCATACTTTGCCATGCGCTGGATTGCTTTGGCTTGGCCGGCGGGATAGTTAAGCGACAGCATGCGGGCGTATTCGTCGACGCTCGTAAAGACCGGTGCGCGTTGTTCGGACATTTCTTTGCCTATCCGGGAAGTGCCTCGGGCATCGAGCTCTGGCCCGATGTCTACTAGGACGAGCCCAGCGAGGCGCTCGGGGTGGCGCCCGGCGAAGACCGTAGAGACGCGGCCCCCCATCGAGAATCCGACTAATACGAAGCGATCGATCTCGAAATGGTCAAGGATACGTTCGAGGTCGTCGCACATGTCTTTTGCGTGATAGCGGCCCTCTGTATCCCAATCGGAATCGCCATGACCACGCTGGTCGACGGCGAGGACGCGGTAGTGCTCCGTGACGGCGGGAACGAAATCATCCCATAGATGGGCTTCGTTGCCGTGGCCGTGGAGCAGAACCAGAGGCACCCCGTCCTTGCTCCATTCGAGCACGTGGAGGGAGTTGTTGTGTGCGCCTTGGACGTGGTGTGAGGTTGGTTCCATGCCCTCAGACTACCACGCTGGCCGGGTCCCCGGGCAAGACCCGAGGACCGGCTAGGGCGCCGCTAGAAGCGCGCGCGGAGGCCGAAGCGGATGTTCCGTCCCGGCAGTAGCACGTCGTCTTTGTTGAAGGCGACGGCGTTTTGCGCGCGCACGTCCGTGAGATTCTGGCCCGTGATCGAGAAATCGAGGGCTTTGTCTTCGTCGATCTCCCATGTATGAGTGATCGAGGCCTCGACGAAGGTGTAGCTCTTGGTGTTGGTCTCAGAGTCTCCGGTCTCATCCTGCGCTTCGTTGCGGATGAAGCCCACTCGGGCGTTCGTCGAGTCGTGGTCGAACCAGAGTCCCCCGCCCCAGCGCAGCGGTGTGATACGGGGCACGTTGTTGCTGCCGCCCGAGCCGTTGCCATCGAAGCGCGCGCGCACGTAGTCGAAGCGGCCGTCGATGCCCAACGTCCCGAAGTCGTACTCGAGGAGTTCGAGGTCACCCGAGACCTCGAAACCGTAGAAGAGGGCGTCGCGCGAGGTGTAGGCGAGCTCGGTGAGGTCACCGCCGAGTGCGCCGTCCTCGTCGACGTCGTTCCCGGTCAGTGCAGCGAAGATGTAGTCGTCGTACTGAGTCACGAAGCTGGCCCACTCGATCCGTCCGCGATCATTGTGGGCTTCGATGCGGAAGTCGCCCGTGAAGGAAGTCTCGAGGTCGAGGTCGGCGTCGCCGCGCTCGAAGGTCGCCGTGGCCTCGTGGGCGCCGCGTGCGAGCAACTCCACGATCGCGGGGGCGCGTTGGCTGATCGAGCCGTTGGCGCCGATCGTCAGCCAGTCGAGCGGAGTCGCCACCAGGCCGAGAGCACCGGAGACGGCGTCGAAGGTCTTATCCCGATTGACGTCGCCGATGTCCACGCCCTGTACGCGCGTGTTCTCGTATCGAAATCCCGCTTCGAGATTCAGCGACTCGGCGAGGGGGCGTTCCTCGAAGAAGTAGATGGCGACCGCGCGCCGCTCCGCCGGTGATAGGAACTCGGCGGCCTCGCCTTCGCCGCGGAAGTCGCGGTGCTGGCCATGAAGCCCGAAGGCGCCCGTGAAGCCTGCAATTTCTTCGTGGAGGACCTCGAGACGTCCATCGAATTCCTCGTTTCGGTAGGTCTGGCCGACGTCGCCGTCGGCGATTTCGTCGTGTTCGTAGTCGGTATAGACCCCACGCGCGCGAACTTCACGGATACCCTCGATGGGCTCGAAGAGGTCGCCTTCGAAACGGAAGCGATCGGCGTGCATGTCGATGTCGACCGTCGCGTCCTCCTCGGGCAGGCCGTATTTGTTCTCGATCCGCGTATAGGACGCACCTAAGCGCCCGTTCTCGCCGATCCATGCGCCTCCGACGGAGCCCATCCAGGAGTCGGTCTTTGTCCCCGACTGGATCCGGGGCTTGTCGTCGTTGGGGGTGGAGTAGTCGCTCGCTTCCCGGAAGACGCCGTCGGCGTGGATCGCGAAGTTGCCGTGGTTGGCGTCGATGCTCGCGGCCAGGTCGCGCTGGTTGGCGACGAGGCCGATGCCGCCGAAGATCTCGCCGGTCACGCCCTGCTCGCCGATTTGATCGGGCACGCGATCGGTGATCACGTTGACGACGCCGGCGCTGGCGCCGCCGCCGTAGCGGAGGGTCGCCGGGCCGCGGACGACCTCGACTCGCTTCGCGGCGAGCGGGTTTACCGGGACCGCGTGGTCCGGGCTCTCTTTCGACACGTCCTGGGTCCGGAGTCCGTCCTCGAGGACCTCGGTCCGGTACGCGTCTTGCCCGCGGATCACGGGTCGGCTCGCGCCGGCGGCGAAACCGCTGGTCGTGACGCCAGGGAGGCGGCTCAATGTTTCGCCGAGGGTCGAGCCCAGGTGCAGGATCAGCTCGTCGCGTTCGAGGATGTCGACCGGAACGGAGAGTTCGTCGCGATCATGTTCGAGGGGCGAGGCGGTGACGACAATCGTTTCGGTGTCGCCGTGTTGTTCGTGGTCATGAGCGTGGGCATGGTCAGAGTTCGCAGAGACGTCTGGAAGTACATCTGGCTCAGCGATCGAGAGCGTGGGGGCGAAGCAGGCGAGTAGGAGGGTGGCGCAGAACGGAGAGATAAATCGATACAAGTATTGATTGCTAGCAACGGACATGAGGAGCTCCTGCGTTCGTCGCGATTTGGTAGCGACGAGCGGGCGCAAGCGCGGCGAGGGAAACCTCGTCGCGCTGGGCGGTGTTTAATGACGGCAGATGGAAGTAGCGGGATCAGCCGATCATTGCAGGAGGAGCGCGGGGCCCCGTGGAGCTCGTTTGCGTTGCGTGGGTGGGCTGCGTGAGGCGAGAGAAGCCACTCGTTGGATCGAGTGCGAACTCGACCAGAAGAGCTTTCTTGGCCAAGAGCTCGTCTTCGTCATGGTGGGATCTGCAGATCAGACAGATCTCGATCTCCATGGTGTGGCGCGACGAATGCTCATGGTGTGCATCGTCTGGCGAGACGGAGGTGCCCGGTGTCTGAGGAGCCGAGGCAAGCGGGTGCTCGGCGAGGGTCTCGGTCAGTGGGCGGCCAGCCTCCGATTCGTCAGTCGACTCCGGATGGGCATGCAGCATCGACGCGATCATCCCAATGAGGGCGATCGATGCGATGAGCCGGACTGATAGAGAGGGTCTAATCAAAGTGCGCAGTTGCTAGCACGCTGGATGACGGGTTTGCAAATTCTGACCACGGTCGGTCCGGCATTTACCTGAGAGGGAAACGGTTTGGCCGAGGCATTCACCGGCTGTCGCACCACTGCTAAGGGCGCGGCGGTAGAATAATCGTGGGGTCTTCCGGACGCGGGCGGTAGAGCACGACGGTATGTCCGACGACGCCACAGACGGTGGAGCCAGAGCCTTCGGCGAGCGCCGCGGCCGCGGCTTTTTTATCCGGGGGCTGGCGCAGCCGCACTTTTACGAGCTCATGGCTCGCGAGTGCCTCGTCGAGAGCCCGCATGAGTGCCTCGCTCAATCCCCCTTCTCCGACGAAAATGATCGGCTTGATTGGGTGGGCGAGTCCGCGCAGGTGTCTGCGCTGCGCGCCATTAAGGACGGGCGGGGCGGGAATTGAAGGGGTTGAATCGGGGCCGGCCACGGGGGTCTCCGGTTGCGGGGCATGAGGGCGGAGGCACGCCTCAGAGGGCGCGAATGCGGGACCTTAGCCCAGCTCTCGTATCCGGCAGGGGCGTTCGGCTCGTCGTGGCGCGCCTTTGCCAAGATTGATGCTCAAATCCCTCTTAAATCGATTCTCTTGGGTCTCAGGACGACCGGTGGAAATGCCGATACCGACTCTCAATGGCCGACAACATGCCCATACCGCTAGCGGGACGTCTCGCGATCCAACTCAAAATGCTGACCCAGGACGAGGTTCAGCGAGCGATTGCCGAGAGCGACTCTTCTGGAAACCCGAGACTCATGCAGGTCTTCCTGCAAATGGGACTTCTTGATCGGGAGCAAGCTTCGAAGCTCCAGCAGGTCCAGAAAGGTCTGGTCGAGAAGCATAGGGCGAAGAAGGGTGGCGCTGCGGCGCCGAGTTCTGCGCCTGCCGGGGCTGCGCCACGCGTAGTTCCTAAGGCCGTACCCGCCGCGCCTTCGCCGCCAGCGAGTCCGCCCGAGCGTCCTGCGCCGGCCGAGATTCATGCGGCGGCTGAGCACGCTGCCGATTCTGCAGCTCCCATGACGTCGCGTGAAGTAGAAGCGCTTAACGAATCTCCGGCCGAGGACCTGGTTCCGGTGGTCCAGCAACCCGTTGCTGCCGATGTTGCTGCGGCCGACGTTATGCCGGAGCCGCTGCGAGCTGGAATTCCCGCGCCGCCCGTCGCAGCTGCGCCGCCGCCGATTGCCGAGCCGGTGCCAGCGCGAACCGCCGCCCCCGCCCAGGTTGCTGTTCCCGCCGTCGCCGACGGGCCCCAATCCCTTGATCTGCCGATTCCTGAAATCAGTGCTGCGGATCGAGAGAAGCTCGAAGCCGTTCTTCAGGCCGGCGTGACTGCAAAGGCATCGGACGTTCATTTCCATGCCGGGGGTCCACTGAAGCATCGCGTGGCCGGTTCGATGATCGTGACTGAGGAGGAGATCGATCCCGCGTTCGTCGAACGCATCGTCGTAAGTTCTCTCACGCCTGAACAACGTCAAGTTTTGAGGGACTCGGGTGAGATCGATTACTGCTTAGACCTTCCGGGAATCGGGCGCTTTCGAACGAACGCCTATCGCCAGCAGCGCGGCCTCGACGCGGTGTTCCGAATCATTCCGGACAAACCGCCGACCCTCGAAGAACTCGGCCTGCCCGATGAGTTGAAGAAGTACACCGACTTCCATCAAGGCATGGTCCTGATCACCGGTCCTGCCGGTTGTGGTAAGTCATCGACGCTCGCGGCTCTCGTTAATCACATCAATGAGAACCGCAACGAACATATTCTCACGGTCGAAGATCCGATCGAGATCGTCCACCCAAGCAAAAAATGTCTCGTGAACCAAAGACATGCGGGGCACCACACCGCGAGTTTCTCTCGCGCTTTACGTGGCGCTCTTCGAGAGGATCCTGACATCATCGTAATCGGTGAGTTACGGGACCTTGAGACGATCAGTCTCGCGATGACCGCGGCGGAGACGGGTCACTTCGTGCTCGCGACGCTGCACACGGCGAACGCTGTGCGTACGGTGAATCGGATGATTGGCGCGTTCCCGTCGAATGAACAGGATCAGGTGCGCGCCATGTTGTCGGAGTCGCTGCGTGCGGTGATTTCGCAAAGGCTTGTGCCTACCGCGGATGGTAAGGATCGGATTCCGGCCCTCGAACTGCTCGTCATCAACCGGGCCATCGGGAACATGGTGCGGGACGAGAAGACGGTCCAGATCCGGTCCTCTATGCAAACGGGTAAGGCTCACGGCATGTACCTGCTTGAACAGTCTCTCAATGAACTCGTGGCCGCAGGCAAGATCACGCGTGAAACCGCGCTCAGTTTTGCTGAAGAAGAGAAACTCATTACGGCCGGCGCCTAGCACGCTCGCTTCGCATCATCGGGATGGCGGCGTGCGCGCCTTCGTTCCGTAACGAAAAAACGGGGAAAACATTGGCTGCAATCGATTCGCTGCTTGTGCACTTGAAAGAAAATGATGGCTCGGACCTTCATCTGGTCGCCGGTCAGCCTCCGCGCTTTCGAGCGAAGGGCGCCATTCAATTCATCGAAGGCCAAGCCGCTCTGACGAATGACTCGCTTCGCGCCATGATGGAGGAGGTGGCTTCGCGGCGGACCTGGGAAGAGTACGAAACCACGGGCGATCTCGACTTCGCTTTCAGTCTTGATGGAGTGGCTCGCTTCCGTGCGAACTATTTCATTCAGGAATCCGGCGCGGCTTGTGTCTTCCGCATCATCCCCGAAGAGATTCTCTCGCTAGAGACGCTGAACCTTCCTAAATCCGTCTGCGATCTCGCTGATTTGAACGAGGGACTGGTTCTTGTCACGGGGCCGACCGGCTCCGGTAAGTCGACCACTCTTGCGGCGATTATCGACAAGATCAACAAGACGTACTCAAAGCACATCGTTACGATTGAAGACCCCGTCGAGTTCGTTCACCAAAACCGCAATGCACTCTTTTCGCATCGCGAGGTCGGGTTGCATACCCAAGGCTTTGGGCCTGCCCTTAAGAGCGCGATTCGTCAGGACGCCGACGTGATTCTAGTCGGTGAAATGCGCGAAATGGAAACCATCAGCCTTGCGATCACGGCAGCCGAGATGGGCATGCTGGTCTTTGGCACGTTGCATACGAATAAC
This sequence comes from Myxococcota bacterium, assembly GCA_041440805.1. GTDB lineage: Bacteria > Myxococcota_A > UBA9160 > UBA9160 > UBA4427 > UBA4427. The sequence goes on along the minus strand of JASDVF010000081.1, from coordinate 87,453 downwards.
GCCGCAAAGACCATTGATCGGATTATTGATGCGTTTCCGGCGGATGAGCAGAATATGGTCCGGCTCTCGCTGTCTGAATCGCTAGCGGGGATCGTTTCGCAGCTGCTGCTTCCTCGGGCGGATACGGGAGGGCGGATTGCCGCAAACGAAATTCTGTTGAAATCCTCGGGTCTGCCTAACATTATTCGAGACGGAAATACGCCCATGCTGAGCCAAATTATCCAGGCCGGAAAGAGTCAGGGCATGCAAGGGATGGACGACGTGCTCTTTGCCTATGCGAAAGAAGGCAAAATTTCCGCGCAGGATGCCTACATGAAAGCGACTGAGAAGGGACGGTTTGAGCCGCTTCTGCAGGCAGCTGATGGCGCGCCTCCCGCGGATTGATCTCCCTCAGGTCGGTGCTCGAATATGTCGCCTGGCAGATGAGCGCGACGGGATATCACAATTAGGCTGCGGGGCAGTCTCGGGCCCGCTCGCGATTCTTGACCTAACGAATCGCGTCGTTTGAGACAGATCGCCTGCAGCTCATCCTGCCACACCTCGTAGATCCCTTGTTTCGAGGGGTACGAGGTGCGCCGCTCGCGTCAGAGGTCCGTCAAAATATCGGACTTGCGTTCGTTCTTGATGTGACAGCGACACCCGCACTGCTCATGTTGACGCCTCACAAGGTGGCCTCGGAGGGATCAGGCTCGGCTTAGATGCTGCGCGAGCCGGGCTTTGGTCGTGCTGAGGACACGCTATAAAGCGTCGATGAAACGCGACGCGCCTGCGACCCATCGAAATCGTGAACCGATCTTAGAAGTCTTGCAAAGGTGGCTACCAGAGCCTGCGCGGGTTCTCGAAGTAGCGAGCGGGACGGGGCAACACGCGATTTTTTTCTCGGCGGCGATGCCGCATCTCAATTGGCAGCCGACGGATCACGATCCGGCGAGCCTAGAGTCGACCGCTTCCTGGGTTTCCGAAGAGGGGAACTCGAATGTCCGTGCGCCCGTTTTGTTGGATGCTTCGTCGCCGACGTGGCCGGATGCGATGCGCGCTGAACTGGACCGGGTCGATGCGATCTTCAACGCGAACATGATTCATATCTCGCCATGGGCAGTGGCTGAGGGCTTATTTACCGGCGCCGGGGATTTGCTGGGGAGCGGCGGACTCCTTTTTCTGTACGGCCCGTTCAAGGTCGGCGGCGAACATACATCGCCTAGCAACGCCTCATTCAACGAGAGTCTTTGCGAGAGAGATCCACTTTGGGGGGTTCGAGATCTCGAGCGAGTGGATGAAGTTGCCGCAGCGGCGGGGCTTCCACGCATCGAGTCGAACGAGCTACCGGCGAACAACAAGCTCTTGGTTTTTCAACGGAGCTAGCGGAGGGCAGCCGAGGCGGAGTGATTATGCGCGAGGCATGCCACGTACTGAGAGGGCGCTACTTCGTGACACGCATTCCCGTTTTTTCGATCGGGCCATTCTCGCGCCACATATAACAAGCACCGGTATTGCCGCCGAGCGAGTTCGAAGAGGGCATCTCCTCGCCGCCTTCCCGGGCTGCCCGAATTTGGTCGGCGAAGTAGGGCTCCATCTGGGCGGCGATGACCTGCAGATATCCCGGGGCGAACATCAGGAGATTATCTTTGATCACCTGTAGGTCCGGGGTGTCGCCGGCGAGCTTGAATACGCGGCCAGCCAAGCCCGGCACGATGGGCTTTTCTTTGAGGGACGTGAAGGATTCCGATCGATCGACCCATTCGGCGTCGATCAAGGTCTCGGCAGTCCGGATTCGTTCCCGAATGTCGAGCCGACCCAGTCCGAAGGTTTTTCGGCCGACGGACGCAAAGGTTTTGACTTCGTGGGAGAGTTCGAGCCTCGCGAATGAATTCGATCCCGGCGAGAAGGGACGGGTCGCGGTATCGGCCAGTTGAACTGAAACGTCTGTGATTTCATCACTCGCCTCGAATCCATCAACGAATACGCTGCGGCGAAAGAATCGATCATCTTTCGCATGCTCCGTTCCTTCGCGAGCAATGCGTGCTCGCTCGATCTGGGCTGCATGGGGGACCGCGGAACTCATCAGCTGAAAGAGCGTGAGAAGGTGCGAGCAACCAAGAGGCCCCCCGAAATTCATACTGAGCTTCTTTGCGAATTCATCATCGAGGCATTCGCCCGTTAGGTCGAGCAAACGCGGGGCAGGGTCGCGGCAACATTCTCCCCGAGACGCAACCGAAGGCTCGACCGCGACGAAGGGCTGTTCGACGCGGATCGTTTCCATGCGGAGGGATTCGGGGTCGAGGTCGAGCTCGATGTTCATCGAATGAATGATGCCCGAAGGCTGGACATCGTAGCTGGACGGTACAAAGCCGTTCTTGCGCAAATCGATCACGTCACCCCGCGCCATCCATCGGCCATCCGCGAGTGGGCGAACGGAAACGGTCAGCGAGCGGGTATGAAGCGGAAGTCCTTGAACGAGCGGCGTCGACACGGGAGGCGGTCCAGTCATTGTTCGTGGTGGAGGGGCATCTTGGAGCTACGGCGGAGCGTTTGTCTCGGTTGTTAGTCGTGTCTGTCAGTCGTGTTTATAGGTCGTATGCGTCGGGCGTCCGCGAAGAATGTTGAGCTTGCCCCAATTGGTGACCTTCTTGAACGCGTCGGAGGCGATGAAGTCCATGAAGGCTTGCTCTTCGGCCCAGCGCGAGGAGATCAGGTAGACCGGCTCGCCCTCTCCAACTTGTCTGTAGAGCGAGGACTCTTCGTGTCCGTCGATACCGCCCATTGTTTCAATGACGTTGGCGCAGGCGTCTTCAAAGACCTTTTCCTTGCCGGGGATGACGAAATAATTCATGCCGATTGTGACCACGGGGAGACTCCTAATTGGTTGGGCTTAAAGGGGGCGCGAGCATAGCGGCCAGATTCTCCGAAACGGTGAGTCTCTGAGGACGACTGGAGGTCGGGAAGGGATCTGCGCCCCACGGGGATATGAATCTGGCAGACGAGAGCCAGGTGCAGGGTGTTTACTGCAGCGTCGCTGGGTGGCTGCAGTACCCCGGCTGCACTTGCTGGGACCTGGCCGCTGAGGTGCTCCACAGGCCCTTGGGGGCACTCGAAGCATTCGGCACGCCACTTGTTCTACTGATGTTGAGACGGCTTCCCCAGCGATCGCAGAGTGCGGCTAGCGGGTGTGAAGGACATCAGAGCTCGAGAGCCTGAAACAGGAGCTAGGAGCCGCTACGTTTCCAGCCTCTGTGGTTTCGACTTCTGCGTCGCCGCTGCCGACTGGCCCCCCCCCGCCGGTGCCCGCAGCGAATTAGCTCCCGCTCTACCGCATAAATTGACCATTCCCCACGGGAATCGTATTTATCGAAGGCCGTCGCGGTTGACCCAGCGGCGGCCTCTCGCTAAAAACTGCGCTCCCGAAAGGCCTTGCGGGCCTATAAAACGACATTTCCCTGCGGACCCGACCAACGAGCCTATATGCGCTCGAGTGGGGCCGTCGATGCGGAGCAAATCCATGGCGCGCGTGTGTGCACTGACCGGCAAAAAGGTCCAATACGGACACAACGTCTCTCACTCGAAGCGGGCGACGAATCGCCGCTTTGAGCCGAACATCCAGAAGGTGCGACTCCAGTCGGAGACCCTCGGCCAGCGTATCTCGCTGAACATCGCGACGCGCACGCTGCGCACGGTGCAGAAGAAGGGTGGCCTCGACGGCTTCCTTCTCGGCACCGAAGATCGCAAGCTGCAGCCTGGCGCGCTTCGCCTGAAGAACAAGATCCGTAAGAAGCTCTCGGGAAGATAGTTCCGAGACCGCCGGGCGGCCTGTCTGTCTAGCCAGGCGGCCTCGCTTTCGGCCGTGCTCGTCACGTGATCTTTTCAGACGCTCGCTGCTCATTACAGGCTCAGGATGTTCCCGCTGGCTCGTACCAGATGGGCGAACTCCATGCGCGTTCCTGAATGACCTTCGGGATGCTGTCATCGCGACAGCCCTCGGGCCGGTCCGCCTCGGGAATGATTGATAGGCAAGTCTGCCAACTCCACCGACAGCTCGGATTCTCGACGGCACGCACGTAGTAGGCCGCGGATCGCGCAGCATCGAATTCGGGGTCGGTCCAGACCGCGCATAAGCTGTCGTGACCCGCACCACGCGGAGTGCACGTGTTTAGGTCGACGCTGGGCGTCGTCGCATCCGATTCCTCGCCCTCGGTCATGCGCCCGCCGATGTCGTAAACGCTTTGGTGGAATTGCCCGTCTTCGCCGTGCCAGACCTTGATGACCTGGAGCCGGTCGAGCAAGCCGCCTGGATGGTCCTCGACACCTGGATCGCGGCTGACCTGCGCCACGAATACTGGAGCGCGTCCGGGTGTCTTCGCGTTAGGCAGGACCGAGCCCATGGCGACGCCATTTTCGTAGCCCGCCGCGACGAGGCCATCTTGTTCGCAGAGATCCGGATCGAAGTCCCAGCCGCCAAAGAATCGCGGCTTGATGCGAGGGCCGCTCGTTGCGAAGGTTTCCCTGCGCTGCATCGCATCAAAGAGCGAATCCCGCGAGTTTTCTTCGGCCCATACGCCCATCAATCCACCGGGGTTGCGGCCAATCTTGCCTGCGCCGCCGAACGAGGGCTCCATTGATAGTCGCGCCTCGGCCGTCACGTCGGTCCCCGCACAGCAACCCTGCCACCCGTGCTCCTCGACATCGCCGGGGTTCGCGTTATGTCCGTCGGTGCTGCCGATCATGCCGAATTGAAATGGGTTGACGCCGATTCGCTCCTCTTCGCGCAGCCCTTCGACGAGGGCGTATCGCGCGAAGTCCACGCGCGACTGGCAACCGGAGCCCCGGATCGCGCCAGAGCCGATGTCTTCTTCGCAATCGTCCGGCGGCGAGGATGCCATATCGCGAATTTTCTCAAAGCTACAAAGCTCGTCCTCTTCTCCGACAACGTCGAAGAGTCCGTTCTGACATTCCGACTCGCCTTTGACCTGCATGATCTCGACCAGCCGGTCCATTCGGGCACGGACACTCGCCTGGCGCACTTGTTCTTCACGCGACTCGCGCTGCCAAGTGATCTCAAACAAGCGTCCATTCGAAACGTTCGAGTTATGCGGGATGGTAAGGACTTCGCAGCCGCTTCCGCTTTCCGTGCAAAGTTCGTCGAGCTGATCCCATAGATCGACTGCATCTGGCGCTTCGAGGGAAGAAATAGGGAGTTCCGGAACCCGGTCATTCCGGAAGATCACATTGCGATGGACCTTGGACATATTGACGGAGTAGCTGTGCTCCCAGCCATGAAAGGCCGTAAACGAGCAAGCATTCGAATCATCGTTCCATCGTTCGGTTGCGAGCTGCGTGGTCTCCCAAGCGGATAGTAAAGAAGCTCTGCACCGCTCCGCGTTAGGTCCGCAGATGTCTTCAAGCCGATCGAGAGCACCGATCACGGCAGTCAGTCGACCCCCCTTCGCCAAGCTCGCTAGGCCAGTCTTCAACTCGGCCTCGCCGCGATAGCTTTGGCACGCCTGGGTTTCGTACGAATCGGACCCCGGTGTCGTGCAGAGCGTGACTTCGCCGATCCACTCGGCATGGTCGGTCACCGCTGCGAAGTCGAGTGGGCGATCGAGTTGCGCCTGGCGTGTGCCGACGCTGTTCTCGTCAAAAGGCCCGAGGCCGATCGACTCGCCACGGGCGAAGCGGAGCGCGTCATCCGGGGACCCGAGCATGTCGCGCGAACGCGCATCCATCGAATATTGCGTGTGGACGTGGAGGTCGCCGAAGAACGCCTGCCGGAGGGGGTTCCTATCCAGGCAGGCCAGTCGCTCGGAAGGCGTCTCCGCTCGCGTCGCACTTTTATTTGGAGGCTCCCAGGGTGAGGCCGTTGGCCGCATGAGGATTAGGGAGGCGCACGAAAGTGTCGCTAAGAGTAGGAGCGGTAAAGCTACGTGTTTCCGCATGGGCCCTCGCTTTCGGAGGGAGCTTCGCGGATAGAATGCCGAGCGCCAAGCGGGCGTGGGGGTGGGGAACAGAAAAGGGCCTCTCCTATGCCGGAGAGGCCCTTTTCTTATGTCTAGTACTTCGATCTCGAGGTGAAGAGTGAAGTCTTCGGATCGAGTGCTTCGGTGAGGCCGTTAGGGGCGCTAGGCCTCTTCCGTCTCTGCAGGCGTCTCGACTTCCGTCTTCTTCATCCCGTATCGCTTGCGGAAGCGATCGATCTTTCCGTCGGCGTCGAGCTCGCGCATCTTGCCAGTCCAGAAGGGATGAGAGACAGCGGAAATTTCGAGACGCACGACCGGCACTTCTTCGCCTTCGAGTTCTCGGGTTTCCTTGGACGTGATCGTCGATCGGCTCGTCCACTCGTTGCCGGTGGCGGAATCGACGAAGATCACGTTGTGATATTCGGGGTGAATTTCAGGCTTCATGATTGAGTCTCTTACCAGCTCGACTTACGCACGCCGGGGAGCTGACCACGGAGGGCGAGCTCGCGCAAGGCGATGCGGGAGATACCGAACTTGTTGTAGTAGGCCTTCGAACGTCCTGAGATGGCGCAGCGATTGTTCTTGCGCGTCGAGCAGGAGTTTCGGGGCAGCTTCGAGAAACCGTTCTGCGCTTCCATCTTCTCTTCGATGGTCGCATTGGAATCCTTGAGGATCTTGCGGAGCTCGGCTCGCTTCTCAGCGTGCTTTGCGATCAGCGCGAGGCGCTTGTTGTCTCGATTGATTTGGGACTTCTTCGCCATGGAATAGCGGTGCTCCTGGGAGGGACTTATAAGGGCCGGGAGAGTACGGCCAGCCG
>JASDVF010000081.1:63315-80588 GCA_041440805.1 Myxococcota bacterium | reverse complement strand
GAATAGCGGTGCTCCTGGGAGGGACTTATAAGGGCCGGGAGAGTACGGCCAGCCGTCCGTCGTGGCAAGGCGCGCCAGGCCAATCTACGCGGATTTCGATGAGAATTCCGAAAGCCCCACGGGGACCATCACTCGCTTGAGGGTGCCGGAGGGCTCAGCTCGCAACCGTAGCGTGTCAGGCTGGGGCAGGCCTCGTCGAGATCGATCGGGTCTACTTCGGTCGCGTCCGCCGTCCTTGGCCTGATAGGCGGCGCGATCGGCTCGTTCGATCCAAGAGACCGCAGTATCCCCAACCTGCAGTCGCGCGATGCCCATCGAGGCCGTAATCCGGATCGGCTCCTCGAGGTCGCCGTATGGAATTTCGAGATGCCGGACCGTTGCCATGCCTCGTTCAGCGACGTGGTCGCAGTTGGGAGGTCGATGCCACGAAGCAGAATCGCGAATTCCTCACCGCCGTATCGAGCCACGAAGCCATCTGCTGAATCTGTGCTTGGTGGCGTTCTCCGCGCTCGGACAGGAACTCCGTCAACAAGGTCACAGTTTCCTGGGCCTCGTTCTTGAGCTTTCCGAAGAGCATGCGCGTTCTGTCGGTCGAGCGAAGTGGCGACCAGTGTGCGGGCTGCTGATGGCGAGGGATCAGAGTGCGATTCCGGGTTCAAGTCTTATGCGGCTTAGAGAGAACTCCCGACGAGCAACGGAGGGGCGAGCTGGACTATCCTTGCGCGTCTTCGGCCGAACTTCCCCGCGCGATACCCTGCGCGAAGGCGGATTCGGCGAGCGAATGAGCCGAAGACCACGCCGAGCCACGCTCCGGCCCTCTCTGGGTTTGCGAGCGCAACGAGAGTCAAGATGAGTAAGTCCCCATCGCCGGGCGAACGACCGGTGCGATCGATTGATCCGAAGAGTCTTTCCAAGCACTTCGAGGCCGTCGACGTAGAACAACGCTGGGACCGCACTTGGCAAGAGAGCGGCGTCTATCACTATGACGCCGACCGTCCGCGGAACGAGACTTTCGTGGTGGATACGCCGCCACCGACCGCGTCGGGGTCGCTGCATATCGGTCACGTCTTTTCGTATACCCAGGCCGACGTCGTCGTCCGTTATAAGCGCATGACGGGAATGAATATTTTCTATCCCATGGGCTGGGACGATAATGGTCTGCCCACTGAGCGACGAGTTCAGAACTATTTCCACATCCGCTGCGACCCTAACACGCCCTATCAGGAGGGGATGACCTTCGAACAGGCCTCGTCGAAGGTGCGCAAGAAGCCGGCGACGCTTGTCTCTCGGCCTAACTTCATCGAAGCCTGTTACGACCTCATCAAAGAAGACGAAAGCGAATTTTCCGTCCTCTGGCATCGCATGGGACTCGCCGTCGACTGGCGTCAGGAGTACCAGACGATCGATGAGCATTGCCGCCGCACGGCGCAGCGATCGTTCCGCGATCTCTTCGACAAGGACCATGTCTACACATCGGATGCGCCCACCATGTGGGACGTCGACTTTCAATGCGCCGTGGCGCAGGCGGAAGTCGAAGACCGCGAGGTACCCGGCGCGTTTCACAAGATCGAGTTTGCGGTCGAGGGTGAAGACACGAGCTTTGTGATTGCGACAACCCGCCCCGAGCTTCTGGCCGGTTGTGTTGGAGTGACCGCTCATCCCGAAGACGAGCGGTTTAAGTCGCTCTTCGGGAAGCGTGCGATTACGCCACTATTTAATGCTCCGGTCCCGATTTTTCCGAGCGAGATGGCCGACCCGGAAAAGGGCACAGGCATCTTGATGGTCTGCACCTTTGGTGACCAGACTGATGTGCAGTGGTGGCGCGAAGAGAGGCTTGCTCTTCGCCAGATCATTGGCCTTCAGGGTCGATTCATCCCCGTCGACTTTGCGGAAGCGCCGTTTGAGAGCCTTGATGTTGCGAAGGCGAATGCGGCCTATGCCGAGATCGAAGGTAAAAACATTAAGCAAGCGCAAAAGCGCATCGTAGAGATGCTAGGCGAAGCCGAATACAGCGCGACGGGGAACGGGCCGCCGCTTCAAGAAGAGCCCGAGCAGATCTCTCACGCGGTGAAGTTCTTCGAAAAGGGTGACCGCCCGCTAGAGTTACTTCCGACCCGCCAATGGTTCTGCCGCTTGCTCGACAAAAAAGAAGAAATGATCGCAAAGGGCGAGCAAATTACTTGGCATCCGCCTTATATGTTTGCGCGCTACCGCGACTGGACCCAAAACCTTTCCCTCGACTGGTGTCTGTCGAGGCAGCGCTATTTCGGCGTGCCTATTCCGGTTTGGTACCCGCTGACCGCAGACGGCGAGCCCGACTACGACAAGCCTCTCGTAGCGAAGGTCGGAGATATGCCCGTCGATCCGACGACGGATGTGCCGGATGGCTACGAAGAAGTGCAGCGTGGCCAGCCCGGTGGCTTTACAGGTGATTCCGACATCTTCGATACCTGGTTTACGAGTTCGATGACGCCGCAGATCAGTTCGCATTGGGGCGAGGATGATGATCGTCATGCGAGCCTCTTCCCGGCGGATATGCGCCCGCAGGCTCACGACATCATTCGGACCTGGGCGTTCTACACGATCGCCAAGGCGATGCTGCACGAAGATAAGGTGCCATGGCATAACGCCTTGATCTCGGGGTGGATTCTCGATCCGGATCGAAAGAAGATGTCGAAGAGCAAGGGCAACGTAACGACGCCTCTGCCTTTGATCGAGAAGTACACGGCGGACGCGGCGCGGTACTGGGCGGCGAGTGCGCGGCTGGGTTCCGACACGGCCTTCGACGAGAATATTTTCAAAATCGGAAAGCGTCTCGTGACGAAGCTCTTCAACGCGTCGAAGTTCGTGCTCGCGCAGCAAGGGCAGGTCCACCCGATCACGCAGGAACTTGATCTGGCCTTCGTTGCGAAACTTAAGACGCTGGTCGAGGACTCGACGAAGAACTATGACGCCTATCAATATGCTCATGCGCTTCAGGACACAGAGTCTTTCTTCTGGACGCATTTCACGGATACGTATCTAGAGCTTGCGAAGGTACGTGCGCGCGCCTTCGAAGACGGAGCGACAGGCGACGAAGCGGCAGCGAGTGGCTCGGCGGTCGCTTCCCTGCGTCTAGGTTTGTCAGTCTTGCTCAGGCTCTTTGCGCCGGTCTTGCCGTACATCACCGAAGAGGTCTGGAGCTGGGCCTATGCGGATGAGTCCGCGCCAGAGGGGGATGCGATCGCACGCAGTATCCATGGCACGTCCTGGCCGAGCGGATCAGATTTCGGAGACATCGCGGCTCCGGCGGATGCTGCGAGTTTTGATACGGCGGTTGCGGCTTTGGCGGCGATCAACAAAGCCAAGGCGGATGCGGAAGTTTCGATGGGGCGTGACGTCGAGCAGCTTCGTTTGGCAGCAAGCGCCGAAACGATGCGGACTCTAGGTGGCATTTCCAAGGATGTTCTCGGCGCGGCTCGCGTTGCCGCTCACGAGTTTGAGACGAAGGACAGTCTCGAAGCGGGCACCTTCGAAGTGGTGGCGATCGTCTTCGCACCGAAGCCCGAGAAGCCCAAGAAGGACTAAGGCTATGCCTGCGGGCGAGTGGGCTGCGATCGGGTCGGACCCGCGCGTTCGGCGTGCGGATCGCGCGCGGGCTCTGCTCCCGTGATTTTAGTGCTAGGCGTTCTTCTTGCGCCGATTTCGGATCAGCGCTTCTTGTGCGACGGAGGCAAGCTGCACGCCGTCCGCTGTGTAGAGCGACCCAAAGATCAGGCCGCGTGCGTTATGCGCAATCGGGCTCACCGAGGAATAGAGCAGCCAGTCGTCGAAGCGGATCGGGTGGTGCAGCCAAACCGAATGATCCAGGCTGGCTCCCATGAAGTCCTTGCCAGGCATTCCCTGGGCACCTTTGATCGCTGTTCCTAGGAGTGTGCGGTCGGACGCGTAGACGAGGGTCGCCGTATGGAGATCGGGGTCATCTGGCAGCTTTCCTCGGGTCCTGATCCAGACCGATCGAACCGGGTCTCGGGGGCTGTCATCTTCGAACTCCGTCGCATCGAGCACGCGAACCTCGATCGGGTTGTCGAATTCCTGTGGCTCGGGGAGGCCAAGGCTTCGATGCCGCAGGGTCATCCATTCGGGTTTGCCCTCTGGAGACTCGACTTCTGGCATGGCGCGCTGGTGGCTCATGCCGTCTTCAGGACGACAGAAGCTCGCCGCCATGTTGAAGATCGCCTCGCCTGCCTGATGGGCGACAACGCGGCGAGTGGTGAAGGAGCGCCCATCGCGAATCCGGTCGACGACGAAGCGGATCGGGACGTCGTAGCGGCCCGGCCGTAGGAAATAGGCGTGGAGGGAATGCAGCAGGCTCGAAGCGGGTGCCTCGCCGCGCTCATCGACGTTCACCGTGGCCATCGCGGCCATGACGGATTGAGCGGCCACGAGCCCCCCGAAAAGTCGGCCTTCGCCACTGCCTGGATCTGCGAGAAAGAGGTCCCGATCCAAGGCTTCAATTTCTAGTCGCTTGCAGAGGTCATCGATCGGGGTGGGGGCGTCTGGCGTCTCTGTGGAGCTCATCGTTTCGGAATCCTTCGAGCAAGGGCGCGAGCGGAGCGATCGGGAGCCGCACACTAGCAGAGAGGTGATGGGGCGTTTGGTGCCTGGCTGGAGAGACGCCAGGCGTCGTGAGTCATCACTGGAGAAGTGGTTATTAATTTTAATTAGTAAAACTATAAATAATGTAGTATGTCTTAAATATAGTTTTACTTATAAATAGATAAGATCTAATTAATGATCGACTATTTGGAGATTCCAAAATGCGCGAGCCCTCACGGGTAGGAGAGAAGAAGCGACGCACCCGTGACCGGATTCTTGCGAATGCAATCGCATTGTTTCGTCACCACGGTATTCGCAAAACTCGGCTAGCCGAGATCGCCTCTGCGAGCGATCTCGCGCCCGCGACGGTCTTCACGCATTTCCAGACGAAGAGCGATTTGGCGGAGGCGTGGGTCCGGGGAGAAGTCGAATCGATCCTGGCCGAGGCGATTCGAGATGCTGTCGAACGAGAACGAAGCTTTCGCTCTGCGGTTCGAGCGGCCTGTCGCTCGCTCGCCGAATCAGCGGGGCCCGAGGCGGCCCTTCGACTCGAAGCTTGGCGAATCGTCGGCCGGGCACCGGCCTTAGGCCAGGCGGGCCAGGTGGCAAGGGCCGGATTGATCGCCGGAGTGAAGGGCGAGCAGGCCCGCGATCATCTGCGTGCGGATCTTTCCGCGGCAGAACTCGCCGCAATGCTGTCCGATGCGATTGAGGGCGGCCTGGTGGGATCGCTGGAAGCAGTCGAGGCCGCGGATGCTGCGGACTTCGAAGAGGATACTCGGCGCATTGGAAAGGCGATTCAGACGCGGGTCGATCTCATGCTCGACGGCGCTCGGAAAAGAAACGAACGGGTCAGGCCCCCGGCGCGGAATACGTGAACGTTTCAGCGGCCAGGACTTCGCCTTCGTCTGTCACGATCTCCACGGTCCAATCTCCGATCCAGTCCTCAATGAGATCCTTGCTCGACCATACGCGCCATCGTGGGCCTTTGACGTCGAATACCACTTCGGCAACGGTGTCTCCATCAAAGATCCAGCGATGGGTGACGTGATGGCCGGCGAGACCCCGAAGATCCGAAAAGAAAATAATCTTGCGGACGTCGCTGGAGACAAAGGTGATCTGATCAATCGGTTCGCGATCTTCGACGGCGGAGGTGAATTGCGCGACGGCGCTCGGGAGCGCCGCGGGTGTGGCGATTCCCTCTTGGGCGTGAGCCAAATGTGCCCTCGGAACGCTGAAAAATAGGATCGCGGCGAGAAGGCGGATTCCGGGCTGGACTCGCCGAAATGGGCGGGCTGGTTGGATCTCGCGTTCCGGCATCACTGGCGCTCCTGCTCATGGGTGCTTTGGGGTGTGCTTGGGTGCTCTTGGGTGTTCTTGGGTGTTCTTGGGTGTTCTTGGGTGTTGTCGGGGCTCACACGACACCTCATTCGGCAATTTATACGACGGCCTTGGTCCCTTGATCAAAGAGTAAGTCGTCGCGGCTTGGCTCCCTATGAGATCCATCCGAACGGGGCGCAGGGTAGCGGGTTTGGCGCCTCGCGAAGCGGGAGACATGGGCTGCTAGGTTGGGGCGATGGAACTGCTTCTCATCAGACACGCGGAACCTGTCGAGGAACACACCCCCGACGGTTCTCCCGCCGATCCTGCTTTGACAGAGCGTGGACGAGCGCAATCCGAGGCGCTTGCGAGGTGGTTGGCGCGCGAAGGACTCGACGTTCTGGTTTCGAGTCCTGCGAGGCGCGCGCAAGAGACCGCCGCGGCGGTCGCGCTACTTCTTGGGAAAGACGTTGAGATCGAAAGTCGAGTTCGTGATGCGAACGCGGATGCCGACTCCTATGTACCGCTGGAGGCGGATCGCAAAGGCGACCGGGCGGGCTATCACGCGCGGCTGGCATCCTATCGAGAATCCCCCCGCCTTACGTCAATTGCCGAGCGAGTGAACGAAGCTCTTGACGACTGGACCACACGCCTGCGCGGGGGGCGACTCGCGGTGTTTTGCCATGGGTCGGTGATCAATGTCTTCGCGGCACGTGTGTTAGGTCTGGGCAACGCAGCCTTCCTGGAGGCGGACTACGCCAGTGCTCATCGTTTCCTGATTTCGCGCAAAGGCATCCGGAGCGTGAAAAGCCTGAACGAAACCGCCTATTTGTTGTCGGACTAGCTCAGCGCAGATCTGCTCCGGCCGCCTTCGAGTCCGCCGATCATCTCCAGCAAGCGTTCTTGAGGCATCGGCCTCGGAACAGAAACAATCGTGAAGCGGCTCACGTGGAGAACAGCGCCAACGCCGATGAACGCATCACCTGCTATCGCGAACTGGCATCTGAGGTCTTCTTGGGCGTGGGCTGGGGCTCAGACTCAGAAGGATCATTTTGGCTCGGCGATTCCGGCGGAGGAGCGGCCTGCGTTTCCTTAGGCGCGTTCGGTTGCGGCCGGTAGGGCTCTTCGATGCCGATCTTGATCGGAGCCCATCGCGTGAGAGGCGTCGACGCATAGAGACCATTGAGCACGCCGGTGTACACGAGTTCGAGCTCGTTGCGCGTACGCTTTGAGAGGTCTTGGAGGGTCTCATTCTCCTTCGCGAGCGCGATCCGGAGACGCGTGACCTTCAGCGAGTATTCCGCACCTTTCTCTAGGGGACGGAAGCTGTGTGCGAAGGAGCGAGTTCGGCCCCGGTATCGATTGGCCGCTTCCGGGAGAGTTAACACCGTGAGTCGGAAAACGAGTTCGTCATACAGGACGAACGTGATACTGACGTCGAGCCGCCCGAAGACGCTCGTCGCACGTCCTTCGACTCGGACCGCAGGAAGATCACCGATGCGGATCTTTCGCCGCTCATCGGCGCGAAATTTCATGCCCTCGAATTCGTCGTCGAGGAAGGCGTCCACGACCTCTTCGAGAGACTTCCCTTCTAGCGGCGAAGCAGCAAGTTCGGCCTGAGCATCTTGCCGCGGTGATACGGCGCGAACCGCTTGTTGAGAATTCATAGTTTCCCAGCCCTGCGGAAAACGAATTGAGAATTGAAGCTCTGGATGTACGAAGCGGTTTTCTTCGTCGAAGAGTCCGCCAGCTGGATCGTCGCCGATGATGAGCCCATCAATTTTTTCGTAGTAGTCGGCCGGACGATTCCCGGCAACGCCTGCGGCTCTCGTCCATTTGAGGGACGTTGCGCGATTGATGGCGATGGCTGAACGCTCGGGGCTTGTGGGGTGAGTTGCGAAGAATGAGGGAAGCCGTGCCCAGCCGATTTCATAGCGCTCGGCTGCGTCCAATTTGCGAAGGAAGTTTGCGATTCCGCGAGGGTCGTAGCCCGCCTTCGCGGCGAGGAGTTGTCCACCTCGATCGGCATCGCGCTCTTGGTCTCGCCCGTAGGCTGCAATTTTGGCTGCACGGATGAACCCGATCGCGAAGGGGTTCATACGCCGAGTATATTCGATGCGTGCTGAGGCATGCCGTTCTGCCGCGTGGGTAATTTCGTGGCCAAGGACGCCGGCCAGTTCGTCTTCGCTCGTCGCGAGGGATAGGAGTCCACGGGACACGTAAATCTGTCCGCCGGGTAAGGCGAAGGCGTTCGGGACGTCCTGGTCGACGATCTGGAATTGATAGTCGAAGGGGCGCGGAGGCGCGTGACGAAGCAGTCTTAGGGCTACGCTTCGCACGTATCGATTGAGGGCTTCGTCTTTAACGATCCCGAGTTCGGCTTCGATCAGCGGCCGCTGGTCCTCGCCGACCCGCGCGTCGTCGTACGCGGTGTCGAGAACGACTCGTTTCTGCTTTTCGTCCTCTTCTTCTTTCTCTTTTTCGTCCTCGCTCTCGCCCTCGCTCGGGGCATCCTCCCCCGTCACCGCTCCGCCAGGTTCTTCGTTCTTTGTCGCATCCGATTCGTCGCCCGGCTTAGCCTCGGCGTTTTCGGAGATATCTTCGGGCGGCGTGGCCTCCGGCCCTGGCGGCGCAGGAGCCGTCGCAGCCTGTGCGGGGGCGGCGGTGGGGATAGCGGGGCCCGTGGCGGTCTCTGGGCGAGGCTCCCCGGGTCGCGAGGCACAGGCGCCAGCGAGTAGAACGATTGCGATGAGAGGCCAAATTGTGCGGATCAAGGTGTCGCTCTCCGCCGAGCGGGGACCCGGGTCATCGATTCCAAGCCGAACGATCGTTGGGCGGAACGAGGGTCGAGTCTATCATCCAGCCTGCACTTCGGCCGCGACTGGCTGCTCGGCGACGCACGCAAGAATGCAGCCCCCGGGACGGCAAGTATCGGCCGCAGAATTTATAGGCATCGTTTGCATGAAACGATGCGACTTTATGAAGGTTTGAAAGGGGCGGGTGATGGCAGAGTGGACGCTCGAAAAGAGCGGACGGTTCCCTGGAGTAAAAGGGCCCGTGGTTGCCTGCGTGATGGATGGTGTTGGGTATGGCCGTCGGGATGAGTCCGACGCCGTATGGCTCGCACGCACGCCGACCCTCGATTGGCTTGCGAACGCCAGCCCATCCACTGAACTTGTTGCGCACGGCAAGGCCGTTGGAATGCCCTCCGATGGCGACATGGGAAATAGCGAAGTCGGGCATAACGCAATCGGCGCCGGACGTGTCTTTGATCAGGGCGCAAAGCTGGTGGCGAAGGCGATCTCTGATGGGACGCTTTTCGATGGAGAACAGGCTGGCGTATGGCAGGGCGTAACGGAGCGCGTTAGGGAGCGCGGGGCAACGCTGCATTTTCTGGGTCTGCTTTCGGACGGGAATGTGCATAGTCATATCGACCATATTTTTGCATTGTTGCGAAGGTGTGATCTCGAACAGGTCGAGCGAGTTCGTTTGCACGTGTTGCTCGACGGACGGGATGTGCCCGAAACGAGTGCGCTCGATTACGTGGATGCCCTCGAAGAATTGCTCGAGACGATTTCGGGTAAGCCCAATCGTGACTACCGCATCGCCTCCGGTGGCGGTCGGATGACCACGACCATGGATCGGTATGGAGCCGACTGGGCCATGGTCGAGCGCGGCTGGGCGACGCATGTGCGCGGCGCCGGGCGTGGCTTTTCCAGCTGTCGTCGGGCGGTTACGACGTTCCGCGGCGAAGAGGCTGGGATCGGTGATCAAATGTTGCCGCAATTCGTGATCGTCGAAGGCGATGGTCAGCCTGTTGGGCGAGTCGAAGATGGTGATGCCGTTGTCTTCTTTAACTTCCGTGGCGACCGCTCGGTCGAAATTACCCAGGCCTTCGAGGACGAGACGTTCCCGCATTTTGATCGCGGGCCACGGCCGGACGTCCTTTACGTAGGCATGATGGAATACGATGGGGATCTCAAACTTCCTTCTCAGTATCTCGTGGCGCCACCGAAAATCGATCGGACTCTCGGCGAGTTCATCGCGCGTGCTGGAATGCATCAACTGGCGATTTCCGAAACGCAGAAATTCGGTCACGTGACTTATTTTTGGAATGGCAACCGGAGCGGGGCCTTTGACGAAGACGTCGAGACCTACGTCGAAATCCCTTCGGATAATCGGCCTTTCGAAGAGCGCCCATGGATGAAAGCGGCGGAGATTACGGACCGTCTGATCGATGAACTCAAGACCGGTCGCTATCGCCACGCGCGCGTGAACTACGCGAACGGGGATATGGTCGGACACACGGGCCATCATGCGGCGGCCATCCAAGCGGTCGAAGCGGTGGATCTTCAGATCGCCCGGTTATTGCCTGTGATCGAAGCGCTCGACGGGGCTTTGCTCGTGACTGCGGATCACGGTAATGCCGACTGCATGTTCGAGATCGACAAGAAGACCGGCGAGCCGAGCCTTGATACGAATGGGAACGCCAGAGCAAAGACGAGTCATACGCTGAATCCGGTTCCGCTACACGCTTATGTGCCGGGTGGGAAGATTTGTTTGGATGCGGGGCCACTCGGCAAGGCGAAGCCCGGACTGGCTAACCTAGCGGGGAGTATTCTGACCCTGATGGGATTTGAAGCACCCGAGGGCTTCGAGCCGTCCCTGGTTGACCTCGCCTAACGAGTCGGAAGCACGCTAGGAGCTGTTCGAACCTACAACAAAGAGGCCGTTAGAAGTTGTCGGCCATCTTGCGGAGCACGCGACTGAATTCGCCAGTTTCTTCGTCGGTCAAGACTTCTTTCATGTGCTCTACGAGGCCTAGCATGCCTTCGTGGTACCGATTGAGTGCGTTATGAGCGGCGGGTGTCGCTTCGAGAACGACGGAGCGCCGATCCTGCGGGTTCGGATGTCGAATCACGAGTCCTCGTTCTTGCAGCCGGTCGACAATCGCGGTCATCGTGCTGCGCGGCAGCCCGAGGTCGGCAACGAGGCTTTTAACGCTCGTCGGGCCACCTGCTGTAAGCAGAGCGACGAGGTCCAATTCTCTTCCGAAGAGCCCCGTCGAAGACTCGAGGTCAACGCCGCGCAGGCGAAGCCGCAGGCTCATGTGCACCATTCGCTCGAGAAGCATGCGATCTTCTTTGGGCAAGTCGGTCAGTGGTGAGCCGGGCTCGCTCGTTATGGCGTGAGCGGTTTGCGCCTGACCAGTAGGCTCAGTAGAAGAATTCATGGCTGCGATGCTCCCGTTCGGGTGCGAAACAAGTTCTGTCATCATGACGGTTGTTACGTTCGAATGCTCGAACGGGTTTCACACGCCTGCAATTGATTGGTACGACTGTCGAAGAAAAGGCACGAAAATCTTGCAGTTTCCCGTGGGATTCAAAATGTTTCGGATCCGCTGCGGTACGGGCGAACTCAGGGTATCTCTGGCGGCGTGTCGGCGAATTCTGCTTATCCCCTGGGCTCTTGTCCTTTTTCCAACAATGCTGCAACAGAGACACCGTCGCCCCTTCCTGCGAGCGCCCGGGAGTCCAGCACGTTTGCGGTTTGGGCGGTATGAAGCGATCGATCTACTGGGGCTGATCGAGACGATCTGCTGTCCGGCCGAGGGTCGTGGTGGGGCCCGATGGTGAACGAAATCTTTTCAAAGCGACGGACCTCTATCGCACGAGCCGACGTGATTGGTGGCTCGAAGAGGAGGCGGAGCGGATCGATATGGCGCGTCCGTTAGGTGCGTTCTTGTTCTTTCCTGGGGAAGAGCCGACTGCCCGCGAAGCGATGCCACTATTCGGTCGCTATTCCCTCACTTCGAGTTCGTTTCGTGCCTATGCCAAGGACCCCCGTGAAGTCTTCGCGAAACTCCCCGATTTAGCGAGAGGCGTTCTGACGGAGCAGCATCAATACGTGTCCTGCCACTGCTTTCGGGTTGTAGGCCGCGCGGGCGGAACGGCTTTTGTCCCGCGGGGATTTCGGGCCGATCAGGCACTTACGATGCTTCGTCTCGTCCCGTCTCGTCCCGGACTACCTGTTGAGGGGGGCTCGCGATCGGGTTAGATTGCGCGCCCGAATCGGAACCCTGAGTCATAGCCCCGCCGCGTCAGTTGAGTTCGCGTCGGGTTCATTGGACGGGGTCCGCCAAAGCCGCCGAGCCGCATTCGCCGCTCCGCCAGCCAACGAATAGGAATCCTTATGTCGAATTCGCAACCTGCGCCTCTCGCCGGTGTGCGGGTGATCGAGAGCTCCATGCTCGGCCCCGCCGGTATCACGACTCACCTCGCCGACCTCGGAGCTGATGTCATCAAGGTCGAACCGCCCCAGGGCGATTATATCCGCGAGATGACCTGGCCGATCGTCGAGGGCAACTCCCTCATGCATCTGCATTTGAACCGCGGGAAGAAGTCGATCACCCTCGACCTTAAGAACCCCGAAGCGGTGCAGATCTACAAGGATCTCGTCGCAACTGCTGATGTCGTCGTTGAAGCGATGCGCCCCGGTTCACTCGCGCGCCGCGGACTCGGCTTCGATGATCTTAAGAAGATCAACCCGAAGATCGTGTTCTGCAACATCTCGGGTTACGGCATGACGGGCCCCTATCAGAACCTGCCTGCACATGGCATCGCCTTCGACACCTGGGCCGGCATCATCAACCCCGCCTACGACGAAGACGGCTTCTGTTATATCCCCGAGCATGCGTCGATCGGCATCCACGCCGGCCCGATTTTCGGCGCCGTCGGCATCTTGGCCGCCGTGATTCGCGCGCGTGAGAGTGGGGAGGGCTCTTTCCTCGAAGTTGGCCAGTCAGACGCTGCCGCGTACATGGATTGGTACCGCTCTGAATCGCATATGGCCTATCGCCGACCCGAAGATATCGTGACGGGAAATAAGGCGGACAACTACGAGCGCCGCGCGGTCGGTACGAAGGGCATGAAGGAAGGTGTTAGGTACCAGATGTATGACGCGAGCGATGGCGTTGTGCTGATCATGTGTTCCGAACAGGCCTTCTGGAAGAACTTCTGTGAAGTCGTTGGCCGAATGGATCTTTTCGAGAAGTGGCCGGGCAGCAAGTACGCGGACCACGCGCGCAACAACCGCGAGCTGCAGGCGGAACTTCAGCCGATCTTTAAGACGAAGACCTGCCAGGAGTGGGTTGATCTCGGCAACGAGAAGAACTTCCCGATGGCGCCGGTGAACACGCCGGAAAACATCGTGGACGATCCGCAGTTCAAGGACCGGTTCAAGCTCCTCCCGCACGAGAAGCACGGCGCGGATATGCTGCCCTTCCCGGTGCAGTTTGTTGGCGAGGAGCTGCCTGCACCCACGAAGGCGCCGACGATCGGACAGCACAACGAGCAGGTTCTTTCGGACGTGCTCGGATATGACGCGACGAAGTTCGCGGACCTGAAGGGGAAGGGTGCCTTCGGCGGCGAGTAGCGCCCTGCGGCAGGAGGCGCTCGATGCGCTTCGCGCCCTTCACGCTGAAATCGATCGGGAAGCCGATCGACTATCGAATCGACATGCGGAGCGGCTGCAATGTGGTCGCGGCTGCTCCGCTTGTTGTCTCGATGATCTGACCGTTACGACCCTCGAAGCGGAGCGGATTCGAAATGCCCACCCGGAGCTACTCGCACAGGGAACTCCGCGCGCGCCTGGTGGCTGCGCATTTCTCGACGACGCCGGAGCGTGTCGCGTCTACGAAGACCGGCCCTCGGTTTGTCGTACGCAGGGACTTCCCCTGCGCGTCTTTGGTGAAGACGAGGACGAAGAAATTTTTGAACACCGAGATATCTGCTCACTCAATCTAGACGGTGGCCCACCTCTCGATTCACTCGACGAGGATGACTGCTGGCTCGTCGGTCCCTTCGATCTGCGCCTTGCCGCGCTCGATGAATCATTCGGGGGTGACGACGAATCTCGGGTCGCGCTTCGGTCACTATTTGCGCGCTCTACTAAGGACGCGAGCGAATGATCGAAGTCGACGATTTTTTGACTCGACTCTGCCGTCTCGGCGCGCGCACGGGGCCTCGTCGCTTTCCGCGAAAGCGACAGGATCAAGAGATTCGGATGAAGAGCATCGTCCTCTCTCGGCGATCGCTCGCCCAACTCGCGACTAGCGTCGGATGACGAAAAGCTTCTCGATCAGCCACCAAGCGCTGGCTCCGACATAGCCGAGGGGGCCGAGAATCATTTCCGATTCCGCGGGATCGAGCCGCAATCCGAGACTGGACATGGCGACGTCTCGGGTCAGGCGCTTGCGCTGTCCTTCGAGTGAATCGAGTTGAGTCTGGATGCGATTCAGCTCGCGCTCAATTTTGAGGATCTCGTCGATCTTGGAGGCGCGATCGAGCAACGCCCGCATTCGATCGCGAAGTCCGCGGAGGTTCGTGATCTTCGCGTCGAGGTCGATCGCCTGGTTGGTGACGTCGACAACCTGTGCGGAACGCGAGACCGGTTCTCCCAATTCCTCGAGAGACGCAAGTGTCTCATCGAGCCGATCCGACGGCACTCTGAAGTCGAGGTAGTAGGAGCCATCGGGATTGCGTGTAGAGCGCTCCGTCGTTCCGCCTGCTCCGGAAACCAGGGCCGACGCCTTCGCACTCGTTGCTTCGATCTCTTCTTCGTCGACTTCCAGGCCGAGAGACGCCGACTTCCGAAGCATCCTTTGATCGGGGATCGCGCCGCCCTGAGATGAATGGGAAACGTCCGCGCTCATGCTGCGGGATTTCGCCGCGAAGCCGACGGATCGCCCGCTGCCTTCGTTGCCCATGAGCTTTTCGCTCCCGTGCATCTGGGCGCAGGACGCGAGGGGAACGATCAGAAGCAGGACGAAGAGAGCACTGATAAATTTCATGGTTTTTATGACACCTTGTTGTGTTGCGTGGTTCCGCGCTTCGCCGGATGGCTTCCCGAATCTTGCTATGCCGGGATTTCCATACCCGTGGCGACCGCTGGGCGCGAACGTAGGTGAAGTTGCCCTCCACTTCGAACTCGACCGGGGCTCCGAATTCGTTCGAGAGCTGGTTTGAGAACTCTGGGGGCCTTCGCGACGGTCGAGAACATCGCGATTGATCGATCGAGAACGATCGTCGGACGTGTTGCCTCCGCGTAGATAGCGGCAGCGTCGACGGCAGATCCGGCAGCGATGTCGATGAGCTAGCCGCTTCCGCACTCCCTCTTACCCTTAAGCTCAGTGCCGCACTCCGAGGAGTCCGTTCACTCCAGTTTTTGAATCGCGTCGACCCTATAAAGTCGTTAGGCGCGCGGAGCGGTCGAACCAGCAAAGGTCATAGAATTCACCGCGTCGATCCGAGGCGCGATGAAAGGTTCCGACGGTTTCGAATCCGAACTTTTGATGGAGCGCGACCGAAGCCTCGTTAGGCAAGGTGATGCCCGCGACTAGGCGCTCGGCATCTGGCTCTTCGGCGAGAGCTGCAAAGAGCGTTTCGTAGAGCTTAGAGCCGATGCCAGACCCCGTATGGCCCGGAGCCACGTAGATGCCGATTTCGATTGAGTGACGATAGATTGGCTTCGGGTGAAAAACGGAGCTTGTCGTATATCCGATTACGTCGTTTTCGCATTCGGCCACGAGCAGCCTGTGGAGGCCCGTCTCTTGGTACTGCGCGAGCCATTCTTCGCGGTCGCGCATCGGTATGGGTTCTATGTCGTACGTTGCGTGGGTATGGGCCACATAGTGATTATAGATTGCGACCAGCGTGGCTAGATCCGAATGTCGTCCTGCGCGAATTGCGACTTGCTCAGTCACGTTAGGCCTCTGTGAGGGCAGGAGTTGTGAGCGCGTGCAGGAACGTGTGCCAAATCGGTTGGGACGTTGCGAGCCCGCAGGCGAATGCGAAGGCGGCACGGCGGTGAGAGAGGGTGCGAGCTCCAGTGAGAGCGCCCCCCCCCGAGTCGAGCCAATTTTTACCCATCTGACTGCCCCCCCCCTAGCCCCGGGCGCCGCGATTTTCGTTAGGCGGGAAAGGCTTGCCCCGACCATTGCTCGCTCAGCGTCCACAGCTTCTCGGCCGCTTCATCATCGACCGCCCAGGAAACGACGCCGAAGCTGGCTCCGGGTTCGTCGATCACGTCGGCCACGTTGCAGTCTTCACAGTACACGCCGCCCTGGCCGTCGAGCTCGGCAGAGGTCGCAGCCCAGACCGTAGTGGCGGCACCGGCCTCTAGGGTCTTGAAATTCATGGGTTCGTTCTGCGGTCGACTGCT
This sequence comes from Myxococcota bacterium, assembly GCA_041440805.1. Taxonomy (GTDB): domain Bacteria; phylum Myxococcota_A; class UBA9160; order UBA9160; family UBA4427; genus UBA4427. Next base: position 64,469 of record JASDVF010000081.1, on the reverse strand, counting down.
CATGAGCGTTTTGATGTCGTCTCTGTCCATGTGTCGCGAGAGCTCCGTCTGAATCGCGCCGGGATGCACTGCGTAGCTCCTGATGCCGCGACCCTTGAAGCGCTTATCGAGGGCGACACTGAAGAGGACGTTGGCCGTCTTGGCCTGGCCGTATGCGGTGAACTTGTTGTATTCGTCGCGCTCGAAGAAGGGATCCTCGAAGCGCAAAGGCGAAAGCCTATGGCCGCCGCTCGAGAGGTTGACGATACGGGCGGGTGTTGCGGCGCTGAGGCTGTCGATCAAGCGAGCCGTCAGGACAAAATGCCCGAGGTGGTTGGTGCCGAGCTGAGTGTCGAGGCCTTCTTTGGTGCGGCCGAGCGGGCACATCATGACGCCGGCATTATTGATGAGCCGATCGATCTTCGGGAAGCGGGCGGCGATGTCGTCGGCACCTTTGCGAACGCTGTCCAAGTCGAACAGGTCAAGCTCCGCGAATTCGATATCGGCGTTAGGCACGGTTTCTCGGATTCGGCCTGCGGCGGCTTCGCCCTTAGCGCGGTCACGCACGACGCTCACAACGCGTGCGCCTCGCTTGGCGAGTACCCGGGCCGCTTCGACACCTAGGCCGGCGGAGCCGCCGGTCAGCACGATGGTCTTGCCGGAGAGGTCGACGTCTCCGGCTGCTTCTTCTGCCGTGGTGTCGGCGCCGAACGAGTTGGCCATGGTGAGGATGCTCCTGGGGTGCGAAGAGATGAGATGACGCGAAAGACGATCGCGGATTTGGAAAGGATAGGGTCTTCGCTCGATTCAGGCTGCGCCCCGGAGCACCGTTTCGCTTTGTAGGGTGCCATTTCTAGCCTGCTCAGCGGGGGGTGGGGTGTGGACGAGCAGGTTGACGAAGGGGTATCGAGTCGTGGCGCGGCAGGCTGGGATATCCGATTCAGTGATGTGCCGGAGGAACTGATCGAGGCTTGCAAGGAACGCCTGGAGTCGCTGCTGGTGGATCGAGCGACTGCAACGCCGATCTATAGGAAGCTGCGACAAGCGCTGTAGGCGTTGCGATTCGCTGCCGAACCTTCGCCGTGCGCATTCGGCGCGAAGGGTTGGTCAGGGGCAGGAGCGACAGCGGGTGGGTCCGCCGAACTAATGCTGAGGCTAGAAGTTGGGCACTGCTT
>JASDVF010000081.1:0-63215 GCA_041440805.1 Myxococcota bacterium | reverse complement strand
CGACAGCGGGTGGGTCCGCCGAACTAATGCTGAGGCTAGAAGTTGGGCACTGCTTCGCTAGCAATCTGGACGAATGCGATCCTTCGCCGATTCCAGGTATACGCAAGTGCGAGCCCGTCTTCGTGGCATACGAGCGCCGGGTAAGAAAACTCCCCTGGTTCCGTTTCGACGTCGAGCCGCTCGGGCCAGGTCACGCCATTATCATTTGAGAATAGGATGGAGAGCGGTGTGCGCGCCGCCCAATTTCCTGGCACCGGATTGCACGCGAGGGCCAATTTTCCGTCGGCTAGCCGGACAACATCAATTCCCGAGTTGTTATTTGGGACCGCGGTCGGGGCCGCCATGGACCAGTGACGTCCGTCGTCGACAGAGTCGCTTCGGTAGACATGTCCCGCGGTGGATCGAAAGAGGGCGTGGATATGTCCCGGTTCGGATTCCCATAGCGTCGGTTGGATCAGCCCTTTCCCATCAAAGTGCTTGCGATCGATTCCAACCGCCCCTGTGGCCCGCCAATCGGATGTCCCCGAAGCACTGCGATCAAAGAATGCGCTCCAGTGGCGCCATCGCTCGAGGGAAGCGCCCGCGAGCCAGTCCCCCGAATGCAGCTGGATCGGCTTGCAACGCACAGCACCCCGCCCACCGCGATCCCCTGGAACGACTTCAGTTGCAGTTGTCCACGTCTCCCCGTCGTCTTGGGACTGTTGCTGATGGGTGCGCCATCGCCGGATGCTGTCGCCCACTTTGAAGTGAAGCGCGATGCCTCGGTCCTCACCAAGAGAGAAGAGGACCGGATTCCAGTGAGGCTCATTCGCGATCTTGGCGATCTGTTGAGGGGCGCTCCAATGGGACACTCTTGTGTCACCAGGGGGCGCTTCCGTGCGCGTCGATGCCCAAATCGAGACGTCTTCGTGGGACTCCCATGTTCCACCGAACCACGCGAGCAATATGCGCCCGTGAGGGAGCGGCAAAAGCGTCGCCGCGTGGCACTGGGCGAAGGGCCGCACGTCACCGAATACATGCTCGATATCGAAAGTGGCTGGAGAGGTCCGGTGCACGTTTGGCGAAATCACTTCTCGGTGTAGGGCATGGTTGGCTTCAAGTCCTGCGACGCTTTTCGGAGGGATGTCATCGGGAGTGTCATCGGGGATACAAGAGGCGCGGTTTTAGTGGTCTCAAGTCTGGCACATCCGTTTGAGTGCCGATACGCAAGGTCACCTACTTGCGGGAGCCCAACATGATTAAGACTGGTAGTGACACCCGGTTCCAGGAGCCGACATGCGTCGCCTGCGTCGCTCCGTTGTCGTAGACGTACCCGCTGACAAATTCTCGATTCAGTTTATAGCGGAGCATTTTACCTTCGAGACGGATCAGGAAGTCCTGATGTCTTTCAATGGAAAAAGTGAATTCATGCAGCAGGTTTTACTCGGCGTGCCGTTAGTATTTCTAATGACGAGCTTGGGCGGAGCATCTTTTCGACCTAACGTCCTAGAAAGTGCGGCTCGCGCTTCTCCATGAAGGCGCGCATCCCTTCAGCGGCATCTTCAGTTGCGGTCAGCGCAGCCTGGGACACGGCTTCGATTTCCAGAGCCTCGGAGAGGCCGAGTTCCATCGATCGATGCAGGCTTTGTTTGATTTGCGTGAGTGCGACAGGAGCCCTGGTGGCGAGGGTCGCAATTCGTTCCGCAGCGGAGCTTTCAAAGGAATCGTCTTCGTAGACTTGGGTGACGAGGCCGGCGTTATGCGCTTCATCGGCGGAAATAAAGTCGCCGAAAAATGCGAGTTCCTTGGCCTTTTGTAGCCCTATGAGCCGGGGCAATAGCCAGGACCCACCGCAGTCGAGCGAGATCCCACGCTTCACGAAGATCTCGGAAAAGCGGGCACTCTGCGCCGCGTAGACCAGGTCGCAGGCAAAGGCGAGGTTCGCGCCGGCGCCAGCCGCAACGCCTTCCACTAACGCAACAACGGGCTTCGGAAACCCGTGCAGTGTCCGGATTGCGTCGCCATAAATGCGGTTCATGAGATCGAGGACCGCGGCTGCGGGCGAAGCTGGGGCCAAGTCGGGATTCGCATCTTCCGGCATATCGTCGGGTGCTAGATCGCCTCCCGAGCAAAAGTGGCCAGCGGCGCCCCGCAGCACCACGACACGGACCTCGCGATCCCCCTCTATTCCGCGCAGAGCCTGGGTGAGTTCTTCCGCCATCCGCGGGCTGAGGGCATTTCTGCGATCCGGTCGATTGAGCGTGATCTGGACGACGCCGTCCTTCTTTGCAAATGCGATCCTGTTCCATTCCATGAAAATCCTTTCCTACTTGGGCTTCGCGAGGGATGAGCGGCCTCGGTGCGATGCGCTTAAGGTGGAGCACTACGTCCCTTGCTAAAACGTTTTTCGGCGGACCTAACGCGCGGTTGTCCGGCCAATCGAACTAAGGAGTCGGTAGATCGCGTCACTTGTATCTCGATGACCCATAGGATGATCTTCGGGAATCTCCCACCAAGCGCCCTCCGGAATCGGAATCGACCACTCGCCGACCGCATCGCGCCGAGCGATTCGCCACTCGGGTTCCGTCCCATCTCCGTCTCCGCTGCGTCGCTCGAAGCGGTCGAGATAGCGGAAGCCAGTGGCGAGATTCATGAAGGGGCGAGAATCGTCGCTTCGATGAAGCGAGACACCGTAGGTCTCGCATGCGGCGATCCCGTCCTCGTCGCCGAGCTCGACGAGCACGTTGCCGACGAAGTGCATGGTCCAAAGGTAGCGGGACGTGAGCTTGTCGACCCAGGCGATGTATTCGTCGACGCTTCCCGAGAAGCTGCCGTGATGGTCTTCAGCATCGGGGTGATAGCAGCTACGTACGAGGTCGAAGTCCCGCCGGTCGATCCCTCGGCAATAGCGAAGAACGACCTCCTCGATTGCCTGCTTGTCGAGTAGGGCGGATAGGCGCGGATCCATTTCGGTCGACATGGAATCAGGCTAGCAGGCTGAGCAGGGCCGTTCTCGGGCGGGTACGGGAGCCGGGGCGCGTCGAGCTTACTCTGCGGCCGCCGCGGAATTGGGGTCGGCCGCGAGGACATGGATTCGATAGGCGTCAGGCATGAAGAAGGCGAGCCACCAACGAGCGTAATTGCGAGAAAAAAGTTTTGCCACGGCGACGTTCGTTCGGAAGGCGACGCGGGGGAATCGTCCGAGAGCCGTAATCCCAAGCACCATGCCGATGGAGCCGATCGCGAAGAAAAGTGCGCGTTCGTTCGTGATAATGAGCCGACGGGTGACGAGCCATCCGACGACGACGGAAAATAGGCCAATAATGCCAGCAAAGAGCGCCATCCCGGGCGCATCGAAAGATTCGATTGATTTCCTGAGCCCTGATCGCGCGTCTCTGAGACCTTTTAGTGGTTGTGGAAGACTGGCTTCCGCCTCCAACTCGGAGGGCTATGCTCCACCTCCCGATGTGGCCGTTAATTCATGCGCATCGGATGAATCCCTCGACAAATTCCTAGGAGACACATTTGAGCGCGCGCAATTCCCTTCGCTTCGGAATCATGTTTGGCTATTGGCAAGCTCAGCCGCCGCCCAACTTTATCGAGGTCGCGAAGACCGCGGAGAGCCTCGGCTTTCATTCCGCATGGACTGCAGAAGCCTGGGGCTCAGATGCCTTCACGCCCCTCGCGTGGATAGGCGCGCATACGAAGAAGCTGAAGCTCGGCACATCGATCGTGCAGATTTCCGCGCGGACGCCGACGTCGACCGCCATGCATGCTCTCACCTTGGACCATCTGACCGAAGGCCGACTGATGCTAGGCCTAGGTGTCTCGGGGCCGCAGGTCGTGGAGGGGTGGTACGGCCAGTCGTTTAGTAAGCCGATTTCGCGCACTCGCGAGTATATCGACATCATTCGCCAGGTGATGCGCCGCGAAGAGCCGGTTTCGAATGAGGGTCCGCATTACCCACTCCCGTATAAAGGCGAAGGCAGTTGGGGAATGGGAAAACCGCTCAAGCCGATCACGCATCCGCTGCGTTCTGATCTCCCGATTTACCTGGGCGCGGAAGGACCGAAAAACGTGGCGCTTGCAGCCGAGGTTTGTGACGGTTGGATTCCTCTTTGGTACACGCCCTACCGCGAAGAGGTCTATGCGGATTCTCTCGTGAACGCGCCTGATGATTTCGACATCGTGCAGGGCGTGACCGTGAGTGTGACGGACGATCTCGAGGCCGCTTTTGACGCGCAGCGTCCCATGCTCGGCTTCTATATCGGGGGTATGGGCAGCAAGGACCGCAACTTCCATAAGGACCTGATGGGACGTATGGGGTATCCCGAAGAGGCGCAGAAGATTCAGGACCTTTTCTTGGCCGGTGAACGGGCCGAGGCGATTGCGGCGGTCCCGAATGAGTTCATCGACGAGATCTGCTTGATTGGTCCGAAGGAGCGCATCCGTGATCGTTTGCAGGCTTGGAAGGAAAGCCGAGTGACGACGATGAACCTACACGCGCAGGATCCGGAATCGCTTAAGGCAATTGCCGAAGTGGTGATGGATTAGGCGCGCAGTACTTTTCTGCGACCGTAAGCAAAAGCAAAGACAAGGACCACAATATGGATTTTGGATACTTCGGACTGAACATCGGCGCGCTCGACAATGCGGATGCAATTGCGGATGTCGCTGTCGCGGCTGAACAACTGGGCTACGAGTCGATCTGGACGGGTGAGCACGTGGTGTTAATCGATCCGCAAGAGGCGCCGTCTCCCGTGCCACCGCACGCGCCTTTCGTGGATACCGTGACGACCCTCGCGTTCGCCGCCGGCAAGACGGAGAAGATTAAGCTCGGGTCCGGGATCATATTGCTTCCCCAGCGGAATCCGATCGTCTTGGCGAAGGAACTCGCGGGCGTAGACGTGCTCTCTAAGGGCCGTCTGATCTTCGGTTTGGGTGTCGGTTATGTGCCCGGCGAGTTCGAGGCGCTTGGCATTCCATACGAAGAGCGTGGCGCTCGGACGACGGAACACATAGAAGTGATTCGAACCCTGTGGACGCAGGAGCAGCCGAGCTTCGACGGGCAGTTCACGAAGTTCTCAGGCATTCAGTCCAGACCGCTTCCGGTTCAAAAGCCGCATCCTCCGATCTTGGTTGGCGGAATGTCCGCCCCCGCGCTTCGGCGTGCGGTGGGGCAAGGAGATGGCTGGTACGGCTTCTTTCAGGATCTCAATGCGACGGAACAAGCTGTTAAATCCCTGAAGGAAACCGCAAAGAGTACTGAGCGTCGCGAAGGCCTCGAGCCTCTCACGATTTCGATCACGCCGCCTGGGGCCGTCGATGCGGATACCGCGAAGCGTTACCAAGATCTGGGTGTCGACCGTTTGATCGTGATGCGTGGCTTCGAGGACATGGCGAATACCGGTGGCGGCGGCGCGGAGGGCATTATTTCCTTCCTCGAGGAGCAGGCCAAAGAGGTAGGGCTTGGCTGAGCGGCTTCCGGCGCTCGTGCAGCCAGTTCCGTCGGCGTAGCGCCCGAGTCATGACTCAGGTGATGCACCGTACATTCCAAGTTGCGATTCTAAGTAGCCATCGGACATGGTCCTGCTCGATCGACATCGAAAGCTCGTCTGAACTCAACGAAAGAGTACGCACGCATGCAATCCATCCTCGTGACCCTGAACGTTATTGTGATTGCCGGGCTAATCGCCCTCGCGCAGATTTGGCCGCCCGCACTATTCGCATTCCTAGTTGTTGGCCCACTCTCGGTGCTAAGTATCTGGAGCGTGTCGAAAGGCGGCGTATCGGCCCGTTCGATTTTCGTCTCGTCGGCGTGTGTCGTGGTGGCAGGGCTCGTGGGCGCGATCTACCTCACGCCCCTGGCTTGGTACGGCTTCCTTGTAGCCGGACCGATCATCATGCTAGGCGCAATTGATATGCTTCAGACGAAGCGCGCGATTCGTAGAAACTTCCCAGTGATCGGGCACGCGCGCTACATCATGGAAGAGGTCCGCCCGGAAATTCAACAGTATTTCGTCGAGTCGAATTCCGACGGCCGTCCCTTCAATCGCGAGGAACGCGCGCTGGTGTACCAGCGCTCGAAGGGCGCGCTCGACAGCCTGCCCTTCGGAACGCAAAGAGACGTTTACGGTGAGGGCTACGAATGGATTAATCATTCGATGGTGCCTGTTGCGCCTCGCGAGGCAAACCCACGTGTGTCGATCGGGGAAGGCCGATGTGCGAAGCCCTACTCGGCATCAATTTTTAATGTCTCGGCGATGAGCTTTGGGGCGCTCTCTGGTAAAGCGATCGAATCCCTCAATAAGGGTGCTGCAGAAGGTGGCTTCGCACATAACACTGGTGAGGGGGGAATCAGCCCGTATCATCTCCACGGCGGCGACTTGATTTGGCAGATCGGTACAGGCTATTTCGGCTGCCGCAACGAACAGGGCGGGTTCGATAGCGACGCATTCGCGGAATGCGCAAAGCTTGATGCTGTGAAGATGATCGAGATCAAGATCTCACAGGGCGCGAAACCTGGGCATGGCGGCATCTTGCCCCAAGCGAAGATCACGCCCGAAGTGGCGGCTATTCGTGGCGTGGGTATGGACGCGGATGTGATTTCTCCGCCCGCGCATTCTGCCTTCTCGACGCCGACAGAACTTCTCGCATTCGTGACGCGACTGCGTGAACTCTCAGGGGGAAAGCCAGTCGGTTTCAAGCTCTGCGTGGGTAAGCGGCGAGAATTCTTGGCGATCTGTAAGGCGATGCTCGAGACGGGGCAGGTCCCCGACTTTATTACGGTCGACGGCGGTGAAGGCGGCACGGGTGCCGCGCCCTTCGAGTTTTCGAACAGCCTAGGCTGTCCGCTTGTCGAGGGACTCACCTTCGTTCAAAACTCGCTGGTCGGGGTCGGACTGCGCGATCAGATCAAGATCATTGCCTCTGGGAAAATCGTGAGCGGGTTTGCTCTCACCAAGTTGATCGCCCTCGGTGCGGATCTTGGGTGTGCCGCGCGCTCGATGATGATGTCGATGGGCTGTATCCAGGCACGAAGGTGCAACAGCAACGATTGTCCCGTCGGTATCGCGACACAGAACCCGTCTCTCACGGCGGGACTGGTCGTGACAGAAAAGTCGAAACGTGTGGCGCGCTACCAGGCGGAGACCGTTCATGCGGCGGTCGACTTGATGGGGGCCGCAGGGTTGTCGGACCCGTCACAGCTTCGCCCGTGGCACGTAACGCGGCGTGTCTCGCAGTTGGAGACGCGGCACTACGGCGAGATCATCGACTTCCTTGAGTCTGGCGCACTCCTGCAGGACGATCTCCCGGCAAGATTCGCGCTTGCTTGGGAAGCTGCGACCGCCTCGTCCTTCCTACACCTAGCGGATCAGGCCGAAGGGTAATCAGGCTCTGAGCCGAGGACGCCGCTTGCGGCTTAGGCCGGAGTAAGGCGAAGTCTCTCTGCCGGATCGACAGGGCTCGTTAGGGCAGGGGGTCGAGCAGCACTTCGGTGCGGTCGTGTTCGATCACGCCCCAGTCGCCCATTTCGTCAGCGCCGAGTTCGCGCTCGACAACGCGCATGCCGCCGCCGTTGAACTCGAAGCGAGTCCACATGCCGCTGTGGTCCGATTCGAACTCGAGATAGCTTCCTGTTTCGATGTATGGGGCGATCGGCTCGAAGAAGCGTGCGATGGCGCGAGCGGGAAGCTCGTCCATCATGCCTTCGCGGCCGCAGCTGGAGACGCCGCCATCAGGCATTTCTTGGACGATGATATGTTCGCCGAGGCCGATGACCGAACGGACCATGCCGGCAAAGGTCGTTGCGGAGGCGAAGCCGCGGTAGGCGGCTGGGCGCTCGTTGACGCCACGAGCGACGAAAATCTGCTCGGAAGGAAACGCAGCCTTCGCGGCAGCGACGGCGGCGCGTTCACCCGCGCCACTCATTCGGAATTGCGCTTTCTCGATCCAGACGGCGGTACCCATGAAAAATTCTCCGATGTCGCCCGGGGATCTGTGTCCCTTGGGGCTGGGGGCAGCCTTTACCCGATGAGTGTGGGTGTGGGGCTGATACCGGATGGTTCGGAGTTCCGATGGCTTGCCTTGAGTCCTCCGGCCAAAGTTCCATGCGATGCACAACGGCGATGCGCAATCGCTCACCATTTCACTTCATCAAGGTGCAACTAAGCTCTTCGCGTGAGGAATTGCGTATCGCTTCCGACCGTGCGAAATATCGAGGGCGAGCACGCGTCGGGAGCTGACTTGGCGCGAATCAAAGAGGCGAGAACAATGCGAGTAGAACTCAACGAGAGCATGAGAACGGAACTGCCTGGACATTGGCAGAAAGCATTCGCGTGGGCGGAAGATCAGCTCGGCGGTCGCGTTGTCGCTTGGGAGCCGCAACCGCGTTGGCGCCCCGCCTGCTTCTTTGATCTAGAAACGAATGAGGGTAAAATTATTCCGCTCTATTGGCGCGGTGCACGCGGCGAATTCCATCGCGACACGAAGCCGCTGCGCAAAGAAATGGCGGTCATCGAAATCTTCGAGCGACACGGAGTCGCTGTGCCCCACGCGTACGGCGTCTGCGAGGACCCGCCGGGACTTCTGCTAGAGAAGATCCCTGGACGGTTTAGTCTCGACCGCGCGAACGATGATGCACATCGCGCGAAGGTCCTGGATGAGTACCTAACGGATCTGGCGAAGGTGCATTCGATTCCGGTCGAAGAGTTTGAGGCAATTGGATATCGCCGGCCGCCGAGCGCCGAAGCCAGTTGTATGGGGGAGACGCTGGGCTTTGAGAAGGGGTACCGCGCAGGGAAGACCGCGCCGGATCCGATGATCGAATTTCAACTCGCCTGGTGCAAGCGGAACGTGCCGAAGGATCGCGGTGAGCTTTCGTTCCTTGTCTGCGACTCGGGTCAGTTTATGTACGACGACGAGGGACTTACGGGACTGCTCGATTTTGAGCTCGGGTATATTGGGGATTATGCGGCGGACCTTGCCGGCTTTCGTACCCGAGACCTAACGGAGCCTATGGTCACTCCGCTCGGCGACGTGATGCGCCGCTATGGGGCGATCAGCGGTCGGGAAGTCGATCTTGCCGTGGTCGATTTCCATACAATTCGCTTTGCACTCCTCAATCCGCTCTCGGTTGCCCATCAGGTGACAAATCCCGTTAAGAGCGCCAACTACGTTCAGTACCTGGGGTGGTATGTGGTGTACGGGCGCTGTGGCCTAGAGGTCATGGCGCATGCGACGGGGACGGAACTCGACCCGCCGACACTTCCTGTCGCTCGCCCTTCGCGACGCGCTCCGGCGATTGGGCAGCTCGTGGATCTATTCGACCCCGCGGATGCAGGAGAGGACGGGGAGCGCGCTTATGAACTGGACCGGATCCAACGAACCGCCGTTTATCTTGCGCGCGCGGATCAGTTTGGTGCGCAGATCGAGGCGGAAGACCTTGATGACATGGCAAAATTGCTCGGAATGCGGCCCGATTCGTGGCAGGAAGGGGAGGCCGCTCTGGAAGAGCTCGTGCTTTCCTCGGGCCCGGAGCGCGACGCGGATTTCATCCGATATTTCCATCGCCGCTTGTCCCGGGAGGAGTCGCTTCTCTATCCCGTTTTGCGCGAACAACAGGACGCGGCACTGCCCGTTCTCCGTTAGCATTTCGAGTTCCGGGGAAGATCCGGGAGAACACTCGCATTCGTCTCGGTTTGCACTCGTGAGGTGCAGGTCCGGCGGCTTATTTGCAGTCATCACCTCCATCGCATTCGGAAGTTTCCGCAGGAGCGCCGCCCCGTCATGTCGAACGAATCCCCCCTTGAAGGTCTTCGCGTCATTGATCTCGCTGACGAAAAAGGCGAACTCGCTGGCCGTATCCTCGGAGACCTCGGCGCCGAAGTGATCCGAGTCGAACCCAAGGCGGGTGCGCACTCTCGTTGCTTGCCGCCTTTTGATTCAGAGGGTCGCAGTCTCTATTTCGCCTATCGCAACGCGAATAAGCTCGGGCTCGCTCTGGATCTGGAATCGGAGTCCGACCGTGAACGTCTCGTCGATCTGCTTTCGCGTGCGGATGTCCTGATCGAATCCGAAAAGCCAGGTCGCATGGCTGAACTCGGTCTCGATCCCTTGGTGTTAAGCGATCGTTTCCCGCACTTGATCGTCCTGTCAATTTCTGACTTCGGGCAGACTGGACCTTACCGTGACTGGGTCGCGACGGACTCGACCATGTGCGCTGTCGCCGGCATGCAGTTCAAGGCGGGAACAGCCGACCGCGAGCCGCTCTTTTCGCCGGGTGCCATGTGTTACGACATTGCTGGCATCATGGGCGCCTATTCGACGATGGTCGCCTACTACCAGCGCATGAAGACCGGCTGGGGACAGACGATCGATTTGTCTGTGATGGAAGCGGTCGCGCAGCAAACGGATTGGTCGTTCTCGAACGGCTCCGCCACGGAAGCGCAGGGCAATGATACCCCGCAGTCGCGAGTGGGTTCTGGTCCCGTATACCCGATCTTTCCGTGCAAGCAGGGCTACGTCCGTCTTGTGATGATGGCGCCACGGCAGTGGCACGCGATGCGCGAGTGGTTGGGGGATCCCGACTACCTGCGAGATCCGGCCTACGACAGCTTCTTGGGACGGATGGCGATCGCAGATGCTTTGGGAGTCGTGATAGGCGACCTCTTTGCGACGATGACTCACGAAGAGGTTTCCTTCGAAGCGCAAAAACGCGGGATCGTCTGTACTCCTGTGTTGTCTCCGGACGAAGTCCTCGACAATGACCACTTCAAGTCTCGAGATACATTCATAGATGTGGAATACGCCGAAGGCGCGACGGGCCCCTTCCCAGCGGGCTTTTTTGAAATTGATTCGGTGCGCCAGGGATACCGTACGCGACCTCCGTCGGTCGATGAACACGCGGGTCAAATTGCGGATGGTTTTTGGACCGACGCGCGACCGGCACCGAGCGGAGATCGGCCGGATCCTTCGCGTCCCTTCGAAGGGCTTCGTGTTCTCGATTTCGGTATTGGCGGGGTAGGCGTTGAAGCCGCGCGTTTCTTTGCGGATTACGGCGCCGACGTGATCAAGGTTGAAAGCCGGACCTACCCCGATTTTATTCGTGTCGTGATGTCGACGGAGATGAGTGCTTCCTTCGCCTCCTCGAATCGCAGCAAGCGTGGTTTCGGTGTGAACCTGAAGAACAAGCAGGGTCTCGCGCTTGTTCATGAAATCGCGAAACATGTCGACGTGGTGACAGAGAACGGCTCGACGGGAATGATGTCGGCCATGGGCGTTGGCTACGAACAACTGTCGAAGACGAATCCCAATCTAGTGATGGCGAGCAGCCAGTTGTTAGGGAACCACGGAGCTTGGGCAGATTGGATTGGCTACGGGCCGAGTACGCAGCCGATCGGTGGACTCGCCTATCTCTGGGATTATCCGGAAGAGGGGCTGCCGGCGGGATCGACCTCAATCTTCCCGGACCACCTGGCGGGCCGATTACTTTCGATCTCGGCCCTCGCGGGTTTGATTCGTCGCGAGCGAACCGGAAAGGGCGCGCACACTTCGGTTGCACAAGCTGAGGCCGTCGCCCAAATCATCGGCGACCAGATGATGAAGGCGGGTCTAAATCCGGGAAGCGTTCAGCCGACCGGTAATCGCCGTGAGCGGGGTGCGCCTTGGGGGGTCTATACCTGTGCCGGTACTGATCAATGGGTTGCGATTACGGTTCGAAGCGACGACGACTGGCGAGGTTTGGTCGGCGCTCTGGGTACGCCCGAATGGGCGGAAGACGAAGCGCTCGCGACCGCTTCCGGCCGTCATGCAGCACACGACATGATCGATGAGAAGCTGACGGCATGGACCGGTGGGATGAGCAAGCGCATAGCGACGGCGACGCTGCAGATGTTTGGCGTGCCTTCTGCGCCGATGTACACGACCGGAGACCAGCTTTCGGATCCACACTATCAAGCGCGGGGCTACGGTCGCTGGCTCGACCAACAGGGACTCGGCTGGATGGCCTTCGAGGGGCCCGCATTTCATACGACGGGGATGGAAGATATTCAGTTCTTCCAGGCGCCGCTCATAGGAGAGCACACGCGTGCGATCGCGCGGGATCTGATTGGCCTAGAGGACGACGCGGTTCAAAAGTACATTGACGAAGGCGTCCTCGAAGTCACCGAATAGCGCCGCGGCCCAGATGGAGCGCCGCGGCCCAGATGGAGCGCCACGGGCTAATCTGGGAGTCGCGGCCTAACTAAAGAGTCGCGTGCTGGCTAGATGCCGGCGAGGTCGAGGTCTAGATTCGCGCTGGTGATTCCGCCGTGGATATCCATGATCGATCCTGTCACGAAGGCGCTCGCCGGGGATGACAGATAGAGGGCGCCGAGGGCGATATCCTCGGGTTCTCCGAGGCGCTTGAGCGGCGTCGCCTGCACCATGGCGTCATGCACAGTGTCGTTCGTGAGTACCGTTTCGAGCGCGGAGGTCGCGGTTGAGCCGACGGCGATCGCATTCACCCGAATTTTCGGTGCAAGGTCTTCAGCAAGCAGTTTTGTGAAATGGGTCATCGCACCCTTTGCCGTACCGTAGGCCGTGAAGCCCTTGCCCGTCATTTGGCCGATCGATGACGAAATGTTCACAATCGCGCCGCCGTTCTCCTGCATGTGCGGAACCGCGGCCTTCGAAAGCGCGAATGCTGTCGTCACGTTGAAGTGGAACGCGCCCGCGAAATCCTTCTCCGAGGTATCTAGAAAATCCTTCGGCATGGATCCGCCGACGTTGTTAATCACGATGTCGATGCGCCCGAATTCGGACATGGCTTTTGCGACGAAGATTTCTAGGTTTTCGGTCTTGGCGGCGTTGCATTGAACGACGAGGGCACGGCGACCGAGCTTGCGAATCTCTTCGGCAACGAGCTCGAGCTGGTCAACGCTGCGTGCGGCGAGTGCAATGTCCGCCCCGTTTTCGGCGAGTGCGAGGGCAGTCGCGCGCCCGATTCCGCGGCCGGCGCCGGTTACGAGGGCAACTTTGTCATCAATTCGGAAGCGATCAAGAATAGGCATACTGAAAGTCTAGCCCGCCTAATTCGCTCCGCCCTCTCAGAGAATGCAGTTTGGAAACGGATGGCAACGGCATAGTTTCAGCCGGCGCGGCCGCGCGGAGCGGCTGCCGCCAGCTAGTATCGAGACGAAGGCGATTTGCGAGGAACGCCTAGAGCGAGCGGGTCGAGCCCGTCGGCAAGGAGCAGAAATGAAGGACTTCAAGGGCAAGGTCGCTGTCGTAACTGGGGCGGCGAGTGGGATTGGTCTCGGCGTGACCGAGCGCTTTCTCGAAGAGGGCATGAAGGTCGTGATGGCGGATGTCGAGCGGGGCAGTCTTGACCGCGAAGTGAAACGGCTGTCGGAAGCTGGCGGCGATGTACTTGGCGTCATCTGCGATGTGCGGGATTCCGATTCGGTGGAAGCGCTTAAGGATCAAACCCTCGCGCATTATGAATCGGTGCACGTTCTATTTAACAACGCGGGCGTTGCGCCGGCGGGTCCCATGCTGGAGACCACGGCGGAAGACTGGCGTTGGATCGTCGATGTGAATGTGCTCGGCGTCGCGTACGGCATAACTAGCTTTGGTCCCGTCATGAGAGACGCGGGCGGGGGACACATCATCAATACCGCCTCGGAGGCAGGGCATGTCTCAAGCGCGGTTCTCGGAATGTACACGGCGACTAAGCATGCCGTCGTTGGCTTGTCGGAGAGTCTCTATCGAGAACTTGAAGGGACGGATCTTCATGTGCACTGCCTTTGTCCCAACCTAGTGAAGACGCAGATCTTCAACTCCGAGCGCAATCGCGACGATGGCGCGGAATCTACGCCTGCGCAGACGGCGACGATGGCTCCGCTTCGCGAGGCGATCACTGCGATGGGAATCACGACCAGCGAGGTTGCTGCGGATATAGTCGAGGCGATGCGCGAAGAGAAGTTTTGGATCTTCACGCATGCCATGACGAAGGATGCGCTGGCGGTCCGTCAGCAGGATATCGCAGCGGGGCGAAACCCCTCGAACCCTTACCTGGGCATCGAGGGTCTCGAGGAGATCACGGAGCTGAAATAACAGCGCCGCATAGGCCGGGCGATTCGCGGCCCGCATATTGCTATTCGAGGGAAGGCGACCTGGGGCATGCTAAATGCGTCGTCGAATCTCGCCTTGCTCTACTCTAAGTCGCAGGGGGCGTCTCCCCCGCGTGGTACGATTAGGCTGCGAGTGCCCAAGTCCGGACGCTCCTAGGAGGACCCGTCGAGATGAATTTCCTGAAGCCCTGGACCGGACAACTCTACGCAGTCCTGCGCATCGTGGCAGGCTTCAACTTCGTGTGGCACGGCGCGCAGAAAATGATTGGTTTTCCGCCGGGCGCACCAGAAGACATGCCTGCCATGATTGTCTACGTGGCAGGACCCATTGAATTGATCGGCGGCCTTCTCCTTATCATCGGATTGGCTGTCCGTCCTGTCGCATTCCTGTGTAGCGGACTCATGGCGGCGGCCTACTGGCTGGCGCATGGCACGAAAGCCTTGCTGCCGATTCAAAATGGCGGCGAGCTCTCCATAGTTTACTGCTTCCTGTTTCTCTTCATCGCCTCCCATGGTGCGGGTATGTGGAGCGTGGATGCGGGGCGCGGCGACGCCTAATGAGCGATCTCAAGCTGGTGCAAGTCGTCCCGAGCGGTCACGACTCAAGACTTTGGCGGGCGGTGGCTTGTCTTGCAGAAGCGCCTCCGAGCACCGAGGAATCGGGGCGGCGGCCAGCGACGGCAGGCTTCGCCGAGAACCTCGTCTTCGAATTCGACGAGGCCTATACGTCCTTCGTCGAGGGTTTTGAGACGCTTCCGACGGAAGAACAACTGGTCGCTCTACAGGCTGTTGACACGCATGTTTCGTCGATGGTCGACGCAAAGGATGCGGCGCTATGGACCGAGGGTGCTCGGCGAGAGGCGGGGGTATGGCAGGATATTCGTACGCTTGCTGAACGAGTCCTAGAGGTCTTCGATTGGCCGCGGCTCTGAAAACGTGCATCGGAGATGCAATTCGGTCATCTAACGGGATTGGCGGGGGGGATTTGAGTATCCTTTTGAGGCGTTCAACCGTAAGCGTGATGAAGGGTGGGTAGACATCAAATGGACGGACTCGATCCGACAAAGATCATTGCGTGTGCCATGCGACCAGCCGGAAGCTGGGTGCATCTAATGACACTCGTTGGTTTCATCCTAGCCGCTTGGTCTATATCGCCTCGTGCTTCCCTCGGACTTGTCCGTGCACAGCGATCGAATGGCCCCGGATCGAAGTCGATTTAGAAGCTTCGCCTCGCGCCTAACGTTCTGCGTTTAGGCTGCGGGAAATCTCAAGCCCGTCTCGTAGCGAACTGACATCGTGGGTTCGCAGGTAGTCCGCGCCCGCTTGCGCCGCAAAGAGTTCTGCGGCGAGCGTGGCTGCACCGATCGACTCAACAGGCTTTCCCGTGATCGCGCGAAGAAATGATTTGCGAGATACGGAAATGAAAACGGGGCAGCCGAATCGCTCACGCAATGCCGGGATGCGGCGAAGGACCTCGACGGAAGATTGAGGATCGCTGCCCAGGAAAAATCCCATTCCCGGATCGACGATGAGTCGATCTTCGCGGACGCCGGCTCGTACGAGCGCGCCGAGTCTTTGGTCGAAAAAGCGATCGATCGATGAGAGGACCTGCTCGGGGGTTGCCGCGTCTCTCGTCGCGCGCTCTTCGGCCAGGAGCGAATGGACGACGACTAGCTTGGCCTCGCAAGCTGCGGCGCGCTCCTGTGTCGCGGGTTCTGGGAAGCCTCGAATGTCATTCAGCATCCCGACGTTTGCATCGATGGCCCAGGCGAGAACTTCCGGGTTCGTCGCATCTACGGAGAGGGGAAGAGGGCCCTCTTGCAGGGCCAGGACGACAGGCGTGAGACGCCGGATTTGTTCCTCTGCGGAGACCAGTCCCGCATCGGGATTGCTCGAGGCGGGTCCTAGTTCGATCCAAGCGGCGCCGTCGGCCGCTAGGCCTCGGGCATGGGTAATCGCAGCCTCGGGGTCGAGGAAACGTCCCCCGTCCGAGAAGGAATCTTCGGTGATATTGACGATCGCAACGATCTTGGAGTCGATAGCCACGTGCGCTTTCTAGCACGAAGCGGCCCTAGGCGGTCGGCCCGAAGTTTTACACCGCTTTTACCATCGTGGTCCGTCTGAACGTGTTCCAGGCCCCGTGATTCGGCTACACCTGCGCCCACGTCCGGACGCAGTACAAAGGCACCCCCCGAAAAACGCGCCACGTCCGGCCCTTGAGCGCGTGAGAGATCCGAAATAATATGAACGCTGCGCTCGAGATCGATGCCCGCGAGGGCCTCCACGACGATGCCCCTAATGCCTCCGACGCTCCCGGAGCAAGGACGGGTTCTAAGCAGGATACTTCGTCGCTGAAGGGCACGATCCTTCGCTACAAGGCCGACAGGCGTCCCGTCACCTACACCTGCGTGATGTTGGGCGTCCATTTGGCCGCCTTCGCCCTCGCGCCGACCTGGGTCGCCGCTTCGCTTATCATTCCGTTCGCGATTCTGAGCATGTTTATCGCGCCCCTCAATCATCACCACCAGCACTTCAACACGTTCCACAATGCGGTGTTGAACCGAATCTATGAAGTCGTGTTGTCGCTGCAGACCGGTATTAGTCCGTACGGGTGGGTGCTCCATCACAACCTCGGGCACCACAGGAACTATCTGAACCAGCGCCCTCATGCGGAGCCGGACGAGTCCAAGTGGACGCGCAAGGACGGGTCGCAGATGGGCCGTGTCGAGTACACGATCGACCTCGTGCTCCATCATCAGCTCGATATCTACAAGGTTGGCCAGCAGTATCCGCGTTTCTGGCGATCCTATGTTCTGATGAAAATTCCGGTCTGGGGCATCCTGCTTGGGCTCCTCTACTTGAATCCGCTCAATGCACTCTTCGTATTTTTGATCCCGGGCTTCATCGCTTTGACGCACACGTCATGGGCCACTTACGAGCATCACGCAGGCTATTGGCCGACGAGCCACTACGACGCTTCGACGAACCGAACGAGCCCCGTCTACAACTTCTTGACCTGCAACCTCGGCTACCACACCGCGCATCACAAGCGCCCGGGCGTTCATTGGTCGCTGCTTCCCAAGATCCATGAAGACATCAAACACGAGATTCCGGACGAGATGATCATCACTAACTTCTTTGGGTAATGAGCGAAGTTCCAGAAAAATCCGGTAGCACGGACGCCAGCGACTCAAGCCCTAGAGACTTGGACCCCAAGCCCGGGCGTTCTCGCGGCGGCCTGCGCGCACTCGCTCAGCAATTCACGCATCGCGATCATACGCAGGGCCGCCTGTTGATCTCGATCCTCGTGCTGGCGCTCCCCGCGGTGTTGGCTTCTTCTGGGATGGCGCTGTTTCAGCTCTTCGATCTGCGCTTTCTCGGGCAGATTGGTGGCGAAGCCGTCGCCGCAGCCGGTGCGACGAATCAGACGCTTCGGCAGATCTTCCAGGTCTCAGCCTTTGGGCTTTCCGTTGCGATTCAGATGATGATCGCCTTCGCGATCGGTCGCGCTGCACTTGAGGAAGCCGAGCACATAGCCGGCCAAAGCTTCCTGATTACGAGCCTGCTCGCCCTGCTGGGCATCGTGAGTGTTGGCCTCTTTCCGAATTTCTTCGTGTCTCTGATCGTGAACGAAGAAGCCGTCCCTATGGCCGAGGCCTACGCGCGGATCACGTTCTTCTTCTTCGCGTTCAACATCTTCGCGCAGGCCGCCAACGGAATTTTGGTTGGTTCGGGGGACGCGACGACGCCGATGATGATCGGTCTGTTACAGGTCCCCGTCGCCATCTTCTTCGAGTGGGCTTTGGCCTTTGGCCATTTTGGCCTTCCGGCACTCGGTGTCGAAGGAATCGCCTACGGGACCGCGATCGGGGGCGCCTTCTCTTTTGCGATGGCGACCTTCGTTTTGTTTAGCGGTCGCAGCCGCGTTCATTTGCGCGTCCGGCATTTACGTCCGGACTGGGCAATGCTTGCGCGCATAGGTGGGACGATGTGGCAGCCCGCGCTTCAGATGATTGCGCGATCGGCGATGATCATGGTCTTCATGTTTCTTGCGGGAAGAATTGGGAGCCACGTTCAGGCGGCCTATACGATCGGCTTACGCATTGAGATGATCGCCGTCATGATCGCGTTCCCGATCGCAAACGCGTGTGCCACGTTAGTCGGCCAGAACCTAGGAGCCGGAAATGTCGATCGCGCATGGCGATCGGTTTACGTTTCAGCGGCCGTAGAAGTATGCATTCTGGGTCCTGGGGCTGTCGCGCTCTACTTCTTCCGAGATGCTGCGGTTGCAGTATTTACAGACGACCCGGCTGTTGCGGCTCACGCGAGCGAATACCTTCGGTACGTTTCGTTCATACTCGGATTCTGGGGGATCTATTTCGTGGCGTTCCGCGCTCTTCAGGCTGCGGGAGACATGATCACACCCATGCTGATCTCGCTAGCACTCGCGCTCGGATTGGGAGCGCCCCTCGCGATCTATCTATCGAGCCAACCCGAATATGGTGCGTCGGGGATGTGGATCGCGAATATCGTTTATTCGACTGCGAACACATTGGCCATGTTAGTTTGGCTGTCTACGGGGCGCTGGACGCAGCGCGCTTCCGTCGCGGGTCGTTGATCCGGTCCTCAATGTTGACGAGGACATCATCGCCGCGAAGTTCTACGGCGAAGCAGGGAACTGGAAAGCCATCCGAGTGGTTGGGGTCGAATCCGGTGCGTACGTCGAAGGGCCATCCATGGGCCTTGCAGACGATGACACAATTCTCGAATTCGCCTTCGGAAAGAGGGAATCCGGCGTGGGGGCACGCGTCTTCCATCGCATGGATCTGGTCGTCTATGCGATAGAGACCAATTCCAATCTCGTCGATCTTGACCCGAAGGCCGCTCGATTCCGGAATGTCTTGCAGGCGGGCAACAGAGACGAAGGCCAAGTGAGCGCTCCCATGCGTCCGCTACGCGGATCGTTTATGCGGCGCCGCATCATGCCAAAGGTTTTGCAGACGGACCACGAAGGTAAGTATTTCGTGGTCCGACCAGTCAAACTTTTGGAGCCCTACTCGAAGATTCCAAGGGAACGCTGATCAGCGAACGGATCAATGCTGCGCGAGCGCTGCGGGTGCGGCCGATCTAGGCATTCCCTGAGCGGTGACCACGCAGGTCTCGAGTTCGGTCATGGTGACTGCATGGCTGCAGTTCATCGAGCTTGGACCGGACAACCCACTGAGCACGACCTCGCTTGCGCGTGAGACGGTCTTTTCAAACTCGTCGTCGAGGCGCATCTCAGTGGCGTGAGCGAACTCGCCGGGCTCTATAGAGGATTGTGTGGTTGTGGTCTCGGCCGAAGCGAGACTCGTCCAGGTGAACGCTATCAGCGTTCCTACAATTATTCGTGAGATGAGTCGCATGGTTGGGGGGCTCCTTTGGGAGGCTCTATCGGATGCTCGATGGATCGCTTGAGGTGTTCTTCCAACGACATTGAAACTTTCCTATAACGACCGGCAGCCGGTCGGCAGCCGCGTCATGAGAGTGCGATGAAGCCTCGCCGCTGCTGGGTTGTAATGGAAAGCAATCTGAGGGTTTTCAAGCAGGTGAATTTCAGGAACACCGGACTAGACTTTGAGGCTGCGGATTCCAAGAGTCGGCCGCGAACGCCGACGTATTAGGTCTCGGTTCGCCTGAAAAAACACAGTGAGAAGAAAAATGGAGCACTTCGTTCATGGCAACTCATAGATTGGTCGTTTTCACGCAACCCAAGCCTGGCCAGGAAGCGGAGTACAACCGCTGGTACGAGGAGGTTCATCTTGGTGACGTCCTGAAGGTCGAAGGCTTCGTGGCAGCGCAGCGATTCGAGGTCGCGACTGCGCAGATCGGTGATGCGGCGCAATCCGCCCCCGGTCGCTACCTGGCGATCTATGAGATCGAAGCCGAGAACCTTGAGGCCGCCCTCGCGCAGCTAAGCGCAGGCTCTGACAGTATGGAGATCTCCGACGCGCTTGATGCAGGCCAGGCGCAGGCGATTGCGTTTACAGCGATCGGAGAGAGAAAGCTTTCCAGCTGAATGCCCGCCGAAAGGCGCGCGGAAGAATCATGCGCTTCGGGCCACCGGGAAGGGTCCAAATCGCGACTTGGATTACTAATTTCAAAGAGTGAGGGAGATCGATATGCAGAACTATCAGGGCAAGGTTGCAGTTGTGACCGGAGGCGCCGGCGATATCGGCAAGGCAATTGTGAAGCAGCTTCTAGGCGAGGGCGCGAAGGTCGTGGTGAGCGACGTAGAGCGCGGCGCCCTGGATGCAGCCGTCACTGAACTCAAGGCGGCTGGCGGCGAAGTCTCTGGGATCGTCGCGGACGTCTCAGATCCCGAGTCGGTGGAAGCGCTCGCGCAACAAGTGTACGAGCAACACGGCGCGTGCCATTTGCTGTTCAACAACGCCGGGGTAGGCGCGCCCTCTGTGAATGTTTGGGAAACCACGGTCAATGATTGGAAGTGGGTGCTAGGCGTGAATGTGATGGGCGTGATCCACTGCATCCAGAGCTTCGTTCCGCGCATGATCGCCAGTGGCGAAGAGGGACACGTGATCAACACGTCTTCGGGGGACGGCGGAATCGCGCCGATGGCGGGTCAATCCGTCTACGCCTCAAGTAAGGCCAGTGTCTCGATCATCACGGAATGTTTGGCAGCGCAGTTCAGCACGCAGCATCCACAGCTCTCCGCGACGATCTTTTATCCCGCTGGTGGCGTACTTAAGACAGGGATCTGGAATTGCGATCGCAATCGTCCCGATGAACTCGCGCGGGAGAAGCCGTCGGGACAGCCCGAAGATCTCATGGGCGAGTTCATGAAGCATGCCGAAGCGACGGGAATGGAGATCCACTTCCAGGATCTCGATGACTTGGCGAAGGCTTTGATCGTTGATCTGAAGGCGGACAAGTTTGTCGCGATGATCGGTGTTGCGGGAGCGGGTGAGCAACTTCGGACACGCGCTGAGAAGATCGGTCGTGGCGAAGCGCCCTTCGATGATCATTCGCTGATCGCCTGAGGCGGAATGAGTCAAGAATCCGCGGGCTCGGCCTCTTCCGAAACAGAGGTCGAGCCTCGTTCGGAAGCTTATTCCTGGTACGTCGTTGGCGTGCTGCTAGTCGTCTATGTCTTCTCGTTTTTGGATCGCTCGATCCTAAACCTGATGGTGGACGATTTAAAACTCGGCCTTGGGATCGAGCGCGACTGGGAAGCGGCCTTCCTTATGGGCCCCGCCTTCGCGATCTTCTACACGATCTTCGGCATTCCTTTCGGACGCGCCGCGGACAGCGGTAGCCGCAAGCACATCATTGCCTTTGGACTGACTATCTGGAGCTTGATGACCTTCGGGTGTGGCTTTGCACGCCAATTTTGGCAGATGGCTCTGCTTCGAGTCGGCGTGGGGATTGGCGAAGCTTCGCTCTCGCCCTCGGCCTACTCGATCATCACGGATAGTTTCGACGGGAAGAAGCTTGCCCGCGCGATCGCGGTTTATTCGAGCGGGATCTACTTGGGATCCGGCTTGGCCTACATGATTGGCGGCCCTGCGGTCGACATGCTCCGGGGCACCGCGCCTTGGCAGATTCCCCTCGTTGGAACGGTCCCAGGATGGCAGAAGGTCTTCTTGATCATTGGCGCGCCCGGGCTGCTCGTCGTCCCACTGGTCCTCCTTACTATTCGCGAACCGCTACGCCGCGGGATGATTGCTTCGAAGAAGGCGGGCGGCGGCACGAAGCTCCCCTTCGGAGAAGTCGTCGCTTATGCGCGATCCAATTGGAAGGCGCTCGCTACGCATAATATCGGATTCGCACTGCTCTCGTTCTCGAGTTACGGCACGGGTTCATGGTTGCCCTCCATGTTTAAGCGAGTCCACGGGTGGGAGGCGACGGAGTTCGGCCTCGTATACGGCCTAATTGTCTTCGTCGGTTCGGCGAGCGGCGCGATTCTGGGGGGTGTCTTGGCGGATGCCATGAGCAAGCGCGGTTATCGCGACGCCAAGGTGCGGGTCGGTTTTTATGCGGCCTGGCTTTGGTTTCCTTTCGGAATAGCGTTTCCGCTTATGAATGACGGCGTATCGGCGATGGTGCTCGCGGCTCCTGCGTCGTTTCTGGCGGCCATGCCCTTTGGTGTAGCCCCGGCTGCCCTACAAGAGATGATGCCGAATAACTTGCGCGGCCAGATGTCGTCCGTCTACCTATTCGTGGTGAACCTGCTCGGCCTAGCGATCGGTCCATTAATCGTCGGCGCCATGACGGACTTCGTGTTTTCGGAAGCAGAGTACGGAATCGGCGGGATCCGGTGGTCTCTCTTGTCGATCACCGTGGCGGCTCATCTCATGGCGACAGTTCTGCTGTACCACGGAATGCGCGAATTCCGCGAGGCGAGAGATCGTTTCGAGAACGGTACTGCCTAGCGAAGCCCTACGCGAACGACTTGCGCGTCATCCAATCCTTAATGAGCGAGACAGCGATCGCTGCCTTCTCCCGATGTTGGATGTAGTAGTGGTCCGCACCTTGGATTTGGTGGATTTCCTTGTCGTCGTGAGAGACTGCATCGAAGAGACGCTGGGCGTGGCTTGGGGTGCAGGCGAGATCGGCGGTGTTGTTGACGACGATCACGGGGCAAGTGATCCGGCTTGCATTGCCCTCGCCATCGGCGCGAGAGTCGTCATAGCTCCACTGCGAGAGCCAGGAGCGAAGCGTCGCGAATCGTGCGAGCCCGACCGGGCCGTCGTTCACGACCTTCGGGTCGCCCAAATAACACATCCCCACTTCGCGGTCTGAGGGGTCGAGGCTGGCATCGAGGAATCGGGGATCGGCCATCGTGCCGTGCACGCAGAAAGCGCGCTCCGGCGCCGCCTCGGGATCCGCTTTCAACTCCGCGAGTGTTTCTTTAACCCATGCCGTGATACGGCGATTTCGTGCAATCTGTGCCGCTCGGTACGTATCCACGAAGGCTGCGTCGTAAGCCGGCTGATTCGGGTTCGTCTTGTCGTACAGGTTGAGCTCGGGGTCCCGGTCGAAAGGCTTCGCTTCGTCCCTGATCGACGGATCGATCCATTCCGTCAGAGTGACCGAACGCGAGAGATGCGCTGCAAGCAAGAGCACGCCGTCCGCGGGTTCGAGTTCCGCTGCGACGAGATCTGCAGGATCGCCCGCCGGGGTCTCGCGAATTGAGGGCTGCTCGGCTTGGTCCTGATAGAACATGGAGAGCGAGCCGCCACCGGACCATCCGCCTAGCAAGACTTTTTCGTAGCCGAAGCGTTTCTTCGCATCCTTGATACACGCGCCGAGATCGAGGACGCACTTCTCCATGATGAGCGCTGTGTCGTTCCCGCGGTATCGGGGATTGCAGTAGATGACGTGGACACCGTCTGCTGCCAGCGTATTCACGAGGGGGAGAAATGAACCTCCGCCAATCGGATGAGAGAAGATGATGACCGTCTTCGATTCGACGTCTGCCGGCCGAATGCGCATGCACTCCACGAAAACGAATCCCGCATCGCCCCCGTAGACGTCCTTGATCGGGCTGGGGTCGGCGTGCAACACACCATAAGGCTCGCGGGCGACGTTCATTAAAGATCCTTTGTCTGAGATCGATCGGGAATGAAAGGGGAACCTAGCCATAGGTGTGCCGGGGCCGTCGGTCTCGGAATCGGCCGGCTACGGAACCGGCGGCTCGCTAACGCTCGTGGCGGCCGAGACCTCTTCGTCAGACATCTTGAGTAGCTGCTGGTAGACCGCCTCGGGATAAACCATATGCGGCTTTTCAGCGTCGTAGGCTGGCTGCGGCACGGCCTCGCTCGGGCGCGCAAAAAATTCCGGCGCAGCGAAGCGCGCCATAAGGTCGGTATCGATGCCGACTTCTGCGGCCGCCTTGGGATCAAGCCAATGCTTCGGATCGATCGCTTCGTCGGAAGTCGCAACCTCGAGCGTTAGGCCTTCGGGGCCCGCAAAGTACATCGACCGACACATGCCATGATCAATCGGGCCAAGCACGTTAACGCCGCGGCTTCGAATGCGATCACGAAGCGCCAAGAGCTCTTCGTCATTGTCTACGACAAGCGCGAGATGCTGCATAGTGCCCGGCGCCGAAGGCAAAGCGCCATTGCCCGCGTGCGTCTTGCCGTATTCGATCTCGATATCCGCGATTGCGGGAAGCTGTACGAAGGAGATCAGGCAATCGTATTTGCCTTCGAGGAAAGCATGGATGCCGCCGGGAACGCCATGCATCGGAAAGATCGCAACGAGCGGCATAGCCAGGACATCGGAGAAGAACTCGATCTGCCCTTTCATGTCGGCTGTGGAGAAGGCGATATGGTGGATGCCCTGTGCTTTGGTCATGGGATCTCCTGTGGGTGCCTCATGGTCCCAATCGGGCCCGGGCTAACACCCTCTACATAGTTTCGTTACCAGAGGCTAATAACGTGGCCGTCGCTCGGGTTGAGCGCGCCGCTGAGCACTTCCTGGTAGACGCGCTCGAGTGCTTCTTCGCCCGCGTGATGTTGGACGTTCATCCACTGATTGCTGAACGAAGCGAAGGCCCGCCAGGACGTTCCGAGCTTTTCCTGTAGTCCGCCTGCGCCCCAATCCTGTGTCCGCTTCACGATGCGCGAAGGAGCAAAAAAGAATTCCGGCGTCGGGCCGGGGAGATCGGCCTTTCGAGGTGGAGAGTCCCAATGGGTCCCGCCGACAGTGCACGAGTACTTGAGATTGTCCTGCAGGCGTTCGTGGACGCCAGCGACGACTTCGCCGTTGCCGGCCATGTCGGTCATGACGGCACCCGCGGCGGGTACCCGTTCCGTTAGGCGATCGAGTTCGTCGTAGAGCACGACTTCGTCGTAGCAGCCGAGCTTGCGAACGAAGTCCTGGTTGCGCTTCGACGTCAGGCCGATGACAGGGCCGCGAGCACGCGCCGCGCCGAGATGGGCCAGAGCGATCGACGTTTTGCTGGACGCGCTCGTGATGATTGAGGCTTCCGCACCGTAGAAGTCTTCGTCGGCAAAAAGGTCGTCGACCAGAAAGGAGGTCATGAAGAGCCCTCGAAGCAACATAATTTGGGCTTCGAGGTTCGCATCGTAGAGCCCGTCGCGATCGGTGTAGGAATAGGTGCGGTAGATCGGGGCGTGTTCTGCGCGGTGTGCCACGCCGTCGATCATCCCCGATTTGGTCGGCTGCGCATCGATCACTAGATGCCGGCTCATCGGAAAGAAGCCGAACACCCGAGCGCCCTCGGTGACTTCAGAATTGCGCGAAGCTAAGACATCCGCGAAACCCATAGCCGGGATGCGCCCCCATCGGTCCGGCCCAGGGAAGAAGCCCCAGTAGTTCAGCATGTCTCCCGCGGCGGCATAGGAGATGTTGTTCGAGGTCAGAGCGAAAGCATTGATCTTGAAGAGCACCTGGCCCTCAGTGAGGTTGTCGATCGGTGCGCCGGCGTCGAAGCGGACATCGCTAAACTTGTCGCGGTTAACTTGGAAGTCGATCGGGGAGCTAGGCATTGGGTTCTCTTTCGGGGTGAGGGAACGTGAGGCCTAATGGCGGTCGAATGGCACCCGGCTGGCCGACTCAGCCAGTGAGTCGAATCGAACCGAGAACTAACTCCAGATTTTTTGAAGCGCCTCGGCTGTGGTTTGCGTCGTGATTCGTTTAAGACTGTGTTCCAACACCATCTCGGCGTACTCGGGCGGATAGCCGCCGACACAGTCCTTCACGAGGACGACATGGTAGCCATGGTTGATGGCCTCGATGACCAGCCCGAGAATACCCACGTTCAGGGAAACGCCCGTCGCGATCACCGTATCCACGCCGAGGGACCGGAGCTTGGGATCGAGGTCGGTACCCGTAAAAGGGGACATGCCGTGAAGTCGCACGCAGTCGAGGTCGCCTGGTTCGGGGCCGAGCTCCGGGATGACCTCGGTCGAGGGTTCGCCGAGGATCATATGCTCGGGGTTCTTCAGCAGATAATTCACCATGGGCACGTTGCGGTAGGAGCCGCGTCGATCCGCCGTGAAGGCGGCGCGGCAATGGATCACCGGGACTTCGGCGCGACGAGCGGACTCGACGAGGCCACCGAGCCGCGCGGGGATGCCCTGTTCAGCGATCACGTCCGCGAGCGCGCGAAGTGAAGTCAGGTCGCCAACGACCGCCCTTTGCATTTCCATAGTGAGGATGGCGGCGCGTCCGGGTTGCACCAGTTCTTCGAGGCTCGGCATGGTCTGATTCCTTTAAGTCTTTTCAGGCGCGCCCGGCCCACGCGATTGTGTGAAGGGGCGGCCCGGCGTCTCTAGAACATCCTAGTCAGCTGGGCGCGTTCGTACGATCCCCACTGGCCGGCCGATCGCCGAGACCCACCTGCTGTCCGTCGATCTCGACCCGGATGCGGCGAAGGATCAGGTGGGCGATGCGCCATTCGCCGTCGGCATCCTTTCGGTATCGCTCGTCATACCAACCGAGTCCCCAGAGAT
Organism: Myxococcota bacterium; assembly: GCA_041440805.1. Classification (GTDB taxonomy): domain Bacteria; phylum Myxococcota_A; class UBA9160; order UBA9160; family UBA4427; genus UBA4427. Next base: position 36,637 of record JASDVF010000081.1, on the reverse strand, counting down.
GCTCCATGGGCGAGCCCTTGGGCCACCAGAGCATGTCCTCCATGGCCCAGATGCCACAGGCGTCAGTGGCCGAGGTCAGGGTGATGATCGGCGTATGGCCCTGGTGACAGGTTGTGACGTTCTCGAGGATCGGCGCGAGGTAGTCGCGGAAAGCTTGGCGGCCATGAATGAGGGGGGAGCCCTCTGCGGTCGTATCGATGATCACGTCTTCGCAGAAGACATCGGCCCACTCATCCCAGCGTTTCTGGTCCATCAGCATGAAGTAGCGAGCCTTCAGCTGCTTGATTCGCTCGATCTCGACCAGGTCCTCTGTGGTCATCCCGTTCTCCATTTGATCTGTTGTAGGGGCGGATTCTATCCATCGCAGAGTGAGGATTGTAGGGGTGAATACCAACCCCTGGGGGCAACCGGGGTTCACAAGCATCTGGATTCATTGCGGAATTTCGGGATTTGGTCCCTGGCGTGGCTGCGGCTCAAGCTCAGAAAAAGATCGGCCGAATATGAAAATGACATTGATTATCATTTTCTATAGCCATATTATTCTGATTCCCCGGAGCCGGTGATCCCCGACTCGATTGCCGCCCGGGCCTTTTAAAGGAATCCTCAGAATGCTCGTTTGCCATTGCCGTGGAATCACCGACCGACAGATTCGCAACCTCGTAAGGGAAGGCGCCACGTCGCCCCGAGAGGTCGCTCGCGCGACTGGCGCTGGCATGCGCTGCGGTGGTTGCCGCACGAACGTGACGCAGGTCGTGAACGAGACGCTGGCGCGTGAGCACCAGAAGACGGCCACGGCGGCGATGCCTAACGAAGTACTGCTTCCGATGATCTAGCCGGACGATCTACTCAGGAGCTCAGACATCCAATAGGGTGCTCCACTCAATCGAATTTAGCAGGCGTCGTACCTCGGGTACGGCGCCTGTTTTCTTTTGAGCCCCGCGAGTTCTATGGGTTCGCGCTTGTAGGGGCTTCGAGCAAGGAGGGCTTCGATTCGCGCCGAGTGCTTTCCATGATTTCGCGCGTTCAGGGCGCTACGAAACCGAGGCTCTTCATGTTGATCTCGTTTCGAAGCGCGCGTCCATTTTGGAAGCGTTCGAGGTTGTCGAGGAAGAGCGCGAAAACATCATCCATATAGCGATCCACAGAAACCGAGGAATGCGCCGAGACATAAACGTTCGGGAGATCCCAGAGCGGGCTCGTAGGATCGAGCGGTTCAGGATCAAAGACATCGAGCACTGCTGCCGCAAGCGGTTCATCCCGCATCACGCGAGCGAGCTCCACCTCATCGACCAAAGTGCCCCTCGCGACATTCACCAGCACCGCATGCCGAGGCATCGCCGCAAGCGCCGCCGCGTCGATCATATGGTGCGTCTGCGCGGTCGCTGGCGCCGAGATGATGACGGCGTCGGACTGCGCGAGCAGCTCGTGAAGCTTTTCCGTGGGAAAGAGTTCGTCGACATGCTCTGAGACGTCGCCGGGCTTAGCGCTTCGCTTCAGGCCAAGCGTGCGGCATCCGAGTGCACGTGCGCGGGAGGCGACGGCTTGGCCGATTCCGCCAAGGCCGACGATGCCGATGGTCGATCCGGCGAAAGTGCGGCCGTAGGAGCGTTCGAATTTGTGATCCTGTTGATAGGCGTCGGCTTCGCGGAAACGCTTCCAGACTTGGAGCAGACGTCCTATCACCCATTCAGACATGGATCCCGCGCTTACACCGGTGCAGTTCGTGAGGATGACGCGGTCCTGGTCGATCCCGGCCGTGGCGAATTGTTCGACTCCGGCCCCGCAGGCCTGAAGCCACTTGAGCTTCGGCGCGCGCTCAAAGAGTCGGTCGGGCGCGTGCAGCGTCGTGAGGACATCGCACTCAGCCAGCGCCGCAGCACGTTCCGCGGCTACGGAGGCGCCCCAGGGCGGCGGTTCCGCGTAGGGCTGCTCTGCAGTCTGGGAAGCCCAGTCGACGCCGGGATCGATTGGAAGAATCGTCGCTTCAACGCCTTCGATGGCTTCTAAGCGGGCGAGGTACGCCTGCGCATGAAAGGGCGGAAATCCGAGGCAGACACGGATCGGATTTTGAGATGCTTGCTCGCTCATTTGCTCGTCGGCTCCTTAGGGCACGGGTCGTGTGCGCCCCGGGTATGGTGATGTCGAGCGCGCGGCCCGAGTGTCGCGTTTTGCGACCGCGACTTCAAATCAGTGTGGCTTTCGCAACCCGTCGTTTTCAATCCGCCTGATAGGGGAAAAACCGGATAGACAAAATCGCGCGTCGTCGTGACATTAAGGAGGTGTGTTGTCTCCCCGGGCGCGCGCTTCGTTTCCGGGGAGTGCGTGTCCAAAATCGGTGGGGTAACCGATGACGACGATCTCCTTCTGCGAGGGGCGATCTAAATGGGAGGAAGACATGAGCAAGATTTGTGCTTGGTGTGGAGCTGTGCTTCGAATAGGCGTGGGACTTGGGATCGTACCGACGAGCCATGCGCTCTGTCAGGGTTGCCACGAGGAGCTGCAGACTGCACTTTCGACGAACGGTCTGCGCCCGGGCGATGGCAAACCCCGCCCACACTGATTCTTGAGTCCGTCCTCGCTGCGAATTCGTGGCGTCGTCGGACCTTCGCGGAACCGTATTGAGGTGCGCCCGCGATATGAAATTTTGGCAATCGATCACTTGGGCTGAGACGGATCAGCTCTGCGATATCGCTCGCTTCGCTGAAAGCCTCGGGTATGAGGGTGTGATTGGAGCGGACCACGCTCTTTATCCGAAGACGATGCGGCCAGACTATCCGTATTCGGAATCCGGCTATCCGCCACAGACCGCCGACAGTGAATACCCCGACATGTGGACCAGCGCTGCGGCGATCACCTCCGTCACCGAGCGTTTGCGTTATGTCTGCGGCGTGTATGTGTTGCCGCTCCGAAACCCGATCGAGGTCGCCAAGCAAGCTGCGACCCTCGCGACGCTTTCGAAAGGGCGCTTCGCGCTAGGCGTCGGAGCGGGCTGGATGCGAGAGGAATTCGACCTCTACGGGGTCGATTTTAAGTCGCGGGGTCGGCGCATGGACGAGATGATCGACGTGATGCAGGGGCTTTGGACGGGGGACTACTACGAAGCCCGCGGCGAGTTTTTTGACTGGGATCCGATTGTCGTGAGTCCGAAGCCGAGCCATCCGGTGCCGCTCTATTTCGGAGGTACGGCGAAAGTGGCGCTGCGCCGCGCGGCGCGGGTTGGGGACGGCTGGATTGGCGCAGGCAATACGCCAGCTGAAGTCCCGGCGGTTATGGAGACGCTCCGCACGTTGCGTAAAGAAGCCGGGCGGGGTGACCGTCCCTTCGAGACCTTGATCGGGCTTTACGCGGATGCGGAGGTGGATCTCTTTCGCCGAATGGAAGACGAAGGAATGACGTCCGGAATCCATTTGCCGTTCTGGTTCGAGTTCGACGGCCCGTCGACGATCGATCAGAAGAAGCGATCCATGGAAGCCTACGCCGAAGAGATCATCCGGCATTTCTGAGTGTTTCGAAGCGGGGCCTAACCCAAATTGCTACGCGACTTCTTCGTCGCCTTCGGACGGATCCTCTTTGAAGTAGCCGGCCTTCTTGAGCTTGCGCCAGGTGATGAGTAAGAAGAGGCCGCCGGGCGTTTGGAACAGGGCGAAGGCGAAGATCGGGATCAGCGCTTCGAAGTCCATGGCTTGGCTGACTAACACGATCCCGAGCATCGTGTTCTTTACAATCATCTCTACGGCGATTGTGACGGTATCCCGGGCGGGGATGCGAAAGAGGGCCGGAACGGCGATGCCCACCACGATCGCGGCGAGGGCGAACCAGGCAGCGGCTCCCGCTGCTTCCAAAAATACTTCTAGGGGGATGTCGGGCCGAGAGGCACCCTGGGTGACTGCGCCGGCCACGATCACGATCGCCGCGGAGGCAGAGAGCCCTCGTTCAAAGCGCGTGAGCGCGGGGAATCGACTTCGCGCGAACATGCCGACGCCGACGGGGAAGATCGTCAGCATGCTGAGGCGAAGCGCAGTGTCGAGAACGGGCATCTCAACGGTTGTGACACCGCCGGGCGAAAAAGTCATCAGTGCGTACTGCACCCACAGGGGCAGGGTGAAGAGCGTGGCCATGGTGGCGGTCGCGGTGAGGGTGATGGAGAGCGCCGTGTTTCCGCCGGCGAAATGAATGTACATGTTTGAGAAGAGGCCACCCGGGCATGCGGCGACGATGACTAACCCCGTACTTAGCAGCGGAGGCAATTCGAGAATCGCAGCGAGAACCATGCCCACTACGGGCATAATGACGAGCTGGACAGCCGTCCCGACGATCGTGGTTCGGGGATTCGAGCGGATTCGATCGAAGTCCCCTGTGGAGAGACTGAGTCCCATCGCAAACATCATGACGAACATCGCGCCGCCAAGCGCGATGTCGATCCAGCCGATTTCCAAACGTGGTCTCCGAGTGTAACCCTCTACGGGGTCGGGTAGGTTGCGCGTCGATCAGGTGGGTTCCACTAAGAGCCCATGAACAGAGCGAGTCTTTAGTTCAAGGAAGGCCAAGGATGCCGAATGAGCGCGAAGACTGAACCGCGAGCTGTGCCTCAGCCTCGCGAAAGTAAATCCTTCGCGATCGCACGGATCTGCATCTCGTCGGTGCCGGCGTAGATTTGTAGGACCTTCGAGTCTCGTGCGAATTGCTCGACGACGTATTCGGACATGTAGCCGTTTCCGCCGTAGACCTGCACCGCCTCCATGGCCACTTCGACAGCAGCGCGCGCCGCGTAAAGCTTCATGGCCGAAGCCTCGGCAAAGGTCATCGTCTTTCCGTGCGCGGTGAGCTCGATCGTTCTGAAAACCAGGTTCTGCAGATTCATGCGCGCGACTTCCATGCGCGCGAGCTTGTCTTGGATGAGCTGGTACTCGCCAATGGGTCGCCCGAATTGAACGCGCTCGCGTGCGTATTTCACGGAAAGCTCGAGGCATCGATCGACCATCCCAAGCGCCATCGCGGCAACACCGGATCGCTCCGTCTGGAACGTGCCCTTGGCGCCTTCGCGCCCGCCGCCACCACGGGTGAGTGTGGCTTCCCCGCCTAGCAGGTGGTCCATCCCAACCCGAACATCCTGTAAGAAGAGCTCGCCCGTCGGAGACGAATGCATCCCCATCTTACGGAGCGGCTTCGTCTGCTCGAAGCCAGGCATGCCGCGGTCGAGCACGAAGTTGAGAATCTTGCGGTCGCGCGTGTCGACGCCGTCTTCTTCAAGCTTGCAGATGAAGACAGTGGTGTCGGCGAAGGGGCCGTTCGTGATGAAGGTCTTCGAGCCGTTCAGGACGAACTCGTCGCCCTCGCGTCGCGCAGAAGCGCGCATTCCACCGAAGGCGTCGGATCCGGATCCGGGCTCGGTGATCGCCCAGGCGCCGATCTTGTCGAGGGTCATGATGTCGAGGGCCCAGCGCTCCTTTTGCTCGATCGTCCCCTTCGAGTTGATCGCGCCCGCTGTTAAGCCCGTACTGACGCCGAGGGCCGTAACCATGCCGGGGCAGTAGCGGCAGAGTTCGATGATCGGGATGAGAGTGGCGGCGGTCTGATCGGCTTTGGCTTCGGGGTCGAGGGACTTGCCGGAGCCCTTCGTCGGCTTTTCGCCGCGCTTCTCCGCTTCGATCGTCTTGGCGAAGCGGGCACGTGCCATCTCGTCCATGCCGAAGGTCTTGTACATCTTGCGCAGGAGGTCGTAGGGCGGCATATCGCCGTGTTCGAGCTCTTCGACATGCGGGGCGATTTCGTTTTCGACGAAGGTCCGGACGGCGTCCCGGATCATCAGTTGGGATTCGCTCCATTCATGCATTTCGATCTTCTCCTGGGCGGCGTATGAGGCGGTCGCGGCAATTTTCGCGAGCCCTTTGAAAGGCAGGCGGCAGTCTAGCTGGACCGGCGGTCCGTGGTTGAGTCGATCTGCGTCCTTGACGAGACGGGAGCCTGACTTACGTTCGACCGCCATGGAAATTCGCCGCGTTTTGTCCGTTGATCAAATCAAGCTCTCCCCCCGTGACTTCTGGATGCGGCCGATCGAGGAGCGCGAAGGCGCTTTCGCGACGCTGCGCGAGGAGTGTCCCGTTCATTGGGATGAGGAAGAGGAGATGATGCCTAATTCTCCGATTCCGACAGGACCCGGGTATTGGTCGCTCACGCGCCACGCAGACGTGCTTGAGGCGAGTCGAAATCCGGCGATTCATTCGTCGGCGCGAGGCGCGACGTCGATCGCGGATCTGCCCCCGGAATTTTCGGAGTTCTTTGGCGGCATGATCAATATGGACGACCCGCGCCACGGTCGTCTCCGCCGCATCGTCTCCCGAGGCTTCACGCCTAAGGCCCTGGGCCGTTTGGAAGACTCCGTCGAGCGCCGCGCAGATATAATCATTGACCGTGTGATCGAGCGCGGCGAATGCGACTTCGTGACTGACATCGCGGCGCCGCTTCCCCTGGAAATCATCTGCGACATGATGGGGATCCCCGATAGCCAAACTGAGATGGTCTTTCGAAATACCAACGTCATCCTTGGCCTGGGCGATCCCGATCTCGTCTCGGATCCGGCGCAGATGATTCCGGCGGCTCTTGGTGCGGGTGGCGAACTCGCTGCGCTCATGAATGAGATTGCAGCGGATCGCGCGAAGAACCCGGGCAACGATCTGACGACGCAGCTACTGAATGCGGATCCTGAAGACGGCGCGATGAGCGGAGGCGAACTCGCTTCCTTCTTTATCCTGCTCGTCGTCGCGGGGAACGAGACCACGAGGAACGCGATCAGCCACGGCATGAAGGCGCTTTGCGACAATCCCGACGAACGTAAAAAGTGGGCGGCTGATTTCGAGGGTGTCGCACCGACGGCGGTTGAAGAAGTCGTTCGCTGGGCCTCGCCTGTGATCTTTATGCGACGAACCTGTACGGAAGACACGGTGCTAGGCGGCCAACAGATGAAGGCCGGGGACAAGACGATCCTCTGGTACAACTCGGCCAACCGAGATGAAGCGGTTTTCGAAAACCCGCATCAGTTCGATGTGCTGCGAACGCCGAATGAGCACGTTGGCTTCGGCGGCCCGGGGCCGCATTTCTGTCTTGGCGCCAACCTGGCCCGTCGCGAGATCAAGGTGATGTTCGAGCGGCTCTTGCGACGAATGCCCGATCTTGAAATCACGGGTGCACCCGAGCGGCTTGAGTCCAACTTCATTCACGGCATCAAGCGCATGCCCTGCGCGTTTACGCCGGGCAAGGCTGGCTGAGCAGAAGCGTTATTGTGGAGGCGCCCTGCGGCGGCCCTGCGCCGTCCTAGGCCGATTTCGCCGCGTTCTGCCCGGCCATTCGGCCAAAGAAGCTGCTCCCGCCGATGGACATGCCGCTCGCGTAGTGACTGCCAGAGCGCGTGAGGCCTGCGGATGCGCGGCCTGCGGCGTAGAGGCCACCGACGATTTCACCATCTACGCTGAGCACTTCTCCGCTCGCCTTCGTTTCAAGGCCGCCTAACGTGAATACGGCCCAGATGCTTTCGTCGACGGCGAGATCGAGAGCGGCGAAGGGTGGGTTGTTAAGGGGCGTTACGTATTTGCTCGCTTTGTTGAAGACGGGATCTTCGCCCTTTTCGGCCGATCGGTTATAGGCTTCGAAGGTATGAACGAGGTGGCTCTCTGGAATGCCGAGCGATGCTTCGAGTTCTTCGATCGTCTCTTCAACCGCGGCCATCTTGTAACGCGCGAGCATGCCCTCCTCGTCGTAGAGCGCATCATCGACGATCAGGTAGGCCTTGCCGTCTGCCTTCTTCATGATCGCGTCGGTGACCCTGCCGTGATAGCAATCTTCGTTGATGAAGCGCTGTCCGTGGGTGCTGACGAGCAAGCCCTTGATATGACTGGCAGGGGGGAAGAAGGGCGTGGTCATGAGCCCTTCGTTCATGTTGACGGCGTTTCCGCCAACGCCCATACCCATTCGGATTCCGCTCCCGTCACAACCTTCGCTGCCGATTGGGAAGCGGCACTTTGCTAGGTCGGGCGCGAAGCGCTCGACCATGTCCCGGTTCATGATGAAGCCGCCGGTTGTGAGGATGACGCCGCGATTCGCGCGGATCGCACGCGCTTCGCCTTCGATGAGTACGAGGACGCCAACTACGCGGCCGGTTTCGTCTTGGATGAGGGTTTGGACGCGAGATTCGTTTTGAATCGTGCCGCCTTCGGCTTCGAAGGTCTGGATCATCTGCTCGATAATATAGCCGCCGGCGCTGCCTTCCTTTTTGGGTTTGTGTCCGCGTGGGATGGGTGTCGCTTCTTCCGAGAAGGGATGCGCTTGCTCGTTGCCCGAGTAGATCAGGCAATCGTCGGTCGGCGGGAAGATCACCTTGTGGTCGTAGTAGGTGTCTTTGAATTCGACGCCGCAGCTCTCAAAGAACTCGAAATGGTTGAGGCTATTTTCGCAGTAGAGCTGGACCTTTTCGGGATCTGCCGTCGGCCCCGCCGCGCCCTTCACGTGCGCGAGCATATTCTCGAGAGAGTCATCGAAGCCCGCCGCCTTCTGGACGCGCGTGCCGCCCCCGAAATAGATCGTGCCTTCGGAGAGCGCCGTCGCTCCGCCGCCGCGTGTCGCGCGTTCGAGGATGAGGGTCGCGGCGCCGGCGCGCTGCGCTTCGATCGCGGCGGCACCGCCCGCGACACCGAAGCCGACAACCACGACATCGTATTCGCCCCACCAGGACTCAATTGAGTCGGCGCTTCGAGGGTTGGAGGGCAGGGCATCGGTGGGCGTGGAATCGGCGGACATGATTGAGCGGGCTCCAAATGAGGCCGCGCATGCTTTTAACATGCGGAGCCACGGGCTTGGGAAGAATGACGGGGCGTGAAACTGTGACCGAACATAGCCGCTCGGTCCCGCCCGGATCATGATCTCGCACAGCATTTTTCAGGAGAGGGGTCGGGGCCGCCGGAGCTCGCGAGGCGGACAAATGCATCCGCTGAGTCGAGCGTCAGATGCTCCGGGATGCAAATTTTTTTCAATAGATACAGGTACTTGCGTACCAACGAAACGAGTTTTCCAGCTCCGGTGCAATACAAAAGAAGGGACGGCTTAAAATGGTATGGAGTTCCGTTTGTGCGTTCCGCCCCCCTTGTCTGCCTGGCTCGCTCATCCTGCAGTACAGCACGGGCTTCGACGACCGCCGCGGCGACTGCGGTCTTCAGCGCGAGTCGATGCTCTTCGACATGCCGCTCGGAGTGACCGCGGACTACGGTTATTGGCGATTCGGTCTCTCTGCACGACTGCTCTATAGCGACGGCGTCGCAGCGCGAGCATTGCCCGCCGGCGTGGCGGCGGTGGCCCGTCTTTAGAATCTGATCATAACGGCGGCCTTGGGGACGTCGTGACGACGGGCCGCTATTTCGTTAATCCCGAGATCGATGCGCTGCCCCCGATCGAGTTAGGCGTGCAGGTTTTATGGCCGACCCGTACTAATGAAGATCTCGGAACCGGCGATTTCGGATTCGCAATGCAGGTCGACCTTTTTGAGGAGATCGATCTCGGTGATTGGGGTTCGGTTACGCCCTTCGCGAGCTTTGGGCGTTTGGACCCTGTGCAGTTGCTGGCCTTTCGAGTGGCGCACCCGATTGGGGCGTAGGGTTCTCGATTAGCTTTACGCCGGAAAGAGTCGACGAACCAGTAGCGATCAGCCGGCACCCGATACGCCAAGCGTCGTGATCGCCATGCTGCGACGCATGCTTCGGCCGCTAGTGAGTCTGTTAGTGAGTCAGCAGATTCAGTACCCGCTGCCGTCCAAGCTCCTGAAGACTCTGTACATCGATGTCGCCAGCGGGGATTTCGGGCTTTCGGGCAAGCAGGTGACGATCAGCCGTCTCAGCCTTCTGACGAGGATCCATCGCCGCGAGGTGAAGCGGCTGCAAGAGGACGAACTGCCAGGGGAAGCCGCGAGCCCTTCCGCGCCAGAGCGATGATCCGGAGGTGAGTCTTTTCTGGCGCTCGTGAATTCGGTGAGCGTCGATATCCTTCCACGTTCGGTTTTAGATGAATGGGCGCGGCTCGCCGCCGCCGATGTAGCACGAGCGGATACTGGGAACGTGGGAGAGCTGAGACGAGCTCTGACCGAGGGGCGCTACCTGAGGCGTTCGAGTTGGGTATCGTCGCGCCTCTTCACTCCCGCGCCCCAGGAGTCCTCTGTATGAAATTTGGTCTTATGTTCGCGAACGTCGGTCCCTTCGGTCAGCCCGAAGGTCTTACGCATCTCGCGCAAATCCGGGTGGGCGTGTCGCGCTTCGTGCTCGGCCCGCCCGGATTTGCGCAGGACGATGTAGAGAAGGGACTCGAGAAGCTCGGAAACGAACTCTTCTCGAAGTTCTAGTCTCGTTAGACAATAATCTCGGCCCGCGCAGAGCTCGGTTCTGCGCGGGCCGATTCGTTTTAAGTGAGTGACCCTAGGAATACATGCCTGTTTTAGACGCTGCACAGCTGAGTAAAATCATCGCGGGGCGAAAGCTCCTTGAGGACGTGACGCTCACGATTCGCCGCGGCGAAAAAGTCGGATTTGTCGGACATAACGGGTCCGGCAAGAGCACTCTCGGTCGGATCCTTGCGGGGCTGGACGATCTCGATGGGGGCCGCATCTCACGCCGCCGCGAATCCACCGTCGCTTATCTCGCTCAGGAGCCGACCTTTGAACCCGGCCGGACCGTACGTGAAGTGGTGCTCGAGAGTCTGGTCGAGTGGAGTGCGACGCGTCGCCGCTATGACTCGTTAACAGAGGCATTAGGCGCGACGACGGACGAAGACGAGCAGTCGAGGCTGGCGACGGAACTTGCTTCTGTTGGCGATGAACTCGAACGGCACGGCGGATGGGACCGGGAGTACGAGGCCGAAGCGACGGTCGGCAATCTGGGGATCACCGACGCGAGCCGGCTTGTGGATACGCTTTCCGGTGGTGAAGCCCGTCGGGTCGCGCTTGCGCAGCTCCTTGTCGCTCAGCCGGATCTCGCGATTCTCGACGAACCTACGAATCATCTCGATCTATCAACAATCGAATGGCTCGAAGAACATCTTCGCGACCGCTTCGAGGGCGCGATCCTTTTGATTAGCCATGATCGCGGTGTCCTTGATGCAGTGACTACACGGACGCTTGAAATTCATGAGGGCCGAGTTGATAGCTATGACGGTGGTTACGGGCGCTACCTGATTGGCAAGGCCGATCGTATGGCCCACGAGGAGCGCACTTGGCGCAATACGCAGAACTTCCTGCGCAAGGAAGTCGATTGGCTGCGACGTGCACCGAAGGCACGCGGCACAAAGCAGAAGGCACGAATTTCACGAGCAGAAACAGCGCTCGATCAGACAGCACCTATCGCCGAGCGGCAAGCTGACTTCCGGCTTCAGTCGGAACGCCAGGGCAAGACGATCCTGGACCTAACAGGTGTTTGCGCTGAGCGTGACGGAAAGCGCCTGATTCAGGGACTCGATCTCGCCCTTCGTCCGGGAGATCGCATTGGGATCGTCGGGCCCAACGGATCCGGCAAGACGACGCTCTTGCTCGCGATCCTTGATCAACTCGAAATCACGGGCGGATCGATCATCCGCGGCTCGAATACCAAGATCGGCTATCTCGATCAGGCGCGCGGAGAACTCAACCCCAAGGACACCGTCCGCGAGGCGGCGGTCGGGGACGCAACAGAAATCGCGATCGGGGAAGAGCGACTCTCGGTCGGAAGCTACCTGGAGCGCTTTCTGTTCGATCGAAAGCAGCAACGAGTGCAGGTTGCAGAACTCTCGGGTGGAGAACGGGCGCGAGTCTGTCTGGCGCGACTGCTTGCACAGAAATGCAATCTGCTGCTGCTCGATGAGCCGACGAATGATCTTGACGTCATGACCTTGAGCTCGCTCGAATCCATGTTGGTGGATTTTGGTGGGAGCATCTTGCTAGTTAGCCATGATCGATGGCTTCTTGATCGGGTGACGACAGGCATTTTGGCCTTCGAAGGTGAGGGCCGGGTCGAGTACTACGCGGGCGGGTTTGAAGCCTATCGGGAGCGCGTCGCGCGAGAACGCGCGAGCGGCGCGGCACGCACGCGGGAAGATGCGAGTCGAAAGGGGTTGAACGCCCCTTCGTCACCCGCCGGCGCGAGCTCAAGCGGGAAGAGTGCTTTGTCGTCCGCCTCGAAGACTAAGAAGTTGAGCCACACGGAGAAACGCGAACTCGAAGGCATGATGGATTTGATCGAAGCGGCGGAGCTTGAGGTCGCCTCGGTACAAGAGAAGTTGGCGGACCCCGCGCTCTATCAAAGCGCGAGAGATGAAGTGACGACGCTTCGAGGCGAACTCGAAGCGGCAGAAGCCGAGGCGCTCCGCTTGACCGAGCGATGGGAAGAGCTGGAAGCGCGCAAGGCTGGCGCCGCCGGGTAGTAGGCATTTTCGGGATGTTCTGCGGTGTTTTACGGTGCTGGCGAGGTGTCGTCGAGGTTGCCTAACGGCCGCTGGCCAAGAAGATGATTCCGGCCAGCGCGGCTAGCAGTGCGACAAAGACGGCAATGCCGACGCGGGCAGATCGCTGGGCGCGTTCCTCGAGCCACCAATTGCGCGGCCGCATCCCACGCGCCGCGAAGGTCAGAATTGCGGCAAGCGTGACGGACGTAATGTTCCCCGCGGCGAGCAGTAAGGCGGAGCCCGCGCCGTTCCACTCGCCCGCAGAAATCAACATTCCACTCGCAACCGTGGGAGGCAGGAGTGCGACGGCGACCATGACACCAGTCAGGTAGGTGGGGGCCCCGCTCGTGAATGCGAGCGCTCCGGCGCAGCCCGCCGCGAGGGCAAGGACGAGATCCCAAATGCCGACCGTTGTGCGCGATGCGAGTTCCGGCGTCGTTGGATCGACGCCGATCATTGCACCGAGCGCGATGGAGAATACGAGTGTGAGAGCGAAGCCCGCACCTGCGGCAACGAGCGCGCGTTTAACGAGAGGGAGATCGCCTAATACGAGGCCGAGGGCAATGGCCATATTCGGACCTAAGAGTGGCGCAACGACCATGGCGCCAATCACGGCCGCGGTATTGTCGTGAGTCAGTCCAATTCCGGCGACGATCGAAGCCAGGATGACGAGAAATAGGTAGTGGCGATGGAGTTTTGCGTTGTCGGCGATCGCCGCATAAACCTCTTCGCGACTCACAGCGGCGGAGCTTGAAATGCGTTCGCGACGACTGGGGTGCCGAGCCGCAAGCGGCCTTGGGAGAACAGCATCGAGGGATTCGACGAGCACCATGATGGATCCACGGTCGGCGAGCTTTTCATGAAGCAGATCGAGCGCCGAGCCCGAACGCTCGGAGCCGACGACGGCGCGAACGACTCTTCCGAATCGACCGCCTTCCTCGATCCAAATCTGCCCTGCTAGGTCGCTTAGGACGTCCCGAGCCTCGTCGGCGAGGTCAGCGGGCACATGTGCTTCTATGATCTTGAGGGCCATGGATGCGAATTCCCTTAGTGCCTTCGCCGCCACGTGAGTTGGGCTGCTTGAAGTGGAAGCCTACCGCCGAAATGCGGAGAAACCCCACCATAGCCATCGATTTCAGCTTCTCCGAGGAAGTCATTTCGGTCGTGGCGATGGCACGCTTCTTCGGACGACGGATTTACACACGACTGTTCGTGATCGCTCGGGAGTTTCGCGAAGGCGATCAGCCCCTCGGCATCCTGAGCGGTCGGCGTGTATCGCGTGGCATGGGGAAGCACCGCGATTTCAAAGCCGGGGAGCTCTACTTTTCGATAGTCTGCAGAATAGGCGAGCCACAGTTCAGACTGGTTCATATGGCGGGGTTAGCGCCTTTCCTCCGGCTCATAGAAATCACCCTCCAGGTCGACGAGCTTCTCTTGGATGAAGCCATGCGCATCCCTGATTGCTTGATTGTATAGAGGTGGCCCGAGGTTCTTAACGAAAAAGTCTAGGATCAGGCCAGCCTTTAGCTCTCCGAAATCGTCATCGAATTCATCACTGAAATGTGCCTGGACCGCGGCAATCATGTACGCACGCCGGTCATCCGTGAGCTTGAAACGCATTGGTTTTGCCTTCATTGGTTGGTGACGCGAATCATAATAGTATGCGGCATAACGGGTCGGGCGGGCTAGGCCTGTGGTTGAACCCGGTAGCATCTCCAGCTGTAGCCGACTGTTGCCGAGAACCCGACAACGACCGTGAAGCTTGCCGTCCGCCACAATCCGAAGACCTGATCCATGACGGACACAATTGAATCGAACACTTCATAAAGTTCGGCTGTGATCATGGATTGTAGGATCCTCCCCCGAAATTGTAAGCTGACAAAGATTGCTAGGCGGGCGGGGGCGTCCTAGGGAGTTGGCCAGACGGGTTCGTCGTCTCCGTCAAAAAGCACTCCAAGATTAACGGTCGTAAGACGATCGTATTCGAAGTGGAGTTCGAGCCAATGGTCAGAGAAGGTGACCGACTTGAAGGTCTCGAACTCTTCAAAATCGACGTTTTCGGATTTTAACTCTCTTCGGAGGAAGTCGAGGGTTTCTGACTCCCGCTCGCCGATAAGCGAGCGGCCCGAAATCGTCAATTTGGGATTCGTGGTAGAAAACCATTCGAGGCGTTTCTCTTCGCCTTGATTCACCCAGAGGTCGAGATACTCGTCATTGTAAACAAGGTGGCGAACTTCCTCGGCCTCCCAGACTCGATCAGGATCTCCGAGAGCCAGCCGAATCTCAGATTCGACCATTCCAAATCGAACATTCTCGACGCCTTGGCCAATCAGAATTTCCATACGCAGTCGTCTTTCGCATAACGGTCGCGCCTATAGCCTAGGCGGTCCGGATAAAGGGTTTCGTCGAGAGTAACACGCCTCGTCGCCAGAGCCGGGAGCGTCAATACTTCAAGGTTTCTCAAGTCACTCGCGGCAGACTTCGGTCCCAGCCAGGGAGGAACTGGTCTGATTCAGAGAGTTGTTATGCGGAGGAAAGCAGGCACGGACTACAGAAACGCGCGCGAATGAAAGCGTGGAGATTTAAGTGAGAACTTGAACGCCGGTGGGCGACGGCATTCGTTCGCTTTCTGCCACATGACTAGCTAGCAACCCGCAGCTTCATTGCTGCGGCCTTTTGTAAGCATGACTACGATCGTAGCTGAATGAGCCGGCGTTCTGCAGGAGGCTGTTCTCAGTGTGGCTAGGGCGGGCTGTGTGAACTGGAATTAACGGTTCTTTGCCCGGGGGCTGCTGTGATATTTAATATCACGGCAGCTTGGAGTTGTGGATGGTGGGCGGTTTTGGGTAGCTCTGCTGTTAGGTGAGGGGGAGTGGAAATGATGTACTCGATTCTCCGCCAGGGAAGGGATTCTGTTCGGTTCACAGTACTGGGCCCCTGAGATTTTTGGATATGCGATCCGGGCTGCGGACTCGATGTATGGGTTGAGACTGCTCCTATTGCTTCGGATCGGAAATGTGGATCGGGTTCGGGTGGGCCTGTTTTTGGAGGCTGTCCATCTGCCTGGAAGGGGCGTGTGAGTTAGGCTGTCGTCGGCTGGATTGGCCGGCGCTGTTATGAGGGCGAACACAGCAGGGTTCCGCGGGGGATACACGCGAATCGGCCGTGAGAATGGTGGTTTTCTGCCACTGCTCCGGAGTTGCGTTCTTGGCGCCTCATGGTGTCGGGGGGGCTGTGCTACGGTGCGCCGCCTCATGATGGGCTTCCTGTCCTTCATTACCCCCCCCCATAAAAAATCCCAAGCGAGCTATGAAACCTGAAATCTTCGCGGATCTTCCCGCGCCCATTACAGCTGCGCTTATACGTCGCGGCTTCGAAGAACTGACCCCTGTGCAGTTGGCAGTGGTTGCAGCCGCTTCTGACGGCCGTGACTTGCGCATCTCATCCCAGACTGGCTCTGGGAAGACGGTAGCGATCGGGCTTGCGCTCGCTGAGCACTTCTTAAAGCAGGCTGGATACGTCCCGCCCGAGCCGAAGCCCGAAGCAATTGCAATGGTGGTTCCGCCGGAAGAGGCGGAAGTAGTTGTCGCCCCAGGCGCGCCTACCACGACGGATCCCGAAGCTGCAGCTGGCGCGGAAGCGGTCACGGACCTCGCGGCGGATGCCGTCTCTGGTGCGGAGAGCGCGGACGCATCGACTCCAGAAATTCATATCCCGGCGATCCCGCAATCGAAGAACCCCGCTGGTGCAACTCCCGCAGCTGCTGCCCCTGGCGTGGCTCAAGGGTACAAGACATATGCCGCACCTAAGTTTCCGAAGGGCCCGAAGGGCGCGCGTGGACCTCGCGGACCGAAGAATGATCGCGGTTCTAAGCGGCCCAAAGACGGCGCGGCTCATCCTACGGGCTTGGTGATCGTGCCGACTCGTGAATTGGCCGCGCAGGTGAGTGAAGAACTCGCTTGGCTCTACGCGGACATTGCGGACCTAACAGTTGAGGTTGTGACCGGCGGCACGTCGGTGATGATGGAGCGTCGTGCGTTGTCGCGTGGACCGGCACTTGTTGTTGGAACGCCTGGCCGACTTCTTGATCATCTCAAAAATCGCGCCATTAAGGCCGATGAGATTGCGCATGTAGTGCTCGACGAAGCGGACCAGATGCTCGATATGGGCTTCCGGGACGAACTCGACGCGATCCTGGCAGAGATGCCTCCGGAACGGCAGAGCCATTTGGTTTCGGCGACGTTCCCGCGCGCGGTGACGCAACTCGCGAACCGCTTCCAGAATAATCCGATGGTGATTGAGGGAACACGGCTCGGCGAAGCGAACGCGGACATTCAGCATATTGGATACGGCGTTCGTCGACATGAGACGTTTGCGGCCCTCGTGAACGTTCTTCTTCTTGCTGGCGACGAGCGCTGCTTGCTCTTCGTGAACCGTCGCGTCGATGCGACGGACTTGGCTGAGAAACTGGCTCGAGATGGCTTCGGTGCAGCACCCTTCAGTGGTGAACTCGCCCAGGCCCAGCGCACGCGAACCCTCGCGTCCTTCCGAAATGGCACGCTCCCGATTTTGGTTTCGACTGAAGTAGCGGCTCGCGGTATTGACGTTCCCGGGATTTCGACGGTGATCCATGTTGATCCGCCGCGCGATCCGGACGCCTATACCCATAGAAGTGGACGAACGGGACGCGCGGGCCTATCCGGACGCAGCATCCTCTTCGTGACGCCTGCTGATCAGAACCGTGTTAAGCGCATGCTTCGTTCTGCGAAGGTGGATCTGTCCTTCCAGCCCGTGCCGACTCCCGAGAAGGTGGAGAAGGCGCTGCGCAAGCGCTCGCGCAAGGCGCTTCATGACACGCTCGCTTCGCATACACCGGAAGAGTCGCAGATGATGTACGCGAAGGGACTGCTCGAGGATCATGATCCGGTCCAGGTGATCGCCACTCTGCTCGACCTCGCTAAGCCAGACAGCAAATGCAAGCCTATGCAGGTACAGGGCTTTGATCCGTCGCAAGAGCGTGGTCCGCAGGGTCGCGACAATCGCGAGAGCCGAGGCGACAGCCGCGGTCGACCGGATCGTAATCGCCCAGGACATCGTCCGACGCGCGACTCCCGCGACAACTTCCAAAGTGGCGGCCGAGCGTCGTCGAACGGAAATCGCGGTGGTAGTGGTGGCAGTGGCGAAAACTATCCGCCGATTCGACCTCCGCAGGAAGCCTATACGCGCTTCTTTGTGACGTGGGGCGAAGGCAGTGGCGCAACGACGGGACGACTTCTGTCCCAGGCATGTCGACGCGGTGGCATTAAGAGTGATCAGGTTGGGGCCATCGAAGTCTCCGACCGTGTTTCCTTCATATCTGTCTCGAACGATGTCGCAGCCGCCTTCGAAGCCAAGGCAAGCCGACCCGATTCGCGTGATCCCGGAATCGTGATTAAGCGAGCGGATGAGAAGTCTGCGGGCCCGTCCTCGAACCCGCCCTCGAAGCCCTTCTTTAAGGGTGGGCAAGGTGGCGGCGGCGGACATGCCGGCAGCCGGCCCGGCCATTCGCCGGGGCAGGCTCCGAATCATAGACAGGGTGGAAACCCTGGACGTCCGAGTAATTCCCGTGGTCCGAGCGGCCCACGCAATGACAATTCTTGGAAGCGTGATGGCGGCAGTGGTGGTCAGCAGGACCGCGCTCCGCGAAACGACTACCGAGAGAATCAATCGGTTAGGCCCGGCCGAGGCGCACCGCGTCCTGACCGATCATCCGGTCCGCCTAATGGATCTCGTGATGGTGCCGGGCGACCGCCGAGTGGTCCGGGCGGTTCTAATGGGCGACCGACCGGCCCGCGGGCTGAAGGCGGCTCGCCGAGCGGTCCGCGTGGTGGCGATGGCGGAGCTCCTCGAAGCTCCGGCGACGATCAGAAGCCGCGCACTCAGGGAAACCGCAAGGTCTTCCGTGGGAAGCTACCCGGTCGCGGGCGTCCGTAACTAGCTCGCTCGCAAAGTCTCCGTAGCCGTCGGCGTCGATTGGCGGGCGGCGAAGCTTCTGTTTTCTGACTAGGCTGTTCAGACTTATTCAGAGCTCAAAAAACAGGAGAACGCACGATGTCGACTCAAGACGGATCCGGGAACCCGACGCTCACCAAAAGCGGCATGGGAATCGCTAACGGCCTGCCCCTCGAAATCGCAGACGACAGCCCCGGAGCGCTGCGGGACGCGGTGCAGATGTTGCTCGATATGGAAGCGATTCGCCGTGTGAAGCACGCGTATTTCCGGTGCATCGATACGGGCAACTTCGAAGAGCTTCAGGATCTCTTTCATCAGGACGTTACGGTTCACTTCATAGGCGGCACCTACGAGTGGAAGCTCAAAGGCAAGGACGAGTACCTGAGTTCGATCAAGGCATCCTTTCATAACCGCTCGGTCGGTCACCATAATGGCCATCATCCCGAAATTGAAATGATCTCGGCGACGGAGGCGACAGGCGTTTGGTATCTGACCGACAACATGTGGATTATGAGCGCGAATAACTTCACGACCGGGACTGCGATCTATTGGGATCGCTACGTAAAAGAAGACGGTCGCTGGCAGATCATCGATTCGAAGTACGAGCGGATCTACGAACTAAATGAACGCCAGCCCGAAGATCCGAAGTTCGACTATCACTACCTTGGCAAGTACGGAAACCCGCCGGCGCAATAGGCCTAACGTCCAGTACGTAAGGCATCTCGAAGCGCGAAGCATCAAAAACACAAAAGGCCGGTCTGCGTGAATCCGCAGGCCGGCCTTTTTGTATTCGTTCGCCCGGTTCGCTGGCTTAGTAGGAACCGCGGCGGCTTGGACTACGCCCTTACGCCCTACGCAGGCTGGCAGTTGAAGACCGGGATGTTGCGGTCCGTGCGCGCGCGGTAGTCTGCGAATTCGTGATAGTGCTCGTCGCAGATCGGCCAGAGCGCTTCCTTCTCTTCGTCGCTGACTTGGCGCGCGACGAGGTTCATTCGCTTGCCTTTGTACTGGGCGATGATCTGCGGATCCTTCTGGAGGTTCTTGACCCAGACGGGGGACTTGGGCGCACCGCCCTGGGAGCCGACTATGATCACACCGTCCTTATGCGGGACGTACATGAGCGGAATCGTGCGCTTCTTGCCGGAAGCCGCGCCGGTCATTTCGATGAGCACGACGGGGCGACCTTGGAAGGTGTTCATTAGTCGTCCGCCGGACAGCTTGTAGACGAAGGCGTTGAGCCCCGAGAAGGGCTTAATGAAGCTACGGAGTCGCGCGAACTCCTTTTCGGTCATCGGGTTTTCAGCCATGGCGAGGCTCCTTTGGGAAATAATGGGCGCTGAATTGAGGGCGCTGCACGTGGGGCGTGGCTAGCCTCGATTCGGCGAGAAATCTAAGTCTAGCGATGTCCACCTGGAAATCGTTAGCTTTCGCATATGACCAAAGACACGATCCGATCCCGAAACGTCCAAAGCCGCAGCCTGAACTTTCACGTCCTTGAAGCAGGAGAAGATAGGCCCGGGGAGGATCCTGTGATCCTGCTCCATGGCTATCCGCAGACTTCGCATATGTGGCGCCACCAGATGCCGGTTCTGGGCGAGCGCTTCAAGGTCTACGCCCCGGATACCCGCGGATACGGCGGAACGGATAAACCTCGCACGCGTCTGGACCGCTCGATTCTTGCGCGGGACATCATCGACCTAATGGATGCGCTGGACATCGAAAGCGCGCGGATCGTTGGCCACGATTGGGGCGGCATCATCGCGTCCGCCGCTGCGCTCAAGTATCCAGACCGTTTCAGCCGTCTGGGTTTGATCGACACCCTCGTTTCGGTTTGGATCACCTGGGGCATCCACGGTTACTGGTTCAAATGCGAACCCGACGCGGAAGACTTCTTCAAGAAGCACCATCGAGACTTTATTCGCTCGACGCTCGGCGGAGAGGAGACGCCCTACGGTGGTCCGCCTGAATCGCCGTGGGCCCCGGTTGAAGGTTCCGAAGGGAGTGCCGCGCTTGCGGATTGGGACCCGACACAGTTTTGGGACGCGGCGGATGTTAAGCATTACGAAGATGCATTTTCGGATCCTGGCTCGTGGTTCCACGCGATCGAGTACTACCGACACTGCCTGCCATTCCACGTCGCGACGCCGGATACGTCAGCCCCGGGCGGCGTGCGCTTCGATTTTCGATCGAATCAGCAGATCGCTTCCATGTGGCATCACGAAGGCTTGATCTTTTCGCATCCGGAATGGAACGACAATTTCATGGTCTTCGCGCCGGAGGATTGGCATCTCAAATTCGAGAAGCCGACTATGTATCTATTCAGTCCGTTCCTGATGCCGCAGGCGTTTGTGGATGGACAGCTGCCGCCGGATGATTATGTGCCGAGCGGAAATGCCTATGCGGATTCGTTCCCGCATCACTTCCCGGACCTGCGGGCGCGCGGCGCGCAGTGTGGGCATTTTATTCCTGAAGAAGCACCGGAGCGCACGAACGAATTGCTGATGCAATTCCTGACGGGCGAGATCTGAGTCGAAACGGATACCGAGTACTCGTTTTCGGGCCTTTATCGGATTGTCTCTTTCGCGAAGGCCAAGCAGCCTATCGGCTCGCCGCGTTCCCTGATGAGCTGCCTAGCAAGTTGTTAGTGCGCGATGTTCGGGTGCTCGACGTGGCGAGTGGCACGCTCGGGGATCCCGTTGATGTTCGCGTGCGGGGTGGCGTGATCGAGACGATCTCTCCCGCCGGATCGCTTCGAGCGATCAGCGCACCTGTGATACAGGGCGAGGGGGCGACGCTCCTTCCCGGACTGCTCGACATGCACGGACATGTTGTGACAGGAACCGCGCCGTCTGTGGGTCGCCGGAGAGAACTAACGCTTGATCGGCTTCATGGAGAGAGTCGATGTGCCCTTGGCGATGATCTCGCCGTCCGGGGTACGGAGGAGACCCTCCGCAAAGGTTATCCGGCCGCCGGCCCTTTCAACCCAACCCTCCGCAATCACTGGCCCCGGATTAGCTGCGCGGAAGAATGAGATCTTTACCTCAAGGGACATGGCGACCTTTTCGAAGTTCGCCTGCGCCATCGCGGCGGTGGCCATGGCGTTGTCGATCCAGCCGGTCACGAAGCCGCCTTGTACGACATTGCCCGAGTGGCATTGATTGACCTTCGCTTCGAATTCGACGACTGCGCGTCCTACAGCTTGATCGAGCTCAATCATGCGGACATAGCCCATCGTCTGCATCATTGAGTCTTGAGAGGGGTCCCACTTCTTGTCTTCGCTCATGAGATCGCGCTTTCCTTTTTAGGATTTTCGGGGGGGGCGTCGAGCGCGCTCGAAGCGCGGCGTTCGAGCTAGGGATTCAATCGACGACGCAAGATCGTCACGATCTCTTGGTTGTTTCGTCGGGTCGGTTCGGCCTGCGGCAAGAAAGCCGAGCCGTGGAAGGTTCCCGCGTAGCTATGCAATTCGACGGAGATACCAGCTTCGAGCATCAAGGCCGCATAACGGATGCCTTCGTCTCGGAGCGGGTCAAATTCCATGGTCGAGACATACGCCGGAGGCAGGCCAATGAGCTCCTTCGCCGAAGCACGAGAAGGTGCGGCATAGATCGAAGGGTCGCCCTCATGATTGGGCCCTAGGTAGTGTTGCCAACTAAAGACCGCGTTAGGCCGATTCCAAAAGGGCGTGTCCTGGAAGGCGAGCATGGACGGGGTGTCGAGCCGGTCGTCGATTTCGGGGATTTCGAGGAGCTGATAACAGATCTTGGGCCCGTCGGTTTGGCCCTTGGTCTGGTCGCGCGTGTACAGCGCGAGCCCCGCGGCGATGCCGCCGCCAGCGCTTTGACCGCCGATCGCGATTCGCTCGCGATCGACTCCGAGTTCCTCCGCGTGCTCATGCAACCAGCAGAGCGCGGCATAACTGTCCTCGAGGCCCGCCGGGAAAGGATCCTCGGGTGCGAGTCGGTAGCCTACGGAGACGACGACCACGCCGACTTCGGCGGCGATCATTTGGCACCAGCCATCCATCATCTCGATGTTGCCGAACATGAAACCACCGCCATGGATTTCCAAGAAACCGGCGAGGGGAGCTTTGCCGGAATCGCCTTCACTCGCGGCAGGGCGATAGATACGGATCGGTACATCGGGTGCGCCGTGGAGTCCCGCAATTCGGCGGTCCTCTTGCTCAACGCCTTCGCGGAGCGGGATCGGCTCAAATACATCGTCGCGCTCGCCGCGGAGCGCCTGAATCTTTTCCGCCGTCGAGTAGTCGCCGACGGTCGGGAGTTCAGAGAGGAAGGGGATGAAGTCTTTGTCGAATGCGTAATCAGCCATCCCTCGACACTAGCAACCTGGGACGGCGAGCCTACCGATGGATCCGGGGCCCACACCTCGTCTACACCCTGCTTATGTCTTGTCTAACCCCCCGCCTACACCTTGCGGACGGAAGTCTCGGGAGTCGGCGGAGGCGCATCAGCGCCGACCCACCTGAGTGCGAGGGCGCCGCGAGTATGGCCTGCGGTGTCGAGCCAATTCGCCTTGCCGGGATCTTTGGCCGAGATGTGAATCCGAACGCTTCCGTCGTCTTCGCGACTCGCAGTCTCATGATTCACGTGCGTGTCGTAGTAGAGGTAGTCGAAGGACTCGAGCCAATGATTGCCGATTTGAAGGTTCCAATAGTCGAACGTCTTCGGAGGCCGAAGCACAACGGTATAGATCTCGTCCTCCCCCAGTTCCCAGTAGCTGTAGTGATAGGTCGTGTTCGGATCACCCTGGGCCACCGCGAGAAACTTCGGATCGATCTCTCTAATTTCAAATGGATGCTCTTGAAACGAATCCGACCAAGCCTGAAATTGATGAAGAATCCCGCCGACCATGCCGCCCACGCGATCGAGAGTTTGGACAAAGCGAATGGGGTCAAGAGGAGCGGGGAGGGCTCCGTCATCGATGCGTACGAGGTCGAGACTCGCCGACTCTTGTTCGCGGCGTCGCAAGACGGTCTGGCGAATATTGAGCGAGTTCGTTTCCTCGCCCATGGGCAGCCAATTGCCCGGCTGTTCTTCTCGGCTGATGATCAGCTCGAAGCGGTCGTTCTCGAATTCAAGTTCGTTCGTGGTGATGTAGGCGTCCCGAATCAAGCCCGTTGGCGTTCCGAGCGCACCCGAGAAGAGCCCGATTCCCAGCATGGCCACGTCGTTCAAAGTGCCTGTTAGGCGATAGGTAAAATCGGGAGAGAGGCGCGCACCGGCATAGACATAGTCGGGATTGTCGAGTCCGATTTTATTGCTCGCCGTCGATAAAATCGCTTTAGCCGGGTCTGATTCTTCGAGACTGGACCGGAGGAAGTTCTGGGTGAGGCGCGCGAGATGGCGATAACCCTCGGCGCGATCGAAGTCGTCGTCGGGGCTCTTGTCACGAATCGTTTGCCCCGCCTCCTTGAGGCGATCGCAGAAGTCATCCCAGGCTGCGCCGCTCGCGAGCCGATCCAAGGGGGTATTCTTCGCCATGCTGCGATCTCCTGGTCCTGTGGTGTTATGCAGATGGTTCGCGCAGCTAGAGCGCCTCGAAGAAGGCCTTGAGAACCGAGAAACCGGTCGGCCCCCCGACCAAGCCCATCCCCATTTTGTTCATGACGAAGCCGAAGCCGACACCGCTATCGGGGTCGGCCATACCGATCGAGCCGCCAGCGCCCGGATGTCCAAAAGAATTCGGATTCGGCGAGAGCGGCATGAAGTCGGTTCGGAGCATGTATCCGAGCCCGTATCGCATGGGCATCGATGCCAGCGTCGCATCAGGCCCTTTGACTTGTTCCGTTCGCGCCTGTCGAATGGATTCCGGCTCGAGCAAACGCACGCCGTCGACTTCTCCGCCGCAGGCGAGGGCGCCGTAGATGCGGGCGAGGGCGCGGGCATTGCCGTGGCCATTCGCAGCCGGGATCTCGGCCTTCCGCCATTCTGGAGTGTTATGTGCACCGGACCGAATGCGCGGATTATTGAACGCTGCGCCGACCATGGTCGTCGGGTCCGCCATGTCATTCATAAACTCTGCGAGGGGGCCCTTGATCTTGAGTGCCGGCTTCCCGCTCTCGGTTTTTGCCGTCGTTTTAGGCGGGGCGAGGCTGCCGATCATGTCGGAGACCCGGCCATGTTCGCTTTCGGGGAGGCCTATATGAAAATCGGCACCAAGAGGCTCGGCGACATCTTCACGGAAGAGCTGACCGACGGTCTTGCCCGAAGCCCGACGAATGACTTCGCCCACGAGGAACCCATAGGTCACAGGGTGATAGCCATGCTTTTCGCCGGGCGTCCACCAGGGCTCGGTCGCCGCAAGCGCCACGCACATAGCATCCCAGTCATAAAGTGTTTCCGGGGGCAGCGTTTCGCGGATGGCAGGAAGTCCTACTTGATGACTGAGCAGCCAGCGGACCGGGACGTCTTGTTTTCCGGCAGCGGCGAATTCCGGCCAATACTGGGCCACCGGCGCATCGAGGTCGATCAGGCCCTGCTCGACGAGACGATGGGCGACTAAAGCGGTCATGCCCTTGGTTGTCGAGTAGGTGTTTACGATCGTGTCGCGTTCCCAAGGCTGAGCGCAGTCCTTCGTGGCATAGCCTCCCCAAAGGTCGACGACGGACTCGCCATTCAGGGTAAAGGCGATCGCCGCGCCCACTTCGTTCTTTGCGACCTGCGTCTCGAAGATCTCACGAACGCGAGCGAAGCGGGGATCGCAGTGGCCTTCGATGGGCACGGACTTGGTTTCGGATTCGGTCAATCGAGTTCTCCATGAGATCTGTTTCGAATATAAGCGAATGGGTGAATCAGCCGAGCAGGCGTTCCGCGTTGCCCCGCAAGATCGCATGGCGGATCTCGGCGCGGTCGGGGCCGTCGGTCACGATCAGGACCTTCGCAAGTGTCGCGGCCAAATGGTAGAAAGGCCAATCGGTCCCAAAGAGCAGGCCTTCGCCGCCGGTGCGCCGAATCATTTTGTCGAGATGAGTGATGCCCTGGCCGTGAACGCCGAGCCAAGCGTTCTCGTGTTTGACGGCGAGGTCGAGCATGGCTTCGCCGTCTCTCGCGCCGCCGTGACCGATCACAAAGCGAAGATTCTTGAAAGTCGAGAAGGCCGCTTCGTAATGTCGAGGCATGGCATAGCGCTGACGCCCTTCGGGCTCGATCCCTGCGCGACCCCCGTGAAAGAAAATCGTGAGCCCGAGCCGCTCCGCCGCTTCGTAGACTTCCATCGCCTTAGGGTCATCGGGATAGAAACCCTGAACGGTCGGATGCATCTTCACGATCCGCGCTCCGCGTGCCGCCGCCGCCTCAAGTCGTTTGATGGGGTCGCCTTCTTCGGGGTGCGCCGATGTTCCCACAATGAAGCGGTCGCCCGAGCCCGATGCGGCGACGCCCTCCAGCCAATTTTGTTCGAGTTTGTCGCCAAAGGGCAAATCGAAAACGATCGGGAGTAAAACGGATTGGGTGACCCGCATAGCATCCATCTCGGCGAGCAAGTTCGGAATCGTATGCGTGCGAACAATGTCGTTTCCCCAAAGACCCTGCGTCAATGTCGTATGCGGCAACTCGTCGAGATTCTCTTCGGTGAAATTTCCATTGATGTAAAGATCGAGATCTAATTCGCAGCCGGGCTCTTCGCCGTCGCAATCGAGCAGGTGACGGACGCGATCGGTGGGTGCCGTGAGGTCGAGGTTGGGTTCGAAGAGCAAAGACATACCAAGATGCGCATGAAAGTCGATCGAGTCTGGAACGCTGTCATCGACCAATTTAAGGATGCCCTGTGCGTCGAGCTCGAACCACGGAAGTTCGGCGAGGCCGCGGTAGCCGTGATAGACGTGACGGCCGAAGGGCCCCTGACCAGATCTCTCGCGTTCCAGTCCTGCGTGTCCTGCCAGGAGAGCCCTGTCCGCATCGTTGTAGCGGGCGGGGTCGGGGCGGCCGCAGCCGGCGAGCGCGAAGCCGCTAGTGCCAATCACGGTGCCGGCGCCGAGGATACGTGCGGATCGGGCCAGGAAATCGCGTCGATCGAGTCGATTCGTCATTAGGAGAGGCTAACCCGGCTCGCCAAGGGTTGCGCCGGGGTGGGTTGGGCTCGCTAGAATCGGAAGCCCCGAAGCTCCGAGGAGGAAATCGATGAGCCCCGTACGCGAAGAGAATCTGGTCCTATGTAATGCCCCGCTAGTGGGAGGCGCGATGGACGTTAGCCCCGAGCAGGTGAAGGAAATCGTTGATGCCGCGGCGGATGCCGGCTGGGGGGGCGTTTCCCTTTGGGCCTTTCATCATCTCGCTGCCCTAGGTGGCGGCGCGAGCGCGGATGAAGTGAAGAGCTGGCATACGGACCGTGGCTTGTCGGTGCCGATCGTCGAATCCCTGATTGGATGGGAAGGCGGGGACATCGCCGCAATCGATGAACAGTGTGGATCGACTTTTGAAATCGCTTCGTTCTATGGCGCGAGCGCAATCGCCGGCGTGGTGATGGCGCCGGAGATCGATCGCGCTGCGGCCGCTCGAGGCCTCGCGCATCTTGGCAAGCTAGGCGCGGATCGCGGACAGAAGGTCTGCATAGAGTGGCTTCCCTGGGCAGGGCTCCCCACCATCAAGAGCGCATGGGAGTTGGTCCAAGAAGCGGGTGGCGACAATATTGGTCTCGTCTTTGATACGTGGCATTGGTTGCGTCAGCCCGGCGGTCCCGACCCGGAGACGCTTCGCCAAATTCCCGGCGACCGGATTCATTGTGTGCAGCTCGACGACACGACTGCCGCGGGAACCGGCGAAGACCAGATGATGGAGTCCATGACGGCTCGGCTTTTGCCCGGAGACGGGGAAGTCGATTGGCCGAACGTGCTCGAGCTTCTGGACGAAATTGGTGCCGATCCGATCTGGGCGCCGGAAGTGTTTAATCTCGGTCTGATGAAAGAAGGTCCGGTCGAGATGGCACGCAAGACTCGGGACGCCACGCGCAAGGTGCTAGGTCTCGCCTAACTTGCTTCTCGCTCAGCGAGCAATACGAGGTTCGCCTCGTGTTGCTCGCGGGTGAGTCGGTATCCGTTGATCCCGATCATGGCGAAGACGAAGAAGCCCACGACCGTCGGTACGTAGCCCGCGCCGAGCCGCCAGACGATGTCGGTATCCAGGTTCGCTGGGTCTGCACTCGGTGGGAATGAAACAATTTCCAGCAGGATCGTCGCGAAGACGATGCCGAGTCCCGAGAGCGACTTCGAAATGAAGCTGCGGGCCGCGAAGAAAATGCCTTCAGATCGTCGCCCCGTTTCGAGTTCACTCTCGTCAACGATGTCCGCCATCATGGACGAGACGAGGGTCGAGGCTGCGATCACCTGAGCGATCGCGAGGACGTTAAACGCGATCAGCGTCGGGAGGAGCGCAGTGCTGCCGTTCTCTGGCATGAGTCCGACGAGTCGCAGCGCGACCGGTAGGGGGACCAAAATTCCTGCCAGGAATGCAAAGATTATCGCAGCACGCTTCTTCCCTAGCCGCCTAGAGAGGGCCGGAGCTGCGTAGGTCGCGATCGCTGCGGAGAGAATGCCCGAGAGGATGAGGGGCGCAGTCGCCTTCGACGACAGCTGCCAAAGGTAGGTGTAGAGATAGATGCTGAGGGCGCCGGCGAATCCCGACCCTGTGGCGCTGAAAATGCCGAAGATGAAGATCGCCATAAACGATCGGTTGCTTAAGGACTCTCGGGTCTCTCGGATGAGTTCCATGAAACTCATCTTCCGCTTAGCAGGAGGCTGCCCCAGGGTCGGGATGCGGTGATGTGTGCCGACGGCCGAGATCAGAATCGCGATGAACATGATGCTTGCCCCTATGAGCCCGTAGAGCTCGTAGCCGCCGGGTATCAGGCGGCCATCCAATTCGGGGGTGTCGACGAAGAGGAATCCGTAGGCGATAGCGGCGATCATGATGCCACCTGCCCAGCCAAAGAAATAGCGGATGCTCGCGAGGATCGTCCGTTCGTCGTAGAGGTCTGTTAGTTCGGGAGCGAGCGCCGTGCTAGGTACTTCGAAAAAAGTGAGACACGTCCGAACGAGGGCGGCCAAAACGATCAGATAGAGGAAGAGTTGGTCGGGTGAGAGCTCGGGCGGGTTCCAGAGGAAATAGAAGGAAGCGGCGATCGGGATGGCCGCCGCGTACATCAGGGGATGACGGCGTCCCCACCTCGAATGCAATCTGTCCGACATGATTCCGACAATCGGGTCCGAGGCGGCGTCGAGCAGCAAAGCAACGAAAATCGCGAGGCTTGCTTGCGCGCTTGGTAGGCCAAGGACCTGGCTGTAGTAGAAGAGCAGGAAATAGCCGAAGCCATTGTCTTTGATGCCATAGGCGATCGAGCCGATGCCATAACAGGCGCGGGTGAGTGGGTCGACGCGAGGTTCGCTGGAACTCAAGGAACGCTCGCCCGCCTACGGAAGCCCCGCGCGCGGGGCCTCGACTTCAAAAGCTTCTATTCGCCGCACGTGATAGTCGTGGATGTCCGAGAAGTAGAAAGCGCCCTCGTGCCACCCGGGACCTTCGGGGAAGGCCAGTCCGTCGGCGACGATCCGAAGGGTTCTCTGGGGGCTCGACACTAGCCCTTTCCCGTAAGCGACTGAAGGCTGCTTGTTGTCGGTTCGGGGTTCTTGCCGGATATGATGTTATTCATGCGACGTTCGACGTAGTCCTGCGTGTCGCCATGGGTCAGGATATAGAGCTGCTTTTCTAAGATGGCATCATGAACCGCGTTGGCGACGTTTTCGGCCGGCATGGCGTTTTCGATCACAGCCTTGAGCATCTGCTTCCCGGCCTGAAATCTCGCGTCCTTCGTTTCATTCTCCGGGTTCTTGAATTCTTCGGGCCGATTACGATCGGAGTCCCAGATCTTCGTGTTCACGAAGGCCGGGCAGAGGACGGACACGCCGACGTCTGAACCCGCATTGCGAAGGTCTTCGAACATCGTTTCCGAATAGGAGACGACGCCATGCTTCGTAACGTTATACGGCCCCATATTCGCCATCGAAACGAGGCCAGCCATCGAAGCGGTGTTCACGAAGTGGCCTTCATTTTGTGCCAGGAGAGTGGGGGCGAAGCTGCGAACGCCGTGGATGATTCCCCAGATGTTCGGACCGAAAGTGAATTCCCAGTCCTTGAGACTGAGTTCCCAGATGGGTCCGGTTCCGCCACCTACACCCGCGTTGTTGCAGACGATATGTGCGGCGCCAAACGTATCGAGAGTCTCCTTGGCCAGATCATCAACTGCCTCTGCGTCGCTCACGTTTGCGATGCGAGTGAGGACTTCGGCCCCTGTCTCTCGGATCTCTTTGGCAGCGTTGTCGAGAGGGCCTTCTTCTATGTCGGCGAGGACGATTTTCATACCAGCTGCGGCGAAGCGGTCCGCGAGTGCGCGCCCGATTCCGCTCGCGCCACCGGTTATAACCGCCACCTTGTTTTCGAGATTCTGCATGAGTTGTTCCTTTATCGAGAACGTCGCACGTCGCTGAAAACCGCTCTGTTAGTTGATGTTCGTTTCGGGGCGCGACAAGCCTCGTATACCTTCGAGGGTGAAGCGGACTAGTCCGGTAAGAAGACGTTCGCGCGCTGCGGGGCGTTCCGCTTGCGGGATGGCGAGGTATCGGCGAAGGGCGCCATCTGCGAGAAGCCCGACGAGTTCCGCGGCAGCTTCAGAATTGATATCGAATCCATATGCGTCGACGAGGCGCTCGTAGTCCGCCACGCGAGACTCGTTCCATCGAGCCGCATCTTTCGCGAGGAAGCGTCCGACCTCTGGGTCGATGCCGTCGTTGCGCACACGGATCGCCATGAGTTCCGGGGACTCGTCCACCATGTCGAAGAGCAGGCTGTAGGACGCGCGTGCGATCTGGTCAGGGGTGCGTTCGACGCCGTCGTGATGGATTGCGCTGAAGCGATCGCGAAGACCCGCGGAGTGATCGTTCACGATCTCTGCGAGCAGCTCGCCCTTGTCGTTGAACTGGTGGTAGAAGGAGCCGACTGAGATGCCGGCTGCTTCCAGGATGTCCTTTTTTAAGTGGACAGCGGCGAAGGGTTTGCGCGCGAAGGCGTGTCGTCCGGCCGCGAGAAGTCGTGCGCGGGTCTCGCGTGCGCGGCTTGATACAGGTTTGTGGCGTGTGCTCGGCATGGCCGTAGAATGACAGAATTAGAAACATCGTTCTAGTACTCGAGTTCTGGTTTAGTCTGAGACCCTGAGCCGAGCGATCGCGATCCCAGATTCCCCGGCCGTCGCATAGAGCAGATATCGGTAACTATCTGAATCTTCGAAGAAATACGGGTCTCTGAGCTGATTGACCGGGTGGTCGATGGCGCTTCGCAGGGAGGGTGCGAGAGGCTGGTCCGCCCCCTCCCAACTCTCGAGCGGCCGTCGCACTTCCGTTTCGCCGACGTTCTTCCAGTCTTCCCAGGGACCTCGCAGGTCGATCGTCGAGAGAAGAATTCGTTCGGGGACATCGTCGGCGATGACTTCGGGAGACGCGATATGCGGGATCGTCACGTCATCGAGAATCGAAGGGACGCCGATACCGCGTGGTGCTGCGAGCGATGCGCGATCAATTTCGACTGAAATTTCCGGCGGTGACTGCAGGAAGAGCGTATCTCGAAGGTGGATCGCGCCGGGTTCGTAAATTTCCCAGGGGCCTTCGAGGCGATCCGCGTAGGCGAGTTTGATTCGGTCGCCCTTGTGGTCCGCGAAGTAGAGGTAGTCCGCGCCGAGGGGTTTCTCGACCCAGTCGGGGACGCGCAACAGGGACGGGCCGTTCACGTTCTCATGCGGACCGCCGCGCTAGACGGGTACGATTGGTGATCGATGATCGGTGTTAGGCTGATTGCGAGAGCCATTTCGCTAGGGAGAGGCAATGCGTTTCCCTCAATGCTTGTCGCGCTTGGGTGGGCCATCGCCGTGGATCGCCTGGTCTCGCAGGTGATCTGCAGTCGTTTGCGCTTCGATGAAGATGCGCTTCGCACCGGGAATCCGCGATTTGATCTCACGTTCGATCGCCGAGGTATGCCGTTCCACTTCGCCAAGGGCGAGGCCATCGCGGAATTCGACGCTTACGTTTACGAGGATATCCTCGGGACCCTGATGCATAGAAAGCACCTCGTTTACGCGCTCTATCGCCGATTGCGCGCCGAGTACCTGTCGGATCTCTTCGATGATTTCGGGATCTGCACTCTCGCCGATCAGGAGCGCTTTCGTTTCCTGGGCGAGGAGGATCGCCGCGCCGGCCAGAATGAAGCCGATCAGGATTGACGCGACGCCATCGAGAATGGGCATGTCTAGCGTGTCGCCCAGGAAAATTCCGATCATCGCGATCAATAGACCTAACATGGCCGCGCTATCTTCGAGAAGCACCGTGAAGATTGAGGGATCCTTACTCGCACGGACCGCAGCGAGCAAAGAGCGCTTGCCTCGGGTCGACGAAAAAGCACGATAGGCGACAAGCCATGCGGCGCCTTCAAAGATCATGGCGAATGCCAGAATCACATAGCTGATCCCTGCATCGCGAATGGGCTCGGGGTGCTGAACCTTATGAATTCCTTCGTAGATCGATACACCTGAGCCGACTGCGAAAATTAGAATCGCTACGACGAAGGCCCAAAAATAGATCTCGCGGCCATAGCCAAAGGGGTGTCGGGCGTCTGCGGGGCGTTTCGCACGAGCGAGGCCGTAGAGCAGAAGCGCTTGGTTGCCGACGTCTACGAAGGAATGGATCGCCTCGCTGAACATGGCGGAGCTGCCCGTGATCGAGGCACCGATTCCTTTCGCGATCGCGATCAGGAGATTCCCAACGAGCGCTGCGTAGATCACCTTCTTATTCGAGTGGCCGGCCACTAGGTCCCCAGCTCGCTCTCGCCGGACTGAGCCGATAGTTTTTTATAAACGAAGCGAGCGCCAATTGCCGCGACGAGAAGAAATATGCCAGCGCCGACAGCCAAGGCGATTCGGCCTTCAAAGGCCGATCGGCCCAGCACTATGAAGCCCGCGGCGTAGATCATCTGAATTCCCACAGAGAGAAGGAGGAAGGGGAGTCGTTCTATTCCTGCGAGGACGATGGTCCAGCTCTGAAGGAAGAAGGGGAGGCCGGGGGTGACACGCAGGAGTGTTGCAAATACGATTTGATCCGACGGGTCTTCAATCGTCGGGATTGGCAGATTGCGAGCGCGGATCATCTTAATCAGCCGGGGCCGAATGGCAGTCGTTCCTATGGTGTGCACGATGATCGTGTTGATCGTGAGCGCCGCAGCAACGCCAATAAGAGACGGTCCGATCCCGTACAGAGGGCCAGCGGTCACGTAGAGCAGGCTAGCGGGGATCGGAATGAGCAAGGCAAGCGACATGAATCCGAAATAGAAAGGCGCCGGCGCCGCTTTGAGGATGTCGAAACCAGCGAAGAAGGTCTCTTGAAAAATCGACGGGCCCCACAAAACCAGGGCTGTACAAAGCCCCGGGATGGCGAGTAGGCCGACCCCAAGAAGTTTCGCCGCGGGAGAAATCCGCGCAGGCGCATCGGCTCCTCCGCTCTGAGGCTCGGCATCGTCTGTGGTCAAATTTTCCTCGCATCTGTTTGCCCAGCGTGGGCGTGGGCGCAGGATACCCGAATCCGACAGAATCCGGCGCTTGGGCTCTCCGCGAGCACAGGCCGCGCGTCCTCTCTCCAAATTGCGATCGTTCGGGCGATCGACTACCAACGATCGCCCACTCATTCGGACCCTTAATGTTCTTCCTTTTCGATTTCGCCAACTACTTCAAGATGCTCGGTCTCGCCTGGAACGAAAAAGTTCCGAAGGCTCGGTATCGCTATCTCGCGGTATTGCTGATCGCTGTGCCGATCACCTCGACGTTTCACGCGATCTGCTTCTTTCTGGACGGGATCTTCTACCCCGACCTTCGGAAGGTCAACGTCGAAGAGCCGATCTTTATGGTGGGACATGCGCGAAGTGGAACAACACTGACGCATCGCTTGCTCTCCCAGGACGGAGGCCGATTCAGTTCCTTCCTTCTCTACGAACTCTATTTTCCGTCGCTGATCCAGAAGAAGGTGATCCGTTGGATTGCGCGCTTCGACGAAGAACATTGGCGCGGACTTCTTGCGGGGCAGGTCCAGGCATGGGAAGAGTGGCGCTACGGGCGCATGCGGAACATGCATTCCATGGGGCTCACGCAGCCCGAAGAGGACGACATCGTTCTCTATTGGTCCATGGCCGCAGGGTTTTGGATTACGAAGATGCCCTATATGGGCGACCTCGACTTTTATGCGATGAACGATTGGACGCCGCGCAAACGTCGCCGGTACAACAATTTTTATCGCGAGTGTGTTAGGCGTCAGCTCTATCTAAATGGGACGCAGCTGATCCATCTCAGCAAGAACCCGATGTACTCTGGTCGCGTTGCCTCGCTCATCGAAGCGTTTCCAGACTGCAAAATCATCGTCAACGTCCGAAACCCCTATGAGACGATTCCGAGCCTCATGTCGCTTATGCGCGGCGGTTGGAAGGGGATGGGCTGGGATGATGCTCAGCAGGCGGAGACGCTATCGATTCTCGCGGACCAGTCCTTCGATACCTATTTGCATCCGATCGAGGCGCTTGATGCGAACCCGAATACGAAAGCCGCGATCATCGACTACCGCGATCTCACTTCGGATCCCGCGGCGACGATAGAGAAGCTCTACAGCGATCTCGATCTCCCCATGACCGAGGAATACCGCGAAGTCCTTGCGCAACAAGGCAAGCGTGAGCGGAAGCACAACGCCAAACATGAATACAGCCTCGACCAATTTGGCCTCAAGGCCGACGAAATCCGCACGCGGCTCGATGTGCTCTTTGACCGTTTCGGCTGGGAAGACGAAGCGCCGGTTGCCGGGGGCGGTGACTCGCCGGCTGTGATCGAAGTCACTCCTGACGTGTAGGCTGGGGCGGCCGGTGGAGTAGTGGAGTCGGCGGGGATGCGATGACTCGCTTCGGTGCATTTGCTACCGACCCTGCATGACACAAGCGCTTCACGTGGACACGGACATGCTCGAGGTCGAACACGACGACCGGATTCTTACGATCCGGCTCAATCGACCGGAGGCTCTGAACTCCTTCCGCCCCGAAATGCTGACCGGCATCGCCGAGCTCGCAGAGGCCGCCGTCGGTCGCGACGATGTGGGCGTGATCGTCATAGAAGGGGCGGGCCGCGCGTTCTCCGCCGGCGTTGATCTTCGCGTGTTGCAGGGGATCGACCCGAAGGCAGGCAAGATCGGGGATATATTCGATGCTCCGGCGCGCCGCGCCTATCTCGCTTTGCGGAACGTTGACGTGCCGGTGATTGCAAAGGTACACGGAGCTTGTTTTACGGGCGCGCTCGAAATTGCGCTTCACTGCGACTTCATCTTCACGACCGACGATGCCAAATTCGGCGACACGCATACAAAGTTTGGACTTCGCCCGACTTGGGGCATGAGTCAGACTCTCGCGCAGGCCGTCGGTGTGCGGCGCGCGAAGGAGCTCTCCTTTGCGGCGCGGATTTTTCGTGGGCCCGAGGCGGTCTCGATGGGGTTGGCGAACGATTCGGTGGAAGACAAAGACGCACTCGACGCGTTAGTTGCCGAGCGAGCAGGTGCCATCGCCGGCAATTCCCGCGCCGCGGTCTCAGCAATGAAAGCGCTCTATGGGCTCGCGCAGGAAGGCCATTCGATGGACGAAGGCCTCGAGCGAGAGCTCGCTCTCGAGTTTCCGGAGATTACGGATACTGCCGAGCGTCTTTCGAAATTTTGACAGCGAGGGCGGTGCGTCCTGCGCCGTCGCCAGGCAGCCCTACTTGGGACCGATTGTTGACCTCACTTGAGGTTGAGATGGATATGGAGAGTCACACATGAAGTTTGGTATTCGGATCCCCCCGCCGCAGATGGGCCCCATCGCCGATCCCGACTTCGTCGTACGTTATGCGCAGCTGGTCGAATCGTTAGGCTTTGAGTCGCTTTGGACGATCGACCATGCCGTGATGCATGCAACTTACGATTCCCGGTATCCGTACAAGACGACGGGGCGGACGCCTTTGCCCCCGGATTCGAATATGCCGGACCCTTTGATCTTGATGGCTTTGCTTGCGGGAGCGACGGAGCGGATTCGGCTCGGGACCTCGATGCTGATCCTTCCGCAAAGGCACCCGATCATCCTGGCCAAAGAGGTTGCCACCCTCGATCAATATTCGAAGGGGCGAATCACGCTTGGGGTCGGCGTCGGATGGGTGAAAGAAGAGGTTCTGGATCTGAAACAGAATTTCGGAGATCGCGGACGCCGCACGAACGAGTGGATCGAAGTTATGAAGGCACTTTGGGACGAGGGCGTTTCCGCCTATCAGGGTGACTACTTTCAGTTTGAGGGCGTGATCAGTAATCCGAAGCCTGCACAGGAAGGAGGCGTCCCTCTAATGATTGGGGGACATAGCGAGGCGGCTGCGAAACGTGCCGGTCGCTACGGCGACGAGTTCTATCCGCATTGGTCGACGCGAGGGCCGGACAAAGAAGCGCTTGAGGCGCTATGGCCGTTCGTCACGGAAACGGCTGAGGCATGTGGTCGTGATTCCGACGCCGTCAAGTTGACTTTGACGAGCACGAGCGATGCGAAAACGTCGCGCGAGACCGCGGAATTCTGTCGCGAGTTGGGGGCGGATCGCGTCGTTGTGTTGCCGCCGAAGGGCACACTAGAGGGTTCGCTGCCCGATGAGTTGGCGCGATTCCGAGAAGAAGTCTTAATTCCGTTAGGCGGAGAATGATCGCGCGACTCGCGCGGCGAGAGGGGAAAACGATGATCAAGCTGGTTTTCTGTTGTCGGCGAAAAGAAGGCATGACGCGCGAGGAATTTCAAACGCGTTGGCTAGATGAACACGGGCCCCTCGTGCGAAAGGTGAGGGAACATCTGCCCATGATGAAGCGATACGTGCAAAGCCATTCGCTTCCCGACGAAATCAGCGAAGGCGTCCGCGCCCCGCGACGTGCGGGCCCCGCCTATGACGGCATTACCGAGGTCTGGTTCGATGATCTCGAATCGATCGGGGGAGATGGAAGTGAGGCGGCGCTCGCAGCCGGCCGAGCGCTCGTAGTGGATGAGTCTGAATTCCTCGACCTACCAAACTGCGCGGTCTTCCTGACCGAGGAACACGAGATCTTCTGAGCTCCCTCGTC
>JASDVF010000080.1:0-11751 GCA_041440805.1 Myxococcota bacterium | reverse complement strand
GCCCGCGAGTTTTCCGTCTCTGTCGAGTTCGGTCATCGGTTTCCTTTGATTCGAGAGGATGCGGCGCCTTCAGGCACGACGTGCAAGATGAACCACCGCGTCGTAATGAACGTCCCGGAACGGGGCAAATACACCTAATCAGAAGCGTAGTTTTCAGAATACTCCCTACCGGTGGTGCTGAAAAGGGGCCTTGTTTTTCCTACTCCCACGCCGCGTCAGGTTCCGGGGATCTTATTGCAAACTACCCCGTAGAATAGAAACGGCCGGCAGAGAGCAATCACTCTCTGCCGGCCTAACTCGGAGTCGGTAGGCCGCAAAGGGATCGGTCCTAGTGGGGCCGTTAACAAGCACGGGTCACCTCTTGTTATTCGTGCGGGGAGTTCCGATCGGAATCTGCGTCCCGATTATCTGCGCTAAACAAGACTTCCCGCGAGATCGATTCCAACTTCTCAACACTAACGCCCAGGATGGGGCGATTCTGCGATCATCCGCGAGCCGCGGGGCGGAAGCGTCCCGCTGGCTTCGGCGATCTCGCTGTGGCTCGCCGCGGCGTGCACGACGAATCGAAGCGGTCCTCCCGGCACAACCGCGTCAAATGGAAAGCACGTGATTAGGGTGAGTTCCGAACGGCCCGTTCTCTCAAGGACGTCGACACGCGACTCGTGAACGATCTCCGCCGACTCGACGACATAGCGTGTCGGGGTGCTCGCTGTTTCTAGAGTGAGGACGTCCCCGGGTTTTAGGTCTTCAAGGAAGGCAAAGTGCGTGTCGCGATGGCCCGCCAAGGCGACGTTGTCCGCCGCGCCGGGTGGCGCGCTCGTACTGACGTGCCCCGGGCCGAATGACATAGAGGCGCCGCTAGCCCCTGCAAGGACGTAGAGGCTCTGGCCGTCGGTTGTGCGTAGTCGTGCGACGGGCCAGGTATCGGCCCAAGGCCAAGGACGCACGCGCTCTTCGCCGAGGAGCGTTTGCTGCCAGGCCTGCGCGAGTAGTTCCTGCGCGAGCAAAGCCTTGGCGGGGATCCATGCGCTCCATGTGATTAGAGCGAGACCGGCTAGAGCCATCGAAATGACAATGCAGCGTATTAGGCGGGAGCTCATTGGACTAAGAACTCCGCTTGTGAATATACGATGCCGCCCCCGCCGTGCTGAGTAGACTCGTCCCCAGAAGAAATAGGAGCGTAGTAGGCGTTCCCCCCTGAGGTAGTCGTCCGATTTGGGCAGAAGCCATTCGCTGTCCGATCGCCGCTCGCGGGACGGCCGGGGGCGTTGTGCCGTTGGTCTTGTGATCAGGACCGGTTTGCCCAGTTCTAGGTGCCACGCCTCCAAAGATCTTTCGCCAATTCCATCCCTTAGGCAGGAGCGATAGCCCTCCGCGCGTATCAAGCTCAGTGTCGACGGGCCGCGTCGGCGTCACGTCGACCGCGACAAGGCTGCTCCATCGCGTGACGAGTTGATGAAGCACACCAAGGTCAGCGACTTCCTGAGATACCGTATCCATAGTGGCCCCTTCGTGGAGCGAATCCATCAGCCCCGCGATCTTTCGGCGCGCCCAGAGTTTCGAAACGCCGTCATGCTGACGACCGCCCGATAGCGATAGACGGATCTCCGTGGTTTCGCCGCCGCGCCGCCCGCGGAGCAGGACTTCCTTGTGGCCGGCGAGTGCCGAGCGCGGAAGCTTGGCCGCGATCATAATGGGTTCTCCAAGATAGACATCCGGAATTCGTTTAGGCCACGCCTCGACCGTGGTACCCGCCCAGTCGATCGTTAGGTCGTGCAGGACCGGTTGCTCGATCTTCGAGAAGAGCTCGCGCATCTTTTCGCTCACTTCTTCTGGCCGACCGATATAGGTGAATGTGCCGCGGCCGAACTGGGCCGCCTTGGTCATGAAATGAGCATTAGGGGCTGAGCCGATTCCGATCGTGTACAGACGGCTCTTTGCTAGGCGCTCTTTGATTAGGCTGATCAGCGCGCTTTCGTTCCCGACGGCGCCGTCGGTCACGAAGATGACTTGGCGCACGGCGCGTGACTCGCTGCCGACTTGGAGCGCGGCCTCGAGGGCGGAGCGCATCTCCGTTCCGCCGTCCGCCTGAAGGCGCTCAACCCACTCGCGGGCCTGAGCGACCGCCTCGGTGCTTGCGGGGCGAGAAGCGGGGAATAGAGTGCGGTGGACGGAGTTGAATTCGATCACATTGAACGCGTCCTCGGGACGGAGCGATTCGAGCGCGATCGAGACGGCCGCTCGAGCTTGGCGAATTGACTCACCGCCCATCGAGCCAGAGGTGTCGATGACGAAGATCGTTTCTCGGGAGAGTCGCGGGAGGTTCGTTTCCTGCGCACGAGGCGGCATCACCATCATCAGCAAATAGTCATCCTCCTCCCAACTGTGACGGAAGAGCGCGGCGCTTGGTGCGTCTCCGACCAAGGGTTGCCACTCAAGCACGAAGTCGGCATTCGCCGGAACGCTCGTTTCAGTGAAGCCAACCGTGTACGTGTTGCCCTTGTCGCGGTTTAGCTTGATCGAGTGACTCGGACTCTCGACGACATCGAGAGGAAAGCCCATGTCGAGGGTGACTTGCATTCGGACGGGGTGGAGAATGGCGGGCTTGTTGGGGGCCTGGCCTGGTAGCGAAACGAGCGGCGTGATGCGTGAAGCGTCGGGCACTTCGTTTGTGTTAGTCGCCCAGCCGGTGCCACTGAAGCCCCGGACGTGTTCGGTTCCAGGGATGTAGCGAGGTGCCACAACGAGGGGGAAATGAAGCGAGAAGCGCCCGGCGTCGTAATGAAGCTCCTCTTGGAAGGTCAGGACGACTTCAATGGTTTCTCCTGGGCCGAGGTTCGCGATCCTCGTCGTGAAAATATTGGGTCTCTCTTGTTCGACCAGGCTGGCTTTGCGCCCCTCACGCTTGGCCTTTTGATAGGTCGCCTTGGCGCGGGCACGCTCTTCTACGCGACCTTCTATGATCCGGTCTCCTATCCGTAAGCGTAGAGAGTCGACGGCAGAACCTTCCGGGAGGGGGAAGACGTAGATGCCTTCCACCCACTCCTCGGTCGGGTTCGTGAATCGCTGGGTGACCTTCGTGCGGGCGATGAGTCCCGCGGCATTAATTTCGACGTCGGTTCCGAGGGTAGGGGCTTGGCGATAGCCGTCTTCCGTTTGGAAGAGGAGCCCTCCCGCCCGCATCTCGTCGGGCGTGACTCGCTCGCCTAGCACGCTGGCCATGACGGGGCTTGCGGCGAGGAAGAGGGAAAGGAAGAGGGTCGAAGTAGTCGAGAGAAAATGGTGCAAGGGCTCTCCGCGCGAAATGCGGCCTTCGCGGTTCAGGCCGCTTCGGCGTGTCGGGCGGCTGCGTCTGGGGTCGGGGCTTTTCGCGCGAGCACGAACGCTATGGCGCATATTCGTGTTAGGCAAATCCGAGTTCGACGAAACCGGGGTAGTTCGGAATATGAATCGAATGACCCCACGCGCGGTGGCTCGGTTCTGGTCGTGGTTCAGATCGCTGGAAGTCGGCCTAGCTTGGACGCGTTGGACGCGAGAAGCGCTAGGGCTGAATGCGATGTCGCGCGAGTACGGACTCGAGTAGCTCGTCGACGAGAATGCCCGTCTCGTGATCGACTTCCTGGAAGCTGACGCCTCCTATGCGAAGGGAGTCGCCCTCGCCGGGAGTCACCCAGGCGGTTCGCGTGGGGATCGAGACTTCGTTGAGCCCGACTTGGAAGCGCAGCTCGCCGTAGTCTCCGGCTTCGCCGATGACCCCGCCGACGAGGCAAGCCCCGCCTATGCCGATGTCGCGGATGCTTATTTCGGTCTTTTGGCCTTCGACTTCGAAACGGGCCTCGAGTTTGGTCGGGACCCGCAGGTGGTGGCGGAGTTCAAAGGGAGCGTGATCATGAAGGACACCGGAGATCACGAAGCGGATCGATTCATCCGCCGGATCGTCCCAGAGGTGCCAGCGCACGCCGTGATGGTGAAGCGCTTTGACGACGCGCTCAGGAGGTCTACGTCCGAAGGGAATCAGCGCTTCCGCAGGAACGCCAAAGCGAGCCGCGAGGTCGGGCACGTTTTCGAGTTCAACATCCGCTGTGAAAAGTACGACGTTGATCTGGCCGTCGGTTTCGGCGGCGAGTAGCTGCGCTTCGTCAGCATCCGATGCGTAGTGCACTTCGAAGTGGCGGCCTAGCAGTTCCATAGCGAGCTGCT
Organism: Myxococcota bacterium; assembly: GCA_041440805.1. Lineage (GTDB taxonomy): Bacteria > Myxococcota_A > UBA9160 > UBA9160 > UBA4427 > UBA4427. The sequence continues at coordinate 7,551 of JASDVF010000080.1, read as the reverse complement.
GGAGCTCACCGCCGGGAGAGTCGACGATCAATATTCTTCGGTCAGGTTCCACGATGATTGGGATCGGTCGATGGCGCCTCGTGGTTGATGGTCGTCGGCCTAAATGGGGAATAACCCCGAGACGATTTTCACGTTCTACGGGGCCGAAACGAAGAGAGGCCTACGGATTGCTCCGTAGACCTCTTTAATTTCGTACGTTCCGTCGTGCGAACTCCGTGAAGAGCAGCCGGCGGACCGTCCTAAGCCGGAGGGCGATTAACCCTTCGCAGCCTTCACCGCCTCAGTCAGAGCCGGAACGATGTCGAAGAGATCGGCAACGATACCGACATCAGCGACTTCGAAGATCGGTGCATCGGGATCCTTGTTGATCGCGACGATGAAGTTCGAGGCCTTCATTCCGACGAGATGCTGGATCGCGCCGGAGATACCCGCCGCGATGTACAGCTTCGGAGCCACGATCTGTCCGGAGGAACCAACCTGGTAAGGGTGGTCGAGCCAGCCGGCATCGACGACCGGGCGCGAGGCGCCCATCGCACCACCGAGCGCGTCGGCGAGAGGCTGGATGACTTCCGGGAACTTCTCGGGATCGCCGACACCGCGGCCACCCGAAACGATCACGTCCGCCTTTGTGAGATCGACACCTGTCGCCGCGGCGATCTTGATCTCGACGAACTTCGCAATAGCGCTCAGGTCAGTCGAGAGTGCTTCCGTGCCGCCGTCGCTCGAACCTTCGTAGGCCGTACCTGCTCCGGGCTGCATCGAAGCAACCGTCTTGCCTGAGGTCGAGACCTCGGCATCGAGCTTGCCATTGAAGATGCGTCGGACCAGGTTGTAGCCGCCGTCGCCGCCCGCAACGCGGATTGCGTCGGAGACGAACGCGCAGTCGAGACCGGCTGCAATGCGCGGCGCAACGTCCCAGCCCGTGGGCGTGTTCGAGATCAGGATCAAGTCAGCGCCAGAGGCCTCAGCGGCCGCCTTGATTGCCTTGCTCCAGACATCGACGTTGTAGTTGGCAGCTGCTGGGTCATCGACGACTAGCGTCTTGCCCGCACCCTTACTCGCGAACTCACTCGCGAGATCACCGACACCCGAACCGATGACGAGGCCATTGACCTCAGCACCTTCGATGCCACGCGCGGCCGCAACGAGCTCGTAGCTCGCTTCGCGAATCGCGCCCTTCTGAATTTCAGCAACGACAAGGATAGTTCCCATCGTTTTCTCCTTTGTTAGGCCGTACGGTCCCCCGCTCCATCGGAGCGAGCGCCTGCGGCCCAGGGTGCGCATGCACCCGCAAATTAAAGAAGTCCCAGTTCCTTGATCTTCGTGACGAGCTGTCCGACGACTTCGTCCGTGGATCCGGAAAGGATCTCGGCAGTGTCGCCCTTGACGGGCACGTAGACCTTGTTGACCGTGGTCTTGTTCTGGGCCGCACTGGCGGATTCCGCGAGGCCGAGGTCAGCCAACGTCTTCACGTCGACCGGCTTCTTCTTGGCCTGCATGATGCCCTTGAGCGACGCATACCGGACCTGATTGGCACCGGACTGGATCGCAATGAGGCAGGGCTTCGGCAGTTCGACAACTTCCAGCGCGCCACCTTCGAGCTCGCGCTCGACCGTAACGGTGTCAGCACTGAAGTCCGTGGCGAGCACGCCCGTCGCGGACGGGAAGCCGAGGAGCTCAGCAACCATCGGCGGAATCGCCGAGGCATTGTCGTCTTCAGCCATGAGGCCAGCGAAGATGACGTCCGCGCCTTCTTCCTTCGCGACTGCCGCGAGGATCTTGGCAATACCGAGAGCGTCAGCGCCTTGTGCGGCGGCATCGTTCACGTGGACGGCTCGGTCAGCACCCATGCCAAGCGCAGTACGAAGCGCCGCGGTCACGCGGTCAGGACCGATCGACACCACGACGACTTCTGCGTCGCCTGCGTCCTTGAGGCGAAGAGCCTCTTCGACGGCGTAGGTGTCATAAGAATTGATTTCGAACTTAATGTTGTCTTCTTGAATCCAGGTTCCATCGGCGTTCACGTCGAGACGTGCGTCCTGATGGGGGACCTGCTTCAGACACACCATGACCTTCATGGGGGCGAGCCTCCTCCGGCCAAGCCGCGTCCGGAGTACGGAGCTGCCTCGGCGAGTAGTTGCGGGGTTATGATTATAAAATTGATGAGTGGAATCCCGGCACGTGGATGGGAGGCCGGGATTCGAACGGGCCGACTCTACCGCCCGAGGGTACGAATTTCAACGCAACGCGTCGTAGCCCAAGGGCCCTAAACGTGTCTCGCAGTCTGTCTTTTCGAAAGACGCGAGTCGTTTCCGCAGTTAAGAGGAAACGCCCATAAACGACAAGAACGTGTCCACATCGGTGGCACGCAGATACGGATTCGAGCGCTTCTGGGCTTCCATAGAGTCATGCCCTTCGGGGGAGTAGAGATGCCCGGGGTAGAGCGTGGTGTCGTCGGGCAGCTGTTTGAGCGCTTCGAGACTCTCGTACATCGCCTTCGGATCCGCTCCGGGCAGATCCACCCGCCCGCATCCATTCAGAAAGAGCGTGTCTCCCGAAACGAGCTGGCCGGCCTGGTCTCGCTCTTCGACGTGGAAGCACTGGCTCCCCGGTGTATGTCCAGGCGTATGAATCAAGCGGACCGCGACGCCACCGAGTTCGAGCACATCGCCGCCCTCGTGGCGAACGAGATCGCTCTCTGAGACACCGGAAACTTTCATCGTCCCCTCGGCCTCGTGCTTGTTCACGTGGATCGGCATCGGAGCGATCTCGAGGAGCTTCGCCAGGCCTTCGATGTTGTGGCCGAAAATCTCACCGCCGATGTGATCTTGGTGGTAGTGAGTGACGAGCGCACCGACGATTTCGATCCCGTCCTTGGCGGCGATATCGATCAAGCCCTGCACATCCCAAGCGGGGTCGATGACATAGGCCTGGCGGGTTTCGCGGCTGCCGACGAGATAGGCGAGGTTCGCCATTTCGCCGACGGCTTGTTGTGCAAAGTAGAGGTCGCTGGTTGCGGCCATCAGAACTTCCTTTCAAACGGGAGGACTCAGGTAAAGGGTTGAGTCAGTCGAGACGGCGAGCAATCCAGTTCGACAGGACGCTGAATACCTCGGCGTGGACCTGCTCGTTCGTACGGTCGCTCTTCTTCGGGACGTTAAACGAGGAATCGGCCTCCTCTACGTCGTAAAGCTGAATGGGCGCGCCAACCCGTCGCAGGGCCGCGCGAAGAGCTCTGCCGTCGCAGCGGCGATCGCGTGTTCCCTGAATGAAGAGCGTCGGTGTCGTGCATCGGAACAGGACTTCCGAATCGCTTTGGTCCGGCTTGTCCTGGGGATGAAGCGGAAAGCCGAGTACGAAGAGCCCGTCGGTTTGGAGTCGATCGGATACGAGCCCGGCGGCTACTCGACCTCCGATGCCTACGCCGCCGACTAGCAGACGTGCGGGCAGGGCGTCGGTGTCGCGGCCGAGGAGATTGAGAGCGGCGCGATAAGCGCGTTCAAGGACCGCCGGCGAATCGGAGCTGGCACGTTTGCCGGCTTCCGCGAACGGGAAGTTGAATCGGAGCGTCATATATCCGCGTTCGGTCAGTCCGTTGCACTGGGCCGCAATCATCGGGTCCTGATAATTGCTGGTTCCACCATGGGCGATCACGACGGCAATTCGTTCACCGGTGGGCCACCACTCAGGAATCCCGAGCACGCCACTGAGGTGGGTGCGACCGTGGATTGGCTCGGGCAGGGGAATCTGGACCTCTTCGAATGTCGCAGCGGGCTCCATCACGACAACCATATTACGCGACCTTCGCGGCGGAGGCTCCCCTGAGCACTTTTAAGCCCTTGTTTTCAAAAGAGAAAAAGAATTGTGACAGGCGGCTCGACAGGCCTACTTGGCTCCCGCATCGTACCGACACGCCAGGATCGCCGTGACCCAGGGGGTGGGACACGACGCCGGATCGGGCGAGGAGCCCCCTTTATTGGGGGCCAGATCAGTTCTCTGAGAGGGGAGCTTGCGATGGGGACGAAGATGAAAGAGTCATTTCATGGACAGTGGCGAGGCTCGGCGCCACGAGCGACGAGTGCCTCATTTTCGCGGCCCGGCCAGGCCTCGGGTATCCGCCGGATCGCGGCTGCGCTGGCGACCGTTTCGATTGCTGGCCTTCTTGGTTGCGCGACCCCGACGCTCGAAGACCGCCGAGAGTTGATTCGAGAGGACCCACGCCAGCAGGCGCGCTTCCAAGAAGGGCCGCCCCGCCGCGTGATGATGATCAGCGTTGCTGGCCTGCAGGCTTCCGATTATCTCGATCCCTTTGGTCATGCCGCGGCGGACGGTGCGCTCGTACACATGCCATCGCTCGCACGCCTCGCCCGGGAAGGCGCGACCGGCTTGGCCGCGATGCCGCCTTCGCCTGGAGCCGTTCGGACCAGCCATGCGACGATCGTGACTGGCCTCTCGCCGGCACGACACGGAATCATCGCGGACAGCACGCTTGATGATGATGGCGGGCGTGCGATCCCTTTCATGGACCATCGCTCCTTCCAGGGGACGCCGCTCTGGGATGCGGCTTTGGGGCGCGGCGTCGTTTCGTTGGGCTGGCCGACGACTTCCGGGGCGCGGATCGAGCGCATCCTGCCGGAACGCAATGTGGCCATCGCGGGTGATTGGCTCGCGCAGATTCGAGGAGGCGCGAGTCCGATCGTCTGGCAGAAACTGCAGGCGTTGGCCCTGGCCGAACGAGAAATAATTAGCCAAGAGAACAAGGAACGGAATCCCGCGAGTTGGCCTAACGCGCAAGAGAAGGACAGCGCAGTCGTCGAGATCGCATGTCAATTTATCGCAGCCGAGCGCGATGCAGGGCTCTGGTTGATCCGACTCGATCAGACGTTGCCTCTGTTCTATGGAGCAGGTCCGGGCACGGTGGAGACGGATGATGCCTTGGCTCGGGTGGATACGGAGATCGGCCGTTTGCAGGAATGCCTTTCTGTGAATAACAAGCTCTCTGATACGGCGATTTTTGTCGTGGGAGATGTAGCCTTCCATCCGGTCCACACGACCGTGTCGCCTAACGTAGTACTTGTTCGTGCAGGCCTCGTCGGCCGCGATCCACGATCTGATACCGGCGTGCGGAGCTGGCTCGCTTTGGCGCGCTCCCATGGGCGGTCGGCCTATGTCTATGCGCGGGACGCCAAGAATGCGTTGGATGCACGAAAGGTGTTGATGGCTGAGGCGGAACGCACCGGCGCCTTCGAAGTGATTTCGGCCAAGCGGCTTGCTGAGTCGGGTGGTGACCCTCAGGCTTGGTTCGCCCTAGTGGCAAAGCCGGGGGTCGTGTTTGGGGACGAACTTGTTGGGTCCTCGAGTACGCCGTCGATTCTGCGAGGTGCAGCAGGCGTGCTGCGCAACGGAGAGGCGACAGACGCCGACGCTTCCGTGGGATTCGTCGCGTGGGGACGTGGGATTCGGAACGGAGTGCGCTTGCCGCGGGTCGAACTGATCGATGTTGCACCGACGATTGCGGCGCTCTTGGGATTGCGGCTCGATGACGAAGTCCAGGGTGAAGCGATACTCGGGATTCTTCGTTCGGCTACGAAGCCTCCGCCCCCGGGGCCGAAACGTCTCGGTGGCGATCGATCGGTAGATCAAAGGCTGCGGGATTTGAAGAAGGGTCGTAGCCTTGGGAACGACGCCTGGTAACGCGCACTGGTAGGTGATGAGATGAACGGCCCCCCTGTGACGATAGAGCTGAATCCTCGCGAACGTAGACTCTACGACCGTTTGCGAGACAATCTTGTAGTCCCTAACTCGAACGGAAGTTCCGGGATGCGAGACATTATTCTGCTCTTGCCGGACCTGACGATTCTCTTGATGCGGCTGCTTCGAGATGGACGGGTGCCGCTTGTCGAAAAAGGGATCGCTCTCGCTGGCGTGGCTTATGTCATCTCGCCGATTGATGTCCTGCCGGCGATCCTATTAGGCCCGATTGGCCTTCTGGACGACTTGTTCATAGTCGCCGCATGTTTGTCGCGGCTGTTGAATCATGTGCATCCCGATGTGGTCCGCACTCATTGGTCGGGCCAAGGCGACGCGCTTGAAGTGATTCAGAACACGACGAATTGGTTCGAGCGCGAAATGAAGCTGCGAGTTGCAGATTTGAAGAGCCTGTTAGGTGCGAAGAAGACCTGAGCAGGACTCCAACTCGGGCGTTCGTTCCCCGCGAGCCTAACTGCGATATTCGGGGAGGCAGAGCGCGCGCATGCGATCTCGATCTTCGCGCGGGAAGCGGCGGACCTTGCCGTCACCATTGATCGAGGCATGTTCGGTGCGGCCCGTGAGAAGCAGCGTCTCGTCGCGGTGGATCTCATATGCCATGGCGAGAGACGCGCCGCGTACCCATTCAAGCCACGTCGTCACGCAGATGATGTCGTCGAAACGGGCGGACTGCTTGTAGTCCAGTTCCACGCGAGTCACCGCGAAGTGAAGCCCCATCTCCATCCAGTCCGAATAACTCTTGTCGTGCGTCTCAAGCCAAATAACTCGAGAGTTCTCGCAGTACTTCAAGTAATTCGAGTGATGCACGATCCTCATCGCATCGGTCTCATGAAACCCGATCCGATGCTCATACCTATTAGTCACCGCCCCATCAGGAATCAAATCACTCTCCGTCTAAAAGTTATCTTTGAGTTCGCGAATTCGCCCAAGCTCTTCGGCCGTGTCGGCACGCATGAACGGGTTCGTTGCCTTCTCTTGGGCAATCGTCGAAGGGATCGTCATCTCCGCCGGCGTGGCGTCATGCCAATCCTCTGCCGCGTTCGCGCGAAGAGCGCACACGCGATCGAACCGTTCCTTGATTTCGGCGTTGTCGGGTTCGACGGTGAGCGCGAATTTCAGGTTGCCTTCGGTGTACTCGTGGCCGCAGTAGACGAGGGTGTCGTCGGGCAGAGCGAATAGCTTATTGCAGAGCGCGTCGTACATCATCTGCGCGTCACCTTCGAAGAGGCGTCCACAACCGCCGGCGAATAGCATGTCGCCGGTAAAGACCGCCTTCGATTCGGGGAAGTAGTAGGCGACGTGACCCATGGTGTGCGAGGGAATAAAAAGTACCTCCCCGGTTTGGTTGCCGACCTTGACCGTGTCGCCCTCGTCGATGCCTTTCGTCTGACCGGGCATGCGCTCGGCGTCGGAGACATGACCGTAGACCGGGACGCCGTAGCGCTCTGCAAGCTGGGGGTTGGCCATCGAGTGATCGAAGTGGTGATGCGTAGAAAGGATCAGCTTGACGTCCGCTCGAGTGGCTTCGACTCGAGCGACGACGGGATCCTCTTCCGGTGCATCGACGATTGCGGCTTCGCGTGTTTCGCCGCAGATCACGAGATAGGTGTAGTTGTCGCCAAAGGTGGGGATGCGCTCGATGATTAGACCCATGGCGTCGACGCTAGCAAAGGGCTTGGGCGGGTTCGGGGGTCTCGAAGTATTGGCGCGTTGGACGTGGGGTCAGCCCTAAGAGCGGCTGAGGCGGTCCGCAGCCGCTCAGATCAAATCCATCTGAGCCTC
>JASDVF010000079.1:0-11755 GCA_041440805.1 Myxococcota bacterium | reverse complement strand
ACCACCACCACCACCGAATTACTGCGTGCGAAACGGCCCTCGAGCGAATACCGATCAAAGAATTACACTCGGAGCGATGAGCTTCCATGCGGAGCTCCATTCGTCTGCCTATCATCCAGCGTCTCAGGCCTCCCATCTCCCGTCTCACAAGAAGGAACTCTCATGTCAGCCAATGAAGAAGAAAAGCCCCACGTTCACGGTTCCGATTGCGACCACGATCATGCGGTTCAGCAACCGTTTCGCCGCGATGAACCGAAGGTGGGTCGTAACGATCCGTGCCCTTGCGGGAGCGGCAAGAAGTACAAGAAATGCCACGCGACCTAGCAGCCGAGAAGCCCATAGGACTCGCCCGCGTACCAATTGCGTGCGATCGACTTGAAATCCCAAGAGGAGACGATCTTGATTGGACCGCGGCCACTTACGCTACCCGTCGCGCTAGGCTGCATAGCCCTGCCCCTTCTCACGCTGATGTCCTGAGGACGATTCAGCGATTCGGCCGTTACGACAGAGAGCGTACGGTCGGCCGTCTGCGTACCGACGGTGTATTCGCCAGCGTTACGATGGCTCCAGATACCGGCGCCCAAGGTGAATCCGGTGCCCTGCCGCGCGGGAGGCGCTGGCGTATCCCAACGCCGCCCCCCAGGAGCGGCTAGGCTCAAGTCATGGAGCTGGAATCAAAAGCGCTGGAGACCACGCGTGATACCACTGGCGCTCGCCCGGTCGATCGAGCATCCGTGTGTGCGATGCTCCTCTGTGTGACGCTGTGCAGTTTCCTTGGCTGTCGCAGCGATTCGGTTAGCGATCGCGTATTCAGGTACCGCGCCGCGCTCGAATCAGTCCTCGATGCGCCCTCAAACGAACAGCTCCCGCGCGTCGGGTTGCGGCTACCGCCGCGCCGAGACCGCCGGCTCGACGTAAGCGATCATAGGATTGGGTTTTTCGACTTCCTGTCTACAGTGGGCTGTCCGCTGAGTGAGGTGCTAGCCGCGCGAAATTCGGCGCTTGGCAAAGTGCTTGTTCCGACCCGCCGACTCGCACATGAAGTCAATGTTTTGAGCGCTATCGACGATTGTCTGCCAACCCTGCCAGAAGCACGCGCTACGCGGCTTCGTGAGCAAGCGACCTACAAGCGAACCGACTTGCCATCTCATGTCTGGAATGCCCTGTGGCTCGACGAGAATCTCGAACGGTTTCTCTCTACTGGTCCTGCGGCATTCATCGGCCGAGGGGACCCCACCGATGGAGCCAAGCAGCTCGCACACGCCGCTGAAGCCCTAGAGCGACTCGACGTAGAAGCCCTTGATTCGGCCCTCCACGCACTGCGAGATGACCCGTCTATGGGTGCAAGGTTGACGGACTTAGTGATCGCGACGGAGGAGCTGCACCGCGTCGTTCGTCTGTTGGCTGAACACAATGCCAAGAGCCAAGGCGACGCGTGCAACGATCAGTCTCGTCGTTTATCGCGGGTATTCGAGTCGCAGTATGTCGCATTCCAGCCGGAGCTCGCTGCACTCGACCGAACGGGGCACGAATTAATTAGCTCTCTCCGGTCCTTGTTCTTGGCCACGGCGAGTGAGACCGTAGCGATCCCCGAGGCGATGCAGCGGTTTCGCAGAGACCTATTGGGGGACGCGGACGGGGCCGATCTGAGTGCCCGCTTTCGGGATGTGATCGTACAGCACGCTACGGCCTGGGGTCCCGTCCTCGTCGAATGTGGCGTAATTCCCGGGCGCCCCGCCTAACGCAGCCCCGTACGACCTCCCGACTAAGGATATAAGGAACATGCCGGAAGGGCCGAAAATCGCACGAAAGGCAGATCTGATTCGCGCGGCGATCGTGGGCAAGGCTGTGACCGGAATTCGATGTCCATGACGACCACGGAGGCACAACTGCTGGCCGGCACGCCGCCACTTGACCGCGCGCGCGGCTACGGTCCGCATATGTGTCCTTCACCTTCCGTCGACTCCCGTTTCGAGCTCACCGATCCGCTCTCTGAATCCCCCGGCCCCCTGCTGAGCCGATGGTTCGAAGAGGCCCATGCGACCGCCTTGATCCGAAATCCAGATGCGATGGCCCTGGCGACGGTCGATGCAGAGGGCTGTCCTCAGGTCCGGTTCGTGTTGTGTCGGGGCTTCGACGAAGGCAAAGCACGCTTCACGTTTTTCACCCACTACGACAGCCCCAAAGGGAGAGATCTACTCCGAGAAGCGCAGGCGAGCGCAGCCTTCTATTGGGACCCACTTGGGCTCCAGGTGCGCATGACCGGCAGCGTGAAAAAGGCGCCTGCGGGCGCTTCGGATGCCTATTTCGCGGGCCGCGGTCGCTACTCCCAGATCTCGGCCTGGGCGAGCCGGCAGAGCACGCAGGTCGAGAGCCGTGCCGAGCTCGATCGAATACATGCGGAGCAGGCCGATACGCTCGAACGAGAACACGGTTCAAAGAGGCTGCCTCGGCCCCCGGGATGGGGCGGCTTCGTCCTAGAAGCCAACCGGATCGAGTTGTGGGCGGAAGGCGAAGGTCGAGTTCACGATCGCGCCCGCTGGAGCCGCTGCACCGACACGCCGGACGGCAAGTCGTGCTGGAGCGTCGCGCGATTGCAGCCGTGAATGTCAGATCATTCAGGCTGTTCGAGGAGCTTGGCATCGAGTGCGGAAGACATCCAGCGAGGAAATCGTTTCCAGAAAAACTTCTGTAAAAAGGTCCATGCCCGCGCGAAACGCCGATGGGTGTAGCTGGATATGCGCAGGCGCACCCTGCTCGACGCGCCGTCGCCCGGCGAGACCCAGAACTCCAGGCAAGTCGGCCTAACAAGGCGCATACTGAGCACGTAGCTGCCATAGAAATAGTGGAGCGATCGGTACTCGCCTGGTCTGATATCCGTCAGCTGACCCGCAAACATCATGAGCGGACCATGGTGGACATTCAGGCCGCCGACTTCAAACAGGGGCTCCACCGAGGGACTGACTGCACTGAATTCGACTCGAAAGGGCCAGATCTGGCCGTCGATGAATGTTCCCGGGGTATTGAGCCAGGTCCATACGGCCTCTCGCGGACAATCGATTAGAAAGCACGTCTCAAAATTATGCCTCACGAAGTCGGGAGGACAAGCGTTAGGTGGTACTCCTAAGGGGACAATCGGCGATTCTTCGTCCTTTAGTATTGAAGTGGCGGCGGCGGCCGCCAAAGATTCAACCTGCTCCTGCACGACGTGACTCCTGCCTCCCGGCGATGGCCGCAGCCCTTATCGCCGCGGACCCTAGTTCCTAGGCCGTCACTGTGTAGGCCCGGCTCGGTTTAATTCCATAGGCTCTGGACGGCTGCGGTCGAGCACCCTCCGGTTCGGTCGGGTCCATGGGTTGGCGACAGTGTTAAGTCTTCGTGCCTCGCGGCGAGACGCTCGAACATGGAAAGTCCGTCCCTCAAGCGATCAACGCTACAACAGCCGACATCGTCAGCATCGATATCGCGGGGAGCGACTTACGGAACGGGTCGCCCACCTTAACGTGCATAGCGACGGCGCCGATCATCAAGGCGACCATTCCTAGAGCCGCGTAGCGGGTGATGCCCGGCACCCATACTCCCACAATGAGGAGCGCAGCCAATGAAATCTTGAGGAAGCCGATGAAGCGCATGAACCACGCAGGTAGGCCGTAAACAGAAAATTCCTCGGTCATATTCTGAGCCGAGCCCCCTCGCCATTCGGTCGATCCGCCGAAACGAAGGAGCCATACGTTGACGATCCCGAGGGCAATGATAATTTGAAAGATGGTGGCGAGCGTGGTCATTTTGATCTCCGATATCGAGGCGAACTCCTCGTGGTTCAGATGTTTAAGAGGTTCCGCCTACATCATCGCCTTTAAAGCTTCATTGAGTATGAAGGTGTTGAGGCCTAGGAAGAGCAGCGCTGGCAATGATTGGGGAAACGAATCGCCGGCGTAGAATCTCACCCCGACTCCGATGGCCATCAGGAGGCTCAGGCCTGCTGATGCAGCCACCAATACCGATGGAAATAGAGTGCCTACGAGAAGCCCCAGCGCTCCAGCGACTTCGAAAGCGCCGGTGAGTCGTCGATAGCCGCTTAGTCCAAAACGTTCGAACTCAGCGACCATGTGTGTCGAAAATAGACAGGCAAGCCCGTAAGACAGAAAGCTTCCGATAGAGATGGTCTTTGCAATCTCGAAGGCATAGGACATAACGTTTCGAGTGCGACCTCGTTAGGTGTAATTCGACCATCGATCGATCGTTGTTGAGGTTCAAACCGGTCTTCGCGTGTCGAACTCGACCGACCCGGGCTTGAATGGGAATGGAACGACCGGCCGACCTTGATCTGCCGAAAGTCACACTCGATTCTGGTCGCCTCCCAGTCTTTTCGCCGCGTGACTATGGACGACTAGCGCCATTACTGTGACGGCGAGAGCGTTGATGATAGGCAGTCGACCGGCGTCCCGAGGTCGAAGGGCAATGCGCGGTAGATCGAGTCAGAATGTTCCACCGAGTGCCTCTCCAAGTATCAAAATTCAGGCGCGTCACTACGAGATCCTTTGGAGTCGAAGCTAACGCGGACGTCCCCAGCGACTATGCCTTCCGTCTAAGTGATGTCAATTTAGATTTAAACTTTATTAGACATTGCCTACATAATTTAAATACGGCTGCTGACGTTTGCCCTGCTGGCTGCTCAGCTCAACTCTCGCGCGCGGTGATAGGACGAACACGCCTGTGCCCACGAGGCAGGCTCGCTCACGCCCCTTCCCGCTTCTTCTCCTCGAAACGGCAAACCCCGATTCCTCCTACGTGACCGCTCCACGCCGTGCAGCAAGGACAGAGCGTCGAGGCAGTCGCCGACCGAATAGCGCGGGGGGAGTCTAGGATCGGGCGAGAGACCTCTCGTCCGGCGATTCTTGAGCCCGCGCTAAGCGCCATTCAGGTCTTGCTTGGGTTTTGAAACAGGACGGTTCACTTGTCGACAGGCATCGCCAAAGCTAGAAAAGACTGAGACAAATTCAGCCCGAACCCGAACCCGGGGGCATCCGCAGACCGACGGTGCCCTCCCCTGGAGTCAATCGTGAACGACGTCGAAGGCGCCCAAGAGACGGATCAGGAACGCACCTACCAGATCGGCACAGTGTCTTCACTCACCGGCATCGATGCGCACACGATCCGCGCTTGGGAGCGTCGCTACCGCGCCATCGAACCGATGCGCAGCGAGTCCGGCCGTCGCCAGTATTCAGACGGGAACGTCGAGCGACTCCAGCTCTTAAAGGGGCTGGTGGACTGTCGCGAAGCGATCAGTTCGATTGCGCACCTGCCGGATGAAGAACTCCGTCTTCGGATCGCGAAGCTGGCTGAACTCGAAGGGAAGTTTTCTCATCTCGATACCGAATCCGACAAGCCGAGTGCGCGGCCGCGCATCGCGATCCTAGCGCCCGCCCTTTCGAGGCAGATCGAAGTCAACGCGGTTTCGGTTTCAGATTTCGATGTATGTCTTTCCGAGACGGAATCGGATCGATTTATGGAAGCGCTTCGCCAAGAACAATGCGACATCATCGCTCTCGAGCTCGAAAACGCGAGTGGGAACGCTGTTGGAATGGTCCAGGCGTGCAAAACAATGCCCGGCAACCCTCAGGTCATCGTCCTTTACCAGTTTGCTTCGCGGCGCGAGCTCGCTCAGATATCACGCGCGGGTGCCGCCATCGTTCGCACTCCGATTCGACTCGAAGCGCTGCGGCGCGTACTCCGCGACCAGGTCATGATAGGCCGCGCGCGGAGACGCAGCATGCCGCGTTCTCCATACGCTCCGGCCGACGCGATCGTCCCGGCCTCCCATGGACCGGCGCCGCGCCGCTTCGACGACGAGCAGCTTGCCCGCCTCCTCGAGCTCACTAGCGCGCTCGACTGTGAGTGTCCGAACCACCTTTCTTCTCTGATCACGGAACTGGTGGCCTTCGAATCGTACTCACGTGATTGTGAATCCCGAGATGAGGTGGATGCCGCGCAGCATCGGCGGCTGGCCGAAGGAACGGGCGAGGCGCGCATGCGCATGGAGGAGCTCTTGGTAGAACTCTGCAAGCACGAAGAAATTTTCGTTTAATCTGCAGAAATACCTATACAAACCTTGAACAGGCTGGTGGCATTCATAGATTCCCTCCATGGGTGCTGAAAATTTTGAATCGACGAAACCACGAGCGGCGGCGTCTTGGCGACGGGCGAAGCAGGCACCGTCTCTGCGTGCCCTCGAGGCCCACAGACAGCTTCGATACGAGTTAATAAGCGGCCTCAGTGGCGTCGCACTCGCTCTGTTCATGTGGGGCCACATGTTTCTCGTGGGGTCTTTCCTAACCGGGGCGCGTGGCTTCGATGCCCTCGCTTCGGGGATGGAAAATATCTACCTCGCTCAACCGACGGTCATCGCCATAACGGCGCTCTTCCTGGTCCATGCGGCCATGGCGAGTCGCAAGATTCCCGCGCAGGTTCGGGATCGTCGGCGGCTCCGAGAATTAACGCGAGGACTTGGGCGCGCACAGCCCGATCGGCCAGCGCATGTCGAATCCTCGCTCTGGATCTGGCAGGTGTGGACGGGAATGATCCTTCTCGTCTTCGGCAGCTTTCACCTTGTGCTCGTCGGCCTCGATGTCTTCACCGATCTCTACGGTGCGCACACGGGGATCGAAGCCGTGTCGACCCAGGCGCGAGTCGCCGGAGGACTTTGGATTGTCTACGCGATCTTGCTTCTCTGCGTCGAGTTCCATGCGAGTACCGGGCTCTACCGCTTCGCGGTGAAATGGGGCATTGGCGCGCGCCTCGGACGGCCAGCGCTCCGCCGCATCGAGTTAGTCCTGCTCTACGGCTTCTTGGGCTTCGGCGCGCTGACCCTCGTGGTCGTCGCTGGCTGGATCGATCCTCCGCTCGCCTTCCTGATTGAGGAATGAAACGATATGCAGATCCGAACCACTGACGTTTTGATCATTGGAGGTGGACTCGCCGGAGAGCGGTGTGCCATCGAGGCCTCCACGGCCGGACACGATGTAACGCTCCTGTCGCTCGTCCCCCCCCGTCGGAGCCATAGCTGTGCGGCGCAGGGTGGAATGCAGGCGGCCCTCGGAAACTGCGTCAAGGCAGAAGGCGACGAACCGACGATTCACTTTCTCGACACTGTGCGCGGCTCCGACTGGGGCGCGGATCAGGAAGTGGCGACGATCTTTGCGCACGAAGCACCGATCGCGGTTCGTGAACTCGCGCATTGGGGCGTGCCATGGACTCGCGTCCGGCCAGGGCGAAACACGTATTTCGTGAAAGGTGAGAAAGTCGAGATCGACGAGCCGGAAGACAAGGCGGGGCTGATCATGCATCGCGACTTCGGCGGTACGGCCAAATGGCGTGCATGTTATGCGTCGGCTGGAACGGGACACGCCGTGCTCTACGCGGTCGATGGTGAAGTCGTACGACTCGGGATCAATGTACAAGACCGCGTGGAAGCGATGAGTCTGATCCACGACGCGGGGCGATGTTGGGGGGCAGTCGCACGCTGTTTGCGGACAGGGCGCCTCACGGTATGGCTCGCAAAGTCAACGGTCGTCGCGACGGGCGGACACGGCCGCATCTACGGCCAGTACACGACTAACGCGACCATTAATGAAGGAACCGGCGCCACTCTCGCACTCGAAACAGGAGTCGTTCCGCTGGGCAACATGGAGGCCGTCCAGTTTCATCCCACCGGCCTCGTACCCAGTGGTATTCTTGTCACCGAAGGCTGTCGCGGAGACGGTGGCTATCTGCTGAATCGTGACGGCGAACGCTTCATGGTCGCGGCCGAGCCCGAAAAGCAGGAACTCGCGAGCCGAGACGTAGTTTCGCGGCACATGATGAATGAGATCAAACAGGGCCGAGGCGTGGACAGCGACTTTGGTCCTCATCTCTGGCTCGATCTGCGTCATCTTGGTGAGACACATTTGCGAACGAAGCTGCGCGAGGTCTGGGATATCTGCAAGGACTTCAACGGGGTCGATCCTTCGAAGGAGCCGATCCCTGTGCGACCCATCCAGCACTATTCGATGGGCGGCATTCGGGTCAACAAGGACGGCGAAGCGTATGGACTTCGCGGGCTCTTCGCCGTCGGCGAAGCGGCCTGCTGGGACCTTCATGGCTTCAACCGCCTGGGCGGCAACAGCTTGGCCGAGACCGTCGTCGCCGGGCGGGTCGTGGGGCAACGCGTCGCGGAGTTCACCGCGAAGGCGAGCCTGACCGTAGACACGAGCGTGGCCCACGCATTCCTGATGGACGCGCAGAAGCGCTTGGCACTCTGGCTAGACCGGCCCACGGTCGGGGACGATGTGTACAAAATTCGCGATGCGATGGGCGAAGTGTTGAATCAAAAGGTCGGCGTCTTTCGCAACGGCCCCGAGCTCGAGTCCGCCGTGGCTGATCTTCGAGTTATTCAGCAGCGCATCGCCAACGTGGGATTGCGTAGCCAAGCGGGCGGACTCAATCCCGAGCTCACGGCGGCCTTGCGAATCGAAGGCATGACGAAACTGGCGCTCATCACCGCCGAGGGTGCACTGGCGCGAACGGAGAGCCGTGGCGCGCATTCTCGCACCGATTGTCCGACGCGAGATGACAGCCGATGGCTGAATCGGACGCTGGCTCGTTGGTCTTCGGAGGAAAACGCGGCCGAGCTTAGATACGAGCCTGTGGGCTTGCTCGACCTTCCCCCCGGCGATCGGGGATATGGAAAATCTGCGCAGGAGCCCATGAATGAATCCGTCGAGCAGCACAACGAACGCGTTGTGGAGGGCATGCGTGACGAAGGATACCTGCCCACAGTCGAACCGATGGGAAGTCGTATGCAATGGGGCGCGTGGCAAGGACATGAAAATATGCCGATGAGGCCAGAGAGGAACGAATAATGAGCCAGATCGTGACGCTCGAGAAGCCGCGGACCCTCCAGTTCGAGATCTTTCGATTCAATCCGGAAGAGCCTGAAGTCGAACCGCGAATGCAGATCTTTGAACTCGCGGAACAGCCTTTCATGACGCTGTACATCGCGCTCAATCGAATCCGTGAAGAGATCGACCCGAGTCTGCAGTTCGACTTCGCCTGCCGTTCAGCAATTTGCGGCTCTTGCGGGATGATGGTCAATGGACGGCCACGACTGGCCTGTAATACGCTGACGAAAGATTTGCCCGAACAGATTCGGCTCAGGCCGCTTCCCGTCTTCAAATTGATCGGCGACCTGTCCGTGGACACGGGAACATGGTTCCGCGGCATGGCCGAGCAAGTGGGGGCTTGGATCCACGAGAAAGAGCCCTTCGACCCGACACGCCAGGAAGAACGCATGGATGCGGACCTCGCGCAGGCGATCTACGAAGGCGAGCGATGTATTGAATGCGGCTGCTGCGTCGCTGGGTGCGGGGTGGCCAACGTCAATCCCGATTTCGTCGGGGCCGCCGGGCTGAACCGCATCGCACGATTCATGAAGGATTCAAGAGACGCTCGCGACGCCGACGATTGGTTCGAAGTCGTGTCCGACGAGAACGGCATCTTCGGATGCGTGGGTCTGATGGGTTGCCACGACGTTTGCCCCAAGGACCTGCCTCTGCTCGAACAGTATGCCTATCTGCGTCGAAAGATGTTGACAACGGGCGCTGCCCGCTAGGCAGTCTTTCAGTCTATTGCCCCGATCGCGCCAGACATAACAATCACCGGGAACGTCGCGCGCGGACGTTCCCCTTCACAAGGCCTCGCTCTCCGCCGGCTTGCGCGGAGTCACTTCGTCCAGCCCTTTCCCTGAAGGAGGTCTCTGTGATTCAGCTTCTCTTTGTAATTCATTTCGCGGCGACCTGGTATCTGGTGGGTCTGTGCTGGCTGGTTCAGCGGGTCCAGTATCCGCTGATGGACCGGGTCGGTGCAGGGGATTTTGTGGCCTATGAAGGGGGCCATGTTTCCCGAATCGGGCTCGTCGTCGCTCCGATGATGCTGGTCGAGTTGGCAAGCGGCGCGCTTCTCTTGATCTTCGGTGGGGACCTCACCCGGAGACCACTCTTCATTGCCGGACTCCTCCTTCTCAGCGTCATCTGGCTGTCGACTTTTTTAATTCAGGTCCCGTTGCACGATACGCTTGCCGCAGGTTTCGACGCGGAGAGTCACGCATCGCTTGTTCGGACGAACTGGATTCGTACGCTCGGCTGGAGCGCACGCGGCATATTGTTGTTGTGGATGCTCACCGAGATGCTCAGTTTCGAATCAGCGTAATGCGCTGCTCTACCGGACCTACCGCGACACCACATCTATGTCGTTCGAGAATCAACTCCTAGCCGCCGGAATTGCTACGCCGACTCGGCTGGATGCGTCGCGAGCCAGCCTGGAGTCATGGGGTTGCTCGTTCCAAGCCGGCGGGCATAGTCCGGAGACACACTGAAACGCGCCTCCCTAAATCAAGGAAAATCTATGCGAATCCAATCAAAGAACGGCCGCCTCTCATCTTTCTTGCTTGGCGGACTATGTCTCGTGGTGGCTAGCGCTGCGAGTGCGTCGCATCCTAACGACGGAGAAGCGGCCATGGGAGCATGTCCGCAGCTCGCCTCAGGAGCGGTCGGGATCGCGGAGCACATCTTTGATATGTCCGACACCGACGGCGACAACGCTTTGAGCCCCGAGGAATTCGCTGCGTCTGAGCTCGAACGGTACGGCGTGGACTTCGACGACTATGATGTCGATGGAGACGGCTTCACTTCTTTCGACGAATATCTCGACTTCTTCGAGGCGCATCATCCCCCGGAAGAAATGATCTAGTCGCAGGTCCACCGCTCTGCTTCGGGTCGAGCCCAATGGGTTTCATGTCTAGTAAATAGAAAGTGAATAACTCGATGACTAAACCTGCGAGGGCATCAAACGAAGGGCTGGGGGTTCGGCTCGAATATTCGCGAAGTGGCCGAGGATGCCGACGCTAATGACGCCGCTTGATCGAAGCGCTGCGCAGCAGTCTGCGCCTGGAGCCACGAGCGACTACTACGATCCTTTCCCACGAATGTCGCTTTCGCGGCCGATTTTGATCGCTGGCCAGCTCGGCTCGCGGACGCGGCTGATAGGCCGCAGCTTCTGCGCGAGAACCGGTCTGCCCTTCGTCGACATCGATCGCAAAATCGAACACGAGGCCGGACGCTCCCTCACACAGATAGCCGGAGTCGAGGGTCCAGCGCGCGTTGCGAACTGGGCCCGGTTCATGCTCGACCGCTTTGCGCGAGAGCGGCCACGGTCGGTCATCGTGCTCGATCGCGCGTGGCCCGCGATCGATTCAAAACAGCAGCTTGCGGATCGTGTCGACTTCGTCCACGTGCTTCTACCTCGTGACGTTCTGTTCGAACTAATGCGCGAGGAACTCTACGGGCCGGCCAGCTGGCTTTTGTATAAAGAGCCCGAAGAACGTCGTGACCCGGATCGATGGCATGAGTATTTCGACACTTGGCTCTCGCGCCGTACGCCTTTGCTGGATTACGCAAGCATCTTGCTTGAAGCGGATCAACTGCATCCTCACGACGTTGCGAAACTACTGATGGATTCCCTTGACTCTATCGCGGACACCCATGAGGTCTAAGCCCGCCTTCTAGTCTTACGAACGGTCGGGGGCAGTTCAGAAGTCGCAGCGGGTGCCCCGCGCCCTTATAGGCTTGACTCGCGAGTGGACTCTTGACGACACGCAGGTTGCAAGAGGTTTGCGCGCCCGTGCGGAGAAGTTAAGGTCCCGCTCTGCAATAAGGAGAGG
>JASDVF010000078.1:49410-54624 GCA_041440805.1 Myxococcota bacterium | reverse complement strand
AACGGTCGGGGTAGGAACGGCACCCGTTGATTCAGTCAAGCTGGGGTGCGTCGTCTAACCGGTACGTCCGCGCCGACGTTCCAAATAGCATGTCTTCCTGCTCCGACTCGGAGTAACCGGCCGCGAGTTTCTTAAACGCGTTCCACAGAACCGTATAACTCAGCGACAATCGATCGACCGGGAAATTGCTTTCAAACATGCAGCGTGCCGGAGAAAACTGTTCGATCGCGAAATGGTAGTAGCGGGCGTAGGTCTCAACGAAACGGTCTGAGCTTGGCGGAGCGGGCCCGCGCTCCCATTCGAACCCGTTCCATGGCATCGCCATTCCTCCGAGCTTGAGAACGACATTCGGGCAGGTCGCAACATCTGCCATCAGCCGTCGCCATTCGACAAAAGCCTCTTCCCGCTTTCCAGCGAAGCGACCCTCCGCGAGCGGTGAACCCATATGATCAAGTACGATCGTCGTGTCTGGAAAGGCACGGGCTAGGCTCGCGACGGAAGGCAATTGCGGATGGTATTGATGAGCGTCGAAGCTGAGTCCGCGTTTCGCGACTTCAGCGAAGCCCTCGCGAAACGTCTTCTCGCCGTATAAGTCCGGGCCCGTTGCATCCTCCACGCGAGCAATTGCGGGATCGGCATCCCAGATACCCATGTCGCGGATGCCGCGAAAGAGGTCGCTCGCCTCGAGATGGGCATCGAGAGTTTCACCTGCGAGGGTACCGAGGCTAAGTCGCGCAGCTCCTACGATGCCACCGATTCGAACCGAACCGGGACCGGCCTCTTTCGCCTTGGAGGCTTGGCGATCGATCCACTCAGTTTCGCCGACAGGCTTAAGGTGGTCGGGGCCCTCTTTTCGAAATGCCTCTCCGCATTGCACAAAGACAGTCTGCGTGATGTTGTGGTCTCGAGTGTCGCTCTGCAGGTTGGTGAGGCGGTAGTGCGGAAAGACCTCCGACTCTCCGAAGAAATGAAAATGTGGGTCGATGATCGGGCGCTCGGGATCGATCGCTTCTTCTTGTGTGAGGGAGAGCCAGTTGGGACGGAAGGCCATGGCAACTCCCTGCATCTCTTTAGCGTCTTCCCGCATATCCGTTTCGGTCATTGGTGTTCCCATCGTTATTCGTCATGCAGGCCCCTACCTCTCCAGTGAGCTGTAGGGTGCTAGGGAGAAGGAGGTTAGCTATCTGGCGTAACGGATTTGCCCGGCGTCATTCGTGCGAGTGGCAATGGGCGTGAATCCGATGTCATCTCGGCGTCCGCGGCGACATACCTAACGCTTGCGTTCCGAACTCTACCGATTTGTTCGGTCGTGGCTAGTGCTTCTCTCCATACGTGTCACTCGCGGGATCCATAGCGGTGGGAAAGGCCTCGATGCCGCTCAGGGATCTCGGAACTGGCCTGGCGACGGGCGACCGTTGCGCGATGATCCCCATCCGGGACTCGCATGGTGCTCGGCATAATTGAAAGGACGAAAGCGTGGCAGGCATTCAGGATCTTGAGGGCAAGACGGTCGTCGTGACAGGCGGAGGCAGTGGTATCGGCGGTGGCATGATTCGGCGCTTCGCGAAGCAAGGCATGCAGGTCGTCGTCGCAGACATTGAGGGCGATTCCGCAGAACGTGCAGCGAAAGCTTTGCGAGAAGAAGGAGCGCGCGCGATCGGGGTCGCGTGTGATGTCTCGAAGCGGTCCGACGTCGCCGGGCTGGCCGATGCCGCAATCGCCGAATTTGGAGCCGTAGATGTCGCCTGCAACAACGCGGGCATATTCTTCGGCGGCAAACTTCGTGAGTTCACCGAAGGCGATTGGGAATGGACGATGTCGGTCAACCTAATGGGCGTGGTGCATGGCTCAACGATCTTCGGGCAACATATGGCCGAGCGCGGATCGGGGCATATCGTCAATACGGCATCGATCGGTGGCTGGGCTCCCGATCCGAACTGCGCGCCTTACACGACGTCCAAGTTCGCAGTCGTTGGATTTTCTGAGGCCCTCAGGCGCGATCTTGAAGAGGACGGCGTCGGAGTCTCGATTCTTTGTCCTGGACCCGTGGCGACGGGGATGGCGAAGGCGGATCGACTTAGGCCCGCGAGCGCCGGGCCGAGTGCGGCCACGTCGCGGGCAGCCGAACCGGTGATGGCGGTCGGGATGCCGCCGGATGATGTTGGGGATCTGGTGATCGACGGGATTCGTGAAAACGCGACCTACGTGTTCACGCATCCGGACTTCGGTGTCGCCTTTGAACCGCGCTTCGAAGAAATGCGCCGCGCGCTTGCCAGAGCTCCGAAACCCCGGACGGGGGACGTGAGTCCCGAGGATCTATCCTGAATGGCTGGTTGTGATCGGTAGCCGGGCCGCGGCGACGCTCTTGCGTCGCCTTACGGCACCGTCGCCGGTCGCCAGTTGACTAGGCGCGGAAGCGGTCCTCTTCCGGACCGATTCGGTCGACTAGAGGAGCAAGCTTCTCCGTGTCGAATCCGTAGAACTCGGCCGCGTTGCCGCCCACTATGGCGCGAATGTCTTCGATCGGGACGCCCTTAAAGTTCTCGTCGAGTCGCTCGGATGTCTCGGGCCAGCTGCCCTCTGGATGCGGATAGTCGCTCCCCCACATCATTGTTCCTACGCCGATTTCATGGCGCTGTTCAATCTCCGCGACCTTCAGATTGGTTCCAATGCGAATATTGCGTGCGAAGTACTCAGAGGGTTTGAGAGAGAGATGACTCCGGTAGTCGCCGAGCTTTTCGCTCCCACGATGGGCACCGTAGCGATGATCCAAGAGGCTCAGGAACTCGGGAACCCACACGGCTGTGCCTTCCGTGACCGCCACCTTGAGGTTTGGGTGTCGCTCGAAGACGCCCCCCCAGATCAGGAACGTGAGCGGTCGACTTACAAAGAAGGCGACTTCGGATACGTAGATGCCCATCCCGCCGACGAGGGTTCCGTCCTCCTTGTTAGGAGGCCAAGTACCAAAGTATGTGTCCTGCTCAGCCGGCCCCGAGTGGAAGTGGATCGGCATGTCTAGCTCTTCGCAGACGTTCCAGAGCGGCGTATAACGAGGGTGGTGATAGGCGGGATACTCCCCCCACATGACCGGAATCATGATCGATCTAAGGCCATTCGCCTTCGCCCAGCGAACTTCTGCGACGGCTTCGTCGACATCGTAGAGCGCAAGCACGAGGGCTACGCCGCATCGGCGCTCAGGTGCCATCTGGCAGAGTTCTGCGAGCCACCGATTATGGGCACGAGCTCCGGCCCACTGTAGTTTGGGATCAACCCCGCGAGCGGGGAGGCCGAGCGATGCGCCGAAGGGCGGGGAGTTCATCTCCGTAATGCCATCGGGGAAGATGACTTCGCCGGCAATGCCATCACCGTCGAGGACCTTGATGCGCTCATCGTGATCCCATGCGCCGCTAAGCTCCGCATCGCGGCCGCGTCGCCACTCTTCATTAATTTCCTGTACCAAGAACATCTTTTCGGCTTCGCGCGTATTGGCGACTTGGATCGGGAGTGCCTGGTCGAAAGCCTCGCGGAATTCGGGATCGAGGTACTCGCGGTACCGCTCCGGCGGTAGCCCTGCGTGACAGTCCGAAGAAATCATCATCAATCGGGACATGGTAGGCCTCCTTTTATGCGGTTCGTTTTGTACATCCGGGGGTGTGTAAGCCAGACGCTTTATGAGTCGTTCAACGAGAGCGTCGAAAAGACTTGGTGTACATCCTCCCTTAAGCATAGATCAACGCGCCATGGGTGGGGAGCCTGCGCGCGGGCGAGGGATTCGCACAGAGCGTGCTTTAGCGGGCTTCCTGCGGAAGGACGAGCCGCTTAGTGGGCCTCGCCGTTCTCTACTTCCCTTAAGATACGATCACAAATTGCCCTCGGCGTTTGGATATCGAACCACTCCTCAAGGAAAATGCCGAGCATCGAGAGCATGGTTCCGAGGCCCGAGTCCGTCGAGAGCCTCGGGTCGTTGGTATTCGAGATGCCTCGCAAGTCTGCTTTCGAATAGCGTCCTAGCGCATCCCCTATCGCAAACACGAGAAGGGGGAGACCTGTGATCGAAGCGATCTTTGCATGGAGGAGGAGCTTCTCGCCGTCGAGCGTTACACCGGATGCTTGTTTGTATTCCGCGACAAAATGGCTCACCAGTGTTTGGCGAAGGGCAAGGAACTTGGACGGCTCGCTTGCAAAGAGCATCCCTTGAAACGATTGGCCAAGGCTCATCTGACCCGCGCTGCCCCAATCAATTAGGCCGGCTTGCAGATTTCCCGTTGGCGTCCGCCAAAACCAGGCATTGTCCAAGTTGAGATTCGCATGGCAAAACCCGGTGTAGTCGACGTCTCTGCCGATATAACCTGACAGCATGTCCAGGCTGTCGAGAATTCTCTCTCCGTCTTGTCGGAGCTGGGAAAGAAAGCTGGGCCGCAGGTACTTTGCTGGGAGAAGGTGGCCGACCTTATCTTCAATGAAGTCGATGAGCGGATCAATCTCGACCGCCGGCATCCCCGTGATTTTGGCGCGAAAAGGAAAGATGTCTTCGGTGTCGAAGCCGAGCCCGCCACGTTTATGGAAAGCCACGAGTCGAGCTTGGAGGCTCGTTAGAACGGCATAACGCTCCGCTGCATCGGGCAAGAGTTGATCAAGGCCCTTGGGGAGGACGGGTTCGATCGGGGCTTCGCCGAAGCCGATACGCTCCGTCACCAGGATGCCGTTGCTCGTCTCTCGGCAATAATCACCGAAATAGTACTGGCTTACCGGAGTCGGCATGGCGAGCCCGGCGAAGCGCATGGCGATTTGAGTCTCGCCGTAGAGCATGTGGGACGAAATGAATTTTCTCATGGGATCAGCCGCAGGCATCTTCACGAAGAGCTGGGTGTGAAGGCCGGGGAGAGCCTTCCTGTAGACGACGTCGAAGGCGGCACTCGTCGAAGCGCCGCCGGCGTCGAGGATCTGGTAGTTGAATAGCGCCTCGATGCAGTTGTCTGAGTCGAGGGTTCCCGCGGCACGAAATGCTTCCGTGAGGAAATCGGCACCCATTGATTGCAGCATTTCGTGGCTGAACGGGAATATTAGGTTGTATTGATCTCCAGCCGCGATCCGCAGATGGTTCGCCTCGAATTCCTCCCAGCTGAGCGCGAGGGACCGACGGTGGGGCGCGTCTACAAGCGCATCTGTCGAGATCCATCCTGCAGGTGCGCTGATGCGGATATTCGGTTTAGC
>JASDVF010000078.1:37424-49310 GCA_041440805.1 Myxococcota bacterium | reverse complement strand
GCCAAACGACTTCGCCGGCGACGATCGTTGCACGATAGCCATCCGCGCCTTGGACAAATCGTCGGCCGCCGGCAGGCAGATCCGAACGCATCTCAGGCATGTGGAGTTGAAGCTTTTCGAAGTCAATCACGTTCAAGTCTGCGCGGAGTCCAGGAGCGATGAGTCCGCGGTCGAGCAAGCCGTAGAGTTCCGCCGTGTCACGCGTCTGCCGCTTGACCGCAAACTCGATCGGAATGCGTTCTCCGTCTCGGTCACGCACCCAATGCGTCAGCATGTAGGTTGGATTACTCGCATCGCAGATCATGCCACAATGCGCGCCGCCGTCCGACAGGCCGAGCGCGGCGCTCGGATGCCGCAGCATTTCGAGAATATGATCCGCGTTGCCGTTTGAGTAGTTGAGAAGATGGAAGAGGAATAGCTTCTTGCCATCGTCTTCGAGGAGCAGCTCATACATGAGCTCTTCCTCGTCTCGACCCTGCGCCTTCGCCAATCCTTGAATGCTCTCTTCTGGGCGGGGCTCGTAGTTAGGCGGATTGCTGAGCGGGAAAATGCGATGCGTTCCAGAGATAATTGATGCCAAGGGATCATCCGTGACAGGGGCTTCGGACAAGATTTTCTTCCTAATTTCCGGGTCTCGCATCTTCTCAGCACGCTCGGCAAGCGGGAGTTCGGCGATTGCCGCATAACTCGGACGAGTTGAGAAGGGATGCATGCCCGGGTCGAGACCCATGATGATTCCGCCCGGGCGTGCGGCGACCTGGGGAAAGACCTGCGAGCCGTTCTTGACCGCCGCCGCAGACTCGTCAAGCATTTCGCGCCAAAGATCTGGCGACTGGTCGTGCTGCACCATCGCGAAGGTGACCGGCCGATCGATCTCCGCGGAGAGCCTCAGCATCCAGTCGAGTTCCTTGCGCGGTTTGAGCAGCTCGTCTTCACCGACGGTTCCTGCCGGTGCGAGCTCGAAGATTCCGGCGCCTGCGCGCTGCATTCCGCGACCGATACCAAACATCTCGTCTTCAGCTGCAAAGGTTCCAGGAACGGGCTCTCCATCGACTGCGCGGTGGACGATTGTACGGCTTGTCGAGAAGCCGAGAGCGCCGGCTTCGATTCCCTCTTGCACGATCTCGGACATCTTCTGGATGTCATCGGGTGTAGCCGGCTCGTTCTTCGCGCCGCGCTCGCCCATCACGTAGACCCGCACGGGGCCATGAGCCACCTGCGTGCCGATATCGACGGCGAATTCGCGACGTTCGAGAGCATCAAGATACTCGGGAAAGGTTTCCCACTCCCACTGCATCCCTTCGGAAAGGGCGGTGCCAGGAATGTCTTCAACGCCTTCCATCAGCTGGATGAGGTAGTCGTGCTTGTCCGGCGCGACAGGAGCGAAACCGACGCCGCAATTGCCGAAGACGATACTCGTGACGCCATGCAGACTGGAAGGCGTTAGGTAGGGATCCCACGTCGCTTGGCCGTCGTAGTGCGTGTGAATGTCCACGAAGCCCGGTGTCACTACGGCACCTTTGGCGTCGATCTCTTCGCGCCCAGACTGTTTGACTACGCCAACAGCCGAAATTTTTCCGTCCTTGACGGCCACGTCTCCTACGAAAGGAGCATCTCCGCTCCCGTCCACAATTTGAGCGCCACGAATTACGAGGTCATGCATAACAATCTCCAATGCGAAGTGAGTTGATCGCAGCCGTCGCCACGAGCAGAGGGTAACGCGGCTCTAGCGGCCGGGTCGTAGGTCAGAGAAGTAAAGAATCGACAAGTCGTTTAGTACGTCGGCTCGTTCCCATTGCAGGAAATGCCCGCATTCGGGGATAACGAGGGGGCCGGTGCGATTCGGAAATGCGATTTCACACCGTTTTGGGAAATCCTGAGGAACAATCTGATCATCCGGTCCATGAAGGATCATCGTCGGCGTTTCGGTCTTCTGCATCATCATGGGCATATCGCTCATGGGACGTCCGTACTCGAGTTGATACGGGGCCCAGCCGGCGGCTAGGCGATCGATGTCGCCGAAGGGTTCGACCATGAAGTCGAAGTCTGCCTCTTCGAAGGAGTACTGCGAGGCAAGCAGGCGATGTTCGTAGAAGTCGCGGACGTATTGTCGGCAGCGCTCAGGCGTGTCGAGATCTGCGCGTAGCTTCTCATGGTCTCGTCCCTGACGGATTCGGTAATCTCCCGTCGGGCCATGCTCGAGCGGATTCATGGAGAGGCCGCGGTCCGCGTACCACTCGGCTTGGTCGGGAAGGATCGGAGCGACCGTGTTGAAGAAGATCATTCTGTCCACGTGCTCTTGGTAGCGATTCGCCATGTCGACGATCACCGCACCACCCACGTCGCCCGCGATCAGGCCGAATTTCTTGTGTCCGAGAACATCATGGACTAACGCGAAGAGGTCCTTCGAGTAGAGTACGATGTCGTACTCGTCTTTTTCGGAGAGATCCGAGTCGCCGTACCCGCGAAGGTCCGGCACGATCACCTCGAACCCGGCTTCGACGAGCGGAAGGATATTTCGCCACCAGACGCGCTTCGTCTCGGGATAGCCGTGCACGAGTACGAGTGGGTAGCCTCCAACGCCTTCACGGATATAGGCGAGGTTCATACCTTCCGCGACTTCGGCGCGGTGGATCTCGAAAGCGTCGGCAGCGGGAGTAGGGGGCTGCGGGGGACGAGGGGCGGGCATACGGGTTTCCTCTTTTGGTTATGGATCAATCGTCACGAAGGGGCATTAGGCCCGTCGCTAGGAATCAGCATTAGGTGTCGACTGTAGTTTCTCCTCGATCACGGGGATGAGCCAGCGATAAAGGAATTGTCGCAGATCCTCTTCGCTCCGCTTGGGTCCGGGATCGTCTAAAAAGCTCTTGAGAAGTCGCAACAGAATCTCCGCGAGCTCATCTCGGTCCCGTTTCCCTAAAACTTGGTTGCCATCGCTCAAGGCGACCATTTCATCTTGGGTAAAGGACAGATTGAGGGCGGAGGTGATCGCGAAGGGGTTCCCGGATCGCACGATCGCGGTCAGGTGGACATCTTTGGGGATCTCCCTGATCGCGACGACTAAGGTCTCGACGATGCGCTCTGAAAGGCCTTCATGTCCGAGCACGCGCGTTCTGATTCGCTCGAGAAGGCCGCCGCTTGCCAATACGGCGGCTGCATTGAACAGGTCGTCCGCCGTCGCGAAATAGCGGTACACCGTCTGGCGCGTAACGCCGGCGGCGCTGGCTACATCCGAGAGGCCGACTTTGGAGAGCCCGTGGCGCTCAATACATTCCTGGGTCACCGCGAGCAGAAGACGTCGAGCCTCCGCTTCGGATTTAGGCGTGTTGCCGTTCCAGGCTTTTCGGCGCTGCATTGACTGCCTCCCGTGAGCAACGTCCATCATACATCACGGGTGAACATGTATGATAGGGTTTAAGTGTCGCGACAGGGCCTTGAAGGCTCGGCGATTCTGCCAGAAACGACTCGTCCTCAGCCGCGCCATCTCTTTCCACCTATCCACACCTAGGCACTAGGAGTTCCCATGTCCGATTCTGCTCTGATTCAAGCTGCCCTTGATCTACGTGACATCATCGAAGCGAATGCCGATGACACCGAGGCGAACTGCACGATGGCCAAGCCTGTCGTGGATGCGATCGATGCATCCGGGCTTTTTCGTTTGAGCACGCCCAAGGAAATCGGGGGCCTCGAGGCGGACGTAGATACGGTGGCGGCAGTTTGTGAAGCGATCTCTTTTGCGGATGGCGCGACTGGCTGGGCCTTTACACAGAACACGATTAGCGGTGCCTATTTGTCCTACGTCGAGCCCGAAGCCGCGAAACCCTTCGCTGCTATGAGAGCCGGGGCTGGGCATTTTGCGCCTCTTGGCATCGCCCACGAAGAAGAGGGTGGCTATCGCGTTTCAGGGAGCTGGCAGTTCGCGAGCGGCTCGGGGCATGCCGAATTCATGGGTGGCGGAGCCATCATTATGCGGGACGGTGCGCCGGCGGCCATGGAGAGCGGAAAGCTCCCGTTAGTCGGGTTCTTCGTACCGGCTGAATTGGCAAACCTGAAGGGTAATTGGGACACCATGGGACTTCGTGGAACAGGTAGCTACGACTACGAAATTCCGGAAACCTTCGTTGAGACCGCCGCGACGTGGAATATCAACATGGGCTACGCGCCGCATAAGAGTGGCGGCGCCGCTTTCGGCCTAGGCCCTCAAGCGTATGGCAGCATTGGTTCATGTTCCTGGGCGATAGGGGTCGCCGCGCGAGCGCTTCATGAGATCGCAGAGATCGCTAAGGCGGGCCGCACGCGTATGGGATCGCTTCCGCTACGCGACCAACCGGAGTTCCAGCGAAATTTCGGCCTGCACCAAACAGCCGTCGAAGCCGCACGCATTCAGCTTCGCTCGGTGTTTAACGAGGCCGTTGAGCTGATCGAGAGCGGCGCCCCGGATGAAGACTGCAGCGCAGCGGTTCGTCGGTCCAAATCACATGCGAACTACATAGTGAAGAGCGTGGCTAAGTCTGCGACGATCTTCGCCTGGGAAGCTTCGGGGAGCGCGGGGATGCGCAATCCGAGTCTGCTGCAGCGATGCTTCCGTGACATTTATATCGGGGCCGGGCATCAGGTCTACGATGACCGCAACTATTGTGAATTCGCGAAACCGGCACTCGGCGTCGAGCCGGCTCCGTTCTAGAGCGCGCCTCTCGATCTGAATCTTGATCTTCCAAATCTGAAATAAGGGAAAGCACACCATGTCGAACCAAGCCCAGAATGATCAGAACAAAGCCACCGTCGAGAAGATGTGGACCGCCCTCAGCCAATTCGATTTCGATACGTTGATGAGCTGCCTCCACCCTGACATCCACTACGAAGACGTACCGACGGAAGACTCCGGGGCCATCGGCCCTAAGAATGTCGTCGCTCGGCTTTCAGTCGCATGGGATCACATCTCTGAGCAGATTCAGACGACCCATCGCATTGCTGCCGATGGCGATATCGTGTTCCTCGATCACACCGAAAAGTGGATCTTTAAGACCGGCGAGACCGTCGAGCATCGCTTCGCCACGATGCACGAGCTAAGGGACGGAAAGATCATCAAGTGGAGTGACTTTTGGGACGTCAACAATTTCGTTGGCCAGTTTCCGCAGTCGTTCCTCGAGACCATGGCGAAGAGCCAGGGCGCTGACTTTACGAGTTAGGCGTCGAGCCGGTTGTCGTCAGCAGAGGTTCCCTCTACGAGCGGTGACGTAGCGAGCGAATGGCTAAGTAGTCGGGTATTTGCGGTCCATGTGCTTCGACCAGCTAACCTTCGAGACTAAAGCCGGCGCAAGTGTAAGGTCCGCGAGGAACGCAACTGCGATCGCGCTCGCTGTCAAAATGCCGAAGTTGAAGAGCATGTGCATGTAGGCCTGGGTGTAGACGAGGAAGCCGCTCGCGAGCACACAAGATGTGAGGAAGAGGGCTTGTCCCGTGCCGCGCAGAGTATTCGCGACGGCGAGATCAACCTGGCCCGTCGCTTCGATTTCTCGACGGAAGTTATGCATAAAATGAATCGTGTCGTCGACGGCGAGGCCAATGACGATCGAGCCCAGCATGAGGTTGAGCATGTCGATCGGGATTCCGAGCCAACCCATGAGGCCTAGCGCGAATATGACTGGCACGAGGTTGGGAATCATGGAGAGAAGGCCGACTCGCACGCTACCGAGCAGGAGCATCATTAAAATTGAGATGATGACAAGAGCGGTCGCATAGCTTCGAAGCATCGTTGCGAGCGCTGCATGGATCGTATTGGCTAAGAGCGGAACGCCGCCGGTGAGCTGCACGGATACGTCGTCCCCAAGGATCGACCTTAGGCGGGCTGAGTAGGCGTCCATGAATGGGAGGTACAATGCGCCGTCGACCAGCGGTACGCGAACGGTCATGCGCGCCGTATCAAACTGGCTCGTGACGAGGTTTTCGACATCGTCGCTTCCCGAATTCTCGAAGAGCAGTAGCTCTTGGGAAATGAGCTCACGGTTGTCGGGGATGACGTAGAACTCGGACTGATTCTCGTTGAGCGCGCGATGTGTTTCTTTGACGACATCGACGATCGATAGAGCCCTGTCCGCGGTGATGGAATTGGAGGTGAATCCTTCAGTGACGGCACGAACCTCGTCGATCTTTCTGAGGAGCTCGGGGTCATGCAGAGCATTTTCGTTAGGCGACGATATGAGCACTTCGAACGTCACTGCGCCGCCCAGGTTTTCGTTCAGAAAGGCGATCGATTGCCTTTGGGAGTCGATTGGGGGGAGCCACTTGACCATGTCATGCCCGATTGTCAGACGAGATATACCGGCGATCGAGATCCCGACGAGCAGGGTCCATGCAACGAGCACGAGCCCGCTTCTCTGAGACGAAAAGGCCCCGATCCCGATGAGTGCGCGCTGCGACTTCGTGTCTTGCGGTTCTTCCGAGGCGGCGCGCATGGGGAAGATTGCCAGCAGTGCCGGCAGAAACGTGAGGACGTAGAACAGCGAGAGCAGGACGCCGATGGGTGTGATGATCCCGAAGTGTGAAATGGGCCTAAGTGCCGCAGAGCTGAAAGAGATAAGCCCCCCTGCCGTCGTTAGCGAGGTCATGATGATCGCCAAGCCGGAATGCGACAGTGCGAATGAAATGGCCTCCGCTTTATCCGCTCCTCGTCGCTGCGCTTGATAGAAGATCGTCATGAGGTGGACGGTCCCACCGATTCCAACCGCGAGCAGGAATGTTGGAATCGACTGAGTGGGCGGCATGAGCGGAATGTCCATTGCGCCCATGAAAGCGAGGGTGGAGATGACAGACAGAATCACGGTCACGATCGGGAGGACAATTGCGGCCGCCCTTCGAAATAGAACTCCCAGGAAGAGCGCGACTAAGAGAATCGAGAGGCCCGTAAAGGTTGCCATGTCCTGGCCGATTCTTTGCGAGAGCACTGCATTGAAAGCCGGCATGCCGGTGATGTGAATCTCAAGCGCATCACTTGTGTGTCGGGCGAGCACGTCTTGGAGAGCGTGCATGATGCGAATCTCGTCGTCTCCGGAGAGGAGGACGGGTTCGGAGGCTGCGCTGGACTCGGCGTCAGCGCTGATCCCGCCGTCCTCCGAATCGTCGAAGCCGCCCAA
This sequence comes from Myxococcota bacterium, assembly GCA_041440805.1. GTDB lineage: Bacteria > Myxococcota_A > UBA9160 > UBA9160 > UBA4427 > UBA4427. The sequence continues at coordinate 42,177 of JASDVF010000078.1, read as the reverse complement.
TGACTCCTCATCTTCGGCGCTCACAAAGGCCTCGGTCTCAATTACGATTGAGGCGATTAGGCCGTCTTCAGAAATGACGAGGTTTCGATAAAGCGGATTTCCGAGGGCGCGGTTCTTCGCTGCGAGAACCGCTTCATCCGAGTCGGGCCAATCCTCTAGGAAATCGTCAACCGTTAGGCCGAATTCATCTCCGAGTGTCTCACGAACGTTGATGAGGCTCGTGACCTCGACGAGTAGCGGGACCTCGTTCTCGATTTCGTCATGAATAACCCGAAGTTCGTCAAGGAAATCAGCCTGGAAGACGCCGCCCTCCGGCTTGAGCGCGACGACAAAAAACATGTCGCGACCGAAGATGTCGCGGAAGGCGTCATATTGGATTCGGATTGGGTCGTCTTCGTGGAAATAGCTATCCATCGAAGTGTCCAGCCGGAAATGTTGAAGCTGCGTCGCGAAGAGGGCCGTGGCGACGAGGGTGGCCAGTACGACCCAGATGGCGTGGTCGGAGACGAATCGTCCCCATCGGCCTAGGGCCGCTTCAATGCGATCGCGCAAGGTGGCGACTCCTGGTCAATGTGTGGCGGGCTAGCGCGGAGCGCGATCCTAGCGAAAAAACGAAGCCGCAGGATGAGTGAGTGCACTCCCATCTGGCGGGGTATATGACCAAGGTCGCCTTGTTTTGAATAGCATCGAGCACTCGCTCAGCTCGATTGGAGATGTAGATTGATGGAGTTTGAGAGCCTTGCGCAGATGCGCGCGGTACACACTCGTAGCGAAGAAATCGTGCGGACGCACATGGAATCGAAGAATGTTCACGACTTCGATTTTACGATGATGCGCGACCTGCGTCTTGTCCGACTAACACCAGAGTCGCTCTAACGATCGGTTTGCTTCAGCCAGGCCGTCAATGCGATATTGAACTCATTAACGACGTCCTCTTGGAAGAAGTGGCTGCCGCCTTTGATGATTTGGTGAGGCTGGCCTTGGGCGCCCGCTACTTGCGCAACGAAGGGCTTGTAGCCTTGTGCTGAGATTTGATCTTGATCCGTGAAGATCGTGACGAAGGGGCCAGTAAACTTCTGGATGACCTGCCACGCCTTCCAGTTATCAACGAGTTGTGGGTTATCCGCAGTCGTTGCCAGCATTTGCGTGAACTGCCGATTTCCCGTGAGGTATTTCGCCTCGGGGTAGGGCGCGCGATATCCGGCGACGATCTCTTCTGGCAATTCTGAAAGGGTCATCGCTTTGACGGTTTCCCAGTGCGGCCACTCAGGCGTCTCGCGGACCATCTTCTGGAAGGCCGCGAAAGGGCCGTTAGGCTCTAGCTCAGCCGCCTCAATAGGTTTGGCGGGGTCGCGCAGGAACATTCCCGAGTTCGCGAGGCAGACTCTCGCGACTCGGTCCGGATGGGCCGCCAGCACCCGCAGGCCGATGATCCCGCCCCAGTCCTGCAGAACTAACGTAAAGTCTTTCAGATCAAGGACGTCAATCAGCGCAGACCGCACCCATTCGACATGCCGTGCAACGGTGTAGTCGCTCATCTCGGTGGGTTTGTCCGAGCGTCCAAGTCCCACCAGATCGACGGCGATCGCTCGGTAGCCAGCTTCGACGACCGCAGGGATGACGTTGCGCCAGGCGTATGACCAGGACGGATTCCCGTGGATGAATACGATTGCCGGGGTGTCGGGTGGACCTTCGTCGACGTAGTGAACCCGTAGTGAGCCACCATCGAGGTCTGGGACTTCGGCGTAGTGAGGTGAAAACGGATACTCGTGAAGACCATCGAAACATGCGTCGGGGGTTTGGACCGTTTTCATACCAGTTTTCCTTGGGGCCGCCGAACTCAGATGTCCGCGGGCGTTACGTCTGCGGCCATGATCGTGGCCTGAATGAAATCGATCAGTTGCTAGATGGGTTCGCGTTCTCGCCAGAAAAGAGTTGCCCGGACTTTGAGGCTACGAGGCCAGGTCGTAGCTTCTCTTTGCGCAGTCTCGAAATCAGCCGCCGCCGTGCAGTGTCCAGATCTCGCGACCCGACTTGAGCAGCTTTTTGTCGATGCGCATCTCGTCGGCGCCTTCGCTCTCGGCCATTTCTTGCATCTCTGCGATATCGGCGTCTGAGCCATCACAGAACCCCATCGGGCGTGTGTTATTCGGCTGGTTCAGCTGAACCTTAAAATCGCCACGATCCCAGCGTGTTTGTGTCTCATTCGAATAGGGGTGGATCATATGACCTTCTTTCGGGGTAGGCATTCGGAGGCGTGGGATGTCCAGCCTGCGCTCTTGTTGTTAGGGGCGGGTAGGCCAGATTGAAGAGGGGGCTTGGGGATGCAGGAGGCCTCAGGCTCGTCGCCACGATGCAAGGGCTGTGAGGCCGAAGCTAAGGAGGGGCACGGTAACTAGGTTCTGGAACCAAGATGAGGTCGAAACTTTCTCCGCTTGTGGGTAGCAGAGCACCTGCCTCACCGACGAGAGTGAACTCAAAGTTCACGGTGAACTCGTGGGAGCCGGAAAAACTCGCGGGACCAATGTTCTGATACGTGACTGGGAAGTGAATATCTCGTCCCCCCTCCCTCGACTCTGAGCGAGCGATGAAGATATTCATGACGGATGTGTTTCTTGTAGATTCAAATTCCTTAACAAATCTAATCTAATATGAGACTGGACTTAGTGCTTTACTTGAATGTGAGTTGGGGGACTATCACGCTGCGGAGTGTGCTGTATTCAGGCGAAGTGCTCATTCGCCGATCGGGCTATTCCTCTCATTTTGCACGGGCGCATGGTCAGGAGGCGGTGCCGTCGTGCTTCGCTAGGAGGAGCGGGCTCGGTCTACTAGGCTGACCTTCTGGGTTGCTTGCGCGTCGCTGCGCGCGAGCACACTGCCTAGCGACCCCGATCATTCCCGCTCAACCTCTGGAGACTCGCCGCCTTGCCGATTGAACCGGTCATCCCAAGCTCGCAGCAAGCCATCTACGACAACATGCATTTCGCGCCGGCCGTGCGGTCGGGGGACATGATCTATCTCTCAGGAGTGATCGCAGGCCTTGAGAAAGGGCAATCGGGGACGCCTGAGGAATATGCTGCCGCATCGCACCGCGCCTTCAAGCAGATCGATGAAGTGCTCAAGGAAGCCGGCGCGACGATGGCCGACATCGTTTCGATCACGTCGTACCACATTGGTCTTCGTAACCACTTGGGGCCGCTCGTCGGTGTGAAGGACGAATATATTCCTGCGCCGTACCCCGCGTGGACGGTCATCGGAGTGAGCGAGCTCTTTGACCCGCTCGGATTCGTCGAGATTCAGGTCATCGCAGAGGCCGCACGTTAGGCTTGCAGCCCGCCTAAGCTCGGGGTGCCTCTCGAGATAAACTGCCGGCCTCTTTACGAAGCTTTTCGACATAAAAGTTGCACATGATCGGGAGTGCCTTCGCAAGTCCGACGGCCTCGCGAGAGCGTATGTCCCGGCTTGGGAGCTCGAACGCGCCGCTAAGTAGCCGTGCAATCCAGCGACTCTGTTGCTCAGCCACGGGCCACATCGAGCACATCGCGCGCAGGCACCCGACAAAGAAAAGGTCATCGTAGTCCGGGTGCGCGACATGCTGATAGAGCGCTAGGTCTGGCGCATTGCCGCCAAGCGTTTCTTTGTCGAGATACGGGAACTTGAGCTGGTATCCCGTGCCGTAGAGGATGACGTCAGCTTCCGCTTGACTGCCGTCTTCGAAATGCACAGTGGACCCGTCGAATGAGCGGATGCCCGGGCGCACGTCGATGCGTCCCGCTTGAAGTGCTGGAATGAAATCAATCGACATGGTCGGACGATCCTCCCACGGGTCGATGGTCGGCTCCGGCAGGCCTAGCGCGGTTGCGCCTCCGTGCTTCTCCGACTGCGCGCGCAGAACCTTCCCGAGTATTCGGCGCATTCCCCAGCTGCCGGAGTCGCCGGGTAGTAAACGCGCAGCAGCCGGCAGTGGCGTAGCGGGATGAAGCGATTTTGCGTCGAGGGACTCGCCATCGATAATTTTGGGCAGGACCCATCGGCCCGAACGAGCAGACAGGATGACCTGACTCGCGAAGCCTGCGGTCGCGCCCTTGTCGCAGAGCTCGGCTGCGACTTCTGCAGCGCTGCTTCCGAGCCCGACGACGACCACCCGCTTGTCGCGACAATCGACGGGGGTCGCCGCATCGAGGTAGTCGAAGACGTGGAGGTGTCCGCCGTTGAAAGTGCCGGGAATCAAATCGTGGGGACGACGCGGATCGTTGTACTGACCGGTCGCCGCGAGGAGGGCGCGGTAGTTCTGCGTCTCGCCGTCTTTGAATCGAAGTGTCCAACCGCCATTGGGTAGGGGGCGAGCTTGCGCGACCCGTTTTCCTAGTCGGATGTGTTCTGCGAGTCCGAATTCCTCTACGTACGACTCGAAGTATCGGACCATTTGCTCGGCGGTCGCATAGGTTGGGTGGTCTGCCGGGAATGGGAAGTCCGAATAACACATGCCGCCAGTCGAAGTGTTGGTATTGAGGGAGCGGTAGCCGCCGCCAATACCGCGTTCGATATTCCAGATCCCGCCAACGTCCTTACTGGCCTCGAGGCATTCATAGGCGATGCCGAATTCACCAAGGGTCTTCGCTGCCGCGAGACCGCACGGGCCCGCTCCTACGATCGCAACCTTCTCGCCATTCACGTCGATTGATCTCCCATGCGGCGAGCGTAGGCCTTGGGGTTCGTCCTCGCCTACTTGACGCCGCGCCACGCTCTTATG
>JASDVF010000078.1:1624-37324 GCA_041440805.1 Myxococcota bacterium | reverse complement strand
ATGGGCCGGCGGGCGAGACTCCGCTCATGCGGCTTGGGTTGGCCCGAGTGCCCAGGCGACCCCGATTAGCAGATCCGCCGCCGCGACCGATGCGAAGGGGATCTTTGCCGACTTGGTTCTGTGGCACTTTTGAGCGCGCGGCTGAGCCGGAGGCCGCTTCCTGAGGCGATTGGAAATCGGCATTTTGTCCAAGAGTTGGAGAGGCATGCTAGGTCGCACTCTATGTTGGGCTCGTCCATAGCCCGCAAGAGTGCCCGGCTTTTGGGGACGACGCGGGGCGTAAGCGGTCAAAGAGGTGTGAAAAGTGGTCCGAAAGGTGTGGTGCTTAGGCAGCGGTCTGAAAAAAACTTGCAGCCCAAATCCCATGATCACTGCTGAGTTGGCTCAAAAGCGTGGGCCATATCCGCCGAAATCCTCGTTGGTTGATCTGTCAATTGAGCCTCTAGGAGACGTGAATGGCACTTTAGGGCGATTAGAGCTTTATCAGCTCGCCTGAATGGGCGGTGGACTATGCTGGTGGGCCCGGGCTGAGGCCTGGAAAGACATTTTCAATAGGACCCAAACAATTCTCATGACTTGCAAGATTTAGCGAAAAGCTTGCTAGGATCCGGCTCGTCATTTCGAGTCTGGCCTCGTATTCGAGTTTAAAGAAGACCTCGTTAGCTTCGGCTAGTGAGGTCGGTTTGCTTCAGGAGAAGTTCTACCTGAGGCAGTCTATACGGGGACAGAGCAGGGACCATTAGAAGCAAGCAAGCAATGCATAGGCGTACGAATCTACTCTTGCATGACATGCCTGAGTAAAGCCAATCGGTGTTAGGTTTGTCGCAGTTTTTTTCGTATGCTGTTTGTATGCAGAATGACAGAGGAAGCTCAAGTGAGCTTCGCTGGCAGAGATGCAACGTTCGAAATGTTTATCCGCCTGATAATTGGGCGGGATTTGAATAACGAAAGGGTTCTCGAGCATAAGAGTTCGAGGATTGAAGGAGATTTAGAATGCGAGTTGTCGGTACGGTCAAGTGGTTCAACGACGAAAAGGGCTTCGGCTTCCTGACGCGAGATGATGGCGAGAAGGACGTTTTCTGCCATCACAGCGCGATCAACGGAGAAGGCTTCAAGAGCCTCGCCGAAGGTGCCCGCGTCGAGTTCGACGTAGTCGACGGACAAAAGGGACCTGCCGCGGAAAACCTCAACGTCCTCTAAGTCCGCGATATTGGGATCTTGTATCCCAGGATGACGTTTGCATGAATCGCTGACCTCGGTCGGCGTGAGTGCATGTTAGGTAAATGAAGAGCCTCGATGGTTATACCATCGGGGCTCTTTCAATATGGAGCCCGGCGGATCGAGTTCTGCCGGGAGCGCCACGCTTCGTGGGCGGTGCTCCGTAAAGCCCCGCACTCGTCTTCCGAATTTGTGACTGTACCGGCTGGACGGTATAGTTTTCTCATGTCAGCAAAGACTCGTGAGCGGATTCTGAATGCAGCGGAGGAGCGGCTTCTCGGCGGCGGCCCCGGTGGCTTCGTGTTAGACGCGATTGCCGCGGATGCAGGGGTGAGTAAGGGAGGCCTTCTCTATCACTTCGCCTCGAAGGAAGCGCTCGTCGCGGGACTTTGCGAACGGATGCTGGCGGGATTCGATCTCGCGCTTGGGAATTCTCAGGCGGATGATGAGACGGAGAGTGGTGCGTTCACGCGTGCCTATGTGGCCTCGACCGTGACAGAGGAAGGCAAGCCGGCGGATAACTCGGCACGGCTAATGGCGGGCATTCTCGCGACCCTCGGGCACGACTCCGCGCATCTCGATGAGGTTCGTCGCCATTTTTCACGCTGGCACCAGCGTCTCGCGGTGGATGGTCTCGACGAAACGACCGCGACGATCGTTCGTCTGGCAGCGGATGGCCTGTGGTTGTCCGCTTTGCTTGGGTTGCCGCAATTGGAGGGTGATCTCGGCGCGCGCACTGTGAAGGCGCTTCACGGGCTCACGCGATCGTGAGCGCGCTTGAAGACGCTCATTATGACGTCGTGATCGTAGGGGGTGGCTCCGCGGGCTGTGTCTTGGCGAACCGCTTGACCGAAGACCCCGCCTGTCGCGTGCTCGTGTTGGAGGCTGGCCGACCGGATGCTTGGTGGGACCTCCCTATTCAAATGCCTGCAGCGCTAATGATGCCAATCGGAAGCCGGTTCTACGATTGGGGATACAGCTCGCTTCCTGAGCCCCATATGGGAGGTCGCGAAATTTATCATGCTCGCGGCAAGCTGTTAGGCGGATCGAGCAGCATTAATGGCATGATCTTCCAGAGAGGGAATCCGCTCGACTACGATGGTTGGGCGCAGGAGCCCGGACTCGAACACTGGCAGTACGAAGACTGCTTGCCCTATTTCAAGCGCATGGAGCGGGCACCGTCTGGCGAAGACGCGTTCCGCGGTCGGGAAGGGCCTCTTAGGCTGGAGCGCGGGCCGGCCCGGGGACCGCTCTTTGAGCGGTTCTTCGCGGCGGCGCAAGAGGCGGGGTACTCGCTGACTGACGATGTGAATGGAGAATGCCAGGAAGGTTTCGGCCGATTCGATCGCAATCTACATAGAGGCCTTCGTCAGAGCGCGTCTCGCTCCTACCTGCATCCGGTTTGGAATCGCCCGAATCTAACGGTGCAGAGCCGCAGTCATGCGACGCGCATTCGCCTGGAAGGGACTCGCGCCGTCGGAGTCGAGTACGTGCACAAAGGGCGCGAGATGTTTGTTGGCGCCGACGAGATCATCTGCAGCGGAGGCGCGATCAATTCACCGCAGCTCCTTCAGCTCTCGGGGATCGGGCCGGCTGATTTGCTTCGCGAGGTAGGCGTGGACGTCGTACAGGATTTACCTGGCGTCGGTGCAAACCTTCAAGATCATCTCGAGGTCTATATCCAGCACGCGTGTACGCAGCCCATTTCGATGGCGCCTAGCGTTCTTCGTCGATGGCGACCCTGGATCGGTTTGCAATGGTTGGCGGGCTATGGGCCCGGGATGAGTAATCATTTCGAAGCAGGGGGATTCGTTCGAAGCCGCCCCTCGGATCCCTATCCCAACCTAATGATCCACTTTCTCCCGTTAGCGATTCGCTATGACGGCTCTAAGCCAACTCCGGGCCACGGATATCAACTGCATATAGGCCCCATGCTTTCGGATTCAAAAGGGAGCCTCCGCATCGCTTCGAGCGACCCCCTCGTTCCGCCGAAGATGCAGTTCAACTATTTATCCACGGAGCAGGATCGTCGAGAATGGATTGCGGCCGTCGAATGTGCGCGAGAGATTTTCGCGCAGTCGTCCTTTAAGGACATCGATGGGGGCGAACTGTCGCCCGGAAAGGACGTCCGAACGGATCGCGAAATTCTTGAATGGGTCGGACGAGAAGGCGAGACCGCACTACATCCCTCGTGCACGTGTCGCATGGGGACCGGAGAAGACTCCGTCGTTGATCCAGTCAGTATGCGGGTCCACGGTGTACAGGGTCTTCGCGTCGTTGATGCCTCGGTGATGCCGAAGATTACCAACGCGAATATCTACGCCCCCGTCATGATGATTGCAGAGCGCGCAGCCGACGCGATTCGGGGCCTAAATCCTTTGCCTGTTGCAAAAGAGTCTGAGGTGGCGCCGCCACTCAGTACCACCAACTAGGGAAGGAGCGACGGGCAAGAGCGTCGATGCGTTAATTCGATCGGCTCACGCAATTCGTGGCGAGCTGCCGGCCTAGCGAACTGTTTCGTGCACAGGCGCTCAATGATTTCAGCGTGTTCTCGGTGTCGGCCGCCGCTTCGTTGTTCGCGGGCACCACTATACAGCCGGTACGCCGAGCATCCGAGTGGGCTTCGCGACGGGGCTACTTCAAGTCTGCGAAGAAGAACGCGGCGACTTCATTCAGGATGTCCGCGCGTTCCCACTGCAGGAAATGTCCTGACTCCGGTACATAGAGTGGGCCGACTCGGTCGCGAAACCCCAGCTCGCATTGCTTCGGAAAATCCTTAGACACGACTTGGTCTTCGGGGCCGTAGAGAATCAAGGTTTTCGTCTCGACCGGACCCATCTTAGGAATCTCGCTCATAGGACGCCCATATTGAAGCTGGTACGGCGCCCAGCTGGCAGCGAGGCGCCGAATGTCTTCGAAGGGCTCCACCATGAAGTCATAGTCCGACTCTTCGAAGGTGTATTGCGCGGCCCAAAGCCTGTGCTCGTAGAAGTCTCGGACATAACGTCGGCAGCGCGCAGGCGTGTCGAGTTCGGCGATCAACTCCTCCGAGTCTCGACCCTGGCGAATCCGGTAGTCACCCGTTGGGCCGTCCTCGAGCGGCATCATGGTGATGCCGCGCTCCGCATACCATTCGGGCCGCTCTGGATCGATTGGCGCGGCCGTATTGAAGAAGATCATGCGGTCGAAGAAGTCCGTGTAACGGTTTGCCATTTCACAGATCACGGCACCGCCTACGTCACCGGCGATCGCTCCGCATCGATCGTGTCCGAGGACGTCATGCACAAGGGTGTAGAGATCCTTGCTGTAGAGCACGAGATCATACGCGTCAGTGGCAGAGAGATCGGAATCACCATAACCCCGGAGGTCCGGCACGATCACTTCGTACCCGGCGTCCACGAGCGGCGCAATATTGCGCCACCAGATCCGTTTGGTCTCGGGATATCCGTGGACGAGCAGGAGGGGATAGCCGCCGACTCCTTCGCGGATAAAAGCGAGTTCGAGATCTCCGTCCACGGGCGCTTTGTGGATCGTGAAAGCATCTTTGTCGGGTGTCGCGGGCTGAGTCGGTCGGGGAATCGGCATGTCGTCCTTTCGAGAGCGAAGAACGAGGATGCCACGCTCCGTTCGAATCTTCACTGCCTTTTGGAAGCGTGCGCGAGAAGCATTAGTACGCGCGGTGGCCCATGCTTCCCCGTCAACCACTCGGACCCGTGACCTATGGAGGTCACGTCGGAGATTTTTGTGACCCAACTCAAGCAGCTCATCCCGTTCCTAGCTGGCTGGGCGCTCCTGCTCGCGAGCGTGAGCTTTTGGCAGATCGCAACGGTCAACGGTTTTCTGCAGGTGCTGCTTTTTGTTTTCGTCGTATGCATTCCGACCTGGCGAACTGAGCGAATGTCCTATGTCGATATTGGCTGGCCGTGGGGCCTAGTGGTGATCGGGATTGTCACCGCCATCATGGGGCAGGGAGACACCACAAGGATCGCGTTAGTCGCTGGTGTTTACATCTTTATGGGCGGTCGAATGGGGATCTTCGCTTTGAAGCTTTGGCGGCTCGGCGCCTTGCGCCGAGAGCTACCGCGATATCAGTACCAAGTGATCCGGTGGGAACGCGCGGGCGAATCGAATCTGGCGATCGCGCGTCAGGCTGAGGTGTCAGCGCAGGGGCTAGCCAACGCGTCCTTCCTCGCATTTCCGGCGATGATCATTGCTGCAAATCCTGCTTCTTCGATTTCGGTCATCGAAGTCATTGGCTTTGCGATTGCCTGCGCCGCTTTCCTCTTCGAGTCCCTCGCCGATGTTCAGAAGGTGCGGTTTATCATTCGCACGAAAGCTGCTGGGGAGCGCAATCGTGTCTGCAAGAATGGGCTTTGGCGGTATAGCCGCCATCCAAATTATTTCGGTGAGTGGATGGTTTGGAACGGGCTGATCGTGATGGCTCTTCCGTCGATCCTTCGTCTCTTTGAGGCTGAAAATTTCTTGGTGGCAGGGCTTATCACGGCCGGTCTCCTTTTTGTGTCGCGAATCATGTACGTGACTTTGGTACGGCACACGGGCGCGAAGCCCGCAGAGTTTTACTCCCTGCAAAAGAGGCCCGAATACGCTGAGTATCAAAAGGAGACGAACATCTTCTTTCCCGGGCCACCGCGTATTTCGTGAACAGGGACGAGGTCGACTGACGACCCGTTTTAGTTTCATTTGTAGGAATTCAGTCGATGACTTTCAGAAAGATTCTCGCGTTCATTTCATTGCTCGTTCTAATGGTGGTCGCAGCCTCGCGAATACATACAGGCGGCGAGCCGCTGTATACGATCGAAAGTGAGATCGTTTTACCAGCACCGGTAGAGCAGTGCTGGGCGGTGCTCACCGACTTCGCTCGATATCCCGAATGGAACCCCTATGCGACGAGAGTCGAGGGCGAGTTTCGAGTTGGAGAGAAGCTCTCGTTTACGATTGTGGATGAGAATTTCGAAGCGCCGCTCGACCTTGAATCGACACTCGAAACGATCGTACCGAACGAACATTTCAATTGGGTGGGTACACTGCTTATGCGAGGCGTACATGACACGCGTCACGGCTTTCGCTTGCGAGACGAAGGCGACGGGACAACTCATCTTCTTCACTACGAAGAGTTTCGCGGGTTTCTGGCAAGGGTTCTTCCGGACCGAGCAGTCCGCGTAGGGAAAACGCGGGAGAGCTTTGATCGTATGAACGAAGCGCTCAGGAGGCGCTTGTCCAAGCCGGCGGAGGCGGCCGAGGCGGACTAACGCCAGGCGGGGCCCGGGCAGCTGGCGGGTAAACGAATATGCGACGCAAGGGCCCGAGCGTGGCAATCAGCATCGACTGCATCATGACGTTCGACTAATACCTCCCGGGAGTATTAGCTGAGGCACTGCGTCAGCCTGAGGAGGGCCTGCAATCTAGAGACTGATCGCCGCCTGTAAGTAGAAATAATTGAGGTCGCCGGGGCGGTTTGAGTTCGGAGCGTCTTCTACGAATTCTCCTGTAAAGAGATGGGCATAGCCGGACTCAAGTCGGAGATTGCCCGGTAGGACGTCCCATCGAACGCGTACTTCGAATTGGGACCCGAGGTAGTTGCCTGACTTTCCGGTTATATCTCGAACGCCGGAGGACGCTGCCCATGTGTCGCTTCGGTCTGCGAGCCAGAATGATCGGAAGCCGAGTAACGTACTGACGCTTCGTTTGGGTTTAAGCTGGAGCCGTACGCCGGGAGTGTTTAGGTTGTTGCGTGCGAAGGGGCCGTAGATTCCAGCGGGTCCGAAGTCGAATCGACGTGCGCCGAAGAGAGTGCCGAATTGGTTATTGTCTCCGTCCGTGGGATCCGAGTCACCACTTGCGAAATCATACTCGGCGACGAGACGAGGCGACCAGGGGACATCGAAGGTGTACCCGACTTCGAGGTGATGGAAGTGCGCGAAATGATCGAGGCGCGGGCCCGCTGAAGTCGTGCGCGACCGACCCACCTGAAAGGCGGTCTCGATCGTATAGTCGAGCCTGTCGGACGCCGGCTTTCGGAAGACACGAAAGCCCGGGGTAAATAGGTCGCGTTTGCGGGTCAAGCGGCTCGGCTCATCTTTCTCGTGCAGGCCGAAGAGGAATAGTTCGCCGCGGTCGACTTTCGTCAGGTTTGTGGCCGCGTATACGCCCCAAAACTGGAGGTCGAAATCTTCCTCGTCGTCCTGGATCTTGTTGTCCCGCAGCTGACCTAGACTTGTTGGTTGGCGCCGGACTGGAAGCGTCCAGAATACACGAAGCTCCGTTCCACTTTTGCTTTTCCAGTCGATGTCAATTCCGGTGAAGCTGTTGATCGTGTTGCGGTAGCGATTTCGGTTCATGAAGCGGCGACTGCCGATATCAATTGTTAGGCGACCCGCCTGTGCCGCAATTTTCCCTCCGAGCACGTTGTCATGCTTGAACTCTAGGTAGGCGCGCAAAAGTTCGACGGCGTTGACGCTCCCCGTGGTGAGTGGTGTGTCGCCATTGATTTCGGCACGGGAATCCTGGACTTCCGCCCCTAGCCAGAGCCCGTCGTGGAGCTTGAGCCGCGTGTTGAGCAAAGTGCGCAGGACTAGAATTTCGCGATCGCCTTGCGTGCCCGCACGAAATTCGTTGTCGAGAAACTCATATCGCGTTCGATGCTTAGCCGTGACCGAGATCCAGTCGGGGAGGGCGCTATCGATCCGCCACGGTTCAGGTGTGCCAGAGTCCGCCTTGTTCGCCGCGGAGACACTGGCCGCAAGAACGGCGATCGCGATGACGGCTAGAAACGAAAGCGCTTTGCGGAGTTGAGACTGAACCAACGGAGTTCCCTCGGAACCTCGGCTGCAATGAATTTGCAGCTCCAATTCCCGCGTGGGTATAACGGAAAATGGCAATGCCGAACACCATTCTCGCGAAATCTCACGAGGTCCCATCGTCGAGCTGTGTATGCCCAGAGCAGGATCGACGCACTATGCTGAAGGCTCACCCGCGCGCCCGTTGTGGCGCCATTATCAGGAGCTTCCGTGCCCATCGAGCCTTTCTCTGTATCCGTCCCTGAAGCCGATCTCGAAGATGTCGCGATGCGACTCGCGAACGTCAGGTGGCCCGATGAATTGCCCGGTACGGACTGGAGCTACGGCGCCGATCTCGCGACGGTGAAGGAGTGGGTGACGTATTGGCGCGAGACCTTCGATTGGCGGGCGGTCGAAGCGCGCTTCAACGCATATGAGCAAGGCACTACCCAAGCGCAGGGAGAGCAAATTCATTTCGTTCATGCGCGCTCACCCGAGCCTAATGCGACGCCTCTCGTCATCACCCATGGCTGGCCGGGAAGTGTCGTTGAGTTTTTGGACGTGATCGAACCGCTCAGGAACCCCGCCGCATTCGGGGGAGACCCGGCGGATGCGTTCCATGTCGTCTGTCCGCATATCCCTGGCTACGGATTTTCTGGACCGACGCGGAATCCAGGCTTTCACGCCCACTCTGCCGCGGCTGCGATCGATGATCTGATGGTTGAGCTGGGATATGCCCGTTATGTGGCGCAGGGTGGTGACTGGGGCGCGGTGATTACTCGTCGATTGGCGGAGGCTCACGCAGATCATGTGATCGGTGCCCACTTTAATATGCTCTTCGCGTTTCCTGAAGACATGACGGCGGGGGACGCATGGGAGGGCGTGACCCCCAAAGAACTCGAGGCATTTACCTCCGCAACAAGCCGAATCACGGATGGCACGGGCTATAGCGATATCCAGGGTTCGAAGCCGCAAACCCTCGCCTACGGAATGCACGACTCTCCAGTCGCGCTGCTTTCTTGGCAGCTCGAGAAGTTTGAGGCATGGAGTCATGCGGGTCTCGATAAGGCGTATTCGAAGGACCAGGTCCTGGCGAACGTTGCGCTCTACTGGTTCACGAACACTGCGAACTCGGCGTCGCGCCTCTATTGTGAATCGAAGCGCGCCGGAACCTACGCGGCCGATCCGTGGAGCGGGCAAGTTGAGATTCCAGTCGGCTATTGCAGCTATCCCCGCGAGCTAATGCAGACGCCGCGTGTTTGGGCGGACAAACGCTATTCGAATATCGTCCACTGGACCGAGTCAGATCGTGGCGGGCATTTCGCGGCATTCGAGAATCCAGAATTCTTCGTGGAAGATTTGAGAGCCTTCGGGCGAACGCTCCGAGAGAGCTAGTCCAGCGCTCTCTTGAAATGGTTAGTATTTGTCGGCGCGTTCGTGTTCGAATGGCGCAAACGCAGTTGGGGAGTTAGAGGATGACCTTGGTGGAGAAGGAATGAGCGCGGCCACCGGACTCGTTATTCACTTTTCGCGCTGCAACTCACCGGCACGAAATGCCGAATGGTCCGGTTGGGTTCGTGACGAGCATCTTTCGTCGATGGCGGAGGTGCAGGGCGTTCGCGCTGCGACGCATTGGGCGCTGACCCAGCAACCCACGCCTGGGATGCCTTCGGTGGGATTCTCGCATGTGTCGCTCTACGAGTTGTCGGGATCAGTGAAAGCAGGCGCGGCGCGCCTAGCAGAGCACTATCTCGAGCTTCAGGAAGCGGGCCGGATCGACAGAAATCACTGTCTCATGAATGTCGACGTCTTGGAAGCCCATGGCCGATGGGCCGAGAAACCCGAGCCTACAGAGGCATTGGTCGGTCATATTCTCGCGTATGTAATGTGCAATGACCCGCAGCGCTATGCTGAGTGGGACCGCTGGAACGATGAGGTTCATATGCCGGATATGCTCAGCTCCGACGGTTTCGCGGGGGTGAGCCGGTGGAGGCGCAGCCCGCTGGGTGCCTGGGGCACGCAATACCTGACGCTCTATGACGTCGGTCCAATCGGAGTAGACGAAGCGGTGGCGCGTTCAGCGGCCATCATGCCAAACCTGAAAAACGCGGGCCGCAAGCTCGACTGCCACGTGGGCGGCCTCACGGTCACGCTCGAACGGGCCTGAATAGTAGGGAGTGATTACATGCGATCGTCATTTTCGATAGGACGCAATTCGAGGCGAACGAGCAGGGTCGGCCGCATAACGATCTCGTTGTTGATAGGGCTGCATTTCGTTGGTTGTGCGTTGTCGACGGCCGAACGAGATCAGGGAACGCCCGGTGGGTTCTCAGCGGCCGGTCTGGAGCGCGTTAGGGAGACAATGCAGGCAGCCGTTGATCGCGAAGACGTGGGCGGCGTCGTGACCTTACTCTATCGGAACGGCGAAGTGGCTCAGGTGAATGCGATCGGCTTTCAGAATCCGGCCGCCGGAGTGACAATGGCTCGGGACTCGATCTTCCGAATCGCATCGATGACGAAACCGATCACAGCCGTTGCTACGTTGATTCTTATCGACGAAGGCGTCTTCGCGCTCGATGATCCAGTCGATCGTTGGCTCCCCGAACTGGCAGCGCCCAAAGTACTGAGAGATCCGACCGCGCCGCTCGATACCGCCGTACCCGCGGCGCGCTCCATCCGGATCATAGACCTGCTTACACATCGCGCCGGCATCGCGACGCCGCGAACGGCCCCGGGGCCCTTACGCGAAGCGCTTACACGAGCGGATGCCAACAACGATGTCGGGTACGACGGCTGGATTAAATGGATTGGAGCGCTGCCCCTCGCTCACGAACCGGGCAGCACCTATATCTACGGAAACTCCTTTGACGTGTTAGGCATTCTTGTCGAACGAGCATCGGGGATGAAATATCCAGACTTCGTACGGCAACGCATTTTTGAGCCGCTAGGAATGACGGACACTGATTTCTGGATTCCACCTGCAAAGATTGAGCGCTTCGCAAGTTTGCAATCGCTCGGACGCGTGCCGGCTTCGTGGATTCCGTCTGAGACGAAGATTCCAAACTATCCGGCCGGGGCGGGTGGACTCTATTCGACAGTCGACGACTACCTGAAGTTCGCACGAATGCTGCTCGGGGCAGGTGAGTTGGGTGATGTGCGTATTTTGGAGCGTGAGACGGTCAGCGGGATGACGACCGACTATTTGACCGAGGAACAAAGGCTGGGCCGTCCTTTCGGTGGGGTGGAAGATTTTTGGCCGGGGCAGGGCTTTGGTTTAGGCGTGGCGATCAAGCTGAGCGCGAGCGTCACAGCTTCAGAGCTCGGGGTGGCTTCACCCGGGGCCTTCGGTTGGCCAGGGGTTTTTGGAACCTGGTGGGAAGCGGATCCGGCTGAAGACATGATTTTGGTTTTCATGGTGCCTGGCGGAGATGCGAAGCGCGCACGATGGGACTTCCAAGCGGCGGCCTACGAAGCGATCGCCGATTGATCAGATGACGTAGTGACTTCGTCGATGCACTTTGCTTCTGCTGATTCTGAGAATGTTCGGTTCTAGTCGTGCGTAACCTAGTCGTGAGGGAAATTGTGAGTGAAGTTGCTTTTCTAGATATCGTTCATGAGGACGATGAGTTCGTAGTCGTGAACAAGGTAAGCGGGATGCTTTCCGTTCCGGGACGTGGTCCTGAGAAGCGGGATTGCGTCGCGGAGCGGGTTCGCGAAATGTATCCCGGCTGCCCTGAGCAGCCTTCGGTACATCGACTGGATATGGATACTTCGGGTCTGTTGGTCGTGGCGCGGAACACCGAAGCGCATAGAGCGCTGTCGATTCAGTTCCAGAAGCGGGAGACACGAAAACGCTATTTCGCGCTGCTCGACGGAGAAATTGATGAGGACAGCGGCACGATCGAACTCCCGTTTCGGCTCGATATCGACAACCGCCCCTACCAGATCTACGACCCTGTTCACGGCAAGGTGGGCATCACTCATTGGGAAAAGGTCTCCGTCGAATCCGGCCTCACACGAGTCGCGTTTATTCCCATAACGGGCCGAACACACCAGCTCCGCGTGCACTCGGCCCACGAGCGCGGGCTTGGAGTGCCGATCGTTGGCGACCCTCTCTACGGTCACGGCACCGGTCCTGCGCAGATGAAGCTCCACGCAGCCGAGTTAGGCTTTCAGCACCCACGCACTGGGGATGAGCTGAACTTTTCCTCGTCCCCGCTCTTTTGAGGGCATTTATTAGGTGCCGTAGGGGCGAGCGACTGGGGCTTTTTCTCATGCGGTGAGGTGAGGCACCTTGATACGAGGCGCATCGCAGATGGCTTGGCCTCCAGCTAGGCCTCTACCGCTCGAATACCTATCGTGATTGAGAGGAAACTATTGCTTGGATAAGGAAACATACGTGGCACGAAGACTGAGTCGGTGGCTTGTTTTTGTTCTGCTGGTGAGCGTGCTGCAGAGCGCCACAGCAGGGGCGGAGGATTCGCCGTATTCGCAGCACGCCGTCGAAGACTTTCCGATGGAGCTCTATTTCGGCGATACGCACGTGCACAGTTCGTTCAGCATGGACGCGAACGCTGTCGGCAATACGCGATTGTCACCGGCGGATGCTTATCGCTTTGCGAAAGGCGAGGCCGTCGTCGCGAATAGCGGAATGACGGCAAAGCTAGACCAGCCGATTGATTTCCTCGTTGTTTCCGACCACGCAGAATATATGGGCCTGTTGCCGGCGCTTCGCGACGCAGACGCTCGAATTCTTGCGGAGCCAGCGGGTGCGTCGCTCTATGAGCAGCTCACCGGAAGCGCCGAAGGCGGGATGCTCACGATCGCCCGCCTGATCGAGTCTCTCATGAAGAACGATCCCTTGATCAACAACGCCGAGTTTAAGCGGAGCATTTGGAACGAGATCACCAGCTTGGCTGACGCGGCCAACGAGCCAGGGCGGTTTACCGCACTCATTGGCTTTGAATGGACATCGATGCCAGGGGGCGACAATTTGCATCGTGTCGTGGTCTACGGAGACGATGCCGATCAAGCACGCCAGCTAATTCCAGTATCGGCCTTCGATGGTCCAGAGCCGGAAGATCTATGGGATTTCATGGAGTCCTATGAACGAGAAGCGCAGGGGCAGATTCTCGCGATCCCGCATAACGCGAACGTGAGCAATGGTCGAATGTTCGCGGTCGAGGATTCGCGTGGGGCAGCTTTCGACTCTGATTATGCAAAGAGAAGGGCGAGGCTCGAACCGCTCGTAGAAGTGACCCAGATCAAGGGCGACGCGGAAGCCCATCCATTGCTTTCGCCGGATGACGAATTCGCAGATTTCGAAACTTGGGATTTCGGCAATTTGCATGTCCTGAATACGGTGCCTAAGGAGGCAGGCCAGCTTGAATTCGAATACGCGCGATCGGCGCTGAAGTTAGGCTTAAGGGAAGCGGCGCGAACAGGAACGAACCCTTTCAAGTTTGGAATGATTGGGAGCACTGACGCCCATACGTCGCTGGCGACCGCTGCCGAGGATGATTTTTGGGGTAAGACCACGAATGTTGAACCGGGTCCACGTTCAAAGAACGCGAGTATGTCGCTCGGCGATACACCCGGCCGCGTGCTCTTCGATACCTGGGATTTCGTCGCTTCGGGCTACGCGGCTGTTTGGGCCACGGAGAATACGCGCGAGGCGATCTTCGCGGCGATGCAGCGTAAAGAAGTCTATGCGACAACCGGCTCCCGAATCGCAGTTCGCCTCTTCGGCGGATGGGGTTTCGATGCTGAGGATCTGGACCGCCCGGATGCCGTGCGGCACGGCTATCGGAACGGCGTTCCTATGGGCGGCGATCTGAAGAGCGGGGTAGGGAAGACGCCTGGATTCTTAGTGACTGCCATGAAGGATCCGCGGGGCGCGAATCTCGATCGAATTCAGATCGTGAAGGGATGGCTTGAGGCCGACGGCGCTCTGAAGGAAAACGTCTATGACGTCGCGCTCTCGGATGGGCGACGCGAATACTTCGGGCGCGTTCGGCCGGTGGGCTCAACAGTCGATGTCGAGACGGCTTCGTATTCGAATAGCATCGGCGCTGCGAGCCTCGATGCCTACTGGGAAGATCCCGATTTCGACGCAGCGGAAAGCGCGTTCTACTACGCGCGCGTGATTGAGATTCCGACGC
The DNA here is from genome assembly GCA_041440805.1 of Myxococcota bacterium. Lineage (GTDB taxonomy): Bacteria > Myxococcota_A > UBA9160 > UBA9160 > UBA4427 > UBA4427. The sequence continues at coordinate 23,148 of JASDVF010000078.1, read as the reverse complement.
CGCGATGGAACGTTTACGACCGCGTTCGCTTGGGTGCGACAGTGCCTGAAGGAACGCCTGAGTCCGTACAGGACCGCGCGTATACTTCGCCCATCTGGTACACGCCGTAGCTACAAAGATCGATCTCACGGAAGCGTGGGGCCACCAAGGCCTTGAGCCAGAGTCCACAAAACAACGCGCCGCCCTGGTTAACCAAGGCGGCGCGTGCGGATCCTATGCTGGGCGCTGTTAGGCTTCAGGGCCGCTAACGGCGGGTGATTCCCCATGGGTCTCTAGGAGCTCTACGAGGTAGCCGTCGGGGTCCTTCACGAAGGCAGCGATGACCGGCCAATGCTCAAGCTGCGCCGGTTCCATGACGGACTCTGCGCCCGCATCGATGCATCGTTGGTAGAGGCCTTTGCAATCATCGGTCTGGAGATAGAGCTTCCAGAACGCGTTGCCGTGTTCGATTGGCCCAACGTGGCTGCGCTGCCATGCGAGCTGGATGCGATTGCCATTTTCGCCGCCCAAGATGACTTCGCGGAATTCCTTTTCTTCGACGCGATGGGTGATCTTCAAGCAGAGCGTCTTTTCGTAGAACTCGACGCTCCTGTCAAGATCACTAACGTTGATGCAATACTGATCGACGGACACCTTCATGATATGAATTCCTTTCGAGTCGGATGAATGGCACTTTGCTTGGCGTGGACTGGCGGATTGCCTGGCACCACCTGTTAAGGCGGACTAGACGTCCTGTCGCGGGTTTTGGAAGGTTTGCTTTTCGGGCCCGATCCGGGCTGCGAGAGGCGCGAGCTTCTCGGCATCTAGGTCGTAAAATTCGACTGCGTTGCCACCCAAGAGTGCTTCGATCTCGTGATCCGCTACGCCATGAAGCGAATCGAGCTGTTGGGTTCGTGTGACAGGCCAGCTGCCTTCCGGATGCGGGTAGTCGCTGCCCCACATCATGCTGGAGATCCCGATCTCATGTCGGAGCTCGGCTTCGCGCTTGGACATGCACGAGGCGCCGATCTTCACGTTGGATCGGAAAGTCTCTGCGGGGGATTTATCGAGGTGCCCGCGGAAATCTCCGAGCTTCTGCGACTCGCGCGTCTCCGCATAGTGGAACTCGAGTCGCGCAACGTAGTCGGGCACCCAGGCGGAGGTACCTTCCGTGATCGCGACCTTAAGCTTCGGGAAGCGCGTAAATGCACCGCCCCATAACATGAACGTGAGCGGGCGAGTCAGCCAGAGGTGGACTTCCATCAGATAGGCGCCGACGGCACCGTTCGGAATAGATTCTCCCGACGGCGGGGGCATGGGACCGAAGAATTGCTCCATAGGGGCCGGGCCTGAATGGAAGTGGACCGGCATGGCGAGATCTTGGCAGGCCGCCCAGAACGGATCGTATTTCGAAGTGTGATAGCCCTCGAAGCTGTCCCACATAGGCGGCAAGAGAACTCCTGAAAGTCCAGCGTCCCGCGCTTCCTGTGCTTTCTTGACTGCGAGGTCGATGTCCCAATAAACGGGAATGCAGGCGAGGCCGATTCGCCGCTCTGGGGCCGTCTGCACGAACTCGGCCATAAATCTGTTATGTGCGTCGCAGCCCGCCCACATGAGCTCGCCGTTCGAACCGTCGGGGCGCATGGTGAAGCCGGCACCGAAGGGCGGGGCATTCATCTCAGTCACGCCATCCGGGAAGAGCACCTCAGCGGCAATGCCATCCGAGTCCAACACCTTGTCTCGTGCCGCGGGGTCCCAAGCGCCGGCGAGTTCTGCATCTCGACCTCGCCGCCATTCTTCGTTGATTTCGCTGATAAGGAAGTAGTCGCTCATCCGTTGAGTGGCTTCGACTTGAATTGGGAGTGCCGCGTCGAATGCATCTCGAAACTTTGCGTCTACGTAGGGGCGGTAGTCGGCTGCGTGCAGACCGGCATGCCCATCGGAGGAGACAACGAGGTAGCGGTCCTGATTGGATTGGCTCATGGGTAACGTTCCTTAGAGCAGTCTTTCGAATGCGATGGGCGGCGGGATCAATATCCGCCGGAAGAGACATTTTGGCCAAGATCCGGAGAGACAGCAATCGGCGATTTGGCAATTCTGACATGTGGGCAGGGGCACGCATCTGAAAGAAAAGGCCTCTGGCCTTCTTCTCGTGCGGTGCTAACGCAGCTCGTTCGCCCCGAGGGCCCCGGCGCTAGGACCGGGTGCGATCTACGAGGTCAAGCGCGCGGATCAAGGTCCGGGACACGACCGCAAAATGCGCGTCGTCGTCCTACCTCCGCAGCCGGATGGCACGGAAGACTGGACGGCCGCCGCAGCTTGCGGCCCTTGTGACGCGCGAATCGATGATTGGGCCGGACGGTTCATTTTCTCAACTCACCGGAAGACGTTTGCGGCCTGTGCCTGCATGGTGGAACGCGGCATAGGGTCTCTGCCGAGGTGTCCGTACATGGGAGCGATGAGACTGAAGTCCCCGATATCAACGCTTCAATAAGCCGGCTCAGGTCAGCGTACCGGGCGGCGCGGGTTTAGTGGAATTCGATGCGGGTGTTCGTAAAACGTGTTAGGCCGCTTTTAGGCGAATGGGCATCTTGCCGGGAGAGACCAGAATCGGATTGCCAATGCCAAGCACGCTGTACGTAACCTCTCCTACCAACTCGATGTCCGAGGTTCGCTTCAGGAGTTCTTCGAAGAGCATCGTGATCTCGCGTCGTGCTAGATGAGCGCCGAGGCAGAAATGAGGCCCGCCTCCGCCGAATGAAACATGTTCGTTCTTCTTACGGCGGATATCGAATCGGAACGGATCTTCGAAAGCTTCTTCATCGCGGTTGGCCGAGGGGTACCAGAGCGTGACGCGGTCACCTTCCTTGATTGGAACGCCAGAGATTTCGGTATCTCGGGCCGCGACACGTTTGAAGTAGGCGACGGGTGAGGTCCACCGAATGATCTCTTCCGTCGCGCTCTTCATTAGGCTCGGGTCGGCGCGGAGGGCTGCCATCTGCTCCGGCTCGGCAAGCAGTTGCTGCATGCCGCCAGAGATCGCGTTTCGAGTCGTTTCGCTGCCTGCAACAGTTAGCAGCATAAAGAAGGCATCGAGCTCGAGTTCGCCCAGCGGACCGAGTTCATCTTCAACCTTCACGAGAGTCGATAGAACGTCATCTGTCGGATTTGCCCGTTTGCTCGCAGAAATTTTCTGGCCGTAGCCGAAGACTTGTGCGGCGAGTCCTTCTCGCTCGGACTCTGGAACGGGATGTTCGGGATCGATGCAAAGCAGCATGTCGTTGAGCAAGGTGAAGAGCCAAGCGCGATCTTCCTTCGGAATCCCAAGCACATCGGCGATCATGTGCATAGGAAGCTGATAAGCGACTTCTTGAACAAACTCGACGTTCTCGCGTTCGATGGCTTCGTCGACGATTGAGACGGCCCACTCACGCGCGAGGTCATCAAGCCGGGCCGTCATGCGCGGCGTAAAGCCGGAGCTGATCAGCTTGCGCTGTCGGATATGGGGTTGGCCATCCATGTCGGTCAGCATAAAGCCGAGACCTTCGAATCCAAGGCCGGCACCCGTGACTGACAGGAAGTCTTCCGGGTTGCGATTGACGTCTCGGATGTCTGCATAACGTGACAAGACCCAAAAATCGCGGTCCCCTGTTTGATTGAAGCCGGCCGTCGCCGGGTGTCGCCAGACAGGCGCATCTTCTCGGAGCGTGTTGAAGACTTCATGGGGGAAGCCGTTTCTGTAGAGCTCGGAGTTCGTTAGATCGATTTCGTCGAGGTTCATAGTCTTTTTTAGGTCTCTTACCTGGTCCGCCGCGGCCCGGCGGGACTTCGTGAATTGGGTCCCGAAAAGGTAGCGCGATCGATACGTCGGGGAGTGTCTACAATTTTGGCTCGGTGGTAAAAAACCAGCAAGACATAGGCGCTCACTACCGATTTTTCAGAGCGAGGTTGGCGCGGATTGAGAACCGGATTCGACCCAGTACCCTGATGCAACGTCAGAGACAGCTAAACCGCTTTCGAAGCCTCTCCAGGATTCTAGAAAAGCAGCGCTACTGCATTCTTGAAGACGTGATCGAGGAGTCTTTACGGACCTCGCTCGGCGATGCGATCGCCCGGATCAAGGGCGCTTTCGGCGTCGCGCCCGCGACGAAAGATTTCGAGGGACGCGAAACGCACAAGCTCTAGAACCTGTTGGTTCACGGCGGCGCACGCAGCTGCGATCGCTGCGGGCGCCGGCTCGCTCATATTCACTGAGGAGACCTCCTTCGACTATTAACGTCGGAGGCCGAGGCTGCTAGTCGAGGTCGGAGGACGAGTGACGTTCCGGAACGCGTTCGTCCTCGGGGCCCCAGGCGCGGTTCACGCGTTGTCCCCGCTTAACAGCAGGACGATCAGAGATTTCATCCGACCACCTAATGACGTTCTTATAGGACGTGACGTCAAGGAACTCGCCCGCGTCGTAGAGCAGGCCCTTCACGAGGCCGCCGTACCAGGGGTACGTCGCCATATCGGCGATCGTGTAATCGTCACCGCCGAGGAATTGCCGATCCGCGAGGTTCTGGTCAAGAACATCAAGCTGCCGTTTCACTTCCATGGCGAAACGATCGATCGGGTACTGCCATTTCTCCGGCGCGTAGGCATAGAAGTGACCGAAACCGCCCCCGAGATAGGGTGCACTGCCCATCTGCCAGAAGAGCCAAGACATACATTCGGCTCGGGCCGAGGGTTCCGTCGGAATGAACTCTCCGAATTTCTCAGCGAGATAGACAAGGATCGCACCGGACTCGAAGACTCGCGTGGGCGTCGGCGTGCCGTAGTCAACTAGCGCTGGAATTTTGGAGTTCGGGTTGGCTGCGACAAAACCGCTGCCGAACTGAGTGCCTTCACCGATATTGACGAGATAGGCATCGTACTCTGCCTCTTTCTTGCCGAGGGCGAGCAGCTCTTCGAGCAGGACTGTGACCTTGACGCCGTTAGGCGTGGCAAGAGAGTAGAGCTGGAGGTCGTGTTCGCCGCGGGGCAGCTCTTTTTCGTGAGTCGCGCCGGATGTGGGCCGGTTGATATTTGCGAAACGGCCGCCGCTTTCGGCATCCCATTTCCAGACTTTCGGGGGGACATAAGGTGGGGCGTCGGACACGATACGGCCTTTCTGTAGTGGGTGCGCACGCTCGAGTCTAAGGGCTTGCTGCTCAACATGCTGCGGGTCCCGCCGGAAACTTGTCGGCGAAGCCTAGACTCGCCGTCGCATCCAAACGACTGCGAACGTCGAGCTCAGCGCGACGAGAGCGGCGACTACGCCCGAGGGCTCTGGGACTGCGACTCGGTCCACGACGCAGTTATTCGCCTCATTCCCTTCAGCCACTTGGTCGAGGGCGTCGACACAGGAAATCCAGAAATGGGGGCCCGGGGCGGTGGGTAGACTTAGAGGAATACCTCCTGACTGAACTGTGCAACCGTCTGCTTGGCCTGCCGAGAGGGCGTCTACGAAGCAATCGCCGATGTCTAGATCGTCTGCGTCTAGGATCGTATCGGTGGAGAGACGCAATCGAATCTGAGAAGCGTTAGCGGCAATCAAGCCTGCATTCCGGCTGGCTACGTTGAGGTTCAGCGCCCCCCCTGTGTTGACCGAGGTAGGTGGGGATCCGGAGAGGACGATATCCGGCATTTGGTCGGGGTCGCAGGCGTCGCCGAAGGCGCCGCCGTCGGAATTCCGCTGGTCAGTGTTGGCTACGCCCGGACAATTGTCTGACGCGTCATGAATCGTGTCTTCGTCGGAGTCCAGTCGAACGCTTTCGCCGCCTGAGTCGTAGAGGACCTGATCGATCCAGTCGGCGAGCACACTCGTCGCAATGGCGTCGGGCATTAGGGTACCGCGGGCCATGCGGACCGCTTCGTCCATGGACTCTGCGCGGAGGGAGAGGGTGCTGTTCGTGTGGTTACCCGGATCTACAAGTAGAGGTGCGAGCAGGCCAAGGTCACCACGAATGGGGGGGGCTGAGACGATCTTCATGTCGCCTAATAGGACGTCCGAGCGTAGATTCATCTCCGTCGTCCCGGTACCCCCGGGCTGATGACAGACGGAGCAGTTTACGTGGAGATACGAGCGGGCACGGCTGGCTAGGCTTTGCGACGTATCATCGAGCGCTGCAAAGGTTTCGAATCCGGAGGGAACACCGATGTCCGAGTCGAAGAGCCCTATGCAGTTCCAAGCATGGAGCTGATTGTCAGAGACTGCGGAATAGTCGAAGGCGCTGTTTAGTTGTTTTGTCTGCACGCCAAGGACGCGTCCCGCCGCAGCTGAATGGCAGTCAAGGCAATCAGAAGGGGATGGGTAGAGCCATGTCTGAGTTCCTCCGCCGGCGAGTGAAATTTCTTCGCGGAGTCCGTCGATCAAGAGGTTCGCATCGGTTCCCGCTTGGTTCCATCGATAGGTGAAGCCGATCCATTGATCGTTCTGTCGTAGGAATACGCGGGTTTCTAAGCGTCGCGCAGATTGCCCATTCTGTGCGAGCTCGAAATGCTTAACGAGAGCGGTGCCCGTTGGGAAGCTCCACGGTTCGCGATTGCTGAATTGAATCGTCTCGTCGCCGGGGAGCGCGATCCATCTCTTCTTAGCGGCATCATCGCTCCAGAGCGGCGTGCGGACATCATATTCAATAAGTCCGGGCGCAGGCGTGAGGCTCGCTACATCAGAGAAGAGGCCGGTAGTGGATAGCGTTGTCGGAAAGTTTCCAACCATCGGGCCCGATCCCGTGAAGCGCCCGATAAACGGAAAATCGTACGGCCATGTATAGACCTCGCCCGCTTCGTCTTCAGCAAAAGAAGCGAGGTTTGGAAGTGAACTCAGCCGCTCTTCGAAGATGCCAAGCCCTGTTTCGGAATCTCGTGTCCTGCGATCCCAGCTAAAGATCGCGCCCGTCGCGTCGCCAAACACATAATGTCCCGTGAGGGAGGCGAGGGGGCCGCGGTAAACATAACCACCTATGACCGCAATTCGTCCTAAGCCGGTTTCGTATTCCAAGTCCGGAGCGTGCTGCGACGCAGTACAGCCGGTCTGTGTGATCGAGAGCGTGCCTTCGCAGTTGGGCCAGCCGAAGTCACGGCTCGTGGGCACGCCGCCCTGGATCCAGTTCACTTCCTCTCGGTCGGCATCGCCAACGTCCGCGATCCAGATATCCTGGGGATTCTCGCGGTCGAAGGAAAAGCGCCAGGGATTGCGGAGGCCGTAGAACCAGACGGCGTTGCCGTAAGGATTGTCGGCCGGAATACCGGGCGAGAATTCGATTCCAGAATCGACATCGATTCGAAGAAGCTTGCCTCTCAGGCTGCTCGTATCCTGCGCGGCGTCACGATTGTCGTTGTCGCCAACCGAAATGTATAGGTAGTCGTCGGGACCGAAAGCGAGCATGCCGCCGTGGTGAACTTCGGAGCTAGTACTGCGCGGAATTTCAAGCACGACGAAAGCGGAACTCGGGAGCGCTGTCTCGGGAGTTGAGGGATCGATTCGGTATCGAACAACGCGAGCGCAGGCGGAGTTGTTTGCGCACTGGTTATCGAGCGGCGTGTAGTACAGATAGAAGTAGCCGTTCGAGGCGAAGTCCGGGTGAAAAGCCATGCCCAGCACGCCTTCTTCGGAGAAGCTTGTATCGATGATGCCCTCGATGTTCATGACCTCGCGGAAGTCCGCGGTCGTTACGTCAGGGCGGTTCGGAATGGATTCGATGATGCCGCGACGCTCGACGATGAAGAGTCGATTCGTGCCGTCGGGTGGAAACGTCATGAAGGTGGGCTTAAAAATGCCGACGCTATTCCAACTGGGGAAGGGGTCTTCAAAGGACAGCGTTTCTTCAACCAGCACTCCGTCGAGAGGGAGGTTGTGGCCGGCGAAAGGGACGCGGGTTTCAATTCCGCATTCTTGAGCGAATGCGTCGCCTGGGAAAAGCATCATCACGGCGGCAAGCCCGGCAAGGAGGGTTGCTATGTGCGGTGCTAGACCACGTTCGTTGGGAACTTCGCTTCGAGTCACAATGATTCCAGTGGGCACGGCCAAAGCGGCCTTGATTGGTCGTACGGTCGATTCGGAAACGATCGAGCCGGCAGGGATTCGGAATAATCCGCTCGGATGTCCAGAACCGCCAATGTCGGGTTCACGATTCTGATCACAACTCCGATAATAGAGACCTGCTCGGTAGCTTGCGTGCTCGCGGAGCGACTCAGGTTAGCCCTCCCGGACGGTCGAGTACGTATTGCACATCACCTAGGCTTAGAATATTCGAGATTAGGCAACAATAAGCCAACACATATACGATCACGCCCTGGGTGAGTGTGGCCTCATAGACTTCGATGGCGGCAACGAAGCAGTTGTTCGTTTCGTTGGCTTCGCTCACCTGGTCAAGGTCATCGACGCACGAGATCCAGAATCGAGGGCGATCGCCGCCCAGGGAATGTCCTTTACGTGAAGGCTTCCCTTAGCCGCATCGCCCCATGGACTCGGCACATCCATGGCGACCACCATGCGTAAGCCGGTGGCACCCCGGGCGGTTTCGAAGTCAAGACACTCGATGGGCACGAGTGGCTGCTCTGCGCAGGGGGTGCGAGGCGCGCGAATGCGTCGGGACGGTAAATGCTATGCGTCGGGACGATAAATGCTATGCGTCGGGACGTTGGATGCTATGCGTCGAGGACGTCGAAAGTGAGTCCGGCGCGTTCGATCAGTCTGGGGAAGAGCTTTTCGCCGATCGCTGCGGCCGGCGTCCAGACGCCACCGGCAGTTTCGGAGCACTCTTCAAGAAGGCACAGAGCCGCTTCGGTGATGATTTTCGACGTGGAGCCGTAGCCGGGATCCTTATCTCCTGTAACGCGAATGCGGAGCTCTCCTCCGTCGGCATGACTACCGATCATAAGCACGTCATAGCCGCCGGCTTCGCGCTCTTCTTTCGAGGGCCCTTCACCAGGCTTCGGACCGCCTTCGCCGCTCATGGCGTTCGAAGTCGCAACGAGTCCCCTGGCCGCGGCTTCGCCAGCTTCGCCCGGACCCGTTAGGAACATCTCGTCATAAACAAAGTCTTCTCCGTAGGCATGGTTCATCAGGGCATTCGAGCGGTGAATGTTTTTGGTGTTAATAGGCGCCATGAAAAAGGGCGCGACCCATCCGCCGGAGACCGGATCCTCTTCGATCTGATTGCCTGCTGGTTGCTCGGGGCCTTGGAATCCGGCGCTCAGTGAGAACGGGTTCATCAGAGCAGCGAGACGCGTCGGATCTTCTTTGACGGATTCCATGGTCGCTTTGGCGCTTGCGGCGGTTCCACCCGAAAGCGTTCCGCGCATATCGCAAACTCGCGCGCGGACCCGAGCACAGGGGCTGCCGAAAATTCTCTTCGCTTCCTGTTGGAGGAAGAGCACACCGTGGTCGAAGGGGATCGAGTCGAAGCCCGCGGAATGGACGATGCGGGCGCCGCTCTTCTGCGCGGCGGCGTGAAAGCGCTCGATCGTTTCGTGCATCCACAGGACCTCGCCTGAGAGGTCGAGATAGTCGATGCCTGCTTCGACACAGGCGGCTAAGACGTCGTTTCCGTAGAGTGTATAGGGACCGACAGTCGTGAGTACGCAGCGCGTTCGCGAGACCATTTCCGCCAGGCTTGCCGGATCGGACGCATCGGCCACGACCAGAGGCGTCTCGGAAGGCGCTCCTATTTCATCGCGTACACTCTCGAGCTTGGCTTGGCTTCGGCCCGCCATTGCCCATTTAGTATCTCCGCCAACGCCGTATTGCTGCGCGAGGTATTCGGCGACGAGGCGGCCCGTGAAGCCGGTGGCTCCATAGACGATGAGATCGAATTCGGGCTGGGCGGACATAAGGCGACACCTCGGATTGGGTTGGACTGTGTTGGGAGAACCCGGAAGGTGGCGAACGGGGAGCGTAGATCAATGTGTGGAGCGAAACCGTGAGTCTAGTCTTTGCACGCTTTGCTGGACGGCGTTGCTTCGGCCAGTTTCAGCGCAGATGTCCGATCTTGTACCGCTGACACGTCATTCTTCGACTTAAACGGATGCTTAAAGCCCGGCAAACGTCGCATAGCGATTGCGGTGGAAGGCTTCGTTTCCGAAGGTCGCTTCCGCGGCGCGCGCGCGCTTCAAGAAAAGACCCGCGTCGAATTCATCTGTCATTCCGATACCGCCGTGGATTTGGATCAGCTCATTGGACATGTGATGAAGAAAAGCGTTGGCCTTAAACTTTGCCAGGGAGCAGAGCTTAGCGACGTTGTGGGCATCGTCGGCATCGTCGTCGATTGCTTGTAGCGCGGCTTCAATGCACGAGCGTGCCATTTCCATCTCGGTAAAGAGGTTAGAAGCGCGGTGGCCGAGGGCCTGGAAGGAGCCGATGGGCTGACCGAACTGGACGCGGTTCTTCAAGTAGTCGAGGGTCATGTCGAAGGACTGAGCGGCCGTGCCTAGCATCTCGGCTGCGAGGCCTGCGCGAGCGCGATCGAGAATGCGATCGAGGGGCGCGAAGCCGTCGCCCACGGTTCCGAGGACTGCATCGTTGCCGACTTTGACGCCGGCGAAGGCGACCTTCGCATAGCCGCGGCTATCGGCAGTGGCGAGTCGGCTTCGGTCGATGCCTGACGCGTTTGCGGGGACTAGGAAGAGGGTGATGCCGCCGGTTTCACCCGATTTGCCGCTCGTGCGTGCAGCGACGACGAATTGGTCTGCGGCCAGGCCTTCGAGGACGTGAGTCTTCGTGCCGTTTAGCACGAAGCCGTCGCCTGCGGTGCTCGCTTCTAGTGCGATCCGCGAGGGATCGTGGCGGGGCCCTTCGTCGACGGCGAGCGTCAAGATAGTGCTGCCGTCGCTGATCTTCGGGAGCCACTCGGTCTTCTGGGCGTCGGAGCCGGCGACGAGGAGCGCATTCGCGCCGATCAAGCCGGAGGCGACGAGCGGGGAGGCGGTGAGCTGGCGGCCGAGTTCTTCGAGGATCACGCCAAACGTGAGGTGTCCCATTTCCACGCCTCCCTGGGCCTCGGGGACGATGATGCCGGCCCAGCCGAGCTCCGCGATCGCTTCCCAGGTGGCCTTGTCGAATCCGAGTTCGTTGCCGCTGTCGCGCATTTCTCGGAACTTCGCGACAGGGGCCTCTTCGCTCGCCCAAGTCTTTGCTTGTTCCTGAATCATGCTCTGTTCTTCGGTGAGTGCCGCCATGGGAATTTTTCCTCGGAGTCGGATGGGGAATATTGGGGAAGTCTGGAGCGCGTTGAAAGCTGTTAGGTCTGTGTGAGACGCACTTCGAGTGGGCCGCCATACGATCGCGAGAGCAACCGGATGACCGTTTGAGAATCAGCCGCGCTGCGTGTTCTCGGGAAGGCCGAGAATGTTTTTTGCGATGATGTTGTTCTGGATCTCGTAGGAACCACCATAAATGGACATCGCTTTGCCCGAGAGCCAGCTTCGCACCATCTGGAGTTCGTGCTCCTCGAAGGGATCACCTTCCCAGCCGAGGCCGCTGTGGCCCATCATTTCCAGCGCAAGCTCTGCGCGCTCCTGGGAAATCGATGAAGCGGCATTCTTGAGGATCGACGCGACGGCGCTCACCTTCATGTTGCCGCGGGCTTCCGCTGTGATGCGCTCGATTGTTAGGCGCTGGGCTTGGGCTGCCATCATGTGATCGGATAGGCGACCGCGAAGGTCTGAGTCGTCAATTCGACCCGCATCGTCTCGGCCGACATATTTCTCGGCGAGATCCGTGAGTGAGTGCTTGGCGGCAGCGCCGCCGGCACCGCCCGCCGTTGTCTGACTCTGGCGTTCGTGCTGAAGGAGTCGCTTGCCGACGGTCCAGCCCGCATTCAACTCGCCGAGGATTTCATCCTTGTCCGCAACTGCGTCATTGAAGAAGGTTTCGCAGAAGGGCGACGCGCCACCGATCAACTGAATCGGCCGCGTTTCAACGCCCGGCTGATCCATTTCGAGGATCACGAAGCTGATGCCGTCTCGTTTCGGCTTATCGAAGTCGGTCCTTACGAGACAGCCGATCCACTGCGCATGATCCGCGCCGGAGGTCCAGGTCTTCTGGCCGTTGATAAGCCAATGGTCGCCCTTGTCTTCGGCCTTACATTGAAGCGAGGCTAAATCCGATCCGGCGTTAGGCTCGGAGTAGCCCAGTGCCCAAAAAACTTCACCACGGCAGATCGGAGGGATGTGCTTCTGCTTTTGCGCTTCGGTTCCGTATTCTAGAATCGTAGGCCCGACCATCGTGATGCCCATGCCGGCCTTGACGGTCAGAGGATTAAAAGCGCGAACGCGACTCATTTCCTTCTTCAAGACTTCCGCATGGAACTGAGTGAGGCCACCGCCGCCGTATTCCGAGGGCCAAGTGGGGGCCCCCCAACCCTTCTGACCGAGACGATCGCACCAGGCGTTGAGGTCGGCGTTGCCGGTGTCTAGGAACTCGCCGCTGAGTTCAGCTCCGCGTCCGGCGAGGGACGAGGGGAAATTTTCTTCGAGCCAGGTGCGCGCTTCGGCGCCAAAGACTTCGAGTTCATCGGGGGTCGGGGCGGCACTGCTCATGGCGGGTCTCCGTTCGAAAGTGAATCGAGTCGGCGGATCCTAGTGAATTTTGGGCTCTGCGGAGCATTCAAATTTGCCCGGCAGCGGTCTCGGAGTCAGTGCCTAGGACGGTTTAGCATGATGGGCTCGCAGCTTTGCGAGGGGATGAGAAGGCGTGCGGGCTTGTCTGGCTGGATGACGGCCGCTCTGCGCTGGCGAGATCCGCCCCGCTCGCGGACACTCTCGCCGCACCCGTTACCATGGGCATCCTCAATAACGCCCACCCGATCCCAAAGGAAGGCCCGATGACCACCGAATCCCGCACAACGACTGGCCGCGGCGAACGTTACGACAGCATTCTCGACACAATCGGCAACACGCCGGCGGTGCGCCTCAATAAGATCGCGCCCGAACATGTGAATCTCTACGTGAAGGCTGAATTTTTCAACCCCGCTTCCTCGATCAAGGACCGACTGGCGATCAGCATCATCGAAGAAGCCGAGCGAAGTGGTGCGCTCAAGCCCGGGCAGACCGTCGTCGAAGCGACGAGTGGCAATACGGGAATTGGCCTCGCGATGGTTTGTGCTGCGAAGGGTTATCCGCTCGTGATTACGATGGCGGACAGTTTCTCGATCGAACGGCGCAAGCTAATGCGATTCTTTGGCGCCAAGGTTGTGCTCACGCCGCGGGCAGAAAAGGGACTGGGCATGGTGCGCAAGGCCATCGAATTGGCGGAGCAGAACGGCTGGTTCTGGGCGCAGCAATTCGAGACAGACGCCAACGCACTCATTCATGAGAACACAACGGCGCGTGAAATCGTGGCCGACTTCGAAGGCGAAAGACTCGACTACTGGGTCAGTGGTTACGGAACCGGCGGAACGGTCACCGGCGTCGGGCGCGTCCTCCGCAAGGAACGACCCGAAACGAAAATCATTCTGACTGAGCCGGCGAACGCTGCGATCGTTTCAAGTGGTAGCGCGCAAGAGCGAACGGCCGAGGGCGTTCCGACTGGCAGCCACGTCGCATGGGAGCCGCACCCGATCCAGGGATGGACGCCCGACTTCATTCCGCTCGTGCTGCAAGAAGCGATCGACCAGAAATACTACGATGAGATCGTTCCTGTAACGGGACCCGAGGGTATGGAGTGGTCCCGCAAGCTGGCCCAAGAAGAGGGCATCTTTACGGGGATTTCTGGCGGGGCGACAATGGCCGTTGCGAACAAGATCGCGGAACGCTCGGAGCCCGGCACAACAATTCTGTGCATGCTGCCCGACACAGGAGAGCGTTACCTCTCGTCACCGCTCTTCGAGGGAATCGCGGAAGAGATGTCCGACGAAGAGATCGCGCTGTCGAAGTCGACGCCCGGCTATCAGATACCCGACTGAGCCTGGACAGCGTCTTCGGGGTCTGCGCGGAACCGTTCAGTTAGGCGAACGAGGGTGTGATGCAAGACCGGACGATGACCACTTGGGGAGCGACTGCGAGTGTCTGAAACTAGCCTGCTGCTTCCGCCTTTACGCGCGCGATACTGGGGCGTTCGGCGAGGCGAACGAGTAGCTCTGTGAGCTTCGGCTGTCCTTCCATGATGTCGACGCCGATCACTGCCTTCGCCATTTGGCCGGCAAGTCCGAAGCAATAGAACGCGTAAAGATCCGCGATCGTGAATTCATTGCCCGCGATATAGGGCTCGTAAACAGCGATTCGTTCGATGGCTGCCATGCCCTTTTGGAGATCCGCGGTGACTTGTTTTTTGGTCTCGTCACTCACGGGCTTCTTGAACAGAACTTCCGGAAGAAAACGACGCGCAACGAGCTCTACATCGAGCTTGATATGGCAGGCGAGTTCTAGGGTCTTGCCGGATGCGAAGGGATCCTTCGGCAAGAGTGCCGGCTCAGGCTGCAAGCGTTCGAGGTAGTTGAAGATCGCGAGAGATTCCGACATGAAGCGACCGTTCACTTCGATCGAAGGCATCTTCCCCATCGGCGTTCGCGCGAGATTGTCGGATTCCTGGGTCGGCGGGGCGTTAACCTCTTCGAAGTCGAGTCCCTTCTCGATCAGGAGGGCCTTAGTCAGGCTGTAGTAGTTGCTCATTCGCAGGCCGTAGAGCTTGATCATCGCGAGTCCTCTGGTCGCGCAGTTCGCGCGGTATTGGTTCGACGGGCGCTCTGAGCATTGCACATCAGCTAGCTCTCGGGCCGATACTGACCGTTTCATCTAGCGATGGCTGCTGTTCGAGAGATTCCCCGCCAATCCCCTCGAAGCGCAGGCGAAGAGACGCCTTGGGGGATATGCAGTGACTATTGCCCCCCCCGGATGAGCGAATACCCCATAGGAGCGCACCGGGTCGCACTAGATTGCACCGGGACCTTGCTAGGGTTGCGCGCGAATCGATGTCTACAACCGCCGCCTCCACTACTAAGCGCATCTTCTTGCACGCGAAGGAATTCGCGTCGCCGCCACCGCCGTTTCGGACAGGGACGGCGGGTTTGGTGCATCTCGATGAGCGGGGAGATTTCGATCTCGAAGAGCGCGTTCAGATCTCCGCGAATTCGCTGCATGCTTTGATCGGCCACGGCGTGGTGGATCGGCTGAATGAGCTCGCGCTCGAAGGAAGTCTCGGTACCGGTGCGCCGGTGATGATTCGCCCCTCTCTGGTTGAAGAAGCGAGATCGATTCTCTACGACGCCGACAGCCAAACCTACGGCGGCGAGTGGGAATTCGTTGTCGCTCGTGAAGAAGGCGAGCCGCCCACCGAGTACTGCCTGCGTGTAGTGAATCGCGAGTATCAAATCACGCTGGTGCGAATTGTTGACGTGCTGAATCGCGCGAGTCGGCATGGTGCAGCGGTCTGGCTCGCGATCTAACATGCGGCCGGCGTGCTGCAGCGCGAAGTACGTGGAAGCGAGTATTACGAGAGGAATAAGATGGTCGTTTTGTCTGCGGAACAGTGGATCGAGATCAATCGAAACATCGTCGAGGAATTCCGCGCGAACGATGGCCGATGTGGTGGAGCTCTAGCGGGTAACCCGATGCTGCTGCTCACGACGACCGGCGCGCGGACGGGGGAAGCGCGGATCACCCCACTGACCTATCACGCCGATGGAGCCGACTTCATTGTGATGGCTTCGGCGGGTGGCAGTCTCGTCCACCCCGCTTGGTATCGAAACTTGGCGGCGGACGACGATGTCGTTGTCGAGGTGGGGACGGAGCGCTTTTCCGCTCGAGCAACGACTGAAGTGGGTGCAGCGCGAGTAGAGGTTTTCGACCGAATGGTCGAGGAACTCCCTCGATTCGCGGATTACCAGCGCGACGTCGAGCGCGAAGTACCTGTCGTTCGTATTCAACGCCTCGCGGCGTCCTGATCAACCTATTCACTTCCTCGAAAGGGAGAACCATGTCTGAATCGACCTACCGCACTTTGGAAATTCGGAAGGAGGGCGCCGTCGACTGGCTGACCTTGAATCGCCCGGACTCGCTTAACGCGATTAACGTCGAGATGGTTCGCGAGCTTCGAGACTATTTCGATGGTTTGGCGGAGAACGTCAAGACGCGGATCGTCGTGATGCGCGGTGCCGGTCGATCCTTTTGCGCGGGCCTCGACATTAAGGAAGCGGGAAGGCCTTCCGAAGGACCTGCACCGGTCGGACGTGGTTGGGGATTTCAGGGTTACCTCGCGGACGTCTATCTGAAGATGCGGCGTTGTCCGCAGCCGATTATTAGTCTCGTGCAGGGCAGCGCTTGCGGTGGCGGCTTTGCCTTCATGCTGGCCTCGGATATTCGCATCGCGGCAGATAACGCGCGTATGAACGCAGCCTTCATTCGAATCGGTCTTTCCGCTTGCGACATGGGGACAAGCTATTTTCTTCCGCGATTAGTCGGAACAGCTCTCGCGTCGGAATTGATGCTGACCGGACGCTTCATCAATGCGCAGCGAGCGCTCGCAACGGGCCTCGTCTCAGAAGTCGTTCCCGAAGACGATCTCGAATCCGCGGCGCGTTCCTATATCGACGACATGCTGACGACCTCGCCTATGGGGCTGCGACTGACGAAAGAAGGACTGGACATGGCGATCGATGCCACGAGTCTTGAGTCTGCGATGGCGATCGAGAACCGCAATCAGATCTTGTGTTCACAGAGCGATGACTTCAAGGAGGGAATGCGTGCCTTCATGGAGAAGCGGACACCGAACTATGAGTGAGCCG
Organism: Myxococcota bacterium; assembly: GCA_041440805.1. Lineage (GTDB taxonomy): Bacteria > Myxococcota_A > UBA9160 > UBA9160 > UBA4427 > UBA4427. Next base: position 6,427 of record JASDVF010000078.1, on the reverse strand, counting down.
GACGCGTCGCGATCGCAGCCTAACGGCCTGTGAACACGGCCGTACGCCGGTCAATAAACGACTGAACACCCTCGGCGGCGTCTTCGCTCTTCATCAGTCGCTTTTGCGTCGGGCCGAGTTCACGGACGGCGGCTTCAAAGCCTTCCTCGACGAACCGCCTCGATGAGGCCTTGGTTGCCTGGACGGCGAGAGGAGCCTGTGCGGCGATGAGTTCTGCAATCTCGATTGCCCGATCTAACTGCGTTCCCACTGGCACGACTTCCTGCACGAAACCGATTCGATAGGCCTCCTGGGCGTCGAACTCGTCGCTCGTCAAAAGGTGATACATCGCATTGCCCCATCCACCGCGTTGTACGAATCGGATCGTCGCACCGCCCGTCGCGTGAATGCCGCGGCGTGGTTCTAGCTGGGAGAAGCGGCAATTATCAGCGGCGATTACGATGTCGCCCGCCAATGCGATTTCGATCCCGAAGGTGAAGGTGATTCCGTGCACGGCGGTGACGATCGGCTTTCGGCACGCGCGACCAAGGGCCATAGGGTCGACTCGCGGCTGCGATCCGTCATCTATGCTGCCGCCGCCCTCCATTCGTCCAGTCCACTTGGGCAGGTCGAGGCCGGCCGTGAAGTGATCCCCGTGTCCGAACAGGACGCCTGCAAAGAGGTCGTCGCTTTCGTCGAGCTTCGTAAACGCATTGAGCAGCTGCTTCGCCATGGTCGGCGTATAGCCGTTGTATTTGGCGGGACGGTTTAGTCCGATCAAGAGCAGGTGCCCTCGCTGCTCAACGCTGATGGAGCCTTCTTCGTCTGACGGTTCTGACATGAATTCAATCCTTTGCTTTGAGTGCGCCGCTTAGAGCGGCGCAATATAGATGCGCATCATGACCTGTTGCCGATCGCAAGAAGGGCGCCGAATGGCCGGACAATCGGCCGCATTCGAAGGGAATTCAAGCGATCGCTGAGATCCCGGTCGAACTCCGCGTCGTTTGTGTCGTACTCGCGACGCGAGCCGCGCATGGTAGGCTCGGAACGATGCCTAGGTCGGCCGACCATGGCCAGTTGGCAGGAGGAGACGAGAAGCGATGGCCGACTTGCCCCCCGAGCAACAAGAGTTTCAGGAATACGCGCGCCGCTGGTTCGAAGAGAACAAGCCCGGTCCGCCGCCGGTGCGTCTTCCTATTACAGCCATCGAAGTGATGACGGTTGGCCAGCGCGACGACCTTCAAGCGTGGCAGAAGCAAGTCTACGAAGCGGGCTTCATTGGATGTGACTACCCCAAGGCGTACGGGGGCGGGGGTCACGAGGGTTTTCAGAGAATCGCGAATCAGGAGCTTTTGATCGGGCCGATCGGCGTTTAAGCGATCCCAACTTAGTTGCCCGCGGCGGACTGGACGCAGCTCCGCGACCATTGACCGCCTGCGCCGCTAGGCCGAGACTCCGGCCTCCAAAACAGGGAGATCAAGTGATGGCTGATAATGAAGATGCGCGCCTTTTGGTCGAACGCGATGAACACCTCCTTATTCTGACGATGGTGCGCGCCTCAAAGCGGAATGCGATCGACCGGAAGATGGCGGACGCGATCGACGAAGCACTCAACCAGCTCGACGATGACGACACGCTGTGGGCGGGTGTGATCACAGGTGGTGAGTCAATTTTCTGCGCCGGCAGCGACCTCCGAAGCCAAGGTGACTACGTCACCGAACGGGGCGGCGAGTACGGAGTGATTCGGCGCGCTCGCAAGAAGCCTCTGATTGCAGCAGTCGAGGGTTATGCCCTGGGCGGCGGACTCGAAATTGTGCTCGCCTGCGACCTGGTCGTGGCTACAAAAGATGCCCGCTTCGGCCTTCCGGAAGTGTCGATCGGTGTGATCCCGACCTGCGGTGGGCTCTTTCGTGCACCGAATGCGTTCCCACTTAATCTCGCCCGCGAACTCATTCTTACGGGCGAGCCCATCTACGCTGAGCGCGCGTACGCAGCCGGGTTCGTGAATCGATTGACGGAACCTGGCGAGGCACTCGCAGCGGCGCGCGAGCTAGCCAGCAGCGTGATGAAAAACGCGCCGCTCTCGGTCCAGAATTGTCTCCGGTCCGTCAACGACGTTGCAGCACAGTCCGACGAACTCGGTTGGAATCTCACCCAGCGAGCCCTTGATGGCATCTCGGGTACAGAGGATCAACGCGAAGGCGTTATGTCCTTTCTCGAAAAACGCTCCCCTGAATGGAAGGCACGTTAGGCATGAAGGCGCTTCGCGTATTGCACGAAAGTCTCGTCGAGGACGAGGAGATCGACGCACTCGGTCATATGAACGTTCGCCACTACGGACGACGCGCTTTGGCGTCGACGGAGAAGTTACTAGTGGACGCGGGACTGATTGGTCAGACCGTGGGCGGCGACAATGAAGGCGCGCTTGTTCACGATCTACCTCGGCTCTACACAAGGTATCATCGCGAACAGCTCGCCGGGGCGCGGCTTGAAGTACACGGCGGCATTTTATCCGTGGACGCAGATGGGATTCGAATCTATCACGAACTCGTGAATCCCGAACGCAAAGAAGTTGCCGCGACGTTCGTTCAAGATGTTGTATTCAGAGAAGCTGAATCGAATCAAGCCGTTGAGATCGCGGACTCCGTTCGCAAAGAGTTGACAGAGGCACGGATCGAGTGGCCTGCACATGGTCGTTCACGTTCGATTGACCTTGATGCGCCCCCCGTCACGCTCTCTGTTAAAGATGCACTTGAGAGTGGCTTGGCCTTTAGGAAAGAGCGCCGCATTGCCGCTGCGGACTGTGACCCTGAAGGACGAGTGGGGGCCGATATGCGGCCGTTCTTGATGTGGGGTGGTGAGCCGATCGAGCCCGGGCCTGAAGGGCCGCCTGTTTTTGACTTGCCGGATGGCGGCCGCATGGGATTGGCTTCTGCGGAGACGCGTTCTGTCATGGTTGAACAGCCAATGGCGGGTATGCGCATTCAGAGCTTCGCTGCGACGGTGGAACTCGCACGGAAAACCAATTTGCGCCGGTACTGGGTCTTTGATCTGGATACCGGACGTCTCCTTTTGGCGAACGAAGTCGTCGAACTCGCACTCGATCTCGATAAGCGGTGCGCGATCGATATTCCGGATGAGATGCGTGAACGCTTTGCGGCGACCGCGCGCTTCGATCTTCGCTGACGGCGGGTATCGCTCTCTTTCCGCGCGGTCCTGCGACGCTGACTAATAACGGATGACTGGAGGCACCATGAAGTACACGAGACTTGGAAAGACCGGACTTGAAATCTCGGCACTTTGCCTTGGGTGTATGAGTTACGGCGAGCCCAAACGTGGGCCGCACGCTTGGACGCTGCCAGAAGAGGAGAGTCGGCCCTTTATCCAAAAGGCGATCGAAGAAGGAATCAATTTCTTCGATACAGCGAACGGCTATTCCGCGGGTTCGAGCGAAGAGATCCTTGGGCGCGCGATTAAGGACTTCGGGAACCGTGACGACGTTGTGATCGCGAGCAAGGTTTTCATGCCGATGCGCCGCGGCCGCAATGCCGTGGGTCTCTCTCGAAAGGCGATCCTGACGGAGCTTGACGCGAGCCTTCGTCGCCTTGGCACGGACTACATTGACCTCTATCAGATCCATCGCTTCGACGGCCGTACTCCCATCGAAGAAACTCTCGAGGCGCTTCATGACGCCGTGAAGTCGGGGAAGGTTCGCTACATAGGCGCGTCGTCCATGCACGGCTGGCAGTTTTCGAAGTCGCTGTATTTAGCGGATCTTCATGGGTGGACGCGATTCATCAGCATGCAGAATCACTACAACTTGCTCTACCGCGAAGAAGAGCGAGAGATGATGCCGCTTTGCGAAGATCAGGGGATCGGCGTCATTCCGTGGAGTCCTATGGCTCGTGGGAAACTCACCCGAGACTGGGAAGAGACGACACCTCGATCGGGGACGGACGAGTTCGGAAAGACCTTGTATACGTCGAACGAAGCCTCGGATCGCGAGATCGTCGATCGCGTTCGAAAGACGGCGGAGGCGCGCGGCGTATCACGCGCCCAAGTCGCCCTAGCATGGATGTTGCACAAGCCATTCGTGACAGCGCCGATTATTGGCGCGACGAAGGCGCACCATCTCGAAGATGCATTGGCTGCACTCAAGCTATCACTCAGTGACGAGGAAATTGCGGAACTGGAAGCACCCTACACGCCGCGCGCGGTCTCCGGGCACGGCTGATCGATTGGACCGGGCTTCTAGCAATGCGCCCGGCCGCGTGCGGGCTCGCGCCTTCCGCGAGCGAGAGACTATTGCTCTCCGACAGAGACGAGCAACTCCACCATTTCGGGATCGAGGCCACTCTCAGTCAGGACTTCACGGGTATGTGCATTCAAGCTGGGCGCAGGGAGCGTCCCGTGCATGTCGTGATCGGAAAGCCTGAAGGGCGGGGCGACGGTCTTAAAGTCGCCGTGCTCCGGATGCTTGATCGTCGAGAAACAGCCGTTTGCGTGCGACTTGGGGTCGTTTACGGCTTCGAGCACGGTTCGCGCGGGGGCCCAAATGATCTTTTGACCTTCGAGTGTTCGTTTCCATTCCTCGAACGATCGCTGGGCAAAAGTTTCATCCAGCTGCTCGACGAGTTCCCGCGTGTATTTGAAGCGCGCCTTTGGATCCTTGAAACGTGCGTCTTCGACAAGATCGAATCGGCCAATTGCCTTTGCGAAAGTCGGCCAATAGATCGTGGAATCGATCATGACGAGCAGTATCCAGCGATCGTCTGATGTCCGGTAGTGATTCCATAAAGGGTTACGCGGGGCGAGGCGATCGTG
>JASDVF010000078.1:0-1524 GCA_041440805.1 Myxococcota bacterium | reverse complement strand
TGCTCCAGGAAAAGGCGCTGTGATCCTTGAGCCTCTCTATTTCCGATCGCTAATTCGTTAGTCCGCGCGAGACGCTCGGCCTTCCTCGAGCAACGCCCGCCCAAGCCCCAGACACACGAAGAGCAAGATCACACAGAAGGGGAGTCCGGTGTTGATGGCCGCGGATTTGAGAGCCGCCAGGCCTCCCGCGAGGAGTAATACGGCTGCGATCACGCCTTCGCTTACCGCCCAGAACACGCGCTGCCAGATCGGCGGGTCAGGATCGCCGCCCGACGTCAGCATATCGACGACGAAGGATCCGGAGTCTGAGGATGTGATGAAGAAGATCGCGACGACGAGCGCCGCAAGCAGCGACGTGGTGCCAGCTGCGGGCAGCCGGTCGAGCAAGGCATAGATCCCCGTCGAGAGGTCGGTTCCTACCGCGGCCGCGATCCCTGGGGTCTGTGTATCGAGAGTAATCGCAGCCCAGCCAAAGACCGTAAACCAGAGGAAGCTGACTAACGTCGGCACAAGGAGCACGCCAAGAACGAATTCCCGAATGGTTCGACCCCGCGAGATGCGGGCGATGAACATGCCCACAAACGGCGACCAGGCGATCCACCATGCCCAGTAGAAAAGAGTCCAACCCTTTTGCCACTCGACGTCGCCGAGCTGCTCAAAGCCCGTACTGAGGGGAACCAACGCGACCAGGTAGTTGACTATGTGCGCCGGAAACGCTTTAGCGAGAACGATCGTCGGTCCCGCAGCCGCAACGAACACCAAGAGGAGTGTGGCGAGAGCGACGTTCAACTCGGACAGACGCCGGATGCCTTTGTCCAAGCCGAGGACGAGGGAAGTCGTTGCTCCTGCCGTAATGCAGGCGATGAGCACAACCTGGACACCCGCTGATTCTGGAGTTCCGAACAGTCTGTGGAGGCCTGCATTAATCTGCATCGCTCCTAGCCCGAGCGAAGTCGCGAGTCCGAAAATCGTGCCAAAGACCGCGACGGTATCCACGGCATGGCCGATCCAGCCGTGGATCCGGTCGCCTAATAACGGATAGAGCGTGGACCGGATCGCGAGCGGTAAGCCTTTGCGATGTCCGAAGTAGGCGATTGCGAGGCCCATCACTGTGTACACGCCCCAGGCGTGCAGGCCCCAGTGGAAGAACGTAATCGTCATAGCCTGTTGTGCGGCAAGCGGGCTCCCGACGGCGGCGGAAGGCGGACTGGCATAGTGCATCACGGGTTCTGCGACGCCGAAGAACATGATGCCAATGCCCATGCCGGCGCTAAAGAGCATGGCGAACCACGAGTGAAGCGCGAAGTCGGCCGGCTCTCCTTCAGGGCCGAGTCTAAGGCGGCCGCGCGCACCGAACGCGCACCAGACCGAGAAGACCAAGAAGAGGGTGGTCGAGGCGACGAAGAGCCATCCGAAGGTCCCGACGATCCAGTCCTGCAGGCCCAGAAAAGTATATTTAGCGCCGTCGGGGTCGAGGACTCCGAACCCGAGAACTAACAGGATGACAGCTGCCGAAGAGAAAAA
>JASDVF010000077.1:265389-292800 GCA_041440805.1 Myxococcota bacterium | reverse complement strand
GCTGCTTACCGAGATCAATACTGCCATCACTCGAAATAATTTCAAGATCGAGCACATCCCCGGGCTTGAGGAACTCGCTCTGTGCCAGCTGGGCCTTTGTGAACTTCGCGCGGCGCTTCTTGTCATTTCGCATATTGAACAAGATCGCCAACGCGGCCTTAGGCGTAAGCTCCACCAGGACCACATCGGGCTTACCCGTCAAGGTACAGTCGCCTGCATTCATGTCGTTGAATTCTGAAAGCTCGGTTAGCGTCGCCGGCGACTCAGGGGAGCAGCGAACGAAACTGCCTAACGCCGGCGGCTAGACATCCGGCGATTAGCGCTCGCGCCTAGGCGCAACTAAATGTAGCGGGAAGACACTTCGCCCCCTCAGCCACCTAACGTCCTTGCATACAAGTCGAACACGTCCGCCCAAACCTTCTCAGCCGCCGCTTCTGCGTACGCTCCGCCTCGCTCCGGAAAGCAGAACCCGTGATGCGTCTTGGGAAAGACCTGAGTGTTGTGCGTGACTTGATTCGCATCGAGCGCTTTAATGACGTCGGGAATCACATTATCAGGGACGTATTCGTCCGTCTCGGCAAAGCCCAGATACAGCTCGCCTTGGATCTGACCTGCCAACAAATGAGGAGAATCGAGCGCGTCCGTCACGATCGACACGCCGTAGAGAGAAGCGGCTGCTGCAAACTCCTCGGGGAAGGTTCCGGCCGCGCTGACTACGTACTGGCCACTCATGCAGTATCCGATACATCCCTTGGCGCCTGACTTCACCTGCGACTGGGTCGCGAGGAAGTCAAGCATTGCGCGGGTGTCTCTCATAACAAGTTCATTCGTCAGACTCGCCATCGCCGAGAACATTGTCTTCATCGTCGCAGCGCCGGACTCCGGCTTCATCAACTCCTGATAGTCGAACTCCGGCGTCCCCGGCCTGTAGTACATATTAGGCAGAAGTACGTAGTAGCCAGCCCCAGCGATGCGCCGACAAAACTCGCGCAGCTCTTCCCGGATTCCGGGTGCGTCCATATAGAGGACGACCGCCGAGAAAGCGCCCTCTCCTTCCGGATGAACACTGAAGCTCTCCATAGTGCCATCAGGGGTCTGGATCTGGTGAGTCACTTCAATCATCGGGCCCATCCTTTCTTGCGACGCTGGCTGTCCGGTATCGATATTGCGAGTTCAAGTCCGCCGCACGCATTCTTAAGATTCCAGAAAATGTGTTCCGGCGGCTCTACGGCTACGATAGGTACACCGTCGAACGAGTCCACACACTAGGCGTCTCTAGCTCAGTGCGACCATCGCATAGTCCTCGCGCGGGAAATGTACGACAACTTCGCCGACAACTTCCCCTTCGTGACGCCTCGCGTTTTCACCCACGCCCGAAGCCGCGAGTTGGCGAGCCATGCTACCAGACCCATCTTCGAGGTGGATCACAACGAAAGGGTCACCGGGCCTCATCCCTTCAGGAACGACGGCTTCACCTTCAAACGGAACCGGCGTCGCCGCCCTCACAATCGAGATCCCGTCAGCAACGTCTATTGGCGTTCTCTGGCCATCCCTAAGATCGACCTCATTCTCAACAAGGAGTCCGCGCTTGCCGTCGGCGCAGCAAACGCAATCGGGGGTTGTTCCATAGCCGGGCTCTCTACGTGACCCTCGGTATCTACGCGACACTTGGAGTTGGCACGGCGACATCTGCTCGGCGCGGTTGAAGTCGAGTGGAGGTCGACTTGACAATTATGCCCTATAATGTCAGCCGGTCGAATGCTCGAGACGTCTGCAAGGTCGGGCAAAATATGGCACCCAATGGGGTGGCTCAAGGAGTGCGCGCGCAATGACGGTCCTGACGGTAAACGGCGTAAAGCAGGAGACAAACGTCGACTCATCCACACCTCTGCTATGGGTGATTCGCGAGCAGCTCGAGCTGACAGGCACAAAGTTCGGATGCGGGATCGGGCAATGCGGCGCATGTACCGTCCGACTCAATGGCACAGCGATCCGGTCGTGCCTCACGCCCGTTGCAGCGGCCGATGGCCAAGAGATTCAAACCATCGAAGGGCTCGCACCCGCCGACGGCGCGCTTCATTCGCTGCAAGCCGCATGGATCCAACATCAGGTACCCCAATGCGGCTATTGCCAATCCGGACAGCTCATGTCCGCCGCCGCCCTCCTCGAGAGCAATCCAACGCCGTCTGATGAGGACATCGATCTGGCTATGGAAGGCAACATCTGCCGCTGCGGCATGTACGGACGGATCAAAGCCGCCATCAAGACTGCTGCCAAGGCCGGCTCTAACAGGACGGCGAACGGCACAGCCGATGACCTAACAATAATCGCAACTGCGAAGGAGACGGCTGATGAATAAGTGGACTCGACGGTCGTTCATCACCACAGGACTCCTGGCCGGCGGCGGACTCATGGTCGGCGTAGCTCTTCGCCCGGGGAATCGCGCTAAGGGATTGGCGCAACACGTAACCAGTGAGGGCGAGACATTCGTTCATACGTGGGTAAAGCTCGACGCGAATAACGTCGTCACGGCCATAGTGCCCCACGCTGAGATGGGTCAGGGCGTGGGTACAGCCCTCACGCAAATGCTCGCCGATGAGCTCGACGCCGACTGGAACCTCGTTAAGTTCGAGGAGGCCCCCGCCATCACCCCGTTCGCCAACCACCCGATCCTCAAAGGAATGCTGCCCCCCGGAGTTGAGATCCCGGAAATCGTCGTACCTACCGTCGATGGCCTCCTGCTCCGCACGGCCCAGGCGCTCAATTTACAGATCACCGGTGGCAGCATGAGTGTCCGCTCCACCGGCGTCTACGGCATGCGCGTCGCAGGCGCAGCCGTCAAAGAGATGCTGCGACTAGCCGCCGCCGAGGCCTGGCAGGTCCCACTCGACCAAGTCGTCGCCCGCAACAGCCAGTTGATTCACGAAGCCAGTGGCAGAACCGAACCGTATTCGGCCTTCGCAGCGGCCGCGTCCGAGATGACGCCCCCGTCAACTCCGAAGCTGAAGACGCCGGAAGAGTTCACGATCATCGGCCACCACGTCGAACGCCACGACATCCCCAGCAAAGTCGATGGCACTGCAACCTTCGCCCTCGACGTTCGACTCCCCAACATGCTCTACGCCACCGTTAGGCGGACCCCCACCTTTGGTGGAGGAATCGAAAGCGTCGATGACAGCAAGGCCCGCGCACTCCCAGGCGTTGTAGACGTTATTCGATTACCGGCAAGCAAAGCTGAGGCGCTCGTCGGCGGCTTCACAGCGGCCGAATCGGTCGCGGTTGTCGCCGAAGGCTACTGGCCAGCCAAGCAAGGCCTAGACGCACTTGAAATCGTATGGAGCGAAACAGCCAACGACTACGTATCGAGCGCCAGTATCTTCAAGCAGTTCGATCGAGACATCACCGCCGGCGTCGATCGCGAAGTTGATGTCGCCGAGGGTGACTTAGAAGCGACAATGGCAAACGCTGCTCAAGTGATTGAGGCTGACTACCGCGCACCCTATCTGGCGCATACCTGTATGGAGCCGCTTAATGCGACAGCAGTCGTGGAAGACGGCCGAGCTGAAGTATGGGTCGGCTGCCAGGCTCCACTACCGTTCAGGCAGGCCATTGCGGATGCCATGGGGTTCGAAGCCGAGAACGTGACTCTGCACAACTGCTTCATGGGCGGCGGCTTCGGCCGAAAGTCCCGGGCCGACTACGCAATTCAGGCCGTTCAACTCGCGGCGAAGGTGGGCCGCCCCGTGCAGCTAATCTGGACGCGCGAAGAAGATGTCCGGCAAGACTTCTACCGGCCTGCGGTCCAGAGCCGGTTCCGAGCTGGACTCGACAAGGACGGAAACCTCACTGCCTGGGAAAATACGTACGTCGACAAGCATGAGCCCGTCGAGGCCCCACTCATCCCCTACACACCGCTCACGGCCAGCAATATCGGTCATGTCAGCAGCCCCACCCACGTGCCCTTCGGCGCATGGCGCAGCGTCGATCATTCACAGCACGGCTTCTTCACTGAATCATTCTTTGACGAAGTCGCCGTTGCCGCAGGGCAGGATCCGTACGAATACCGGGCTGCGCGACTCGCGGATAAGCCACGCCAGCTTGCTGTCCTCCGAAAGGCCGCAGAGGCTGCCGGCTGGGGATCACCGTTAGGCGAAGGCCAGGGACGCGGGATTTCGTTTCAAGAATGCTTCGGATCCATAGTCGCGCAGGTGGTCGAGGTGACCGTCGTCGACGGCCAAACCCAGGTGGACCGTGTTGTTGCCGCAGTGGATGCCGGCATTGCCGTATCGCCCGACGGCCTCACCGCGCAGATCGAGTCCGGCATCATCTACGGACTGACAGCCGCCCTCTACGGCGAAATCACCATCGAAAACGGCGCGGTCAAGCAAAGCAACTTCAGCGACTATCAAGCACTCCGCATGTCAGCGGCGCCAAAGATCGAGACCCACATCATCAATAGTGGAAGCACGATTGGTGGGGCTGGCGAACCCGGCACCCCCGGCGTGGCCCCTGCCCTCGCCAACGCGATCTTCGACGCGACTGGGTTCAGAGTCCGCTCGCTGCCGATCAATTTGATTGACCTCGATTACAAGGTAGAAGACGTCGTCACGCCAGCTTAGGTGGGATCAGGGGCTGGGCATTGAGGGCTCAGGCTGGCTTCGGAGCTCGCTCGGGCCTGGCCCGCTCGCCTTGTGGACAGCGACGATCGGTCTGCCTGAAAATTCAGGTGGAATTCTCTATCGCGCTCGCAATTCAATGGCGGCGACGGCTGGAATCAAATCCGACAAAACGACGATATCAGGCCGCGGCGCTCGAGCTCGGAGTCCGCTGCATCTAGGTGAACTCGGTGCACCCGAGCGGAGTCGACACGCCCATGATTAACGGACCCGAGTTCGCAGGCGTCGATCAGGCGGCGACCTACGCCACACAGCCGATCCTGCGCGTCGGGCAGCCTGAAGAAATCGTGCGGCTCGTGCTATTCCTAGCCTCCGACGAGAGTTCATACTCAACGGGTTCTGAATTCGTCGCGGACGGGGGTCGTATGGCCGGACACCGCGACCCGGGGATCGCATCCGAATGAAAGCCGCAGTCTGCCGCAAAGTCCGACACGTTTCTATCGAGGAGCTCGACGAACCGGAGCCCTGTGAAGGCGAGATCAAGCTCCGCATGGTCGCGACCGGCGTCTGCCGCACGGACCTCTCCATCTTCCAGGGACATTTACCTGTCCCTTGGCCGATTGTGTTAGGCCACGAAGGCGTGGGCGTCGTTGAGTCGGTCGGCCCTGGCGTCACGCGATTCGCGCCAAACGACTCCGTCGTCTGCTCGATCATCGCAGGCTGCGGCGAGTGCTTCCAATGTTTGCGCCAAGCCTCCTCGCTCTGTGAGAACGTCAAGTTCTACACCGGCAAGATGCTCGACGGAACGACCCGGCTCTCGCGCGGCGACGGCGCTGAAGCGATCCACAGCCTCTCGTACCAAGCCTCCTTCGCCGAGAAGGCGATCGTGCCGGAGCGCGCCGCCGTGCGTGTCCGGAGCGACGCGCCGCTCGACAAGTTGGCGGGACTCGCTTGCGGGGTATCGACGGGGCTCGGCGCGTCGATGGTCCGGAGTCCGATCGAGCCCGGCTCGAACGTCGTCGTGATCGGAACGGGCGGCGTCGGTCTATCGGCCTTAATGGGCGCTCGGCTGCGTGGAGCAGGCAAGCTTATTGCGGTGGACATAGTCGCTTCAAAGCTCGAAAAGGCGCGGGCCCTCGGGCTCGCCCACGAGACGATTGACGCGAGCCAAGAAGATGTTGTCGAGCGTGTCCGAGCGCTCACGAACGGGCGAGGTGCCGATCACGCGTTCGATGTCGTGGGAGCACCCGGTACTCTCGAACAGGCCCTCGACGCAGTCCGCCCGGGTGGTCACGTCGTCATCATAGGCATGACTTCGGGCAACGTTCCGGCGAGCTTTGCGACGAGTGCTTTGCTGCGCCAAAAGACGCTGACCGGGACCATGGGGGGCTCGATCGAACCTCGCCGGCATATCCCTGAATTCGTAGACCTCTTCCTTGCGGGGCGCCTCGATCTCGCGAGCCTAATGGACCGGACCTATCGGCTTGAGGAGGTCAGCAAGGCGCTCGAAGACCTCGAGCAGGGGCGAATCACGCGCGGCGTCATCCGGTTCGATCTCTAGCGGTCTTCATAAATCGGGCTCGCCGGCCGACTGCGCTTTTGCGACCCTCTAGGCGGCGCCGTGGTTTTATTCACGATTCAGCGTCACAGACACCTAACAGCCAAATCGATCAAGACCAACTATCACGCACGCCCAACAGGGAGCATAAACCCAATGGATGCAGAAGCCGTCGTCCGATCTCTGTGCAAAGCATTTTCGCGAACCGATATCGACGAACTGCTCGCATATTTCACGCAGGATGCCGTATACGAGAAAATTCCTGTCGGTCGTTTCGACGGCCAGGACGAGATTCGCGGAACCCTGGACGTATTCTTCGGACCCGAAGTGAAGGTCGAGTTCGAAATCCTTCACTTGGTCTCGGACGGCACGGTTGTCTGTGTCGAACGGATCGTCCACTTCGAGACCGGGAGCGGAAAGATCGATCTCCCGGCGATGGCGATCTTCGAAGTCAACGAGGCCGGGAAGATTACGGCGTGGCGCGACTACTTTGATCGCCGCCAAGCCGGACTGGAGTAACCGCAAAGCGGCTTTGGGGGCGATCAGCCTGAGGAAGTGAGCAGCACGCGGCAGGAACCTCCAGAACGACTCGCAACTCGTCATGGCGCGTGGCATTCTCCGCTCCATGAGTAATTCCGCGAAACTGATCTTCGACGACAAAGAAATTGAGCTGCCGGTCACGGTCGGGAGCGAGGCAGAAATCGGGATCGATATCTCGAAGCTTCGTTCGCAGACGGGGGCGATCACGCTCGATCCTTCGTTTGCCAATACGGGTGCGTGCGAGAGCGCGATCACGTACATCGACGGCGAGCAAGGAATCCTGCGCTACCGCGGTTACGACATCGAAGAACTCGCTGCGAATGCAAGCTTCCCGGAAGTCTGCTTCCTCCTGATCTATGGTCGGCTGCCGACTGCTGATGAGCGCGTGGATTTTCGCCGTCGCCTAACACGACATTCATTGGTCCACGAGGACATGAAGCTCCTCTTCGAGGGCCTGCCCTCCTCCGCCCATCCTATGGTCACACTCTCGGCCATGATCGCCTCGCTCTCCGCCTACTATCCCGAAGACGAGACTCACGAAGAGATCGACCAGAACATCATCCGTCTGCTTGCCAAGGCCAAGACGCTGGCTGCGTTCGCTTATAAGAAGTCGATCGGGCAGCCTTTCATGTACCCCCAGAATAACCGTACATACATAGAGAACTTTCAGTTGATGATGTTCTCGGTCCCCTGCGAACCCTACGAAGCCAATCAGGTAGTCCGCCGCGCTCTCAACAAGCTCATGATCCTGCATGCCGACCACGAGCAAAACTGCAGCACGACGACCGTGCGCACGGTCGGAAGCAGCGGCGCCAACCTCTTTTCGTCGATCTCTTCCGGGATCAGCGCGCTCTGGGGACCGCTTCACGGCGGAGCAAACCAGGCCGTCATCGAGATGTTAGAGATGATCCAGAACGACGGCGCGAACTATCAGAAATACGTCGATATGACGAAGTCGAAGGATTCCGATTTCAAGCTCATGGGCTTTGGTCATCGCGTCTACAAGAACTTCGATCCGCGCGCACGAATTCTGAAGGAAGCGGCCGACGAAGTCCTCGAAAGCCTCGGCGTGGACGACCCGCTCCTCAATATCGCCAAGCGGCTCGAGGAAGTAGCGCTCGCGGATCCGTATTTCATTGAGCGAAAGCTCTATCCGAACGTCGACTTCTACAGCGGCGTTCTATATCGCGCGATGGGAATTCCGACTAACATGTTTACCGTGATGTTCGCGCTCGGTCGTCTACCTGGCTGGATCGCGCACTGGCTCGAGCAGCGCGATGCGCCCGGCACGCGCATCAGCCGCCCGCGACAAATCTACACAGGGGAAACCGTGCGCGATTGGGTGCCCCTCGACAAGCGTGCCGAAGGTGTCCCCGGCGGCTTGAGTCACGAGTACCAAATGGGGCTCCCCGACGACGACTGAGGGGCGGATGACTGGAGCCTCCTTCTCCGACGTTTCGTGCGAGATGGCGAACTGGGCATGAAGGACAGACCCCACTTGAGCGAATCGAACCACCACGAAGTCATTGTCATCGGCGCGGGCGTTTCTGGCATCTACCAGATCAAGCGATTGGTCGACCTCGGCTTAGACGCGATCGTGCTCGAGGGCGACGCCGACCTCGGCGGCACCTGGTACCGCAACCGCTACCCCGGCTGTCGATTCGACTCCGAGAGTTACACCTACGGCTACTCGTTCTCGCAAGAGCTGCTCGACGAGTGGCACTGGAAGGAGCGGTTCTCCTCACAGCCCGAGAACCTTCGTTACCTGAACTTCGTCGTCGACAAATTCGACCTGCGCCACCACATGCAATTCAACTCACGCGTGACGGCCATGTCGTGGGACGAAGAGGAACGAATCTGGCACCTCGATCTCGAGAACGGGAACACCTATACCGCCCGCTTCGTCATCACGGGAATCGGCGTACTGACGATCCCAACGACGCCGCAATATGAAGGACTCTCCGACTTCGAAGGCGAAGCCTTCCACACCTACGCGTGGCCGAAGGAATCCATCCCGCTCAAGGGACGCCGTGTCGGAGTCATGGGAACCGGCGCAACGGGTATCCAGATCATCTCCGAGATCGCGGACAAAGTGGATGAGCTCTTCGTGTTCCAGCGCCGGCCAAACTGGAGCACCCCGCTTAACAACTCGTCTATTTCTGACGAGGAGATGGCTAAGATCAGGGCGCGCTACGACGAGATCTTCGCGAACTGTGCGGTGACGAGTGGCGGCTTCGACCACCTCCCCGAGACACGCCGGTTCTTCAAGGTGGCACCCGAGGAACGCAAAGCGCTTTGGGACAAGCTCTACGACACACCCGGCTTCGCGATCATGGCGAGCAACTTCGCGGATATTTTCTTCGACGAGGAAGCCAACCGCGAGATGTCCGAATACGTGGCGAACCGTATTCGCGCGCGCGTGACCGATCCAGTCCTCGCCGAGAAGCTGATTCCAAAGGATCACGGCTTCGCCACGCAACGCCTACCGCTCGAGACACGCTATTTCGAGGCGTACAACCGAGACAACGTCCATCTCGTCGATCTCTCAGAAACCCCGGTCGAGCGGTTCACATCCAAAGGAATCCAAACGACCGCCGGACACTACGCCCTCGATGTGATGGCATTCGCCACCGGCTTCGATGCGATGACCGGCGCCTGGGACAAGATCGCGATCCGCGGTGTGGGCGGCGAGGCGCTAGGCGAAAAATGGCGTGACGGGCCGAGCACCTACTACGGGCTCATGACCCATGGATTCCCGAATCTGTTGATGGTCGCCGGTCCCCAGAGTGTTTCCGGCTCAACGAACTTCCCCCGCGCGATCGAAAGCGGCGTCGATTGGCTGACAGACTTTCTCGAACACGTCCGGAGCAAGAACATCACGCGATTCGAGGCGCGTGTGGACGCCGAGAAGGTATGGGGCGAAGAAGTCGTCGCCTCTCAAGAACGAATGCTCATGCGAAGAAGCCGCGGTTGGTTCACCGGTTACAACGCGAATCTCGAGGGACACGGCGAAGACGTAGTCCGGTACCTGGCCTACTGGGGCGGCGCTCCGCAATACAACAAAATAGTTAGGCGAGTGGCTGACGAGGGATATCCGGGCATTGACCTGGGTTGATCGGGGATCGCGGATCGGGCCGAAACTGCGACAGCCCTAACCTAACCCTAGGATCTGTAGGCATGACTCGTTGAACCGCGAGAGTCGTCGCAGGCTACTTATCTATGCAAAATCTGCCTAAGGCGTCGAATGTTCCCGCGGCGCTCGCGCGCGCAAAAGCGTTGCCGGCTCCATAAACTAAACAGGGGAGAGTCTTTCGACTCCCCCCGGCTTAATATCTACGTTCGGCGGTTTAATGCCACACGTTTGTGCGACTAGAGATCCGCGTTCTCGCGACGGCTCCGTCGCGAGAGGCTCATCAGCCCGAGGCCTAGGAGAAGAGCCGTTCCCGGCTCAGGGATCGCTGCGATCATGCTATTGCCCAAGACTGTCGCGAGCGCGGTGGTCGGATGGACCGTATCGAAGAAGGCGAAGCCCGAGCAGTTAGGCGGCGTGCCCGTCGTTAGGCAGGAACCCGTAACATCGAGGCCCGTCGGAAGTCCGAACAAGCCCGGGTTCAAGAGCGCCGCGTCATAGAGGCCGATCGCATCAAGCGTAAAGACGCTGGGGTCAAGGGCGGCGAAGAGTTGGGTGCTGAGGTCAAGGGACAAGGCACGGCCGTGGGTCACCGCAGCAGTACCGAGGGAAAGAGTCTCGGGAATGTTGCCGACATCACCCACGCCATTGACGAGGATGTGCTGGGCGCCTGCGGTTTGGAGTGCGGTGACTTGACCGGCGATGGCCCCGAGCACGTTGTCGATCACTTGCTGATCCGTGAGAGTTGAAGTTCCTGCGTTCACGGCTTGAACTTGGTCACGTACGTCGTTGCCACCCACGTTGATGAGGTAAAGGGCGCTCGCATCGGCGACGCCGACTTGGTCAAAGAGGAAGGTGTTTACCTGAAGTGCGATGTCCGGGAGGCTGCCGCCGAGCGCGCGAGCCCCACCGTAGGAGTAGTTCGTTCCGCCTTCAGTCGAGGCGATCGAGTTCGTTCCGTCGATCGCTTGGTTGAGCACGTCCGCACCCGTGAGTCCGTTCGTGAATCGGCCATCAACGTAGCCGAAGGAAGCGGGAGCGGGATCACACGGAGGGACACCTCCCGTGAACGCACAAGGGGTGATCCCGGGTCCCCCCAACGCGTTCTGAGTGTTGCCCGAATCGACGAGGCTGTCGCCGAAGACGTAGAGATCGCTGATTGTGTTGATATCGACGGCGAGGGCCGGCGTCGCGAACAGCATAAAAAGAAGGGTGAGCCGGGAAAGGCTGCGCAGTTTCATTTGGATAAGCCTCGTTCTTTGGATTCAGAAGTCGATTGAGTGCCTCAATAGGCAACTTCACTATCTACCGGCGGCATCTAAATAGCAAGATAAAACAGAATTTTGTTGTGTTACTCCCCGTCTCTTTTACCAACAGGGCGTTTCTAGACCTATTTCATAGGCTTTTCTCTCATTCCGAGACCAAGTAGTACGACACGTCGAACATCTGGCTCGATCCGATCGCGCCCAGCTCTGCTTCTTGCCTGGCTCTCGGCGGAGGCGCGGCAAGCGCCTAGGCACTATTCCTCGTTCGGCGCGTACCAGACCGGCGACGTATATGCGCGTTCTTGGGTCGTGCTCGCTACGTTTTCAGGCACATCTGAGCCGAAGACCTTCGCGTCATGCGCGGACCATCTCGGCGTCGGAATCTCGAGCACGCGGACGTAGTAAAACGCGCTCTGTTTGCGATCGAAGTCCGGATCTTCCCAGAACGTCTCAAGCATCGCCGCCCCGATCGAGTTCGTAAATGTCGCGTTCCTCAAGTCGACGGTGTCCCCGACGGGAGGCGCTTTTCCGTCGGGACCGAGCGTGCGGCCGCCAGAAAGTGCCACGTCATAGATCTGCTCGTGGCTTTCGCCGTCGGACCCCATCCAGCCCTTCACCACTTGCATGCGATCGAGGTTCGCGCCCTTAGGGTCTCGAATAGCACGAACAAGAAATCCCGGCCGATCAAACCAAGCCGCCTTGTTAAGGACGCCGCCCATGGGCACGCCCTTCGCATAGCCTTGTACGGCCCAGTCGGGATCTTCCAAATCATCGGAGTCGAAATCAAAGCCAGCGAAGAGACGTACCCGCATCCGTGATCCGGTCGTCGCGAAGGTCTCGCGACGCTCCATCGCATCGAAGATCGCTGCGCGCGTATTCTCAGGCGCCCAAACCGCAGCCAGTCCCGAAGCCACCATCTGCCAGCCAAAGACGGCGCTGTCTCCGACCTTCGCAAGCGCATCGGTCATGCGGGTCGGCGTCGGCTCCATCCCCGAATGCTTGCCGAAGAAGTTCTCTTCGCGCGCGGTCGCGAGTCCAGTGTGGCTATCCGTGCTTCCGATCATGCCGAAGCGGTACGGATTGACGCCAACCTTCGCTTCAACCTCGAGCCCGAGCTTGAGCGCCGACCTAGCATATTCGCCGGGCAACATATCGTCGGTCTTCGCCTGAGTACCGCCCAAGTTTGAAGTGTCCCAATTCTCGTAGTTCGCGAATTCATCATTTGGTGAGAGTGTCGGATGCGCTTCCCCGTCGCCCTTGATCTGAGTCACTTCAACGAGCGGCTCCCAGCGGATGCGTTCGCGCGCGTATTCCGCGTCGAAGGCGCTTCCGTTAATCCGCTCGGTCTTGAACATGCGCCCGTTGCTCAGATTTCCGTTATGCGGAATCGCGAGTACATCGTCGCCGGTCGCTTCCTCGTAGGCTGCCATATCCTTCCAAAGATCTTCCGGATCGGGACTGTCGAGGGACGATGTAGGAACGCGACTGCCGGTCTTGTCGGCCTGTCCCTTGTACATAACGACGCGATGTAAGTTGTCGCCCTCGATCATCGACGTCCACTCGTAGCCCGTGAACGCGGTAAACACACCGGGCTGATCATGGCGATCGGCGGTCTCGGCAACCCGCGACCAAATCTCTCCGCCCAGTCCGGGCAAGTCCATCTTGCGGCGGTTCATGGAGAGATCCCCGATCAAGATCATCGCGGCCTCATAGAAGCCCGTCTCGCTCGACTGCGATTTATCGAAAAGCATGCGGCCGTAGTCCGTTGCCAGCACCTGCTCGTCGCCGGCGAAGAGCCGCGACATGAGACCGAGATATTCCATGTGATCCGAGACAACTAAGAAGTCTAGGGGCTCACGAAGTTGGACATTTAGGCCATGGGTCGAGACGACGCGCTCGCCCTTGGCGAATCGAAACGCCTGATCGGGATCGAGTTTCACGCCGAAGAGATAGGCGTCCGGCGAATTCGTCGTATGTAGATGGGTATCGCCGAAGAAAACTTGATCGGGCAAGTCACGCCCAACATAAGGTGAGTAAGCGACGCCCTCGCCTTCCATCTTCGCAGGACCCGCTTCGTCTCCCGCGCCCGCCGGTACGGTCGCCCCGAATGCGCCGACAAGTCCGATCGCCAATGCGAGCGCCATACGGGCCACCCCGTCATGCTTCACTGCTCGCTGCGATTGCCTTCGTCCGTCTCGCATAATAGTCGTCCCCTTCATCGGAATCTCTGCGCCACACAAATCGCCGCCACGGCCAGTCTCGCAAAGTCGGGACGCCCGTGCAGGGGACGGAACGTCAGAGCTGGTCGGGGAGGTTTCGCCGCACTGCCGCGAAGTCCGGGGCGCGCTCCAGAAGATCGATGATGCGCTTACCTGGGCGGCGATAGATGAAGGGAAGAAACGACTCGCCTTGCTCGCGATCTGGTGCATACGCCAAGCTAAAAGGCGCCGCGAAGCGCACCTCCGAATGGATCCCTTCCCAGTTGCCGCGCGGATCGACAAAGATCCACTCCTCGGATGGGCCCCAATAGATCGCATTAAATCCGCGTAGCACGAACTTCCCGGGGCGGTCGGCATTTGCAAGCCGCGCATAACAAAATCCGGTTGGAAATCCGGCGAAGCGCAGCAACCCTGCAAGCAGATGGCTCTTCGCATAGCAAAGCCCCGTCCCCTCTCGAAGAACCTCGCTCGCGCTACAGGTTGCGATTTTCGCCGGAACATCAAACGAGTGATCGACCTCATCGCGCACATACTCGAAGAGCGCACGAACGCGGCCTTCGGCCGATTCGCATCCTTCGAGAAGCGACTTCCCGAGCGTCATCACCGTAGGCGTCTGCCAGTCGATGGTGATGGTGTCCTCTAGATAGCGACCCAGATCGTCGCTTTCAGGCTCAGGCAGCCCCTCGCCAGAAACCTCAGCCACCGGCCGCTTCCCGGCGCTCCTCGGCACGACCTTCAAGGATATCCCTCACGATCACGTTCGGAACGCCGAGTGCGCGCAAAGCGGTAGACACCACATTATCGATCGAGCGATGCAGGTCAAAGACGCGATTGCCATCAACGACATCGAAAGCGGGCTGATGCGCATCGATCAAAGCGATTCGGTCTCCGCCTAACTCAGTCTTTAAATAGTCAACGGAGGGCTGAACGTTGTCGACGTAGAATTCAAAGCGACGCCTGAGCGCGTCTTCGTTGTCGTCGGCGCGACCACGCTTGCTAGCGCGCGCACTCATCTCCGCCTTGCTGATGGAGAGGTGAAGCACCTTTAGGACGGGCAGCCCCTCGCCTTCTAGAAAACTAAGCAGATGCTGCGAAGCAGCGACGGTTCGCGGGTAGCCGTCCAAGATAAAGGGACTGTCGACACCTTCGGTATCCGCCGCGAGCGCACGTTCCATTTCCGCGGAGATCAAATCCTGGGTCCAGCGGTTCGGAATCAGCAGACCTTTTTCGGTACAGAACTCAAGCCAGTCGATCTGCGAAACTACGGGCTTCCCACTCACTTCGTCGGAGATGAAGCGACTTGGCGTACGGCCGAAATGTTTTTCCACGTCCGGCAGGTAGCGTTTCACCTTTTCGCTGAGTTCATCGTTCGTATCGATGCAGTCGAAGATATTGACCTTCGGAGAGAGCTCGTATTTATCTTCGAGGAGTCTGGCGAAGCTCGGATTGCTCTTGGAGCGTTCAATTGTAGTCCGCAGGATCTCGCCCATGGACAAGTGACGGGTCGAGTCGATCGAGACCAGTTCGCAAAGCGCGGCGGCCACCTCGCCCTTCCCGCAGCTCGAAGGCCCGGTCAGGATGACAACGCCCGGTCCGCGGAGCGCGATGCGCTCCACGCGGACGAGGGATCGCGGTGCTGTCGAAGTCGCCATCTTTTTCTTTCCCCGTTTTCGCAACAAGCTCGCCACGGACATTTTGCCCATCGGCGATTGCGGCGCCAACGTTACCATGGCCCACTGCTATGGCCGACTTCGAAGACGACATCGACCCCCAGCCTCCCCAGGAATGCATTCGCCTCCGCGCGATCGCAGGGGGCCATCGTGCCCGCCGCAAGCGCGTCGCCGAGGAGTGGGCGCTCGTCCTGACGGCCGAGGGCTACAGCCCGAAGCTCGTCCGCGACGCGGATCTGTACGCGATCGAAGTCGACGGGCACGATGCTGAGGCCGCGGATGCCAGCCTCACTTCGTGGCAGGCGGAACGGGCGGAACGGGCGTCAATCAAGCCCCTGCCGGCCGCGCCGGAAGCGACTTCCGTAGACCTCGGACTCGCCTACGCGAGTGCGCTTTGTCTGCTCGCATTTCATCTTGGGCTCGAATGGACCGGAAGCCACGAGGCCTACGTGGATCGTGGCAATAGCCAAGCGGCCTTAGTGCTCTCAGGACAGATATGGAGAGCGCTGACGGCCCTCACCCTTCATGCAGACCTCTCCCACGTGGCGGGCAATACGCTCTTCGGCGGCTTCTTCTTGGCGGCGCTCACCGGCCGACTCGGCCTCGGCTGTTCGATCCTTGCGTTCCTCGTCAGTGGCACCCTCGGCAACTTCGCCAACGCCGTCTACTACGGCTCCGCCCATAGCTCGATCGGTGCCTCGACAGGCGTATTCGGCTTGGTCGGTGTGCTGGCCGGCCTCGCCGCCTGGCGCCGACATCGCATGCATGCCCCCAAGCGCGGAGCCTGGATCGCATTCGCCGCAGGCCTCGGCGTCGTGGCCATGCTCGGCGGCCCCGGCCAGAGGATCGACTTCGCAGCCCATCTCTTCGGTCTCGCGGCTGGTGCACTCACGGGAGTATTGATCTCGATCCCTCTCGCATTCCGCATTCGCCCGGGACTCCCGGCCCAAGTTGCTGCCGCAGTCGCGAGTGCCCTTCTCGTGTTGGGCGCTTGGCGCCTCGCCTAAACCTCGACCCAGCGTCCGCCGGGCTGGACCGCAGGCTCGACGTACCCCTCCGCCGGCCAATCCCATCGCGTCCACTCCGCAAGCGTCGGGATCTCCACTCCGGCAGGCAAAGCCTCGTCGCACACGAAGATGGCGTTCGGACAGTAGGGCTCGGTGTAGACCAAGGTGTAATTCTTCTCGCGTGCGAGCTTGTGGAATGCGGCAAGGCTCGCGCCGTGATAGAGGCTGTAGTTGTCCTTATCCCAGCCGTGGTTGGCGTTGTACGCGATGGTCTTTGCGGTCTCGGGCATGAAGAAGACGTTGTACTCAACGATCACGACGCGCGGCCGGTAGCGCTCGAGCGCCTTCCAAACCCAATAGTCATTGCCGTCGATATCGATCGAGAGCAGATCGAAACCGGCCGGCACCTCAAATTCGTCAAAGAGCGACTCAATATTCTCCGCGTCGACGTGCGCGCGCCGGACGAGCTCCCCGTCCGCGCGGTCACTCCCCTCCAGCAAGAGCCCGCTCCAATCATGATGGAGTCTTAGGTTCGCGGTATTCGAGAGATGCAGTCCGTCCCAGGCGCCAAATTCCACGAAGGAGCGCTGGCCCGCACCCATTTTTTCGAAGAGCCGCAAGAGGACGCCGTCCTCGCCGCCCTGGGAATAAACCTGGCCTGCGTGCCCCTCGAGATCCTCGCGCCAGGCGTTCGTACCTTCGCCTACGCCCTTCTCGGGTTGTTCATCCCGCCGCTTTCCAATCATCGAACCCTCATCTCTCTCGTCATCTCAGTGTCATCTCGGCGGCCGGTTGCTAAACAGAACCCTTGCCGAGCGGCGGCCAAGGCTATCATGCCGACGCGAAACAAGGAGATCCTGAGCGATGAGCGAAACAAATGAGCCAAGTGGCGTCTACCCGATCGGCAAGGCCGTGCTCGGAGCGGTCTGGCTCTTTGCCACCGCCTGCTTCTTGCCACCCCTAAACGGCGCCGAAATCGGTGCCCTCGGGCGAAGTTTCTTCGGCGTGCTCGCCGTCACGCACATCGTCGAATGCCTATTTTTCCTCGGCACGCTCCGAAAGACTGGCCGTCCCCTCGTAGGCGAGCTCTGGCAGACCTTCCTCTTCGGAATCGTCCACGTGTCCGCAATCCGGGCCGAGTCGAAGGACTAAGCCGGGTACGAGACGAAGAACGAGGTCTACGCGTCCCCGAGCGACTCCCAGAGTCGCATCCGCGCGTAGGCCGCGCAGGCGCGACAGGGCAGACACCCCCTCAAGTACTTTCTCGACATCCTCCTCAGGCTACGGTTTCCCTAAGGAATTCGACTTTGGCGTAATCGCCTTGCGCAGCCCGAGCTCAGCCCATCTTCCCCGCGCAGCCCCTCCGGTAAAGCATCACCCCATGCGTCGACGATCCGACCCGCAAAAATCGTCGCGCCCTTCACGCCGCGAAACTAGCGCCCCTGCCCTCGGTCCCGAGACGGACGACGATATCCGCCCTGCTTCTCGCCACCTGGCTTGCCTCCGCCGGGCCGTCCACCACCGCCGCCATGCGACTGGATCCTCGGCTGTCGCGAGGGGATCAGACAATCCGGGCCTTCGCCGATCAAGTCTTCGCGTCCCGCTCGGAGGAGCGTGTCCTTAACCAGCTTCCAGTTCTCCGGCGCGAAGAACTGCAGGAGCGCTCGCTGGACCTGGCGATCCTGCAGACGCTTCGCCGTCTTCACGGGCTTCATGGTCATAGGATCGATCCCGGTCCAATACATACACGTCGCGATGTCCATGGGCGCGGGAATGAAATCCTGAACCTGGCGCGGGCGGTAGCCGCGCTCCTTCAGGAAGATTGCGAGCTCGATCATGTCTTCGGGGCTCGACCCGGGATGGCTCGAGATGAAATAGGGAACGAGATACTGCTCCTTACCCGCACGCTTCGAGGCCTCATTGAAGCGTTCCGCAAAGATCTCGAAGCTGCCTTGGGTCGGCTTCTTCATCAGAGACAAAACCGATTCGCTCACGTGTTCCGGGGCGACCTTCAAATGTCCACCGACATGATGCGCCGCGAGTTCGTCGAGATATTCCGGTTCATTCGCAGCGAGGTCCATCCGAATCCCTGACGCGATATGGACGCGCTTAACACCTTCGACGTTGCGTGCCCGGCGCATCAGATCAAGCGTCGGTGAATGGTCGGTATCCAGCAATTTGCAGACCTTCGGATGAACACAAGAGAGCCTACGACAGACCGCCTCGACCTCCGGCTTCGTGCAGCGCATCCGGTACATATTTGCGGTCGGGCCACCGAGATCGCTAATCGAGCCCTTGAAGCCGGGTGCCTTCGCCAGTGCCTCCACTTCACGCAGAATTGAGTCGGGACTGCGGCTCTGAATCTCGCGCCCCTGATGCATCGTAATCGAGCAGAATGTGCAGCCCCCGAAACAACCCCGCATGATTTGTACGGAGTCGCGAATCGTCTCCCAAGCCGGCGGCGGCGCGTCGTAGTCGGGATGCGGGCGACGCGTGTAAGGCAGCTCATGAATCCGGTCCATCGTCGGTTCATCGAGCGAAGCCGCGGGGGGATTGATCACGACGCGCCGGTCTCCGTGGCGCTGCACGAGTCGCCGCGCGTTCCGTGGGTTCGTCTCGTGATGCAGCTGGCGAGTCATGTTTGCGAAAGCCTGCATATCCTCTTGCACCGTCTCAAACGAAGGCAGTTCGATCGGTTGGCCCGCTTCATCCCAGTCTTTCGCTTCGGGCAGCTCTTCGTTCTTGCCTAACAAATAAGCGACACCGGCCAGGTCGCGCAAAGAGGCGAGTCCCTCGCCGCGATCGAGCCGCTGCGCGATTTCAAGCATAGTCGCCTCACCCATGCCGTAGCCCAGCAGGTCCGCCTTCGACGTCACCAGGTTCGAGGGCCAGACGCGGTCGCTCCAGTAGTCGTAGTGCGCGATGCGTCGAAGCGACGCCTCGACACCGCCACTAATCACAGGCACGCCCTTGAACGCTTCACGACATCGCTGCGCATAGACAGCCGTCGGTCGATCGGGACGCAACCCGATCTGCCCGCCAGGTGAATAGGCATCCGCGTTCCGGCGCTTCTTATTCGCCGTAAAATGATTGATCATCGAGTCCATGTTGCCGGCACTCACCGCACAGAAGAGCCGCGGCGGCGCAAATGCACGCCAAGCATCAGCACTCCGCCAATCGGGCTGCGAGAGAATCGCGACGCGAAACCCGTGAGCCTCGAGCCATCGCCCCAAAATCGACATCGCGAAAGACGGATGATCGACATAGGCATCGCCGCTCACAAAGAGCACGTCCACTTGGTCCCAGCCCCGGGCGGCGACGTCCTCGGGCGTGGTCGCCAAAAAGGCCGAGCGGTCGGGCTCTACTTCGATGTGACGTTTATTGGCGGTTTTCATCGCGGCACAGTAGCAGCGAAGCGACTCTCCCCCTCGCCGGATCCAGTGGTAGGATCCCGCCGTGTCCACTATCGCGCCCCCAAGCCCCCCGAATCTTGCCACCTGCCCGCACCGCCCGCCGTGCCCAGGCTGCCCGCGCTTTGGCGAGCAAACACCCCCCGAGCAGGCTGAGGCCGCACTCCAGGCGCTCGCCGCCGACGCCGGGCTGCCGAGTCCGCCCCTGCATGCCAGCCCTGGTCTGGGACATCGCCATAGGGCACGCCTGGCCGTTCGCGGACGTACCAACAGCCCGAAAGTCGGACTCTTCCAAGCCGGGTCGCACCGCATCGCCGATACCCCCAGATGTGGCGTGCATCATCCGCGAATCAACGAGACGGTCGAAGTTCTGAAGCGTGCGATCCGCGCCACCGGCATCGCCCCCTACGCCGACAAACCGCACCGCGGCGAGATCCGTTATGTCCAGATTGTGGTCGAGAGATCGACCAAGCAAGTCCAGGTCGTTTTGGTCGGAAACGGCAGTACTCCCGACGTGCTAGGCGAGCTGCCGGCGGTCTTCGAACGCGAAATGGGCGAACGGCTGCAAGGCCTCTTCTTCAACGGACAGCCCGAACGGAGCAACGCGATCCTCGGCCCAATCATGGTCCCGCTCGCCGGGAAGTCCACAGTCGTAGAGCAGCTAGGGGGCGTCGACGTCCACTTTCCACCCGGCGCCTTCGGCCAAAATCACCTTCCGCTCTATGAACGCGCCGTGGATCGGATTGCTGAACTCGTTCCGGAGGGACTGGATCTAGCCGAAGCCTACTGTGGGGTCGGCTCCATCGGCTTGGGCCTCCTCGGCCGCGCGCGCAGCATCCGGTTCAACGAGCGAAGTCCCGAAGGTCTGGCCGGGCTCGCCCTCGGTCTCGCGGCCCGCCCGGAGGCGGAGCAGGCTCGCGCGTCGATCTTCGAGGGCGCCGCAGGCGATCGGTTGGATGCGGTTCGCGACGCCGACCTCGTGATCGTCGACCCACCGCGCAAGGGCATCGATGATGCCCTGCTGAGTGACCTCATGGTCAGCCCCCCGAAACGACTGATTTATCTGGCCTGCGGCCTTCCCGCCCTCCTCGCCGAACTGCCTGGGCTCGAAGCCGGCGGGCTCCGCCTTCGTGGGGTCGAAGCATTCGACTTTTTCCCCTTCACAGAGCACGTCGAAACCCTTGTCTGGCTGGACCGGGATGGGGAACAATTCCCGTCCGGGCGAACGGTCGCCTAACCGGAGCCTCGATGTCCGCCCCCAAAAACGCTGAAACCAACCTCTTCGAACAGCAGCAGTCTTTCGACTTCGGACCGCCGCGTCCGTTCGTGCGCCCGGCCCTCCCCGCAGAGCGACGCTCCGTCCTCGAAGTGATTGGGCGGGCATTTCATGATGACCCCGTGACCTGCCATCTCTTTCCTAAGGAGCACAAGCGAACCATTCGATGGGCACGCTTTTCAGGACTCGCAATTAAGAGCATGGGTGACACCGCTCATGTCCTCACCACGGACTCCGTCCAAGGTGCCGCCGTTTGGCAACTCCCTAATGAGGGGCGCCCCGGAGCGCTCACTAATTTCGGCATAGCATTTCGCTTTCTCATGCTCGCCGGTTTAGGAGCGCGACGCGCGATGCGTCTAGGGGATCTCACGAGCGCACATCGCCCCAGCGAGCCCCATTACTATCTCGGCGTATTAGGCACCGATCCCGATCAGCAATCCAAGGGCATCGGGTCTGCCTTGATTCAACCCGTACTCGACCGGTGTGACAAAGAACGGATGCCCGCCTACTTAGAGAGCTCCAAAAAGAAAAATCTGTCCTTCTACCAAAAGCATGGTTTCGAGGTCATCGACGAATTGCAGATACCCGAAGGGCCGCCGATTTGGACCATGATGCGAAGGACCGGATAGTGCTCGAGGCCGAGCTGCGGCGTCGGCGAAGCCGTTAGCCGCGGTAGCGCGCGAAGCACCACGGACCACTCGCGTCTTCTACGCGCTCCTCGCTCACGGCCGCCCCGAGCGCCGACGCTATGCGCTCCGCTTCGACAAAGGGCGGGCCGACTGCGGCGGGATTCAGCTCCCCTTCGAATCGTGAGAGCAGCAGCTCATCAACGCGGTTCGGCAAAACCTCGTTGCCGTAGAAGGACGCTGCGCTGCTCGGGCCAGCCTCGATGCTCAGTGTGGCGCCGGGCTGAGTTTCCATAACAAAGTCGAGAGCGGTTCGAGGTCCGTCGCCCGGAGCAGCGCCTTCCGCGTGCTCGAAACCCGACGGCAATGCCAACCCCTCCCCTACTGCGGCCTGCCCGGTAAAGAGCCAACCCTCGCGCCCGGCGAATGCGGCATGGTCTACTGGGAAATCGCCGCGCCTCGACAAGACAAGCAGGCGCGGCGGCTCGCTCCGCCCAAGCTGCGCAGACCGCCATGCAGCCCACGCTCGATCTTCATCATCAGACTCGGCGTAGCGATGACGAAGCTCAGGCTCGGCACGCAGAATCGCGCCGGTCGTCAGAATTACGTCCGCTCGTGCCCGAGCGAAGCCGAGCACAAAGCGGTCGGTCGTGCTGCGCGGAGCAGCCGGGCCAATCGCAATCACATTGCGGCTGACCTGTGCGATCGCGGCCACTTGAATACAACCGCCCAACTGGCGCCAATCTCGCTCGCCGTAAAGCACCGCCAACCGCTCCTCGATTTCATTGATCGCGTCGCTCAATCCCAATCTCGCTTAGTGCTCTCTGTTCCACTTTCAGAAAGATGACGTAGTACCCTCGGGCTTGTCCCTATGACTCATCAGGTCATTTCGTGGCATCATAGAGTGCCTAATCGTACCGCTGACCAACCACCACTTCCTTTCCACACGACATAAACTGGCGATCCACGCAATCGCAGAGCAAACGAGAGGAGAGTGAAGGATGATGACGTCCCAGCTATCGCTGTGGCAAGAGCTACTGCTGCTCGGGACTGGCCTGCTTTCGCTGGTCTACGTCTTCTATTTTCGAATTTGGTTAGCCCTGGCCATCAGCTCGGACGTGCTCTTCGCAATGTCAGTCGCGCTAGTCGTCGCTACGATCGCCACTCCGAGTCTCTTCGATGGCATCGCACACGCCGTCGTGGAGCGAAGTCCTCTACCCTCCGCCCT
The DNA here is from genome assembly GCA_041440805.1 of Myxococcota bacterium. GTDB lineage: Bacteria > Myxococcota_A > UBA9160 > UBA9160 > UBA4427 > UBA4427. The sequence goes on along the minus strand of JASDVF010000077.1, from coordinate 270,255 downwards.
CGAAGATGCCGATGCACGCGTCGCAGCATTCGCCGCGCTCCCGGGCGAAATGATTGACGCGGCCCTCGCAAAGGTCGGCTTCGAACCCGACCCCGAAGTCGCTACGGATTCGCAAGAACTAGACGGGGGGCCGATGGAGCCGGGGCCGATTGTTTCGACACTTCGCCCACCCGTCGAGTCATTGATCGCTGTGACTATACGCGTGAGCACGTTCATAGGAAGCGGCTTCCTGCTTTTGCTCTCGCTCGCGACCCGCGCTTCAACGACGACGGCCCGACGCCTTCATACCCTAGCCGCAAGAGTCGACGAACTAGAAGCGCACGCCGGAAGCGGTTCAGCGATCACGACGCCGGTAGCGATCGTCGACACTCATACCGCCGCGCAAACCACCTCGCCCGCATCCTCTGCTCCGGGTTCGCCCCCGCATCAGGAATCATGACGCCTAGCACGGAAGACCGGAGCACCAAACAAAGCAGACGCTTCCCGAAATGGCTCGTTGAATTAGTTCGTCGTAGCGACGACTACTTCCTCTCGCATGACCTGCTCGCCCTCCCCTTCATCCTGCGTCAGACGAATTCAATCCAGCATCTCGGCCACCTGATCTGTGGCGTGCTTGCATCGACCTACACCATCTCTGTTTGGACAAGCTCGGGACAGGCAATCGGAGTCCTCCCATTCCTTCCTATACTTCCCGTGCTCGGACTCCTCGTTGGCGGCGGACGCTCCGCTTTTAGGTCGAGCCTCGCGTCGCGAGCGATTGCGGGGATGGGCCTCGGGATGGTCATGACGGACCAGGCTCCGATCCCCAATTATGCAGGACCCTCATCCTTCGATCGCGATGCCCGGAATGCCCTCCGCAATCGCGCAAAGCGCTGACGGGGGTAGATCAACGCGCAGCTGCAGCCTGCTTGCATGTAATCTGCGGGTCGGTACGCGACTCGGCCTCGACATGCGGTTCTTAAAATGTCGGACGCTCCATCACGCGCTAGCCTTTCGACGCTCCACGTGGCCGGCAATTGAGCCTGACGTGCGATCCCTCGCCGTCGCTAGCCCTCGGTTGGCTTCAGTGGCGCAGCAGGACAGGAGAATCCATGTCGTGGCATCCGATTGAGTTGCCCTCACCTCTCGCCTCGCGAGAGAAGGTATCTATCCGCCTCGAAGATCGAGAAATCCTTGTCTGCCGAGTCGAGGATCAATATTTCGCTCTGTCTACACGATGTACTCATTCTGCGTGGCCACTCGTAAACGAGCCCATCGAGGGCATGGAGATTGTCTGCACCCTGCATGGCGCACGCTTTGATATTCGTGACGGCTGCCCCTCAGGCGGCCCCGCAAGCAAACCTCTTTCTAGCTATCCCATCGAGCTCCGCGACGGCGAGCTCTACGTGAGACTCTGAAATGAATGGCCCCACTTTGATTGCGACGACTACTCCTCCCGCCGTGGCCCCCTATGCGCGGTGCCACCGGTTCCTGTGGCAAATCCTCCCTTTCGTCATCGCACTTCCTCTTGCGACCGCGGGATGCGCCAGCCTCAACTCCAGCCTCAACTATACGAGCGACGAAGCGCAGATGTCTCCGGCAGCGCCCGTCCTCGTCGAGATCGGACTCGGTTTCACGGAAGAGACACTGCCTGAAGTCGATATCGAGCTGACTGAGCGGGGCAAGCCTTGGTACGAGCTCGCCCGTGAATCACGCGAGGCACGGCAGGCTGGCGACTACGAGGCGGCGCGAGAAGCGCTTTCGAAAGCTTCCGCCCAGCTCGCTTCGCGTCCAGCCGACAATGCGCAGCGGCGCACGGTACACAGCGCAACCGCTCGTCTCGCGATGCTTCTAGCCACATCGGAGCAAATCGAGAAAGCGAATGAAGTTGCTGAAGATGTCTTAGCTGAAGCGGAAGCCGACCCACTCGTGGGCGGACCGGCCACGGTAGAGCTCGCCTACTATCTCGCACAAAAACGCACCCTCGCGGCCAAAGAGTCAGGGCTTCCCGAGTCGCAGCTTTCCTTGCTTCGAATCGCACTCCTGGTTTCCGAACACGAAGCTGCAAGTAACGAACGCCTCACGCTCGCCTACGAGATATCCCAAGTCGCCTCCCGTGAAGGAGACCACGACCTCGCGCGGCGTGCGATCGATCGCGCCGTACTCGACTCCAAGACTCTCGATCCGCTTGGACTCCCCCAACTCGCCACGCTTAAGATCGCCAAGATGCGAATCGCCCTCGCACAAGGTGACCTAGCAACGGCGGAGGCAACGGGCGCAGCTGCCAATAGGCTGCTCGACGAATTCGACGCACCAGCAGGAGATCGGGCGATCGGCGAAGCGACGATCGCTCGTGTTATCGCCGAGCGTGGAGACACAGAGCGCGCGCGTGCCATTGCCCTGTCAGCTCGTTCGCGACTCGGCGGCGACCCCCCTGCCGGAAATCACGGTACCCGAATCGTCCTTGGCGAATTGGCTCGACTCGAACGCGCGGCTGGCGACTTCGATGCTGCGGGGCGTCTCTACGCCGAAGCCCTCGACCTGCCGGGCGTCGATTTGGATCTCGACATCGACTTGGTCGAAGAACTCACCCAAGAACTCGCGGCCTTGGACGAGGGCGAGAGAGCGGACGTAATCCCTACAGACTCGAGCGCCACGATTGAACCGAATCCTTGGACTATCCATCTATTACACGAATAGTTCAGGCGTGATTGGCCCTGCCCTGCAAACAGAACCAAGAGATCAGTCGTCGTCGTCGTCCGGCGCGAGATAAACCCGATTTCGCCCGGTGTACTTGGCCATATAGAGCGCCGCATTCGCCCGCTCGACCATCTCCGCCGTACTCTTCCGGGCAGGTGTCTACGCGGAAACGCCAATACCGATCGATGTCGAGGGCATCTCGCCCGAGGGTAACGGGACTTCGATTGCCTCTACTGCCTGACGCCACCGTTCCGCGAAAACACGGCCCCCTTCGACATCGTTACTGCCGAGCACCGCTAGGAACTCCTCGCCTCCGAAGCGACCTCCGCAATCGGTCTCACGCACGCTGTGCCGCATCGTGCGAGCGATTTCTTTTAGCACGAGATCGCCGGTCGGGTGTCCGTGTTCATCGTTCACCGATTTAACACGATCGACATCCGCCATCGCGATTGCAAATGGAATTCCGTAGCGCTGCGACCGCTTGAATTCGGCTCCGAGCACCTCCTCAACGGCGCGACGGTTCGCTAAGCCCGTGAGTGCATCCGTGCGCGCGAGCTGATTTCGGGCCGTGTTCTTCTCGATCAATTCGCGCTGCGCACGGACGAGTTTAAAGTGAGCCGAGAAGGTCCATCCCAAAACCCAGTGAATACCCCATGATAAATTGGGTATTCACAGGAGCCCTACGTTCGGTCGCCTCGCAATTATCGCCCAATACGCCGGGCCAGATCGTCCCACGACGGGAAAGCGCTTAACATCCGAAATCTCAAACCCGCGATCTGTCAGCCATTTGGGGAGATCGGGGATTTTATGGAGCTCGCAAATCCCAAGCAGCCAACCGACGCCGTTCACCAGTCGGTAGTAGGCCATCGTCACGACCCTGCGGAGGCCCAAGCCGGCGGCGGGCGCAAAATCAGCCAGACAGAGCCGCCCTCCCGGCCGAACCTGGCCTAACAATACCCCTAGCATGGACTGGGCGTCGCTTTCCGAGAACATATTCAGGAAATAATTCGCCACGACTACGTCGTAATCACCAGGGCATGGGAGTTGACTTACATCATCCTCAATAAGCTCAAGATGCAGCCCCTCACGGATCGCCGCCGAACGCAGTCTGCGGAGCATAGGCTCAGATAAATCAACCGCCGTGACCTGCGCACCCGCGCGAGCGGCGGCGAGGGCATCGGTCCCACGCCCGACGCCAACGTAGAGAACGCGATTCCCCGCCCTCAGGAAACCAAGATGGTGACGTTTCGATCGGGCGATCGCGCCGAGGGAATAAACGGCGCAAACCTCATCATAGAGGAACGCGACGCGGTCGTAGGTAAATCTCACGAAGGGCATTCCGCTCGCCGCCTAACTCAACTCCGCTTCAAGAAAGGAACCGATATCGCGCCAGGCCTCGGCTGCAGTGTCCGCGTCAAAAACTTCTGGTCGTACCTCATTCAGAAACGCGTGTTGCACGCCCACGTAGGTCAGCACTCGCGACTCCACACCCGCAGCATCCAAGCTTTCAGAGAGCGCTTGCACATCAGCGGCGGACACGAATTCGTCATTCTCGGCGAAGATGATCCCAGGACCCTGCCCTGCTGCCGGAAGCGCGACATAGGCGTCAAAGACGCCGTCCGCACTCTCGACCTCGATCTCACGGGAAGTTTCCTTCGTCGCCATACGCTCTCCTTCGCCCAACCCTAGACGGCCGGGCCGCTGCGCCTCAAGACCCCCGGATGCTCGTCCGGACGCAGAACCGCGCGATGCCCATATTCGGACACCGCGCGGTTTCTGGAAACATCTACCGACACTTTGAGCAGACACACCCTTGGATCTGAACAAGCCGCCCGGGTGGTTGTCGGAGGATCATTCGATCCGGCCTAGTGAGCTAGATAAGCCTACGGAGGCGTCGGGCCAGACACGATCGGCGGATTGACACGGATCGGAGGAGGAGGCGTCGGGCCTGACACGATCGGCGGATTGACCGGCGGAGAAGCCATCGAAACCTGCACATTGCGGCAACCCGCTCCGGGGGAATCACAGGGTGCACGAATGCCCGCCGCTCCGATGCCGACGGCTCGATCTACGCCGTTCAAGGCAAGTTGCTGCGAGGAGATCGCGGCCACCGGCGGCGCGAATCGACCCACGACTGCGCCCGCAGCCGGCATATCTGCCATGCCGCCAGCAAAGCCATTGTCGAAG
>JASDVF010000077.1:228685-265289 GCA_041440805.1 Myxococcota bacterium | reverse complement strand
AAGGCCGAAGCCGCCGCGGCGGTCGCCGCCAACGCGATGGCCGGGTTCACTACTGCCGCCATGATAGAGTTAGAGACTGGCACGCTCGGGGGGCTCGCCGAAACCGCCGGCAATGCGATGTCCGTCGAGGCCGCTGCCACGCTCGCGCCTGCGTCTGCAGCACCCGAACCCGCTGCTTCGGCAGCGCCTGCCGCACCTGCAACGAGAACCGGAGCCACACTATTCGAGGCGGCGCTAGCAACAGCTGCCGTGTCCGCGGAACCAATCTGCGATCCGGCGACTGCACCTGTCGTCGCTGCGCCGAGGGCTGCACCAGTATTTACGGGCAGTGCCGCGCCAACCGGCGGCAATGGGGTCGCGTCGCTCGTAGCAACGTCAGCACTGGTGCCCGCGTCGCCAGTACCAAATATTCCGCGAATCGGGCCGCAGGTCAGCAGCAATGCGATCACGATGAGTGCGCCACCCACCATCAAGCTATTTCGAGTTGTCGGGGTCATTTTTTCTCCTATTGGATCGATCAGATCGTCCTGTGACGACCGGCTGCCCAAGATCGATCGGGCGATTCGGTTCAGTCGAATCGGAATTTCAAATAACCACCCACGATATGGCGGTCATAGTTGTATGCATCGCGGTTCGAGTCATTCGAGAGGTACGAATAACGCCCGCTCACAGAAAGATTGTCCGTTAGGTCCTTCTCGATCTCGCCTTCGAAGACCACCTCATGCTCGCTTCGGTCATTGCCCGAGAGCGTGTACTCGACATCCGGCGTCTCTACATCGGGAAAGGTCGATGGATTCGCGAAGTCGCGGTATTCGTAGCTGATGCGTGTCGCGATACTGAAGTCGAGGGGAAGCTCGATGTTCACACCCGCGTTAAGGATATGGGAGAAGTGCTCCCATTCTTCACCTTCCGAGTCGTAGTAGCGGAAGCGATAGCCGCCACCGATTTCGAGCTGCTCGATGAACTTATTGAGGCCCTTCGGCACGGGGACGAGGTATCGGTGCTCAAGCCCAGCGCCATAGCCAATGCCGTCGCGGTTCCGTGCGCTGGTCTCGTTGACACCAGCAGGGGAACACCCGAACGGATTTCCGGGACAGGGCGCGTTCGTCCCAGACGGTCCTGGGCCATCCTGAACTTCGAAGGGCTGGAAGCGAAGATCGTTCGCCAGCACGTCTACGAGCGCGATTGTCGTCCCTGCCCGCGTCCACGTATGGGCAATCGAGATCTCAGCAACGTGCGACCGCAGGTAGGGGTCATCATTGACCCAAGCATGCCCGAACTGGTAACGCGCCTGACCGATCGTGTCTGTACCCAATCGATTCGCGACATACGCGCCGACCGTCGGGTAATGAATGTCGACTGCAAACAGGTCGACGTGGTTGTTCCCGGTGTAGCTGGCCGTCGCACCGCCGCTCCACTCGCCATCATCGGATTGAAAGAGCTGAATGCCAGCGTCAATTCCCCAAACGCCGCGCCAATCACTTTCACCCCGCGTCGAATCACGACGGTCGTCGGCAATCTCAGCCACGTCCCCACGCAACAACACATTGTCATCCAACTCAACGCCAATCTTCCCGCGAACGAAATAGGGGAAGAGCTCCGTCGCTTCGAGAAGTTTCTTGGCTTCCTTGCCCCAGGGTCCGTCGCCATCGAGAGCAACGACGCGCTGGAAGGCTTCACGGGCGCGGGTGCGCTCGGCGGCGCCTTGCCATGCTAGGCCGGCATAATAAGAAGCGACCGGCTCGGTGAGCTCCGGCGAGAGGCGTGCGGCAGACTCGAGTGCTGGTGCAGCGCGATCATTGTCGCCATCACGCAAGGCGATCAGGCCTCGGTAGAGCGAGAGCTGCGCTTCATCGCTAGACAGGCCTTCAGCGGCCGTCAGCGCCGCGTTGGCTTCGGTGTATCGTTCGAGGTGGTAAAGTGCGACGGCACGATAGAGTTCAACGTCACCGACCTGTTCAGACGAGAGCCCGTCACGATCTCCGCCAATCGCGTCGAGGCTATTCAGCGCCTCGGGATAGAGCCCTGCACGAATCTGGCATTGCCCCGCCAGCAACCGGGCGCGGCCTTCTAGTCCGGCGACCCCTGCGAGTCGGCGTTCGGCCTGCTCGCATCGCCCCTGCTCGACATCCTGTCGCGCCGCGCTGAGCGCGTCTTCGAGCGGGCCCGCGAACGCGGTTCCCGGAAAGGCGATCATGAAAGCGGCCGAGCCGATAGCCAACCCCAGGGTTAACCCCAGGCTTGCCACGCTGCTTTTTAAGGCCGATTCGTTGGCCGGTTGCATCCGCACTATGTCCCCCAATTTCACATTCGCTCTCATTCGGTCGGACTCGCTGTCCTTCGACCTATGAGAGAATCGTTTTCCGTCCGCTCTCACTGGGTGAGTGCGAGTCCGCTTTAAGAATTCGAGCGCTAGCCCGTTCGGCCGAACTTCGCCTCACGCCGTTCACGCGGCCGGAACCCGATCAATCGATCGTGATCCGACGGCGCTTCGAGCCACGATTGACCGACGCCAACCCTGCGAGTCCCAGTCCCATCAACAATGCCGCGCCCGGTTCCGGAACAACCGCGGTGGCGTTGGCCATCAGCTGCGGCGTGCCGCGCGTTCCGGGTGCCGTCAGCACGTTGTACTGAAAACTGATGCGATCGCCCAAACTCGTGTTCCAACCAATATAGTCGTAGGCGCTGCTGTAGACGAGGTGAGAATACGTGTCGAAGCTGTCGTCGAACTCGAAGCCAGGAACCGCACTCGTATCGAGACCCGCCAACACAACCGGGTTCAACTCTATCTGAACTTCGCCAGGCGCATACGCGCCGGTTACGCCGCTGAGGAAGAGCGTAAAGTCTTCGCCGCCGATGAGCTCCGTGTTAATGCCGGAGACTTCGATGCTGACAATCACGGAATATGCGCCCGTGATGCCGGCTGTATCGGCGCGACACGTGCTGTCCCCGAAGAGGATGCACACATCGGTTGAGCCCCGCAGCTCGACGTCGACGGGCGAACCACCCGCCTCGCCCGCGCCCAAGAAGGACGTCGTCGAGTCGAAATTGAAGCTGGGGAGACCCTCGAGCCCCGCGGACTCGAAACCATAGAACGGATCGAAATTCGCCGGCGTCGCTAGAGCAGGAGCCGCAGTCATGAAGAGGCCCGTCGCAAACAACGCGGCCATCGACTGCATCAAATTCAACTGTCGCATTCAATCCACCTATCAATCAACCAACTGGCTGGTCGAGGCCGTCGCTTGGCGGCCTTCTCCAACAGTTCCCGACTCTGAATGAGTGGGGACCCAAGAAGACGCGGAGACGCTTCTGGGGTCGGTTTGAAGTGGTGAGTGAGAATGGGTTGTGTCAGAAACAATTAATTATTTCGTTGCTTTTCACCTTCGCTCTTAGGCCATTTTATCGTGAATGACATTATCAACCGGCCAAAATGCCCGCTGATCGTATCCTTCGGCCGAATGCGCGCACCAGGGCAATTCCCCATGGGAGAATTGGTCGTGCCTCAGTGGACGCGAAGTAACCATCCCTCGAAGGCTTCCCCCTCAGGGAACCCCGGCAGACTCGGATGATCCACCCCCGCGAGGGCGGGATCGATCGCGTGGACTTGGACACCCGCTCGCGTCGCCACGCGCTCAAGTGCCTGGCCGATTCCGACCGGAGGCCCTGACCGATTCTGCGTCACCAGCAAGCTCCCCCCCGGCGCCAACCGCGCAAGGGCCAGTTGAAGCAGCGGCTCAAGATCATCTTTCACGGACCAGAAGCGCCGTCCCGCAGCAGCCGCAGTCGGCGGATCGATCACCATCCCATTGAATCGCTCCTTCGAATCGAGCGATTCGAGGAAACGGCGCACGTCGCCGCGGACGGATTCATGCTTGCCGGGATCGACCCCGCGATCCTGGTTCAGCGCGACATTCCGATCCGTTCGTTCAAGGTACGCGCCGGAGAGATCCACTGAAATAACTTGTTCCGCACCCGCGGCGAGAAGCGCCACGCTGAAGGCGCCCGTATGCGCAAAAAGATTGAGCCAGCGCCCTCCCCTCGCGGCCAGCTTCGCAACCCGCTCTCGGTTTTCGCGCTGATCCACAAAGAGGCCGTAGCCAGGGCGCGGCTTGCGCGGTGCATCCCATCCCGGATCGATCTCGAAACGAAGCCCGCGCTCCTGCACTATGAAGCGGTCGCTTTCGAGATCGGGATGATTCTTCGCCAACTCTTCGAGTCCACCTGCGCGCCAACGCACCCGGTCAACTGCTCGCCCTGCCGGCGATCGCAAATGCAAGAGTTCGAGCACGCTCCACGGAACGCCCTCGGGAGTCATAGGAAGCTGCGCTAAGAGGGCCTCGATCGTGCGATCGCGAAAGCCCTCCGTCGCCCACCCCGAGACCAGCACACGCAGCAGCGACCCGAGGCGATCGATGTACAAGCCAGGAAACCCGTCGGCTTCTCCGTGAATTAATCGAAAGGCATTGCTTCCGGTGGGCTCGTGGCCCGTCCATAAAAGAGCGCTTCGACGGCCGAGCGCTTGCGAGATCCGCGCGTCGATCGACTCCAAGGCGCGAAGCGGACGGTCGCCGTGTCCCCAAACTCGTGCGGAGAGTCGAGGCGTCCCTTCTATATGGGCCCACGCGATCCCACGCCGTTCTCGGTCCGTCACACGAACCAGCGCACCGCGGCGATAGTTTGCCGCGGAATCGCTCGCGTCGTCCGGCAGTATCCAGCGATGTCCTCCTGCTAGAACTCGCGCCGTTTCGTCCGACACGACGAACGTGCCGCCTGTGGGATCATCCGACGGCGCACTCGCCCCATGATCCCATTGCCAAACGATCTCTTCGGGTTTGGGCAGCGCAGCGCCTGCCTGCGCCACGCGAACTCCGCCCGGCACGCCCAACCCGCCGTTCGCAAGGTCGCCGACCACGGGCAGGTCGATCGCAGCGAGTGCTGAGCAAAGTGCCTGTGCGGCAACCGCCTCACCTTGCACCTCAATCCGTGCAAGCGAGTCGCAGCGCTCTACCACCTCGAAATGCAGAGGCGATCGCCCCGTCAACTGGAGCTCTCCCGAAGCCCAGGGAGCGTCCTCGACCCATGCGAACCAATGCTCCGCCAGTCCAAATTCGGCCGCCGCATCGACGCCTAACGCTGCATCGACAGAACCCGCGAGCTCAATTTCGATCTTCGCGCCCGCAGGACACACTTGATTCGCCGACGTCGCTCCGCGTCCATCGACCTGAACACGGTCGCTTTCTACGAGCCCGCGGCGTTCGCCGCGGTCCAACCCCGGCAACAACGCTGCCAGCCACGAACCCAGAGATTCGACGCGTCCTGGAAGACGAAAATAAAGGCGGGGAGTCGGAGCGAGCTTAGACACGCGCCGAGCATAGGCGGCTCGGCTGAAGAGCGTGAGCGTTTCGCTCGATCAGTCACAGAGACCTTCGAGGCGGCAGAAGACCGGAGTCATCACGCCGGTCCCGAGACGGCGAGCACGACGGATCGCAGACAGGAGCGTGCCGACGACGTCCGCGTTCTCCACGCAATCCGCCAAACGCTGACGAAGGGGCGTAACACGCTCTGCCATCGCTTCTGTACCGGTCAAAACAACGACGGGCAATCGATGGGCGAGATCGTTCGCGAGTTCCATCGCCGCGTGACGCTCGACATTCGGTAGATAGGGATCGATCAGAAGCAGATCGAATTTTGCGCCCCTAATCTGGGCAGCCGCGTCCAAGAGGTTTGCTTCGCAAACGACCTCAAAGGATGCGCGAACGGCTCGGCTGAGGCTCTGGCTAATTTCCTCGGCGACTTCTGGCCGCTCCTCTACAAAGAGGATGCGCACATAACGTTCGTCCGGGCGGGCGTCATCCCCGTGCGGTCGGTGCCCTGCAAACTCGGCCCCAGTACTCATTGCGAACTCCCGTCCGCCAAGCCCTGCCGTGATTCCGTTCCCAAACGAAGTCGAAGGCATTCACTTCCGGATTCTTTAGCTGTCGGTGAATACCCCCGCCACCTTGAGTTCGATGCACCATCTATCTCTATTTTTGTAACCCCTTCGCAATTGAATCGAACCGATCAGCGACTCTTCTCGACGAACACACCGCGCATCGCGCGTAGGCTGCGATCAGATTGCGCATTCCCAAGCCGCCGACCAAAGCGCAGCACGATCCTCTGCGCTGTCCTCGCTGCGGTCATTAGGCACCGCGCGAAAGTCTTCCGCGCTCGACTCCGCCTTCTGCTTGACCTCGTCCCGGAGCATCCGAATCGGACGACACTCTGTGACGCGGTCGACGACGAAATGGCGACGGGCGACTTCGCGGAGCTGATTGCGCGTCTCACATCGCGTGCCTTCGTCTGCTCCGGCGGCAAAAGTGGCCGAAGCGGTGGATGCGATCACGAGCGTGGTCAATCCCATCATCAGGCAACCCCCGACGCAGCAACGCAGATCGATCCGCAGAGGATTCGTGACGCTTCTTTCGTGGTTCATTTCGATTCTCGTCCCTGAGGCTCGCAATATTTTCCGCGCTTCTTCAGACGGCTACGGCCATCGCGCTCTTACCGGTCTACACTGCCCCGTCCTCATGAGTCAATCCCGAGCGCATTCGCTCCCTCCTACATTGCCGAAGCCCCTGACCGAATTGTGCGCTCACTTAGAGGAGCGTGGCTTGCGATCCTTCAGCCACGGCGACGGGTTGCTCGATGAATTGCGTCCGCAGCCTCGCACGGAAGCTGTCGGGCCCCGAACTCAATCAATTCTCTGCAGCGGCCCGCCAGCGCAAGTACTCGCGGCGCTTCCCAAGGCGGTCGTCACGTCCGAATTTGGAACCCGGCTGACGCAAGCCACCGAAGGCGGGCCCGTTGATATCCTCTGCATGGGAGACGGTCCTATGGAAGAGGCGCTGCTCGATTTCGCACTCGGCCCCTACGCCCTCGCGTTTCGTCCGGCGGATCTCCGCTTCTGCGACCCTCGAAATCAACTCGATGCGCTCGGCCAAGGTCGCCTCGAACTCGCAAGCCGACACCCCGCCCCCTTCGCCTGCGCGCCGCGTCGCTACTGGATCGCCGCGCGATTAGCCGCTGAATACAACCTAACGCCCACAGACGATATGATTGAGAGCGCCCGCGGCAGCTTCGAAGAAATCACTCGGCGCCTCCCGCATGGTGCGCCTGCGAGACGCGAGATCAGCCGAATCCTGGCGAGCCAAGATCCGACCGCCGGCCTCGCCTTTCTTCACGACACAGGGGTCACCACTCAAATTGCCCCTGGCGCACTCCCCATCCAGGCCGCTCGCATCGCTCGACTCCCAACCCTGCCGTCGCTCCGCTGGGCCGCCTGGCTCCGCGGATCCGCGACCGCCAGAGGGCTGGTCCGCCTGCGTGTACCTCATCGCCTCGCACGGCGTGTCGAACACCTTCAAGGGCTCCATCCCCTCGACCGCAGCATCGAATCGAGCCGAGACGTCAGCATCCGCCGCATTTTGTCCCGCACATCTGAAGAGGAACGCGACGCGCTCTTCGCCTGGCGGCGCCTCGAAGTGGCAGAGCTCGAGAACGAAGTCGATGCGGCGGCGATCGAGCAGCGACTCCAGAGGGTGGAGGCCCGAATCGAGGCCATGCGAGCCAACGACACTCGCGCAGGACAGGTCCGCACTCTGGCCCTGGACGGCAGTGCGGTCATGGAACTACTTGGCGCGGGACCGGGACGCCACGTCGGCAACGCCCTCGCCCATCTCGCCCGCTTCGTTGAAGCCGAACCCGACAGCAACGAAACCGGCCTTCTAGAGGCAGAATTGCGGCGCTGGGCCGAAGCGAATACGAACTTGCTCGAGTGAAACCTTCGCCGAGACCTTCACGGGGTCTCGGCCCGGGCAAAAAAAGCATTCAGACATCGTACGACCTCTCTCACCTCTGTCACCTCTGCTCCCTAATACGCCCCAAGGCTGACCAAATCGGTTAGCATCCCGGGCCCTCCCACTGCAGTTACGGCCTTCGGCCGATCGGTTCGCTCCCTTGGATTTCACGCAGACGCTCTTCGAATCAGTTCAGGAGGCTTGCCCGCGCGCCATTTGGTCGCGCGGCGTGTCGCTCGCGAGGGCGGATGCTGTTAGCGTCGAAGAACGCCTCGCCAACTCGATCACGCTTCGGGTCAAGACTGGCAAGGGTCTTGGTGCGCCGCAGGTCACGCTGCATCCCAAGGACGAAGACTGGGAATGCTCCTGTAACTCTTCTGACGATCCCTGTGAGCATATTGCTGCCGCGGTGATCGCTGTGCGCAACGCCGCAAAGGGTGGAGAAGATCTCCCGACCCAGGGCGAAGGCCGTGGACGAATCGTCTATTGCCTCGAAGATCGTGCCGGGCAGCTCTACATGACCCGCGAGATCGAATTCGAAGGGAAGCGGACGGTGCTTCGTGGCAGCCTGTTGGCCGTAGCCGCAGGCGGCAAACGCAAGGGTCCCGATTTCATCGCGACGCCCGCAGACATCGCTATCGATCGCCGCCTAGCACCCCGTCCGGCGGACACCCGCATCAAACCGAACCTTTCAAATCTCGTCGACAAGATGACCGGCATCGGTCGCGTCTTCTTGGATGGCAAGCCGATTCAGATCGACACCGAACCGATTGGCCTGATCGCGCGCGTCGTCGATGCGCCCGAAGGCGTCCGGCTCTTCGTGGAGCAGGACACGCGAATCGTTCGCGCATTCCGAAACGGGATCGTGCAAGCGGGCGATACGCTGCATCCTCTCGCGCCTAACCGACTCACGGGTCGAGAACTCGCCGACCTCCCGCGCGGTCTGTTCTTCAGCGACAATGACCTCGCAACACTGGTCACCGAAGTTATCCCCGAACTCGAAAAGCGGATCCCGCTTGTCATAGAATCCCCGAAGCTCCCCAGCGTGCGCCGAGGCGAACGGCCGCGGGTACGCGTCGAAGTCACCCGGGACGGCGATGGGCTAAGCGTTTTACCGACGCTCGTCTACGGCGATCCACCGGTGGCACGTATCGATTCGGGCAGGCTCGTGCATCTCGGCGGCGGCGAAGTGCCTCTCCGAATGGAGCATGCCGAGAACGAAGCCGTCGCACAGTTACGTACTGAGCTTGGCCTGCGCCCTGGCATCGTCGCCCGACTTCCCGCGACCGACGCAATTAATTTCGCGAGCCGCCTCGAGCACACGTCCCTAGAAGTGGTCGGCGCGAGCATCCGAGACTTCCAGCTCGTCGGCAGCCTCGAAGCCAACCTTCGTATTGACGACGACAAATTCACCCTCGACTTTGACCTCACCGAAGACCTAACAGACACAGGCGAAGACGGCGAAGATACGGGCAGCGGCGACGACTACTCGCCCTTTGGTGAAGAGCCCGGCCGGGGCGGCCCGCCCGAGCCCAAGCGTGGCAGTGCGGCTCCGGAGTCCGTATTGCGTGCTTGGTCGCGTGGTGAATCCGTGGTCCAGCTCGATGGTGGCGGATTCGCGAAGCTGCCCTCCGACTGGCTGCGCCTTTACGGCGACCGCATCGCTGACCTTCTCGCCGCCCGTGACCCACGAGGCCGAATCGCTCGACACGCACTCCCGGATCTCGCGCTCCTATGCGAAGACCTGGACGAGCCGCCGCCGCCGTCGCTCGAAGGCCTGCGACCGCTTCTCGAAGGCTTCGACGGCATCCCGCGAGCGCCAATCGATCCCGAGCTCATCGATGTATTGCGCCCATATCAGCGCGATGGTGTCGACTGGCTGGTCTTCTTGCGCCGTGCCGAACTCGGCGCGCTACTCGCCGATGACATGGGTCTTGGTAAAACGCTTCAGGCACTCTGTGCCCTCGAAGGGCGAACGCTCGTTGTCGCGCCGACTTCCGTGCTTCATGGCTGGGTTCGAGAAATCGAACGCTTCCGTTCGAGTCTCACGGTTTCGCTGTACCACGGCTCCAACCGAACTCTCGACCCCGAGGCCGCTGTCACGATCACGAGCTACGCCCTGCTGCGACAGGACGTCGAGCTGCTCACGAAGCCCACCTGGGACATCGTCGTGCTCGACGAAGCCCAAGCCATTAAGAACCCCGAAAGTCAGATCGCTCGCGCCGCACATCGACTCGATGCACGCGCGCGCTTCGCGCTTACGGGCACGCCCGTCGAGAATCGACTGGAGGAATTGTGGAGCCAATTCCACTTCCTGAACCCAGGGCTATTAGGCGGCCGCACCGATTTCCGTGACCGTTATGCGCGGCCGATCGCGGACGGCGACAGCGAAGTAGCCTCTCGCCTGCGAGCGCGTATCCGCCCCTTCTTGATGCGACGCCTCAAGTCCGAAGTGGCTCCGGAACTCCCCCCGCTTTCGGAAATCGTGCTGGACTGCGATCTCTCGCCCGATGAACGTGCGGTATACGACGCTGTCCGTGCAGCGACCCTGCGAGATGTCGTTGAACGACTGCGCGCCGGTGGCAACGTGATGGCCGCGCTCGAAGCACTCTTGCGATTGCGCCAAGCCGCGTGTCATCCCAGTCTCGTTCCGGGACAAGCCTCGCTCACAGGCTCCTCCTCCAAGCTCGAAACCCTCTTCGCGCGCCTTGAAGAAGTCGTCGCCGGCGGACATAAGGCACTCGTCTTCTCGCAGTGGACGACGCTGCTCAACCTGGTGGAGCCCGGCCTCAACTCTCGCGGCTTCGGCTTCCTGCGCCTAGATGGCTCCACGCGTGATCGCGGCGCCGTCGTGGAAGGCTTCCAGAGCGACGATGGCCCGCCGGTCATGCTGCTCTCTCTGCGAGCTGGTGGTACGGGTCTCAACCTCACCGCCGCGGATCATGTCTTCCTCTTGGATCCTTGGTGGAATCCCGCGGTCGAGCAACAGGCCGCAGATCGGGCCCATCGTATCGGTCAGGATCGCCCCGTCGCCGTTCATCGCTTGATCGCGAAGAACACCGTCGAGGAAGGCATTCTCGCGCTGCACGCCCGCAAACGAGCGCTTGCCGATGCCGCCCTCGAAGATGCGGATGGCTCGAGTCGGCTCTCCCGAGACGAACTCGTCGAGCTGCTCGAGAACGCCTGAGCCGAGCCGGCCCGCCCAAGCCACACTTGCGAACCCCGCGCCTTCGCGTTGCGGGAAATTTGCGCACAGACGGTAAATCTCCGGCAACTTGGAGTTTTTTCCACACGTTTCTCTTCAGCCGGTTAGCCACAGCTCCGACTTCATTATCAAATGGGTGCTTTAAACAACATTTCAATTCGAATCATTTCGACTGCCTTCCTTGCGGGAGCGGTCCTCGCTTCGTCGTCAGCGATGGCGGCGGATGGGGCGATCGAGTCCGCCAGCGAGCCGGTGGCCTCTAAAAGTTCGGTCTCTATGAGCCCCGAGCACGTTGCCGACGCCGGGCTCATTGAGGCGGCCCCCGCTGCCTTGCTGAGCGAAGCAGCGCTGCCGGCAGAGGCGCTCACCCGAGCCGCCAGCCGCGCAAAAATCGCCGACATGTCCCCCATGACCTGGCTCGCCAGTTACGGCCCAGTGGTCGTCGGCCGACCCAACTAGGCATGCTCCACTCCCCGAGTCTTTCCTAGTCCGCACGCGAGTCGTTTCACGCTTCCGCGTCGGTCGCTCCGGATAGGTATGATCCGGCCCTCATGACCTCGACTACTCACGACCCGAACTCAACCCACGCCCTGCTCACGATCGTTCGCCATGGCCAGACCTCGGCCAATGTCGACGGAGTTTGGCATGGCTCGACCAATACTGCGCTTACGGATCACGGACGTCGCCAAGCCGCCGCTGTCGGTGCGCATATTGAAGCCAACTATCAACCGATTGCGCATGTCTACGCGAGCCCTCTCGACCGCGCGCACCAGACAGCCCAAGCAATTGCGACGCCTCTCGGCCTAACGCCGATCCTCGATGATGAGCTCGTCGAGTTTGACCTGGGCGACTGGGAGGGCATGGCGTTCAAAGAGCTGACCGAGGATAAAAGGCTCTTTCAGAACATGTCCGCCGACCCTCACTTCGCGCCGCATGGCGGGGAATCGCCTAAGCAAGTGGGGGACCGCCTCGCGGGCGCGCTCACGAGACTCGCTGCGGCGCATCCGGGCGAGCGAATCGTTGTCGTGAGTCACGGCGCCGCACTCACGATCGCCTTAGGGCTCCTTCTCGACGATCACTACGCCGAGTGGAACCGCATGATGAAAAACTGTGCGATCAGCGAACTTGCGTTCGCTCCGAAAGCAGAACTTCTCAGCTTCAACCAGCGAGAGCACCTCCCGTCCGAAAACACCGCCTAACACCTATTTCATCGACCAGAGCCTCGTTTCAGGCCGGTCTTCGCCAGAACCCCGAGCCCCTCTGCCCAGCACCTCGCGCGCGAGCCGCGCAGACGCAGCAGTCCCTCGACTTCAACAACCAAAAACGGAGAAACATATGCGCATCGCAGTCATCGGCGCCGGCGTCATGGGCAGCGGCATCGCCCAAGTCCTCGCTCAAGCAGGCAATGAGGTGCACTGCACCGACCTAGAGAACGAAGTGATCGACAAGGCCATCGCAGGGGTGACAGACGGCCGCTACGGCTTCGAGCGCGCCGTATCCCGTGGCAAGGTCGAGCGCGGCGATGCCGACGCCGCCCTCGCCCGCCTGACCTTCTCGACAAACTTCGAAGAAGCGGTCAGTGACGCCGAACTCATCGTCGAATGCGTTCCGGAACGGCTCGCCCTCAAGGTCAAAGTCTTCCGCGACCTCGACCGCCTTGCGCCCGACGACGCGATCCTCGCCTCGAATAGCTCGGGCTTTCCGCTCGCCGCCCTTGCCGCGGCGACCGACCGGCCCGAAAACGTCATCATCTGGCATTGGGCCTCCCCTCCAGTCGTGATGAAATTTGCCGAGATCGTGGTCACCGAAGAAACGGATCCCAGCGTCGTAGAGCGGGTCACCGCGCTTGCGAGTGCTTGCGGTAAAAACCCGGTCGTCGTGAATGATCACCCGATGGCTTGGGGTTATGTGGCGAACCGCGTCTACGCCGCGATGATTAAAGAAGCCAGCCAGGTCGTTTCAGAGGGCGTCGCTTCGCAGGAAGACGTCAATCGCTTGATGGTCGACTGCTTCGGATGGCCCGTCGGCCCCTTCGCCATGATCAAGGGCGCACAAACAGGCTGGAAGGACTAGACGCATCCGCGTAGCCGGGCGACCCTTCCGGCCGAGCGTCAAGCGGCCTCTATGGTTCAGATGCTCGGTTGCTTCGCACATGCGCCGTGGCTCACGGTGGGTTCAGGTGCGGTCACAGTGCTGGGGGGCACGATGTATCGAGAACTGATTCGCGGGATCTTTGCGGCGGCGCTTGTCTTGCTCGCAAGTGGCGTGGCGTCCGCCCAATTCTCAACGATTGGTGATAGCCCACCTCGCTTTGAGTGGCGTGGGCGGGTGAGCGCTGATTATCGCTCCGAATTCGAAACCAAGAGCGACGCCGGCGACGAGTTTCACGCGTGGCGCACGGGAATCGCGGGCGAATTCGGTGGCCCAATCAATGAATCGATCCTGGTGAGCTTCGGGACTCGTTACGCGCATTCGAGCTACGACTTCAATCTCGACTTCGGTTCGCCCCCCGTTTATGGCACGACGAGCTTGCCGCGAGACCCGTGGAACTCGCTGAACACGATCGACTTTTTGCCTAGCACGACGATACTCGTTGGCGAAAAGGTCGCCGTCGTCTTGGCGCTCCCGATCCGGTATGCCGGCGAATCCGGCACCGACCGCAACGGCTTCGCGGCCGGGGTCTCAGCGCTCGTGCGCTGGCAAATCAGCGACAAGGTTTCCGTTGGCGTAGGTCTCGGCGTAACAAGTCAGCTCGAAAAAGAAGCAGAGACCTTCCCGATCGTGGCCCTCAAATGGCGCATCACTGAAGGCCTCACGCTCATGACCGAGGGCGACTGGTTCCAGGGCGGTCGCACAACCCTGCTCTGGGGCACCAGCAATTCAATCCGGTTCACAATCTCCGCCGGCTACGAGCGAACTCGCTTCCGCCTCGACGACAACGGCACAACCGCCGACACGAACGGCATCGGCGAAATCACGACGATCCCCGTTGAAGTCGGCGTGCGCATTCGCCTAATGGAAAGCGCATTCCTCGACGTCAAAACCGGGCTGGGAATCGCAGGCCGTATTCGCGTCGAATCCGACAACGGTCGCAAGCTCTACGACCAGCAATTCGACCCGGCACCGCGGGTCGGCATCGCCATCACGTTCCCCTTCGGCCTGCCCGCAAGATAGACGCGAGCTAGATCGGAACCGGTTCGGAGCCAGATGTGCGAAGGGCCGGCGCGCTTCCAGAAGGAACCGGCCGACCGTCTTCATAACAAGCTGAGCACTAGCGAGCCCGGAGGGCCCTACTGGCTAACGGCGCGCTTCGGGAAATTCGGCATCACTATGCCGGCGAGTTCCTCGAGACATCGCACGACCTGGCGGCTGTAGCCGAACTCGTTGTCGTACCAGACGTAGAGCACGGCGTGGGTGCCTTGGACGATCGTCGCGGGTGCATCGACGATCCCTGCATAACGGTTCCCAACAAAGTCGCTTGAAACGACTTCGGTCGACTTCGAGTAATCGATCTGATTCTGCAAATCGCCTTCAAGAGAAGTCTTCAATAGAAATTCATTGAGTTCTTCCGCATTCGTTTCGCAACCAAGGTTCAAGCTCATCACAGCCAGCGAAACGTTAGGCGTTGGCACGCGAATCGCGTTGCCCGTCAGCTTGCCAGCGAGCTCCGGCAGGCATTTCG
The DNA here is from genome assembly GCA_041440805.1 of Myxococcota bacterium. Lineage (GTDB taxonomy): Bacteria > Myxococcota_A > UBA9160 > UBA9160 > UBA4427 > UBA4427. The sequence continues at coordinate 250,567 of JASDVF010000077.1, read as the reverse complement.
CCACGGCCTTCGCTGCGCCGGTTTCAGTCACCACCATATTGAGGGACGCCGCTCGGCCGCGTCGCTCCTTTTTGTGATAGTTGTCGATCAGGTTCTGATCGTTCGTGAAGGAATGGATACTTTCGATATGGCCGCTCTCGATCGCATACTGATCGTTGACCGCCTTGAGCACCGGCGCGATCGCGTTCGTCGTGCACGAGGCCGCGGAAATCACGTTTCCGCCTTCCGTCATTCCGTGGTGATTCACGCCGTATACGATATTGGGAACGTTGCCCTTGCCGGGCGCCGTCAGAACCACCTTCGACGTACCGGGCACGAGGTGGCGCGACAGATCTTCTTCTGTGCGCCACATGCCCGTGTTGTCGACGACGATCGCATCTTGGATGCCGTATTTTGAGTAGTCACACTCCTCGGGGCTGCTCGCGTAGATCACGTGGACGAGATTGCCGTTAATGATCAGGGCATTGTCTTCGTGATCGACGACCACCTCCCCTGAAAACGGGCCATGGATCGAATCACGGCGCAGCAAGCTCGCCCGTTTGGCGAGATCGTTATCGCCACCGGGGCGGACGACGATGGCGCGAAGACGAAGGTTGTCTCCGCCGCCGGTCTTGCCCGCGAGGATTCGGGCCACGAGGCGGCCGATACGACCGAAGCCGTAGAGCACGACATCCTGGGGATTCGAGCGGAGCGAAGTCTTGCCCGTGGCGATGCCGGCGAGTTCGTCTTTTACGAAATCTTCGATGCCCGAACCAGGAGTCGCCTGGCGCCAATGGCTGATCAAGTTGCCAAGATCAATTCGCGCAGGCGCGAGGTCCAGGCGCGCGACTTCCGAAAGAATCGGATAGGTGTCGATTGTGCTGATGGCGGCGTCCACGTTGACGCGGGCGATCCGGTGCAGGCCGATAATCTCGAGGGGAGATTTATTCACGAGGGAATGGCCGAAGATCGTGAAGATCACGCCTCGATCTCGATAGAGCTCCCCGATGATCGGGACCATCGTTTCGGCGTTGGCCTGCTGTTGGGACCAATCCTGGAGCTTTTGCTCGGATTTTTCGGTGATGTGGTCGGACAAAGCTCGCCTCACTCCTCGCGCACATTATAGTCGTATCGATGCGCGCGCTTCAGGGACCCTGCGAACCGGACGGATAAATTTGGCCGGCAAGCAATACGCAGGAACGTAGAGCATCCCCTTTCACCTGCAACGCGACGCAGCGCTGCGGCTCTGGGAATGGATTTTCGACGGGGCGCGCTACGGTGCGACCGCCCCGGTCGTGAGTCACCGGACGGCCACCTGGGGTAGACACTTGAGCGGAAACACCGAAGAGAACAAGGGTTCTCGTCCTAAGGGCCTCGGTGTCTTATTTTCGGTCATCGTCGTCGACCTGATCGGCTTCGGGCTCGTGGTTCCGATCCTGCCTTTTTGGGCGGAGCGCTACGGCGCAAGCGGCGCCATGCTCGGCGTTCTCCTCGCGAGCCACGCTGCGGCTCAGTTCCTCTGCGCGCCGCTATGGGGCCGACTCTCGGATCGCATTGGGCGAAGGCCCGTGATGCTGGTGACAATCGCCGGCACCGCGGTCGCGCTCTTCGCTCTGGGCCTTGCCGACTCCCTCCTCGGAATCCTCGCCGCCCGGCTCCTCGCGGGCATGTTCGGCTCGAATATCAGCGTCGCGACTGCATATTTAACGGACGTCACCGACGAAGCGGATCGCACGCGCTGGATGGGCATGATCGGCGCGTCCTTCGCCGTCGGCTTCACGCTCGGCCCGCCCCTGGGCGGCGTTCTCTCCCGAGTCAGCCACGAGGCGCCTATGTTCGTCGCAGCGGCGATGGCTGCGATCAACTTCGTCTGGGCTGCGGCACGCCTCGGTGAGCCCGAGCGCCGCTCCGAGCGCCCCAAGCCCGACCTCACGAGTCGGCTCGATGTCTTTCGCGCCCCGATCATCGGCCGGGTCTGCCTGATCTACTTCCTCTTCAGCCTCGCCGTCACACAACTCGAGACGACCTTCGCTTTCTTCCTGTCGCATCATTTCGGATACGACGAACTCGGCGTCGGCATGGTCATGCTCGCCATGGCAATCCTGATGGGCGGCATTCAGGGCGGCGGCATGAAGCGGCTGTCCGAGCGCTTCGAGGAACGTCAGTTGGTGATCGCGGGCCTAGCTCTCATGTCCCTCGCCTTTGCCTTCGTCCCCGCGCCCTCGACAATCGGCTGGCTGATGCTGCCCTTGGGCCTCGCGGCGATCGGTCGCGGCATTTCCCAGCCACCCATGATGAGCCTCGTTTCCCTCGCCTCGGACGAAGGATCGCGCGGCCTCGTGATGGGCGTTTTCCAATCAACTGCCTCTGCCGCGCGCATCGTCGGTCCGATCGCAGCCGGACTCCTCTACGACCTCGGCACGCCCTATCCCTATTGGGCCGCCGCCGGCCTAACGGCCCTCGGCCTAATGCTCGCACTCACGCTGCGGCCTGCCGCGCGTACTTAGCCACGCTCGAAAGCTCCGCCTGCTCGAGCAGCGCGACTCCCTGGAGCAGCAACCGACGATTGCCCGGATCTTTTCCGATCGCGGTTTGCAACTCGGAGATCGCGTCGTACCAGATGCCCGAGAGCGCATACGGGGCAAAGCTCATCCGCGTCTCGCGCAGCGAGCCTGCGAGCTGCTAATCCCGTCCGCTCGATCAAGCCCTCCGCCAAGAGATCACCCGAACGCCGCTTCGTGTCATGCACGACTGCTACGTGCCACGTATAAGACCTTGCCCTGTTCAAGGCTGAGCCGTGATCGTGACCTGCTGCGGGCTCGGGCGATTGTCTTCCATGAACTCGGCGCGCTAACGCCAAAGCAGGGCTGAAATTCCCAAAACGGCCCTAGATTCGGTAAGATACGCCGACCGAAGCCCCGGCTGCCCCCGCCGAGCTTCCGACGAATCGCCTGTGACCACGTTGCTCCGATCGGACTCTTCGAGTCGCGGCCCGAACGTGCGCCAGGACGTGTGATTCGGAGTGGGATCTCAAACCGAGCGCGGTGGCCCCGTCAGGGAGTCACGCGCTTGGAGCGGCAAGGCCATCTAGGCAAGGCGACCCCAGTATCACTGAACGAGAGGAAGCGAAGATGGACCCGGAAGCCACGCTCGACGCTGCGCGCGAGCGTATAAGCGCGTGCGAAGACACAGAGGCACTCAAGGATCTGGAGCGCGAACTCATCGGCAAGAAGGGACTCGTCGCGGCAATGCTCGCCGAGATCCCGAAACTTGCTCCCGAAGACCGCAAAGCACATGGCCAAAAGGCCAACGCGCTCAAGCAGTCGATCGTTGTGGCGATCGCCAATCGCGCCGCGGCATTCTCATCGAGCCAGCTCGAAACGGCCCGGCGGGCAGACGATTTCGATGCGACGCTCCCGGCTCCTTTGGCCGACCGCGGCAGCCTGCATCCAATTACGCAGGTCACTCGCGAGCTTGAAGATCTCTTCCTTTCCATGGGATATGAAATTCTCGACGGCCCTGAAGTCGAACTCGATCACTACAACTTCGAAGCGCTTAACATCACGAAGGATCATCCGGCACGAGATTCCCAGGACACCTTCTACTGCGACGAGATAGGCACCCTGGTTCTGCGCACGCATACGTCGCCCGTCCAGATCCGCGCAATGGAAGACCGCACCCCGCCCTTCCGGGTCATCGCCCCGGGTCGCGTCTTCCGACAGGAAACCACCGACGCGAGTCACGACCACACCTTCTACCAAATGGAAGGCCTTGTCGTTGGTAAGGACATCTCAGTTGCCCATCTCATCGGCGCCATGAAGACGCTGCTCCGCGGCATCTTCGGTCGCGACCTCGACGTGCGGCTTCGCCCCGGACATTTCCCCTTCGTTGAGCCGGGCTTCGAACTCGATGCGCGATGCCCTTTCTGTGATTCGGGATGCTCGGTTTGCAAGAAGACAACATGGATTGAGCTTCTGCCCTGCGGCTTGGTTCATCCGAACGTGTTACGAGCCGGAGGCGTCGACCCCGAAGAGTGGAGCGGCTTCGCCTTTGGCCTCGGCCTCTCTCGCCTCGTCATGCTTCGGCATAACATCGACGACGTCCGCCATCTCCTCGATGGCGACGTTCGCTTTTTGGAGCAGTTCTAATGTACGTCTCCATGCGCTGGCTCGCGCGACACGTTGATCTCACCGACATCACCCCCGAGCAGCTCGCAAACGACCTCACACTCTCGACCGCCGAGGTCGAGGGAGTCGAGCGATTCGCGCCACAGCTCCACGACGTCGTCGTCGGGCATGTAACGACTCGCGTGCCGCACCCGGATGCCGAGAAGCTCTCCGTTTGCACAGTGGACGTCGGCGAGGACGAAGCCCTCACGATTGTCTGCGGCGCGCCTAATGTCGCAGTGGGACAAAAGGTCGCCGTCGCAACCGTCGGCACAAATCTCCCGGGCGACTTCAAAATCAAGAAGTCCAAGATCCGAGGCGTGCCTTCCTTCGGCATGATCTGTTCCGTCCGCGAACTCGACCTTGGCGAAGAGCACGACGGCATCTGGGTTCTGCCCGAAGACGCCACCACCGGTGCTCCCGTGGCAGTCGCGCTCGGCATTGATGACTGGATCATCGAGATCGACAACAAGTCTCTCACGCATCGCCCCGACCTCTGGGGGCATAGAGGCGTCGCGCGGGAAGTCGCCGCAATCTTCGAGCGCGAACTTCTTCCTCTTAACACCAGCCTTCCCGAAACCGGAGACGAAGCGCCCTACCCGGTCACGATCGAGACGGCTGGATGCTCACGTTATGTCGGCCTGCCGATCGACGGCGTCCAGCCTGGTCCCTCCCCGGAGTGGCTTCGCTGGATGCTCCTCGCAGTTGGCCAACGCCCGATCGACCTGCTCGTTGACCTCTCGAACTTCGTCATGATGGATCTCGGGCAACCGAATCACGTCTTCGACCGAAACCGTCTTGAGTCCCTCGGCGCCGGTCGCGGCCTCGTCGTTCGCAACGCACGGCCGGACGAGACGATCGAAACCCTCGACGCCTGCGAGCGCGAACTCCGCGAAGCCGACCTCCTCATCTGCGCCGGCGACACGCCCGTCGCTCTCGCCGGAATTATGGGCGGAGACGGATCGAAGGTTGCTCCTGAGACCGATTCTCTATTGCTTGAATGCGCGACCTTCGAAGCGACGACCGTCCGCCGCACGTCCACCCACGTGGGACTCCGAACGGACTCTTCGGCCCGCTTCGAAAAGACCCTTGACCCCAACCTTGCCCTCGAAGCCACGGGCCATTTCGCGCGCCTGCTCGCCGAAATTCATCCGGAAGTGCGCTTCCCCGCGAAGCCTACGGACGAGGGGAACTGGACGGATCCCTCAAGCGTTATCCCGCTTCGCACCGCCCGCGTACGCACAGCCCTAGGCAAGGCACTGCCGGACGATGAGATCCGAAACATCCTTGAGCGACTCGGCTTCGGCGTGAGTGATGACGCCAATGACCCGGCCGGCAGCGTCGATCTATTCCAGATCCAAATCCCGAGCTTCCGCGCGACCAAAGACATTACGATCGAGCAGGATCTGATCGAGGAAATCGGTCGGATCTATCGCTACGGCAATATCGAAGAACAGGCGCTCCACTTCGACATAGTGCCACCGCCCCGCGACGAACGCCGCATGTTAGTCCGACAGCTCCAGGACCGACTCGCCGGTGGTGCGCGGTTCAACGAGAACCTCTCCTATTCATTCATAGAAGATGGACTGCTCGAAATGATGGGCGAGCTCGACTTGCCCTACGTATCCGTCATCAACCCGGTCAACCAAAGCGAGTCAAAGATTCGCCGAAGCGTCGCGGCGAGCTTGCTGCTACGCCTGGAAGCGAATCGACGTAATCGCGGCGACGTGCGTCTTTTCGAAATTGGAAAGGCGTACGAACCCGAGAACGGGAATGAACGCGGAGAACCCAAAGAACGCCATCTACTGGGTCTCGCCTGGGCCGGAACGAAGCCCGGCAAGAAAGCAGGCTTCAGCGAGAATCGACTTATGGGCATGCAGTCGATCGTGAATGACCTCCTTCGCAGCCGCGGCTGCGGTTCGCCCGAATGGTCGAGCGAAGGCACAGCACCCGCATGGGCACACCCGGGGAAATGCCTCTTCCTGCGTCTCGAAGGCGCAGAGGGGCCAGTTGCGGTTTTGGCCGAACTCGAACCCGGATTGGCACCGAAACTGGGCCTCACCGGAGATCTCACGAGCGAAGTCGCGATCGGCGAAATCTGCCTGGACGCTCTACTCGCTGCGAACCGGAATGGCGGAGGCTACCGACCTCTTCCGAAATTTCCTGGAATCAAGGTCGATGTTGCTGTATCCGTGACGGAAGCCACAACGGCGGCCGAGCTGATCACGCTCATCGAGCAAGCCGGTAAGAAGCAGGTCAACCACGTTGAGCTCTTCGATCTCTATCGTGGAGACTCGATCGGCGCTGGCAAGAAATCCCTCGCCTTCCACGTACTGCTCCAGTCCGAGACAAAAACGCTCACCGACAAAGATGAAGCAAAATTCCTGAAGCGCTTCGAACGACTCGCCAGTGAAGCCGGCTTCGAATTGCGAATGGGCTAGGCCGCGCGCATGCGTGCTCGGGAATGCTTGTTCTTCACTGCGAAGTCCGCGACATGGGATGCGCACCAAGCATTAGGCTTGACTAACACCGGAAATCCCGAGCCGGCAACCATGCCCGCGAGCTGCTTGACGTAGTCGCTCGAGTCGAAGCGCTCGTCCGGGTTCGCGTCCACGTGGACCCAGATCTTCTGCTCGTCAGGGTTGAGCCCAAAGGTCTCGTGCATCTTCATGGCGAGATCGAGAGAGAGCCAAGTCTCCGTCGAGAGTTTTTCGTAGAGCGAGAGGTTCTTGCGGTCGAAGTGGCGGCTGTAGAAGACGCGGCCGCCCTTGCCTGGATTGAGCACGCAAGCGACGGTGACGAACTCCATGCGGCTGGGCGACTTCTGCGCGTCCGTCCCTATGTGAACGAGTTGTCCCTGACGGATCAGCGACTTAACGCTTCCCATCACATCGAGGACTTCCGCTCCGCCTAGCGTCCACCAGCGGGTATCCAGCTCCACACTCGGTCTCATCTCGCCTCCCGTTCGGTCTCGTTCGTTTCGTTTCCCGGTCCCTAAACCACGAAACCCCCGCGCTGAGGCGCAGGGGTTTCAGTCAAAATTCATTTGTGTCGGTCGTAAAAGACCGTTTCTCGCAGAGCAGCGTTCGTCTACCCAACCGCACGAGCCCGGTCGGGCCGCGGTCTCGAAGCGATCTATCGATCGGACGCTTCTTCATAGTGGACGTGCTCCTTCCTCAAGCTCTTCGGCGGAACGCGCTAAAACCTCGAGGAACTCATCGTGTTTAACGCTTCACAATATTGCGTCAACCCCACACCCTCCCTGCATACGAGGGCCGAGACGGCTGTGTTTCGCCCCGTCGAACGGGAAAGCCCCCGGAAAGCAGCTGCTTTTCCGAGGGCACTCAATCGATCCACTCTAAATGGGCGCACCCATTTAGTGCGCGTTCCAGCTATTCACGGATTAAGCGAACGTGCACTCACCCTGATCCAATACGACATCGCCGTCCTGGTTCTTGGTTTGGAAGAGTGCCTTATTTCCGTCGACCCACATCGAGATCGTCAGCACGTCACCCGGCATGACGGGCTTGCTGAAGCGACCGTCCATGCTCTTAAAGCGCGACGGATCCGAGTCACAAAGCGAATGAAGTAGCGCTCGCCCCGTGAAGCCGTATGTGCAGAGGCCGTGAAGGATCGGACGGTCGAAGCCGCCGATCGCAGCAAACGACGGATCCGAGTGCAGCGGATTCCGGTCGCCTGACAGGCGATAGGTCAGTGCCTGATCTTCACGAGTCGCGTAGGTCACCTGATGATCGGCTGCGCGATCGGGCAGCTCGAAGGACGGCTTCGGGCCACGCTCGCCGCCGAAGTCGCCGGCGCCGCGGCAGAAGAGCGACATCTTGACCTTGAAGAGCTTTTCGCCCGTCTCGACCAGAGTCGCCGTCGAAGCCATCTCGATGACTCCGGCCTTGCCCTTGTCCCAAATACCTGTGATTTCACCGACGCTCTCGAGCTCCGCCTCGGCGGGGATTTCTCGGTAGAGCTCGATGCCTTCGGTTCCGTGCACCATGAGCGCCGGATTGAACTCGCCGGCCTTGCCGAGCGGAACTCCCCCGCCGCCCAAGATGACGGCCATGGTCGGGAGCACACGCTGTGGCGTGTCCTTGGTGTTCTCTGTCGTGAAGGGAAGCTCGCTGGTGCCAGCACCAACGCCTACTGCATAAAGGAGGGCGTCCTTGGAGGTGTAGGAGCTTCGCGTCGGTTCGCCCTTGGCGCCTACGCTACTCGGATCGAGAGCCATATCGTATTTCCTTCCCTACGCCCTGCCTGTGTACTGCGTTCTCCTGCGAGAAGACTGCACGATCGACATGCGCGAGATTCAGTTTGCGTTCGGATTGCTTTCCAATTTTCGTCGAAAAGCGAGACGCCCAGATACGGGGCGTCACCGCCAGCCTTTTGGCGGCCACTAGAGGTACACTACGCATTCTCCGTTGTCTAACCGGCGCGGCCGTCTTTCGCGGTTCGGTCCTCTGATACAACCTGGGCGATATCGTCCCGGCGCACTCGTAGGAAATCTATGAATCCCAGAACGCTCCGCCTTTCTCTCTCTCACTCGGCCCACGCCCTGCGCCGCTCCTCCCGGCAGCCGGCATTTGGACTCGCACGCACACTCCTGCTGTGTGTCGGAGTCGTGGCGACCCTGACCCTCAGCGCCTCCGCAGCCCATTCGGCCTGCGACCCGGATCCGCCGGCGGATGGCGACGCGGTCTCTTGTACCGGGACGGATGAGACGGGCTTCGACGGCAGCGGGGCATTGAATCTCACGGTCAACGTTGAGGCCGATGCGGTCGTCACCGACACCGAAGCCGCGCCCGGCGCAGCAGGCGGAGCGATCCTAGTCGGCGCGGGCAATACGGTGACCGTCGATGCGGCCGGACAAATTGATGTCACTCAGGACCTCGGAGCCGGTATCCGTGGCGGCGATTCCAATAACGTGACGAACGAGGGCGCGATTGTCGTCGACGGAATGGATGCGGCGGGCATCGACGTGGGCAGCATTCCCCTGGACGAAACCGACCTCGACCCCGACCCGAATCCGGAGGTGATCAATCGTGGCACGATTGCGCTGAACGGTGTTGGCGCGGTTGGTATTCGGACCGTCGACAACTACATCGTCACGAACGAGGCCGCAGGCACGATCACCATCGAATCGACCGCCGTCGGCGGGGTAGGGATCTCCGGCGCGGACGACAACTTCATTACCCAGAACGGCACGATCACGATTGAAGCCGCGAACGCGTTCGGCGTTCAAATTGATACGCGCACCATAGCCCCCCTGCCTAACGGCGTGGTATTCGACGTCGACAGTATGACCTTCGTAAACGGCAACGGCAGCATCGCCCTGGATGTCGGCGACAATGTCGGCACCGCGTTCATAGCAACACAAGAGCGCAATATCTTTGGACAGCCCACCGGCAACCTGATCAATCCCCGAGCCACGATCGAACTCAACGGTGACAACACCATCGCTCTTCAAGCGGGCAACAAGACGGAGGAAGACGCCCAAGCCAACCATACGAACCAAGGCCTCATCACGATCAACGGCGCTGATGCCTTCGGTCTCAAAGTCGGCGACGGCTGGATTGAATACTCGGGCAACGGCGACTCAACGCCCTTCGAAGCTTCGGCCGCGGGTACGCGGAATCAAGGAACCATCGATGTCGTTGGCGATCGATCGACGGCCATCTTCGCTGGCGACGAAAGCAACGTCTTATTCAATCACAACAGCTTCGTATCGAATTCCGGCACGATCAACCTGACGGGTACCGACTCGATCGGCGTTAACCTCGGAGGCAATGATTTCCTCACGCCCTGGGATCTCGATGACTCCGATGGAAACCTCGCCGTGTTCAGTTTTGAAAACACGGGCACGGTGACGGGCGGTGCCGATACGGGCGCCCTCGTGTTATTCCGCGGCTTCAACGCCGGCGGCGAAAATCGCGTCCTCAACGCACCTGACGGCAGCCTCCTCGCAGACCTGGCGACCGGTGGCGTGGCGATTCAGGGAACGGATGGCGATGAAGCCATCTTCAACCTCGGCGCGATTCGAGGCGACGTCCTACTCATGGACGGCAACGATCAGTACATCGTGAACTCAACGCAAAGCTACGAAGGCGACACGGTCTCTGGCGGCGACGGCGACGACCTCGTGTCCCTTAGCTTTACCAATGGTAATGCGGTCGGCGTTTTTGATGCACTGCCGCTCACGGGATTCGAAACGCTTCGAATCGACGGTCGGGACCAAGCCTCTGGTGCGACCGTCGGCTGGACAATCCAGAACGGTCTGAGTTTCGAGAACGATGCAATTATCATCGCGGGGGGTCGGCTCGTCGCTCCGGCCAACCCGGACGGCACAACCGCCGCGGTCACCCTCGGCGGGACACTCTCCATCGATCCCGCCGGCAGCGTACTCCTCGCACCCGACGGCACAGCCGTCCCACTCACCATCGCGGGCGTCGGCACCCTCGCCGGTACGCTGATCGTCGAGCCGACGGAAACCTTCCCCGTCACAGCCGGCACAACACGCCTCGTACAAGTCACAGGCGGAATCGCAGGGATGACGACCTTCGACACAGAACTGCTCCCAACGGATCTTGGACTCTTCGAATTCGCGACCGCCTATGACGCGAATGGCATCGACCTCGTGGCGACCCTCGGCACTTTCGCCAGCGCCGGTTCAACTTCGAATAACGCCGCCATCGGCTCATACTTCGATGCACTACGCGACCCATTGAACGTAGGAACGGCGACTGAAATTACCGACGTGATCACGGAGCTCCTCACCACAAACAGCAATCTCAACGATTTTTTCGATGCGGTCACGCCGGAGCCCTATGACGCGCAGACCACGATGATCGCGGAAAGCAGCCGCCGAATTTCGAATCTCCTATTCGATCGCCCACGCGAGTGTACGCCTGGCGAACTCGATCCCTGGCAGAGCTCCACCGCCCCGGTCGAGTGTCATGCACGCAAGCTCTCGGCGTGGAGTACAGCCATCGGGTCGATCCGAAAGCGCGAAGAAAATGGCGGCCACGCGAAATACGATGCAGAAATGGGCGGCATCGTTCTGGGTATCGACCTCGAATCCATAGGCGGAGTCGACCTAACCGTTGCACTCACCGCACAGCGCGGGAGAATCAATTTCAGTACCGCTGGCGAGAGCGACCTTGTGCTCGCAGATCTAACCGGCCTCGCTTCCTGGAGTCACGGCAACCTTCGTCTACAAGGCGCAGCCAGCTACGGCTTTGGTTCACACAACGACCGACGCAGTTTCAGCTTTACCGATACAACCAATTCTATTTCCGGCAATGCAAAAGAAGATCACATCAGCCATCACATCGGCCTAGCGGCGCAAGCCGGCTACGTCTTCGACCTAGGCGTTATCGACATCGAACCTCTCCTAGGCCTCGATTATGTATGGATCACTCAAGATGAAATCTCCGAGAGCGACGCCGGCGTGTGGGGGCTCAACATTGATGAGCGAGACGACTCCGTTCTCTCAGGGACGGTCGGCATCCGCCTAAGCACGGTCTACCAACACTCCTCCTACTTGTCCGACGGCCTCCTCTGGATGGACGGCGTCTGGCGCCCGACGGTCGATTTCAGATGGCGCCAATACCTCGTGGGCTACGAGCGTGAACTGAGCGCCCGATTTACTGGCGCATCGGATATGGCCGGCAACTTCGAGGTTGAGGGCGAAGAGGATTCGGGCGGCTTCGAAGTCGGCGCAGGGGTTTCCTTCATCCCGAAGAATGCGAACCGCCTCCAATTTGACCTTCGCTACGACGTCTTCCGAAGCGAGAATACTTTGGAACACGACCTCGTCGCCAAGGTTCGTTTCGGCTTCTAGGCGCCTCTGACGTCTTAACTCTCATCTTTAATCTCTCAGAAGGACGAGGAACGAATGGCACGACTGGAATGGGTCTTCGAGAGGACGATCTTCCCCCTCATTCTCGGCGGCGGAATCGCTTTTTCAATCATGCGCATGAACGCAGGCGACAATGAGGCGCTTGCCGTCCTGCCTCCATTGCTCTTCGCCTACCTCGCGATCGCCATCCTTGAACGCGTCTTCTTTTGGCGAACGGAGTGGCTCCACTCTAACGGTGATCTGAAGGTCGATATTGGACATTTCCTCGTGTCCGGGATCTTCACGAACCAGGCCCTCGCGATTCCCGCCACGGCGCTATCGGTCGTTCTTGCCACATGGCTCGCTGACCTAACAGGTGGCTCATTCTGGCCCACGCATCTCAGTCTTTGGATTCAGCTCCCGATCGCCCTCGTATTCGGAGAGTTCTTCCTCTACTGGGTCCATCGTCTGACGCACGAAGTCGATTTCCTCTGGCGATTCCACGCGGTCCATCACTCCGCCCCCCGGCTCTACTTCTTTAATGCCGTTCGCTTCCATCCGGTCGACCTTGCTGTATCCGCATTCGCGCCCCTCATTCCGCTCGTCATCGTAGGGGCAGACGCACGGATCATCGCGCTCCACGGCATGGTTTCCGCCGTCCATGGCCTCTTCCAGCACGCCAATCTCAAACTCAAGCTAGGCCCGCTCAACTGGTTCTTTAGCATGGCCGAACTTCATAGATGGCATCACTCTCGCAACCTCGAAGAAGCCAATACCAACTTCGGCCAGAACCTAATCGTCTGGGACATCGTCTTCGGCACACGTTTCCTCCCCAAGGACCGTGAGCCGCCGAGCGAGATTGGCCTCGCGGGACTACCAACGTTCCCTATGGACTATTGGGGCCAGCTGCTCTCGCCGATTCGCTGGAAAGCCATTCGCGCTTCCAGCGAAGCCGCAATCGATGCGGTCAATAGGTCTGATGCGATTAACGGCGCGGCCGCGGTCGACCGGAGCGAGTCGGGTTCATCGGCCCAGTAGGGCAAGCCTGATTAGTGGAGCCCCGTCGCAGCACTCGTAAGGAAGCGGATCCGTTCGACCGCCTCCGCGTGACCGCGAGCGAGCGGTCCGACCCGCACGATCGCCTCATCGATTCCCAGATCTTCCCAAGCTTGTAGCTGCTGGGCACCCTCCTCGCCCGGCTCTAGGTCCGCAGCCACAGCGAAACGATCGATCGAGACCAAGTCTTCGGGCTGCGACTCGGCGCGGGATTCTGCGTAGGCATCGCGATGCAATTCAATCACATCGCTCTCCGCTCCCGACAAGTCCACGAATCCGAGCCCTCCCCTGCCCGCCAGGATCGCATGTTCTGCCGTCCAACCGGCGAGACAGAGTGCCGGGTGCGGCTGTTGAACAGGCTTCGGCACAACGTCAACCGGCCTTACCTCAAAGCGCTCCGAGGTCCACGAAAACGTCGGACCGTCCCACATCTCGACTAACATTCGGTAGCCCTCTTGCCAAATGTCCGACGGCAACTCCGAGGAAAAACCACTCCCCGGAAGTAAGGCGACTTCGAGTCGCCCCTCGCTAGCTACGTCAAGGACGGCACCCTGCTCCGCGGTACGCATCGGCGGAAAGCCGGGCGGCAAGAGTTCCCCGAGCCCCCAGCCAATTCGGATTCGCTCTGTTCGCGCAGCGAGACCTGCGAGCCAAATCTCGGGTGCAGTGCCCCGAAAGCTCCCGTCGTCGGAGATCGCTGGAAAGCACCAGGCCGTATCTGCGCCGAGCTCTTCCGCCAGCTGTATCTCTTCGACGAGGGTCTCGAAATCGACCCCCTCTTCGCCGCCAACCTGATAGAGCAGTGAGCGCTTCACGAATTTCCCCCGAATAACATTATTTGCTAGTTGCCGCCCGCAACAGCGTTCAGAGTCGGATTCCGTCGCGCCAAGATATCCTCGAGTCGCGTTCGACACGCATAGTCCCAATTCGTCCCCTCCTCCGCGAGCAGGTAGAACGTATCTGTGCGAATGCCCTCAAAGACACGATCTGCCATCACCGAAGGTGGGATTCCTGTGTCGACGCTCATACGAATCGCATTCTCAACCATCTCCTGCTCCGGCGTTCCCGACTCGTCGGGGCGCTTAAGATGCGCCGGACGGTTTCGCTCGGACCGACCGATTCCAGTTCGGATGAGTTCGGGACAAAGCGCAGAACATCCGACCTGCGTATCAAGCGTCTTCAGTTCGTGGTAGAGCGTCTCGGTCAAGGACAGAGCCGCATGTTTGCTCACGTTGTACGCGCCCGAAAAAGGGGTGTTAATGAGTCCAGCCATGGAGCACGTATTCACGACATGCGCCGGCTCGTTCTGCAGAAGCATGATCGGCACGAACGCGCGTACGCCGTGCAACACGCCGTACACATTCACGCCCATCACCCATTCCCAGTCCGTCCCGATGGCATCCCAGGTTCGCCCCCCGGCGAAGACGCCTGCGTTATTGCAAAGCACGTGCACCTTACCGAAGCGTTCGATCGTCGACTCGGCAAGTCGTGACAGCTCATCGGGCTGCGCCACATCGGTCCGCACAGTCAGAACTTCGGCACCAAGGCCTTCTACATGTCGGCCCGCCTCCCGAAGTGCGTCCCCCTCGACATCCGCCATCACAACCTTCATGCCTTCACGAGCGAAGCGCTCGCACATCGCCTTCCCAATCCCACTGGCAGCGCCAGTTACAACTGCAACCCGTCCCTCAAATTCCGTCAGCACGTCCCATTCTCCTCGCTTACGGCGATCGGTCGCCGTATCTCGCTATTCAGTCGCTCCGAATCGTCGAAAAGATCCGCTTCGCTTCTACCATTTCCGCCTGACATACCTCCGCCGGCCGGGCGTGCATGTTAGATTTTCATACCTGGATCCGACAGGCGACTTCGCACCAGATCCGGAAGTAAGAGGAAAGAGGACACGATGGCCAAACCCGCACCCCGCCCCTTCGACGGACTCCTGATTGTCGATCTCTGCGAGAACATCGCCGGACCCTACGCGACGAAGCTCTTCGTCGACGCCGGGGCCCAGGTGATAAAAGTAGAGCCGCGCGGCGGCGATCCCATGCGTCGATGGACCGCTTCCTTTCAGGATCTTCCCGAGGACGAGGCGAGTCCCCTCTTTCAATATCTAAACGCCGGCAAGCAGAGCATTGTCCTCGACCCACGCGACGCGCAGGACCGAGCCGATTATGCGCGACTCGCCGAACGTGCGGACCTTCTTTTCGAAGACTGGGGGCCCGGTCGCCTCGAAGAACTCGGACTCGATCCAGAAGCTTGGCAGAAAGCTAACCCCAGACTCTCAATCGTTCGCCTCTCACCTTGGGGGCAAGTTGGGCCTTGGTCAAAGTATCCCGCGAATGAATTCACACTCCAAGCCGCGACGGGATCCGTCGACTATCGCGGATTGCCCGAGCGCTACCCCGTTGCCGCCGGCGGCCGAATCGGCGACTGGATCGGCGGAACTTTCGCAGCAATCTCTGGCCTAGCAGCATGGCGTTCGGCACGGCAGACCGGCGAGGGACAGGTCGCGGATGTCTCGGTCTTCGAGGCGATGATCCAATGCTTCTCAATCTTCGGAGATCTCGGAAGCCAATTTGAAGGTGGCGGGCTCAATCGTTCAATCGAAATCCCTTCGATCGAACCCACCAAAGATGGGCATATCGGTTTCTGCACGATCACCGCCCAGCAGTGGAAAGACTTCTGTTCGATGATCGGGCGTCAAGATATTGGTGACAACGATCGCTATCTCGATGCGCGCAACCGAATGGAAGACTTCGACTTCATTCAAGGCGCGATCCACGACGCGACTCGCGAGAAGACGAACGCCGAGTGGATCGAGCTCTGCGAGTTATTGCGGATTCCTGTGACGCCCATCGGGAATGGCCAAACACTCCCCGAAATGGACCACATGATCGAGCGAGGCACCTTCGAGCAAGCGCCCGGAGGCTTCTTGCAGCCCCGTACCCCCTGGCATCTCGAAACGACGAGCCCCGTTCCAACCGGTGCCACACCGACGCTAGACGGCGATCGCGCGGAGATCCGGACGCGTCTCGATCAGCCAATTCCCGAGGCGACCCACCCAGTCGGCCAAGCCGACCTCCCCTACGCCGGCCTCCGTGTCATCGACCTAACAGCCTTCTGGGCCGGACCGTACACGACGTCCATGCTCTCCGATCTCGGCGCCGATGTCGTGAAGGTCGAATCCATTCAGCGACCGGACGGGATGCGCTTCGCCACGACCTACCGCGGTGAGCAACTTTGGGAGTGGTCCCACGTCTTTCACGGCGTGAATCCAGGCAAGCGCGACCTCACGCTTCGCTTGGACCACGCCGATGGGCTGTCCCTGCTCGAGCGTATGATCAGTGAAGCCGACATCGTGATCGAGAACTTCTCAGCACGCGTGATGCCCGCTTTCGGCATCGACGCTGCAAAAGTGAAAGCGCTCAATCCAAGGGCGATCTTCGTCCGCATGCCAGCGTTCGGGCTCGACGGCCCTTGGAAAGACCGCCCAGGATTCGCCATGACCGTTGAACAGGTCAGCGGACTCGCATGGGCGACAGGTTACGAAGACCTTCCTTTGGTTGTGCGTGGCGTCTGCGATCCGTTAGGAAGTGCGCACGCGCTCTTCGCGCTGAGCCTTGCTCTCGAAGAGCGGGAGCGGACAGGCTTCGGACAAGTCGTCGAGGTCGCGCTCGTAGAGCCGGCTCTGGCAGTTGCCGCGGAACAAGTCATTGAAACTTCTGCGTACGGAGTAGTCCACGGTCGCGACGGCAATCGGATGCCTCACGCAGCCCCCCAAGGCATCTTCGAAACCCGCGAAGAGGAGCGCCGCGTCGCAATTTCGGTGACCACCGAAGCCGCCTGGAGAGGACTCTGCGACGTGCTCGAGGCGAGCGACTGGCGGCTTTCCGACGCACTATCTACGCACCAAGGCCGCTACGAGCAGCATGACATGTTATGCGCACGGGTCTCCGCATGGGCGCGAGGCCGAACTCAGGACGAAATTCTCGAGGCAATGCGAGCGGCGGGCGTCCCGTCGAGCGCGGTTGTGAATAATCACGGCATTTTCCCAAATCCGCAGCTCGAAACGCGGCACTTCTTTCAAACGATGAAGCATGTCCATGCGGGAGACACGCGCTACCCGTCTTTCCCGGCGAGCTTCTCAAGCTTCGAGCGGGACCTCCACCGCTCTCCCCCGCCGACGCTCGGCCAGCACAATCGCGAAATCCTTCAGGGCGAACTCGGCATAGGCGACAAAGAATTCGAGCGACTCGAAGAAGAGGGCATCATCGGTACGCGCCCAAGCTTCATGTAGGCCGCAGCATTCGCCTGCGTCGTCCCATCGCTGCGAGGTCTATCGCCGTGTACAGAGATCTATGGAGATCTATAGAAGGGAGAGTTGTCCGCTCGCCGACTCGCCCTCTTCTCCTGGCCAGTCGGGCATCTTCCCGACCGGCTCCAGTGCATCGATGCGAGCCAGTAGGTCGCGGGCGATTTTCGGCGACTCCCGATTGCTAGGCGAGTGCACGAAGACGAGCGGTTCAAGGCCGTCTCGGAGCCAGTGCGAAATAATTTTCGACCATCGCTCCAGCCATCGGTCATTGATCGTTGGGTCCGGATGAAAAACGATGCGTACGATCGGGTCGTTTGAAAGCGCGACCTCACTGACAGGTAAGTCCGGCTTCTTATTTCGCGCCGCCTGAATATCCGGATGATCCCCAGGCCCATCGCGCAGCGGCCGTGTATCCATAATCACGCGACCCACCCCCGCATCCTCTAGGAGGTCATCGGCTAAGCGGGCCGGCATTCCGTCCTTCGCGAGCTCCGGATCGCGAAGCTCAACCGCGTAGCGAAAGTCGCTCGGCAGAGATCCCAGAAACGAGTCCAGTCGCGGCAAGTCTCGAGCACCGAAGGCCGGCGGAAGTTGAACCATGATAGGCCCCAGCTTTTCGCGCAGCGGAAGCAACCGATCCAAAAACGCACGTGCTGCATCTTCCGATTCGTAGAGCAATGCGTCGTGGGTAATCGTGCGCGGCATCTTGAAGCAGAATCGAAAGTCCGGAGGACTCGCACGCTCCCACTTCTCCACAGTGCGCGGCGGGGGCTCGGCGTAAAAGGTCGTATTGCCTTCAACCGCATTAAAGACGCGCCCGTATTGGCCGAGGAAATCCGCGGAGCGGCTGTCGGCGGTATAGAGGCCGCCCTGCCATCCGTCGAAGCCCCAGAAGGGAAGTCCAATATGAATGCGCCCGTACAAAGCCGAGTGTCTCCGATCCCGCGTGTCAGTTCCGCCGAAAGGGTTCCACGCTTTTACTCGAAATGCACCGGAACAAAAACACGCTCTAGTAGATCAGACCATGCACCCGCAAAACTCGGACAGTTCTAGCGACTCTTCCCTCGACTTTGGTTGCGCTCCCTCCGGTGATTACGGATTCTCCCGTCATCCCCCGACGGCGCCCATTTTTCGTGAACCCATCATCATTAGGAGACTGCGATGTTGCGTGCGCTTCGACTTCGACGACCGATTTCCATTTCTACCGACGCCTGTTTCGAGCGAACAGATCTGGCGCAGCCGGGATCTCGCGCAACGCGGCTCGCCGTTCTCCTTGTCGGTTCTCTTTTAGTGCTCTTAACACCCACCCTCGCCTCGGCGCAGGGATGGGGAGAGGACGACTGGGAACCCGCCCCTGACCAGACCAGCAATACAAATAGCGGTGCAGGCCAGCGTAATGAGTCTCCGACTTCGCCCTGGTCGCTTCGAGCTGGAATGGGATTTACGGCAGACCCCGACGACTTCCTGCTCAACTTCGAGCTGCCCTACCGGTTCGATCAATACGTCTCGGTCGGCCCCATGATCCAAGTCGGCCTAGGGGAGCGCCGCTATATCGTCGCACCGACAGCCAACCTCACGATCACGATCCCGGATATGCCTGGTGAAACCCTCGACCGGTTCCATCCCCATTTCTTTGGAGGCATCGGATTCGCAGTGATCGAGAACGAGGAGCGCGGCGGCAGCAACCGGGGGGCAGGCTTCCTCGCTAATGCCGGCGTTGGCGTCGATTACGCACTGAGCGAGCGCGTCTCGGTCGGCTCCCGCATGATCTTCAACTTCTTGCCGGGCCGAACCCTCGACGAAAACTTCTTCTATTCGTGGGAGATTATTGGGCTGAAGCTGGACTTCTAGCGGGTGGCTAAAGTTGGAAGCTGAGTGTGCGGGTCGTGCTAGGTGTCGAGGTCGGTCGTCCCGATCCGCTCCGAGTCGGCTGGCGGCGGACTTCGGGCATGATCCTTCGAGAGAGGGTGCGGCCGCCTGGCCTCGACCTCGCGGCTCGTGACGTCCGGCCTCGCCACTCTGATGAATTTGCTTGCCGGGTGTCACGGCAGCTTCGGGGGTTGGGTGCGAGGGGGGGCTGTGCAGATTTGGTGTGCCCTGTTTGTTCCTGTACGCAGCGACTTCGAAGTAGGTCGAAGTAGGTCGAAGCCGCTGCCTAAGGGCGGATGGCTATTTTACGATTCCCTTTGTTCGTAGGGATTCGATGTCGGCTTCGGAACGTCCGAGGTTGTTGAGGATCTCTTCCGTGTGTTCACCGTGGCCGGGAGCCATTGAGCGAGGCGCCCAGGGCGTGCCGCTGAAATCGACGGGCGTGGCAGGCAGTCGCGTAGTCGTCTGACCATCGGGCACGTCGACCCATCCACCCGCCGCTTCGACCTGAGGATCTGCGATCACCTCGGCAATTGATTGCACCGGCGCCCACCAGAGATCTTCTTCTGCATCAAAAATTTTGCCCCATTCTTCACGGGTCTTCGTGGCAAAGATTTCATCGAGCTGCGCGATCAAGCCTTCCGCGTTCTCGAACCGCCCACGAGGTTCGCTGTAGCGGGGATCTTCAATCCATTCGGGATGCCCCACTGCGCGCGCCAGTGGCGGCCAATGCCGCTCTCCTTCCAGCCCTACTATCCAGAAATAGTCTCCCTCTGAGTCGCAGTAGTTGTTGATCGCCGGATTGCCCATGGTCTTTCGATTGCCGATCTGAATCGACATGCCGTATCCGAGTGCGAAGGACAGATCAAAGGAGAGCGTGAAGATGCCCTCGCGCAGGAGCGAAGTCGTCACGATCTGACCTTCGCCCGTCTTCTCGCGGCTGTAGAGCGCAGCACTAATGCCCGCTGCGGCTGCGAGTCCCGCATTATGATCGCCCATGCCGCCGCGCTGATGCGGTGGCGGGGAGCCGGGCTGGGTCAGCGAATGAGCGATGCCGGAGCGCGACCAGAAGGCTGCTATGTCGTACGCGGCGCGATCGGCTTCCGGGCCCTTGTTCCCGTATCCGGTCAAACTTGTGTAGATCAGACGGGGAAAGCGCGTCATGAGCTCTTCCGGACCAAGGCCCAAACGAGCAAGACCAGCGGGACGCACATTCGACAGAAACACATCCGCCTCAGCAATCAGGTCGAGTGCAATCTGCAGACCCTCAGGCGTTCGCAGGTCTGCGACTATGCTGCGCTTGCTTCGGTTGTCATTGTCGAAGACGGGATTGATCGGAAGATCGCCGCCTAACGTATATTGGAACATGCGTGCTGGATCACCGATCCCGGGCGGCTCGATCTTAATGACGTCCGCACCCCAGTCGGCCAGGATGGCGCCGGCTGCGGGGGCCGCGACCCAGACACCCATCTCAATAACTTTGATTCCCTCGAGCGGTCCGCCCATGCAAACTCCTTAGGCGCGGCATCGCGCCCTCTTCTTTCATTCTGTTTTCGATCACGAGCACCGGTTCTGTCCCCAGCACTTGCTCCCCTGCGGCTAGTCCGCGTCGGGTGCCACACGATGCCCAAGACGAACCTCATCGACCAGTCCCCAATCGAGGGCGGTTCGCGCATCGATTCGCGCCCCCGAAAGACCGAGCCAGGCGGTTCGCTGCCGGCCAATTCGAAGCGGCAAACTCACCGTCCCACCGGCGCCCGGGACCAACCCCAATCCAACCTCA
This sequence comes from Myxococcota bacterium, assembly GCA_041440805.1. GTDB lineage: Bacteria > Myxococcota_A > UBA9160 > UBA9160 > UBA4427 > UBA4427. The sequence goes on along the minus strand of JASDVF010000077.1, from coordinate 229,553 downwards.
GGGAGTTGAAAGAAAGCATCGTCTTCCGCAACAACTTGCCTCGTGAACGCAGGAAGCTCTGCACCCGCCCCCATACAAGCGCCTTGTACTTCGACCCGAACCCGCTCCGATAACTGCGAAAGAAGCAAAGCCGGGCTCCGCGTCGTTCGAATCACATGCGCTTCCGCGGGATCCGGAAAGCTCCCAAATTCGTCGAGATCGCCACCGCTGCAAAAAGAATCGCCCTCCCCTCTCAGGATCACCGACTCGATCGAAGGGTCCGCGATCGCAAGCTGGAGTGCCTCGCATAACCCGTCGCGCATCGCGCGGGAAAATGCGTTGTGCTTCGCTGGGCGGGTGAGATAGATCTCCAGCACGCCTCGGTCTCGGTCCAACCGAACGGCCGCCCCATCCTCTGTGCGGCCGCTCCCCTTGCGACGTCGGCGCGAATCCCGCCAGTTGGAAAATTCAGCTCCTGACTGAAGCGTCGAGTACACGAAAGACTCCGCAAGGAGTCCTTCGTGGATCGTTCGCCGGGGAGCTCCGCGCAAGAGCTGTGCAAAGGCGAGCCCCGCAATCTTCGTGTGCGCGAAGCCTGCGAGAAGTTCCGGTAACGCGGAAGCGTCCGGGAGGACGACGTCGCAGACCCGCTCGATCAGAGCAAACTCCGCAGCTTGCTCCGCGGGCGCCACGGCGACGGTCACGCACGGAAGCACGGGAAGCGAAGCTTCGAGCGTGAGGCGATGACGTTGGGCTTGCTCGGCCGTCGAAGAGGCGAGGTCGACTATCAGGACGCCGTCCCCGCCGCCGATTGGCGAGAGTCCTTCGCCGGCATCCGGTGCGATCAGAAGGCGAGCCACTTCGTCAAGACTACGAAGCGGCGGCACCG
>JASDVF010000077.1:207651-228585 GCA_041440805.1 Myxococcota bacterium | reverse complement strand
TCCGGTGCGATCAGAAGGCGAGCCACTTCGTCAAGACTACGAAGCGGCGGCACCGGTCCTGTAGGCGGCACCGGTCCTGTAGATGCCAGCGACGATCCAGTGAGCGGCGAGTCGCCCGGAATCAATCGTCGTCCCGAAGCGCCTCGCGCACCTTTCGGCGTAGCAGCTTCCCCGTTTCGTTATACGGCAGCTCTTCCCAGAACTCGACGCGCTCGGGTGTTCGCGAAGACCGGAGTCGATCCTTCACCCATTGCTGTAGTTCCGCGGCCGAGGGCTCCGCATTTTTCCGGGTCACGACGACCGCGGCAACCGCTTCACCCCACTGCTCGTCAGGGATCCCAATCACGCAAGCGTCCTGGATGCCAACGTGAGTCAGCAGGACATCTTCGATTTCGCCGGGCGACATATTCTCGCCGCCACGTACGATGACGTCGTCCATGCGTCCTTCGAGGAATAGATAGCCTCCCTCGTCGAGATAACCGCCGTCGCGAGTATTGAACCAGCCTTCCGCGTCGAGCAGGCTGCCCTTGCCTCGGTATTCGCCCGAAACCTGTTCACCGCGCACAAAGATCAAACCGCGCTCGCCGGCGGCGACGGGCTCTTCGGTGTCGACGTCACGGATACTGACTTCGATCGTCGGCAGCGGCTGCCCAACCGATACGAGCCGTCGGCGAACTGCTTCGTCCGCACTCGCCATCGCGTCGCGATGATCATCCGGACCGAGCAGCGAAATTGTCGAACTCGTTTCCGTTAGGCCGTAAGCATTCGTGAAGCTCGTGCCCGGGAAGAGTTCCATGGCCTTCTCGATCACCGACTGCGGCATCTTGCCTCCGCCATAGGCGAGGTTTCGCAGGTTAGGCATGCCCGCGTCCTTCTCGTCCTCAAGCACATCCACGATTCTAGAGAGCATAGTAGGTACGACCATCGCGTGACTCACGTTCTGCTCACGCGCCGTCGCAATCCAATCCTCTGCGGTGAACTTCGGCATCTGAATAACACGGCGGCCGGAGTAGACAGCACTTACGATGCCGGCCATGCCCGCGATATGATACGGAGGCACGCAGGAAAGAGACGCGTCATTCTCGTCGGCGCTCATGAACTCGACGGAGCCAAGCACGTAGGATACGAGGTGCTTCTGGCGCAGGACGGCAGCCTTCGGCGCACCGGTCGTCCCGCTCGTAAAGAGCAGAATCGCCGTGTCTTCCATCTCCGCCGACCATGGCTCTTCGCGGGGCGAGGCGCCGTCCGCGCGGGCGCCCGAAAGAAGATCATCTGTCGTCGAGACCGATACGTAGTGATCGCCCTCGTTTGCGTCGATACGAGCGCCGAGGCGACCCGCACGATCGCCATCCGTCACGAGGCGTCCAGGCTGAAGCTGGTCTAGCAACGAGTCGAGCTCCGGATCCGTGAGGCGATAGTTGAGTGGCGCAAAAGGAACGCCCGCCCAGGAAGCGCCAAAGACGGCGACGGGAAGAGCAAGGCTGCTTTCGTCCAGCATCGCCAGATGCTGCGTGCGACCGTCGGACAAATCCGCCGCGAGTGCCCCCGCCGCGTCGAAGAGTTCTTGGTAGGTGAGTGACTCACTCCCATTTTGAAAAGCAACACGGTCGCCATAAGCACCCGCTGCCATCTCGAGAAGCATCATCAAATTCATCGTCGTCTCACCATTTTCGGCCTAACAGAAACTACTCTCGATGCGCCGTGGACTCGCTCTCTCAACTCGTCCGTAGCGCCCTACCGCTGTTCCAGATTTAGTTAGTCCGAGGACGGCAGCGGCTTCGCGCCCTTGATTTCAAGCGCCGTTCCGTCTGAAGCGAGGCTTCCTTCACCCGGCTTCGTGCAGAGGATCTCGATGTCGCCGGCTTCATTCGTGTAGCGCTTGCCCATCTGCGTCCCGTTCTTATGGTCCGCGGCGACTTCGCCACCCGCCGGTGCGTCGGCGCCAAGCTCGATGACCGGAGCCCCACCGCAGGTCAAAGTCACATCGCCCGCAGGCGCGACGACTACCATCAGCTCGGAGCTACACACCGCACTCTTCAATCGGCTGCCTGCCTTCAACACTGCCATCTTCCGGACTCCTTAGGATTTTGCGCGGCTGCGCTTTGTTCTCGCGACGCGGGTGTCTCTCGCACCACTGCGCCGCTCGAGTTGATTCTGAATCGCCCCAGCGGAGTTCGGAAGCTTGATCTGCCACCTGCTCTTGCGAGCCTCACCACCGCTTAAAGGGAGAACGAGCATACGGATTCAAAGCGCTGAATGCTAACTTGCGAAACTCTCGAAATGAACCTCGTTAATCCCGTCCAAGCCCTCGAAAATGCTCAGGGAACCGTTCTCACGGATCCGGCGATTACCCACGCTCGGAAGCTGCTGGCGGACCTCGGGCTCGATCTCGATCTCGTCCCGGAAAGGGCTGGCCGTTCTGCCCAAGCCCCCCTGGATTGGGCTAATTCCGGGGCGATGGCTCTGACCGGTGACGCTTCCGGCCCGCCCCAGCTGGCTCCCGGACCGCTCGCGAGTGCCGCACGCGGCGCGGGCCTCGTCATCGAATCCCTCACCTCTGAAACCGCCAATGCCTCGGATACCTCCTCGGGCCCTTTCGCTAAACGTGATTGGGCGGCGCTGCTTGGCGAGCGTGCCGCGATCGACGGGCTTATTCGAAACGGCCAACAGAGCGCAGGCGGTGCTGCACGGCTGCTCGAAACCGAGGACGGGTGGATCGCGCTCAATCTCCCCCGCGACGACGATTGGTCCTTGCTCCCGGCGTGGCTGGCGTCAGAGGGGTCCTCTCCGCCCTGGGTTAGCCCCTTCGAAGAAAGCGGGGGCTATGGCGATGGCGACGCAGAGATGACAGTGGCTTGGGAAGCCTTGGCGGCGTGCGTGCGCAAGCGGCGTGCAGAAGTTCTCGTCGAGCGAGGACGATTGATGGGACTCGCGGTGGCGAACGCGCCCCGAACGTTGCCCGAATCTCCTGCTTTCCGGATCTCATTCGGCAGCGTCGGCACGCCGGTGCCCGGCGGATCGAATTTCCCCGCTCTACGAGGACCCGCTCCATCGTCCCCGCGCCAACTACGGATCCTCGATCTTACGAGCCTGTGGGCCGGGCCTCTCGCTACATCGATTCTGGCTGAAGCCGGCGCGAACGTCCTGAAGATCGAAGCCCCCCAGCGACCCGACGGCGCACGCGGAGGGTCAAAGGCATTTTTCGACCTCATGAACGCGGGCAAGCGCGGAGCGGCCCTCGACCTGCGTGATCAAGGCGACCGCAAGGTCTTCGACAAACTGCTCGCCGGGGCGGACGTCGTCTTCGAGAGCGCGCGGCCTCGCGGCCTCAAACAGCTCGGATACGATGCGGAGGAGTGGGTGCGCGCACGTCCTGGCCGGCTGTGGACATCGATCACAGGCTATGGCCGACAACATGAATGGATTGCTTTCGGCGACGACGCCGCCGTCGCCGCGGGGCTCGCATGGCCCCCCAAAAGCGGAACTCATCAAGATGCTAGTCCCGTATCGCAGTCGCCTTATTTTTGCGCTGATGCCGTGGCGGACCCACTCACGGGTCTGCATGCCGCTGCGATCGTGCTTGCCCATCTCAAGCTCGGACGCGGTGGACTGCTCGACTTGGCCTTACAAGACATCGCTGCCTACTGCGCGGGACCGACCGCATCAGAAGACTTCGCATCCATCGTCGGCACGAATCAAAAAGGCTGGACGCTTAAACTAGAAGATGGCGACCATGCCATCGCACTTCCCCGCGCGCGGTCTTCAAGAGGCGTGGCCCCCAAACTCGGAGCCCCCTCGAAAGCGCTACTGGCGCAGTGGACTAACGGCTCGTGTTGATCCGAAATGCCGAAGTCGCCGGCCTGCTCCGCGACATCCGACTGAGAGACGGCGAAGTCGTCGCCATTTCAGCCGCCTCCTCCCCTGTAAACAAAGCCCCTTCGGACTCGCCCACACCCAAGAGCCCCAACGACGACGACATAGACGACATAGACGCCCGCGGAGGTGCCCTCCTCCCGGGATTGCACGATCATCACATCCACCTCCATGCGCTCGCGGCGGCGACCCTTGGGTTTCGTTGCGGTCTGCCCGACGTTACGGACGAGGCTGCTCTGCGATCCGTCTTATCTGCCGCAAAACCGGACTCAGGCTGGCTCCGCGGAACCGGCTACTTCGAATCCGTCGCAGGGGATTTAGACCGGCATCGCCTCGACGCGCTTCGCGATGACCTGCCCCTGCGTATCCAACACCGCAGCGGCGTAATGTGGTTCGTCAATTCTTCGGGGATCGAAGCCCTCAAGCTCGATTCGCACCCCGTCGGGATCCCAGCCGGCGCAGTTGAGCGAGACGCTTCTGGACGCGCGACCGGTCGGATCTTCCGCGCAGACGATTGGCTTCGAACTCGGCTGCCCGCGTCAACGCCCCCCGATCTCGCGACCCTTGGCGCCGAACTCGCTGGCTACGGCGTCACGGCGCTGACGGATTGCACTCCGACCAATAGCGAGGAAGAGCTCGCTCGCTTCCGCCTCGCTCAAGAGACCGGCGCGCTTCCTCAGAGACTATGCGCGATGGGAACACTCGGCTTAGCAAATGCGTCAAATGATCGGCTGCAAATCGGCGCGCATAAAATCATGCTCGACGAACCCGCCTTGCCCGACCTCGATGGTTTGATCGCCCGAGTCCGCGCGGCCCACGGCGAATCACGCGGGGTTGCTTTTCATTGCGTCACGCGCGCAGAGATCATCTTTGCGCTGGCCGCACTCAGAGCCGCTAAAACGGGATGCGGGAACGATCGGATCGAGCATGCCTCGGTCGCCCCACCAGAACTCTTCGAAGAGATCCTGAGCCTAGGCGTGACCATCGTGACGCAACCTAACTTCGTTTATGAACGAGGCGATGGCTATCTTGAGAACGTCGCCCCCCTCGACATTCCTCACCTGTATCGCCTAAAGAGCTGGACCGAAGCGGGCATAGCATTAAGCGGTGGCACCGACTCGCCCTTCGGCCGACCAGACCCGTGGCAAGCCATGCGCGCTGCGGTCGATCGACGAACAGCCACAGGGCACAGCCTCGGGCCCGAAGAAGCGCTATCCCCGGAACAGGCGCTCGCCCTCTTTTCCCCTGTGCTTGGCGCAACAAACACGCCGAGTGAAACCAAGGTCCCCGGCCTTCAGGTGGGATCCCCTGCCGACCTCTGCCTGCTCGATGTCCCCTGGTCGATCGCGCGAGAGCCCCTCTCAGCCGACCACGTCCGTGCCGTCTTCTGCGCGGGAATTCGGATCTAATCTGCGTCGAAATTGAGCGAATCGCTTTCCCGCACGCCCCCGACTTCACACAACTTTACAAAGCAGACATCGAAGCGAGAGATGCGCGCTCCGGTCAGGGGCCGCGACGAGATCGCCGATCTCGCTCGCTCCTTCAACGCCACTGCCGAACATGTCCAAGGCCGCTCCCTACGCGCGCGCAGCGATTCATCGTTAGACTCCTCCTGCGCTCGCCTTCAGCACTCGAGGCAAGCACGAGGAGCTCCGATGAACACGCCTGACTTTCGCTGCCGATCTGCACTTTCCGAGTTGCCTGGATTTCAACTTCGCAGCGCCGCAGCTTTCCTATTCTTCGCCTTCGTCCTTAGCCTCGCCGGATGCCTCGGCTCGGCCGGCGTCGGCCCCAATGCCGAGCTTCCGCTCGAAACAGTGCCCACAGTCGACCTCGAACGCTTCGCCGGCAAATGGTTCGTCGTCGAAAGCATCGGCACGGGAGCTGAGGAAGGCGCCCACGACGCAATCGAAATCTATCGACTGCGCGAAGACGGCCGCATCGACATCGACTTCCGTTTCAAGAAGGGCAGCTTCGATGGCCCAACAGAATCAATCCCGCAGCTCGGCTGGGTGCATAACGAGGCCACACCCGGTGAATGGCGAGTGCGTCCCATCTGGCCCCTTTCTCTCGCCTACTTGATCCTCGAACTCGGCCCCGACTACGAATACACGGTCGTCGGCCATCCGTCGAAGCGATGGGTCTGGGTGCTCTCACGAAAGCCAAGCCTCGAAGACGCGACCCTCAAGGCGATTCGCGGCCGACTCGCAGCAGTCGGGTACGACGTCGATCTGATGCAGAGCGTCCCGCAAAGCCCCCTCAATGAGCGCGACGACTCCTAACCAGGTCCGCTAGGCGACGAACGCGGTCGTGCCTTAGAATATTTCGTGCGAGCCCGACGCTCGGGACCCTTTAGGGCCGACTAGCGGAAGCGAGGAATGACTTCCGTCGCGAGGAGCTCAATCGTACGAAGCGCGGCCTTTTGCGGCACGCCGCCCATTTGAACAAGGAACATGATCTCGTCAGCCCCCGCGTCCTTCAGCCGCTCGACATAGCCAATCGCGTCCTCGACGGTGCCGTATGCATGGTTCGGGTTGTAGAGCCCAGTCGCCTCGGTCCCCGCCTCGATCTTCTCTTCATTGAGATATGCGACTAACGCCTCTCCTTGATTCGTTAGGTACTCTGCCGCGTCTTCGTCTTCCGGCGGCGCTCCGGGGGGCGGTCCGCCCTGGTAGAAGTGATTGATCGATTCCGTAAAGAAGCGCTGGCCGCGGTGCCCGATCGCTCGAGCCTCAACACCATCATCCAACACGATCGCCGGGCAGAGTGCCGCGAGCCGATCGGTCGCAACTGCACCTACCTGGGTCTCCGGCGTTCGCCGCTTGATTGCTTCGCGGTAGACCTTGTTCTTTTGCGCAACATCGTCGGGGCCGCCGAACCCGAGACACAGCGCACCAACGCCCCATTCTCCCGCCTGGTTGAGCGTCGCTTCACGCGTGCACGCCAAGAACAGCGGCGGATGCGGTGTCTGCATGGGCTTGGGATGAATGCTGCGTTCCGGCACGCGGATCAGTTCGTTCTCGAAGGAGTACACGTCCGATGCCCACATCTCGGGGATCATCCGAAAGGATGTTTCTAGCTGCGCGTCAATCTCGGCGATCTCGACATCGAAGGCGCCGGCTTCCGTTTCCGTGCCGCCCTTCCCCACGCCGAAGTTCACTCGGCCATTCGAGAGGACATCCAGCATTGCGACACGCTCGGCGACCTTGATCGGATGATTCATCTTGAAGGGCAAGCAAACGACGCCGTGTCCAATTCGAACGTTCGTTGTTTTGCCGGCGACAAAGGCGAGAAAAGTTTCCGGCGCGCTCATGTGCGCGTACTGCGTCAGGCAATGATGCTCGACGGCCCACACACCATCGAAGCCAAGTTTGTCGCCAAGCACCGCTTGCTCGACACAGTCGTGAAGCACTTGCTGTTCGTTGGCGGGCGACGGGTCGACCATCTGAGCTTCGAAGATCATTGAGAATTTCATGTCGTAGTGTCCTTGCTGGCGAGAGGGTCGAGGCACGAATCCCTAAGACGAGACTCGTTTGATGTTGCCGCAGTGAACGCCATCCGCCAGAGGGCCAAACATCGCATCAAGCCGGGCTCTTGCCCTTCGCTATGCTCGCCCTATGCCAGGACAACTCCGCGTAAACCGTGACGGCTCCGTCGCCGAAGTCATTTTCGATCATCCCGAGCGGCGCAACGCCGTTACCACCGCCATGTGGCGCCAGATCCCGGAGATCTGCAGGGAACTCGATGCGGATCCGGACGTTCGCGTCGTGGTGCTTCGCGGCGCAGGCAACGTCGCCTTCGTGTCCGGTGCCGACATTTCTCAATTCGAGAAAAGTCGAAGCGGAGACAACGCCTCGTCCTACGACATGGACAATCTAGAGGCCTTCGACGCGATCGCCGATATCGGCAAACCCGTGATCGCCTCGATTCACGGCTTCTGTATAGGGGGCGGCTGCGCGATCGCCCTCTGCGCCGATCTTCGATATTGCGCTGAGGACGCGGTCTTCGCGATTCCCGCCGCGCGACTCGGACTTGGCTATGGCCAAGGCGGCTTCGAGAACCTCGTTCGTGTGGTCGGAGAGCCTCGGGCGAAAGAAATTTTCATGACGGCAAGGCGCTTCGATGCGCAGGAAGCCGCCGGGATGGGACTCGTGAATCGCGTGCTCCCGAAAAATGATCTCGACAAGTTCGTACGTGAAACCGTGGCCACGATTTCAGACAACGCGCCGCTTACGCTTCGAGCGGCCAAGACGACGCTGCGCGAGATTGCGCGGCCCGAGTCTGCGAAACGGCCCGAAGATGTGAAGGACGCAATTGCGACATGCTTCGCGAGCGACGACTACGCGGAAGGCGTGCGTGCGTTCATGGAAAAGCGCCGGCCGGAGTTCAGAGGTCGTTAGGCCCCGCTAGGGAATATTGACTTCCACGAAATCGATCCCATACGAACGGTGCAGCTGGGCCGGCGATCATGCCGACTATCAGGACTACCACGACACCGAGTGGGGTTTCCCGGTCGGCGACGATCGCCACCTATTCGAGAAGCTCTGCCTGGAGGGATTCCAGTCGGGCCTTTCTTGGCTGACGATCCTTCGAAAGCGCGAGAATTTCCGAAAGGCTTTCGCCAATTTCGATCACCCACGAATTGGGCGGTGGACCGAACGGAGCGTCGCACGCCTACTCGGAGATGCAGGAATCATCCGACATCGGGGTAAAATCGAAGCGACGCTTAACAACGCACGGTGCGCCAGCGCTCTGCAAGAAGAATTCGGCTCCCTCGCGGCCTTCTTTTGGCAATTCGAACCTTTGGATTCGGGCAGACCAAAAAAGTTTAACGAGCGAACCCTCAGCACCCTCACGCAGACGAATGAATCCAAGGCTATGGCCAAGGCACTCAAGCGCCGCGGCTTTCGGTTCGTCGGACCGACGACCGCCTACGCCTTCATGCAATCGATGGGCATCGTGAACGACCACGCTGTTCAATGCACAACGCGCGAACTCGCAGAGCACGCACGGTCGCGCTTCAAGCGCCCCGCCGCCCGCCGCGGCGCGACGATTTGAGCTTCTTCGGAATCGAACTCTGGGTCGTCCTCGCGTTAGGAGGCGGCGTCGCGCAAACGCTTCGCAACGTGACGGCGCAGACAATTTCGTCGGACATTTCAGCGACGCTCAACAGTTGGTCGCGCTTCACATTTTGCTTGCCCTACGCCGCCCTCGCCGCGATCACACTCGGTATCAAGGACGGTTGGCCGGAGCTCTCCGCGACCTTCCTCGGCTTCTGCGCCATCACCGCGGTCGCCCAACTCACGGCGAATGTCGCCCTTATCACCGCCTTTCGAAGCGGCTCCTTCGGGGAGTCGATCGTCTTCCACAAACTCGAAGTCGTCCTGACCGCGATCGCCGGGGCCATGTTCTTTAGCGAACCCCCCTCAATGCTAGGCGGGTTTGGCATTGCCGTATGCGCCGCCGGGGTAATCGCCATCAACCTGGCGCGGGAAGGCTCAGGGGAAAGCGCCTGGCGCGGACTCAGGTTCGGACGATCGGGTCAATTCGCCTTGCTATGCGCGGTGCTTCTCGTCTTCGCAAGTTTTGCGCTCAAGCTTGCCAACGGCGCTTTGCGTGCAGCAAACCCGGAGGCGAGTTTTTTCGATGGCGCCGTGCAGACGCTCTTTCATACGACATGGATCGAAGTCGTCATATTGAGTCTCTGGATCCTCTGGCGCGAACCCGCTTCGTTCCGCGAAGTTGGAAAGCACTGGAAGCGGATGGTCGTGATCGGCTCCGCCGGTTTTACCGCGAGCCTTTGCTGGTTTTGGGTCTTCTCGATCACGATCGTGGCCTACGCCAAGGCCGTGGGCCAGATCGAATCATTGCTGGCCGTCGCTCTTGGCATTCGCATCATGGGCGAGAAAAACCTGATCCGTCAGCTACCGGGGATCGCGCTCACTCTGCTGGGCATCACCCTCATCCTCCTCGACTAAGTCTTCACTCCGCGAGACCCCATTCGAGCACTCGACGTCGATCTCACTGTCGCCCCTGGCGCTGGCGAGGTCAGCCCTCCACGCGTACGCTTTTGCGTAACCGCGCATGCAGCGGCCGCATGGCGCATTCCCGCGCAATGCCTCGCGCAGAAGGTTCCTAAATGTCCGCCATCGCTCCCCATCGACCGATCCATTACGGCCCTCGCCGACACATCGCGCCGATCCGAGAGCGCCTCGCGGGCCTCGACTTCAATCATTTCGAGGCGGTCCCGCAAAGCCCATGCCTCGGTGCCGAGATTCGAGGCCTCGATCTATCGAAGCCTCTCGGAAAGGAAGTCGCCGAGGATATCGAGCGCGCGCTCGTCGAATACAAAGTGATCTTCTTTCGGGACCAAGAGATCAGCAAGGCAGACCATGCGGCCTTCGCACGAAATTTCGGTGAGCTCGAGATCCATCCCTTTATTGAGCAAGGAGAGAACCCGGAGATCGTTCGGTTCGTGAAAGACGAGAATGTCGTCGGCGTCGAGAACAACTGGCATAGCGATGTCAGCTGGCGCGAGATCCCGTCCCTTGGATCCATCCTTCGCGCGTACGAGGTTCCAAGTGTCGGGGGCGATACGCTTTGGACCGATATGGAAGCCGTCTACGAAGGGCTAGCCGACGACCTCAAAGCCGAGATCGAAGGCAAGGTCGCGATCCACGACTTCGTGCACACCTTCGGCCTCGCTCTGAGCGAAGAACAACGCGAAGAAAAGCGGAAAGAATTCCCGCCCGCCTATCATCCGATCGTACGGACCCATCCGCGTACAGGGCGACAATGTCTCTACGTGAATACGATCTTCACGCGATGCATCGACGGGTTAGATGACGAGGCGAGCAATTCACTGCTCAAGCGGCTCTATCAGGAAATCGAAGTTCCTGAGTACCAGGTCCGCTTCCAATGGGAGCCGAATAGCATCGCCTTCTGGGACAACCGCTCGACGCAGCACTATGCCGCGAGCGACTACTGGCCCCAGCCCCGCGTCATGGAGCGACTCACGATCATCGGCGACCGGCCTGCATAGACTGCGTTAGGCCAGTGCGGCTCGAGCTGGTTGGAGGAGGCGGATGCAGGTCGTTACAGACGTCCTATAGATAGACGCCTGAGCAAGTAGGACGCCTGAGCTAGTAGAGAGACTCCCGAGCAAGACTCTGATCAGTCCTGATCCTCTTCTTCCTCTTCCTCATCCGGCTGGAAAAGTCCGTAGGCTTCGAGGTCGTCTTGTGAAGCCTCGCCGCTTTCCTTCTCCTTCGGTTTCCCGAATTCTTTTTCCACGTCTCGTTCTTCGCGTTTGCGCGCGGCCTTCTCAGCCTTTTCGCTCTCTCGCTTACGTTTCAAAACGCTCATTCGACTTGCGCGTGCCATCTTGATCTCCTTCTACGTACCGCGCGCGACCTCGGAGCCCCATGGCCTGCGCTGCGGTGGCCCGCCTTCGACGATTGGTCAAGAAGGCTGGACGCTCGTTTTCTGTCATGCCCGGGAACGAACTCGCGTTTCCGGAAAATTTGATTGATTGCGATGGGCGAGATCGCGAAAAATGGGGCGGTCGTTAAGGACGACCTCCGCCTCCGCCTCCTCGACGTTCCTGAGCTTCGCTGACGCGAAGATTCTGCCCCGCGAAGTCATTCCCGTCCAGTGCTTGAATCGCTGCATCCGCTGCAGCGGGTTCCTCCATCTCCACAAACGCGAAGCCGCGCGGGCGTCCTGTCTCTCGATCCTGAATCACATCAACCTGAGCGACGTTCCCATGAGCGCCAAACGCCTCACGAAGATCGTCTTCAGTCACCGATATGGGAACGTTCCCAACATAGAGTCGTTTGCTCAAAATTCGGTGCCCCAGGCTAAATCGCCTGCTGAAGTGCTCTCAGCTCGATGATCCCCAGCTCAATGTTCAATGGCCACTCCACCGATCCTTTTCCGATGGACTTCGCTTCGATACGTTGCTGATCTCGTGTTCACGAGGAGGATCGGCATCCTGAAGCTCAGCCCTCCGCGGCCTCACGGCGGCAGAATCTAGCACCACGGCGCCGTGCAGACATCGCCTCGTGACCTCCCAAGCCAACACAATGCTGAATAGGCCCCAAATGACCTCTTGGCGCGAAATCGAGTTAAAGCTGGCTTTGCCGGACGAGGAGGCCTGGCATTGGGTCCGCGAGCGACTGACCGAGCCTCGCGTCACGCCCCAAAGCAATCATTTCTTCGACGCCCCGGGCGCCCCCCTGCGGGCTGCTCGAGTCGGAGTGCGGCTGCGCCGCGAAGACGAGCGACGGCTTTTGACGGTTAAGAGCGATGGGCAGAACGAGACAGAAGGCGCCTTGAGCCGGCGGATCGAACTCGAATCCGCCGTGCCCCGCGAGGCCTTCGATGAAGCCCTCGTGGATGGCCTCCTACTTGGTCCTTGGATCGACAACTGGCGAGCGGAACTGGCCCCCCCCTCTACGGATGACTCACCAGAGCTAGAGGCGTTCCTAACTCGCCTCGAACGTCTCACGTCTGAGCCTCTCCAGCGATTTGGTGGTTTCGACAATGAGAGAACCACAGGGACCCTGCGGCTCGACCTCCCGGACGGGCCTCAGCGAATCGAAGTAGAACTCGACCGAACTCACTTCCCCGGCGGACGCACAGACTTCGAACTCGAAGTCGAGTTTCCGACCGAGGGTCCGAAAGAAACAGGGCGCGAGGTCCTCCCGGAAGAGGTCCAGCGCGCCCTGATCGATTGGCTCGCCGAAGGCGGCATCCACCCCTTCGAAGCCGCGAGCAAACTCGCGCGCTTCCAAGCAATCTTGGAAAGCGAAGCGACCCGCTCGACTCAGTCCAATTAGCCCGCCGAGTCTGGCTAGCCTGCGACGGACGGCCGAGCGGCCACGCGCGCGTACCAAGCCTGAAGTCGCTCGCACTTGGCGTCGAGGGGCTGGCCCACGCTGGCACCGAACTCGAGGAACGCGAAGAGCAGGATGTCCGCGATCGTGAAGCGGTCACCGCAGACGAAGTCCTTGCCGTCCATTAAGCCGTCAAGCCAGAGAAGCTTCTCCTGGGCGATCTGCTTGAAGTCGTCGGCGGCCGCGGGAATCACGTGGATCCGGGTCTCGAAAAGCGGCAGGCCTTCAGCGAATCGGAAGCCATTGGCCATAGGCTCGGCGATGTTGAGGTCGATGCGACGGGTCCACATGCGCGTCTCGGCACGCTCTTCGGCAGTCGCGCCCAGCAGCGAGCCGCCCTGCTTCTCGTCGATGTACTCGGCGATCACGGTCACTTCAGAAAGGAAGGAACCGTCGTCAAGTTCAAGCGTCGGGATCTGGCCAGCCGGGTTGCGGCCGAGGTGATCACCTTGGCGATTCTCGCCTGCGAGCAGGTCCACTTCGACGATGTCGACGTTTGCGCTGGTCTCGGCGATGGCGATCGTGACGACACGGGGGTTCGGGCCCATTCCGGTATAGAGCTTCATGGCGGGGATCCTTTCTAGGGATCATGCTTGGGTCATCACACCTCAGCTCATCGGATGGGATGAGGGGGTGGATGACAAGAGGTACGTGGCGCTACCCGTCCTGCGACTGCACAACGAGGCGTTTCATCATGGCAGAGTGGCCCCATCAGGGCAAAGACTATCCGTCGAGCGAATTCCCGCGCTACGGAGCGTTAAACGTCTCGAGATCGAGCTTTCCTTCGGATCGCGCGACGATGCACGAAACCGCCGCATCCCCCGTGATATTCACAGCGGTGCGGGTCATATCGAGCAAGCGGTCGACGCCCAGGATCAGCCCAATGCCTTCAACGGGCAGCCCCATCTGCTGCAGCACCATCGCCAGCATGATCGTCCCAACGCCGGGCACCCCAGCCGTTCCGATCGAGGCGAGAGTCGCTGTGACGACGACGGTCAGATATCCCGCCGGACCGATTTCGACGCCGTAAACCTGGGCAATGAAGACGGTCGCTACGCCCTGCATGATCGCCGTGCCATCCATGTTAATCGTGGCACCAAGCGGGACGGTGAACGAGCCGACGGAGTCATGCACCCCGAGCCGATCCTCAACAGTACGAAGGGTGACGGGCAGCGTCGCCCCACTGCTCGCGGTTCCGAAGGCGACACTCATGGGCGCACGCAGTTTCCTGAAGAAGGGAATGGGCGATACGCGGGCTAATAGAAAGAGCATCGTTGGGTATGTCACGGCGGCGTGCAGCAGCAGTACCGCTAAGACCGTAAAGAAATATGAGAGCATATTCTGAAAGGTCTCGGGTCCCTGCTCCGCGATGACTTTTGCAATAAGGCAAAAAATTCCGATGGGTGCGATTTGCATAAGCACGAAGACGAGCTTCATGATCACTTCATTGGCACTCTGAAAAACGCGTAACAGATCACGGCCCGATTCCCCAGCCAGCGTCATCGCCACGCCTAACAAAATGGCAAAGACGATGACCTGCAACATATTCCCCTCCGCCATCGCCTGAAATGGATTTGAGGGGAAAATATTGATCAGCGTATCCGCGAGACTCGGCGCGTCCTTGACTGTAAACTCCAATGCATCCGTCGCGTACTCCGCGCCTAACCCAGGCCCCACAAGAATGGCTGCCACGATCGCGAGGCTGATCGCGATCGCCGTCGTCATGAGGTAGAGGCCGAGAGTCTTGCCACCGATTCGTCCGAGCTTCGTCACGTCCTCAAGCGCGGCGGTGCCACATGCCAACGAGACCAGCACGAGCGGGACGACAAGCAACTTCAAACTCGATAGAAATATTTTTCCGCCGACGTAGAAGACCCCGTCGACCAGAAAGCCACCGAGCAGCGTTCCCTGCCCCCATCGATTCAGGACTACTCCCACGAGCATTCCCGCCGCCAGGCCGATCAGAATCCGCTTCGTCAGCTGATTCGTGTCTCCGAACTCTGTTTCCTCGATCGATTCACTCACTGCGTTCCTCCAGACACGGAGCATAACGGACCGTGGCCCCCTCCGGATTGGGCCTCGTGCAAGCGGACCGTGTGGCGCGCTCGATCGAGACGGGAATGCTTGGGCTTAGCGACCGCGCCGCATTGGCCGGAGACGCGGACGCTTGTGCTGCGATGGAGAACAGGTGGCCGATATGGAGCCGCGAAGTCGATCCGTGGCTTCCGCCCGGCGAAGCCGACCGAAGTCGCCGCCATCTTGGGTTGGCGGGACTCGCACGCTGTCGAAGTGACCTTCGAACCGCTGAGCAACACCAGAGTCAAGCTTTGCTCGCGGCGAACGCTGCAGGATTTCCGGATCCCTCGAAGCTTTTTCGCGATCCCTAGAAATGGCTCGACAATGAATTGCGCATGGCCTTGCTCTTGCGTGAGGCCGCAAAACTCGGAAACAAACGAAGCTCGCACCGTGAAGCGCTCGTGACGCTGACACGAGCGGAGCGGCGGCTATCGAGCCTGGGCAGAAAGCTGGGCCTACTTGGCGAGGGCGAAGACCGGCATCTTGCTCGAAAGTGCCTTGATCAGGAGCGCATTGAGCTCGAAGCCACTGGCTCACACGTGCTGGCGAGCATGGCTGCCCGCTAGCCCCTCTCGTTTTCAAAAGTCGTCTCCCAAACACGAGCGCGCAACTGATCTACCCGCGCTGGACGTGCCGCCCTGGACGTGCCAAATTGGTCCGACCAAATTCGAGCACGCCCGCTCGATGATGCCAAAGTTTCGTGCCGCCTCCGGGAATCCTGGAATGGCCGTGCCTGAAAATCGGCTCTAGCGACTGGACCCCTCATGAACGAAACGACCCAGGAGTCGTCGATCGCGGCTTTGTTGCGAGACGAAATCTTGCGCGGACAATATCGCGAAGGCGAGCGTCTCCCCTCGGAGCGCGATCTCGCAGAACGCTTCGGTGTTCATCGCAGCACCGTCCGGTCCGCTGTTAAGCGCCTGGAGCAACTCGGCATCGCCGAAGTCCGCCCGGGTGGCGCACGCGTGAATCCGATTGCGGAAGCGAGTCTCGATGTGCTCGAACCGTGGCTCGCTCTAAATGATCCTCCGGATGCCGATCTCGTCGATCAAATTCTGGACACCCTGAACGGATTTCTCGCCCATGCGGCTCGGGTCGGAACGGAACGGGCCAGCAGCGAAGAGCGCGCAGGTATCCTCGCCATCCTGAGTGAGATGATCGAAAGCGCCCCGAGCGAACGCCGACGCGGAGAGCTCTTCGAGGTCCTCTCAGAGAAGCTCGTCGCGGCGAGCCGCAATCCCGTGCTCGCGCTGATGCGTCATTCGCTTCGGACGAGGTACTCGAACCTCGTGATCCCAGATTCGCGACGGCGGTCGACACCAAACGAAGAACTCGCGCCCGATTTGAAGCGACTCAGGACCGCCGTCCGCAAGGGCGAGGGAAGTCGTGCGAGCGACGCGGTCTACGGAATGATCACGCGTATCCGCAAAGCCATTCGCAGTGACCTCGAACGCCAAGCGCGCACCGCTCGTCAAGGAGAATCGCGATGAATACGAAACGTCTCGTACCCATCATCATCTTAGTCGTCGCGGCGATCGGCGTCGCCCTTCTCTATGCGACCGCTCCCACGCCCGCGCGTGTCGAGCCCGAACGAGCCATTCCCACCGTTCGAACGATTGACGCAACGCCTCGGAAGCTCAACCTCATCGTCCGCAGCCAGGGGACCGTCACGCCACGCACCCAGGCCGACCTCATCGCCGAAGTCGACGGTCGCATCGTCTGGATCGCGCCGACGTTCGCGCCGGGTGGCTTCTTCGACGCCGAGACGCCTCTCATTCGCCTCGAGGCACGGGACTACGAACTGGCCCTCGATCGCGCCCACGCAAGTGTTCAAAGGGCACGTAGTGAACGTAAATTCGCCGCATCCGAGCTCGCCCGCCAAGAAGGCCTATCAAGTGGTGGCGTGGCTAGCGCTTCGCAGCTCGCGGACGCTAACCGCGCCTCAACCGTCGCGGAAGCGAATTGGCTGGATTCTCGTGCAGCCCTCGAACAAGCCGAACGTGACCTTGAGCGCACCGAAATCCGCGCGCCCTTTGCCGGCCGGATCAGGGAAGAAGGCGTGGACGTCGGACAGTTCGTCAACCGCGGCTCCATGCTCGCTCGACTCTACGCGACTGACTACGCGGAAATTCGCCTGCCTATCCCCGACGAGCAGCTCGCCTTCCTCGACATTCCCAAGCCTGCGCCCGGTGCCCCCCTGGACATAGGAGGGGCCGAAGTCCGCCTAACCGCACTCTTCGCCGGTCAACCTAACGAGTGGATCGGTCACCTCGTCAGAACCGAAGGTGAAATCGATCAACGCAGCCGCATGGTCAATGTCGTCGCCCGAGTCGAAGATCCCTATCGCACGAAGTCCGCGACGCCCGCAATCCCCCTCGCCGTCGGCCTCTTTGTTCAAGCCGAAATTAAAGGGCCCGAAGTCGACAACGTCATCGTGGTTCCGCGTTATGCCATGCGTAATGATTCCGAAATCCTGATCGTCGGCCCCGACAATATTCTGCATACCCGGATCGTCGACGTCATACGAGTCGATCGCGATGATGTCCTCATTCGCGGCCCGCTCGGAGAAGGAGAACGCATCTGTATCTCGCCCTTGCAGATCGTGATCGAAGGCATGCCCGTTCGCGCCGTCGAAGATCCGGCGGAGGTCGCCGAGCGATCCGCGCGTGATGCCTCATGACCGGAGCTATTTCCTGGTTCGTCAAAAATCCGGTCGCCGCCAACCTCATGATGACTGTCATGGTGATCGGCGGGTTCTTTACGCTCATTCAACTAACACAGGAAGAATTTCCCGCGATCGACCCCGAAGCGGTTCAGATCGTCGTCGAATATCGAGGTGCCTCTCCGGCGGAGGTCGAGGAATCGATTTGTATTCGCGTGGAGGAAGCCATAAAAGGCACACCCGACCTGGACCGGATTAGCACGATGGCGTCTGAGGGTATCTGCGTCGTCACGGCTGAAATCCTTGTTGGCGCCGACGTGACCGCGGCCGCGACCGAGATCGAAAATCGCATCGATGCGATCGACACCTTTCCGGCTGACAGCGAGCGGCCTCTCGTATCCAAAGTCGAGGTGCGAAGGCCCGTCCTGCGAGTCGCGCTTTCGGGCCCCCTCACCGAACACGAACTCAAGCGCTTAGGCCAGCGTGCACGCGACGAGATCGCGAACCTCCCCGGTGTCTCACAAGTCGTGCTGCAATACGACCGAGACTACGAAGTCTCGATCGAGGTCAGCGAAGCGACGCTCAGACGACACGGGATCGACCTCAACCATGTCGCCGAGGCGGTCCGCTCCTTCTCTCTCGACTTGCCTGGCGGATCCGTAAAAACTGGCGGTGGCGAAATCCTCCTTCGTGCCAAGGGTCAGGCCTATCAGCAGAGCGACTTCGAGGACATCGTCGTCCTAACACGCCCCGACGGCACGCTCGTTCGCCTCTCCGAAATCGCAACCGTCATAGACGGCTTCGAAGACACTGAACTCCGCGGCCAGTTCAACGGCGATCCGAGTGTCGTGATCAAGGTTCAGCTGATCGGCGAGGAAGATGCCCTTTACGCCGCTGCCGCAGTCAAGGAATGGGTGGTGCCCTTCAGGCAATCGCTGCCTAAAGGCGTCTCCGCCACGATCTTCAACGACGATTCCCTTGAACTCGTCGTTCGTCTCGACGTTCTGGTTCGAAACGGACGGACTGGCCTCGCACTCGTCTTCGTCGTGCTCGCCCTCTTCCTGCGCTTCCGCCTCGCCATGTGGGTGGCTGCAGGCGTTCCGATCGCCTTCGCGGGCGCGCTCCTATTCTTCCCGCTCTTCGGACTCACAATCAGCACCTTGACTGTGATCGCCTTCATCATCGTGCTCGGAATCCTCGTCGACGATGCGATCGTGATCGGCGAGAGCGTGCATTCACGCGAAGTCGAAGGCATGCCCCAAATCGAAGCTGCCATTCGCGGGACCCAAGACGTCTTCGTCCCCGTCATCTTCGGTGTGCTCACGAGCGTCACTGCCTTCATGCCGATCATTCTTCTTCCAGGCAGGATGGGCGGCTTTTTCGGTACCGTCGGCAAGACCGCAATCGTCTGCCTCGCATTTTCGTTGCTCGAAGCACTCCTCATTCTCCCGTCTCATCTCGCTCATCGCAAACGGGAGAGCACGGCCGATAATCCCAACGGATTTTCGGCCAAGTGGAGGCGTATCCAGGGCCGCTTTGCGGATGGCCTCGATCAGATCGCGAAGGTCAACTACGCACGCGCCCTAGAGACGGCGATCGACTTTCGTTACGCAACGGTCGCAGCGGCTGTCGCAGTTCTCATTCTAACAGCGGCCATGGTCACAACCGGACGCATCCGCTTCCAGTTCTTCCCGGAGGTCGCGGGCGACATTGCCTATGCGACGCTCACGATGCCCCGAGGCATTCCACTCGAACGAACCGAAGTCGCCGTCGCGCAGATCCAAGCCGCGGCGGATCAACTCATCGCCGCACTCGACGAAGAAATTTCGGGCCCCTCGATTGTCGTGCATACTTTCTCCTCGATCGGCGAACAGCTCGGTCGCCCGGTTCCCGAGGATTCGGGGCCTGGGGCCGGAGGCGCGCATCTAGCCGAAGTCGGGATCGAACTCATTTCATCCCTCGAACGGGACTTCCAGACACAAGATGTGCTGGATCGCTGGCGAGATTTAACGGGCCCCGTGCCGGATGCGATCGAAGTCGACTTTACGTCCGATGCCTTCGGCGCAGGAGAAGCGATTCAGATTGAGCTCTATGGTTCCGAGACGATCGAAGAACTCGCGATGGCTGCGAATACGATCAAGCGCCAACTAGCAACCTACGCTGGCGTGAGGGATGTTGCCGATTCATTCCGCGCCGGCAAACAAGAAATACAGCTTTCGATTCGTGAGAACGCCTTACCATTGGGCCTGACCCAGGCCGACCTCGCCCTCCAGGTAAGGCAAGCCTTTTACGGGGAAGAAGTCCAGCGCATGCAGCGCGGACGCGATGATGTCCGCGTGATGGTTCGCTACCCGGAGGCAGAGCGTCGCTCCCTCGGCTCTCTCGAAGACATGCGCATCCGAACGCGGGACGGTGTAGAGGTTCCCTTCTCGGCTGTCGCGGAAGCGAAGGTCACCCGAGGCTTCGCGAACATCCAACGAACGGATCGGCAGCGAATCGTCACGGTCACCGCAAACGTCAATCGCGTCGACACGACACCTGTCATCATCCTGGACCAATTCGAGGCCTGGTTCCCCGAGCTCTCCGATCGGTTCCCGAATTTGCAATATCGCTATGGCGGGGAAGCGCGGGAACAGTCTTCTACGGCTTCCGGAATCGTGACCGGCCTCGGAATGGCATTGCTCGTGATCTACGTCTTGCTCGCGATCCCACTCAAGAGTTATGCGCAGCCACTCATCATCATGAGCGTGATTCCCTTCGGAATGGTCGGTGCGCTGCTCGGACACAAAATAATGGGCTGGGACATCGTCTTTTTCTCCGTCCTCGGCATCGTCGCGCTCACGGGTGTGGTCGTAAACGGGTCCCTCGTCATGGTGCATACGATCAATGCTCGGAGAGCCGGCGGACTCTCTCTCGGCGACAGTGTTCGCTCCGCCGCGATCGCGCGCTTTCGCCCGATCGCGCTCACAACCGCAACGACCTTCTTGGGCCTCGTTCCCTTGATGTTCGAAGCCTCGGTGCCGGCGGTGCCACTCGTCCCTATGGCCATCGCCCTTTCCTATGGCGTGCTTTACGCCTCGGTGATGACGCTCTTTCTGGTTCCTGTCGGCTATCTGATCGTCGACGACCTTCGTGCCGCCATTGCGCAGGAAGACTCGCGATCGGCCTCGAACACTTCGACCTCGCCTGGCGTCTGAGGTGGCGTCAGCCGCCGCGCCCGACCGGGCTTGACCTCCGCCAGAGAATGCTAGGATTGAACACCTAATAGAGAGCACGCCAAGGCTGGGCTCTTGAAAGGATCACCGATGCGCTTCACCTCATTCGTCTCCGCCGCCTCTTTCGTCGCTTCTTTCGTCGCTTCTTTCGTCGCTTCTTTCGTCGCTTCTTTCGTCGCTTCTTTCGTCGCTTCTACCCGACGGATTGCCG
>JASDVF010000077.1:203259-207551 GCA_041440805.1 Myxococcota bacterium | reverse complement strand
TCTTTCGTCGCTTCTTTCGTCGCTTCTTTCGTCGCTTCTACCCGACGGATTGCCGTCGCCCCGCTCATCGCATGCTTGGCACTGTCCATGCTCGTCGCGGGCCCGGCAGCGTCGCTCGAAATGCCGGAGGTCAATTGGGAGGGCTCGCGCGCCCAAGACGTGAGTGGGAAGACCTTGGATCTTCTGATCGTTCGCCCTTTGGCGACCGCGCGTGTGATTGTCGGTGGCCTCCTTTTCATTCCGGCAGCGATCCTCTCGCTTCCCATGGGCCGAGAAGGGTTTAACGGCGCGCACGAAGTGTTCATCGAATTCCCGACCGAATACGCTTTCGACCGCAAGCTCGGCGAGTTCTAGCGATCGCGGTTCGCACCGGCCATCAGCCCGCGCGCTCGCCCCTGGCGCCTAGTTCGCCCGCCAGCGCCTAATCCGCCTACTGCATAAGTCGACCGAGTCTACTTAGTCGGCATTTTCCGGACGTGGTCGACATGCTCGGGCGAAGAGCGCCACGACGATCAGCGCACTCGCCAGGCTGAGTAGATCAGCGGCCTGATAGTCAGCAGAGCCCGCGCTGACTCCGAACCCAATGAGCGCTGCTACGCCAACGCCGACGAGCGCTTCGCCGGCGACCACCCCTGAAGCGAAAAGCACGCCGGGCGAAGCACCGCGGTCTGCGTCGGTCTCTGTGACGCCGCGCTTGCGGGTAAACCATTCAATTAAGCCACCGATCAGAATCGGAATTGCGAGACCGAAGGGAAGGTAGAGCCCGACGGCAACCGGCATGAGATGCATCCGGAAGTCACTGCCGCGGCGTTCGAGAGCGGCATCCAGCGCCAAGACCGCGACGCCGATCGCTGCCCCGAGACCCACAAGTCCCCAAGGCAGGGCTTCCCCGCCGAAGAAGCCTCGCGCGAGGCTGGCGAATAGACTCGCTTGCGGGGCGGCGAGTTCTCGAGATCCGATCCCGTAGGCATCATGCAAGAGCTGCAAGACCGGAGCCATCACGACGGCGGCCACGACCACGCCCGCGAGCTGCATGCGCTGCTGCTTGTGAGGAGTGGCTCCAACGATCGAACCCGTTTTCAGATCGTTGCAGACATCGCCAGCCGTACATGCCGCGCAGCACACGATCGCAGCGACGCCGAGCGTCGCGACCATTCCCTGCACCCCGTCGTATCCGAAGAGCCAGAGAAGGCCCCCAGTCATAAGAACTGCCGTGATGGTCATACCTGAAACGGGACTATTGCTGTTGCCTATGAGTCCAACGATATAGCTCGCGACCCCAACGAAGAAGAAGCACGCGACCAGCATGATCACGGCGGAGAGTGCGGCGATTGCAACATCCTGCGTGAAGTGCACGTAGAGCCCAAAGACCAAAATTGCTGCCACCGAAGCGAAGCCGATCACCTGTCGCGGCGGAAGGTCTGGGTTCTCCCCCTCCCGATCGATCTGCCCGCCCCACTCACTCCGCAGTTCAGCCACAGCGCGAACGAGCCCTTTGCGAATGCGGAACAATGCGGATAGCCCCCCCACCGCCATCGCCCCGACGCCGACATAACGAACACCCTTCGACCAAAGCGTCCACGCACGTTCGGTCGCCCCGCCCTCGAAAGAATCCGCCAGGGCCTCCGCCAGAGCGACCGACTCGGGCGCCAGCAGCGCAACGCCGTCCGGTGCCAAAGGGATCAAGATCCACCAACCGAGAGCGCCGCCTAGAAAGAGCTGTACAGCGACTTCGAGGCGAACGATGTACCCGACGGCCAGCAAGGCCGGGGACATGTCGGCCCCCAAGAAGATGACCCGCGATCCTCCGATCGCTGCGGCCCCTTCTAAAGAGCCTTTCAGCACGCCGAAGAAACTCACGCCTAGCTTAACGACCGCGCCTAATAATCCACCGCGAAGCACGCGGGCCCCGTCGTCGTCCGCACCACCGTCTTGCCCGTCCGTGATCCCCGCCTGGAGAACCGAGGCGCAGGCTACGCCTTCTGGGTACGGAAGCTCCGGGCTATCCTCGATGAACACCCGCCGCATGGGGATCATAAAGAGTACGCCTATCCATCCACCTGCGATGGCGATGAGCGTTGTCGGCCAGAATTCGAATTCAGTCCACACTCCGATCAAGAGCAAAGCGGGAACGGTGAATAGAATGCCTGCTGCGAGAGACTCTCCAGCAGAGGCCGCCGTCTGCACCTGATTGGCTTCCAGGACAGTGCCCCCTCGAAAGACTCGACGCAGCAATAACATCGCGACAACCGCCGCCGGGATCGAAGCAGAGACCGTCATCCCAACCTTCAAACCGAGATAGACGTTCGCCGCCCCCAACACCATTGCGAGTCCAAGCCCTAGTCCAATCGCTCGAACCGAAAGCTCTGCCGTCTCTTTACCCTGCTCAACCTGCGCCACGCCAATCCCCCCAAGGAGTCCAAGTGAACTAGGGCCTAGGTCATTTTGCAACTGAACCGGAACCTTCGCCCCGCAGACACCACATACCGACCGAGAAACACGCCCTCTCCCACCCCGTAGAAATAGCTCGGCAGCCCTTACGCAAGAGAGCCGCAATCAGATCAATCTCGGGCGGAAACGACCCTTTCCCCTTCCAACGGCAACTCATGTAACGAGGAAACGCGAGTCGGTTCCGAAAAATTCACCCAAAGCAATATCCCTCTACAAAGGGATCGTGGTTTGGACTCGACCGCAGCGCTGGCCACCTTTCGCCGACGAACCCAGAACGAAAAATGCAGCCATGGCTAAATCCATTCAATTCTCACGCCTCGTACGCTCGGCCATGCTTTGGGCGGTGTGCGGCTTCCTCGGATTAGCGAGCTCCGCTCAGGCAGTTTACGTCGAGCTCGCCGACGACGGCGCACATCCTTCGATTTCGGTTCGAACCGAGACTCACCGCGGTCCCCCACGTCCCGTTTCACCGCATGATTATTCCTCGTCAACCGCGTTTGCCTGACGCGATGTCTCGAGGCCAGCTTCGCGGGTCTCGCATTGTTCACTCTCCTGCGTGGCGCTTCCATCATTGCCCGTGCTCCTGCCGCCTGCGCCTACGCTGCGAGGCACTCCCGAGCCACCCTCTCCCAGCATCCCAAAGCGCCGCAGGTGGTATCGGACCGTCGACCGGTCTTTCCCG
This sequence comes from Myxococcota bacterium, assembly GCA_041440805.1. Lineage (GTDB taxonomy): Bacteria > Myxococcota_A > UBA9160 > UBA9160 > UBA4427 > UBA4427. The sequence continues at coordinate 204,418 of JASDVF010000077.1, read as the reverse complement.
ATCCGCCTTCCTATCTCGGCGATGTTTCCTCGGGTCTCTACGAGCAAGCTCTCCAGTTGCAAACACAGCTCGCGGCGGCCGATCTCCCGGGCCTCGGTCGCGGTGATGAGTTGCTTGTTAGGTGCGTCTGTTTCGATACGAAAACTGTCTGCCAATCGTCGATCCCCCACGGAGAGGAGCTTGACATGACGCTGCATCAGGTGGCTTTCAAACCGACGTACCCTTTCTCTAAATCAGGGCCACTCACAAGTTGCTAGTATTCGGCGTTCTCTTTTCCCGCCTTTCGGTGGGCGATCATTTGGAGTGGACTCATGCACACTACTCCCCTCAACGACATCGAAATTCGTGGCCTATCCGGCGCCCTCGGCGCTGAGATTCTAGGGATGGACCTCTCGCGACCACTCTCCGGCGCCGAAACGGAGCTGCTGCTCAACTCCTTCTACAGGTATGGCGTGCTGTGCATCCGCGACCAGAAGCTCACCTACGACAGCCAGATCGCGCTCGCAAAGATCTTCGGCACGCCGGACGTGCATCCGATCGCCAACGGGATGGAAGACCACCCAGAGCTGATCCGGGTCATGAAGCCCGCCGGCGAGCAGGCGTTCTTTGGGACCTCCTGGCATACCGACAACAGCTTCTTCGAGCGCCCGAGCAGCGTGACGGTCCTCTACGGATCAGAGATTCCGCCGGTCGGCGGCGACACGGTCTACGCCTCTATGGAGCGTGCGTGGGAGCTGCTGTCCGAGCCCCTCAAGACATTCCTTGAGCCGCTCGAGGCAGTCCATAGTGCACGGGAAGCATTCGACCCACGGACGACCGGCGATGCCAAATATAATGGCGAAACGGCGATCACGTACACCTACAGCGACGCAATCTACGAAGAGACCGTGCACCCGGTCGTACGCACGCATCCCATAACGGGTCGCAAGAGTCTCTACGTGAACGAGATGTTCACGCAGCAGATTGTCGGACTCTCAAAGCCTGAAAGCGACGGCTTGCTGGCGATGCTCTACCAAGTCTCGACACGCCCGGAACTGACCTGCCGCGTCCGCTGGGAGACCGGAACGGTCACAATCTGGGACAATCGATGGCTGCAGCACTACGCGATCGACGACTACCCGGACTACGACCGGCTCATGTACCGCGTAACGATCACGGG
>JASDVF010000077.1:93285-203159 GCA_041440805.1 Myxococcota bacterium | reverse complement strand
CTAAGCCAGCTTCTCTCGGCCCGGAGCTACTCAGCCGCCGTCGGCGGCGATCGCGATCTGAGAAACGCCCGCGGCTCTCGCCGCATCCATCACGGCGTTCAGAAGATGGTTCTGGGACTTCCGGTCGGCCTGGACGACGATGGCACCCTGAGGGTTCTCGCCGTGAAGTCGCTCTATGTTAGAGCGCAAGTTGCGTGGATCGACCTGTCGTCGATCGATCCAGATCTGACCGTTCTCTGTGATCGCGATCAGGATATTGCCCTTGTCTTTCGACACCGCCGTTTGAGCAGGCGGACGAATGATGTCCACGCCAGCTTCCTTGACGAAGGACGCTGTCACGATGAAGAAAATCAACATAATGAACACGACGTCCAGCATGGGGGTCATGTTCACTTCGCTCTGCGCGGATTCGCGCATTCGGTTCCCGCGCATCGATCGGGCCTCCTCGACTAGGGATCTGGGGAACAGAGGCTAGGCGTCGCGCCCGCTGCTAGCAAGGCTTGTGAAGCGTACCGTGGATCTTCTCTACACACCGCTTGAGTGGACGGTTCGTGAGTACCGCCGGGGGCTTTCTGACGGATCTTCTGGGCGCACCGAACTCTCCCCGATTCAGTGGCTCAGGAAGATCGGTGACGACCAGGCATGTTCCTGGTTCTCCGAGAGGCAGTCGTCGTGAGGCGAAGTTCGGTCGTCCTCGTAACAGGGATTGACCTCAATGCAGCGCCCCGCGTCGTCGTATTGGCATCGGAACCCGCCCGTATTCACGGCCAGCGTCGACGTCTGAATCGCGCGCGCGTAGTAGATCACTTCGCGGCCGCTCGCAGCTTCTACAGCGAATTCAGGATCACTCCACTCGGCGAGACACTCCTCGGAGCCCTCCTCGCACTCAAAGACCCGCCACGGGTCCTCGATCAGCGAACCGATCGGCTCATCCTCGCCCGCCTGCGCCCGAATTCGGACGATCTCCAGGCGATCGATCGTGTGTCGACGATCGCTCGGGTGATAACACTCGCCAAGGCAGATCGACATCAGCCGCTCCGGGCCCATCGCGTCCGCCACAAATTCCGGACAGCCGGGTTTCTGCTCAAACGCACCCGCCGCCGACACCCTGAACGTCGGCGCATCGCTCTGTCCGGCGACGATCGAACCCATGGGCGCTTCGCCCTGGGGCCCATTCACGAGGTCGAACCAGAGCAAGATTCGGTCCCCTGAGGTCGCGTAGACCTCCCGCGCTTGAAAGGCATCCCAGATCGATTCGCGGGCGCGGGACTCGGCGTGTACGCCCGCCAAGCCACCCGTCATCAGGAACGAAGCGCCGCGCTCCGTATGGCGACGCCCCGCGAGCGGCACTTCATCCAAGGTCATCTTGCGGCTGCGCGCGACGGGCTCTTCTCCTCGGTCAAGAAGTATCCGTGTGACCGAAGACCGCGACAGCGACTCGGTGTTCTCGAGTCGTCCGAATTCTTTAAATCCGTTCCCGGGGCGCGAATCATGGGTATCGCTCGCGCCGATCAGCCCAAATCGGTAGGCGAGTTCCTCTCCCGATTTCTCGTCATTCGATCGCAGCGCCAGCGCGTTCTGAGCCGAACCGCCGGGCCTATGCGACAAAGGCGGGTTAAAACAATCGCGACACTGATCGCAGTCGAGCCAATCGTCTACGTCTGCAGCCGGGACTGTTAGGTGCCCCGCAGCTCCTGCCGCTAGATAGATCTCGCGCGCTTCCTCCTCACGCTCTTCGCAGCCAGGTGCGTTTGGATCTGCACTCGTCTCAGCTTCGTTTTCGCAGCGATCTCGAATGATCTCCCCTGCCCTCCAACAACAAGAAAGATAATCACCGGTCGGCGCCGGGCATTCGAATGCATCATCCCCCGCCGCGAAAGCACCAGGCCAGTCACGATAGGACTCAGCATTCCCGTGCCCCGAGTAGAGCTCCATCAGGATCTGGCGATCGGGGTCGTGTTGCCCCGTCTTAAGTTCTTTCGAAAGATCGAAACCGCGAGGCGTCATCAATCCCCAGCTCGTGCCGTGCGGAATCACAATCGAGGGAGTGCCCCAAGCATCGAGCTTGTCGTGTAGCTCGCGCGGATCCGCCGCAACTTCATGACAATCGAGCGGGAGATCTTTCGTATCGACGCCGGGTTCGCAGTAAGGCACTGCGGCAACTTCTTCCGCGTAGAGCGCATAGTCCGCGTAGAGCTGACGCTTCGAAAAGTCGATCAGCGAGAAGAGCATCTGGCCCACCAATGGAATCGCGGCGACGCGAAAATCGGGTCGCGGGGCGGCGATCGGCCTGCTCGGGACCTTCTCGCGTTCGGTCTCAAGCAGGATCACGTTTTTGTGGCCGTAGTGGGTCTCTGGCGTGTTTCCCACCTGCGACCATTCCCATCCGAGAAACGCAACAGAATCGGGATCGCGGGGATCACCCGCGCGGTCATTGCACTGGTTGATCGCGTCGATCGTCTCACTCCAATGCTGCGGACTGATCCCTTCGGCGTGATCGTTGATGCTCCAGAAATCGAGGTCTGCACAGAGTCGAGCGAAGTCGCAGGCGTCTGCTGGCGGATGCAAACCGCTTCCACCCATCATAGGCAGGCTTGTTAAAAATGCGTCCGGGGAAAACGTCGTGTGCACATGGAGATCCCCAAAGAGGATCTGTTTGCGGGCGCCGATCGAAGCCGCTGCGCGCGCCTCGACTTGGCGCGTGGCTCGGGCCTTCACCACTTCTTCGGGCAACTCGATGTCGAGAGAGGCGCCCGGCCCCTGATGTTCCCCGGAACACCCGATCGAAACTAACAGAATCAGGAAAACGGTCGAAGTCAGAAATGATAGGGCCCGGCCGTTTTGCAGAATCAAGGCTTGTACCAAATGGGTGAAGTCCAAGCGCGCTCCTGGATGATCGGTTCGTGGTCCGCCCGGCAGCATCCTTCGTACCCCGAAGTCACTGTCGATGGATCCTCACAATCCACACCCGCCGCGACACAAAGATGTTGGCTCCACCTACAGGTCGGGTTCTCGACCACCCGTGCGTAATAGAAGGCATTCTGCTCCGCTTCAAAGTCTAGGTCGCGCCAGACACTGCAGAGTTGCGTCGCACCGTCGCCCTTCTGCTCGCATGTCGAGGGGTCGACACTCGCGCGATTTTTCTCGCCCGCCACGTCGATGACCTTTTCTTTCATCTCACCCTCTTCGACCCAGCCCTTCACGATTTGAATTCGCTGGAGCGCGGTCCCCGGAGCACCGTCGGTTCCCGGATCCTGCATAGCCCAAACCGCGAAGCGCGGATCGCCGTCACCTTCTTCGCGGCCCGGAAGATCGCCCCCCATAGGCACGCCTGCTTCGTAGCCCTGTGCTGCAAAGTCTTCCCCTTCACACATGTTCTTCGGAAGGTCCCAGCCTCCGAAGAAACGTACGATCGGGCGTGTACCGCTCGTGCCGTAGGTCTCCCGACGGGTCATCGCGGCAAAGATAGAGTCGCGACTGTTTTCTTCCGCCCACACGACCGCCAAACCACCGGGATTGAATTCGAGATCATCGGGAAGACCGACGGTCCTTCGAATTCCGGCACCGCCATGCCCTTTGGCTTCGTCTTCCGCGACGAGCCCGGGGGCGCCGAGATGCGTATCCGTGCTGGCGATGATCCCGTATTTGAGAGGGTTCACGCCAAGTTCGCTCTCAAGCTTCACGCCCTTTTGCAGCGCGCCGCGAACGAATGCACGGGGGTCGGGTGTTAGGTTCGACGTATCGTTCCCAAGTACCGTGTTGAGACCTTCATCCGCGACGCGGCCCACGCCGGCAAAGCTGTTGTAGGCGAGTTTCTCAAAGCCGCAGAGTTCGTCATTCGAATGCCCGGGCAGACATTCTGAGTCGCCCTTGTGCTGCATAATCTCGACGAGCGGTTCCCATCTCTGCCGAAGCTTCGCTTCCTTTGCATCGACCTCGATGTCGATGTCCTGCGGCCCCGTCAACTTGGCCGAGGCGAACATGAGTCCCGGACCGCTGATATTCGAGTTATGCGGGATCGTCAGTGCATCGCACCCCGGCTTCCCGTCGATGCAGTCTCGCTGCAGATGCTCCCAGAGGTTATAGGCAGAAGGCGTCTCGACCCAGCTCGGCGGGAGGTCCGGCACCTTCTCATTTCGGAAGACGACGTTGCGATGAAGATTGACGCCATTGCCGACCGAAGCCGTCCACTCGTACCCGACGAAGCTGGTGAAGGAACATTCCTCGGTCCGGTCGTAGGCCTCTTCTGCTGCCGACTGAATATCGTTCCAAACAACTTTCGCTTGATTGAGGCAAAGCGAACCATCCGGCCCGCAGTAGTTGAAGCGCTTCCTTAGCATCAGCGTCCGCACCGCGAAGTACTGGAAGGTCGCCGGCTTGAACCCCTGATAGATGAAGCACATATCCGAATCAAAGCCCTCGGCTCCGGGTGTCGAGCAGATGCTAATTTCGCCTAGGAGCTCTGCATGATCGGAGAGCACTGTAAAGTCGAGGGGACGCCTAAGCTGCGCGGTTCGCGTGGCCTTGCCATCCGCGCCGTAGGGCTGCAGTCCGATTCGCTCGCCTTTTGCGAGTCGATAGGCGTCACGAGGCGTATTGCGCGTGTCCTGTCCGTTCGCGTCGAAGGAGTAGACCGTGTGGATATGGGTATCCCCAAAGAAGGGCTGCCTAAGCGGCGCAAAATGGCGACATTCCTCACGCACTTCCGAGTAGTCCCGCGCCGTCTCCGGCAGCGCCACTGCCACCTCTGCGCCGATTAGTAGATCCGCCGCGAGGATCAACCCCAGAGCTAACCAAGTGCTCGTACGGTTCGTCGTTTGCCGCATGCTTCCCCTCCTCACTCAAAAGGCCCTGCGAGTTTCGGTGGCGAATGGTGGAGCTGTCGCCTTTATGCGTCAAGCAGCTTCACCCCCATCTCGACGAACTGCGATAGCCTCTGCGCCTATCTGCGCGGCCGAATCGCGCCCGCATTTGGAGAATCGCATGCCGCCCATCGTTTTCCCGCACACGTCATACACCGCTCTTCGTCGCGCAACGAGTGCTCCTCTTTGCGCCGCACTCACGCTTGTATTGATCGCAGCCACCACGGCGCTCCCGGCTCAGGCCGCGCCGCCGAAGCAGCCGAACGTCATCATCTTCCTGGCCGACGATCTCGGCTGGGCAGACGTCGGCTACCACGGAGAAGAGGTGATCGAAACGCCCTCGATCGACCGCATCGCCCGCGAAGGCGTCGAACTTGACCGCTTCTACTCCACCCCGATCTGCTCACCGACCCGCGCCGCGCTGATGACAGGTCGCGACCCCATGCGGCTCGGTGTTGCTTACGGCGTGATCATGCCTTGGATGTCCAATGGCGTTCATCCCGCTGAACATTTCATGCCCGAGTCCTTCCGAGCCGCGGGTTATGCGACCGCAATGGTCGGCAAATGGCATCTCGGTCACGCCCAGGAAACCTATACGCCGCGTGCGCGTGGCTTCGAACATTTTTATGGCCACCTTCATACGGAGGTCGGCTACTTCCCGCCCTTCAGCAATCAGGAAGGCATCGACTTCCAGCGAAACGGCGAAACGATTACCGACGACGGTTACGAGACGTTCCTACTCGCCAACGAAGCCAGTCGATGGATCAAGGAGCGCGACAAGACGAAGCCCTTCTTTATGTACGTGCCCTTCATCGCTCCGCATACGCCCCTCGACGCACCGGAAGACCTGCTCAAGAAATACGAAGACATGGACGACGATCGTAAGCCTGCGCGGAGTCAGCAGACCGATGACTCACGCCGTATCCGAAAGATCACCATGATGGCGAGCGCTCGCCCGGTCTACGCCGCCGTAGTAGATGCAATGGATCAAGCGATCGGTCAGGTCCTCGACACTCTCGACGAAGAAAAGCTGGCCGAGGACACGATCGTTCTCTTCTTCAGCGACAACGGCGGCGCGGCCTACGCCACTGGCGGCGCGGACAACGTTCCGCTGCGCGGTGGCAAGGGCGACACCTTCGAAGGCGGTATTCGCGTGGTATCCGTCATGCGGTGGCCTAACGCCATTGAGGCCGGCTCGAAGATGGACGACATCATGTCAGCCATGGACGTCTTCCCGACGATCACCGACGCGGCCGGCGTCGAGCGACAAAATCGCTTCGACTTAGATGGCCGCAGCCTCTGGCCTGCCATCTCCCAGGGCAAAGACATGCCGCGAGAAGACATGCTCTTCTTTGCCTCCGAGACTCCCATTCGGGGCACCTTCAACATCACTGGCTTCGACGAGGAGTGGAAGCTCATACAGCGCATTGACCAGGGCCTTCTCTCCGCCGACGTCACGAACTGGCTCTTCCGCATCCAGGACGACCCCTTTGAGCGAAATAACCTCGCCGAAGCGAATCCGGATGTCGTCGCGCGTATGGCGGAAGAGATTCACGAATGGCGCATGGTCCACCCACTTTCAGGCACGCGACACGCTCTCGTACCGCCGCCGGGATGGCGCGCGCCCCTCGACTGGGTCGACTACCCCGTGCCGATCGACAAACTTCAGGATGAGACCGCACGTGGCATGGCACCCGATCACGCCCGACGGATCCTCGACATGCAGCACGGCGAAGCCGGGCGACTCCTCTACGACTGCGAGCCCTACTCGTCGCTTGGCGGCGGCCTCTGCAAGGGTGGCGCCGCGCTCCAGCGTTAGTTGGAGATGAAGCTTGCGCTTGCACCTCGACAGAGGCGCAAGCGCTATCCCAGCTCCAAGCCCTCGGGCTAGCCGAGGTAGTACTCGCTCGTGTAGGTCACTTCGATCGCACCGTGATCGAGGAATCGCCCGCAGCTGTCCATCATGATCTTAAAGTTCTTCTCGTACTCGGCCTGGGTCTTGGCGTCGTAGAAGACAAGCTGATCGGTCAGCGCATCGATCGGGAATGACTCTTCGACGAAGGCGTCCCATTGATCCGGCGCATCCGGCGTGAGCGCACGCATAATTTCATTGCGCACGTAGCCGAAGGTCGACTGGGTCTCTATCGCGACCTGTCTGTGGTCCGTGTGCCAAATCCGGATGTACTCCTCTTGGGAGATATCCGCGCGCTTCGTGATACACGAGATCTGCTTCATGCCCTCGGTTCGGCCGCCCTTTGGCGCGTCGTGCACCATCGGTCGAGACTCGACAACGAGATACCCAGCCAGACTCGAAACATGAGCACCAAGTGCCTCCTCGGCAGCGCCGCGGTCCGCCGCATCTTCGAGCCAGAAGGAAACCATCGCGCGAATCGGTGGATCCAACTGGCGAATCGGCTGCCCCGCTTCGACGTCCGAATCGGCTCCGAAAACTGTGATTTCCTTTGCCCCACTCGCCCGCATAGCAGGTGCCGCCACGTCGCAGAGGGACTCGCGTAGCTTCGATCCAGAAGCATCCGCGGCATCAAAAAGTAGATAGAAAAGTTTCTGCATCAGTCGTCCTCGAAAGGGACAACGCCTGAATGGCGCTGTCTACTGCATGACCAATCCGCCGTTCGGCGAAATCCACTGGCCCGTAATGAAGCTGCTGTCGTCGCTCGCAAGGAAGAGCGCGGTTGATGCGATGTCATCCGGTTGCCCTGTGCGTCGCAGAGGCGTCGCCTTAATCAGGGGCTTGAGCATCGGTTCCGGAACCCCTGCGGTCATGGGCGTCTCGATCACGCCCGGACAGATCGCATTCACGCGAATCCCGAAGCGGCCCTGCTCTCGGGCCGTTGCCCGTGTGATTCCGAGCACGGCGGCTTTGGAGGCCGCATAGCTCACGTTTCCGTTAGGCGAGAGTCCGGCGATGCTCGACATGTTGATGATGCTGCCGCCCCGCTCTTCTCTCTGCATCACACGAAGTGTTTCGCGCAAGCAAAAGAAGACGCCGTTTACGTTGATCGCCATCAGTGAAGTAAAACCTTCGTCGCTCATATGAATCGTCTGCTGCCCGGTCTCGAGTAGCTTATCACTGCCGTCCCCGGGCATGCGATCGACACCGGCGTTATTCACGAGAATATCGATCTGACCGAATTCAAGGTCGACCTGACCCACCATCTCCCGAACCGCATCCCCACTCGCGACATCAACGGCGCACGCGAAATGGCCATCCCCCGAGAGCATTCCGAGCGTCTCTTCCGCCGTCTCGGGCCGGAGATCAACCGCGGCGATCCGCGCGCCTTCCCGAGCGAGACGACAAGAAATTTCACGGCCCAGGCCTGAGCCGGCGCCCGTTACAAGTGCGACACGCCCTTCGAGCTTCATTCAATCACTCCTCTCTATGTGCGCTCCATTAACTGCGAGCCGCACCAAACATCTATTCAAACTTCAGTCCCTAGAATATTCGGCTCATCGAATCGCTGATGCAAGAAGGGCAGCAGCCACTCTCCCGGCACGGGTCGCAGCACTCGAGCATGGCGTTCGCGTACGCCTTCGGCCCACTCGAAAATCACCTGCTTGCGAACCGGCAAATCCGCGACCGGATCAAAAGCGGACTCCCACAATTCAAGTCCACCCTCGAGCCGAAAGACACGTTCAAAACGGAAGCGATCCTCAACACGAATCAACTGTGGGTCCTGGTCGAATGCCTTTGCATCCCCGCAGCTTGGAAACGCTTTGAAGCAATACGAAACGACATCCTCTTCACAAGAGGGAAGCTCCTCGACCGGCCGCCCCGTCGCGCGCAGAAACGCGATGCCCCGCCGCGCAACTTCGATACTTACGCCCGTAGAAGACGCGTCGTAGTGAATCGCGGCGAGTTTCATAGGCTCCCCATAACGCTCCCGCCCAATCCGCATGGCCGACTCACAAGAGACGGACGTAGTAATCGGATACAGACCGGGACGATCATCGTATGCGATGCGAATCGAAAAGCTGGCCGTTCGAAGCTCCACGGCCTCGTCGGACTCCCCCGGAATTAGCCTGCTTTCGATCCGAACTTCGACTTCGGGCTGTGCGAGTAGCTCAAGAGGCTTGGGGACGATCGCCTGGACCGATTCCGCGTCGGTCTCATACACACAACGAATCACCCGAACTCGCTCAGACGAATCAACCGCAACGCCATCGCGTGCCTCTTGCACGCTCGCATTGGTGAGTGCGAGATCTTCCTCGCCTTTCGCATATCGAACTCTCGACATCCACTCCTCGCTTTCGCGCGCCCCAAGGCGCATTGCACGCGCGGAGTCTCGCAGGCTCGCGTCACGGAGCAACCCACCAGGCACTCCAAATACCAACGGACCCGCCCACATGAATCCCAAATCGAGGGCGGCGCAACAAGTCGGAATTCGCGAGACTCGGGGGCCCCGTTACCCAGTACGTATGCCAGGAGCGTTTCAATGTCTTCTTCTCCCATTGCCTTCATCACCGGCGCAAGCCGCGGAATCGGTAAAGCCGGCGCGCTCGCGCTCGCCGAAGCGGGCTACGACGTCGTCGTTACCGCTCGCACGCGCAAGCCCGGACAGAAGCACGACTACAACGCCTCGAGCGCCGATGCAGGTACGGAGACCGCCCTTCCCGGCAGCCTGGAGGAAACCGCTGCGCTCGTCGAAGAACGTGGCCAGCGTGCGCTTCCAATACGGCTCGACCTGCTCGATCGCGAGAGCATCGATGCAGCCGTCGACCAGACCCTCAAGGACTGGGGCGCAATCGACGTCCTTTACAACAACGGGATCTACCAGGGCGCTGGCGTCATGGATCCGTTCATGGACGTCCCCGAAGACAAGCTCGCCCTCGTCTTCGAAGGCAATTTTTTCAACCAGCTCTATCTCACACGCAAAGTTCTGGCGAACATGGTCGAACGCAAGACCGGCGTCGTCGTGAATATGACCTCGAACGCTGGCCAACACGATCCGCCTAACAAAACAAGCGAAGGAGGGTGGGGCTTCGCCTATGGAGCGAGCAAGAGTGCCTTTCATCGCATGGCCGGATTCATCCACGTCGAATTCATCGAGCATGGCATCCGCGCGTACAACATCGACCCCGGCTACGTGCCGACAGAGGCTCAGCTCGCGAAATACGGCAAGGACGACCCGATCTATAAACAGCACATCGCTCACGCCGCCCCTGTCGAAGTTCCTGCGCAAATGCTTATCTGGCTCCTCACTCACGAGGAAGCCATCGCGCGAAGTGGCGAGACTTTCCACGCGCCCCGCTTCGTTCGCGATCATGGACTTATTCCCGGATGGCCCCCGCCGCGCAAAGATCGGGCACGGGCAGCGGAGGAAAACTAGTGGGACTCCTCGACGGTAAGGTTGCCCTCGTGACGGGCGGAGGGTCTGGCATTGGCAGGGTTACAGCCGAAGTCTTCGCTCGCGAAGGTGCGCGCGTCGCAGTCGCCGACTGGAATGAAGCGAGCGCACAAGAGACCGTCGCCTCGATCGAAGCTGAAGGTTTCGAGGCGCTCTCTATCGCGGCTGATGTTTCAGATGAAGACTCGGTTCGGCAGATGGTCGATGCCGTCGTCGACCGATTCGGAGCACTTCACTGCGCCTCGAACAACGCGGCCTTGGGCGGCGGCTTCCATGCAACCCACGAACTGGACCGAGAGCGCTGGGATCGCTGCCTCGCCGTTTCCCTCACAGGCGTCTGGCTCTGTTTGAAATACGAAGTGCCGGCCATGCTCGCTGCGGGCGGCGGCTCGATCGTTAACATCTCGTCGGTCTCAGGCATCCGCGGACAAGTCACCCAGGCGGCCTACGCGGCGAGCAAGGGCGGCGTCATCGCCCTCACCAAGACGGCCGCCGCCGAATACGCGACCCGCGGTATCCGCGTTAACTCCGTCGCCCCAGGCGGCATCGAAACGCCTGGGATGGCCTCGTACCTAGAAGCCTTCCCGGAAATTCGAGAATCGACGGAGGCCGTACATGCCATGCGCCGATTCGGCCGGCCCGACGAGATCGCCGACGCGGTGACCTATCTGTGTTCTGATCGATCCTCTTTCGTCACCGGCCAGATCCTCGGCGTCGAAGGCGGTATCCAAGTGAACGCCCACGACGCCTAGCATGCATTCGGAGTCTTGTACGCCGGGCGCGATCGCGGACCGGCAAGACGCCTCCCCTTTTTTTGCACATTGCACCAAACTGGAGCCTCCATGTCCGATCCCGTCCTACTCGTCGAGCGTGAAACGGCCGTCGCAACGGTCACTCTTAATCGCCCCAATCAAATGAACGCGCTGAATGCCGAGTTACGAATCGCATTAGGCGACACTCTGGCTGAGCTAGAAGCGGACCCGGAGATTCGTGCGGTCGTGTTGACGGGTGCAGGGCGAGCGTTCTGCGCGGGCATGGATCTCAAAGAGATCGGCGGCGGGAGCGAGGGCCAGACAGGCTACGAACTTTCGGTTGCGGGCCAAGATGCCATGCGTGCGGGATTCGAGAACTTTTCAGGGCCGGTCATCGCGGCAGTAAATGGTGCAGCCGCCACAGCAGGCTTCGAGATGGCTCTCGCCTGCGACATCATCTTTGTGGCCAAGGGCGCCAAGTTCCTCGACACCCATGCGCGCGTGGGAATCGTCCCGGGTTGGGGTCTCTCACAGCGACTTCCCCGCATCATAGGTATCAACCGCGCCAAGGAAGTGAGCCTCTCGGGCAACGCTCTGACTGCGGAGCGTGCTTACGAATGGGGTCTCGCGAATCGCGTGTGCGAAGCAGAGACTCTTTTGCAGGAAGCGAAAGCCCTCGCTCTCGACATCTGCAGCTGCGTGCCCGGCGTCATGGAGCAGGTGAAGACCATGATCGACACTGGCTATACGATGCATTTCGAAGACGCTATGGCGTATGAACTCGAAACCGGAATCGAATCTTCTAAGCAGATCGACAGTGCCAAGATCGGCGAGCGACGCGCCGCGATCATCGAGCGCGGACGGGAGCAGTAGTCATGGCGCTTGATCTACAGGCTGTCACCCACATCAACGTCAACTGTTCCGACCTCGGGCGCTCAATGGCGTTCTATCGAGACCTAGTTGGGTTGGCACCGCAGTCTCACACGAAGCCTCACCCTCAGGAAGGCGCAGGCTTTGGTCTTCCCGGGCAGGTCGTATGGGATGCCTACCTGCTTCATGATGATCGCGGACACGCAGGACCCGCTATCGATCTCCTCGAGTGGCATGCGCCCCGCCCCGTCGGTCGACCTCATCCCGAAGCCAATCACTTGGGCTTCATGCGCGTCTGCCTTGCCCACGACGACTTAGATGGGCTGCATGCGAAGCTGACAGAAGCCGGCATTCGCACGCGCAGCGAAGTCGTTTCCGTTCCTGTTCTCGAAGGCCAAGACGTCCGCTTCTTCTGCTGCGACGATCCTGATGGCACGTGCATCGAATTCATTGAGCGCCGCACTCCCGGCCCCGTCCGCATGTCGCATATCAATATTAATTGCAGCGACCTAGATGCATCGAGCGAATGGTATCAGCGCGTATTAGGCGTGAAGCCGATCGCCCCCCGCGCCGAGCCCCCGCTTGCGAGCGGTGCTGGCTTCGATCTCGACGGCGAGGTCGCCTACCGCGCCGACTTCCTAGCGGTCAAAGGAGACCCCGAATCATTCATTCTCGATCTCTTGGAGTGGACGACGCCCAAGCCGATCGGAACGCCTCTTATTGAGGCCAACCACCTAGGGCCCTTTCGCATGGCCTTCCAAGTCAGCAACGCCGACGCGTCTTGCGCGGAGCTCGACCGACTCGGTGTCGAACATTCCGGCGCGTGTTGGCTTGAGATGGGGCCGGATCTGCCCATGATCGATGGGCTGAATGCGGTGTTCTTTCGCGACCCCGACGGCACCATGCTCGAGCTGATCGAGACGCCGAAAATCAACCCGGTCTAGCGGGTGTAGGCGGTGCAGGCGGCACACCAGCCGAAGCGGTTCAGCGATTGCGGCGCGGCGACGCCCAGGGCCGCGGCACAGAGTTGGCTGCTATTCCGCCGTGACGTAAAACTGCGTCGCCCAGCGACGGAAGTCCCCAACCGGCCCGTCACCATCGCAAAGCTTCGGCTGCGCCCGGTAGATCTTGTTTTCCCAGATGGGGAAATCCTGCTGGACCGCGACGGCCATATCATCCGCATAGGACTGATGGAACGCAGCCATCTCGTAGTCGGTGCGCCCTGCCTTGTTTCCAATCACGCCGAAGAACATGCGAATGGATTCGGAATCGATCGGTGTCATTCCCATGACGATGACCGACTCGCCCATTCCGGTGTACCGGACGTAGCTGCACCCAAGTCCCGGGTTCCGACCAATGACGCGAATTTCGTCTTCGGCGCCATCTAACGTCGTGACGTTTTTCTTTGTCGCCGCTTCCCAAAGAATTTCGTGGCCTTTAAACTCGACCTTGCGCTCCGGCGGCGGGGCCATGAGGTGCACTTCGTGAAAATGCGGCCAATCAACGCTGTTCTCAGTCACCTCTTGAGGATGCGTCGCCACGGTCCACTCGTATTTAGTCCAATCGGCCGTCCAGCCCTCCGCGCCAAATTCTGCGATCTCGGGCGGATCAAAACTCGGTGCCGCGCCGTCGGGATGATGCCACGCCCAGATCACGCCCCCTGATTCGGTACTCGGCAGCGCATCAGCCTTGGCATTAGGCGGAATTCGTTTTGCGTACGGAATTTCGAGGCAATCGCCCTGCCCCGAGAAACGCCAACCGTGAAAGGGGCAGCGCAGAGAGTCACCTTCGACCTTGCCGCCGACCCCGAGGTGCGCCCCTAAATGCGGGCAGTAGGCACCTAACACATGCGCTTCGCCCGTCTCGCCCCGAAAGAGAACCAGCTCGCGGTCGAAAAAGTTTCGTTTCGCCACAGCACCGGGCGGAAGCTCGGCACTCCATGCAACCACGAACCAACCGAACGGCATTCCGAACGAAAACCGGCTCATCCTGTAGGCCTCCTTTTCCTAGTGTCGGGGGAACAGCCGAATGATCAGGTTGGCGTGCCGCCTAGCATCTATATAGGCATATTTCACGCCGCTCCATTGCTCCGGGCTGCGTGCGGACTTCTCTACCTTCTGGCCGCCCTTATCCAATTTTGCGGAACCGAGATAGCTCGGAATATCGAGCGTAAAGGGTCGCCAGTCGATCGGGACGCCCAGCTTCGCAGCCATCGCCCGCGTCGGCTCGACCGCAAGATAGGCGTAGGGGCTCTTCAGATCGAGATAGACTGCGAGGGGATGATTCCCTCGCAGTCTCTCAAAATCGGCAGGTGAGCCCATTAGTTTCGAGCCAAGGGCGGAAGCGACGCGTGATCAATCAAGGCCGTAGAGCTTCGCCGCATTGCTGTGCAGAACCTTCTCGACCTTGGTCTCGTCGAGATCGCCCATGACACGATTCACGTAGTCACGGGGATGCTGAGCCAGGCCATTGACCGGCCCAGGATGCATGCAGGTCGGGTGCGGGAAATCCGTCTCCCAGCAGAGGTTGTCCGCGACGAGATCAATCGTCGATCGCAGAGCCTCGTTCTCGAACCAGAAGCACGCGTAGATCTGGCGCCTGAAATACTCGCTCGGAAGCAAGTCATATTCCGGGTGGTCCTTCGTGACCTGGCCATTCGACCACTGCCAGTCGGCTGCTTCAAGGAAGGCCGGCAACCACCCCACGCCACTCTCGACGGAGACGAGGTCCAGGTCCGGGAAGCGATGGCAAACGCCGCCGAAGATTAGGTCGGCGATGGAGCTCATGTTCTGCATAAAGATCGTGGAGGACACCCGGGAGAAAGCCGCTCGGGGGCCAAGTTCGCAGGGATCGGAAACGATATCCGAAAGGTCACCCGCTCCGATGTGGAAGCTGATCGGAAGACCGGTCTCCTGAACCGCGGACCAGAAGGGATCCCAGTGCGCATGCGCGAGCCGCGGTTCACCGAAGGCCGCTGGATCAGAACAAGCAAGGATCGACTTGTGTCCCATCTCGGCGGCCCGGTAGACCTCCTTAACAGACTCTTCGACGCTCCAGAACGGCATCGCCGCAACCGGGACTAACCGGTCCGCGTCTTCGGAGCACCACTCGACGAGGAAGTCGTTGTAGGCACGAACGCATTCGAGCATGAGTTCGGGTTCTTCAAGCTTAAGGAAGCCGCCCGATCCAAAGCCGCCGACGTTCGGGTAAAGCACTGCGGCCCAGATCCCCTCTTCGTCCATGTACTTGAGGCGTTCCTTCGCATCGTAGGAACTCGGCGGGCTATCGGCATAGCCCATGCGGGACTCGGGATAGGAACCGTCGAAGCCGGCCGCGGTCGTGAAGCCTGGCCCGCCAATCATCTGATCGCCGATGCACCAAAGGTCCCGGCCATCTCGCTGCTGGATATGCGGAACTTTGTCGCCCCACTTTTTTGAGATGCGGGACGTCCAGACGTCCGGCGGTTCAGTGATGTGGGTATCGACATCGATGGGCTTGCAGCGATCGAAAACGGATTCGGTCGTAGTATCGGGGGCAGCGGCCATGGCTCTTATCTCCGTGTCTTGCAGTCTCTCGAATAGGGCTCCGGCCCGGTCGCCGGAACCTTAGAGGCTAACCTTCCGAATGGTCGTTCGGCAATCAGCCAGATTGACTCATTTCATGACCCGATCGGCCTCCGGTCGAGCCGGTCGAATCGCACACTACACTCCCAAAACAGACATATACTCGCGCTCCGGCGCAGACCTTCCGCCGTCCAAGAGGAGCACGAGCATGGCGAGCACGAAATACGAACGATTGATGGCCGCGATTCCTGGCGGCAACGTCGACCCTCTCGATCCCGTCGATGTGGTCCGCGAAAAGATGCACGCCATCCATCCGAACTCGGCGAGCCCGGGAACTGTTGTCGAATCCGCAGACCTGGATGGCATCGACGCGAAATGGATCTACACGAGCGAGAACGCGGACTCCGATCGTATCGTCATGCACGTCCACGGCGGCGCCTTCGTTTCCACCATCATCGACCACTACCTGGACTACGGCGAACATCTCTCGCGCCATATGGAAGCGAAGGTCGTTTGCTTCCAATGGACATGGGCAGACGAAGCGCCCTACCCCCAAGCGATGCTCGACACGATGACGGCCTATCGTGCTCTGCTCGCGCAAGGTATTCCGGCTGATCGCATCGTATTAGTCGGCGACTCGTGTGGTGGCGGGATTGCGCTGTCGGCGATTGCGGCCTTGCGAGACGCCGGCGATCCACTGCCCGCCGGACTCGTCGGACTCACGCCCTGGCTCGATGCGGAGCAGACCGGCGACGCGGCCATAAACCCGCGCGGCAATGATCCCTTCGTCAATGCCGAGTGGATCCGCGCGCGATACAAAGACTACGCAGGGCCGAACGGCGACCTTAAGGATCCAGGCATCTCCCCCTTTCACACGAAACTCGCGGGCCTGCCTCCCATGTACATGTCCGTGGGACAGATCGACACGACCTCCGACGATTCAACGCGACTCGCGCTCCGCGCCAGCAAAGAAGGTGTCTCTGTCGTCGTCGATGTCGCCGCCGAAATGGTGCACGGCTTCGTTGGGCTTTGCGGCGCATTCCCCGAAGCCACGGAAGCGATGCAGCGCGCAGCCCACTGGGTAAAACAGCGCGTAAAGTAATTTTTCGCCCTTCTTACACCCGCATCGAAAGCGCTAGCGTTTCCACTTAGATAGAGGAGCCACGCCATGCCCAACGAACGTACCCCGGACGACAACGTCATGATCATCAGCGCCGACTGCCACGCCGGCGCGCAGCCCGCGACCTATCGCGAGTACCTCCCCGAGAGACTCCGATCTCGTTATGACGACTGGCAAGCCGCGCATGATGCCGAAATGGAAGCGCGCGTAGGGACCTTCTATGACCAAGAAGCCGAGGACGCGCGCAACAAGGACGAGTCGGTCCTTCGCGCGATCGAAGGCGAATGGGATCCCGCTATGCGAGTCCTACAACTCGAAAGCGACGGCATAGCGGGCGAAATCATCTTCCCGCAACAAGCTCCCTTCGGCGGAGGCCTTCTGCAATACCGCACGAAGGTCGACCTAACGGAAAACCTTGAAGGACAGCGCGCCTACAACCGCTGGCTCGCAGACATGTGCAACGAAAACCCCGGTCGTCATGCCGGCGTTGCCATGATCACCGTCGACGACATCGATGTCGCCGTGAAGGACACGATCGCGGCTAAGGAGATGGGGCTCTGGGGCGGAGTGATGATTCCCGCTGGAACCGGCGACAATCCCTATTACCACGACGAACGCTACGAGCCGCTCTGGGCCGCGTGCGAAGATATTGGCATGCCGATCCACACGCATTCCGGCTGGAGCCCAGACTATGGTGACGGCCCCGCCGCGACGGCCATGTTTGTCAATGAAGTCTCGTGGTATGCAAATCGACCCTTTACGTGCTTCATCTGGGCGGGAGTCTTCGAGCGCTACCCGAACCTCAAGCTCATCATGACCGAGCAGGGTTCACGCTGGATCCTCGAAAAGCTCGAACAGTTCGACATGCACTACGACTCGCCCCTGTTCAAGTATTTCGGCCAGGGACTCTCCATGAGGCCCTCGGACTACTACAAGCGGCAGGTCTTCTTTGGTGCGTCGATGCTCTCGCCTCGGGACTGCGCACTCCGCTACGAAATCGGCGTCGACAAACTGATGTGGGGCTCCGACTACCCGCATCTTGAAGGCACGTGGCCGCACACAATGGAATCGCTCAATGCGACCTTTGGCCAAGTTGAGAGCGACGACGAGGTTCGCGACATCCTCGGCCTGAACGCCGCTGAGGTCTTTGGCTTCGACGTCGAAGCCCTGAATAAGGTCGCAGATCGCGTCGGGCCTTCGTTGGCTGAGGTTCGCGGGAAGGCTTAGGCCTCGCGCACAGACTCGAGTATTGGGCCAAAAAAAGCGCCAGAAGCCATCATGGCTCCTGGCGCTCTCTGTTTTCAAGCCAAGCCCCAAGCTGCGGGCTCAGTTTTCTAGCGCTTCCGAGTCAGGCCCCCGACGAGCACCGTTCCCAGTCCGAAGACCAGCGCCGCACTCGGCTCCGGAAACCGGGTTCGAAATCACCTAGTCCTGGTTGTTCGGGAGATCGACGATCAAAGAACCGCCGGGCGACACAGCGGTCCAACGTTCGCGACGACCATGTCGAAGATCTCGCGAGCACCCAACGAAAAAAAGAACGTTGCAGCGGTCGCGCACAGGGGGATTATGAGTCGGGGATTGCGATTTCCCGTGAAACGTTAGAGGCATCCGCGATTGAGCCGCCTATACGTTCCGAGCTTCGATTGCTGCCCTGAATGCCTCAGGCATATCACCTGCCATATCCCCACCGTCGACCAGAAACTCAGCGCCCGTCGAGTAGGAGCTCTTCTCCGAAGCGAGGAAGAGCACGAGCTGAGCGACTTCCTCGGGCTGGCCGATACGTGCGAGCGGAAACGTAAAATTGGCCTCGCTGGCTTCCGCTTCCTGATCTCCGGCCTCCATAGATGCCACCATCGGCGTCTCGACGCCTCCTGGATGCACGGAGTTCACGCGAATATTCGAAGAACCCAACTCGATCGCCGCGACCTTAGTCATCCCGCGCACAGCGAATTTGCTTGCGGTGTAGGCCAGCGCTCCGCCAATTCCGCGCAGGCCAGCCATCGACGAAATATTGACGATCGAACCTCCGCCCGCGCGCCGCATCGCGGCAACGACGCTCTTCATGCCAAGGAAGACGCCGATCTGGTTAATCCGAATCACGAATTCGTAGTCGGCAAGCTCCGTGTCTTCAAGCAGCCCGAACCGAAGTACGCCGGCGTTATTCACGAGAACGTCGAGGCGACCGAAACGGGCCTCAGTCTCCGCCACGACAGATTGCCAATCGGCTTCTTGTGTCACATCGAGATGCACATAATGCGCCGAATCGCCGATTGCCGCGGCCGTCGCCTTTCCTTCGTCGTCGAGGACATCGCCAATCACGACGCGTCCCCCTTCCGCAACAAAGAGTCGAGCCTCTGCGGCGCCCATGCCGCGAGCGCCACCCGAAATCAACGCAACTTTACCTTCGAGATCCCCAGCCATTCCTCACTCCTATCCGCCACGCGCGCCAAGCTCATCAGCCAAGCACACTGGCTCAACATTGGTTGATCACCGAGAAGCTCGGTTAGCCGACCTTCACACCTTGCCGCGCAAGCAGTCGTGCGAGCGCATCCGTCGTCCCATTAGTGATCGACATATTCGCTTCCGCAGGAACGATCCCCGCTCCCGTCAGTCGATCCCCAAGCTTGATCATGATCGCGTCGAAACGCATCGTCGCGAAGATTTCCCACCAATCGATGGTGTCCGCGACCTTTCGTCCGGAGCGCGCTTCCCAGATAGCCACCTGTTCTTCGCGCGTTGGAAAGCCGGCCAGCCGTTCGACGCCGAAATCGTCGTAGGACATTCTGTCGAACATCACGAACCAGCCTATATCCGCCTCGGGCGGACAAAGCGAAACGGCTTCCCAGTCACAAACCGAGGCACAGCGGTAATCCTGCCAGATGATATTCCCGAGCCGGCTATCGCCCCAACTAATGCCCATCGGACAATTGGGCGCATTCGTATCCAGCCAGTCGAGACTCGACATGATCACGGCATGTTCACGCTCTCCCAAATGCGACGTGCAGTAATTGCGGTAGAGCTCAAGCTGGTCGGCCAGGGTCGGATCGCCCTTGCCTTTCACGTCGAGCCAATCGAGTCCAAGCGTCTTCCAATCGAGTCGCGAGAGATCTCCCATCGTCTCGCACGCCTCGCGTACCATTCGCTCGCGATCCGCAGGCTTCGCCTGATCAACGAGAAACCCCTCTTGGGTGTATCGCGGCACGTCCGCCGGAATTAGGCCCTCGATAAACTCCATCACGAAGAAGGGCTGCCCAAGAACGGTTACGTCTTGCTCAAAGGGAAACATCTCGGGAATCGGTGCGACGCCCGATTCGCGAACTGCGGACATGATCTTGTGTTGGACTTCACAAGAAATCGCGCAGGCGTCGGTCTGTTCCGGGAAAAGACCACCGTCTGCTGGCTCGATCCGGGCGACCCATTTGCGCGTGGTTTCCTGCCCGGCTTCTGAACTCGTAGTGGAGAAAAAGACCGTCTCGTTTGAGAAGCCTGTTGCCCGCGGCATATCAACGTCGTGGACGCGTACGCCATCTGCCGAAGACAGCTGCCCAGTCATCCATCCGTTGAGTGCTTCGCGATATGTTTCGGGGTCGGCCACCGCTTTTTGCGGAGGCGAGTCTTCTTCTGCCATTTGTAAAACTCCTGCTTTCGGGCGCTCGACGCTAGCACGCAGATCTGGCTAGGATGCAGCGGTCAATCGGACAGGAGACGCTCTAAATGGACCTCGGACTCAAAGGCAAAAATACGATCATCACAGGCGGAAGCGGTGGTATAGGCAGGGGCCTCGTCCTCTCGTTTGCCGAAGAAGGCGCGAACGTCGTGATCGCGACGCGCGACGGTAAGAAGGGCCAAGAGGTGGCCGACGCCGCGAAGGATTTCCCCGGCGACGTCATTGTCGTGCCGACCGACGTGACGAACGAAGATGCCGTCGAAGAGATGACCGCTAAAGCGGAATCGACCTTCGGCCCCCTCGATGTCCTCGTGAATAACGCCGGCGGCGTCTTCTACCCGAAACCCTTTCTCGAGAAGTCCCGCGAAGACGCTGAGTGGGAAGTCAACTTAAACATTTGGGGCGTCTACAACTGTACGCGGGCAGCGGGCCGAGGCATGGTGAAGCGGAAGTCCGGCAGCATCATCAACATCACTTCCAACTCCGCGCTCTCCCCCGAAGCCGCCAACCAGGTGGCTATGTACGGCGGCACCAAGGGCTTCGTGCAGTCGTTTTCGAAAGGCCTCGCCTACGAATGGGGGCCCGAGAACGTTCGAATCAATTGTGTGTCCCCCGGATGGATCGTTCCCCACCGCGAAGACGATGTCGGCGAAGGCAGTTTCTGGCGGAAGTACGGCTACGAGTTTTTCGGCACACCGGAGGCCATGGCCCAAGCTGCGGAATCAGGAGAAGCAAACTTCAACGTCTCGGCTCAGCCGCTCCGGCGAATCGGCCGCCCGGAAGACATTGCCGACCTCACCCTCTTCTTCGCATCGAATCGCTCCGCCCACCTAACGGGCCAACTCGTCAGCGTAAGCGGCGGCGCTTATATGCCTTAGCTCACATGCCATAGGCGATATGCCCTAAGCCTTAGACCCAAAGCCCCATCTCGAACGCCTGCGCTGAAACCGAAAGGATGAAACCGTGTCGATCTGGCAACCCGGACCTCGCCCCGCCTGGGTCACAGCACTCAACGAGACCTGTGACCCTGGATGGATCACGCTCGATGCCGATGCGCTCGCCGCAGAGGCCCGCGAGAAAATAGGCCTCGATGATTTCGGGGACGAACGCTTCTGGGAACCCTTCCGGATCTTCGTCGACTCTCTCAACGAAGAGCAGGCGCTCCACACAATGGGCGCGCTTCTGATTCGAGGCGACTTGGTTAACGCACTCTCGATTCGTCTTCAGCTCACTGAGGAACGGAAGCGTCATCCACAGGTCACACAGGAAAATGTAGACCGGCCCATCTTCATCACGGGTCTCCCGCGAACCGGCACGTCGATTACGCACGAACTTCTTGCAGCCGATCCGCGACATCGCGCGCCGCAGCATTGGGAGATCCGGACGCCCTTTCCCGCACCCGAGACTGCGACGTACCTAACGGATCAGCGAATCGCCGAAGCTGATCGTCAGATCCGGCTGTGGTGCGAGATCGTGCCCGAGTACGACTCGATGCACGAACTCGGCGGAGCGATCCCTGTCGAAGACGTACAGGTGATGGGCGGATCCTTTGTGTCAGACGAATGGATGGGGCGACACGTGGTCCCCGCCTACGCCGGCTGGTACAACGAGGCCGATCGAGTTCCGGGTTTCGAGTTCCACAAACAGATGCTTCAGCACCTGCAATGGAAATGCCCCGGAGACCGTTGGGTCCTGAAATCGCCCTCTCATATGAGCCAACTCGACGCTCTCCTCGCCGTCTATCCGGATGCACGAATCGTCTTCACCCATAGAGACCCGCTCAAGGTGCTGCCTTCCGTCGTCTCGATCCTCTATTCGACTGCCTACGTCCGTTCTGACCAGGTCGACGCGGAGGCGATGGCCAATTGGTTTACGGGCGAGACCTGCAAGATGCTCCTCGACGGAATGACGTCGATTCGGGCGTCAGGCCGACTCCCTGAATCGCAATGCTACGACCTTCGTTATGCGGAGCTCATGAAAGACCCCGTCGCAGCACTCGGCGGCATCTACGAACATTTTGAGATCGACTATCCCGACTCCTCCCGCGCGGCGCAGCAAAGCTACATAGACAACAAGCCCCGCGGCAAACACGGTGGCCACAAATATGACTTCTCGGACACCGGACTTGACCTCGACGAAGAACGAGAACGATTCAGCGACTACTACGCGCACTACCAGGTCGAAAACGAAGCCTGATCCAACGCATAACAGAAATGAGGAAAGCATGAGCGACGAAGCCGCAATCGGAGGCAGTGGAAAATCGGGGCAGACCCTGCGAGATGAGATGGCGTTCCCGGAACGTAGTGATGAGGAACAGACGAAGCGGCTGCTCTCCGGCGAAGCCTGGCAGGGCTTCTGTCGATCGCTAGAAGCGGCCGGCCAACACCTGCTTGAGTTCCCCACCGGAGAAACGGCCACCCCAGGCGAGCTTCAGGCACAGGCCATGAAGTATGTCCTCGGCCTCACGACCGGCGGAATCCTCCAGGCGCTTCAGCTCTCGGATCCCGATACGCCACGAATCGTGCGCACCCCGGACTCCGAATCGAAATGGGGTGCCGAGAACGTCGACAACCAATACCTCTGGTGTCGCGTTGGTCCCCACGCCGACTACAAAGTCACGGGCAATAAGAACAACGTCTTCGAAGCGCTGCTCGAAACCAAAGACGGCTACATGCAGATCGGAGATGATCTTGTCTTCGACACGCTCCTTCTCTCGAACATTCAATGCGAAGCCGACGGCAGTTTCGAAATCCTACTGTCCGCCAACAAGCCCGAAGGCTTCTCCGGCAACTTCATGCACATGCCACCCGGAACCCAGTACTGGTGCGTGCGCCAATACTTCGCCGACTGGGAAACAGAGATTCCTGCTCGTTTCGAAATCCATCGCGTCGGCGGAGAAGGCGTACCACCAGCCCCATTGACTCCGGCCCGAATGGCGGAACTCCTCGACGAAGCCGGTCGATGGACCCTGCAGACCACGAAGTTCTGGGCTGAGTGGATCGATCAACTGCGCGGCGACCATGAAAAGGGACGCCTCATGGCGCCCAAACCCTTCGTCGGCGGCGCACGCGACATCGTCTACGGAAATGATTGGTGGTCCCTCGATCCCGACGAAGCCATGATCGTCGAAATCGAAGTCCCGGACGCGCGCTATTGGCAGCTGCAGTTGTGTGATGTTTGGTTTCGCACGATGGATTGGGCCACGCGTCAGACCGGCCTCAACCACGCACAATCCTACGTTCACGCGGACGGTAGGGTTCGCTTCGTGATTGCCCATCAAGACCCCGGTGTTCAAAACTGGATCGACACTTCAGGACATCCCGAAGGCATGCTCCAGTACCGATATATCTGGACTAATAACAAGCCGGCGCCGAGCGTAAAGATAGTGCCCTTCGAAGGCATCGGGGCAGCGCTCCCAAGCGACACGCCCGCGTTCGGCAATGAGGCGCGCCGCGCAGCACTCACGATTCGCCACAGGCACTTACAGCGACGTGAGCCCGTTACGTAGCCTCACTTCGCGTTAGGCGGCGGTTCAACATCGCGGCGCAAGCCTGTTCAAACTATGACCCTCAACAATCCCAGGAGCTACAAAATGCGCGGATGGCAAACCACCAAAACGGGGACCCCAAAAGAGGCCCTCGCCATTTCTTACGACCTCGCGCCCCCGACACCTGGGCCGGGAACGGTCTTAGTTGAGGTTCTCGCGGCTGGACTGGGACTTCCTGACGCACTTATGTGTCAAGGAAGCTATGCAATGAGCCCTCAGCTCCCTTTCACTCAAGGACAAGAAGTCGTCGGGCGCGTGCTCGGATGGGGAGAAGGGGTCGAAGGACGCCAGGTCGGCGACCGGGTGATGGCGGTGACCAGCTTCTTTACGGGTGATGGCAGCTTCGCTGAGCAGTGCCTTGCTCTCGATGGCTTTTGCTTGGCTGTTCCCGAAGGCATGACGGACGCCGAGGGCGCCGCGTTCCTTATTCCGATGCACACCGCGTATATAGGCCTGGTCACTCGCGGCAAGCTTCAAGCCGGCGAGTCGCTTCTAGTACTCGGCGGAGCCGGCGGGACGGGGACGGCGGCGGTTCAGGTTGGCAAAGCGCTCGGTGCGACCGTGATCGCAACCGTAGCTGGCTCAGACAAAGTCGCGTTCTGCAAAGAACTCGGCGCCGATCATGTCATTGACCGCAAAGAACAAGACATCACTGAGGCCGTCCGCGAACTCACGAATGGAAGGGGCGTTGACTGCGTTTACGACCCTGTCGGTGGTCCGGCCTATACCGCAGCCAGCAAATGCATCGCCCATGAAGGTCGCATTCTGATGATCGGCTTTGCGAGTGGCAGCTGGGGGCCCGTCGACCCCGCCCATATGGTGATGCAGAACTACTCCGTCGTGGGCGTGATCCCGAGCCAATATGACAAGGCCTTCAAAGAAGCTGCGCAGGAGCAGCTTCTAGGGTGGTGGCGCGACGGCAAGCTGCAGGTCCATGTCGAAGACATGGTGCCCTTCGAAGCGCTCCCGGAATCCCTCGACCGACTCCAGAGCAACCAAGTTCAGGGCAAGCTCACGCTACAGGTCCACAAGGATGCCACGGCTCCGGGGCGTTAGTTCCCGGCCGGGGCGCGCCCCGGTCAAAACCGCGCCTATACGTTCCCGCCCCTACTCGCTCGTCCCTCCAGGAGATCAATCTATGCCCGCCTCGCCTCCCGCTCCTCGATCGGGCCCACTTACGGGCATCCGCATTCTCGATTTCACGAGCGTGGTCTCGGGGCCGATGTGCACGCAGGCCTTAGGCGACCTCGGGGCGGACGTCGTAAAGCTCGAGTCCCCTGGCGGAGATCAGACCCGCTATTCGGGAGCTCCGTTTAAGGAGCCGCTTTTTTCGGCAATGCACACCCAGATGAATCGCAACAAACGAAGCCTGGTAGTAGACCTTAAGACCGACGCAGGGCGTGAACTGATTTTTGAGATCATCGGTGAATTCGACGTACTCGTCGAAAATTTCCGCCCCGCTGTCATGGGGAGACTCGGCCTCGGGTACGAGGCGCTCGCCGAGCGGCATCCCGGCCTCGTTTTCTGTTCAATCAACGGTTTCGGAAGTGACGGCCCCTACGCCGCCCTGCCCGCCTATGACCAGCTCATGCAGGGTCTCGTCGGCGTTATGCCGGCCCAAGGCGGAAGCGGCCCTCCCGCGCCGGTCAACGGCCCAATCGCCGACAAGACAACGGCCGTGATCGGCGTAAGTGCCATTCTCGCCGCCCTCTTCGCCCGAGAACGCGATCCTGATCGGCGCGGGCAGCGCGTCGAAGTCGCCATGATCGACGCCTACGCGGCCTTCGCTCTCCCTGATCCCATGACACCTCGAGCCTTTCCGCCGGGCTCGGATGACGGAGGCATGTCCGCTGCATTCTTCGCACCCTGGGAAACAGCAGATGGCTACGTCGTCGGACTCATCATCCAAGACCATCAATACGCAGCGCTATGTCGCATCCTCGGACGTGAAGACATGATCTCCGACCCACGCTTCGCCGAGATGGGGACGAGGCTCGGCAACTACATAGAACTCGTCGGACTCCTGCGTGAAGAAGTCCGCAAATTCTCGAGCGACGATCTCGTTAACCGTGCGCGGGAAGAAGGGGCGACCTTCGGCCCCGTCAACGATGTAGCGGCATTCCTCGAGGACCCGCACGTTCAGTATCGAAAGACCGTCCAAATTCTCGAGGACGAGCGCTTCGGTCCCACGCAATACCTCTCGCCACCCTGGGCCTTCGAACGGACCCCTGCGTCGATCGACCGCCATGCGCCACGCCTCGCCGAACACAGCGACGAAATCCTTAGCGAACTAGGGCTCACCGAAGAACGGATCGAAGGCCTACGCCAGGTCAACGCAATTCGTTAGGCGACAGCTCAAAATCCTCTCGCGGGCCTATTCGAAATTCTTATTGGTGCGCTCGCGCCCACCAGGTCCCGAGAACGCCAGTCCGTAGTCCGGTGCCTCTCCAGACCATTTCGGCTCCGAGATCATCGCCATCGAGCTTCGATAGGCTCCGATCAACTCGTCCTCGGCCGCGTAGTCGAAGGGATCCTGCATCACCATCTCTTCGATCCCCCCCGGTAAAGGCGGATTTTCGGCGAGCCACTTCGCCGTTCGCGCGAGCGCCTCCCGTGGCGGCACGAGGTCCCGGTAGCCCAATTCGAGTTCAAGCTTGGCCGTACTCACGACTCGATGCGTCGTCCAAGGTTGCGCGACGAGCGGTCGCGCCGGCCATGCGATCTCCCACGGCATTGAAATGATGTCGAAGTCATGACCCATGGAGTTGCCGATCGTTTCGATGACTTGGCTAATCGAAAGACATTCCTGGTCCGCTGCGTTGTAGACCTGCCCCGCCGCCTTCTCTGGCTGATCCACAGCAAGCATTAAGGCGTGGGCCAGGTTCTCGACATAACCAAAGGTCGAGAGACTGAGACCGCCGTCTGCGACGATGATAGGCTCGCGCCCATCTAAAATCCGTCGTACTATGCTCCACTCCCGAGGCGCTGGCTGCCGAGGGCCGTAGACCCACGGATATCGGAAATGCGTCGCGTTAGGCTGAGCCTCGAAGAGCCGCTCCTCGGTTCGCGCGATCCGGTATCCCTTTTCATCTTCGCTTGGGTCGGACACCCGCGGTCCATCTTCGCGCGTGGGCATAGGCATTCCGGGCGGCTCAAAGAGCGGCGCGTTCATATAGCCGCGGTAGCCAGGAAATCCGCCAACGGACATAAACTGTCCGACTCGACCTTTCAGAACTTCCGCGTTTGCGCGCAGCCGCCCATAGGTTGCTATGCAGACATCAAAGGTTCGTCCATCGAGAGCCTTGGCCACTTTTTCCGAATCATATGCGTCGGTGTGAATATGTTCGACACAGTCCGGGTTCTCCGGCTGTTCATGTGCACCGCTATGCAACATGGCCGTCTTGAATCCGCGATCCACCAATCCGTTCACGACGTGGGGACCCGTTGGCCCCGTTCCGCCGATTACGAGTGCCGTTTCTCCCGAACGCGTCTTACCTGATGCCACACCCAATCCCTCCGTTATCAAACCTTCGGTCCGCCACCGGTCATCGTCGTAGCCACGTTGCCTTCAGTTGCGTCCCACGAATAAGATCGTGCCGGATCGAATTCGAGTTCGCTGTAAAGCTCGTGCTGAGCTTTTAACACTTCATCCGCCGAGAGATCTCCGCGGACCTCTTGGACCGCCATATCCATCGTCTCACCCATAAACGTGCGAACCGCCACTCTAATTGCCCCACTCTTTCTCTTTTTGGGGCGCAGTCCCGATGTCGCTTGCCCGCTACCTGGAGAGTCGGCCTCCCCCCGCGCAAACTCGCGGAGTGAGATAACGTCTGGCCACACAGTTAACCGAACACGGAGCGGTCTTGCTGATCTTGGATTAGCTCGGACGCCCGCACCAGTCGGACGTACCCATGGCCAGCAAAGACGATATCAGAATGACCGAGGAAGAGATCCGGGCGTATCTCCGCGAAGGTCACACCATGACCCTCGTAACGAACGGACCCAAAGGCTATCCCCACGCGGTTGCCATGTTCTACGCCCTGGACGACGACCTGACAGTCAAGTTTGCTTCCTACGCATCGAGCCAGAAGGTCGTAAACGCCGAGCGGGATTCGAAGGTGACTCTCCTGGTCGAGACAGGCCACGCCTACAGCGAACTTCGCGGCGTCATGATCGAAGGCGACGTGGAAATCACCACCAATCTCGACGAAACCGTCGCCACCATGGTGGAAGCCAATGCGGGAACCGGAAGCCCACTCCCAGACGTCTCGCAGATTCCGGAGGACGTGAAGCTCAAGATGGCGGGCAAGCGAGTCCTCATGAAGGTCACGCCACGACGATTCGTTTCGTGGGATCATGGCAAGCTCCCGAGCAACAAGACGCCCGACGGCCTGAAGAAGGCCGCCCGCTGACCACCTGCAAGAGAGAGTACTCCCCAACAATGAACGACGTCCAGAGACTCCTCGCCTACGAAGAGATTAGGCAGCTCGCCGCGCGCTATGCGGTCTACTCCGACGCCCGAGATATCGACAAACTCGTCGAGCTTTTCGTACCCGATGTTCGCGTCGGCCGAGACACCTATGGCCGAGAAGCCCTCCACGAGGATTTTAGTCGGTCCTTCCGTGGGGTCGGCATCACCTTCCTCCACGTTGGCAATCACGTGATCGACCTGATCGATGAGGACCACGCAACCGGCATAGTCTATTGCCGCGGCGAGATCCAAGATGGCGGAATCGACAGCGACCGTTTCATCATCCACGCCATCCAGTACCACGACACCTATCAACGAGCCGAAGGCCGGTGGTGTTTCGTTCGACGCAAACACTTCCTCGTGTATGGTGCACCCCTTGGAGAAAACCCGCTCTCTCTAGAACCGGCCAATTGGCCCGCCAGCCAGACCGGCATCGGCAGTCATCCACAGGCCCTCGACACGTGGCAGCGCTTCTGGGCTGCGGGCTCCGACTGAAATAGCTTCATTTCGACGACCGACGCGACCCCGCCAACGCCTCACGCATCTCGACCCGATAGTCGCCTCTCGACTTGCACTGAACCGCCTAATAATTGAATTGAGACGGCACTGAAGATTCGCCTATTGCCCCATCCATCCATGCAGGGAAAATCCGATCATGAAACTCGCACGTATCCATGGCCCGAACGATCTTCGCGTCGACGAAGTGCCGGAGCCAGAACTCGGCCCCGATGATGTCGTCCTCGACGTGGCAGCCTGTGGAATCTGCGGTTCAGATGTGGGCTACGTACGGATGGGCGGCGTCCAGGGCCCGACCGATAGCCCCATGCCCATCGGCCACGAGCTCGCTGGAACCGTTGCAGCCATTGGTGAAAACTGCGAAGGCCTCGTGAAGGTCGGAGATCGAGTCGCGCTTCATCCCGGCGCCGCCGGCTTCGGGCTTGGGAATGGAGGTCCGGAAGGTGGCTTCGCTCGACGGCTTCTGGTCCGGGGCGCCTCCGCCAACCGCAGCCTCTTTGCCCTGCCCGACGATATGCCCTTCTCGATCGCCGCCTTGGCAGAACCCCTCGGCGTCGGAATGCACGCCGTGGACCAATCCGAAGCTTGTCAGGGTGACAAGGTTGCGGTGTTAGGCGCCGGCCCTATAGGGCTCTCCGCAATCGCGACTCTCGCGGATCGCGGCATCGAGGATGTCATTTCAATCGATCTTTCGGAGACTCGACTCGACGTCGCTCGAAAACTAGGCGCAGCTCATACCGTAAACCCCGGGAAGGAAGACCTCTGGGAAGCGCTGGGACGCATTCACGGAACGAGCAAACTTCATTGGATGGACCTCGTCAATACGAACGTGTTCATCGAAGCGACCGGAGTCGGGCCCGTACTCTCTGATGTGATCGCTCGATGCGCAGCGGGCTCCCGCATCTCCGTCGTCGCACTTCATCGCACCAAAGTTCCCGTCGATTTCATGGCAGTCCTTACAAAGGAAATCACGATTCGCGGCTCGATCGAATATCCGGAAGATTTCCGCGAAATGATTCAATTGCTTTCACGACGAGACCTTGAGCCCATGATCACGCATCGATTCGGCATGGACGATTTCATGGCTGCCTTCGACGTTGCGAAGGCACCTGACGCGGGCGCCAAAGTCATGATCGAGTTCAACTGAACCGATGACTCGCTTGCTTCGGTCGCCGCTGCTTCATTTCCTAGTCCTGGGCATCGCGCTTTACCTCGCACAGCCGTGGCTTAGGGAAGACGCGACCGCGACTCGCAACTTCCAAATCAAGATCGACGCGGAGCGGCTCATCGAGCTCGAACGCGGCTTCCTTCAACAAGCTGGCCGCCGGCCGCTTCCAGAAGACGTCGACCGCATGATCGAGACTGAGGCGGACGAGGAGATCCTCTACCGCGAAGCCGTCGCACGCGGCCTACTCGAGCGCGACGGCGGGGTGCAGACCCGACTCATTCAGAAAATGCTCTTCCTTGAAGGCGAGACTGAACTGAAGGACGCACCCGGCTTGCTCGCTCGCGCCGTCGAACTGGGTTTGCATCAGCAAGACGTCGTGGTGCGCCGCATTCTCGTTCAGAAGATGAAGCTGCTCGGCTCGGCCCTCGCATCCGCCCAGGAACCGAGCGACGAAGAAATCGAGCGCTCGTACCGCGAACTCGCAGAGTCGCTGCGATCGCCCGACCGCCTGACACTCGCACATACTTTCCTTAACAGAGACGAGCGCGGGGCGAACCTGGATACGCAGGCCGCCGATCTCCTCGCGATGTTAAGGAACGAAGAGATTGGATCCAAGGAAGGCCCTCGCCGAGGGGATCCCTTCCCACTCGGGCACCACCTTGAACATCGTTCGCAGCACGATCTCGAGCGAACCTTTGGCGCCCGCTTCGGCGAATCGGCCTTCGCGTTAGGAATGGGGGAATGGACCGGCCCCATCGTCTCCGCCTACGGTGCACACCTCATTTTCATCTCGGAGCGCACCCCTGGTGAAATCCCGCCTCTCACGCGCGTTGCCAACAAGCTGCGACTCCAGCTCGAAGAGCAACGCCGTGATGTCAACTTGAACATACTTCTCGCGGAGCTTCGTACGCAATACCGTGTCGTCGTCGAACGCATCTCCGAACCCATAGACGCACTCTCTTCCCAGGAGCCCGGATGACGTTGGATCGCCTCTTCATAACGCACGCTCGCCGAAAGCCAGTCGCTTCGGCCCTCGGCGCGTGTTCTCTCGTCTTCCTGATGGCTACGATTGCGGCCGTTGCGACGATCGCAATAACACCGACAACGGCTCAGGCTCATCCGCTCGCCCCCGCCCTCCTCCAGCTCGAAGAGCAGGCCGATGGTCAGGTCGAAGTCCTGTGGAAGCGCTCCTCACTCAGCGTGCCCGGCAGCAACATCGAACCCATTCTTCCTCCGAATTGCCCGCCAACAACTCGCGCCAACATTGAAGAACAAGGCGTCGCTGTACTCGTCCGGTGGACAATCGACTGTCGCAAGACCGGCTTGGTCGGCCAGCCGGTTCGGATCGACGGCCTGGGGCCCGCAAAGATCGACACCCTCGTACGCATAGGCCTCTCGGATGGCCGACGCATCCAGAGAGTCTTGCGTCGCGGAGAACCCGAGATGATCGTGCCGGAGAAAGCCAGCCGCACGGATGTGTTCGTCGACTATCTCACCATCGGCTTCGATCATATCCTCTCTGGCTTCGATCACCTGCTCTTCGTCTTCGGCCTCTTCATGTTATGCGTCTCGTTCTCGCCCCTCGTGAAGACCATCACCGCCTTTACGGTCGGTCATTCAGTCACTCTCAGCATCGCGGCACTCGGCTACGCCAATCTGCCCTCCGGTCCGATCGAGGTTTTGATCGCCGCAAGCGTATTGGCGCTCGCCGTCGAACTGGCGCGCGATGCTGACAAGGAAACCCTCATGCGGCGCTATCCGTGGCCCATGGCGCTGCTCTTCGGATTGCTTCACGGAATGGGATTCGCCGGCGCTTTGCGCGAGGTTGGCTTGCCCCAGGGCGAAATCCCGATGGCCCTCTTCTCATTCAATGTGGGCATAGAACTGGGACAGCTCGTCTTCGTGGCAGGACTCCTCGCTGCCGCTGCCGTGCTGCGGCGAATCGAGTTACCCATCCCACTCCCCACGCGGGCCGCGGTCTACGTAATGGGGTCGCTCGCAGCTTTCTGGACGATCGAGCGGATTGCCGCGGTCGTCTAGCCCTTCGAACTAAGCCCAGGCGACAGTTCCATCCGCGAGCACGTCGATCTCCCGCCCGCAGAGTTCTTCACGCTCGCCGAGTGCCATCCACTCGGGATCATCCACTACGCGCAGCGTCCGGCGCCCGTCTTCAA
This sequence comes from Myxococcota bacterium, assembly GCA_041440805.1. Classification (GTDB taxonomy): domain Bacteria; phylum Myxococcota_A; class UBA9160; order UBA9160; family UBA4427; genus UBA4427. The sequence continues at coordinate 171,083 of JASDVF010000077.1, read as the reverse complement.
AATCCGCGACTAATGCCACGCCGTGCGCGGCGTTCATGTCGTGAGAAACCGTGTACGCAACGATTCGTGCACGTCCGGTCGCGTCGCGAGCAACCGCCTTCGTCTGCAGGGCCTGCTCCGCTTCCTTGGTGACCTGGTCATAAAGAAAGGGGCAGCTCGGCTCGGGGCCAAAAACAGTAACGCCTTGCTTCGTGATCAGTCCTGAGACCGCCGTCACAACACCGTGACTTCCCGGCTGCGCGCGCATCTGCTCAACCATCTTGACCCAGCTCTGGAGTACAAAATTATTCAACGGTCCCCCGCCGAAGGTCATGCCGCCGGTCTGCGTCACACGACGGTCGAGAGGAATTCCGAACGCGCGCTGCTGCGTGCGTACGGCGGCAGGGAAACAGCTGTAACACTCGAAGAGTTCAATTTCACTCGGCTCACGCCCAACATGCTCAAAGGCACGCCGACCCGCGAGCTCGAATCCCGGCGAGCGCCACAGGTCCCGACGTTCGCTCAAGGTGACCATATGCTCAGAGTCCACAACCGCGAGGGGATACACGAAGCCAGAAGCGTCTAGGCCGAGAGCCTGCGCCTTCTCATAGCTACACAAGACCAACCCGGCGCCTTGATTCACGTTCCACTGCGAAACTAACGACTTCGTGTACGGATAGGCGAGCATGCGATTGCCCTCCGTCGGAGTCACGATTTCCTCCGGCGTCATAGGCGTCCGATTCCAGGCCGATTCATTTGTGACCGCCGCTTCATTGAAGCCACCCCAGAGCGATCCGAGTTCGGATTTATGATCCTCCATGCTCTGCCCTTCATGGAAGCGAAGCGCGTTATCGATCATGGCGTACTGAATCGTTGGCGTGATGAGTCCGAGATCGATCTCGAACTGCCCCATAATCTCCGCATGGGGAACTAACACCTCGTCGGGTTCGACATCCACCTGTTCGGTCAGAGGAACCTCCTGCCCCGCCCGCTGCAGACGCGCCGCCCGGTCCTTGGCCTCCGCGCCGACAATCATCACGACGTCGGCATCTCCATTCACGATCGACTGCGCCGCCCGGCCAAGCACGGTCGATTGCAAAATTCCGATCTCCGCGACAATCGTTCGGACATCCTTCGCTCCGAAACGATCCGCGAGAATGCGTCCGGGATCCGCGTAGGCCCAGAAGCCACGCGTCGCCCAGATGGAGTCCACTTCCGTGAGCAGCGCTTCGCTCCCAGCATCCGCAGCCGCGCCACGAAGCGCCCGCTCCATCAAATCCAGCGGCTCACCCGCGTCAGCCGGGTTCTCGGGGCGCTCGACGACTGCAGAAACACCCACCAGAACGGGTGTGCGGGGGTCGATGGACATGGATTCTCCTTTGATCACAGGGGCTTGGCAGTGGTTCATCAATTCGAACGGAGCGCAGTCTAGCCCGATTCCGAGCCTCTGAAGTATCCTTAGCTCCGACTCGTATTAATCACTTGATTAAATCAAATGCTCAAGTAAATTCCCCTCCATGGCCGCTGAAACACGAGACAAAATTCTGGACGCCGCCGCCCGGCTTTTCGCCGCCTCCGATTCTGGTGGCGCCTCCCTTAGAGCCATCGCGCGCGCCGCCGGCGTCAATTCAGCGCTGATTCACTACCACTTCGGCAGCCGCGAAGGGCTCTTCGAAGCCGTGATTCTCCGCGCGCTCACGCCTGTCCAGGCGCGCCGTCGCGCCCTCCTCGAAACGCTTAGGTCCAAGCGCTCGGTCTCGGCAGAAGAGCTCGCTGGCCTCTTCGTCCGGCCTTTGATTCCGGGCCCTTTGGACAGGGCTGACTTCGATGACAGACAGGATCCCGAGTCGGACGCCACGGACCTGCGGCTGCTCGCCCGTGCCTTCGCGGACCATCGCCCGCTCGTCCAAGACTTGACCCTCAAACATTTCGGTTCCCTGATGTACGGGTTCGGTGATGTCGTGGGCGCGGCGCTCAGCGAGCTTCCCGACGACCTAAAGCAACGACGCATGCGCTTTTGCGTACAGGCCGCGCTCGAAACCCTCTCCGGCCCGGAGATGGAATTTGCGCGAGCAAAGGGCCCCGCGGCATGCGAAGCCCTCGTCGAAGATTTGATCGCGTTTCTTGCGGGTGGACTCGATGCCCCCGCTCAGATTTCCTGAACCCAACAATGCGCTTCCGGCGCGCCGCGTTACTCGCCCGCGACCTAAGGAGACTCGACCCCCATGACGACGACTCAACGAACGCAGACGCCTAGCCTCGACTACTGGATTCACGACGCGGACCAGCACTACTACGAGCCTGACGATTGTTATTCGCGGCACATCGAAGAGAGGTTCAAGAAGAAGACGATGTGGATCGACCGGTCGAACCCGGATACGCCCGGCCGGATGTATGTCGGAGACGAGCGATGCCAGTTCTTTAGCGTCGGCGCCGGCGACAATATTGGCGCGCCCGGCATGATGAAGGCATTTCTGCAGGGGGCGACGGAAGAAGGCGGTAGCCCGAGTCTCAACCCTATTAATGGATTGAGTGTTCCTGAATTCGTCGACGCCAAAGCGCGCCTCGCACGCATGGACGAACAGCGAGTTGAATCAAGCCTCATGCTTCCGACGACCGGTGTCGGCATCGAGCCGCAACTCAGAGCCCCTAAGCATCGTGAAGCGCTGTATCCCTCGGTTCGAGCCTTCAATCGCTGGCTCGAAGAGGACTGGGGGTATGGCCAGGACGGGCGAATCTTCGGCGCGCCCATGCTCACGTTAGTCAACCTCGACGAAGCCGTCGTGGAACTCGAGCGATTGATCAAGGCGGGAGCTCGCTTCCTCGTCCTCACGACGGGCCCTGTCGACGGACGTGCACCCGGCGATCCCTACTTCGACCCCTTCTGGTCACGCGTCGAAGAAGCAGGCCTTAACATCGTCTTCCATATCGGGAACACCCCCTTCGGCGAGATGTACAGCAAGCCCTGGGGCCTACGCCCCGCCCCGCCGTCCCATCGCCACTCCCTCATGGAGTACTTCCTCGCGTTCACCGAGCGGCCCGTCATGGACACGGTCGTCTCGCTGATCGCGGACAATCTCTTCGGCCGTTTTCCCAAGCTCCGCGTCCTCTCGATTGAATACGGATCCGGCTGGGTCGCTCCCATGCTCGGGAAGCTCGAAAAGTTGGCCCGGCTCTACAGCAAGGACATGTGGCGCTTCGGTGCGCCGCCGATGTCGCCAACCGAAACCTTCAGACAGAACGTATGGGTCGCTCCTTTCTACGAAGATGATGTGGTCGGGCTCGTCGATACGATCGGTGCCAGTCAGGTTCTGAATGGCTCAGATTATCCCCATCCGGAAGGTCTCGCGGAACCAATCGAATTCGTCCAGGAGCTCGCGGGCCTCGACGACGATTCGGTCCAGCGCGTCATGCGCGACAATTTCGCTGCCCTGATTGCCTAGACCTCCTCTGCCCTCCTCCATTCGGGCTGAATCGGGGCGACGCGGTTTCTACCCGCGCCGCCCAGAGCTGCACTACAGTCGAGTCAATGAGTAAGCCTAAACGACAAGAACAAGAAGAAGCCTCGACCGAGGTGACCGAAGTCGCCAAAGACATTCTCCGCATGCAGCTCCCTATTCATCTCCCGGGACTCGGGCACGTGAACATGTATGCGATGATGGATGATGACGGCGCCACCGTGATTGATCCCGGGCTACCGGGTGAGAGCACCTGGGAGGCGATCCTTCAGCGCCTTAAGCAGGCGGACCTGAAACCCAAAGACGTCCACACCGTCATCATCACGCATTCCCACCCGGATCATTTCGGCGGCGCGGTTCGCATGCACAAAGAATTCGGCTCGCGCATCGTGGCCCATAGAGCCTTCCACTTCGGTGGTCCGTCGGGCGACTTGAATAAGCACACCGGCCCCGGCGCACATCAGCACGTTCACGGTGACGACGACCATCACGCGGAAGCCTCCGTCACAGACCTTGTCGCGCACATGGAAGTGCTCGAACGCGATCGACGTCGCATGCAGAATCCGCTCATCCGCATCTGGACTGCTCTCAGGCGTATCAACACGCCGGCGCCCTGGAAGGGTCCCGCAGATCGTGCGGCGCTTAAGGACAGTATGCGATGGATGAGAATGGCCACGATCGGTCGCAGCAAATTTCTTCCGCCGATCACGCATCACGTCGAACACGGAGATGTGCTCAAGCTCGCGAAACGCGAATGGTTCGTGCAGCACACGCCCGGACATACGGCGGACCATATCTGCCTTCACGACCCCGAGACCGGCGCGTTCCTGTCGGGCGATCACGTGCTGCCTTCGATCACGCCTCATATCGGAGGCGTTTCGTATCTCGCCGATCCGCTCAAGTCATTCTTCTACTCCCTCGATCGTGTCGGGGAGATTCGTGACGTGGAACTCGCCCTCCCCGCCCATGGCCATCCCTTTGCAGACCTTGCGGGACGAGCTCAGGCGATCAAAGAGCATCACTACGAACGCCTTGATGAAATCAGGGACATCGGAAATGACCTCGGTCGCGCGGACGTGAATGCCTTCATGAAGCGGCTCTTCAAAGAACGCAGCTGGGGGGACATGGCTGAGAGCGAGACCTACGCGCATCTCGAGCACATGCGCCTTGAAGGTCGTGCGGAAGCACATCGCGACGATAAGGGGCGGTTGGTCTACGACCTTTAGCCGTCGCACCCACCTGCGCCTAACGTTACTCGGGTCCTTCATCTAGCTAGTCCTGATGAAGGATCTCGAGGTAGCTCTTCCGAATCGTGTCGATCTCGTCTTCGAGGGTGTCCAGCGTCCATTCCGAGGTGTCGATCGGAGGCAGTACAATTGCCTCGATCGTCGCGGGGCGAACGACCTGTGCGTTCTTCGGAAATGCGTCGAGCACATTCCTAAAGACGATCGGGACGATCGGCACATCCGCCTGCATCGCGAGATGGAATGCCCCCTTCTTGAAGGCGCCAAGCTTCGCCGTCGTCGAACGCGTGCCTTCCGGCGCGATTGAGATCGACCGGCCCTGTTTAAGGGCACGAACCGCCGGCGCGAGCGCTTCCCTCGCTGCGGAGGCATCCGTGATTCCGGCGCGGTCAATAAACACCACTCCCGCCGCAGCGAAGATCGGGCCCATCACGGGATCGTTCTTGATTTCCATCTTCCCGACACCGGTCATGTCGCGTCGCACAATCTTCAGCATCAAGATCGGATCGAGCGCACTCTGATGGTTAAAGATGAAGACCGCAGGCCTCTGGGCCCAGGCGTTCTCTTCGCCTTCCACACGCAGATCGATACCGGCGAGTGATGTCGCAAGATCACTCCAGACCGCCCCGGATACGTTCAACCCCTCGCGATACGAACCGTTCACGAGTCCCGCGATAATCCCTGCACCGAGCGCTGGACCGACACTCGCATAGCTAAGCCCCGTCCGAATAATATCCCCAAGGCTGGGCGTTCCACGACTTCGAAATCGCCTAACAGGCCAATTTCGTTCTTTCGCGATCTGTGCCAATTGACGATTCGGATTCAGAGGTCGCGGACGACCGACCGCTTCGAGAAGCTGAATATCTTCGTGACTATCCGAATAAAAGTAGCTCTCATCGAGGTCGACACCCTCTTGCTCGGCAATTTGGCGCGCGGCGATGGCCTTGCCTTCGCCGTAACAAGTTGGATGAATCACCTCGCCGGTAAAGACGCCGTCCTTCACCTCAAGCTCAGTGTTCATCACGAGATCAATGCCGAGCTCCCGGGCAAAGGGCTCAACCTGGTAGCGAGTCGCCGAGGAGATGATGGCGACGGTATGACCGGCCCGCTGATGAGCTTCGACGAGGGCCCGGGATTCGGGATAGATCTGGCGAATGAGATGCTTCGCGAAAACTTCTTCGCCTACTTCTTCGAGTGTCGACTCCGCGAGCCCGCGATAGGTCGCGGTCATTCCTGACATTAGGGCCGAGAACCCGGTTCGCCCCATCCCAAAGGAGAGCGTGCCTAGAAACGTACCCGCCATTTCTTCGGGACTCATGCGGCCGCTAAGCAAGCGCTCCCGCATAAACGAGGTCGCCGAGAATCCGGCGAGGATCGTTTGGTCGAGGTCAAAGAACGCGCCGACTTTCGAGCCTGTGGGCCCCTGTCGGATCTCTTTTGTCAGTCGATCATAGAGCGCCATGGCTTGCAGGATATCGTTCGCCCGCGGGCCCGCTATCTTGGGCGTCCTTCGGCCCACAATCCTCTTGGAGACGCGCATGTCCAGACCCGTCCGCTTTGGAGTCACCCTTCCCCAGATCAAGCGCTCCTGGCAGGAAGCCAGCGCCGCAGCGATCGAATTCGACCGTCTCGGATACGACTCACTTTGGGTTTGTGATCATCTCTACGGCGTCCCCATGCCTCAGCTCCCCATTCTTGAGGGCTGGACCCTACTCTCCGCGATCGCCGCGATTACGAAGCAAGCAAAGCTCGGCACCCTCGTAACGCCGCCCTTTTTCCGAAACCCAGCGGTCCTCGCCAAGCAGATCGCGACCATCGACCAAATCGCCCCCGGCCGCGTCATCGCCGGACTCGGCGCCGGCTGGTTCCCGCCGGAGTTCGAGCAGACCGGCTGTCAGTTCCCCGGTCCTCGCGAACGCCTCCGTGCCCTCGAAGAAATGATCGAAGTCATGAAGCGCATGTGGACCGAAGAGAAGGCCACCTTCGAAGGTCAGTACTTCTCGGTCAACGAAGCCGTCTGCGAACCCAAGCCCGAGAAATGCCCCGAGATTCTCATCGGCGGCGGCGGCGAAAAGGTCACCATGGCCATAGCCGCCCGACACGCCGACACCTGGAATAACATGGCCGTCGCCCAGGCCCAGCTCCCCCAAAAGATCGAAGCGCTTAACAAACGCTGTGAAGAAGCCGGACGCGACCCCGCCACGATCGAACGCTCACAGCAATGCGTCGTCGTGATCGGCGAGGACGACGCAGCAGGCAAGGCGGGCCTCGAAAAGGCCAAGAAGATCTACGGCGGCCACATGGGCGGCGCCCTCGAAGAACACGGAATCTGGGGCTCCCCAGACCGCGTGATCGAAGGCATCGAACGCCACCGCGCCCTCGGCATCAGCTTCTTCGTGATGGAGTTCTTCGGACGCGATACCCGCGAGCCGGCTCAACTCTTTGCTGAGACGGTGATGAAGCACTACGCAGAATAGACAGTGCGGTAAGCCGTCCTAGGCTCGAGGGCTGATGAAGCGAAGGCGCAGCCACTCGATTCGATCCGCGCACGCCTGTTGTAAAGCCCGTTACAAAAGCGCGATCGGATTGACCGGCGATCCGGTCCCCCGCTCGATTCGAAGCGGTGCGACCGTCAGTTGAAACTCCCACTGCGAGAGTTCATCGCACGCAGCCATCAGGCCGCTGAGATCGAGATTATCCAAAAGATGCACGCCCATCGCGACGAGCGTGCATTCGTGAATGGGCATGCCCCATCCCTCGATCGCCGGAAGCGGAATCACATCAGACACGACGTCCGAACCCAGGACCGAAACACTGCGCTCATGTAGCCACGGCACACATTCAGGATGAAGTCCGGGCATGCCCGGATCCATAGGGCTCCACGGCCCGAGCTCGTCACGACGCGCGTCGCGGCCCATAGAGATCAGTAAACAGTCACCTTCCCGAACCTCCACGCCGCCCTGCTTCTGCACCGCTTCATCAAGCTGGTCCGGGTCGATCATTTGCCCCGGTTCGATCCAGGGCACACCTAGCGCGCGCGGCATATCAAGTAGGACGCCACGCGTAACGATTCCGTCCTTCGCGCACATGACGCTGTTCTTGAGCGCGCCGGTGCTTTTCACGAGGGTTCCGGGATAGCCGTTGTACATCTGGCCTTTTCGATGGACATGACAAAAGGCGTCCAAGTGCGTGCTCGCCATTCCGTGAAACGCGATTCCAACGAAGTCCGATGTCGACTCGAGGCCGATTTCCGGCACGAGACAATCGTCGCCGCCGGCGACCATCATATGAAGCGCCGGGTGCGGATTATCGGGTGCCGGATCGACAGGGATATTGCGCGAACAGCTGATAGCCCGACCGTGACGCACGCACGCAGATGCCGCGCGGCGCACTTCAGGCGTAATTAGGTTGAGCGCGCCCGCTTCATCCTCCGCACCCCAGCGCCCCCAGTTCTTCACAGACTCAAAGATTTCGTCCATGCGTGCCTGATCCGGAATCGGCCATTCTGCCATCGTAAAATTCTCCCTTGTCTGCCTGCCGCTCTCAGTCGAACGCCCCGCGATCGCGGGATTTCGCCTTCGGCCGGCGCACTCATGATGCCTGGAAGCGCCGCATCAAACCAGCCGGATTCTTCCGTCGCGCTCCGATTCGCGAGTTATGCTCTCCCTTCGTTTCCGGCAGGGCCCAGAGGCAATCACCTCACCACGCACGTGCGGCATTAACCTGCTGGCATCTCGGAATCGGATATCGGACAAAATTGAAAGGAAGATCTCGATGAGAGTTCTAGTCATGGGCGGCACCCAGTTCAACGGCCTCGCACTCGTTCACGAGCTCGCGCGAACCGGGCATCAAGTCGTGATCCTCAATCGAGGGCAAACCAAGGCTGATCTGCCCCACGGCGTGGAACGCGTCTTCGCAGATCGCACGAATCACGATCAGATGCGAGAGATTCTCGGCTCCGTCAATGTCGACGCGATCATCGATGTCAGCGCCTATCTGCCTGAAGACGTCGAACTGATGATCGATATATTCCGTGGACGAATCGATCATTACGTCTTCATTAGTTCAACCGTCATCTACGCGCAGAGCGACCATTTCCCGATCACCGAAGCGCACCCCGTCGAACGTGGCGATGCCCAGAATCCCTATGGACGGAACAAGCTCCTTTGCGAGGACATCCTGCTTCGCGAGTGGCGAGAGAATCGCTTCCCCTGCTCGATCGTTCCCTTCTCCATGGTCATGGGCGCGGGCAATATTCTTCCTGATCGCGAACAGCGCATGTTCCAGCGAATCCTGCGAGACCGCCCGATCCTGATTCCCGGCAATGGTCGCACGATCCAACAAGTCGGGCACGCAGACGATCAAGCGCGGGCTCTTCGCATGATGCTCTGCAAGCCCGTCACGTACGGCCAGCGCTACAACCTAACAGGCAACGACTACTTCACGCAGGAAGGCTACGTCGACGTCTTCGCCGGCTTACTTGGCAAGGAAGTCGAGAAGGTCTTCATCCCCGCCAAGATGATGGATCAGCTCTGGCGCGGCGACATCGAAGTCGAGCTCCCTAAGACCGAATCGAAAGCGGATATCCGCGCGGCTTCAGGCATTTCGCAGGTCGAGATCAACCGCTTCATGCTGACGATGCTTGTGCAGCAGATCGCGCCCAACATTCACTATTGGGATCGGAGCACGCTCTTCTCCGTCGACAAGCTTCGGCGCGACGTTGGCTGGGAACCGGAACTGACCTTCCCCGCCGCCGTCGAACGAACCTGGCGCTGGTACCAGTCCGCCGGACTCCCCGACTCGCAGGAATTCGACTTCTCCTTTGAAGACGGCCTCATCAAGATGGCGCGGGACTGGAAGGACTGAGCGGAGCCACCCTACTCTCAACTCCCAAAGACGAACGCCTAATCGAGTAGCTCGGGATGCCGCGCCGCGATCATCCGATCAACGCCCTCTTGCCACGTGACCTTGCAGGCTCCTGCGAGCTTGATGCGCTTGGCGGGATCGAGCCAGTACTGATGAATCCCATCCGGCCCGGCCGCGACCTTTCCCTCTCGCCCGATTTTCTTTGCGATATAGGCGACAAGGTCCGGCACCGGAACACCCTCGTCTCCGCCCCAATTCACGATCGTTGCAGGCACGCCCGCAGCTTCGAGCAGGCCTGACGTCTGATCATAGATGTCGTCTTCATGAATAGGCGTACAGATGTCGCCTGCGTCCGGCGGCATCACGGGGATCGTTACGCCGCCGAGGATCATGTTCACGACCATGGCAGGGAAGCCGCCATTGTCTCCGTACGCGGCGTTCATGCGCGCGATGGTCGTCGGAAGGCCGAATTCTAACGCGGCGAATTTACCAACCGCTTCCTGGGAAATCTTGGAAACACAGTAGGTCGGCGCATAGGGCTGCGGAGTGCCGCCTAGCGGATCCGACTCAAGCACACCGACCGAATAATCGCGTGGCGCCGCATACACACCACATGTCGACATCATCAGACATGCCTTGGCATCCCGGTAACGCGACATGACATGGCCTGTCCCGCCTGCGTTGATCTCGATCGACGCGTCGTAGTCTTCGCCGGGAACGATCGCGGCTGCGAGATGCAAGACAAAGTCCACGGACTCGGGGGTCTTTGACCAATCCGGTGACACCAGATCGACTGCCGCGGTCTTGATTCCCGCCGCTTCACATCGCTCACGCGTAGCCGCATCACTAAAGCGCGCGACGCCAAAGACTTCGTTGTCCTTCGCGAGCCGAGCGGCGAGTGGGAATGCAATTTGACCCGCCGGTCCGGTGATCAGGATTCGCTTGCCTTCGATCTTACTCATGGTCTCTTTGCCTCATATTCTGGGGAGTCCGGATCCTAGACAGATCATGAGCACCTTGCACCTGCTTGCCACGGGCTCTGTGGTCGGCGAATTTACTCTCAAGTAGTCGACGCGTGACGTTCCACCGTAAGCGGGCGGAAAGCGGCGCCCGCAAGGAGTTCGCATGCCCAGGCCCACGTCCCACGTCCACCTCACCCGCCTCGCGCTGGCTTATGAAGGCGTGGCAAGTATTCCGGCGACGCAGGGGCTCCCTTGGAGCCAATAACCCAAGCGCTTCTCGGCGCGGCCACTGCAGAACTCGTGGCCGGTCGCGCTCTGCGCGGGCGCGCACTCGGCTGGGGCGCCATCATCGGAATGTCGCCAGACCTCGACGTGCTCCTCGGCCCTCTGCGAGACGGCTACGGCGCATGGCTCTACCATCGTGGCACCACTCACTCCCTTTGGTTCGGCTTCGTTTTAGGACCGCTGCTCGGATGGATTCTCTGGCGATGGCGGGACATGGGCCGGGGCGACACTCTGCCAGGGTGGATCCGACTCTGCATAGTCGCCCTCGTGACCCACCCTCTTCTGGATGGCTTCACGGCGTATGGCACGCAGTTTTTTGCGCCCTTCGTACGAGACCGCTTCGCTTGGAACGGCGTTGCAATCGTAGACCCCTTCTATTCTCTCCTATTAGGCGCCGGCGTTTTGTGCGCCGCTTGGCGCAGCCTCTCTCCTAAAACGAGACGCCGAGGACTTCTCACGGGCTTGGGCCTATCAACGATCTACTTAGCCGCGGGTCTCGCAATCAATCAATGGATCGAAAACGATCTTCGCTTGCGCCTAGCGCCCTATGCCACCACGATCGAACGCGTACGCGCCTACCCCACGATCTTCCAACCTTGGTTACGCAGCTTCGTGGTCCGAACGCCCGACGCTATGTTCGTAGGTCTCCATAGCTGGCAGGAATCGACCTGCCCGGTTTGGCACCGACACGATCGACGCCTAACGGATCCAAGCAGTCTCGCACTTCGAAAGAGCTGGGAGGGCGAACTCCTCGAATGGTTCGCTGATGGTGATACGATCGCCCTGGTACATCCCCAGCCCGGCGGCAAAACCCATGTCCGGATCGAGGATGTTCGCTACGGCTGGGCGAGCGAGGAAGGGCGCGGGATGTGGGGAATCGAAGCAGTCATTGATGCCAATTCTGAGATCCTCTCCCCTCCGACGAGAATCCCTCGAGCGGGCACCAACCCGAGCGACCTGTCTCGAATGGTTCCGTTGCTCATGGGCAAGCTTCCCAAGGGCGACACTTGGGAGCGCCCGATCGAATGCGGCGCTTCGGGAGCCGGGGACGCAGAAGAGGCCTCGACCTCCTGATCTCTTAGGAACCCGATCGTAAGAGCAAGGCACTCCCTCAAACCGCATTCTAACCAAGAACGCGCCATGTCCGATCACCTCCACTCGGAACAGAACTCTCTCTTTGCCTTCAGGCGAGCGCACGTTGATGAGCGCGCACGTCACTGCTTATTTTTCGTGCTCGCTATTTTTCTTACCGCTCTAATAATGGCTCATAATCGTCGCCGATCATTGTTGTTCGGGAAGCCTGACCCACGGCATCAAACGAGATGTGCAGTCGCCTGACTACCGAAGTCGAGTCGCCGGCCAACAAGCTCGAATAGTGCTCTCTTCCGCCGGCCTAGAGCCTCTCGCGGATGGTGGCGGCGTAGAGAGCGCACCGCCTTCGCTCGGCACTTTCGTAACGACCTGTGCGCGAATGAAGGCGTACTCGACTCGACGAAGCTCTATTCTAAGATCCGTCGTCCTGCGATGCTCGCAGTAGACCAGACGCCGGCGCCCACGGATATTCGCAAGGCCGGAGAAAAAGGCAGCGACTTCCTCTTTATTCGGGCCGGACGCTAGGTGAAATTCAGATGAGCGAAATTTTTGTCGATGGTGATGCATGCCCTGTGAAGGACGAGGTCTACGCGGTCGCCGCACGCCTCGGCCTCGCTGTCGTCGTCGTCGCGAACCAGCGCATCAATGTTCCTCGCGATCTTGGCGTCGAGATGGTCGTCGTTGAAGACGGTCCGGACGTTGCCGACGATTGGATTGCGGATGAAATCCGCGCCGGGGACATCGTTATTACTGCGGACATCCCGCTCGCCGCTCGCTGCCTCGCCGTCGGAGCCTTCGCCCTAGGCACACACGGCCGAGAGTTTACGCCAGACGCGATCGGCGGCGCCCTCGCCAGCCGTGAGATCAAAGCCTCCATCCGTGAAACTGGAATCTCTACAGGCGGTCCGGCTCCTATGTCCAATCGCGATCGATCTCGCTTCTCCGGCGAACTCGATCGCCTCGCTCATAAATCTCTTCGCGGAGAAATCTCCGAAGGGATGCGTTAAGCCGAAGCAAGCCGGCGCCCTGGACACACCGTAAGCACGAGGCGGGCGGTACGACGCGATCTGCTGTCCTGCATAGTCAAGCGTTCAAGAGTGCGGAGCGCCCATGAGAGCTGACGAAGACGCCATAGACAGTCGACGAAAAGCCGACTGAGCGGCGACGGAAGATCGAACGAATCGCCTCAGGCGCACTGGCAGTCGACCTTGCACCTCGCCATTATACAGGTTGAGGCGGACGCCTCTCGGCGGGCCGCGGCGTACTGCGTGCGGCAGGAATCATTCCGAAGCGTCCCTTCGAAGTCGCTGCGACCGATCCAGTCGATCGCATAGCCAACGAGGACGCACCGATGTCGGAGCAGGACGTAATCATCCCACTTGAAGATCCAACCTGGTGGCAAGACCCGTACCCGACCCTCGGCCGCATTCGAGATACACATAGAACGGGCGTCACCGACGCCGGCCAAAAGGCCATCTTGCGGTGGGAAGACGCGGAGGATCTCCTTAAGGGCGATGCCTTTGAGAACGAAGGCCTCGAATATATTGAGCGACGCGGATTTCGACCCGGCGATGCCCTCTATGAATGGCGGCGGCACTCAATCGGCGCGCTAAACGGCGCGGACCATGCACGAATCCGCGCCCTTGTTAGTCGCGCGCTCACGCACAGGTCAGTCGACGGACTCCGTGAACGAATTCGAGGCCATGCCCATAACCTGCTTCGCGCCGGGGACGAAAAAGGCGAACTCGAAGCGCGGACGCAATTCGCGACACGCCTCCCCTTCCTCACGATCGTCGACTTTCTGGGCATCGAAATGTCCGAAGCCGCGACGATCGCCCAAAAGATGGGCGCGGGTTCCGCTGATGCTTTCGGCCCGAAAGTGACCCAGGAGATCCGAGACAAGGCGAACGACATGTTCGCGACGATCATGGAATTTGTGGGCGGCCTTTACGAGCAACGGCGCGAAGAGCCTCGAGACGATCTTCTCACTGCACTGATTCAGGCGGAGGAAGGTGGCGATCGCCTCAGTCATGATGAACTCATCGTGCTCTTCACCAATATCTTCGGTGGCGCTATCGAAACAACCGCGAGCGTCATCGCGAGCGGCATCTATGAACTCGCCCGCCACCCCGAACAGGCAGCGCTCCTACGCCGCGATCCGGAGCGATTCAAAAAGAGCGCAGCCGAAGAGGTCATCCGCCATCGGCCAGGCTTCTACGCCGCTGGCAAAAAAGCCAAGCACAGTCATTCGGCCTACGGACTGGACTTCAAGGAAGGCGAGCCGATCAGTATCCTCATAGGCGGCCCCAATCGCGATCCGTCGAGATGGGACGATCCGAATCGCTTCGATATCACGCGCGATGCCCGGATCTGGTCCCTCACTTTCAGCATGGGCGAGCATTTTTGTCTCGGCCAAGCTTTGGCACGGGCAGAGATCCAGGAGGCGATGGCCGCGCTTGTTGAACATTGTGATGAGATCGAACTCACGGAAGAACCGAGCTGGCTTCCTCATGTCATGGTCAATCGACTCGAAAGCGTTCCGCTTCGCTATTCGGCCCGAAGCGCCGACTAGCGCTTTGCGGCTGCCTTTATGGCGGCGACCGCTTGCTCTTGATCGAGGCAGTTGACAAGAATCTGGTGATCAAGTCCCGCGTCACGATGGACGTGAATTTCCTGGTAGCCTTCGCTCTGGGTCATGTTGCTGAAATGGTCGAAAGACGGGTACCGCACAATCGCGACCTGATCCCATTCGAGTTCCCCGTCCCCAATCAAAAGGACATTCGCGAGTCCGCCGAATAGCATCTCTCCGCCGAAGCCTTCGATGATCTCACGAACGGCGGCTCCGTAAACGCCGTAGGCTTCTTGTCCCGTAAGGTTTGTCTCGCGCCCATCCGCGTACGCTGCTTTCTCACGGAACTTCAGCAGGTTCAACATATAAAGCGAGCCTTCAGGCTTCTTCTCAACCAAAGCCTGAAGCTGTTCGGGACGGGGTTGTTTCGCTGCCATGCGGTCTCCTTCTAGTCAGCAGGCCGCCGCCGGAAATGCGGCAGTACATGCGGGAATATTTCGCTTCGATCCTACACCATTGTAAAGTCCGGCTCGCCTATGCCTCCGGGCTTCCAGGCCGATTCGACTGGGTTACCGTCGGACAATGACGATAAAGACCCCGATCTGCGACCTCCTCCACATCGACGTGCCCATCCTCCTCGCAGGCATGGGCGGCGTCGCCTACGCCGACGTATGCGCCGCTGTTTCTGAAGCCGGTGGCTACGGAACCCTCGGCATGGTTGCCGAAACTCCGGACGGCATTCGGCAAGAGATGCGTCGCGTGCGGGAACTGACCGACAAGCCCTTCGGCGTCGACCTTCTCGCCGCAATCCCCGACCAGATGATGGAAGCCATTGACGTCGTGATCGAAGAAGGGGCCTCCGCTTTCATTGCAGGTCTCGGCGTCCCCGGTCCGGTGGTTCAGAAATGCCACGACGCCGGCCTCTTGGTCATGAGCATGTGCGGCAAGGTCTCACACGCCGTAGCTGCGGAAGAAGCCGGTTGCGACGTCGTCATCGCCCAAGGCACCGAGGCGGGCGGCCACACCGGACGTGTCGCTGGAATGGCGCTCATCCCGCAGATCGTTGATGCCGTCGAAATTCCCGTGCTAGGCGCAGGGAGCATAGTCGACGGTCGCGGCCTGGCTGCTTGCCTCGCTTTCGGCGCCCAGGGGGCGTGGATGGGTACCCGCTTCATCGCCTCCCACGAAGCGCGAGCCGCCGATTCTTACAAGAAGCAGATCGGGTCCACGGGCAGCGATGAAACGGTCATCACCCGATGTTATTCAGGGAAGCCGATGCGCGTGATTGCAAACGAATACATCCGGGGCCGCGAGCGAGATCCGGATTCGATTCTGCGCTTCCCCGAACAGATGTATTCCTCTATGCAGGAGGGAACGATGAGTGCCCTTGGCGGCGCTACCGAGGGAATCGAGCCCGATCGACATGCGATGCCCTGCGGTCAAGGTGCAGGCGCGATCAACGACATTCTTTCGTGCCAGGAAATCGTCGACAAGACGATGACCGAGGCCGAGGCTGTGATCGCGAGACTCGCTCCATTGATTGGCTGAGCAAGCGCTCGCAATATTGACCGACAGAAGACGAAATACGATCCGGTAGTCATCAGCTCACCGGAGTGAAAGGAATACATCGTGGGTGAACTCGAAGGCAAAGTCGTACTCGTGACCGGCGCGAGCCGTGGTATCGGAGCAGCAATCGCCAAACGATTCGGAGCCGAGGGCGCACGGGTTGCGATCGCCGCGCGAACGATGGAGAAACATGCTCACCTCGAAGGCAGCCTCGTTCAGACAGCAAAAGTGATCGAGTCCTACGGAGGCACCGCATTTCCGATTGCTGCCGACCTCGCAGACAGCGCGGGCCTCGATCGCCTCGTCGAGCAGACCGTGTCCGAACTCGGCCCGATCGATATCCTCGTCAACAACGCAGCCGCGGCGTTCTATTTGCCCTTCACGAAGGTCGGCGAAAAACGTTTCCGAATCGCAAACGACGTCAACTTCTACGCACCCTGGCGTCTTTCGCAGCTGGTCGTTCCGAGTATGGTGGAGCGCGGCGAGGGATGGATTCTCAACATTTCCTCCGCCACCTCGACCCTCCCCGTTCAGTCCAGCTTCAAAGAATTTGACGGGCTTTCGATTCTCTACGGGTCGACCAAGGCGGCACTCGAGCGCTTTACGGCAGGACTCGCGGCGGCGGTCCATCAAAACGGCATCTGGGTGAATTCTATGGCGCCCGTCGGAGCGGTGCCGACCGAAGGAACCGAAGCCCTTGGCGTCGTCCCTGACGACGCACTCGCAGTTGCCGAGAGTCGCGAAGCCATGGCCGAAGCGGCCTTGGCACTCTGTACGACCCGGGACGAGAAACTCACCGGGCGAATTACATTTTGCACACCCATTCTCGAAGAGCTCAATCGCACGGTTCGTACTTGCGATGGCAAGACGGCGCTTGGTAGCCCTCTAGAGAAAGACGCGGCACCGCATCGTTAGTCGCCTGACGCCTTAAGAGCATCGGAGGCTCGGGAGGTCTAGCCACCGCCACTGGTCGCTCGGCGCGGTCACGTACGCGGTAAGCATGACTCTTAAGCTGCCCTGAGCGACTGGCGGGACGTTATGCCTGCCGGAAGACCCTTACGCCTGGCCGAAGATCACCGCGCCCGTCGGGACGCCGACACCGCTCGTCACGAGGACGTGCTCGACGTCTTCGGGCTGATTACAGCTCTCGCCGCGGATCAAGCGAACGCCCTCTACAATATTGTTTACGCCGTGCATGTAGGCCTCTGAGAGTAGGCCGCCATGGGTGTTATTCGGAAGTGCGCCACCGATCGTCAGCGAGTCGGCGGTCACGAAGTCTTTCGCTTCGCCCTTGCCACAGAATCCAAACGCTTCGAGCTGCATCAAGATCTCTGGCGTAAATGCGTCGTAGAGGCAGGATGCGTCAATGTCCTTCGGGCCGAGACCGCTCATTTCGTAGACGATCTTCGCTGCGAGTTCCATCTCAGGAAGCGCCGCCAGATCATCGCGATAGAAGCTAGTCATCTGCTCCTGCCCTTCGAATGAGGCCTGCGTTACGGCTCGCATGACGGCGGGCTTTTGCTTCATATCCTTCGCGCGCTCGGGCGTCGTGATCAAGAGCGCCACGCCGCCATCGTCTTCCTGGCAGCAATCAAAGAGTCGAAGCGGCTCACAGACCATCCTTGAATTCATGTAGTCGTCCATCGTCATGGGCTTGCCGTACATGGCGGCATTCGGGTTGTTCTGGGCGTGCATTCTTTGCGTAATGGCGACATGCGCGAGGTGTTCGGACGTCGCGCCGTATTTCTCCATGTACAGGTTCGCCTGGAGTGCGATCCAAGAAGCAGGAGTGAGCAGACCGAAAGGCATGTACCAAGACCAATGAATCAAGTCGCTGGAGATGATGTTGCCGGAGACGCCCTGCCCCATGCGTTGGCCTGATCGGCCATTGAGCGCGCGGTAGACAACGACGTTCTTTGCCTGGCCCGTGGCGACGGCCATTGCGGCATGAGTAATCAGGCCGACCGCGGCACCACCGCCGTAGTTCACCTGGCTCCAATAAGTCATGTCGCCGATTCCGACGGTCCGCGCGACTTCAACTTCGTCGCTCGAATCCATCGTATAAGTCACGAGCCCATCGACTTCAGAGGGATGAATGCCAGCGTCATCAATCGCGGCGCGAACCGCTTCCGTCGCCAGCTGCAGCTCCGAGACACCGGAGTTCTTCGAATAAGCGGTCTGGCCGATACCCGCGATCGCGGCTTCGTTATGGAGTGTCGTCGGCATATTGCCTTCTCCCTTAATCCCATGGTCCCTTGCGGGACAGCCCCGAAGCAGGTCGCTCGGAACCTTGTGAATTCTCGAACATCCGAAACAGCGAATTCGCGGTTTCGAGTTATTCACACCTGCCATCAGGCAGATGGAATCGAAAAAATACGCAGTGCTACCCGCCGTGCTAGGCCGGCAGTCGCAAGCTAAACGTGGCCGTCACATGATTGCCCCAGGCGTTATTTCCTGTGACTTCAATCTCGGCAGCATCGCCATCAGTAGACAAAACCTTGCCTCGAATCTTCAGCGTATCGCCGGGCATGTTCGGGCCACCCAACTTCGTCTTTACGCGAGTCACGATCGCATCCGGTCCAGCCCAGTCCGTCACATAACGACTGCAAATTCCCTGAGTGGTCAGAATATTCATGAACATATCGGGAAGACCTTGGGAAATTGCGGCAGCCTTGTCATGGTGAACGGGCGTGTAGTCGCGCGAAGCAATCGCTCCGCCGGCTATGACTGTGGTTGTCGTCTCAAAATCGAGATCGGGCAGCGCCTGCCCCGCCTCAAGTTCATTCGCTTTCAATGTCGTCATGTCTCGCTTCCTCCGCTCTCGCGCTTGCCGTTCAGGAGGCCGGCTTGAACAACGGAATCTTGAACCCGTCGTCGTCTTCGTGAATCACCGCTTCGAGTGCCATCCCAATTTTCACGTCCTCACGCTCGCAATCGATCAGGCTCGACGCCATGCGCTCGCCCTCTTCGAGGTCGACGATGATCGAAATGATCGGATACTCGTACCCGGGGAATTGGGGATAGTGCACGACCGTATAGGTAGTCAGAGTCGCCTTGCCGCTTGCGTCGATCGAGTCGAAGCCCTGATGGCCACACCCGTCACACATGGGGCGCGGAGGGTGGCGAAGCTTTTCACACGACGTGCATCTTTGAATCGGAATCACACCGTCGTCTGCGACGCGCTCCCACCACCAGCCATTATCGTGGCCCATAGGCGGCTTAATACGCGATGGCTTTTGCGCGACAGCTTCTTCGCCGCCTGAGGCGGAAGCGGTCGGCTGCGGATTGGCCGGCTTGAAGCGCAGCACCCGAAAACTCATGGAGCCCAGCTCTTCGCCGTCCTGGTTCTCAAAGGCCGTCTTTGTTGTGATGAAATATCCGATGCCCGCGCCGGTCGCTTTCTCTTCAGAGATCTCATCGATCACCGTAAGCGCTTTCACCGTTTCGCCGAGCTTCAAATACCGCGTGTAGTTCTCTTCGGTATTCGTACCGAGCACGCCCGTGTAGCCGTTGTCGGCAAGGAGCTTATGCAGGCGGTGTTGCTCGTTCTTGGGCTCGTCATAGCCCTCGTGCATGTCCCAGCCTTCCATGATCCAGGCTTGGAGCATCGTGGGCGGCGCCACGATTTCGCCGTGCACCGTCCCTTTGGCGGCATCCGCGTCGAGGTAGGCCGGATGGCTCTCTCCCATCGCGTCGCACCACTGACGAATCATGGGCTCGTTGACGGGATCGCGACCGATGACCTTGGGTCCGATCGGCTTCCCGACATAGCTGCGTATTTCGGCCTCGAGGGCCTGCTTCTTGTCGTCGCTCATTACTTGTCCTCGACGTTGGGAGCCGGCGACGGCAGGGCTTCGGAACGAATGCAGAAGCCCCGTTCGCGCGGGGTGGGAAGTCTAGCTTCTGGGCAGTCGAATGCGAACGCCTGAAGCGGGGGCGTCAGCCGTTTCGGGTCGCCACGCCCCTGTACATCTGCGCCACGATCCCCGGGCCCTTCGCTCGAAAGCGGTCGAGGCTCTCCAACTCAAAACCGCCCTCTTCGACGAGTCGATCGATCTTACGATTAATATTGCAGCCATCGCACATGCGATTCCAAAGCGGATTCACACGATCCTGCCAGCGCGCTGTCGAGTCCGCATCCGCTCTCCCATGCTCGATGAAGACATAACGTCCCCCCGGCTTGAGCACGCGGCGCATCTCTTTGAGCGCTTTATCGACCTCAGGGATCGAGCACAGCGTCCAGGTCGTTACGATCGTATCAAAGCGACCCGCATCAAAAGGCAATCCGCCATCCGCACGAAGCGCCTTGCGCTCAATAGGAAACGACACCCCGCGAATCCTCGCCTGAACTGATTCGACTTCCGTGACATCCATCGGATCGAGCCCGACAAGCGTCTTCACTGCCGGACCGTAGTAGGAGAGATTAAGACCCGTTCCGAAACCGACCTCGAGAACCTCTCCCTCCGCTTCCTCGATCGTTTCCGATCGCATGTGATTCATCTGGCGCATGGCCAGATCCTGAAACCTCGGCTTCATCCACTCACGGAGTCCCATCGTTACGCGTCCTTTCCGCCGGGCAGTTCGACTGTCCGCGTATCGCGACCACTCCGGAAGACCGTACCCGGTCGCGCTCCGGTGTCTTCGCCCTGACGAATGATCTCAACGCCATTCGTAAAGACATGCTCTATCCCGTTTGCATCGGCATAGAGTCGTCCGGCTCCGGCCGGAAGATCGAATTTCGTATACGTCTCGCCGAGGCCAACTTCGTCGGCATCAAACACAACGACGTCCGCATGGAAGCCCACTTCCAAACGACCGCGCTCTCGGAGCCCATAAAGGCTCGCCGGCACATCGGTCAATTGGCGAACGGCCTCCTCCATCGTGATCAGCTTCCGCTTCCGAACGCCCTCGCCTAGCACCTGGGTAGAGAACGCGAAGGTATCGATCATGTCGAGATGTGCGCCGGCGTCCGAAGCCCCGATGATCGTGCGGTCATCGTGCCAAAGTTCCCCTCGCATCTTCCATGTCTCATCATCCTCGCCCATCGTCGGCGGCATGAAGTAGGTCTGAAGATCATCTTCGATCGCGATATCGATCAACGTATCAAAGGAAGTCTTGCCCATTTCCTCGGCAATCTCGCCTATGCGTCGTCCGCAGTACTGCTTAAGGGAATCCTTCTGAGCTTGGTCGATCGTGAAGAAGTCCCAGTTGGCCAGCATATGCATAGGCGACTCGGGGTTCTGCGCATCCTCACCAAATTTCTTGCGCCGCACCGGATCACTCAGGAACTCGACCTTCTCCGCCTTGGTCTTCTTAAAGAAGGGCGCCCAGTTATGCAGCGCGTCGAACACGAATCCCGAATCCAGATTGATTCGAATCGTCATCGGCTGCGGGACCGTCAGAGCGATCACCTCAGCGCCGCGCGCGCGGGCGATGTCCGTCGCCGCCAGCTGATCCATCGCGTGCTGGATATTTTGGGAGTTCGGAACCAGGACGTTCCAGTTGACCGGTCGATTCGCGGCCAGCGAAATGTCAGCCATATAGTTGGCTTCCTCTTCGCCCCATCCAACTCCCGGCAAGAACTCGACGGTCGTCCCTTCGAAGTCGCGCACCTGACGCGCCAGGGTCAGCATCTCTTCCTTCGAAGCATGCCGCGACGGCACCGGGTTTCCATCAAAGTCGTTATGCGTCGAAGAGACGGTGGAGGAGAAGCCCATTCCGCCTTCCGAGAGGGAGGCCCGAAGCAGCTCAACCATCCCGGCAAGCTCTTCTTCATTGGCTTCGTGGCCGATCGCGCGCTCGCCCATCACACTGCGACGAATCGCAGAATGCCCGACCATGAAGCCGGCATTTACGGAGAGTTTGCCGTCGAGTAATCCGAGGTATTCGCCGAAGCTTTCCCAGCTCCACGGGACACCCTCTTCAAGAGCTTCAAGCGGCATGCCTTCAACGCGCGAGAGCATCTTCATTAGGTACTCGCCCGCGCCAGGCGCGAGGGGCGCGATCGAGAAGCCACAGTTCCCGCCGACGACGCTAGTCACGCCATGATAGGGAGACGGGGACAACGTTCCGTCCCAGAAAGCCTGCGCGTCGTAATGCGTGTGCACATCGACGAAGCCAGGGGAAACGATTTTTCCAGAAGCGTCGATGGTCTGCGTTGCTTCCTCGTCGATTGCACCGACGGCAACGATGCGACCGTCTCGAATTCCGAGATCCGCTTGTTGCGAGGGACCGCCAGTTCCATCGACGATCGTTCCACCCTTAATGACTACGTCCAACATATTGGCGCTTCCTTATGTTTGCTTCGATTGCTGACTCATTCGAGACGCGCGACGGCCACATCAGTATCTGGGACTTCGTCCGCACAAGTACTCTGCCACACTGCGGCGCGACGCTGCACCCGGCTTTTGTCCGCGTGACAGCTTTGTCTCCGGTGTCGAACTTGCGCGTTCGTTGCCGACCTGAGCCCCCGAGACGCGCCCTACACGCACCACAGGGTCAGACCAGCCCTATGCGAACTGCCAGGCCCGCGGCGGCTCGGTTCCCTCTTCGAATTCCTGGCACTGAACGTCGAACCAGATCGGCAATAGATGCCGCACGTAGAAGGCGTGGGTCGTCACATTCCCGGTCACCAGGTCCTCGTACTCTTTGATCCGGACACGCTCGTCCCCTGCCTGCCACGTCTTCGTCTTCTCGAAGATCGCGTCGACCTCGGAACGGGTGTCATAGATGATCCCCAGATGGTCGTAGCCGGGACTGTTAATGTGCTTGCTCTGCTCTGTCACGAGAATGAACTGGCTCGTCTCGGGATCCGTGCGGAGCAGGAGCCCCGTCTGACCGAGGATCGGGACATCGATCGAGTCCCAACCGAAGAGATTTCCGTAGAACTCCGCGATCTCTTTTCTATTCGCGTTGAGTTCTCCGTCAGGCAGTGTGAGTTCCATGTGATTGAAGCGACCGGGCATGGGGATTCTCCTTCAGAATTTGAAGCGATAACCCTAGCACCGGCGCACGCCCTGGATCACTCGATCGCAGCCTTGCTGAATTAAAACACCCGTATTAAACTTGCCACTTCCGCAAACCAGGAGGCTCCTCATGTCCGATTCCCCCGGCCTATTCCGCCCTCGAAATTTTCTGATCGCCGCACTCGTCGGTGTCGGGTTGATCGTTCTCGTATTGTCGACCTCCGTCGACGCCAAACGCGCTGCTGAACTTCGCGCGGGCGAGCTCGCGGGCGACGTCGCGGCGCGGGTCATCGCATCCAATACCGAAAGCGGGGGCGACACCCACTCCCGCGACTTCATCTCGATCCCGATCGAAGTTCGAAAGCTCGCGGACAACGTCTATCAGGCACGCGGCGTTGGAAACACGCAAGTCATCGCGACCTCCGAAGGACATGTCGTCTACGACACAGGACTAGCCACTCAAGCCGCGAAGCAGCGTCGACTCCTTGGAGAAGCGCTGCCCGAAGGACCGATCACGCATGTGATCCTGAGCCACTCGCATCAGGATCATGCGGGCGGCACACGCTTCTGGACCGAAGACGACACCGAGATTGTTGCCCATTTCGAATACCCCGAAGAGCAGCGTTACTTGAAGGAACTCGAGGACTTTCTCTGGACCCGCAACCGCATGCTCTTCCCCTTCATGCCGGAGTCCCCGCCTAAGAGCGGAATGTTCGCTTACGGCGATGTCGTCCCGACACTGCTCGTCAACGAACCCGACATTCTAAAATTCGAACAGGGTGGCGTTCGCTTCGAGGTTCTCCCGACGCCGGGTGCCGAGGGCGCGGACAACCTAACGCTCTGGCTACCCGATCAGAAAATCTTCTTCTCCGGAGACTTCTTCGGCCCGAACTTCCCTCAGTTCCCGAACGTCTTCACTATGCGCGGCGAGAAAGTCCGAAAGCCGATCGAATACATCCGCTCGCTGGAACAGGTCATCGCCCTCGAACCCGAGATGATCGTCCCGAGCCACCAAGACCCGATCGTCGGCAAGGAAAAAATCCGCGAAGGACTCGTCACGATGCGTGATGCGGTCCGCTATGTGCACGATGCTGTCATCGCCGGAATGAACGCCGGCAAGTCCATGAATCAGCTGATGGAAGAGATTGTGCTTCCCCCCGAACTCTCGGTGACCCAGATCCATGGCCGAGTCTCCTGGGCGGTCAAGAGCATTTGGCAGTACTACGCGACGTGGTTCCAGTTCAACTCCACAACGGAGCTCTACAATGTTCCGCATACCGCCGTTGCCGCGGAGCTTGCGGGCCTCGCGGGAGTCGATGCCCTCGCAAAGAGCGCTGCGTCTCACGTGGCGGAAGGACGCGACCTCGAAGCGCTTCACTTGCTCGAAGTCGCCCTCGCCGGCAACGCACAGCACCGCCTCGCACTCGAGACACGGATCGCGGCGCTGTCCAGTCTACGAGATGAGGCCAAGGCGACCTTCAATAACACCTACGAGATTGATTGGCTGAGTCTGCGAATCGGCCAAACGGAAGAGGCGCTGGGAGCTCTTCGCTAGTGAGCGCTCGGCCAAGCGCCGCGCCGGAAGCGACGCGGTCGAAGATCCAAGCTGTTGCGGAGCAACTCTTCGCAAGCGAGGGGTTCGACCGCGTCCCCCTGCGCCAGATTGCGCGGGAAGCGGGACAACGAAATGTCGCCGCCGTCCAGTACCACTTCGGATCCAAGGAAGGCCTACTTTCGTCGATCGTCGATACCCATCGCTCCGAGATCGACGATCGTCGACGTGACCTCCTCGAGGCGCTTACCGAAGCCGAATCCGAAGCGGATCTCTCGACTCTGATCGGAATCTTAGTGGAGCCTTTGGCCGCCAAGCTCGATGACGCGTCCGGGCGAGCCTATTTGCGCATTCAGGCTCAAGGCCTAACGAACGAAAAGATGCGGCCGGCCACCCAAAGCCTGATCCGTCGCATCCGGCGTCACCTCGGCGCAATCGACGAAGAGCGCGGCGCCCCCTTCAGAGACCGATTCGCCCTGCTCCTGCTCTTTCACGCCCTCGCCGATCGCGCACGGGCAGAAGAGACGCAGGCGGCTCGACGTGGCGCAAGGCGCGATTTCGTGGACTCGCTTACGCGGTCAATCGAAGCCCTATTCGCGGCATAACGTGCGCGCGATGGGGCTAGCTTCGCTCGCGCCGGTCCACGAGAAAATTCGAGTCCATGACCATCACGTCGTCGCCGCCAGCGTTTCTCATGGTCGTACGGCTCTTAACGATCCCGTATCCCGGCTGAGATTTGGACTCGCGCTTTTCCAAAAACACGCGAGAGAGTACGAGTTCGTCTTCGGGTCGCACCGGCTTCGGGAACCGCATTGTAAGCCCCAGCATCGCCGCCGTATGCAATTTCAGATCACTCTTCGAATAGATCAGAGAAGAGATCGAATAGGTGTGACAGGAGGAGGCTGAGAGCCCTCCCATCACGGACTGGCGGCCGGCCTCTTCATCAATATGAAACGGCTGAGGATCCCACTGGGTCGCGAAAGAGACGATCTCCTCTTTCGAGGGCACGTGCCGTCCGAGTTCAATTTCCACGTCCAGCTCAACATCTTCGAAATAATCCATGGGCTGGGGATAGCTCGGATTTATTCCGTTCGCAGCGCATCCACGGGCTCGAGCTGCGACGCCCGGCGCGCAGGTCCAACGCCGGAGACCAGACCGGCGAAGGCGCTCACGACGATGGCCGCAACAATATATTCGATCGGCGCACCGGCTGGAAACTCGGGCAATGCCAGCCGTAGCAGGAACGTGGCGAAGAGACCTACAAGAAGTCCGGACATGCCGCCGGTCAGCGTGAGTAGAATCGCCTCGACGAGGAATATGATCTGCACCTGTCTGGCCGTTGCCCCGAGCGCGCGCATCAAGCCGATCTCCGAGACCCGCTCTCCGACAGAAATCCACATCATGGTGAAGATCCCGATCGATCCGACTAGCAGAGAGATCGCTGCGATCACCGCCACGCCTAGCGTGATCACATCCATCACTCGACCAAAGACACTCAACATCTCCGACTGCGACACAATCGTGAAGTCCTCGTCACCGCGGTGTCGCTCAATCAGGCGACTTCGGACCGCTTCGATTGCGGCCTCCGTCAGCCCCTCATGCGCGAAGACGATGTCGATCTCCTGAAGTTCGTCCAGGTTAAAGAGCCGCATGGCCGTCGCGACAGGGATATAGGCCGCGTCATCGATATCCATTCCAAGGACTTGTCCCTTGGGCTGCATTACGCCAATCACCCGCAGCCGGGCCCCGGCAATCCGTACGAACTCCCCCAGTGCGTTCGATTCGCCGAAGAGCTCTCGTTTCAATTTCGGCCCGAGGACCGCGACCGAGCCCCCGCGGCGCGGATCCCCCGGCGGAATAAAACTGCCCTGACCAATCTCGAATTTCATGACCGCCGGGAAGTCGCTCGTCACCCCGTGAACGAAGACGCTGCGCCCTCGCCCGCCCCCCTCGACCCGTGCCTGCCCGACCGCCATGGGAACGACCGCATCGAGAAATGATATCTTCTTGAGCGCTTCGGCATCGTCAATCGTGAGCTTCTGCGTCGTTCCACCAAACGCACCGGGAACGCCATGCGTCTCTGTCTTCCCAGGATTCACAGCGAGCACGTTCGTCCCGAATTCGGAGAACTCCGCGACCATATAACGACGCGCACCCTCGCCAAGTGAGGTCAGCATGATCACCGCTGCGACGCCGATTGCGATTCCTAGCATCGACAGCACCGAGCGAAGCGGATGCCCGATCATCGCACCAGAAGACAGGCGCATTAGATCAGCAAAATCGATCCTGACCATGTCGGTATTCCTTTCCGCGAAGGCCAGCGGCTCGCCCGGCCTGCACCAAGACCAAGCCGCCTGAGCGCGAGTTCAGTGACCCTGTAATGCCGCGACCGGATCGAGACGCGAAGCGCGCCACGCCGGTAACACGCCGAATACGATTCCCGTTCCGAGCGACAACCCCAATACCGCAGCGATCGCCCAAAGCGGCGTTGCCGCATTGATACGGGGATAGAGCAGGTTTCCAAGCTCGACTAATGCCGTGCCACTCGCGAGCCCAATCAGCCCGCCCGCCGACGAAAGCATCGTCGCCTCAAGCAGGAAAATCTGGAGAATTTGTCGCTGGTTCGCGCCTAGAGCCTTGAGTAGCCCCACTTCATCCGTTCGCTCCGAGACGGAAACGAGCATGACATTCATGATGCCGATCCCCGCGACTCCCAGACTAATCGACGCGATTCCGGCGACGACTAGCGTAAGGATCGCAAGGATCGAAGAGAGTGAGGCCAACACGGCATCCTGGCTGATGCACGTAAAATCTTCTTCATCGTGCCGGTCGATCAGAATTTTCTTGACCTGAGCGATCACCGGCTTCGAATCGGATTTAGGATAGAGGTCGAGCATGATTCGATTCACCGAGCTCTTATTCGCCATCCGCATGCCCGAAGCCACAGGGATTAATGCGACGTCATCGATGTCCATTCCTAATTGCTGACCGCGTTCCTGAAGGACCCCGATCACTCGCATCCGCCAGCTCCCAATACGGACTGTGGCTCCAAGTGGGTTGGCGTTATCAAAGAGTTCTTGCGCGACCTTATGCCCCAGCACGACCACGGCGGCGCCGCGATCGAGTTCGCTCTCGGGGAGGAAGCTGCCCGAAGCCATATCCAGCCTCTGAAGCTGTTGGAATTCCGAAGTCACGCCCACTACGCGGGACGAGCGGCCACGCTCCCGATAGCTCACGATGTCGGTGCTGACGGATACGGGAACGGCCGCTCGAACGGCTTGAACGCGCCGCTCGAGCACGATCGCATCTTGCAGAGTCAGGTCGTTCGGAACACCGCCGATCCCATGCGGCATCCCGCCCGTCGTCTCGTTCTTTCCAGGCGATACATTTACGATCGATGAGCCAAGACTTGCGAATTGCGTCGTGACATAACGCAAGGCCCCCTCGCCGATTGCGGTGAGGGAGACCACGGCCACCACGCCGATCACCACCCCGAGCAGCGACAATCCACTTCGACGACGATTCTGCAGGAGCGCTTGCGTGGCGAAGCGAAGCAGATCGAGGGGATTCATACTGGCTTCTCGGGAACAACGGCCTTGGTTTCGTCCCCTTCTCGAGCAGTGTTCATGTCTTGCTTAGATGGATCATCCTCCGAAGAAATATCGAAGAGCCCATTCAGATCGTTAATATCCTCCCCTCGGACGCGCTTCACAATTTCGCCGTCTCGCATAACAACGACGCGATCGGCTCGCCGGGCGACGGCA
Organism: Myxococcota bacterium; assembly: GCA_041440805.1. Classification (GTDB taxonomy): domain Bacteria; phylum Myxococcota_A; class UBA9160; order UBA9160; family UBA4427; genus UBA4427. Next base: position 142,781 of record JASDVF010000077.1, on the reverse strand, counting down.
GGATCGTGAGTGACAACAACAAGGGTTCGCCCTCCGGCATGCAGTTCGGCCAAGAGATCGAGGACCTGCGCGCCGGAGCGACTGTCCAAGTTACCTGTGGGCTCATCCGCGAGGAGCAAGCCCGGGTCCATAACGGTCGACCGCGCAATCGCGACTCGCTGTTTCTGTCCGCCGGACAGCTCATTCGGCTTATGGCCAAGCCGATCGCTCAATCCCACTGCGGCTAGAGAGGACTCCGCGCGACGCCGACGGTCCGAAGGCGTGATGCCCGCGAAGATCATGGGCATCTCAACGTTCTGAACAGCGGTTAGGCGTGGGACCAAGTGAAAGGACTGAAAGATGAATCCGATTCGGCGCAGACGGGTCTCTGCGAGTGCGTCATCCCCAAGCCCTGCAACATCTTCGTCCGCGAGCAGGTAACGGCCGCGGTCTGGGGAATCAAGACAACCCAAGAGATTGAGCAGCGTGCTCTTACCCGACCCCGAAGGCCCCATGATCGCGACGTATTCGCCGTCCTCGATCGTCTCGCTCACACCGCGTAATGCGTGTAGTTCGTGATCGCCCATTTGATAGGTGCGCCACAAACCTTCGACGCGGATCACGAGCGATCTCCCGCCTCATCCTCAGCCGGCACCTCGACCGCGCGCACCCCTGCCTCGATTCCGAGTTTATCGAGAGCGATGACGATCGATTCACCTTCTTCCAGGCCCGAGACAACTTCCGCGAATTGCCAATTCCGGAGCCCAACTTCGATCTTCCGCTCGACTAACTCGCCCTCTTCCAAAATGAGCACGCTTTGATTTTGCAAAAGAGCGGACGTCGGCACACGAAGAACCGAGTCCTTGGCCTCGAGAATGACTTCCGCGTCCGCCGACGTGCCCGGCAGAAGAGACTCGGCGACGGCGGGGTCGTTCATCTCCACTTCGATCTCGAGAGTGCGGTTCTGTGCTTCCTCATCAAGGACATAGGGTGCGACCCGAAGCACGGACCCTAAGAAGGACTCATCTGGACGTGAATCAACAGTGAGATTGACGGGCATCCCAGCTCGAATAGCTCCGGAGTCCACCTCGTCCATAGGCGCGCTGACGAAGATCGATGTTGGATCGATCAGGTCAATCACGGGGGGCGAAGTGAGGAGAGGCGGCGAAGGCGTCACCCATTCGCCTACTTCGATATTGACCTCGGCGACGATCCCGGCGAAGGGCGCGACGATCGTGGTCTTCCTCAATTCGGTTTCGGCTGAAGCCTGTTGCACGCGCGCGCGCTCTAGTTCCGCGCGCGCGCCGTCACAGGCAACTTTCGCGGAGTCGGACTGGTATTGGAGTTCATCCAAGCGATCTTCGGAGGCGACGCTGTTTGCTGCGAGTCGCTGGGTGCGAGCGAGTTCTCGCTTCGCGCGATCTCGGCGGAGACAGGTATCCTCGAATCCAGCCTGAGCGACCGCGACGCCCTGCATAGCGAGGTCGCGCTGGACCTCATGGCTGCTGGCCGAAAGCCTCACGAGCATCGCCCCAGCTTCGACGCGAGCCCCTTCCCTATGGAGGATTTCAACAACCCGGCCACCGATTTCCGAAGCGATTCGAGAGCGCCTTCGAGCCTCGACCGTCCCCGCCTTCGAGTTCGTCACAGTCGATTCCACGCGGCCCCTAGAAACGGGCTCCACACGAACCTCGACCAGATCAGGTGCAAAAACCGTCTGTTTGAGCAGCACAAGGCCGACGATCAAGCCCAGCAAAGCGATCCAAGGGATCCACCTGCTAGAGGGATTCGATTCGTTCTCGACCAATGGTTGTGCCTCGCTCGACTCCCCCGTACGAAGCCACCTGCTTGGATCGAAAAGCGATCTTGAGCCGGCCCAACCGAGGGGGAATTCTTTGTTTGCGCGCGCGCTCAATTCTATACCATCACCCCCATGACGTCTCGATCCGAACTCTCCTACGACATTTCTTTACATTGCCGCATCCTCTTCGTGCTCATCGCGATGAGCTGCATGGCACCGCATCTGGCTTTCGCTCAGACAAGCGAGGTCGAAGCTCAATCTTCGCTTCGATGCGCTGACTACGACCCACAGAGAAACGTCTACTGGGGCGATCTCCATATCCACACTTCGTATTCGATGGATGCCTACATGTTCGATACGCGCTTGACGCCGGAAGACGCCTACCGGTTCGCGCGGGGCGAGACTCGGATGCTCCCGCCTCTCGACGAGAACGACCGCGGGACCGTGCCGCTCACGATCAGCCGACCTCTCGACTTTGCCGCCGTGACGGATCACGCGGATGCCTTCGGCGGCGTTCGCCTTTGTACAGATCCAGAATCGTCCGCCTACCAAAGCGATCTCTGCAAGAACTACCGGCGCCCCTATGCGCCCGCTTCGGTCGCCGAAGCCACGAAGGACATCACGGGTCGCGTCACAAGCCTCAACTCCACGCCTCTCTGCGGCGAAGACGGCGCGATCTGTCGCGCCGCGACCGTCGACACATGGAAGGACTTGCAGAGCGCCGCGGCGAAGTACGACGATGAATCACCTAGTTGCAAGTTCACGACCTTCGTCGCCTATGAACATACAGCCACTCCTGACCTCACGAAGATTCATAGAAACGTCATTTTCCGAAACGATAAGGTCATTGAGAAGCCGATCACATTTTCGGATGAGCCCACAGGCCTAGGACTATGGCAGCGGCTTGACGAGCAGTGCCTTCAGGGCACGCCCGATTGCGATGTCCTCGCTATTCCGCACAACTCGAACCTCTCGAACGGCCAGCTTTTCACCATCGAATACCCCGAAGGTACCTCGCGCTCCGAACAAGCACGCCTAGCAGCGCTTCGCGCCCGTATGGAACCAGTCGTCGAGATGATGCAGATCAAAGGCGAATCCGAATGCAAAGCGAATCCCTGGCGGGTGCTGGGCGCAGACGAAGACTGTGGCTTCGAAAAATATCGGTCATTGCATGGCGCCGAGGACTGTAAGGGCGAGAAGGAGTGGGGAGCGCTTGGCGGCAAGGGCTGCAGCTCGCGCCTGGACTACGCCCGTTATGCGCTGATCGAAGGTCTTCGCGAAGCCGACCGGATCGGCGTCAATCCCTACGCCTTCGGCATGATCGGCGCGACCGATATCCATTCAGGCACGCCGGGTGCGACAGAGGAAAGCCAGACCGCCGCATTCGATGCAGCTGTTCCGGGGCCCGGATACAACTTGGGCGGACTCGCCGCGGTTTGGGCGGAAGAAAATTCGCGCGAATCGATCTTCCTGGCGCTTCGCCGACGCGAAGTTTACGCGACGAGCGGCTCGCGTATGACCGTCCGACTCTTTGGCGGCTGGGATATTCCAGAGGCAGCCTGTGCGGCCTCGGACTTTGCGGCACAGGGCTACAAGCACGGCGTCCCTATGGGCTCCGACCTCCCCGAGCGAAGCGCAGAGAGCGACTCGCCCGTCTTTATTGTTTCCGCAATGCAAGACGCGGGAACGACTGAACATCCCGGCAACTTGCTTCAGCGCATCCAAATCGTGAAGGGCTGGTCCGACCCCGACGGGACTTTCCACCAGCAGGTCGTGGACATAGCAGGACAGAAGAACAACGGTGCCAGCGTCAACACCAACACCTGCGAAGTCTCCGGCCCAGGCGAGCGCCAGATGTGCGGGCGATGGCAGGATCCCAACTTCGACCCGAACCAGCGCGCCGTCTACTACGCGCGCGTCTTTGAGAACCCCAGCTGCCGCGTGACTACGCGCATTTGCAATCAAGCCGAAGCTGGCAGCAAGCCGGCGGACTGCGCCAGCCCGGCGGTGCCTAAGACGGTTCAAGATCGCGCTTGGACCTCTCCTGTCTGGTACACGCCCTAGTTCCTACATAGTTTGTACACCTAGTTTCTACACCTAGTTTCTACGCAGTCCGCATCTAGTTCACATTCTGCCGGATTCGATCTCTCGATCGAGAGCCATGATCAGCCCGCGACGCAGACGTGATCAGGTGCCCATGCAGTATGCGGCGAGCTTATTACCGTCTAGGTCGCGGAAATAGCCCACATAGAATCCGGGCATCCGGTCGCCGACCGCGCCTTCGTCGGTCCCCCCAAGTTCGAGCGCGAGCGAATGAATCTTGTCCACGTTCTCTTTGGAAGAGACGTTCAGAGCGACCATGTGGCCATTTCCTACGGCGGCCGGCTCCTTGTCGTAAGGCGTACAGACAGCGAGCATTCCGTCGCCAAGCTCCCGGCCGAACATCACCATCTGCCCTAGATTCATCACTTCCTTTGCATCTAGAAGCGCAAGCAGCGTCGTATAGAATCCAACTGCCTTCTCAAGATCATTCGTTCCGACCGTCACGTAACCAACCACGTTCCACTCCTCTGCGCGCCGAATCCGCGCGCTCACGTCCTGCCTCCAGAATCTGGAGACCCATTCGGTTCACTCGTGCAGAGGCGCCAAGTGTTAGTCTTCACCCACTCGCGCAGCGCGCAGTGCCCGACGGCGCACCTTGCCTGAATCGTCCTTGAGTATTTCATTCACGAACTCGAAGCTGCGAGGCACCTTATAACGCACGAGCCTATCTTCGAGATGCGCGCGCATCCCGGTGTCGTCGACGGGCGTGACAGCATCCACGATTGCATGGACAATCGCGCCCAAATCTTCGTCGGGCAGCCCGATCACAGCGCAGCTCCGAACGGCGGGATGCGCCTCAATCGCACCCTCGACCTCAGCTGGATAGATATTTGCGCCGCCGCTGATGATCAAGTCGGTGCGTCGGTCCACGAGAAACAGAAAATCGTCGTCATCGAGATACCCCATGTCGCCAAGGGTTTCCCAGCCGTCCGGGGTTCTTCGCGGCTCAGCGCCTAGATAGTGATAGGTCGAGCCCGGGCCACCGGGGGGCATAAAGTAGACGTCGCCGATCTCGCCGGGCCCGAGTTCATTAAGTTCAGGATCGAGGACTCGCAGCTTGCGTCCTTCCGTCGCGCAACCAACCGATCCCGGCTTCTTCAGCCATTCGGTTCCAGAGATGAGCGTCCCGCCGATTCGTTCACTTCCGCCATACGCTTCCCAAACGCGCTCAGGGCCGATCCACTCGATCCATTCACGCTGCAGCCAATCCGGAAGCGACGCACTGCTCGAGACAACCCGGCGAAGCGATGTGAGATCCGCAGCCGCACGCACTTCCTCCGGAAGTTTCCAGATCCGAAGCAGCATGGTCGGCACGAAGATCGCGAGATCGAGCCGATGCGAGCCGATCAGCTCGAGTGCCTCTTCGGCATCGAAGCGGGTCATCGCAACGACCTTACCGCCGCCTAACAGAATCGTAAGACAGTTAATCAGCGGCCCCGAATGATAGAGCGGTCCAGGCACGAGAATGCTGGCGCCGGGAGGCTGACCCTGAAAGGGAAGCTCTGGGTCGATCTGTCCAGGAATATGATCGACGACGACCTTGGGACGCCCGGTGCTTCCGCCGGAGCAGATGGCCATGCGGAACTTCGACAACCGATCGGGCAGCGGACCCGAATCCTCCGTGGACGCATCAAGGCCTGGGAGCCGTGTGGCTCGCTCGGGATGATCCTCCGGCGCGACGCCGACCACGAGTTTGGGGTCAGCAAGTTCGATGATCGCTTGACGTTCATTGAGGGGAAGTCGTGCAGAAACCGGCTGCGGCGTCGCGCCTAGCTTCCAACAAGCAAAGAGAGACTCAACGAACTCAAGCCCATTTGGCAAAGCGAGGGTGACGAAATCGCCCTCCCCCACGTCCATTCCCGCAAACGCCCTCGCCCGCTGGTTAGAAAGGGCCTCAAGTTTCGAGAACGATGTCTCTTTGCCCTCGTGAACGAAAGCAATCGCGTCGGGCTCTTCCGCCGCCTTATTCGTAAGCGCACGTCCATAGGAGAGAATCGGCATTTAGTTATCGTGCTAGGCCGTGGCCGAAAGCAAATCCTTTTGAACGACGCCGTCCTTCAGTACCAGCTGAATATTCGCTGGATTCCGGAACACCAAAACATCTTCTGTCGGATCGCCTTCGACGACAAGCAGGTCCGCGAGCTTCCCTTCGGCAATCTCGCCAAGATCTACTCCGTGCCGCCCCATCGCCTTGGCGCCGTTCCGCGTACCCCATTGCATCACTTCAAGAGCCGGCGTGCCGTAGTTCACGTAGGCCTCCATCTCCGAGGCATAGTCTCCATGAGGCATCATGGCGAAGCCATAGTCATCCCCAAGCACCAAGTTCACGCCTGCGGCTCGCATCTTCGGAAGCATGGAGACCGAGTATTCGAATTGCTCCTTCACGCCCGCAAGTCGCGTTTCGGTCTGAGCCTGGGTTTCCGGAAAACCATTCCCGATCGGGAACGGCCCGTTCGCGTAGTCCCAGCTCGCCGCGAAGCCGATGTAGCGAACGCTCCAGAGGTAGCTCGGCGTGATCGAGGCGCCGGAAGCTACGACGAGCTCTATGCCTTCCTCGTCGATCATGTCGGCGTGATCGATGATGTCGACCCCCGCCTTAGCGCACTGGATAATGCCCTTTCGGCTCGGGCAGTGAGCCCGCACCATTGCCTGCCTGTTATGCGCTTCATCGACCGCTGTCACGATTTCTTCTTCCGACATGTAATTCCAGTCGGGAATGATCTGGCTGCCGTGCCCATCACTGATCGAGAGCTTCACAATCTGACAGCCACGACCCACTTCTTCGCGCACCGCCAGTCGCATTTCCTCAACGCCGCTCACGTGGCGGGTCAGCCCCGTGTGCTCGATTCCCATGTACCACGACCGAACGTCGCCATCGGCGGAGTCGCCAGGCGCAATCATTTCCCGTGTACAAGGGATCACCCGCGGGCCGACTGTTAGGCCAAGAAGAATCGCTTCTTTGAGACTGACATCAAGGAGATCGCCATTGCTCGATCCAATAATGCTCGTCACACCGAAGTCGATGGCGATCTGCGCATTTTTCGCGGCGATCATGCCCATATACGTCGGAGGCATCGCCTGCCCGAGATACGGCGAAGGATTCCCCGCATCCGGTCCAAAGCCTGTGTGAAAATGGCATTGCACGAGCCCGGGCATGAGCGTCTTACCCACGAGATCATGAACCGTGTCGTCGGACCCTGTCTCAACTGGGGCGGAGGTCACTTGCACGATGCGGTTGTTCTCGACAACCACGGTCGTTCCGGCCGGAAGAACTTCCGTGCCATCGAAGACTCGACCATTTACGAATACGCTGCGCCCCATCAAATTTCCTCACTCTGCTTTGCGCGGATCTACCTGCTCTAACCGTCATGTCGCTGTACGTCGCGCGCGTAACTGCTTCCGGCCCCTCAATTGAGGTCACTAAGTCTATCACGTTGAATCGCGCGGACCCCGCTCGGTTATCACTCCGCGTTGCAAGTTTGCGCCGGGGAAGACGGGCTGCGACGGTCATTCAATCCCTACGTAGGAGCCGCCTTCTCCGTTCCCGAGACACTTCGCGGCACCGATTCCCGAACACGCAGGCTGCTCTTCGTGCTTCTCCTTGCGCTTCTCCTTGCCACGGTCTTCGTCGTTGGATGCGCAGGGACATCTACCTCCTATAGGGCCGGACGTCCCGCCAACTTCGCCTGCCTAGGCGAGCGGCCTTTCGAAGACCCGACCATCGCGCACGCCCCGACGAAGTTCTGAGACGCGATATCGAAGAAGGCAAGATCCCCGGCGATCAGCTGATGATCTCGCACCGCGGACAAGTCGCGCACGATTCTCTCTACGGCGCGCGCGATGTCGAGGCCGATCGACCGGTCAAAGAGGACACGATCTTTAGAATCTATTCGATGTCAAAAGTCGTGACCGGCGTGGCCGAGCAGGCCACCCAAGACATTCATGTTGATTCCGTAGTGCCATGCACTGCCCTGCTGCCCGAGCAGGGGAATGCCGCCGAGTCGTTCGACCAAGTCTTCAAGGGTCGCGTCTAGGTCGGGACGTTTACGGAAACATAACACGGCTAAAGGTATTCAATGATGCAGGACCCGTCGCAGCCCTGCTGCTCCCGATCCCACCGATCCTGAACGCCATCGCCGCACGCGAAGCAGACTGGCATTTCTCGCAGTTTTACTCGGGAAGCTGTGCGGAGTGCTCACCCTTCAACCGAGCAACCGAGATGATCAAGTGGCGACGACAGCCACACCGCCCTCGCGACGCCGCTCTTTTATGTCTGCACAGCGAATGGCGTTCCGCTTCACGAGTGGACGGATGATTTAGTGAAGAATCGATCTGGATGGATCGAAATTGTCGAGGACTTTGTCCCGCTTCGCTAGAGAAAAGGTCCCGCGGGAACCGGGCACTGTGTCACCCAAGAAGACCCCTCTTTCCCGTACACACCGGGAGGGAGGGGGCTTTAAAGTTGGGCGCAGGTTTGATTGAATTCGGGTTCGCCATTCATTCAACCCGTGGAGACCCGAACATGCGCGCCGAAGACCTCATCCTGATCAGCGTAGACGACCATATCTGTGAGCCCCCGAACGTCTTTGAAGGCCGCCTTCCCGCCAAGTACCAAGAGCATGCGCCTAAGGTCGTTGAGAACGACGAAGGCCGAGAGCAGTGGTGGTACATGGGACGACCGGGCCGAAACTTGGGTTTGAACGCGGCCGCCGGCAAGCCCCGCGAATATTTTAACACCGATGCACATCGCTACGACGAGATGCGGCGGGGTTGCTGGGATGTCAATGAACGCGTCCGTGACATGTCCGCAGGCGGCGTGCTCGCCGGATTGAACTTCCCGAATTTCACGGGATTCGCAGGCCAAGTCCTCAATCAGGGCCCAGACCCTGAAATGAACATCGCGATGATCCAGGCGTATAACGATTGGCATATCGACGAGTGGTGCGGCTCTCATCCGGGTCGTTTCATCCCCTGCGGCATCCTTCCGCTCTTCGACGCCGAAAAGGCAGCGGATGAAGTTCGGCGCCTAGCATCCAAGGGTTGTCATGCAGTGACCTTTTCCGAAAAGCCTGAAGCCCTCGACATGCCCTCGATCCATTCAGGCAAATGGGATCCCCTCTTCGCGGCTTGCTGTGAGGTAGGCACTGTTCTCTGCTGCCATATCGGCTCTTCTTCACAGAGCGCGTCAACCTCGAGCGACGCACCGCCCTCCGTCCCCATGAATCTGTCCTCAGCCATGGCCATCTACACCCTCGCTGACCTCATCTGGAGCGACATCTGGTGGCGCTTTCCCGATCTCCGCTTTTCGTTGACCGAAGGGGATGTCGGCTGGATCCCGTATTTCTTGTGGCGCGCAGAACATGTCCACAACCGACATAGCGGCTGGACCAACCATCCATTTCCTGATGGGACCGGCCCCAAGGACGTGTTCCTCAAGCATGTCCTCTGCTGCTTCATTTCGGACCCGATCGGCATAGAGCTGCGCGATCATTTCAATCTCGATAATCTCTGCTGGGAATGCGACTTCCCGCACAGTGATACGAACTGGCCTGACTCGCCGGAGGAACTCGAGACACTGTTAAGCGTGATGTCCGATTCGGACGTGAATCGCATTACGCATGAAAATGCGATGCGTCACTATCAATTCGACCCCTTTGCCCATAGGGACAAGGAACAGTGCCGGGTCAGCGCGCTCCGCGCCGAAGCGACGGATGTGGACGTCGTCACGCGGGTGGGTCGCAAAGCCGATGAGCGCGACCGAAACCATTTCAAGAATCTCACGCGCGGCTTTCAGGCAGCCGAAGACGCCTCTGCTCCCAAGTGAGGCTCCTCCTATTCCCCATTATTCTCTTTGCGCTCGGCGGGACGCTGGCGTGGGCATTCGCGGATCAGCTCGCGATGCCCGAGGATTATGCGGAATTGGTCACCTGGCTTCGAGCCCAGGGCGACTACGCCTGGGCGGTCGGCCTCCTTTTGATTCTCGGCGATGCGCTGCTTCCCGTGCCGAGTGCGCCAGCCATGTTCGCAATGGGCGTGATCTACGGCCCGCTCCTAGGCACCTTGATCAGCGGGACCGCAATGGTCCTCGCGAGTCTCATCGGATACGGATCTCTCAAACTGCTAGGCCGGGGCGCAGCCGTTCGGATAATCGGCGAAGCCGACCTTGAAAGAACCGAACGTTTCTACGAACGCTGGGGCATGATCGCCGTGATCTTCGGACGCGCGATCGGCGGCCCAGCGGAATGGGCGGTGATTTTTGCCGGCCTCTCGAATATGCCCTTTCGTAAGGTACTCGGCGCGATCAGCATAGGCGCCTATGTCGCGAGCGCCGTTGTCGCTTCATTAGGCGCCATGAGTGTCTTCGAGCCTGCACTCGCTCTGGCCATCAGCCTGACCGCTCTGGCTGCAATCGTATTATTGTCCCGATGGATGACTAGCAAGAGCGACTAAGCGCGCCTATACGAGACGAGACTAACGCCCGCCCTGCCCGTCATCGACGTTTATCGTCGCGCCGGTCACCGCATCCGAAGCCGGTGAGCAAAGATAAAGTAGCGTCGAATCGAGTTGCGCCGGATCGGCGATTCGCTTGCGAGGGGTGTGTTTCGCGAGATCGCCCATTCGCTCGAGCATGCCGTCGAGCATTTCGGAGCTCACCATCCCTGGGGCAATACAGTTCACGTTGATGTGGTTGCGAGCCCATTCAACAGCGAGCACATCGCTCATCCGAGCGATGCCCGCCTTCGTCACGGAGTAAAGCGCGGCGCCGCCACCTGAATACGAAAAGCCTCCCCGACTCGAAATGTTAATCATTCGCCCGGGGGACTCTGCCGCTATCAAGCGCTTCGCGACCTCACAGCTCAAAATAAAGGGGCCTCGCAGATTCGTATCGAAGACACGGTCGATGAGGTCGACGGACATTTTGTGGGCGTGCTGCGCGTCAGGAATGCCGGCGTTATTCACAAGGATCGTGATCAGGCCTACTTCCTCTGTCGCCCGCGCGACGACGCTTTGAATGTCATCGGCGTCAGTCATGTCTAGCCGATACGGAAAGAGCTGGCCCCCTTCGCCTTCAATGACTTCTTTGAGTTCAGAGAGACGCTCCTCGCGTCGCCCTGTCGCGATCACCTTCGCACCTGTCTTCGCAAGCACGCGAGCAAAGCGCCATCCAAGTCCTGAAGTGGCGCCGGTGACAAAAGCAATCTGGCCTGAAAGATCTTCAGAGGTATTCGGCAACGGGTATTCGGACAAAAAAGCTCCCTTTCTTCGGTGTGTGAAAATGTGCAGAGAGGCCTGACGCGCTCGCGCTGATATCGTTAGGCGTCGCCGGATAGATAGGATTCTATCTCGCGGCCAAGATGTTTCGGGTTAAACCCAAAGGGCCCAATACCGGGGTTATACACCACGCGGCCACCTCGTAGCCGCCCCCGATCGACTGAGAAAGATCAAAGCCAGAGACGAGCAGACCATCTCACCAGCGGCGAAAAACGCGGATAGGCCTAAGAGCAGCGGGGCGAGCAGCAAAACCGCGACGTCGAGCAAGCCTCCGCCTAGCACCCTCAGACCAAGCGTTTCTGCTGAAAGCGCCCCCCAGCGAGCAAGCAAAGCAGATATCTCCTCCCCGTTGACCAACAAGCCGACGCCGTGCAGTACTAAAAATACGAGTAAGCTAACTTCTGCGTCGCCGACTATCTCGCACTCAGTGTCCAATCATATCCTCCAGGAGCATTACGACTCGAACCCCATTAGCGTCCCTAATAATAGTCGATCCGACTGGCTCTGAGAGAGAGCCCCCAGACAATTTCGAAATGCTGTACCCCTATCAATCATTGGCCTTCGGAGCCGCCCGACCGGCAGCCGCCGAATCGAGATGTCCTGCGCGAACCATCCAATCAATCAGATCTCTGAAAGACGCCTCATCAGAAATTGGAGCACGCCCCAAGAGTCGACAGGCTTCAGCGTCATCAACAGGAACGCTCCTCGTGAGAACTGCCGCCGCTTCGGAAGTCAGCTGAACCGGCCGTCCCAAACGAGCCGCCAGATCGCCGAGTCGGCCCAATATCCGCAGCATCCAGCCAGGCATCTTCTGTGCTGCGAGATCGCGGCCCGTTATGGATTCGAGCAGGCTGTGATACCGCTCGTGCCGTAGGAAAAAGGCCGGGCCCATCACACGGTCGCTCTCGGCGCGTCCCTCGAAAACCGCCTGCACGATCTCCGCAAGGTCCCGGACATCCGTCGTCGGCAGCCCACCTTCGGTCACAAGCACCCGTCCGTCGATCAGTGCGTTAGCGACGAGCTGTGGCCCAATCGAAAAGGTCGGATCATCGGGGCCTTGAACTGCGCCTGGGTATAGAATCGTGAGCGGCATCGATGCTTGATGGGCGCGAGCGATGCGTTCCGCCGCCGCCTTTGTCGCGGCATACATCTCGCTTGGCTCTGCAACCGCGTCCTGCGCGCGCATAACATCTGACACTGGAGGGAAGAGTGCAAGGATGCTCGACACATAGACGACTCTCTCCAGTTGCGCGGACGCAGCGGCTTCGAGAACGAGCCTTGTTCCCTCCACGTTCGTATTAAGGAGCAATTCCGCAGCGTCGGGATCTGGCGAGAAAATTCCTGCGCAATGCAGCAGCCCATCACACCCATTGAGGGCCTCGTGGATCGCGGCGGAATCATCAAGCGCCCCGACCACCACTTCCACATCCTCTTCGCCAAATCCGAAGGGAGCGAGGACGCGGTTCAACTTCTCCGCATTGCGCACAAAGAGACGCACTGAAAAGTCTGCTCGAAGCAGCGCTGCGGTGCTATGCGCGCCAATCAGGCCGGTCGCCCCTGTCACCAGAATCTTCATCGCGGAGCCTCGCCAACATCCAACTGCGCTCGCCACATATCGCGACTCAGTAGATTGGACCTATAAAATTTGCCCAGAGGTCGAGCAAGAGCAGGCTGATTGCGCCCGCTGCGCAAGCCTCCAGAACCGTTCGCGACAGCGTCCACCGCACCTCACTCATTTTCTCGTCCATTCGAAACACGTTCGGAAAGCTGACAAGGAAGTACATCGAGTAGAAAACGGAGCCCCACAGAAGCATCGCCTCAAGGTCGACATACCAAACGTTCGTCGATGCAGACTGCGTGATATAGAGCCGCGTCTCCGCCCAGGCAAAGAAGAGCGAGGCGACCCCCACGATCACGATCCAAGCGGCACGCTGTGCCCCCGCGCCCCATCCAAGAGTCATCGTCTGAACCCGACGCATACAAACGATCGCAACCGTGTGATAGACGATGAAAAATGCCACCGCATTGAGATACATACCCAGCGGTACTTTTTTGTAGTCGGCCGCTGCCGTCGCCTCATCGGGCCCGATCAGGGCCGAATCGAAGTAGAGCGTGACGTCATCGAAGCGGTAGCGGAGACCTAACAGGTCAAAGAAGTATTCCGTGTGAAAATAGGTCACGAGGAACACGAAAACGAACATGTAGAGATTGAATTTAAACCAGTAGCTCTCACGCCACGGCACGCCCGAGTGCCGCCTGAGCCAGGCCGGCAAAAGCACGCAATACGGAATCCACATCCCAATATTCTGTGCGATGTGCCAGGAATTATTCGTATCGAGCCAGCCCGCGGATTGCACCACGCCGTTGTAGATAAAGAAGACTGGCACGAAGGTCAGAAAGAACTTCTCAGCCCATGCTTTGTCGGCATTTCGCGAAAACCAGTACGGCGACTGCACTGATACGGTGGAGGATGAGTTGGAAGACGACGTTTGAGCGCTCATACGGGACGATCTCCATCGATGACACAGCGTCGAACTTCTCGTTCGCGCGGAAAATGATCTGAAAGGCCGCGATGGACCGTTGAGCGCTCATCCCAAATCGCCAAATCGTCTAGGCACCATCGCCATCGCGTATGAAAAGCGGGCTCTTCGATATGTCGAGCGAGGAATGCCAGGAGTGCGTCACTCTCGGGCTTCGTGAGTTCGACGATCTCGCGCATGAAACCGCCGCCAAAGAAGATCGTCTTGCGGCCATTCTCTGGATGAGTTCGGATGAGCGGATGGATCACGGCCGGATACTGCTCTCGCAACTTGCCTGTTAGGGCTGCAGCCGCTTCGGCTCCCATCTTCTTTTCCATATCCTTTATGAAAGAAGAGTTGTCATGCCGAACGGTCAGTCCATCCAGAAACGTCTTCATCTCCGCAGAGAGGGCCTCGTACGCAGTGGACATCGATCCCCACATCGTATCGCCGCCTCGCTCAGGAACGAGCGTGGCCCGCAGGAACGCCGCCTTGGGGGGCTCCGCAATCCAGGTGACGTCGGTATGCCAATGGTCGGCCGCCGGCGCGCTATCCGGCCCATCGTGGATCACTTGAAAGGTCGGCTTCGTTTCGCCTAAGACTTTAAACATCGGGAAGACGCTCGGAGTGCCGAAGCGACCCGCGAATTTCAAATGTCCCGCGTCATCAAGCTGCGTGTTTCGGAGGAACACCACTTCGTGCTCCAACAGCGCCTGGTAGATGTGCTCCACCTCACTCTCGGTCGCAGACCGGGGATCAATGCCCAGGATTTCCGCGCCAAGCGCTCCGCCGGTCGGTCTAACTTCCACGTATTTTTGCCTCCGCCTCTCAAACACAATCGAAGCAATGTTCGTGTCTCACGGGAGTCGAGGCAAGGGTGCTCTTTACTTGCTTCAATTGCGTGCGAGGTCCCTAGCGTTCTGCGATCTCGGCCGTGTAGAAGACACGTACGAAGGAATCGAGCCCCTCTCGCACCACGCCGCTCCACGTAACGTTCATCTTCAAGCGTCATGATTAGGCCCCATAAGCTTTACAACACTATGGTCTTCGCCCAGGGAGACGACCCAGTTCGCGCGCGCCGGCATACGCTCGAGCATCTCGTAGGTGATTCGTTCATAGAACTCAACGAATGCCGCCACAGCTTCCGCATCGAGACGGCGGGCCTGCGGTCTATTTTCTTCTTGTTTCAAGCGCCAACGGCGTACCGCGTCGAGCCCCGGTACCTCAAGGAAAATGATCTCGTCGAGAAGGCCCCAAAGAGCAGCGTATTCATCCCCTAGTCGCTCATTCACGAGCTTACGCCAGCGACCGTCCGCATCTTGAATCCGCTCGAGTTCGTTCACCGGGTCGACTAACGCGCCGTCTGAGACCGGGGCCGCACCTATGCACCAGCCTTCGAGAAGAACCAAATCGAAAGGCCCTTCGACCCAAACCGTTTCCGCTCGGTCGTCCTGCGCTTTATCGAAGCGCGGGAGCTCCATCCGACCGGGGGCGCAAACGCCTTCGACGGCCCGGCGACACCATTCGAGGTCGTGGGTCCCCGGCGCGCCTCTCGTCTCGAGCAAGGGATGAATCTCTCTCGCGCGCGCGCGTCGCTCCGCTTTCGTCAGATAGAAATCGTCGAGCCCAAGCACGCAAACGCGCAGCCCAAAAAACTTGCAGGCGTCCGAAATCAGTTGCGACAGCGTCGACTTTCCAGCCCCCTGCCCTCCCGCGATCCCGATACGAGCCGGTCGACGTCGGGACCGGTTCCGCGACCAATAGAGAGCCAACCGAGCCGAAAGGGATCGGTAGTCCGCCGGTGCGTCGGAATCAAGCGTGGCTCGGCATGCCGCAATCTCGCGCTGATCCGCGAGGGACACGCCCTCAATCCAGTCCATTCGGCCTGCTCCCAAAGGCCGCGACGAGGGAGCCGACGCGGCGCCTCATGATGCTAGCTTTTTAGTCGCGCGGGGGATCACAATCGACCTCCGCATCTAGATCACTTCGCCCATCGACTTAATGCGGCGGCTCAGGAGCAATACATGACGATTCGCACAGGATTCATCGGCCTCGGCAACCAAGGCAAACCAATCGCTGCTCACCTCGCCCCAGCGGGTTTTGAAATGACCGTCTACGACATCGCCGAAGAGCCCGTCGCAGAACTCGTGGCAGGTGGAGCCAAGGCGGCCGCATCGCCACGCGAGGTAGGACGGAACGCGGACGTTGTCGGCATTTGCGTTCCAGAAGACAAGCATGTTCGTGCCGTCGTATTCGGCGACGACGGCTTGCTCGCGGGATTAGGAGAAGGCAGCGTGATCCTGATTCACAGCACGATCTTGCCTTCAACCGCCGAGGAAGTTTCCGAAGCCGCCGCGGCGAAGAACATCGAAGTGATGGATGCCTGCGTCACGGGCGGCGCCGCCAGAGCCGAAACCAAAGAGCTCACGCTCCTGATCGGGGGACCCGAATCGGCCCTGGAAAAATGCCAGCCCTACTTCAAGGCGATCACCGACGTCGACCTGATTCACGCCGGTCCGCTCGGATGCGGCGCGAAGCTCAAGCTGTGTATCAACCTCATCACGTACATCCAATGGGCTGCGGCTTTTGAGGCCGCCACCCTGGCAAAGAGCGCGGGGCTTTCCCTCGACGTCCTTCAGCAGGCAGGACAATCCAACGGCCAGATCACGCCCATGATGATCGCGTATATGGGAAGTCAGTCTATGCCCGACGAAGCACGCAACAGCGAAGCCTTCCAGAGCTACATGCTCTCGAATACGCGCATCGCCGAAAAGGATCTTGCCTGGGCACTTCAGCTCGGCCGCGAAGGCGAGGTCTCGCTGCCGGTTGGCGGCCTCGTTTCGCAACTCATGGCCAAGCTCTACGGCCTGAACGAGAAGACTCGCCCGCAGTAGGCCCGGGGAGCGAGCCCGACGAAATGAGGCGCGAGACCGCAGTCGGTCTCGCGCCTGTATCGGAGCAATGTTATTCGTCGCCCGTGCGGTAGTCACCAAACTTTTCGTCGCGCTTCTGCAGCGCGCTCGTGAGCTTGCCCGCTCCAGCACCCGTCTGACTAATGAATTCGTCGAAGCTCTTCTGGTGTATCGCTAAGGAGCACAGCTCCGTGCCCTGTCGAATACCCTGTCGCATGCCCATCACTTCCATCTGTCGATGGACTGCACGCTTGTTCAACTGAACGATATCCGTGGGCAGCTCTGACATGCGCACAGCCATTTCGAGCGTCTTCGCATCAAGTTCATCCGCCGGATAGGCTCGTGTTGCCCAGCCGCGCTGCTCGGCTTCGATGCCATTGATCGAATCGCCGGTCAACATCATTTCCATGCCGCGCCGCATCCCGACGAGCCACGCATGGAACTGCATATCCGGCACGCCGAAGCGAACCGCCGGATATCCCATCTGTGCGTCTTCAGCCATGTAGATGACGTCGCATCCCGTCGCGAGTTCGCTTCCCCCTGCTAGGCAATACCCATGCACTTGAGCAATCACGGGCTTCGAGAGTTCCCAAATGCTCATCCATCCTTCGGTCACGTGGCGCGGATACTGCCCTTCGCCGCCCGGCGTAAAGAAGGGATATTCAAGACCTTCATTGCCGCCACCAATGTCGTAGCCCGCAGAGAAACACTTCCCTGCCCCACGTACAATTTGGACGTGAACAGCCTCGTCCTGATCGCCTGCGCGCAAGGCATGCAGCACCTCTGCTCTCAACGCGTGATTGAGCGCGTTGCGCTTATCGGGTCGGTTCAAAGTAATTCGCCTAACATGCGGCGCGGGTTCATCGATCAGGATGACCGTGTAGTCCGCAGCGGATCGCGGCCAGCTAGAGGAGAGATCGGCGGCGGCGGCGGGGGCATCATTGTCGTAACTCATAGGGGTCAGCTCCGGGGGTGGGTTGGCTTTGATCGCCCGGACTGGCTCCAGGCGAGCCTTTGATCGTAACGGATAGAGCCGCAACGACAACGAGGCAGATTTCCGTTCGAAGAGGCCACGGAACCGCCCTCTGGCTCACGGTCCTAAAAAACCGGGAACAGACCACGGCTAGCGCGACCGTGGTAGCCTCGGGTTCAGTCCCCACTCATGCATAAGTAGGAACGCGAGCTATGAGCAATCTGCCCCTCGACATCCGGTCGCGTATGACCCGCCGAAGCTTCGCGCAGCGCGCGCTGCGAACCAGCGCGGGCGTCGCTGCTCTGGCCGCCGGATTCCCGCTGCTGGCGGGGGCCGACACAGCGGATGACATGGCAGCCGCCGCTGCAGTGGCAAAAACAAATCCGAAAGCCCTCCCCCAAAAGCTCCTAGGGCTCCTGCCCAGGAGCCCCTTCGCCTATATCTCGCCGCTCAAGTCCGATGGTAAGGAAAGCCAATGTCACGCCGAACTCTGGTACGCGTGGCTCGATGACACAGTGGTTGTCACCGTGGCCACCGAGAGATGGAAAGCCACGGCGCTTCGCAAGGGACTCGATCGCGCGCGCATCTGGGTGGGCGATCACGGCGTCTGGAACACCTGGTACGGCGGACACAACGAAGCCTTTCGTGCCGCGCCCTCTTTCGAAGCACGGGGCGAACGCGTTCGCGACGCCGACCTACTCGATCGGCTCCTCGCTATCTACGAGAAGAAATACCCGGCGGAGATCGCACAGTGGCGAGAACCCATGCGAACGGGCAACGCCGACGGCTCACGGATCGTCATCCGCTACACACCGATCGGCTAATGCTTTTCGAACCGATCGCTAGAGCTGGCTGCTGAGAACGAGCAAAGCAATCGTCCCATCAACGGCGATCGGCGGAATCGATTCCTGAATCGTCGATCCGTCCATCGCCATCGACAAGAAACGAGCTGCGGTCGCGCCGGTCCAGGCCATTCCGAGCGCGAGATAGACATTCGCATCGCCTAGCGCGAGCGCACTGCCGCCCACCCCGAGCATGATTCCGCCGAAGACGCCCCGAACTTCCGAGAAAGCCTTCGCCGACTCGAGCTTAATATCGAGCGGGTCAAGAATTGCGTTCGGCTTAATCAGGCCCGTGAGTCCGATCAGACATGTGATTGCCGCGCCGATGCGCGGGAGCCATTCAAATAGCGTTTCCATCTTTCCAATTACCCCCAATGTCCTTCGCCGTAAGGCGCGTTCCAACAATCGGCGAGACGTCCGTCGGCATCGAGCTGAAACACTTCAATGCCACACATAGCAACGTCTTTCCCGTCGACTTTCATGGTCATATTCCAAACGCCTGTCACCGTCGTGTCATCCGCATGCACGATCACGTTTGTAATCTTGACGCCCATCTTTTCGATTCCGAACTGGACTCGCGCAATCTGCTCGTCGTGAGTGAGTTCAGTGGTTTTCTCGCCGGGATCGTGGCGCGTGATCGGATTCGCGCACAACTCTCGAATCAACTCGAGCTTCCCTTGGTTGTTGACCTCTTCCCAATACTGCTCCATCACGATCTGGGCGCGCGGCTTGCCCGAGGCTATGGACGAATCAGACATTCAATCGACTCCTTTGTATTTTCGAAGATCCAAGAGCCTAGACGTCAGGGCTTTGAATTCAACCGCCAAGGCTGCGCGCTACGCTCACCGAACGCCCGCCGAGGAGACCCGAATGACTGCTCAAAATGGCTCATCACACCCATCCCCCCGCACTGCACTCATCACCGGTGCCTCCGCTGGGCTCGGGGTCGAATTCGCGAACCAGCTCGCAGCCCGGAACTACAATCTCGTCCTCGTCGCGCGTCGCAAAGAGAAGCTCGAGGAAGTGGCCGAAGAGCTTGCGAACCGTCATCGCGTTTCCGTTCAGACTTTCTCCGCAGACCTTTCCGAACCTTCCGCGCCAAAGACACTCTTTTCCGAAGTCTCTGCCGCTGGGCTTCATATCGACTACCTCGTAAATAACGCCGGCAGCGCCGGCCCCTCGCTGCTCGATGGCGAGGACTGGGCGCGTCAGGCAAAGTTCCTCGAGCTCATGATGACGTCCGTTACACATATGTGTCACCACTTCATCCCGCCCATGCAGGCACGCGGCTTCGGACGAGTGCTCAACGTCGCGTCTTTCGCAGGGCGATTGGCCCGCGCAGCCGGTGGGCACTATGGGCCTTCGAAGGCCTATGTGATCGCGCTGACAGAGGAACTCGACCTCATGCTGAAAGGCAGCGGCGTACAGGCTTCGGTGCTTTGCCCGGGCTTCACACATACCGACTTTCACGAAGCCGCCGGCATGATGGAGATGAAAAATTCACTGCCGAGCTTCATGTGGTACGAAGCTGAGGTGGTGGTTCGCGAAGGCATCGAAGCGCTCGAAAAGAATCAACCGATCAAGGTTTCGGGCAGGCTCTACCGATGGATCGATCCGCTCGCGCAATCCGTATGGGTACGTTCACTGATCAAGGCTGTCGCACCCGGTCGCTAGTCGCCCGAAGAGCTAGCGGCGGCAATTCATCTTGCCACCGCGCGGCACAAAGCCACATTGCTCGACTTCACGGGGCCGCCACCTGCCCGCCGATTCTTGCTAGCCTTCTGGCTTCGCCGACGAGGAACATGATACGTCGCAGCGACGCTTCCCCTTCGCCCAATTGAGAGACCAAGACCGATGAGCCTGCCGTCCCACCATCCCTTTTCCCTTGAGTACACCGCCGACCCACGGCCGACCTTCGCGAGCATCCACGAAGACAATCGCTTCGTGCCGGTCGAAGACATGAACGCAGTGCTCGTACACGGCTACGACGCCGTGCGTGCATTCTGCGATCACCCTGCGATGTCTCGCAATCCCATTGACGCCGGTTTCGGCGATGATGCCGCTTCGAAGGTGCGAGCAGAGCGATGGCCGACGCTTGAGCATTCCATGACGAGTGCGAGTCTGGCGCGCGAGGATGGTGGCAATCTCATCCGCGAACTCCTCGCCCCCGACTTCCGCCCCGGCATGATCCGGAAAATGTCGGACACCGTGAACGATGTGGTCGAGACCGTCTGCTCTCCGCTGAAAAGCGAAAGCGATGTCGACGTCGTGAAGTTAGTTCAAGAGGTTCCGCTGCGAGTAATCTCGCGGCTGCTCGGAATCGACGAGACGACTCGCGATGCGCAGATGTTCCTCACTTGCGCACCCGACTATTTCCGCGGTCTCAATCCGATCTCAGGCGATGGGGACCGTGACAAAGCCGAAGCGGCTGCCGTAACGATGCTCGACATTCTCGGCCGCACCGTCGAGACGCGACGATCCAAACCGGAGGAAGACCTCGTCACCCAAGTCATCGAATTCGCGAAAAAGCGAGGCGATGTCGATCCGCAAGATCTAGTCCGAGCCCTCGTCATCCTCGTGGCGGCGGGCACCGACACGACGCGACTCTCCACAACGCTCGCAGTAAAGACGCTTCTCTCCCATCCGGAAGCGACGAACGTCCTTCGCGACGATCGCTCTAAGGTGAAGAACGCCGTCATGGAATGCCTCCGTTACGAAGGACCCACGAAATACCTGGTACGCGCTTCGACCGAAGACGTCGAGTTCGAAGGACAGACGATTCCTAAGCAGACCCTCGTACTCCTTTCGATCATGGGCGCCGGCTGGGATCCGCGAGTCTTCGAGAAACCCGAAGTCTTCGACATCGATCGCGAACTGCGCGGAAGCCTCTCCTTTGGCTTCGGCGCCGGCTATTGCCTCGGCGTTCATCTCGCCCGGCTTCAAGTAGGCACGTTGCTCGAATATTTCCTCGACCACCTTCCCGAGAACGCCAGCTTCGACGCAAGTCAGATTGGCTGGGACCCGGGGAATCTGTTCCTGCGAGAAATCACGAGCATGCCGGTCCACCTTCGTTAGGCCAAGAGCAGTTAGGCCCAATGCGGTTAGGCCCAGTGCGGTTAGGTATCGCGCCCCGCCACAAAGGTCGCGCTCGCTGCCTCTTCCCAACATCAACCCGCCACAGGAGTTTCTCATGAGTCGAATAGAAGGAAAGGTCGCCATCATCACGGGGGCCGGCCTCGGAATCGGACGCGGCATAGCCCAGCGCTATATCGAAGAAGGCGCCAAGGTCATTGTGGCGGAGCTCAAGCCGGAAGCGGGGCAGCAGGCCGCTGATGAACTCGGAGAGAATGCGTTCTTCGTTGAGACGGATGCTTCTAACAAGGCAAGCGTCGAAAACATGGTTCAAGCTGCGGTCGACCGCTTCGGTACCCTCGACATATTGGTGAATAATGCCTGGGGCGGCGGCCGAATCGGCCGTATCGAGAACAAGACCGAAGATCTCATGAATCACGGTCTTGGCATTGGTTTTCTGGGTCCCTTCTGGGCCATGCTTGCCGCGCACCCAATCATGAAGGCGAAGGGTTGGGGTCGCATTGTCAACATTTGCTCGCTGAACGGCGTGAACGCGCACATAGGCACGGCCGAGTACAACACGAGTAAAGAAGCCCTTCGCGCCGCGACGCGTACAGCCGCTCGCGAGTGGGCTGGGGACGGCATCACTTGCAACGTGATCTGCCCGGCCGCGAAGTCGAACTCCTTCAACCAAACGATGTCCGCACATCCGGAACTCATTCCGACGACGGACGCCATGAATCCCATGGGTCGCATAGGAGACTGCTACGAGGATATCGCCCCGGTCGCACTCTTTCTGGCGAGCGAAGACTCGCGCTACCTCACAGGTAACACGCTCTTCGTGGACGGCGGCTCACATATCAATGGTGCCGGCTGGGCGCCGGACCTCGACGACTGAACTAATTGGAACGCCTCAGGACGCGACCGCTGCGCTGTCCGACCAGTTCGTCGTTCTCGAGAATCATCTCGCCGTTGCAGATCGTGGCACGGTAGCCGCGCGCCTTTTGCACGAAGCGCCCTGCCCCGCCCGGGAAGTCGTGCACGTACTCGGGCATGCGTTCGCTCACGCGCTCAAGGTCGATCACGTTCACATCGGCCTTCTTGCCCACGCCTAGCACCCCGCGATCCTCGCACCCCATAATCCGAGCCGGGGCAGAAGTCATACGTCGAACGGCTTCTTCGATCGGGAAGATCCCCTCCTCGCGCACCCAATGGGAAAGCACGAAGGAGCACCAGCCCGAATCCATCACCTGGCCGACATGGGCGCCTGCGTCTCCAAGTCCGGGAAGGACGTCGCCCTTGGAAATGAGGTCTGAGACCGCATTCATGTTCGGGTTAAACATGCGCAGCGTGAATAGCGCTTTGCCTCGACTGTCTCGGGTCATCCGCAGGAACGTCGCAGACGCATGCTCGCCAGCGCGCTTTGCAAACGTCGCAACGTCGCTCTCTTCATCGAAGATGTAATTCGGCGTCTCGCCATCGCCCAGCCAGTAGAGGGGGATCTTCGCGAAGAGGCTCTTATCCTCCTTCGCATCCGCGACCAGCCGCTCACAGAATGCCACATCATCGATCGCCGCGAGTCGCCCCTCAAAGTCGAGCGCCGCAAGTTCCTTCCAAGCCCCGTAGCTCCAGGGCAAGGTATTCACGAGGCCAGCGACAAAGCCAGAACCTCTCGGGATCGCAACACCATTCACGTCGAGCCCCTCCGCACGCATAGCAGCGATGCGGTCATTAAAGAGCTGTCCCGAACCGTCTGAACGACCGGCCGTAATACTGAAGAGCACACGATCGCCCGTCGTCTGGGCTTGCTTACGAATGAGTTCGAGTTCCCCTTCGAAGTCCCCAGACAAATTCAGGACGTTCTGCATTAGACCACCGCCGGCTCCCTTGACCGCCTCTGCGATCTGAACGAGTTCACTATGCGCGGCGTGGGTCCCGGGAACGTCGCGGCCGTCGGGCAGGACGTGTCCGATGATTCGTGAAGTCGAGAATCCGATGGCGCCCTGTTCGATCGACTCACCGACGACTTCGGCCATCCGCGCAAGTTCTTTTTCCGTCGGCTGTTCATCGACGGCGCGCTCGCCCATGACGTAGTACCGGACCGCACAATGTCCCACGAGGCCGCCCACATTGATGGCGGGAGCCATGCTCTCAAGCGCATCAAGGTATCCGCCATAGCCCTCCCAATCCCAGGGCAAGCCGTTCAGGATCGCATCGGCGGGAATGTCTTCGACCGTCTCCATCATGTTCGCCAGCGTGCTTGCATCGTTAGGCCGCACCGGCGCGAAGGTAACGCCGCAATTGCCCATCATGGCCGTCGTCACGCCGTGCCAACTGAGCGGCGTCAGGAAGGGATCCCAGCCAATTTGCGCGTCGAGATGCGTATGGATATCGACGAAGCCGGGGGTGATGGCATGTCCCGCAGCATCAATTTCTTTGGCGCCGGCCGCGTCGACCTTCCCCAAGGCAGTAATCGTGTCGCCGTCGATTGCGACATCGCCCCGGACAGGCGCGGCCCCGGTTCCATCGATCAGTTGGCCGTTCCTAATGACGAGATCATGAGACATGCTGGGGAACTCCTTAGAGCGAGGGGAACGCGAGAAAAGCGTGAGGGACGCGCGTGCGAAGCCCGCGCCTCCGCGTGAACGACGAATCACGAACGATACCGCGCTAGCTCAGAGCTAGCGATCGAGGTCCCAGCTGAGCACAGGGGCGGTTTCCGGGCAGGCTAAATGCGCGAGCCAGGGATCGATTATGCAGTCGGGCATTTCGGGGTCGAAGTAGCGGTCGATGAATCCCCAATGAACGGGGCTCGACATGTAGTCGATCTGCAATCCGTCGACGGTTTCGAATTCCTGCTCCCATAGATGGGTCCAACGAAGCGCTTCCCCGCCCTCGGCCTTGCTCCCGGTCGCACGTCCTTCGCCTTCTTCGTCTTCTTCGCCAAAGTCACCAGAGCCGCGTTTCGGAATTCGACTCCATCGCCAATTCCGAATCGCCGGAATCGCATCTGCAAGAATCGGGGTTTCAGCTTCGAAGCGCTCGACAAGATCTGGCGGTGCAGCGGGATTCACCCTCATCCAAAGAGTTCGCTTCACACCCACGAGCCCTGGCGCGTTGGTTCCCGATGCGATCAGCTCGGGCTGTGCAAACTCAACTCGCTCGACGCGACTCGCCAAAGACCCCAAAGAGCTGGGCAAAAGTTCACCAAGCCTGTCGCCATTCATCACGCCGACGAGCGCCGCTCCTAGGCTACTCGCCGACGCTCCGGCAGTTGCCTCAGACTCAAGGAAAAGATCCCATGTCAGCTCTCCACCCCCAACAGCAAAGTCGTAGTGAACAGAGGCGTGAGATGCCCTAACAGCACCAAGTTCCTCAGAAGCCGAGAGGAGCGCTTGTGCAACTTCTTCAGCGTCTCTTGGATCTGCGCCGTCGGCCAAAACCACCTGAGCAACACATCGACGGCTCATGCGTTCATCCGCCCGATCGTCTCGAACGTGGCGACCGCTTCCGGCGAAGCCGCAAAGCGCCGAGACCGCGAAACGAAGAAAGCTCCCGCTTCGCGCCACCATTCGGCGACCTCCGACGTCGCGTTCTGACTTCGCATCCCCCAGAACCCGGCCAGTCCATCGAGCTCCCAGATCAAGATGACGCTCTGGGCGACCGGGGCCAAGTCAGCAAGCCTGCCAGTGTCGATAGGCGGCGTTACGAGGCGCTGTAGCAGGCGCTGCCCCCGGGACTCAGCGCCGGGCCGATAGTCACGCTCGAACGCTTTCAAGAAGCCGTCCAACTGTCCTGGGACGATCTCAAGTTCGTCGATCAGATAGATCGTATCGCCTAGCGGTTCTGCGCCTTCCATAGGGCTAAGCCTCCTCGACTTCGAGGCTAGCAGGCACGGAGCATCAGGCGAGCCACCTATTCGTCCCCAAACACGCAGTACCGAAGGGAAACGTCAAAGCCGCGAATTTGCCGTAATCTTGCGGCGCGGATCCGTGCTCCTGGCTGGCTTACGCGACTAACCCTTCACCGAATCGAATTTCACGACCTCGGTCTTCCATTCGGAAGGCCATCCGCCGTCGGCGCCGATAATGCGCCCGAGCATACCGCCCTCGCTGTGCCCGAGAGTATTCAGCCAATTTTTGTGCGCCGAACCAGGATCGGAATGCGCGATCAAAATTTTGACCGAGCCATCGTCCTCGTAGCGCGCGGTGAATTTATTCACGCAGATATCGAAGAATCGATGCTCGAGAGATTCCATCCAGAAATTCGAAAGCTGGAGATTCCACGTCTGACATTCGGGCAGACCTTCGATCGTAACCGCGAGTGCCTCATCCGGCGCTAACTCCCAATGGCTCTGGTAGTAGTTGATCGTCGGATCCCCACCCGCCGCATGGAGCATGGGCTGATCGTGTGAGGGCAACGCGTTAAGCGTCGTGTCCTTGTACATCTTGGTCCACATGAGACCGAGCTGAACAGTGTTCTCCAGGAACGTAAGTGCGCCACCCAGCTGAGCTTCGAGCGCTTCTGGGGCGAGATTATTATTCGCGCGTTCGGGATTCATACAAGCGATCGAAAGCTGGGCGCGTGCCTCCTGCTTTCGATTTCCAAACGTCTGGCGAACTACGATATTGCTCGACTCATCAGTCATGGGGAGCCAGTTGCCCGGCTGCTCCTTCGTGCTCATGATGATTTCGAACGTGCCGTCGTCGTCGAATGTCATCTGCGACGAATCGATCTCTCCGGTACTGGACATCTTGTCCACGGTCCCGCCGCCGCCCTTAACGCCAATGCTGAACCACTTGACCGTGCCGCGATGTCCCGTGATGCGGTAATCGAATCGCGGATCGACCGTGCAGTTTTCGTAGTAGTTATCCGGGTTGTCGTTCAACACCTTCTTGGTGTCGTCGGCCAAGCGGTAGAAGCCGGGGTACTGCGGATCGGCGTAGTCCACGGATCGCTCGAGACCGCCACGAAGCAGTCGTGTTAGGAAGCGATAGCCGAGCGCACGGTTCTGAACATCCGTCGGTGTGCCATCGCTCGCGACGAGTTTCCCCGCGGCCTTCAGACGATCACAGAAATCGTCCCATAGCTGGCCACTCAGAATTCGACTTTCGGTTTCGCTCGATCCCATCATTCATCTCCCTGGTTCGCGCACATTGGTGCGGCATCAAACGCTAGCGCCCTCATCGGCGAAATCACGAGCGGAATCTGGCACAACTGTCTCCCGATTTCTGCTCGGGCGAGCGCGTCCATCGCTCTTCTCAGGAAGCCGGCGAGTCGCAATCCCTAAAAGGGACTAGGGCCTAGACGACCCGATTCCCGGCTTGTCCGCCCGCTTGCCACTTCCGCACGCCATCGATCAGAATGCGCCCCATTCCGAGCCGCGCCTCGATCGTCGAGCTTCCGATATGCGGCAGCATGAAAACGTTCGGCAGCTCGAAGTAGCGCGGATCGACTTCGGGCTCTCCCGCGAACACATCTAGACCGGCTGCCCGGATGCGGCCATCCTGCAACGCCTCTATCAGATCGTCGTCGTTAACGAGGTCCCCTCGTGCGATGTTCACAACGATCATCTCGGCACTCGCCTCAACAAGCAGCTCCGCATTCACGATTCCGCGCGTCTCCTCAGTCGAGGGACACACCAGCATTAGAACGTCGCAGTCGCGAATGAGTTCGACGGCTGAGCCGCGATATCCCGCAGCCAGTGGATCCTCGGCCGCGGGCGGTCGACGATTGCAATGCAAGATCTGCATTCCAAGCGCTTCGGCACGAGACGCGATTCGGCGACCGATATCCCCCATTCCGAGAATTCCGAGTCTACGTCCGGCGAGCTGAACGCCTACGAGCTGAGTGGGCGTCCAACCTTTCCAGCGGCCGCTACGGATGAGGTCGATGCTCTCGGTCGCACGTCTCGCTGCGCCTAGCATCAAAAAAAGAGCGTCTTCCGCAACCGAATCAGCCAGGACACCCGGCGTATTAAAGACGGCTATGTCGCGAGTCTTAGCTGCGTCCTGGTCTACGTGATCGGTGCCGACCGAATAGGTCGCGAGGAACCCAACCGAATCCGGAAGCGCCTCGATTTGCTCGGCGCGCATCTCCACATCCAGGGAGAACAACACGCCATCGAACATCTCGCCGGCCTGACTTCTCTCCGCCAATTCCACAAGAGGCTCAACATCCCCAGCTGCGTAAACGATATCAAAGGCCGCTTCGAACTCCGAACGCACCTCAGGCAGGAAGTCCGAGGCGACGTAGATCGACAATCTCTGATCCGCTGGTTTCGTCATGACGTTCCCCGCGTGACTACGCAGGCTGCTCCGTCGCGGTCGCACTTGATCTCTTGCGCGAAAAGAAACTACGCACGCGTTCAAGCGCCAAGTAGAAGACCGGGACGATCAAAAGCGTCAACATCATGGACGTAAACATTCCAGCCGCTGTCGCGACAGCCATCGGCGCGCGAGTCTCTGATCCCGCACCCAGCCCCAAGGCCGTCGGCAGCACACCAAAAATCATCGAAAGCGCTGTCATTAACACAGGCCGCATTCGTACCGGAGCCGCCTGACGCATAGCGGCCTCCGCCTCGAGACCTTCATCTCGAAGCTGATTTGCGTAGTCGACGAGCAAAATGGAATTCTTAGTGACAAGCCCAATCAAAAGCACGATGCCGATCATACTGAAGAGGTTCAGCGACATATCAAAGAGGTAGAGCCCACCGAGTGCGCCGACCATCGAGAAGGGCAGCGCCGCCATCACGATCAGAGGTTGCAAAAAACTCTCGAATTGCGCGGCAAGGACCATGTAAATCACAAGGATCGCAAGTCCCACCATCATGATGAATTGCTGTCCCGCGTCAGCCATGTCTTCCGCATTGCCCGTGAGTCGCAGGGACATCGTCGGCGGCAAGACTTCCGCGCCGATCCGAAAGGCGCGCTCAATCGCATCGGATAGAGGCAAGCCTTCGAGGTTGGCCATTAGTTTCACGCTACGAACCCGGTCGGTTCGGGTAATCGACGAAGCCGTCGCACCCTTTTCGATCGAGACTACATTGCGCAGATCAATGAGCTCACCGTTTCGTGCGCGCACCCAAAGGCTGCCGATCGCATCGAGCTCGCCGCGTGTTCCCTCTTCCATTCGGATCCGGACGTCATGCCGTTCTTCGCCTTCGCGGAACGTCGCAACATCCAACCCACCGATCATGGCGTGAACGATCTCCGCAACCGTCGCGGCATCGATCCCGAGAGCCGCTGCCTTGTCTCGGTCAGGCACAATCAAAGCTTCGGGGAGGCCGACGCGCAGACTCTTTTCGATGTCGACCATTCCGCCTTCGGCCGCGAGTCTAGAGAGCATCAAATCGGAGTACCGATCCAACTCGGCGAGGCTTGCATTGCCGACGAGTTCAACCTCGAAATCACGATCGCTCGACGACATAGGGTCGATAATCGCGAACTCCTGACCCGGAATAGCAGAGAAGGCTTTGCGGGCTTCGCGCATGAGTTCATCCGCGCTCCGCGTACGATTTTCACGGTCGCGAAGACGCACATTTATGAAGCCGTCGCTCGGTCCGCCAATATCCATACTCGTCGGGCCAATCGCAGCGAAAACCGAAGCCGTCTCGGGCTGCGCCATGAGCCAGGCCTCGTTCTGTTCCAGAATCGAGATCGTGCCCTGGAGCGAGGTTCCTGGAGGCGTACGGAATTCGATAGCCATGAAGCCTGAATCGGATTTCGGCATGAACTCGCCCTTAAGCTGAGAACCGGCCAAGACAGCCAAGACGATCGACGCGGCTGCGATCAGGGTCGTGATCCAGCGGTGCGAAAGCGTCCAGTCGAGGATTCTCGAATAGAAGCCTTCGAGATTTTTGAACCAATCTTCAAGCTTCTGGTAAAGACTGTCGGGCGCCCGCTCCTTCGGCGGCGGCATGCGGGACGCGAGCATCGGCGTAAGAGTCAGTGCCACGACGAGTGAGATGATCACTGCGACTGCCACGGTGACACCAAATTCAGTCAGGAAGCTGCCCATCTGCCCGCTGGCAAATGCGACCGGCAAAAAGACGGCAGCCACCGAAAACGTGGCTGCGGCTGCGGCGAAGGTGATTTCGCGGGTTCCGTCGCGTGCGGCTTGGCGTGCAGACTTCCCACTCTCCCTGTGTCGTTCGATATTCTCTAAGACAATAATCGCGTCGTCGATGACCACGCCGATCGCCAAGGTTAAAGCCAAGAGCGTCATGGTATTAAGCGTGAAGTCGCAGATCCAGATCATTCCGAACGTTGCGATCAACGACAGCGGAATCGCGGCCGCAACGATCATCGTCGGACGTGTGCGACGCATGAACACAAAGACCACGACGACCGCGAGCAACCCACCCATCCAAAGCGCTTCGATCGTTTCCTCGAAGGACTCTCGAATCGTCTGCGAGTTATCGATGAAGCCTTCCTGATCGACGATCTCGATTCCGTCAGGGGTCCGTCCGCGCACGATATCCATGCGCTTGTAGAACTCGTCGACGATCGCGACGGTATTACCGTCTGACTGTTTCTTGACCGCGATCGCCATGCCCGGCTTCCCGTTCATATGCGAAGCCGTGCGAATATCTTCCGCGCCGTCTTCGATTCGCGCGACGTCACGCAGTCGAATCGGAGCTTCATCATCCCAAGAAATAACCATCGCACCGAGCTCTTCGATGGAGCGAAATTCCGCGTCGGTCTTAACCGCCCATTCGACAGTCGCCCCCTCGATGAAACCACCGGGCCGTTCGACATGCTCCCGGCGCAGGGCATCCAGCACATCTCCCACAGAGAGATTGCGTGCTCGCAAAGCGTCGGGCTGGATCCAGATTCGGATATTCCGTTCGAGGTCGCCGTAGATCTCGGCCCCTGCTGCGCCCGGAATGCTCTCTACGATCGGCCTAATATGCCGATCGACATATTCTGTCGTCTCTGTCGTCGGCAGATCCGAAGTGATCGGCGCATAAATGATCGGGAACATCGAGAAATCTGCTTTCCCAAGAATAGGAGGATCGATGTCCCTGGGAAGGTCATTGAGACTGATGTTGATTTTGTCACGGACGTCCTGCGCTGCGACGTCGAGATCGTGCTCGAGTTCAAACTCCAGCATGACCCGCGCCATGCCCTGAGCCGAAGTTGAGAACGTGTGCCGAATGCCTTCGATCGTCGCGAAGGCTTCTTCGAGCACGTCTACGACTTCATCTTCCATCGTCGTAGGCGAGGCCCCTTCGAGCGTTACCACCACGCCTACGAAGGGAAACGTCATATCGGGATACTGATCAATCCCGAGGCGCAAAAAGCCCAACACGCCGAACACGGCGAGTGCCAAGGTCAGCATCCACGTGAGGACCGGACGCTCGATCGAGAGATCGGAAAGACTCACGAGTCGCTGCCCTTCTGCACATTCGCGCGCTCAGTCGTCTCACCCGCAGTGGCGACTGCGGGCGGAAGCGAAGCCCCCCGCACCACGACGACCATACCGTCGGCAAGACCGCCGTGTCCGCGGCGTACGATCCTGTCCCCGGCCTTCACATCGCCTCGGATTTCAACGAATGAGTCAGAGGTCACCCCCGTCTCAACTTGAACGCGCTCAACCCGAGCCTCGTCTCCCGCGGCTCCAAGGACTCGGTACACCGAGACTCCACCCGCGCGCTGCAACAAAGATTCTGCCGGCACCATCAAGACGTTCTCTCGCTTAGCTACGCCGAGGTTCACTCGAGCGAAAAGCCCCGGTCGAAGCAGCCCTTCCGCGTTGTCGACTTCTGCCTTGATACGCAGTGTTCGCGTTGCGGGGTCGACCGTCGGCGAAACGAAGGTTACAACGCCGTTAAAGACTCGATCGGGAAAGGCGCCTACTGAAATCTCTAGAGACTGGCCGTTCTGCACACGCTCCGTATCGAGCTCCGTCAGGCTAAAGATCGCCTCAAGGGGAGACAACGAAACCAGTTCGTAAAGAGAAGTGCCCTTCTGAACGAACTCGCCGAGCTCCACGGAACGCCGAGCCACTAGCCCCGCAAAGGGTGCCCGCACACTCGAATCCTCAACCGCTCGCTTCGCCACGCCTACGGCCGCTTCTTCGGCGCGCATCGACGACTGAGCAAGAAGAAGCATCGTGTCCGCCTCTTCCAATTGCTGAAGCGAAGACACGTTCTGGGAGCGCAATTCACGAATTCGCTTCGTCTGGCTGCGTTCCTTCCGAAGATTGGCAGCCGCCTGCGCTAGGCGAGCCTCCGCCGCGGCCAAGTCTAACTGACGACGCTGGGGGTCGATCTCGATCACGATGGCGCCGGCCTCGACCGATCCGCCTTCATCGATCGCGAGTTCAGTCACCCGGCCATCGACCTCAGCCGCGATCTCGGTATGAAAGCGTGCCTCGAGGTCTCCACTCGCGCGAATCTCCTCATCGAGGGTACGAGCCTCAACAACATGAATCGACACCGAAGGCAGCAACTCATCGACGGCTTTTTCTTCTTCCGAGCATCCGGAAAGTATGGTCATACTCGCAGCGGAGACGACCAACACCAATCGCGCACCCGTTGTTAGTTTCGCCAAGCACATTCCCATTCGATTTTGATCCGTCATGACGACGCTTTCTCCAACTCGGCCATGCCGAGGAACAAGGCATCCAGCGCGCGTTCCGCGAGGCTGTCATCCATAGTGAAGTCGGGCTGCGTAATACGAAGGGACACGAGGCCATAGACCTGCGCCCAAAGAATTTGTCCGGCGCTATCCGCGTCGAAGCCACCTAATTGACCGGAGTCCCTAAAGCGATTGAGAGCGCTCTTGATACAACTCCGGACACGGTCCATTGCGGATGGCATTCGACTCTCGCCCTTCCGAGACAAGGTCCACATCAAACGCGTAAAAGTCGGATGCGCCGCACTGAAGTTGAGGTAGGCGAGCAACATGGAGCGCAAATCAGCTTGGGCATCGCCGGTCGGCGGCACCTGCTGAAGCTGATCTGCCAGCCGAGCGACTCGCTCTTCGAGCAACGCATCGATCAAACCGTCTTTGTCACCGAAATAGTGATAGACGGTCGGCGCGGAGTAGCCGGAGCGCTCGCCGAGGGCGCGAATCGAAAAATCCGATCCGCTCTTCTCGATCATGAGTGCTTCGGTGGCATCAAGGATTGTGCGGCGAGCATCCTGGCGCTGTCGCTCCCGACGCTCTGCGAGCCGCGGACGAGGATCGTCCGGGGCTTCGCGCGCGTCGGCTGAGCCGGCGGGAAGCTCCCCAGGGGAGGGAATTGGCACTGAAGGGGGGTCCTATCGACTTGACGGGCGGTCAGTCTATTGACCGCTGTTATATAGCCGCTCTCTTCAGCAGTCGCAACGAAGCTATCTCAAATTCGAGTCGAATACGTGTCCGAACCCGAATGAAAACAACGTGTTGGAGGTCTTTACGCGAAGCCGTTCCAGCCGATCACCTCGGATGGGTCTTTTCGATACGCTGGTTTGAAATCAGTCCCGAGCGTATAGGCAATCGGAAAGAGCCCCACCTGGGTGTAGTAGTCGGGAATCTCCAGTAATTCCGACAGGGCCTGCTCCCGCCAGAGATGTCCCGTTGTCCATGCGCTCCCGAGCCCACGCGCCCGAAGTGCCAGCATGAAGCTCCACACGGATTGGATGATCGAGCCCCAGGAACTCGCCTGGTAGAAGAGATTCGCCTCCTCCATTCGACCGGCGAAGACTGGAACGAGAACGGCAGGCAGCCTATGGAAATTTTCTCTCAGATGCCCCACCGAACCATCGATTCGGTCGGCACCAGGGACAACGGAACCGGGGTAGCCACCTGAATCCGCCATCGTCGCAATATAATCGTCGAGGCCGCCGTTGTAGATCTCCGCAATCTTCGCGATCACAGTCGGATCATCGACCACGATCCATCGCCAATTGTTCATGTTCCCACCATTGGGAGCCTGCAGCGCGATCGCAAGGCATTCCTCGATGACCTCACGCGGGACGGGACGGTCGAAGTCGAGCCGCTTTCGTACGGCGCGGGTCGTCGTGAGCAACGCATCAGGGTCGAGATCAAGCATCTGAGTGCCTCCTATTGAGAGTGGCGATTGGAGCGGACTTCCCTCGTCGTAGGATTAGGCCGCTGAGGCGTAACCACCTGGATGAGGCGTTCGTCGGCAATGGGTTCGCGATGGTGACCAATTCCTAACCAATCTGCACCATACTCACGGATTCTGCATGTCGGACCAGGAGAATCTGTGCTCTCTCACCTTCGCGTACTCGACCTGACGGACGGCGGAACCAGTATCGCCGGACGGATCCTCTCGGACCTCGGCGCTGAGGTGCTTTTAGTCGAGCCTCCGGAAGGCGTATCCTCAAGACGCCTAGCGCCCTTCGTCGATGATATTGAAGATCCAGAATGCAGCTTGACCTTCTGGGCGCAGCATCGTGGCAAGCACTCCGTCGTGATCGATCCGAACAGCGCCGTGGGCCGAGCGAACCTCCTCGCTCTGGCATGCTCCGCCGACGCCTGGATCGATGATCGTTCATTCAAAGGCCTGGGAGATGATTTTAGCTACGACGCCCTCGCCGAGCTTGCCCCGGGGCTCGCCTTCGCCAGCATCACCCCCTTCGGCTCCTCTGGCCCTAAATCCAACTGGGCCGCGACGGACCTAACCATTACCGCAGCCTCGACCGTGATGAACCTAACAGGGGATTCCGATCGCCCTCCCCTCACTTGCAGCGTGCCTCAAGCGCTCTTTCATGCGGGCGCCGAAGCCGCTGGCGCAATCCTGATCGCCCTCGAAGAGCGCGCGCGATCCGGCAAGGGCCAGCACATCGACATCTCGGCCCAGACCGCCATGATGGCCAGCAATCAATCCGCCGTACTGGCAGCAGGTTGGGGCTCCACGCCAATGACGCGAACCGGCGGCGGCGTGTCTGTTGGGCCGCTCCGCATCCGCTTCATCTACGAATGCCTCGATGGATTCGTCAACCTGACTTTCCTCTTTGGCGAACCGATCGGCCACGCCACGGCGCGCTTCTTTGACTGGATGGACGAAGAGGGTTTCTCGAACGACGCAATTCGCGAGGAAGACTGGGTCGCCTACGGCGCGAAAATAGTCGGGCAAACCACGACGGTCGAAGCCCATGATGCGATCATGGAGGCGATCGAGCGATTCACGCGGACGAAGACTAAGGCCGAACTTCTTGTCGCCGCCTTCGACAAGCGCCTGCTTATAGTCCCCCTCAGCGACTGCCGCGACCTTGTCGAGTCGGAGCATTTCGCAGCTCGCGACTTCTGGACCCCGATCAAACATCCCGCCGTTGACCGCGAAATTTTGCATCCCGGTCCCTTCGCGCGGATGAGCGCCCAACCTCTCGAGCGAACTCGCCCAGCGCCCCGGCTAGGCAGCGAAGCGGCAAGCGACGTACTCGCCCGTAGAGACAGCATCGATCTCGCAACCGACACCATAGACTTCCAAGGCTCGCACAGGAGACTCCCTCTCGAAGGGCTCAAAATTCTCGACTTCAGCTGGGTCTACGCTGGCCCTGCCCTAACGAGGGAACTTGCAGACTTCGGCGCGACGGTCATCAAGATCGAGTCGACGACTGCCCATGATGCGCTGCGTGCGAACGCCCCTTTCAAGGACAACAAGCCTGGGGCCAATCGCTCCGCAAATTTTGCGAACGTCAATCTCGGCAAGCTGAGTCTCGGCCTTAACCTCAAGACAGAAGAGGGAAAAGAGATCGCGCGAAAGCTTGTCGAGTGGGCTGATGTCGTCGTTGAAAATTTCTCGCCTAAGGCCATGAAGGCTTGGCAGCTCGACTGGGAACATCTCCGGCAGCTGAAGCCCTCCCTCGTCATGCTTTCGAGTTCGCTCGCGGGTGCCGTCGGCCCGCATAAGTCTCTTGCCGGCTACGGCACTATGGGATCGGCGATGGCGGGCTTCGGCTTCGTCACGGGCTGGCCCGGACGTAGACCCGCAGCGCCTTATGTCGCGTACACTGACTATGTATCGCCCCGCTTTGGAATCGCGGCGGTGCTCGCCGCTCTCGATCACGCGCGCAAGACGGGAGAGGGACAACATATTGACCTCTCACAAGCGGAAGCCACGATTCATTTCCTGGGGGCCGACCTTCTCGACTACACAGCGAATCAACGCATTCCGACTGCGCGTGGCAATGCGCATATGCACTACGCGCCCTCCGGCGCCTACCCCGTTGCGGGTTTAGATCGGTGGATCGCGATCGCGGCGCCCGACCAACTCACTTTCGAGAAGCTCAGCAATTTTGCCGACCAGCATTGGATTGCCGATCCACGATTCGCCGAGGCACAAGATCGGCTTGCCAATTCCGCGGCCCTCGACGAAGCGATCTCTGCATGGACGAAGGATCAGGACGTATCCGTATTAGAGGCGGGTCTTCAAAAGCAAGGCATCCCGGCTCACCGCGTATCGAATTCATTCGATGCGTTCGAAGATCCACAGCTCGCCGCACAGGGTCACTTCATCGATCTGGAATACGGCGACCTAGGGCCCGTACCTTTCGAAGCCTGCCGAGTAAAACTATCGGCCACCCCAGCCGCTACGACCGAATGCCCGACGCTCGGCGAACACAACCAACCGATCCTCTCCGAGCTGCTCGGACTGGATGAAGAAGCGATCACCGAGCTCGTGATTTCCGGCGCGATCGAATAACACCTTTTCGTAGATCGTGCCGACCTACGCGCCGATCACTTTCTCTATTGCTCGCAACCGCCCTATCGAAAGCTTCCCTCATGCAACGTCTTTTCGTCGCCAACCGTGGAGAGATTGCTCTTCGCGTCCTCCGTACCGCTCAAGACCTAGGGCTGGAATGCATTTCCTGTTATGCGCCGGAGGACGAAGCACTCGCGAAAGGCTATGGCGCGACACATAATGTCCTGCTCCCTGGCCGAGGCGCCGCCGCCTATCTCGACATCGATGCCATAGTGGCGGCCGCTCGGGAACAAAAGTGCGATGCCGTCCATCCGGGCTACGGATTTTTGAGCGAGAGTGCTCCTTTCGCGCAGGCATGCGAGGCAGCGGGTCTGATCTTCGTCGGCCCTGCCCCCGAGACGCTCGCGCTCTTCGGCGATAAGGCACGCGCACGAGAACTCGCCATGAAGCACGAGGTTCCAGTCGTGCCAGGACTTCCTGCTCCCGTTTCCGTCGCGGATGTCGAAGGGTTTATCGGTGCAGCAAAGGGCGCTCCTGTCCTATTGAAGGCGGTTGCCGGCGGCGGCGGGCGCGGAATGCGGCGGGTGAGCGCGGGCGATGATCTCCAAGAAGCCTTCGACCGATGCCGTTCCGAAGCGGAGCGATCCTTTGGGTCCGGCGAGCTCTTCGTCGAGCGTCTCGTCGAAGGCGCGCGGCATATCGAAGTCCAGGTCATCGCAGACCGGGCTGGCAACATCAGCCATCTATGGGAACGCGATTGTTCCCTACAGCGACGACATCAAAAGCTCATAGAGCAAGCCCCTGCCACCAATCTGTCCGACTCGCTTCGCAGCAAACTGATCCATGCAGCGCTCACCCTTGCCAAGGCAGGCAACTATCACGGCGTCGGCACCTTCGAATTCCTCGTCAGCGCGGACGACAGCTTCTTCTTTATCGAAGCCAATCCTCGACTGCAGGTCGAACACACCGTCACCGAAGAAGTCACGGGCGTTGACCTCGTCGAGCTTCAGCTCGGAATTGCCGCGGGCAAGAGCCTCCACGATCTAGGAGTCGCAGAACCGCCGCCCGTTCGCGGGCATGCCATCCAGCTTCGGATTCTTGCTGAAACGATGGAAAGAGATGGAACGACGCGGCCTAGCGGTGACACGATTGGCCTTTGGCGCCCACCCTGTGGTCCCGGCGTGCGCGTCGATAGCGCGATCCGGTCCGGACTCGCCGCCCACCCAGCCTTTGACTCCATGATCGCGAAGCTGATCGTCTCGACCGCCGACAGCGATCCCGCACGCACTCTGCGCCGCGCGCAAAGAGCCCTCACGGAATTCGAGATGACAGGCCCGCGCACTAACTTGGCAGTCCTCGCGGCGCTTCTAGAGCGCCCTGAGATGAATACTGCGCTCCTCACGACGACTTTCATGGAGGCCCACCTCGACGAGATCCTCGCCGCCGCGGATCTGCACGCGGAAGCGGCGGAGACCGCCCTCGGCCTCGCCCCCGCTCAGGGAATCAGCGCGGACACAAAACAATCCCTCGCCCCCGGTCTCATCGCCCTCCGCGCGCCACTCATAGGCACGGTCATTGAACTCAACGCCGCCCCAGGGCAGCACGTCGAGGTAGGAGACTCCATCTGTGTCCTTGAATCCATGAAGATGGAGCACGTTGTTCATGCTGAATGTGACGGGTTAGTCGACAAATGTTTCGTCGCCTTAGGCGATGTCGTCGCCGAGGCTGGACTTCTCGTCGCCCTGTCCCCAAGCGGCGAACTTCAAAAAGGTACTACGCAAGAGGCGGAGCGTGATCTGAACAGGATCCGTCCCGACCTAGCGGCTCTGCAAGCACGAGAAGGGCTACTGCAAGATGAAGCGCGCCCCAAGGCGGTCGAGCGCCGTCGAAGTCGGGGACAGCGAACCGCGCGTGAAAACCTCCTCGATCTCTGTGATCCGGGCACGTTCACGGAATACGGCGGTCTCGCGGTCGCCGCGATGCGAAAGGTTCGCGAGCTCGACGATCTCCAAAAGAACACGCCGGCGGATGCGATCATTACTGGCACGGCGACCGTCAACGGCAAACTCTTTGACGAGGATTCATCGAGCTGCGCTCTTCTCGTCGTCGACGCGACCGTACTCGCGGGCACTCAGGGCTTCTTTCATCACAAGAAGATCGATCGGATCTTAGAGATCGCCGAACACGGCAAGCTCCCGGTGATCTTCTATCCGGAGGGCGGCGGCGGTCGACCAAACGACACCGATGCTAGTGACGTCTTCGTCGCAGGGCTCAATATCACGAGCTTCTCGGCATTCGCGGCTCTCTCGGGCAAGGTGCCGCGGGTCGCAGTGGTCTCGGGATTCTGCTTCGCCGGAAGCGCGGCCTTCGCGGGCTGCGCCGACGTCATCATCGCAACGAAAAACGCGTGTCTTGGAATGGGCGGCCCCGCCATGATCGAAGGCGGCGGCCTTGGCGTCTTCGAACCGAAGGAGATCGGTCCAGTCTCGGTGCAGGAGAAGAATGGCGTCCTCGACCTCGTCGTCGAGGACGAACAAGAAGCCGCGGGCGCGGCCAAAAAATACCTGTCGTATTTCCAGGGCACGCTCTCTGAATGGACAGCCCCGGACCCCCTCACCCTTCGTCACGTCATCCCTGAAAATCGGCGGCGTATTTATGATGTGCGTGAGCTCATAGCGGGGCTCTGCGATATCGGTTCCGTGATGGAACTTCGGCGCGCCTACGGCCCCGGCATGATCACAGCATTCGTGCGAATCGAGGGGCGGCCAATCGGACTGATTGCGAACGATCCTATGTATCTAGGCGGAGCAATCGATGATACCGGCGCACAGAAAGCGGCCCGCTTCCTTCAGCTCTGCGATGCGTTTGGACTTCCTGTTCTCTCGCTTTGCGACACGCCCGGATTCATGGTCGGACCCGAGATCGAGGAACGGGCGCAGGTTCGCAAGGTCTCGCGGCTCTTTGTCGTCGGCGCCAATATCAGCGTGCCACTCTTTTGTGTCATCACGCGAAAGGGATACGGCTTGGGTGCTCAGGCCATGGCGGGCGGCGGCTTCTCCGCCCCCTTCGATTGCGTCGCATGGCCGACCGGCGAAATCGGCGGCATGGGCCTCGAAGGCGCCGTCAATCTCGGATTCAAAAAGCAGCTGGCCGCATGCGAGACCGAAGTAGCCCGCACAGCCCTCTTCGAGAAGCTGGTGGGTGTGATGTACGAGAAGGGCAAAGCACTCAACGCGGCGAGCGCGCTCGAATACGATGCCGTCATCGACCCCGCCGAGACGCGGCAAAGAATCCTAAAAGGACTCCGTGCCTACGGCCCGGTCGCCAAGGGTCAGCGTAATTTCGTCGATACGTG
Organism: Myxococcota bacterium; assembly: GCA_041440805.1. GTDB lineage: Bacteria > Myxococcota_A > UBA9160 > UBA9160 > UBA4427 > UBA4427. The sequence goes on along the minus strand of JASDVF010000077.1, from coordinate 103,292 downwards.
GTAGGCCACGAGAAGCCGTCGCTTTCCGTCCGGCATTCTTCGCGTGCGGCCCACCGGCCGGTCGAAGCCTTAGGCCGACTGTGCTCCTCGTACGAGGCGGCCCGGAAGCGCTCCCGTGTGCTCACCATTCCGAAACGTGATCTCTCCCGAAACGACCGTCGCCTCGTAGCCGTGCGCCTTCTGAACGAAGCGAGCCGCTCCAGCAGGGAGGTCGTTCACAATTTCGGGCAGAGCATTCTCAAGGCGATCGAGATCGATCACGTTGAGATCCCCCTTCATGCCGAGCTGGAGCGTCCCTCGATCCATCAGACCGTAGAGTGACGCGGTATCCGCCGTCATCTTCTTGACCGCCCGCTCGATCGCGATCTTCGGGCCACGCGTGCGCCCCTTCACCCAATGCGCGAGGAGTGAAGTCGTCATGGAGGCATCGCAGATCGCGCCGCAATGCGCGCCGCCGTCCCCAAGACCAAAGGCCGTTCTCGGATGGTCGAGCATGGTCTTCACGGCATCCAGGTTGTAGTCGCTGTAGTTGAGAAGCGTCAGCATCAAGAGCTGCTTGCCGTCGAGTTCCAGCAGCCAATCGTAAAGCAGGTCAAAGGGATCACGTCCCTTACTCTCGGCGATCGCCTTGAGGCTCTCCTCCGGGCCCGGCTCGTAGTTAGGCGGCGTCCCGAGTCGGAAAATCTTATCGATTCCCTGCTCGATCATCTGGACGACGACCTTCATCTGCGGGATCGCATAATAGGATTCTTCCGACAGAATCTTTTCGCGAACCTCTGGCTTCCGCAGCTCTGCAACCTTCTCTTCGAGGGGCCGCTCGTGCATGGCCATATAAGTCGGGCGGAAGCTGAAGGGGTGGAAGGACTGATGCCCTATCAGCAGCGTGTTCGGGCGCGCACTCACCTGTGGCCTAAGGTCCGCTCCGTCCTTTTCGCCAGCCTCATCGCATAGGTCGAGCAATCGCTTCCAATCTTTTGGGGCGACGTCGTGCTGAACGAGCGCGAAAGAAACGGGCCTCTGAATCTCTGCGGAGAGCCGTCGCATCCAGTCCATCTCCTTGTCGGGAGCGGACATGTCTTCGCCCTGGATGCCTGCGGGCGCGAGTTCGACAATGCCTTCGCCTAGTTCGCCCAGTACCCGAGCGATACCGAAGATCTCGTCCTCGGCCCCGTGAGTTCCGGGCACGACCTCCCCGTCCACGGCTCTATGCACAATCGTCCGCGACATCGAAAATCCGAGTGCGCCCGCCTGAATCGCTTCCTTCACGACGGCCGCCTGCTCTTCGATGTCCTTTGCGGTCGCGGGTTCGTTCTTCGCACCGCGATCGCCCATCACGTAAGCGCGGACCGCGCCATGCGGGACTTGGGTGCCTATGTCCATTGCGTATTCGCGGCGATCGAGAGAGTCGAGGTATTCAGGAAAGGTCTCCCAGTCCCAGGTAATGCCTTCGTGCAGTGCCGTTCCGGGAATATCTTCGACGCCTTCCATGAGGCCGATCAAGAATTCCTGTTTGCCCGGAGCGACGGGCGCAAAGCCGACACCGCAATTCCCCATCACCAGGGTCGTCACCCCATGCCATGCAGTCGGCGTGAGCAACGAATCCCAAGTCGCCTGACCATCGTAGTGCGTGTGGATATCGACGAAGCCCGGCGTCACGATTTTACCTTCGGCATCGATGACGTTTCGCGCTTCCGAATCTTTGGCTCCGACGGACCCAATCTGCGCGACCTTCCCATCCTGAATCGCGATGTCCCCAACAAAGGGTGCAGCCCCGGTCCCATCGACAATCGTTCCGCCTCGGACAATCAAATCGTACATTTCGTGCTCCTTACGTTCGTCTATTTCCCAGAAGTGGTTCGTGCATGGGCGGCAGTTGAGCCCGCCTCTTGTCTGAATCGTGCTGCGGCGAGATGCCTAACACGATGATGATCGAATACCTTTGGCGCTACTCGCGCCCCGAGGCTAGAGGAATTTCAACTTCCAGCGCCGCCCCATCACTTCGTACCGCATAGCAGGTCCCCGATCGGCGAATGGGCATCCCCTTAGGCGCTCCATCCCGAACGTCGATGAGTCCGCCATGGAACGGGCATTCCAGAATTGCGCCTCGAATAAGACCCCCTGCCATCGACGTTCGCACATGCGGGCATTCGTCGTGAAGCACATACGCCGTGCCTTCTGCATTGCAGAGCAACAGAGCGAGCTCGCCGATTTGAAAGGCAGCCGTCTGGCCAACGACCGGGAGCGGAACGGGAATCTCTACCCATTCTCTGTCGGCACCAGGCGCAGCACTAGCCACGGCCCGCCCCTGCGTCTGCGGCAGCTTCCGAACCCATGCCTCGCTCTAGATAGCCTTCGAGAGTTTTGTGATGATGAAGGATACGAATCTCCTGCTCCCCAAGATGAAGATCAAGGAAGGCGCGCGAGCGCATCCCTGCTTGGATCCTCGGAAGGTTATAGAGATCTTCGTCGAGCAGATCACCGCCGTCGCAAACTCCGTCGAGGGTGTCCTGATTCGCAGTCGAAAAGAAGAGCTTCTCAGGCCTTGGAACATCGACGTCCGGCGCATTCATCAAGCTGTAGAAGTCGAAGTACATCTTGTTGGGATCGGTCGGATGAGGGCGATGCCAGAAGACCCAGGTAAATAGCGAGTGCGTATTGAAGGTCATGTTCGGAAAGACGGTGTAGTGAAAATCATCGCAGAGCTGTGACTCGTTCAAGTCATCGAGGTTCGCACCCATGCTCGGTGCGATCTTCTTTTGCGCCTCACCAAACGCGCGACGCGCCTCTTCCGGCGTTCCCTCGAAATCCATCAGGCCGATTCGCTCAAGAAACATCTTCTTGATCTCCGGCGTAACCGTATTCGCTCCGGGATGTCGCAGACTCGCCTGAACCTCCGGGAAGATCATACGCGTGTGCTTGTCGTAGCAATCGTAGAGCGTGCGCGTGTCATCGCTGAACGCAAGCGTCCAGGTATGCGTCGCGGCAAGGTGATAGGCCTCGTTGAATGCGTCGACGCTCGTCTTCCAGTTGCATTCGATTTCGATGGTGCAGTCGAAGGCGACCTTCCAATCTGCGAAGTGATAGGGATCGAGATGCTCCGGGATCACGCCGAGGTATTCGCGCAGCGGCTCGGCTTCGGGATCGAGATTCACGAAAACAAAGCCTGCCCAGACATCACAACCGACCGAACGAAGCGAGAGCTTTTCGCGCGGCGTGCCCTGCGGAAAACACTCGGGATCCAGAGCGGCGATCAGTTCGCCGTCGATCCCGTATTCCCAGCCGTGAAAGAGGCATGAGAACTTTTCAGCGTGCCCGCGGCCGGGTTCGCGCAGGCGATTACCGCGATGCATACAGACGTTGTAGCGCGCGAGAATCGAATCATCGGGCTGCTTCACGACCAGAATCGATTCGCTGCCTAACTCGAAGGTGAAGTAATCACCTGCACGCTCGAGATCGGAGACGCGTCCCGCGCATACCCAAGTCTTCGTCCACATATGCTCCCACTCAAGAGCAGCAAATTCGGGACTCGTGTACCTCGACTTCGGAATCGGGGCGAATTCGAGTCCGGGATCGGGCGCGCGCTCCATGGGGGTCGACAAAGCTTTGGGTGAGGCGGCCATATGCGAGTCTCCAAAAATAAACGATCGGCGCGCGATACAAGCCGTTCGTCAGGACGTCAGACCGATCGTCTTGCCTGGGGCTTCGCCGGGGCGGGTATCCAGTCTAGAGACCTCTTACAACCTCCGTCAATCACTCCCTCAGGCGCGAAATGGACCTGCTAAACGGCAGCACCACACCCCTCAATCCGTTTAGGGCGCTTAGGGCGCTTAGGGCGCAGCCGAGTCACACGCACCTGCGTGATCAAGTACGACCTGCGCCATCTCACGCTCGCCATCATTTCCGTCGCTCACATCATTGCAACCGCATACGGGATCCAAAAAGAGCGGACAAACCTCCCGGACGACCTGGCACCTACCGGGAAGATCCGCGACCTAACATGCGCCTACGGGACCGGCAGAACTCACCGACATTGCAAGACGGGTTTGATAGATAGGTGAAGCCACCACAAACAGTCGGCCCCTCCGACGCGATGGGCGGATAGAACTCGCTCGGCTCGAAACTTCGGCCCTGCCCTGCTGGCTCTGAAATCTCGGTCATCCTGTCGAAGCCGATCAACCCCGCTCCCGCATGGAGCGAATCCAATCCTTCAGAAATTTCGGTCTGCGTCGCCCCCGCCGAGGTGAGATCGACCCCACCGCACAGAGGCGAGAGGCAGAGGCGCATGTCGAGGTGGGTGGCCCGGTAGTAGGTGAATTGCGCAAAGCCTGAGTCGTAGGCTTCTTCGAAGGATCCGGCGCCACAGATCACGCCGGCCGGTGCAATCCCGGGAATGAGCATGCTCAATCCGATCAGCAGCGTGGCCAGCCGGATGGACCGATGGTGCTCTTTCGGGGCATCTCGGTTCTCCAGCCCCGAACTCAGTTAGGATCGGCAAGACGCGTATCAGTAAGGCTCGCGAGACGCGCCAAGTCGTTCTCAATTGCCTACGAGGTGGGCAGCTCGGCGGCGAGATGCCTGCCTCCTGAGCAGTCGCGAAGGCGATTCCTCGATCAACGTATGCGACGGGGCCAATCAGAGGCCTCTAAGTCGCATCTCCCGGCCATTTTGGTGCCTGATGGCGATTGAGTTTGTCTCGTTCCTTTGGCACAGTCGTTGCTTCGTATACAGCGATTGTCGAGCTCGACTCGACTCCGCACATCGGAGATCCAACCGTCCCCTGCCATTCGGCTAGAGCGCGGGCTGGAAACCGATTCCCCAAACTCACGAACTACAAATGGAGGTCCCCCCGATGGTCACCAAGTCGAAGCTCGAATACATCTGGCTTGACGGATACAAGCCGACCCAGAATCTGCGAAGCAAAACGAAGGTCGTCGCAGATTTCACCGGCAACCTTGAAGATGCTCCCATGTGGTCCTTCGACGGTTCGTCGACGGAGCAGGCCGAAGGCGGCGCTTCCGATTGTCTTCTCAAGCCCGTTGCGATCTACCCCGATCCCAGCCGCAAGAACGGCTTCCTCGTCATGACGGAAGTCCTGAACGCGGATGGCACGGCTCACGAGTCGAACGGTCGCGCGACGATCGACGACGAGGACTCGGATTTCTGGTTCGGCTTCGAGCAGGAATACTGCATCTGGGACAACGAGCACAATGCGCCCATCGGCTTCCCGCAAGGTGGCTTTCCCGCTCCGCAGGGGCAGTACTACTGCTCGGTCGGTGCCTCAAACGCAGTCGGTCGCGAGATCGTCGAAGAACATCTCGACCTCTGCCTCGATGCCGGCCTCAACGTCGAAGGCGTCAACGCCGAAGTGATGTGCGGCCAGTGGGAATACCAGGTGTTCGCCAAGGGTGCGGCGAAGGCTGGCGACGAGACCTGGGTCTCTCGCTACCTACTTGAACGTACTGCGGAAAAATACGGCTACGGGATTAACATCGAGCCCAAGCCGATCAAGGGCGACTGGAACGGCTCCGGTATGCACGCGAACTTCTCGAACGAGCTGCTCCGCACGTGCGGTGACCAGAACGTCTACGACCAGGTCTGCAAGGCTTTCGAGCCCGTCGTCGCGGAACACATCGCCGTTTACGGTGCCGACAATGACCAGCGCCTCACCGGTGCGCACGAGACGCAGTCGATCGATCAGTTCAGCTACGGCGTCTCTGACCGTGGCGCATCCATCCGCATTCCGATCGCAACGGTCGAAGCCGGATGGAAGGGATGGCTCGAAGATCGCCGCCCCGCCTCGAACGCCGATCCGTACAAGGTCGCGTCGATCATCGTCAAGACCGCCAAGGGCGCGAGCAAGAACATCAAGGCTTAACCAATCGTTTAGCCAAGGTGTCGCTCGGATGAGCGTCGCCGGTTTCGCCGACTAGGCGCAACTGGGACCGAGCAAGAAAATGGGCGCACGAACTTCGGTTCGTGCGCTTTTTTCTTTTCCGATCACGGCGTCGTCCCTCCAACCCGGTGGTTCACCATAGCCACGGAGAGTCTGCGTGAGGGATCTGCCCACGCGCCTGAGCCGCCGAACCCGAAGTGTCCGAAGGCGGATCGCAACTGTCCGCGATTCGTGAAAGCCGTGTGGTACCCGAGCCGCCATCCCATTCGAACGGGAATCACGCGATCCCGGGTTTTAACCTGCACGCGGCTCATCCGATTGATCGCGCCGAGCGAGAACAACTTCGTCCGATCAATCGTGCCCCCCTCGGCAATCGCTGCATAAATCTTGGCAACAGAGCGAGCGGTAAAGAGCCCATTCACCGCAGCCACTGGCACCGCGAGCACGGACTCACGCTCGTCTATCCGCCTGGTCATCGAGCCGGACGATCCCTGTCTGCCTGAAGCGATGAAGGGCATCGCTCAATTCCTGCAGGCGAGCCTCATCTTTACGAGATCAGGCTTTCAGATCGTCGATGTTCGCGACCTAGCAAGTGTCCACACAGCGCTGATTGAACGTGAACCTACGCCGGGAGGTATATCGCGACGGCGCGCTCTCTGGATTGGCAGGAACTCGCTGACCGATTGGATCAAGCCGCAGGGATTCGGCGACCGACTGCGACCGATCATCAACATCGCCCCTTCCCTACCGAGAGAAGCGACACGCCTCAGATACGCGTCGACCACTCGCCGTCAGCGCCCCGAAGCTCCCTTCAAAATACCGACGGGACGCCATCTCTACGTTGCTCTAACGTCGATGAGTCATTCAGCCACTCCGGCCTTTCCCTACCCGCAAAAGGAATGTCCCTCATGTCCTCAAAATCATCCCGAATCGAGCCACGAGTCGTCCGCTATGGCGGCGCTCTCTTTGATGAAAACGAGATCGGCCGCGTCAACGCGCAGCTCTCCGATCCGATGGGACTCGTGCCCGGCGCCAAAGTCATGGAGTTCGAGCAGCGGGTCGCGGACTACATGGGAATGCAACATGGCGTGATGGTGAACTCGGGCTCGTCCGCCTTGATGATCGCTATGCGGCTCGCCAACCTCCCCCTCGGATCAGAGGTCATTACGCCAGCGCTGACCTTTTCCTCCGACGTCGCAGCGATCTACCACGTCGGATGTACGCCGGTCTTCCTAGACGTCGGACTTTCAGATTACCAAGTGCGGGTCGACCAAATCCCTGACGTTGTCTCGGACAAGACAAGAGCGATTCTAATTCCGGATCTCGTCGGAGGTATATGCGACTGGGACGAAGTCCGGCGCTATGCCGACGAGCACGATCTCTTCGTCATCCACGACAGTGCGGACACGCTAGGCGGGACCCTGCGCGGCCGAAAAACGGCCACTCGGGCCGACATATCGATCACTAGTTTTTCGATTCACCACATCATCACGGCTCTAGGAAACGGCGGGATGGTATTCTTCGATGACGACAAATACCTCGACCGTGCGCTCTCACTTCGCGCCTGGGGCCGGTCCTCCGAAAAATTCATGTGGGGCACCCAACGCGAGGCGAGCGATGGGCGATTCTTAGAAGACCTTGATGGAGTTCCTTACGATGGCCTCTTTATCTTCGAAGAAAACGCCTATGGCTTTATTCCGAACGAGTGCGGCGCCGCCTTCGGTCTCGGCCAAATGGACAAAATCGACCGCCTCTGGAAATTGCGCGAAGAACGGTTCAATTGGCACACCGAGTTCCTGAGCCAACACGCCGACAAATTCATCCTGCCGACGATCGTTCCCGAAACCGAAACCACGTGGCTCTGTTATCCCTTGCAGATCCGGCCCGAAACGGGCTGGAGTCGACGTAAGCTCCAAAGGCAGCTCGAGGATTCGGGAATCATGAGCCGCGTCATTTTCTCTGGCAATATCACGCGCCACCCCATGCTCCGGAATCATGAATTCCGTATGCATCCAGAGGGACTTGGCACCTGCGACCAGATCATGGAACACGGGATCATGTTGCCCTGCCATCCAACGCTCTCGCGAGAGGATTGCGAGTATCTTTATCAAGTGATCGGAGACTTCATCGAGGCGGGTGGCGAGATCACCGTCGATGCACCCATTCAGGAATAGAGAACAGATCCTTGCTGGGCCCCACTGCCGCTTTCAAACCTGCCAGAACACGGCGCTTCACAAAACGAATAGGAAGAGCGATCGATGACAGAAGACCACCCCGCACTACTCGCCGCGCAAGGCTCCTGGAAAGCCGTGATGGCCGGCGACAAACAAACCTGGCTTGACCTGATGGACGACGACGTATGCGTCGAAGATCCGATTGGCGTCGCGCCGACGAACCCAACCGGCGAAGGCGTTCGAGGCAAAACTGCCCTCGCCGCCTTCTATGATCAGAATATCGCGCCCAACACGATCACAATCGAAACCCGCGACTCCCGAACGGCCGGCTCCGAATCCGCTCATCACCTAACGCTCACGACCACCTTCGAGAATGGTGTCAAAGCAAAGGTCAGCGGACTTTTCACCTACCGCGTGAACGCCGCCGGAAAGCTGATCCAACTTCGGGGCTACTGGGAGATGAGCGACATGGCCTTTGAGCAGCCCTAGCCCCTGCATTTCAAGGGGTTCAATCCCACTAGTCGCCGGTTAGAATCGACGATCAAGCCGCATCCCGCGGACCAAGAAAAGGACTCACGAATGGCCGACTCTGAACGCCGCGCTCGCGGACTCGAGATGATCAAAAAAGTCTATGCAGGCGACGTCGTCACGCCGCCCGAAGGCAATGCTTTCACCGACGTCATGCTCGAGCAGCTCTTCGCGGAGGTTTGGTCCCGCGATGTGCTCTCAATCCGAGATCGCCGCCTCTTGTTGATGGGCATCATCGCTGAGAAAGGCGAGGCCATGACCTTCGGCATTCAAGCCAAGGCCGCGCTCAAAAACGGCGAGCTCACGCCCACGGAAATTCGAGAGCTGATGCTGATGATCGCCCAATATTCAGGCTACCCCCGCGCAGCCTCCTTGCTCGCTCCCCTCGAGACGGCCATCGCCGCCTTCGAAAAGGAACAAGCGGAAGGCTCCTAAAGGCCCTCTCGCAAGCGCATCGACTTAGGCGGTCCGATCCCTCAGATCGGATCGCTGGTCGCTGCCTGGACCGATGGCCTAACGGCCGAGCGCTCCGGGCATGATTTCGACCGTGCCGACGGATGATCCTCCATCGACGCAGATCACCTGCCCCGAGACGTAGGCGGCAGCCGGGCTGCACAGGAAGAGCACCGCATTCGCGATATCCTCCGGGGTGCCGACATAGCCAAGCGGGCAGCGCGCATCGCGTTCATCCCCGCTCCCTACTCGCGCCATCCCTTCAGTCCCGCCAATCGCACCAGGTGCGACCGCGTTCACTCGAATACCGTGTGGACCAAACTCAACCGCACAAGTCCGCGTGAGTGAATCTACGCCCGTCTTCGCAGCCGCGACGTGCGCTTGTAAGGCGACGCCCATTCGTTCGAAGGGCGCGCTGATATTGACGATATGGCCACCATTCGACTTAAGTGCTCGGTCAAAGGCAGCCTTCGTGACATTGTAGGTTCCGCGAAGATCGATATCGATAATCGCTTTGAAGCCGTTGTACGAGAGCGCTTCAATCGGCGCAGGGAAGTTGCCCGCGGCATTGTTAATCACAATATCGAGCTGGCCCCAGCGCTCTAGGATCGCGTCGACCACGGCCTCGACTTGATCGGGTTCGCGAATATCGCAAGGCACCCACATGGCTTCGATCCCGGCCGCTTCGAGTTCCTTCGTCGCGGCTTCCAACACATCCTCGCGGCGACTCGCTATGCAGATTTTGGCGCCGTGCTCACCGAGTGCCTGAGCGATTCCCCGCCCGATTCCGGTTCCACCGCCAGTCACGAGCGCCACGCGCCCCTCACACAGATTCGATCGAAAATCGCTCATCCCAAAATCCCCTCTCAGCTCTCAACTCTCGGCGCGTAAGGCACCCGCGGACAGCATAGTGAGCCGGAGGGTCTCTGACATTCTGCGACTTGGCGTCGCCGCGCGCC
>JASDVF010000077.1:88627-93185 GCA_041440805.1 Myxococcota bacterium | reverse complement strand
TGGAAGCGACTGCCTATGCCAGTCATCTGCGCAATTCACGGTGTGGCTTACGGCGCCGGCGCGCAGATCGCCCTTGGTGCGGATATCCGAATCGTTGCTCCCGACATGCGCTTCTCGGTCCTCGAGATCAAATGGGGCCTCATTCCCGACGTTGGCATCACACAAACCCTCCGCGACATAGTCCCCCTCGACGTAGCGAAAGAGCTCACCTGGACCGGCCGAATTCTCGACGGCGCAGCGGCCAAGGAACTCGGTATCGCCACCCGCGTCTCGGAGAACCCCCTCGCGGAAGCACTCGAACTCGCTCGGGAAATTTCGACCAAGTCGCCTAATGCTATCCGGCGCGGCAAGCAACTGCTCGAACAAGCCTGGCATGCGGATGAGCGAACGGGGCTCGAACTCGAAGCAAAACTTCAGGGACAGCTTATCGGAAGGCCTAACCAGATCGAAGCGATCAAGGCTAATTTCGAAAAGCGCGCGCCTAACTTCGAACTACCGGACTGAAAAAGAAGAGAGAGAGTGTGTATGTCTTTGGAATCGATCCCGAGCCGCCAAGCCTTCTCGGCCTTTCTAGAGCTTCTGGGGCGCGTCGACGAAGAGTTCCTCTCCGAGGAACGTCGCGTCACGGAAGCGTCGGATATCGCCGAAGGCGAGCATATGCTGCTCCATCTCGTGAAAGCGGCGATTGACGTTTGGGTCGACAACGACGCGAGCCGTCCACGATTCGCGCCCTTGGCCAGTGCCGTTCTCAAATGGGGTGGGGAAGGCGCAGACAATCCCTCCCACTGCGCGCCGCTCGATCCTGCACGTCGTTATGTGATCCGTGGTCGGATGAAGGATGAGGCCTACATCAGCTTCACCGTTTATACCGGCAAGGCTGAAGGCGATTGGAACGATGGCGTCATTTCAGCAATGAACCATACCGAGTTCGAACTCGCGCCAGATGGCAGCTTCGAAATTCCGATCGAACTCGTTGAGACACCGGGCGCGCTTCACATGGAAGCGGGGAAGCCTAACTGCGTGATCTCCCGCCATTACTGGGAGGGCGAAGTTTGTGGCATGGCGGACCCCGCTAATCAGGTCGAGCTTAGTCTCGACTGTCTCGACGAGCCCGGCTATCCCCGTCCCCTCGGTCCGGAACGCCTCGCTTCAAAGCTAGAGGCGGCGATGAATTTCATTCGTGGCCAAACTCTCGATCGTCCTGCCAACCCCGATCCAAGTAAACAACCTGAGTGGTTCTCGCTCGTCCCGAACCAACTTCCGAAGCCCATGCAATGGGTTCCGAGCGAAGGCGGTGGCGCCGGCGCAGTCGACAACGCCTATTGCGCCGGACTCGTTGTGCTCGCTCCCGACGAAGCGCTCGTCGTCGAAGGACGCTGGCCCGAATGCGTTTACGCGAACGTAATGTTTTGGAATCGCTTCCTACAGGCGCCGGACTATCGCTATCGCCCGTGCTCCCTAAATCGCAAGCAAATGAAGGCCGACTCTGAAGGTAATTTCCGATTTGTCGTCGCGCACGAAAACCCCGGTGTCGCCAATTGGATTGACACCGAGGGACATGGCTTCGGAACGCTCTACTGGCGCTTTCTCTTGCCCGAAGGCGATATAGAACAGCCGCGATGCAAGGTCGTCTCCCTCGCTTCAGTACGGGAGAGTTAGTTCGCCTTAAGCGTGCACATATAGCAAGGCCATCATAAAGGCCATCGCGACCTCTAGCGGCCGAAGGCCTAGGCGTCTCCGACACCAACAAGCTCAGCCATCAGTTCATACGCCTCTTCCTGCTCGGTGCGAACAGTGACGCCGGTGTACGGCATGTCTTCCCATTGCGCGCGCCATCTCTTCTTGATGCGGTCAACGTCGCCGATCAGCCCGCCTTCATCGACGTATTCATCGGGTACCGCTTCGATCGCCTCTTCCCGCTTGCCCGCTTGGAACAGTTCGAGGATCCGGTCCGCTGCTTCGCCCCATCCTTCGCGGTGCATACGCTTGTGATGAAAGTTCAAGCTCGGGTGGCCCATCCCGCCAACATAGAGCGCTATGAATGGCTTGCTCGCTTGCACGGCTCCCTTCACATCGTTCGTAATCGTGACAGAAACGCCGCCTTGAATTTCGAAGTCGTCGTAGCCCTTCCCGTTGCCGGCGCGCGCAAATCCCTCTTCGAACCATCCCTTGAAAGTCGCGACATTGTCGGGACGCATGCCGAAAGAAAGCCATCCGTCCGCAAGTTCCGCCGTAAGCTTCACCATTTCAGGTGCGCCCGTGCCCAACCAAATCGCAGGGCGATGCTCGTAGTGCAGCGTCGACTTCAGCGGCTTGCCTAGCCCCGACGAACCTGGTCCCTCGTAGGGCAAACGGATCTCCGGCCCGTCGTGACTCACGGGTCCCTCTCGTGCAAAGATCTTGTTCATGATCGTCACATAATCGCGCAAACGATCCTTCGGCTTGCCCCAGGGCGTGCCGTACCAACCCTCAACGATTTGCGGTCCCGAAAGGCCAAGCCCTCCAATCACACGACCACCCCCCGCTAGCTGATCCACGGTCCCAAGCTGCATAGCCGTCATAGTCGGTGTCCGCGCGCCCACTTGAATCACGCCCGTCCCAAGCCGGATCTTTTTGGTGTGCGCCGCAATAAAGGCAAGGGGCGTGATCGCGTCCGAACCATATGCTTCTGCGGTCCAAACCGAATCGTAACCAAGCGCCTCGAGACGCTGAATGCGCTCAATCGGCATATCTACGGTTCGACCAGAATATTCAATGGCACAGCCGAGCTTCATCAGACGGATCCCCTGCTAAATTTAAGAGCAACGATCATACGTCATTCAATCCGGCGCGAAACGGACGCGTCATACGCGGGGCAGCATGCGGAATCCTTTGATCGCGACGACCGTCGAAGTCATACGCGTACGCAGATCCATCCTTCTTAGCGTCGCAGCTCTCCTGCTCTCGCTCTCGGCGTTCCCGCACTGCGCCGCTCCCCAAGTCCCGCTTGTGAAGACAGTTGGGCCTGTGGAATTCGCGAAAGCGCCCCATGACCCTATTCAAATCGAGCTTGGCGAGAGGCCTTTCGCCCTGCTCGATCTCCTCTCGCCAGGGCTCCTCCGCTCTGAGCTTGAAGCCTGCCGTGACACTCCGGTCACAAAAAGACGCTTTTCCATCGGCCATAGAGGCGCGCCACGCGGCTACCCCGAGCACACCCGCGAGGGCTACCTGGCCGCGGCGGCCATGGGCGCGGGGACCCTCGAATGCGATGTCACGTTCACGTCGGATGAGGTGTTAGTTTGTCGACACTCGCAATGTGACCTCGCGACGACCACGAATATCCTTGAAACGCCGCTGGCAGAAACCTGTCGTGAAGCATTCTCGCCCGCGATTATCGATTCCTCAACAGGGAAGCTCCTTCGCCCAGCCCAAGCAAAATGCTGCACGAGCGAAATCACGGGTGCTGAATTCCAGCAACTCGAAGGGCGAGTCGATATCGTCGATCGACGCGCGGAGCAGCTGAGCGACTTCCTGGATGCATCAGCCTCATGGCGCGACGACATCCAGGCAACTCACGGTGAACTGATGACCCACGCCGAGAGTATTCAACTCTTTCGTTCGTTAGGCGTCGAGATGACGCCTGAGCTAAAGGCTCCGGAAGTCGAAATGCCTTGGCGCGGCAACTTCACGCGAGAGGCCTACGCCGGAGCGATGATCCAGGAGTATCGCGACGCTGGCGTCCCAGCCGAAGTGGTCCATCCCCAGTCCTTTTCGCTGAAAGACGTTCGGTTCTGGCTGCGCGAGACCCCAGAGTTCGGACGGAACGCCACCTGGCCCGACGACAGGAAGTCTTACGCGGTCACGCCTACCCCTGACTACTTCGAATCTCTCGCCGCAGAAGGTCTTCGTACCCTCTCCCCACCGATCCCTGTGCTGCTGACGCTTGATGAGAACCGAGCGATTGTCGCGACCCAATACGCAAAGCGTGCCCGCGCCGCCGGGCTCGACCTCGTCACCTGGACCCTCGAACGTTCGGGGCGGATCGATTCGGGCATGATCGAAGGCGGGCACAAAGACTTCTATCTCGGACCCTTGCTACCCGCACTCGAAAATGAGGGAGACTTGTACCGCGTAGTTGATGCGCTCTACCGCGAGGCGGGAGTACGCAAGATTTTTTCCGACTGGCCTGCGATCCCAACTTATTATGCCAACTGCTTAGATCTTCCTTAGGAGCATCGTTCGTGTCGCCCGCCCCGCCTTTCTATACGCGTTACGGATTCGAGAGAACGCAGGAAGCAGAGCGCCCTCTCAAGCTGACGCCCTATCCTCAAATTTGTGATGCAGGCGTGCTTCGCGCGACGGTGATCGCATCAGCAATTGACCTGGTTGGTGGATTCTTCACCCGGGAACTAGCAGGAACCGACGCGACGTTTACAAGCGACCTATCCCTGCGTATCCCGAAGCCGGGAATGCCTACGTCTCTAACTGCATTAGGCGAACGGCTTCGCGCGGGCCGCCGCCTCATCTCTACCGCTGTGCGACTCGAAGACGACCATGATGGTTCGACCTACGCATATGG
>JASDVF010000077.1:86392-88527 GCA_041440805.1 Myxococcota bacterium | reverse complement strand
CGAGCGAGCGTCGAAACGCAAGAGCCTCAAGCGGTATGCGAACTAGACCTGCGCTACCTCGCAGCCGCTTCGGTCGGCCCCGTCACGGGGGCTGCTGAATGGATTGGCCCTCCCGATGCGTGCATGCTTCGCGTCCGCTTGTTCGACCAAGGACGCGACAATCGTTTGACTGCGAGCGCCCTGGTCCGAGTCACGGACGCGGTTTAGTCCCGTTAAGCACCTCGGTCCTATTCGGTTGATTGGGTCCCTCAGGCCGCATCGCCAACGCACCTTTTTCACCTTTGCCAGCTATTGTGTCCGACACTATGGACGTCAATCACGAAATCGAAACGAACCTCAGCGGACGCGTCATCATCGTCACCGGCGGCACTCGGGGTATCGGCCTGGGCATCGTCCGCGTGTTGGCACGCGCCGGCGCCAAACTCATGATCACCGGCCGCAAGCCGGCTCGGCTCGAAGCCGTATCCGAAGAGCTCACGAGCCAGGGTGTCGCCCACGCAACGATGGCCGCGGACGTCGGCGAGTCACGAACTGCCGCGGCAGTCGCCGCCGCCACCCTCGAAGCCTTCGGCCAAATCGATGGCCTCGTCGCGAACGCGCAGTCTTTTCGCCCGGTGACCCCACTCGCGGATGTCACGGAAGCCGACTTCGACCTAGTCCTCGAGACGGGTCCAAAAGGCACGCTGTTCCTGATGCAGGCCGTGCTTCCTTCAATGCGCGAACAGGGACGTGGCCGGATCGTGACTTTCGGCTCCTCTATGGGAAATACAGGCGCGCCTGGATACGGTCCCTACTCAGCTGCGAAAGAAGCGGTTCGTTCCCTAACACGAACCGCCGCTCGGGAATGGGGACAAGACGGCATCACCGTCAATTGCGTCTGCCCCGCTTCCGTAGCCCATCGCATGCCCGTCGGCGAAGAAAACAGCGAGCGAGCGCGCGCCTTCGCCGAGATGTACAAGGATCACCCACTTGGCCGAGACGGCGATCCCGAAGTCGACATCGCGCCCGTCGTCGCATTCCTCTTATCTGACGCCAGCCAATACATGACCGGCCAAACGTTCATGGTCGATGGTGGCGGCATAATGCGGGCCTAACATCGGGACCGGTTGTCGGGATTGATCAGTTTCCTCATGTTCGATCCAGCTTTAAAATCCAAAGGAATTCATCTTGAGCGCAGAGCCCACCCCGCCCGCCGCGTCTTCTCCCGAGGTCCTCGCATGGAAACGTTTCTGTCAGCGCATGGAAGCGCTCGGGGAGCGAATTCTAGAAGACGATTTCCCGAACACCCCCCACGACCGAACTGAGGGCATCGCGCACCTGGCAGACCAAGTCTCATGCTGGCTCGGCTGGGCGATCCCACACAGCAATCCTGATACGCCCTTCTTCCATCGCTCAAACGACCTTTTCACTCAATGGGGCGGTCCGAACCAAGACAACGCCTATCACCATGCTCAGATCGACCCGAATCGTCGGTATCGCGTCGCCGGGCGAATGCATACTTGCGAGCATTTCGTAATCACGCTTCGCGTTGGATTCATGCACATGCCTGAATGGGGCACCAAAGCCTCCGTCACTTCCGTCGAGCGCGGTATCGAGCCTGGGGACGACTTCGAATTTTTCTTCGGAGGAGACGGGACCGACCCCACCTTCACTCCGATTCCAGAAGATGTCACGACCCTATCGCTTCGCGAATACTACGTAGATTGGCAGGAGGGAGAACCTGCGACTTTCTTGATTGAATGCCTCGATGATCTCCCTGAACCGCAGCCGCCTTCGGCGGAAGCACTCGCGGCCAAGCTGGACCATGCCGTTTCCCAAGTCGAACATTCCATCTTCGGCTGGAACAGCTATCTCGCCGATCATAGAGCCAAGGGCAAGGACAATGTCTTCGCCTCACAGCAGACGGTGGCGAAGGGACTCTCTGATGCGCGTTATGCATTTCTGTTCTGGAACTTGCAACCGGATCAGGCCCTTGTGATCGAAACGGATATTCCCGATGCGCGATATTGGGGCTTGCAACTGGCCACCATGGGCTGGTTTGAACAAGTCGATCCGATCGAGCGAATTTCCTCTATCAATCAACATCAAGCGGTTCCGAGTTCTGATGGCCGCATCCGATTAGTGCTCGCGCATAG
>JASDVF010000077.1:84738-86292 GCA_041440805.1 Myxococcota bacterium | reverse complement strand
ACCAGGAAGCCAACCTTCACATCATGGGTCGTGTGATGGCCCGGCGCTTTCTGCTTCGGCTTCTTGAAGTTCGGCTGCAGATCATGGCCTACCTAAGAGCCGACCCCGATGTCCAATCTGAGCAAATCGATGCGCCGCTCTTTGTAGCCGGTGCCCCTAGAACGGGAACGACTATTCTTCACAGGCTCCTCGCCTCGGACCCGCGATATCGCGTCCCGGAAGGTTGGGAACTGCTTAGGCCTGTCCCCCCGCCCTCGCCCGACCCGGCACTCTTCGCGGCGGATCCGCGCATAGAGCTCGCCAATCGGGAACTGATCGGTCCACAAACCGTCGTGCAGGGACTGCTCTCGATCCACGAATACGGTGCTCGGCGCCCGAAGGAGTGCTTGTCCGCGCAATCCTTCGCATTCCAGTCGGAAGAGTTCACGGCGAGATTTGCGGTCCCCTCCTTCGAGGCGCTTCTCAAGAGTTCGGACATGCGCGACGCCTATCAGATGCATCGCCTCGTCCTGCAAATTTTGCAACGCGGTCACGGTTCGACATCCTGGGTCCTTAAATCCCCCGTGCATCTCCACCAGCTCCCGATCTTATTCGAGACCTATCCCGACGCGCAGGTCGCCCTCACACATCGTGATCCACTCACACTTCTCGCCTCACTCACGAGCCTGATCGCGAGCCTTCGATGGTCGCATAGCGATACGGTGGATCCGGTGGCGATCGCTCGCGAGCATGTGGAGCGCTACGCGCGAAGCTTCGAAAGTCTCGTCGATTGGGACGCAATGGGCGAGCTTCCTACGGGGCAAATTCATCACAGCCACTTTGCCGACTTTCAGAGCGCTCCATTCGAGACGACGAGCGCCCTCTACGAAGCTTTCGGTCGACAACTCTCGCCAGACGCTGCGGAGCAGATGCATGCGGCGCTCGACGCCTCGCCAGCGGACCAGCATGGCACCCATCGTTACTCCCGCGAGGAACTCGGCGAGGACGAAGAAGCCCTTCGTAAGAGATTTACTCGCTATCAAACTCGATTCGAAGTGCCCTCGGACGACTGACTGCGCCGACGACCACGACCCGAATTTCGACGGAGTCGAACGCTACCCGCCGAGTGCCCGCGCCCTCTAAAAAGCGGTTCCACGAGATCGAGAAGCCATCCCGCGGACCTTGCTTTTCGGTACGCTTCCACACCCCGATTCATTCGAGAGTCGGATCGCCGAAGGAGTCCGCATTGCCCCTCTATACAGACCAAGAGAAGCTGAACATTGCCGCTATGGAGCGACTCTTCGACACGACGAATCCCGAAGACAAATCACTCCTCTTTGCGGAGGATGCGGCCTGGTGGAATGGGCTTCCCCTCGTCGGCGGCCGGGGCGAAACTGAACATAAGGGGCGAGCCGCCATCAACGGGATCTTGACCGGCGCGACCTCGGGCCCCTCGGACTCAAAGATCAACACCGGCGTTGACGCCTACGACGTCTCGACAATTCGCAACGAAGATTGCGTGACGCTTGCGGATGGAAACTACGTTGTGCGGCAGCATACTATGTATGCGAAGAC
>JASDVF010000077.1:75891-84638 GCA_041440805.1 Myxococcota bacterium | reverse complement strand
CATGGAACTCGATATCATTGCTCATCCCGGCAATCTCAAAGCTTCGCAGGAACATGCGCAGCAGGTCGAAGCCGCCGGTTTCGGCTCCGTCTGGTGGACTGATTCAGGTCGCTCAGCATTCCTCGCCAGCACCGCTTCCGCTCTCGGGACAAGCAAGCTTCAAATCGGAACCGGAATCGCCGTCGCTTTCCCGCGCAGCCCCATGGTCACAGCCGGAATCGCTTGGGAACTAGCCGCCTCAACCGAAGGAAGATTCGTGCTCGGCCTCGGCAGCCAGGTCAAAGCGCATGTCGAACGGCGCTACAGCACCGAGTTCGCCCCGCCCGGCCCTCGACTCAAGGAATACGTCGAAGCGACGAAGGCGATCTTTCGCGCCTTCGCAGGTGAAGAGAAACTCAAGTACGAAGGCGAGTACTACAACTTCTCTCTACTGCCATCGATGTGGAGCCCCGGACCGATCGAATACGACGCGCCGCCGATCTACATCTCCGCGGTTCGCCCCTATATGAGTCGGCTCGTCGGCGAATGCTGTGATGGCATCCACGTCCACCCCTTCCACTCCCCCGAGTACGTGAAGGAGGTTCAGCGCACCGCGATCGAAGACGGCCTCGCGCGTTCGGGTCGTACAATCGAGGAAATCACCTTCGCCGTCCCAGTCATGACAGCCGTCGGCGACTCCGACGAAGAAATTTCGAAGACGCGTGAACATGCCCGTACCATGATCGCCTTCTACGGTTCGACGCCGGGCTACGAAGCCATGTTCGATCATCACGGCTACACGGGCATGGGCGCGGAATTGAAAGCGCTTCAGAAGCGTGGCGACATCCCCGGCATGCAATCGCTCATCACCGACGAAGTCATGTCCCACTACGCGGTCGAGGCCAGCTGGAATGATCTCGGCAGCAAGTTAGTGGAGCGATACCGCGACCTCGCCCCGAACGTCCGCGTCATCTCGTACACCGCCGCCGACCACTGGTCGGACCCGTCGATGCGCGAGAAGTGGTCGCAGGTCACGAAGACCATGCGAGACGCGGGTTAGGCGAAGACCTAGGAGCGCTGAGAGGAACGCTAGAGATCGTAGAAAGTCTTGAGAGCCGCGCGGCTCTCAAGATCTTCAATCGCGGCAGAAGCACGTTCGAGAAACGCGTCGGCGAAGGTCTTGCGGCGATCCGTCACGTCCTCGGGAAAGGTCACGATCTGGCATGAGGCTGGGGCGAGGTAAGCCGCTTGTACGCGATGCGCCTTCCAGGCCGAGTCGAACGAAACATACTCCGCCTTCAAGGCTCGGCGCACCTCTAGATAGTGCTGAATCAGCTCTCGCTCCCAACTGCGCCGATCCTCGACGGAGAGGCACATATTCAGGAAATAGCTGACGTCGCGAAGCGGCGTGCTGACCACGACGAGTCCCCAATCGAGAAACCCGATCTTCCCATGATCGTCGAAGAGATTCCCAATATGGGTATCCCCATGAATCACCGTCTGCGGGCCTTCGCGCCAGATCTCATGCAGCCGGTCTTTACATGCGATGTAGATCTCGGCCATCTCTACAAAGGGCGCTGTCAGGCGATCTCTATGGTCTGCGAGTCCCTCTGCTAGGCGCATAGATCCATATTCGCTCGCTGGATCTGGCTGCGGGACCCATCCCGCCTGTTGACGCCGCGTCGCGCCATCTTCGAAATACGCATGCATGGTGGCGAGTTCTTCCAGTGCCTTCGCTGCGGCATCCGGTGACGGGCTTTCAGGGCCAGTCGAAATCGTACATCCCGACTCGGCGAGATCTTCGAGGAGCAGAACGAATGCGCCACCCTCGTCCTCCTCGTATCTGACCGCGTGTGCCTTAGGTACTCGAAGCGAGACATGGGCAGCGAGCGACTCATAGAACTTCGCCTCACGAAGCCCCATCTGCGTCTGCGCGATCGCACCACGACGCGCAGGATCTCCAGGCAGGAGCTTGCAAAAGAGCGATTCCGGGCCGGAGGCGGAACCCACGGCATAACTCACCCGAAGCCAAGCATGAGAGTTCGTGACCTCCGCGCGGTCCGCGATTTCAATGGCCTCTACTTCAACCCCGGGATGGCGAGTAGCAAGCGCGTCGGTCAGCCATGGCGGATCTATGTCTTCGGGGCAGTCGGGAACGAAGGACATGTTCTCAGCCCTCACTCTTCTCACGGCCCGCTTTGTCGCCCTTTACGCTCGACAAAATTTCGTCCGCGCCCATGGAGCCCAAATGCGGTCCCGCCTGCAAGTCACCTAACGTACGAATCACAGAGCGCCCTCCTCTCGCCTCGATCGCGGTATGAACGGCCCTCTTGTTGACGGCGAGTGCCGCAGAAGAATTCCCCGCCATTCGCGTCGCAATTTCTAGCACCTTCGCTTCAAGCTCTTCCGAGGGAAAAGCCTGATTAATTATTCCAGCGACCGCGGCGTCCGTTCCGACAAACTCACGGCCCGCCACCTGCAGTTCCATCGCGACCCGCGGCGAAAGATGCGTCGGGAACCAATCAAAATCGGGGAGCGCAAAACGCGTCACGGGATGCGAGAACCGCGCATCCTCTGAGCCATAGGCAAGATCGCAGGCCCCCACGAGTTCGAGTCCCCCCGCCATCGCATAACCATGCACCTGAGCGATGACCGGCTTGTATAGGTCCCAGACCGACATCCAACCGGCGGTCACATGACGCGCCCACTTCATGCCTACGTTCGAGGTCCAATAGGGCTGATCGGAACCGAGGTCTGAGCCAAGGTCATAGCCGGACGAGAAACACTTTCCAGCGCCGCGCACGATCGACACGCGAACCGAGTCATCTTCATCCGCCGCACGCAGCCCTTCGAGCAACTCGCCCCGCAGCTGATTATTCATCGCGTTTCGTTTTTCGGGGCGATTCAACGTGAGACGGCGCACTCCCTCGGCGGGATTGTCGATCACAACAACGGGGTCGGACATGGGGCGATTCCTCGAAGCGACTTCGCGACGAATTCCACGAAGACGCTTCAACTTTAGCGAGACGCGAGCCGGATGCCCTAAAGGATCATCGCCCCGGCCGTCACGTGCAGCTCCACCCCAGTCACATTTCGAGCGCGATCTGAACCCAGATAGAGACACGCTTCCGCGATATCCTCGGGATCGACGTGCCGCTTCAGCTCCGTGGTCTCAGCGACCTTCTCGCTCATGGCCTCTCCCGAGATGCCAGCGCTCTTCCCCATATTTTCGAAGAGCGCAGTCAACCCTTCCCCCGTTGTAAAGCCGGGGGTCACAATATTCACACGCACGTTTTGGCGTCCCATCTCCCGCGCCATCGTCTTCGACATCGCCACCATCGCCAGTTTCGTAGAAGTGTATTGCGAGTTTTTGGCCTGAAGAGCCGTCGTGCCTAACGTCCCGATATTGATGATCGAGCCGCCTCCGGACTCGGACATCGCGCGAGCCGCCTCGCCGCAGACCTTCATCGTGCCGATCACATTCAGCTGAACCGAATCCGCATAGGTGGACCAATCGATATCCATGATCTTGCTACGCGGGAAGCTGGCCGTCGCGACATTGACCAACACGTCGAGGCGCCCGAACTTGGCGACCGTTCGCGCAACAACCGCAGTACAAGCGTCCAGGTCTGTGATATCCGTCGGCACAGCAAACACGCGTCTGCCAGATTCTTCGGCGATTTCCTGGGCGAGCATTTCAAGGGGAGCCGAACGTCGCGCCGCCAACACAACATCCGCGCCGTCCCGCGCGAAGGCAAGCGCCGTCGACCGGCCGATGCCAAGTCCTGCCCCGGTGACCAATGCCACTTTGCCCTTCAGACTACGATCCATACTCGCTCTCCTTGCTTTAAGCGGTGCGAGCCTAGCTGAATCGAGATGCGCAGGTGCGCGTCTTGCGAGCGCGTTAGACTCCGGGACCGCGCCCGCCCCTTGATCGGATACCCCACTGAGTCCCGCAGCCCCGACAGATAAAGCCCCCCTCTCCTCTCCGCCCACCACGGCCTCTGGTCCCCACCTCTCAGCTGAGTCGGAAGGCCTGCAGCCTGCAGCCTCGGATCCTACGACCGCATCCACGGACGAAACGGCGCGGCTAAGGCCCAAGGGCAAGGACCTCAATCCGTTGCGCGGGCTCTTGCCCTTCGTCATGCGCTATCGCGGTATGGTGCTCGCCGCGCTCACGGCGCTCCTGGCTTCCACTTCGGTCATGCTCTTTGTACCTTTGTCGATCCGAACGCTGATCGACCAAGGCTTCTCTCCCGAGAACGCGGCAGCGATCGACCAGTACTTCGTGGGCATGCTTTTGCTCGCTCTACTGATGGGCGTGACGAGCTCTCTTCGCTTTTTCCTCGTGTCCTGGATCGGCGAACGCGTCGTCACAGATCTTCGCGCCGCAGTCTTCAGCCACATAGTCGGCCAGAGCCCCGCCTTCTTCGAGAAGAATCACACAGGCGAAATCCAATCTCGCCTTACGACGGACACGACCCTAATTAAGACGGTCGTCGGGTCCACCGTCTCAATCGCCCTCCGAAATGCGTTCACCCTCGTCGGTGCCGTCAGCATGCTCATCTATACGAGTCCACGCCTATCGGCGCTCGTACTCATAGCGATCCCAATCATCTCGCTCCCGCTCCTCATCTTCGGACGCATGGTCCGTCGCCTATCACGCAAGAGCCAAGACACCTTGGCAGACACGAACGTCTTCGCCGGCGAAGCTTTGAGCTTCATTCAAACCGTGCAAGCATTCACACACGAAGACATCGATCGCGGCCGCTACCGCAATGTCGTCGAAGTTGCCTTCAGTGCTGCCCGCCAACGACTCATGGCCCGTGCGGGCCTAACAGCACTCGTGATCTTCCTCGTATTCGCGTTCATAGTCGGCATTCTCTGGGCCGGCGCCCAAGGCGTCCTAGAAGGCACCATGAGCAGCGGCCAGCTCAGCCAGTTCGTGCTCTATGCCCTCTTTAGCGCCATGAGCATGGCGGCGCTCACAGAGGTCTGGGGCGAGATTCAACTCGCAGCAGGGGCTGCGGAGCGGCTTTTTGAGCTCCTCGCCATCGAGCCCGAAATTCAAGTCGTGAGCAACCCCGAGCCTCTCCCTGAGCCCGCACGCGGCCGAGTCCAGTTCGATGCCGTCAATTTCTCTTACCCCACAAGACCCGAAATCACCGCGTTAGGCGAGTTTTCCTTTGTGGCCGAACCCGGCGAAACTGTCGCGATCGTAGGGCCTTCGGGTGCCGGCAAAAGCACCGTCTTCCGCATTCTACTGCGCTTCTACGATCCTCATAGCGGCACTGTGAGCGTGGACGGCGTAGATCTGCGCGCGGCGGATCCAATCAACGTGCGCGAGCGAATGGCCATCGTGCCTCAGGAAACCGCGATCTTTACAGAGAGCCTCCGCGACAATATCCGATACGGCCGCCCCGACGCGAGCGATGCTGAAGTCGAAGACGCCGCACGCATCGCCCTCGTCGATGAATTCGTGCGCGAGCTCCCCCGCGGCTACGACACGCTTCTCGGCGAAAATGGGATGACGCTCTCCGGCGGTCAGCGTCAGCGTGTCGCGATCGCCCGTGCCGTACTCAAAGACGCGCCTATCCTTCTCCTAGACGAAGCCACAAGTTCGCTGGACTCCCAAAGCGAACGATTGGTGCAACAAGCACTCGATCGCCTAAAGAGTGGCCGCACCACGATCGTCATCGCTCATCGCCTGGCCACCGTTCGAGGTGCGGATCGCATCCTAGTCGTCGACGGAGGCCGCATTGTCGCAAGCGGTCCCCACGACGAACTCGTTCGCCAGGGGGGACTCTACGCGGACCTCGCGCGGATGCAGATCGACGGAGATATCGAAGCTCGTCAAGACGTCGACGCAGCCGCAAGCTGAGGGATTGGGTACCTTCCAGATCTCGAATGGGGGACGGTATGAGCGAAGATCCGGATCGATACGTTTGTCTGAATTGCTCTGGCCAGATGGATGGCTTGAAGTGCAAGATTCGATGTCCCAAATGTGGGTATTTTGAATCCTGCTCGGATCTTGAGCCCGCGCCGCCGATCTCGAGTTCCACACCACATCGCCCCGGAAGATGACAGCGCGCACGATGTGCCGAGAGTGATCTTCCACGACGTCATCAAGTCGCACGAAAACCTTTCAGATCCCACAGCCGCGGTTGACTGGATTCGGCGTGAGCGTGCATCGATTCTCGACCGACTCGCACACGCAGGTGTCGTCCTTCTTCGTGGGTTCCCTCTCGAGAACGCCGAAGACTTCGACAGCGCTGTTGTCGCCTTTAACCTCGGCCGCTTTAGCTACCGCGAATCGCTTTCAAACGCCGTCCGAAAAGACCTCACGGACCGAGTCTTCACAGCAAACGAGGCTCCCCCCGAAGCCACCATCCGCCTGCATCATGAACTCGCCCAAACTCCCGCCCACCCCCGCCATCTCTTCTTCTTCTGTGAGCGTGCCGCGGGCCACGGGGGCGCGACGGCGTTATGCCGGTCCGACGATTTGCTCGACCGAATCGAAAGTCGCCATCCCGACTTCATTCGCGACCTCGTCACACACGGGCTCACCTATCATCACGTGATGCCGGGCAAAGACGATCCGACTTCGTCGATGGGCCGCAGCTGGCGCAGCACCCTTTCGGTCGAAAACCGAGATGCAGCAGAAGAGAAGCTGACAACGCTCGGATATAGCTTCTCTTGGCGTGCGGAAGAGGATCTCGCGGTTTCATCGCCCTGCCTTCCGGCACTGCTCACCCTAGAAGACGGGCGACGAAGTTTCTTCAACCAACTCGTCGCGACGCGGTCTTGGCGAGACTCTCGAAACAACCCCGAGGACGCGCTCAAGTTAGGCGACGGGCGTCCTGTCTCTATTCCGTTGCGCGACGAAATCGCCGAGCTGACGGAATCTTATGCAGCTGATCTCGAATGGCAGCGCGGAGACCTCGCTCTGCTCGATAACCACCGCGTGCAGCACGGACGTCGCCCATTCGATGGACGCCGCCAAGTCCTCGTCGCTTTCGGAGCACGCGCGCCGACTACGCCACTTACGCCACCGAGGCCACTTACGCCGGTCGCTCCAGTCCCGGCGAGTTAGGCAACCACGACGAGCGCCGTAGGTTATGGCCGAAATACCGACCTAGAAAATCCAGCCCTCGGTCCCGTCCTCTGGCACTTCGTGAACCCAGTAGAATTCGAAGCCGTGCTCGACGGCGTAGATATAGTCCGCATTGCCGTCTCCGATATGGATCCAGCGCGTCGCTTGCGGAAACTTTGCACGCACGATGTCGAGCTTGTGTTTGTGCCCAATGAAATCCATTTCGATTTCATGGCGCTCCCACAAGCGCTTTTGATCGCTCATCGTGCGATCGGAGGCGCTTCCAACAAGATATCCCAGCGCCTTCGCGCGATGAATCCAGGTGAGTGGAATCCAGCCTGGAGGGTCCCCAACTTCGAGGGTGCCATCTATGTCGAGACTAAGAAGAACCATTCATGCACTCCGAAATCGAGTCTTTACGCCCCTTCGATGCTGCAATGGATGGCGCAGGCGAGCGGCGGACGTCGTTGATATGCTGACACCTTCGCTCATCACAGCCTGTCTCGCGATTCCATTCGCACTTAGGCCTCCCCTTATCGTTCGGTTGCCCCCGACCATAGGGGGCATCCCTCATTATTGGAGATTCCAGCATGTCTGCAGCCGAACGCCTCATCTCTTCCGATGACCATGTCGATCTCGCCCATGACGCAATCAAGGCCAACCTGACGACGAAATACCATGCCGCCTACGACGCGGCCTTGATGGAATTTGGAATGGGCATGGCCAAGACCATGAGCTCGAAAGCCAACGGCCTTTGGCGGAAGCAACAGGGACTCGCGCCCAAAGAAATTGCTGGCATGACCGCCCTCTCCGAACGCTCCTATCCCGCCGCGGGTCGGGCGGGCCACACAGACGCTCAAGCGCGACTCGATGACATGGATGCAGACGGGATTGATCAATCCGTTATGTACTGTGAAGTGAGCGCCTTCCGATACCTCTATCTCCTGAAGGAAGGGAATCGAGAAGCGACACGCGCCTTCAATCAGACGATGACCGAGTTCGGCTCCCTCGCCCCCGACCGCATGATTGTTTCGTATCAAATTCCGATTCACGATATCGACGGCGCCGTCGCCGAAGTGCGGTGGGTCGCGGCCAGCGGGGGCAAGTCGCTTCAGCTCCCGGTCTTCCCGGCAGAGCTTGGGCTCCCCGACTACTGGGACGAGCGATACGACCCTCTCTGGGCCGCTATTCAGGAAACCGGCCTCCCTATCTGCCTGCACATCGGGCTTAACACGCAGCTCGAAAGCCTGGCCGAACGTGACCCGACGCCACAGAAAGGCATCTTCGTCGGGGCCGTCGCGCTATCGACCGCCGAGCCTCTCGGCATGTTCATCATGGGCGGCGTCTTCGAACGTTTCCCCGAGCTTAAGGTCGTGTTCGTCGAGCCGGGTCTCGGCTGGGTCAGCTGGTGGCTCTATATCGTCGACGACCTAAAAGCGCGACAGGGTTATGAGTTCCCCGCCATCACGAAGCCCCCGAGCCACTACTTCCATCAGAACGTCTTCCTCACGTTCATTGACGAGCCTGACGCCTATCGCCTCGCCCAGGAGCGACTCGGCGTCGACAACATCATGTGGTCCTCGGACTATCCCCATCCCGTATCAAGCTGGCCGCGCTCGCAGCAGGTTGTCAACGAAATGTTCGACGGAATTCCGGCGGATGACCGCACAAAAAT
>JASDVF010000077.1:62407-75791 GCA_041440805.1 Myxococcota bacterium | reverse complement strand
ATGGCCGAGTGATTGGGCTCAACTAGTCGAAAAAGCTGAACAGGCCGCCAGAGCCCTGGTTGTTCTCAAAGAAGTCAAAGTCGATCGAGATCGCAGCGGCGAAAAGAACCCACCGCTCGGGCCCGGACCAATTGCCCTCTTCGATCGCGACGCGGAACGTATCCGCGTCCGCGAAAATCTCGCGCAGAGCACCCCCCCATTTTTTCGAGATCTCGGCCGCGCCAACTCCACTCGTGTGCCGGACAGGAAAAGTCCAGAGCCGCCAGAGTGGAGAGCTTACTTCCGCAAACGTCCGCCCGTTCACATCGACGAGATCGTATTTTTTGTAGATAAGACCGAAGCGCCGCTCCACCCGACCGAGCCCCGCACCCCCTTCGGTCTTTACCTCAAGAGACGAGAACCAGAAGAAGAAGGGCCGCTCGATCCGCAGGACCGGCGAGCCATCCGCGTCGTGCACGCGCACGTCAAGTGAGCGATGGGACCCGAAGAAATTCCGCTTGAGGAATCCGCCAATCCCACTCGAAACTTCAGAGATCGTGCCGACTTCTTTTTTGTCGACATCGAGGATCTTGTACTGATTCCGCGTTTCGAAATCGACGAGAATTTCCGTCCATTCTTTCTTCTGACGAACGAAATATTGCTCCGCGTTCTCGATCAGATCTCGCAGCATTCGAATCTCCCGAATTCATGTTTCAAGTGTCCGAAGCTCCGCCGCTCATGATCGGCGTCACATCCTGAAGCGCGTCCAGCCCGTCTGATTCCAACGCATCGAGCGATACCACCTGAAGCGAAACTTCCGGCGCGCCCTCCGTCTGAATCAATCGCAGACTAAAGACGCCTGCATCGTGCTCGAATGTATCGATCCAATTCCCACCGATCCCGGGATCTCGGTCTGCCAGCACAGCCAAAATCGAGCCATCCGATTCGACGCTCGAAGTGAACTTTGTAATGTACCCCTGGCCGTCTTCATAGATATCGAGGTTCTCCTGCCATCGGTTGCACACCTGCAGAATCCAATGCTCACAAGGCGCCGGCACGAAACGGACGACGAGCGCATGATCCTTGGGCTTCTGCCAACAACCGAAACCATGAAGTCGGTCGAGAACGCCGCCATTGCTAAGGTAGGTCGCTTCCGAAAAATCGATCGTATTCGGACGCTGGGACAAGTTGTCGAGCCACCAAGCGCGCACGAGCTCCGCATAACCGAGCACAATTTGGCCGGCTTTCGCGAGTCCCTCCGCCATCTCAGCGGGTCGGATCGGGCGAGGCTTAGGGTCGTCGAGTCGCTCGATCTCCATAGTAGGCGTCGTCACCGAAGACCGATCGCTAAAGACGGTCCGAATCAGAATGCCCGTCGTATCCGCTTGCATGGCGAGTCCATTTCGCGCGGGTGGCGTCTGACTCAGGACGACTTCAAAATTCCCGTCGTCATCCATATCCAGATCGCGACTCGAAACAAAGGATGTCGTTGTTAGGTTTGTCGGGTCGAACTCCGCGAGCCCCGAAACCCCAAGCGGCGCCCAATCCCGCGCGCCCAGATCTGCGGGCTGCGGCGCACTCCAGGTCGCCATAATGAAATAGGGGACCGTTCCCCGGTTCCCACGAATTCGATACTCGTGTGCCCCATCTACAAATTCACACATCAAATGGTCTTGGTCGGGGCTCTGCACGTTGATGCTCTGCCGCCAAGGGGCATCCCGAAGCCGCGGCCGGTCGGGTTCGCAGTTCTCGACCATCCGCTCAAAGCCGTTGCGCACCATTCGACTGAGATATCGATACCACTCGGCGCGCTCGACGTCCGAGGGTTCCTCACCGAAATCCTCAATTACACGCCCGGCTACCTTCAGAGTGTCACAAAAGTCATCCCAAGCCTGGCCACTGACCAATCGGTCCCGCGCGCGATCTTCCATCTAAAACTGCCCCCCTATCGGCGGCACGATAGGGAAGGCAGCCATAGCGTGCTGGGTTGAAATACGACGATTCGCTATGCCTCCGCTTGGCCGCACCCCGCACCCAAGAACTACGGAGAATCTCAATCTTGCCTGAATCCGACCCCAGTCTGCCGATCTCCGCAGAAGACCTGCATCGCTCACTTTCAGAGGCACCCTACTGCCGTGCACTCGGCCTCGAAGTCGATTCGATCGAGAGCGACCGCGTGCGCCTCGTACTGCCGTTCGCGGAATCAAACTCGAATCCCGGTGGCGTCCTTCACGGCGGCGTCGCCGCATCCCTCTTGGCGATCGGAAGCCGCGCTGTGGCGCGAAGCAATTTACCCACCAACTCGGGGCCCTGGGTCCTCGGGCAATTGCAGGTCAACTACCTGTCAGCCGCGCGCGAAGAAGATGTCATTGCTGAGGCAAGACTCCAGCGACGCGGTCGCGCGCTTTGCTTCGTCGAGACCAAAGTCACCAAGCGCGACGGCACTCCGATCGCTGCGGCAACCGCGGTCGTACGCGCCAGGTTCGAACGCGAGGTGACTTCCCTTCCTATGAGCTTTGGGGACGATGGCGAGTCCGAGCCCGGCCCCCTCGCGAAGGCGCTTGCCAGTGCGCCCTTCATGTCGAAGAGGCAGATGAACATCGTTCACATGGCTGACGGTCGCGCGCGGGTCACGATGCCAGCCTGTGACGCGAACGCAGACGAGAACGGGCGCCTACATGATGGCGCGATGCTCGCCTTGCTCGATACGACGGGAGCGATGGCCGCGTGGGCCGAGGCGGGGCCGGCCCGGTGGAAAGCCTCCACAGCCTCGCTTCAAGCGCAGACTCTGGCGCCGCCGCCCTCGGGCGACGTTGTCGCCTATGCCCGATGCGTCCATCGCGACCAGGAAATGTACTGGTGTGATGCCGAAATCGCAGACGTCACAACCGGGCGCGTCACGACACGCGGAACCGTATTCTATCGGCTCGCCGAATAACAGTGCGTTTCCGCCGGCGAACTACTCGGGGCGCCGTGCAGTTACGCTCCAAAGCGGAGGAGCAACTTCAAAGCGCTCCATGCCCTTGAAACCAGCTTCCGCAAGCGTGGCCTCCGCATCGAAATGGAGCCACTCTTTTTTGTAGGGCTCGTAGAAGCCACGGAAGCCGTGAAGGTCGTCAGTCGGCGTGTCGCTTAACACGAGAGTGCCGCCAGGCCGAAGGACACGAAGAACTTCGTCGAGGATCGATCTCTTGATCGTATTCGGGCATTCGTGAAACACGAGTGTGATCAGTGCGACATCCACGCTTCCCTCTGCGAGTCCCGTCGCTTCCGCGAATCCCTGCTGGAGGCGGTGATTGTCGATCCCACCGTTCTGGACTTCGCCTGCGATCAACATGAACGGCGAAGCATCGAGGGTCAACACGTCTGCCTCGGGCAGTGCTGCCGCGACCGTCGAACCCATATCACCGGTACCGCCGCCAAGATCAATGATCGTACGCGCGTCGGTCGGGATGAGCTTGGTGATCTCTTCGCGCAGCCCCAGGGACCTGCGCGGATGCCACTCTTCGTAGATCGCCTCCATCGCGCCCCTATCTCCGACGGCCGCGGCCTCGGATAGGTAGCCACCCGGAACCGAATGGAAGGGCTGCTGATAGTAGGTCGGGTATTCGATGTCCCCATACGACGCGAGGGACGTGTCCCAGTCGATCCCAGAAAAATCGGGCACGGTCTGACTGCCCATGCGTTTTACTACGCCCATCATGCGATCCTTCGGCTCTGGGCAGGCCATCTCTTCGGCGATCTTGTCGAAATGCCAGGCGGGCGGAGGGAACCGATCCCCGGCCAGTTGGCTCATATCGAAGCCACGCCGCTTTGGACTCTCAATAATGCGGTCAGCGCGGTCAGCGCCCTTCTGATTTTCATTCTCGGCCATGACGAATCCTCCTGATTCAGCGAGCATATCACCTAACGAGGGAGCGCGACGACCCCGATTTCGGCTGCGCGTTTCATATGAGGAGAACCCCGAGTCATGAGTTCATCTGAAGAACGCGTTCGCTTAGAATGGGACATCGAAGGGGTCGCGGTCGTCACAGTGAGCGGTGCGCCTCCAAACCCAAGTACCTTGGCTTGCGCAGATCAACTAGCGGATCACCTCAAGACCGCGCGTGAGGCCGGGGCACGAATCGTCGTTCTCGCGTCGGATGTCGAAGGCCATTGGCTCGGACACGCTTCGCTCAAGGACCTCACCGCGCTGATCAGAGGCGAAGCCACCTCGGGATCCGGAACGGGCTTCTTTCGCGCCGCAGACGAACTCTCGAAACAATCGATGGTCTCGATCGCCGCGATTTCGGGGGACTGCGGGGGTGGCGGATGCGAACTCGGATGGGCGTGCGATCTTCGTATCGCAGACGAGTCGGCTCGATTCGCGCAGATGGAAATTCTCGCAGGCCTGATTCCCGGCCTCGGCGGAATCGCTCGTCTAACGCGGCTCGTGGGTCGCACGGCAACCGCTGAGATCGTCCTCGACGGTGCGCCCGTCTCCGCACAGCGCTTCTTCGAGTTGGGCGCTCTCAATCGTGTTGTCCGCAAGGGCTCGGCAAAAGAAGCCGCCCTCGCCTGGGCGCGGCGACTCGCTAAACGCCCCGCGAAGGCGCTTCTGCTCGCAAAGCAAGTGCTCGCCGAATCGGAAGAGCTCCCGCTCAGCGAGTCCCTCGCAAACGAGCAGAACCGCTTTCAACAAATTGCAGCGACCCCGGAAGCCCTCGCTCTTATGGACGAAATCCAGGCGAGCTACGACGCCGGGAATGCGTTCCCGGAACAGGTAGCGATCGATCCCTTCGAGGCGCCCTAGACTCGTAGCCCTCTAGTGCTGCGAAAGCTGTTGGTGCCCCGGGACCTCGGGACCTCAATAGGCCGAATCGAAAGACAGCTCATCGCCTCCCAGCACGGCACGGACTCCACTGCGTTAGTTGCCCGCAGCCGACTTGCGCCCTGCCCTGCGACCGAAAAACGTGGACTCGCCAATGCAGGTGCCGCTCGAGTATCCGGTCCCGTCCTGCGCGATATTCGAAGCACAGCCGCCGATGGCGTAAAGGCCGGGAACCACGCCACCCGATTCCGTTTTGACTTCGCCGTCGATCGTCACATCAAGCCCGCCGAGCGTAAACGCCATATAAGTCGCCTGTCCGACGGAAGCGTTGAGCGCTGCGTAGGGAGCGTTATCCAGAGGCTGAAGCCACTTCTTACCCTTATGCAGCTCCGGATCTTCACCCTGGGCTGCATGCTTATTGTAGTTCGACATCGTCTCGACGAGCGACCCTGCCGGCAGACCGAGCGCCGTTTCCATCTCCTCGACGGTCTCAAAGGCATCCACAAGCGGATAGGCGCCGTAGTGCTGCGGCTCGACCGCGTACGTCTTCTCGTCGACGATCAGCCAGCCGGTACGATCCGGCTGCTGCGTCGTAATCATGCTCGACCGTGAATGGTACGAGTCTTCCGACACATAACGTTTGCCGTTCTTGTTGACGAGGATGCCCTTAATATGGCTCTCCGGCGGATAGAAAGCGGCCGTCATGAGCGCCCCGTCCATATGCTTGAGTTGCCCGCCTGCGGCCTTTCCAAGCTGATGCCCTGCCCCATCATCGTAGGGCGAAAACTGGCGCGTATACGCCTCGTCGAGGAGCTCCGGAAGATATTCCTTCAGCAGGTCTTCATTCTGGGTGAACTGTCCAGCGGCGAGAATGACCGAGTTACGCGCGCGCACGCAGCCCTTGTCCTCGCCGTAAACGCGATGATTAACGCCGCAGATTTTGCCGTCTTCCCGCACCAGCTGTGTCACGTGTGCGTCGTAGACAAAACGAACTCCAAGCGACTCCGCCTTAGCTGTTAGGCATTCCATCATTTTGGCGCCGCCGAGCTCACCCACCTGCGCGACCTTATGGCCACGGGGGGCCGGCTTCGCCTTCTCGCGGAAGGGATAGACCTCTTCATTGCCCGACCAGATCAAACATTCGTCGGTCATTTGCAGAACATGCTTGCCCTTGTACATCGTATCGTTGAAGGGCACGCCGTTGCCGACCAACCAATCGAAATGCGCGACGGACTCTTCGCAGTAGAGCCGGATCTTCGCTTCGTCGGGCTCGGGCGTGTTCATCATTAGGTAGGTGAACATGTCTTCGACAGCATCTTCAACGCCGACCGCCTTTTGAACGCGCGTGCCGCCACCCAAGTAGAGGTGGCCCGCGGCCATTCCGGTCACGCCACCGCCGCCACTCGCTCGCTCGAAGACGAGGACGTCCGCCCCTGCATCACTCGCCGCGATTGCCGCGCAAACGCCGGCGCAGCCGAGTCCTATAATGATCACATCGGCTTCACCCGTCTCGTTTGACCAGTTTCCGACTTCGCTCGCTTCGATGACTCCGTACTCGCTCATGCTCTTCATGCTCCTACTGCCGGGGCGATCGGTGCCCGCGGTCGGACCGGTATTCTAACCCACGAGCATCGGGCTGAGCACGCAAGAATCACCCCTAAAATGAGCTCCCAAAACGCGGCCATTGAGACCCTGCGATCGGCTCAAATTAGTGCACCCGGCCGGCCTGCGGATCGCACGGTGGCGGCTGCTCCGCGGCGTGGGCTCGAATCGCCGAAACGCTCGACAACGTCGAAACCGTATACGGTACAAGCGGGGTCAAGAGCATTTTAAATAGACGTATGCCGTCCACGTCCCCGCGCAGAAGCGCATCGCCGTGATTGATCCCGATCAGCACCGTTCCAACGATCACAAAGTAGAGAAACGCACGACGCACGACGGGGCCCGAAGTCGCGACGGACATCCAGCTGGGTACGATCTGCTCTGCCAATCGGAACTCCCTGCTCGGAGTGAGCGATCGGAACGTCGCGGATTCATGGCATTCGTCAACGGACCTTGGCGTAAAAGTGCCGCTACTATTTCGTCGCCCGCCCGTACCATGCGAACAACGCATGATTCCCCGCAACAGGAGCCGATCGATTGGACGCCGCAGCCCTCGACGAAATCATTCGCAACCGCCGCACGATTAAGCCCCCCATGATGAGCGACGCTCCTGTCTTAGAAGAAGATCTCCAGGCCATTCTCGAGAATGCTAATTGGGCGCCGACGCATGGCCTGACACAGCCTTGGCGCTTTCGCGTCATTCGCGGGGACGCTCGCGGTGAACTCGCAGATGCCTTCGCGAATCTCTATGAGACCGCGATCCCGGTCGACGAACAAAAGGAAGGCAAAGCCGACAAGCTTCGCGATATGGCGCGACTCGCCCCTGTCGTGATTCTCGTTTGCATGGAGCGCCAGAAAATTGAAAAAATTCGCGAGCTCGAAGAAATCGAAGCGGTCGCATGCGCCGTACAGAACATGCATCTAACGGCTGCTTCCCGCGGACTAGGAGCCTTCTGGTCGACGCCTCCCTTCATCTACAAGCCCGAGATGAACACCTACCTCGGACTCGGTGAGAAGGATCGATGCCTCGGTATTTTTTACGTTGGACACCCCTCAGTAGATACGAATTGGCCGAAGGGCCGACGCCAGCCGATCGCGGACCGCGTCGAATACGTCGGCAGTTAGGCTAAACAAGCGACAAGAGCAGTGGCTAGAGAAGCGAGACTCACCCATGGCCCGAACCCAGCCCGCTGAATCGGTTACGAATCGGCTCCGGCAAGACGTCCTCCGCGGCGACTTCGAGCCCGGTACTCGACTGATCGAAGCTCAGCTCACCGAACGCTATGGCACCGGACGGGACGCCATTCGTGCCGCCATCCTTGAACTCGACAAGGAAGGCCTCATCACGCGCGAGGCGAACCGTGGCGCAACGGTTAGGGAGCTAACCCTCGAAGAGGCCATTTCAATCTATGAGGCCCGCGCCGCCCTCGAAGGCCTGCTCGCCCAGCGAGCGGCGGAGCGAGCGTCCGAGGCGGATAGAGATGCGCTCCGCGCACTTCTGCCGGAGATGCGGCAGGCCGCACACGCAGGCGATGCCTCGGGCTTTGATGCCCTGGGGCGTGCGCTGCACGACCAGGTACGACGATGCGCGCGGCATGCCGTTGCCAGCGGTCTTGTTGAAACCCTTCGCAATCAATCTAGACATCACCCGGATCGCCTAGCATCTGTACCGGGTCGGGCGCAGCAATCGTTTATAGAGCACGAAGCGATCGTCGAAGCGATTGCGCGTGGCGCGGGACCCGATGCTCGCCGTGCCGTCGAGCGTCACATTGAATCGATCATCACCTCACTCCGTGCCGATCGCGACAATATCACCCGGTAGGCGATCGTTCCGCCTACAATCGCGCCTAGACCAATCCAAAGTGGATCATCAAGTGCCCATGCGACCTGTGCAAAGGTACGGTCGGGCTAGCTACGCCCGCATCTGTAAGCGGCGGCAGATTGGCGAAAAGGCTTCCGCCTGGATCGACGCCGATTATCTCGAGTTGAATTCGGTCCGCGCCTACGCCCGCTGCGCCGCGTTCCCAGCCAATTCCCACATAACATTGACGTTCGAACGCTAGCCACTCATACCGGTCGTCTCCTTTTGAGCAGCGGGCGTATTCGATTCAAGGTCTCTCGGGACCGGAGTCGGTTGAATCATCAGGAACCCTACCGCTTGAAGTACACTTCAAGTCAACCCCAAGCGACCCACGAGCACGAAAGCGCCGTCCACGAAGCTTGAGCCCGTTTGCCCGACGGGTGGGCTGACCGCCGGACCTTGGATTGGTGATACGAGAACCACTATCGTCTCCCACTGGCCACCCCAAACCTGAGCCAAACCAGAGAAGAGGTCCTGAAGTTGCCAATCATTATCTCCCGTTCGCTCATAGCCCTGACTGCGATATTCGGCCTCCTCGTTGCCGCTGGCGGATGCTCGAATCAGGTTCTGAATCTCGTCGAACGACAGATCGCAGCCAATATGACCGCGGATCCAGTTGGCGACCTCCCGGACGGACTTCACGTGCTCGTATGCGGCGCCGGTGGCCCGCTCCCCGCCGAAAAACGAACCCCTGCGTGTTTGATGGTGATCGCCGGCGACTCGGTCATGCTCTTCGACGTTGGCGGCGGCTCCGCACGCACGATGGCGCTGAACGGCTTCCAGCCCGGCCTAATCGAGCGCGTCTTCATCACCCATTTCCATTCGGATCACATCGACGGTCTCGGTGAAGTTGCCACCCTGCGGTGGGCCGGCGGCGACTGGGATTCGCCGCTCATGACTCATGGCCCCGACGGCGTCGCCGAAATCGTCAGTGGCTTCAACCTCGCCTATCACCGCGACCAGGCCTACCGCACCGCGCATCACGGCCTCGAAGTCACGCCACCCACGAGCTGGGGGCTAGCCGCGAGCGCATTCGCCCTGCCCGAAGATGGCGAGGCGCCCGTCGTCTTTGAACGCGGCGACCTGCGCGTGACTGCGTTCGCTGTCGACCACGAACCCGTCTCCCCCGCTGTAGGCTACCGAATCCAGTATAAGGACCGTTCCATCGCGATCAGCGGCGACACCGCGAAATCGGCCAACCTGATTGAGATGACTCAGGGCGTCGACGTGCTCTTCCATGAAGCACTCTCAAAGGTCATCGTCCGACGAATGAATGCAGCGGCCGAAACCGCGGGCAATTCAGGGATGGCGCAGATCACGATGGATATCCTCGACTATCACGCGAGTCCCGTAGAAGCCGCCGAGTCGGCACAGGAAGCCGGCGCCTCTGCCCTCGTCGTCTACCACGTCGTCCCGCCCCTTCCGATCTCGCCCCTTGAGGGCATCTTTAAAGAGGGGATGGATGACGCCTTCGACGGCGAGATCGAAATCTCCGTCGACGGGACTTTTGTTTCGCTGCCCGCGGGTAGCAACGAGATCGACATCGACTCGCCCTAGAGAACCCATCCACGAAACCCTGTCGATCGGACAGCACGATTAGGCGGAATCCAGCGACGCGCTACCGTGCCGGCATGCCGTATATCGAAGATCGCCTTGTTCACGATGCTGATGCTCACGTGATGGAAACACCGGGTTGGCTACGGGATCACGCCGATCCTGAGATTCGAGACCGGATCAAGCCCCCATCCTACGTCAACGAGTTAAAACAGACCGGCGACAGCCAGTCCCAGCTCTCCAATGTCGAAGCGGCCTTCGCACGCATAACAGAACAGCAGTCGAGCCCTGCCTTCCGCGACAACGAAGATGCCGAGATTCTGAATCGCAAGAACTTTGCTGCGACGGGCGCTTTCATCAAAGAAGACCGCGGCCGTGCAATCGATCTGCTCGGTGTACGCAGCCAACTCGTCTTCAACACCTTCCACAACAGTCGACTCCACGACTGGGAACATGCGGACGATCTCGACTTTGCGTACGGCGTCGCGCGTGCGCACAACCGGGCCATGACCGAGTTCTGCTCTGGCGATCGCCGCCTACTCCCGACTTGTTATGTCCCGCTCGCAGACTTCGAGCGCACAGCGGCGATGGGCCGAGAAGCACTCGAGATGGGTGCCGCCGCCTTGCTCGTGCCGTCTGGATGCCCGAAGCATCATTCGCCGAGCCATCTCGGACTGGATTCTCTCTGGGCTATGGCACAGGAAGCCCGGATTCCAATCGTCTTCCACGTAGGAGGCACGGGGGCGCTCATCGATCCGAGCTACTTCGTGAACGGCCTACCGATCCCGCCCGACTTTCACGGGGGTGAAGAGAATTTTCGAAGTATCGACTACATGGGCATCCCGATTCCGCCCATGCAAACCCTGTCGACGATGATCTTCGATGGCGTGCTCGAACGCTTTCCCGAGCTCAAAATCGGTGTCATCGAGCAAGGTGCGATCTGGGTCCCCTCTTGGATCAAGCAGATGGAGTCCGCCATGGACGCTTTCGAGCGCCACGAGGAGCGACTTCAAAAGCTCTCCCTGCGGCCGGGCGAGTATGTCCAAAGGCAGATCCGCGCGACGCCCTACCCGACCGAGGATGTCGGATGGATCACCGATCAGGTCGGCCCCGACATCTGTCTTTTCTCGACTGACTTCCCGCATGTCGAAGGCGGACGACGCCCAATGGAGCGCTTCGAGCGAAGCCTAGGCCCAGCAAACGACGGTATCCGCTCGCGATTCTACGCGGAGAACTTTGTCGACCTCATGGGCGACGGGCTTCCCGCCGATCTTCGTGACTGATCGGCCCAAGCACCTCACGCATTTACGGCTCGACGACGACTTTGCATTCCGTTGACGGCGTGCGCAGCGCCTCAAAGGCAGCCGGCAAAGCGTCCAAGGAAATCCGATCCGTCACCATCGGCAGTGGATTGATCCGTTCTGCGGCGAGCATGTCGACGGTGAGCTGATAGTTCTGATACGTGTAGTAGGACACGAATTGCATAGTGAGCTCTTTCGTTCCAAAAACGAGCGGCATGAAATTATCTGGCGTCATGCACATTCCCGCCGAAAGAATCCGCGCACCGCGATCACAGATCAACGAAATCTGATGAACAATATCCGGTCGCCCCACGCACTCGAACGCCAACATGGGGGCGCGGCCCGTGATCTTCTCAAAAGCCGGTCCAAGCTCTTCAGTCGCGGGATCGATCGTCGCCGTCGCTCCACAAGACAATGCCATATCCCGTCGATGTGCCGCGTAATCACTCACGACGACTTCGCGAGCTCCTAACATCTTCGCCCAAACCGCACATGCGAGTCCCACCGGACCTGCGCCTACGATCAAAACATCCTCACCTGTCATGAGCCCCGCCTTGTCGACGGCATGCAACCCAACCGCAAGCGGCTCCACGAGCGCGCCGTCAGAGCTACTCACATTCTCGGGCAGCCGGAAAGTCATCCGGTCGCCACCGATCGCATACTCCGCATAGCCGCCTCCGATCTCGCCGAATCCGGTCATGCGCAAAGCACTGCAGCCCATCACATCGCCCGAGACACACCGCACGCAAGTGCCGCAACTAATGCCCGGCATCGTGCATACGCGGTCGCCCTCTCGCCACGGACCCTCGGGCCCGGTCGCGCCCTTCCCAACGGCCACGATCTCCCCTGCGAATTCATGTCCCATCACCGCCCCATGCGGAACGGCGCCTCCCAGCTCCGTTACGTGAAGATCTGAACCGCAGATCCCACAGCCTTTTACGGAGAGTACGACTTCGCCGGGCCCCGGCGTCGGGTCCGGGACTTCCAGGATGTCAAAGGGCTTTCCGGATTCGTTGAAACAGGCGGCGCGCATTTCATTCTCCTCGTCGGCAATTAGGATAGAGAGCTCGCATTCGCTCGCGACGCCTTCCTTGGATCGGCTGGCGCGTCGAATGCGCCCCTACCCAGCAT
Source organism: Myxococcota bacterium (assembly GCA_041440805.1). GTDB lineage: Bacteria > Myxococcota_A > UBA9160 > UBA9160 > UBA4427 > UBA4427. The sequence continues at coordinate 63,553 of JASDVF010000077.1, read as the reverse complement.
CGGGTCTCGATCCAAGCAGCGCAATGCGCGCGAGAGCCTTCGAGATTCTCTATCGTTAAGACGTGCCTAATCCACTTACGCTCACCGTCGTTGAACAATCCCCCGTCCGCAAAGGCGGCACTGGCGCAGATGCGCTCCGGGAGACCATCGAACTCGCGGTCGCCTGCGAAGCGATGGGCTACGAGCGTTTCTGGGTGGCCGAGCATCATAATATCGGTGGCATCGCGAGCACGAGTCCCGAGATCTTGATCGGCCAAATCGGCGCCGCGACCTCCAAGATTCGCGTCGGGAGCGGCGGGGTCATGCTTCCCCACTACAGCGCGTTCAAGGTCGCAGAAAACTTTCGCATGCTCGAGACGCTCTTCCCGGGGCGCGTTGACCTCGGGCTCGGGCGAGCGCCCGGCGGCGATCAGCGCACGATGCTCGCCATGTCCTATCCATCGAGCCCGATCGACGTTCGTGCCTATCCAGAGCAAATCGAAGATCTAATCGGATTCCTCGGCGACTCTCTTCCCGCGGACCACCCCTTCTCCGCGCTTCGCGCCGGCCCACCAACTGAAGGGGCACCTGAAGTTTGGCTCCTCGGCAGCGGCGTTGACTCCGCCCGCCTCGCCGCCGCCCGCGGCCTGCCATTCAGCTTCGCTCATTTTTTTGGCAACGCAGCGCAAGGACCGTCGATCGTCGAACTCTATCGTCGCGAGTTCCGCCCCTCCCCCACGCTTGCCGAGCCCCTAACGCACATCGCAGTACAGGTGTTATGCGCCGAGTCAGCCGAAGAAGCGGACTGGCACGCGGCCAGCTTAAAGATCGGTCGCATCCAGATGGCTCGTGGAGAAGAGCGATCGGGCATCGTCTCGCCTGAAGAAGCCGCCGACCATGTGTTCACGCCCGAAGAAGAACATTTCCTCGCGAACTCGGGAATGCGCGCCACGACCGGCAACCCCGACGAAGTGAGCGACGAACTCCGTCAAATTGCCGAGCTGTACGGAACCGACCTCCTTGGCATCGTTACAATTTGTTACGACTTCAAAGCGCGATTGCGCTCCTATGAGCTCATCGCCGAGAAGCTCATCCAATGAGTCACATGGAGACCGAATAAGAAGCGGGCCTCGGCGAATCTTCGTCTTAATCCAGCGCGGGAGCGAA
>JASDVF010000077.1:37742-62307 GCA_041440805.1 Myxococcota bacterium | reverse complement strand
AAAAGGGCCGACTCCGGAGAGTCGACCCTTAGTTCCTTCCGCGCGCCTTAGTCTGGCGGGGCGGATCTTTTGCTCAGGACGAACCTGATGCCTTCCTTACTCGCGCGGTGGCAACCCGTGAATAAGCTGAAGGAATTTCATGGTTGTGCCCGCTCGGCGATGCTCCGAGAGCGCCTGGTATTCCGGATCTGCCCACCATCCGCGCGCGGCTGCTTCACTCGGGAACTGGAATATGACCATGCGGCCCTCGCGGCCTTCATCACCTTCGACACACTCAGAACTATCATCGAATGTGAGAAACGAGCCGCCATGCTTCTTCAGGAGCGGAAAGAAGCCCTTCTCGTACTCGCGGTACTTGTCTGCGTCATGAACGTGAAAATTTCCAACGAAATAGCAAGGCGCGTCGGCCATCGCAGTAGTCCTTTCACGGTCTCGCGATCGAGACCGACCGAGTCGTGCACGCGTGAGATGCCTAGTGCTCGGATTCTGAAGTGGTCAGTCGTGATCAGAAGTGGACTGTTATGCCTCGTACTGGTGCATGACGGGCGCGCCGGCGATGAATCCGCCGATCGCCTTACCCATACCGCCCATTGCGGCAGAGGTCTTATGTGCTTCGAGATCTGCTTCGGTCGCCCAGCTCTCGACCATCACGAATCGAGTGTCGTCGTCGCAGCTTCGGAAGAGGTCGTACATTTCGCAGCCCTGATCTTCCGCGCGTACACGCGCAAGGGCCGGCCCTGCGGCGGCTTCGAAAGCATCGGCCTCGCCGGCCTTGATGGGAAGCTGAACGGTCAGTCGAATCGACATCGTGTGATTTCCTTCGTGGGTTTCAGAGTTGGATGAAGAGTTGGATGAAGAGTTGGCCCGATCACCAAGCCTCTAACGCGCTCTCGGCGCGACTCTAACGATCGGAGAGCCCGGACAGTAACGCACGCAGAGGGCCGCGCACGCGTAGAAGGTCGAGCCCGCAGTCGCTGGCAAATCACTCCTCGCGTCGTCCGAATTCACCCTGTAGAGCCGCTCTCATCGGGTTATGATTGCCCCCCCATCGTGGCTCGTCTATGCGTTGCGAATCGGGACAGAACGACATCACTATTCTGCGATCGCGCCCTGTAGTGCGGCACGGCAACAGCAAATACAACTGACAACAGAGGGAAAAATGTATGGGTGAGCAAAAGCTGAAGGGATCGATTCCGACGGGTGGCCTTGAGGGCATGGCGGTCCTCGTGACCGGCGGTGGCACGGGCATTGGCGCTGCGACCGCGACAAGGCTCGCAACCGATGGCGCAGCTGTCACGATCTGTGGCCGCACCGAGTCCAAGCTCGAAGATGCCGCCAAGAAAATTCAAGCGGCGGCCGGTCACGGCGGCAGCATCCAGTTCGCCGCGGGCGATGTGACTAATGAAGCTGATGTCGAACGCATTATGGCGAAGGCAGCCGAACCGACCGGCGAGCTCGACGGTGTCGTGGCCAATGCGGGGGGCGGCGGCGGTATGGGGCCCTACCACCTTCAGGACACTGAAGAGTTCATCCGCGTCCTTCACCTCAACGTGCTCAGCACGATGCTTTGCGTAAAGCACAGCGTGCCCTATATGGTGAAAGCCGGTGGTGGCTCCTTTGTTGGCATGTCATCGATTGCCGGCCAGGTGACCCATCCCTACTTCGGCGCCTACTGCGTCGGCAAGGCGGGCATCGAGCAAATGATGATGAACGCGGCGGATGAATTCGGCCCAAGCCACCTGCGCTTCAACTCGATTCGCCCAGGCTTCATCGCCACCGAAATCATGGACGGAGTCCCGCGCGAGAGCGATGTCTACAACTCGTATCTTGAGAACACACCAATGAACGACGTAGGCCAATCCGAGGACGTCGCGCATCTCGCGCGCTATTTGGTCGGCCAGGAATCACGCTGGGTCACCGGTTGTGCCATCAACGTCGACGGCGGACACGCCCTCAGGCGCGGACCGAATTTCCAGCAGTTCATTGAACCTGCAATCGGCAAGGCAGCCCTCAGCGGCCACCCCGCCGGCAGCTGAACGCGAGCGAGTAAGATGCGGGCGTAGGCAATCGTTAGGCCTATGCCCGCTCCTTCTCCACCGCGCATCATCGAAACTCCGTGAACACACCCGAACTACTCTATTTCGAGGACATCGTTCTCGGCGAGGTGCTTCAGAGCCGTTGGTACCGCGTCGAGCGCGACGCGATCATCGATTTCGCCCGTGCCTGGGATCCGCAGCCTTTCCATCTCGACGAAGACGCTGCGAGAGATTCGATCTTCGGCGGCCTCGCCGCCTGCGCGCCGCATCTCTTCGCGATCCTCTCGCGACTCTCATTTGACCTGCCGCGTCGACTGGTGATCATCGCGGGCCTCGGCGGCGACGGGCTGGACCTCATCGCTCCGGTGTTCGCCGACACCGAAATCCGGCTCATCCGCGAATTCACTGCGGCTCGCGCATCCAACTCTCGGCCCGAGGTCGGCATAGCCACATTCGCCGACCGTCTCGAAAACCGTGACGGTCAGACAGTTTTCAAAACAGCAGGCTCAGTCTTAGTCGCACGACGCGACCCGGCTTAAACCCTGCACCTTCGCTCTCGCCAGGAAGATCTGCGTCGACCCCAACGGCTAACGGAAGACCGGGATCACCTTCTCCGCGAAGAGTGAAGCCGACTTAACCGCTTCCTCTTGGCTCAAGCTTCCGTATTTCACCATAGCCAGGACATCGTGATCAACGCCTAAGATCGCCTTCTGATCCCGCAGCTGCTCAGCCACTTCCGCAGGCGTACCGAACACGTTCACGCTCGCATACATATCAGCCATCGCTTCGAGGCCCATTGCGGAGATCGCTTCGGCGGCATTTCCGTAGTACTCGTAGCCCTTCGTATCCTTGAAGTGCGAGCCGCCGATTTCGTAGTGCTCAACGACGGTCATGTAGTACTCCTTAACGAACTGCGTGCCCTTCTCCCGGGCCTTATCTCCGTCTTCGTCGACGTAGATCAGCATCCCGCACATGGGCGGCGGAGCGGGCCTATCCCGAAGCGAATCCCACTTCTCCAGGAAAGGCGTCCAAGCATTTTGCTTGAAGACCTCCCAGGGTTGCTGGGCGAGCACCATTAGCCGCGCTCCAAGAACGGCTGCTTGAGTCGCCGATTCCGGCGACACACCGATCGCATACGCACGGTCTGAAAAATCTCGGGTTGGCCGCGGCCGAAGCTCAACCCGCGGGCGCTTGAAATACTCGGTGTCCGCCTCGTAGAACCCCTTATTAAGGGCTTCCAGAACTAACGCCGTCCCCTCATCAAACCGACCACGGGCTTCGTCCATAGGCAAGTTGAAGCCCGCGTACTCGCGCTTCGAAAGGCCGCGTCCGAAACCGATCATCGCGCGGCCGCCACTCTGCTGATCGAGCAAAGCCATCTTCGCCGCGACGCGATAAGGATCGTTCCAGGGCATGATGACGGCGCCCGTCGCGAGCTGGATGCGTTCCGTCTCCGAGGCCACCTGCGCGAGCCACTGCATATTATCGGGACAGAGCGAGTAGTCAAAAAAATGATGCTCGACTGCCCAGTAGCTGTCGAAACCCTTGGCCTCCGCGAGCTTGGCCAAAGCCATCTCGCCCGCGATCAGATCTTCATCTGTCTCTCGACCTTGGTAGTTCTGAAAAATTCCCAACAATCCGAAATGCATGCGTGACTCCCTATTCGCGACGGCTCATTCTACCCCGGCAGACGCGACGAAAAAGGCCCCTTTTCGGGTCGTGATGTACGGCTCCGAAGTGTCTATGCTTTTCCAGTACAGCAAATCTCCCAAATGAGGTACCCGATCCATGGCCGCAACGAGCCCCACTTCCGACGCATCCCAAACGAGTGAGCTTTCGATCATCGATGTCGACGCGCATATCACTGAAGCCCATGACCTCTGGACCTCGCGCGCGCCCGCTTCCCTCAAGGACCGCGTCCCGCGCGTAGTTGGCTCGGGTGCCGACCGGGCCTGGGTCGTCGACCGAGACATTCAAATCTCGACGACGAACCCGTCTTCGGTGATCAAAAGGAACGGCGACAAATCTCGCGGAATCGATTTTTTCGGCTTCCAGATAGAAGATGTACACGAAGCCTCGTACGACATGAAGGCGCGGGTCCAGCTACTCGATCAATTCGGCCTCTACGCGCAGATCCTCTACCCGAACGTCGCCGGCTTCGGCAGCCAGAATTTCATGAAGGTCGAGGATTCGAACCTTCGTCTCGCCTGCGCCCAGATCTACAACGACGCCATGGCCGAGATTCAAGCCGACTCGAATAACCGCCTCTTACCCATGGCCCTCATGCCCTGGTGGAATATCGAGCAGAGCGTCGCGGAAGTGGCGCGCGCAAAAGAGATGGGCCTCAAGGGCATCGTGATGTGCAGCGATCCCGATTCGATCGGCCTTCCCGACCTAGCAGAGGACGCGTGGAAGCCTTTCTGGGATGTCTGCAACGACACGGGTATGACTGTGAACTTTCACATCGGCGCGAGTGAGACCTCGTTCAACATGTTCGGGCGCGCGGCATGGCCGTCCATGGGCATGCGCCGAAAGCTCGCCCTCGGTTCCGCAGCGCTCTTCGTCGAGAACTCGCGCGTGACCTCTAACATGATCTACAGCGGCATCTTCGATCGCTGCCCCGATCTAAAGATCGTGTCCGTCGAGAGCGGTATCGGCTGGATCCCCTTCGTCCTCGAGTCTCTCGACTACGAATGGGAAGAGACCGCGGCGCAAGAAGAGATGCCTCTCCAGAAGAAGCCCTCAGAATATTTCCGAGACCATTTCTGGGGCTGCTTCTGGTTCGAGAAAGCCGCGCCCAAGCATCTGATTGACGTTATCGGCGAGGACAACGTCCTCTTCGAGACGGACTTCCCGCACCCGACGTGCCTCTATCCGAACGTGCAGGAATACATCGCCGAGGTCACCGCTGACTGGAGCGAAACCCGCAAGCGGAAAATCCTCCAAGACAATGCGGCAGCGCTCTATGGGATTGAGCTGCCGGCGTAGTTAAGGGAGCGTTCGGCGGGGCGTTCATCCAAACCTTCCATCGATCGCCTTTCAGTCAGACTGAGCGCTCCACTGGATCACGGATCGCCCCATCGTCTCGCGCCGCTCCATCCGTTCAAGTGCCGCGGGCAGATCCGTGTACGGTGTCACGTCGTGCACAACGGGCCGAATTCGTGCCGCGTTATGCAACTCCAGCAGATGCTTGTGAATCGCTTCTCCTCGCTCGCGTGGCACGAGATGGATCCCTGCGAGACCGAAGGCATTAGGGTCTCCATAGGCGAGCAAGACCCCGGCGACCGAGATGTTTCCGAAGATGATCGAGCGCGGTAGTAGGCCCGCCTCGTCCTCGGCTTCGATCCCCCCGGAAAAGCCTGTCAGCATCAGGCGTCCCCCGTAGGCCATCACGCGCATCGTCTGAGTCGTAACTTCGCCACCGACCAAGTCGCAGGCAACATCGACACCCCGGTTCTCAGTCGCCTGAGCGACCTCGTCCGTCCAGTCCCCTGTCGAATAGTTGATCGCGATATCGGCTCCCATCGACCGACAGAACTCGACTTTTGCAGGGCTGCCAGCCGTCGCGATCACCCGCGCGCCGAGCGCCTTCGCCAATTGAACCGCGGCACTGCCCACGCCTCCGGCGCCCCCGTGCACCAAGACTGTTTCCCCCGCTTTAAGTCCTCCGCGTTCGACAAGCGACACATACGCGACGTGAAAGGGGAAGTAGAAGGCGGCGGCCGAATGATCATCGAATCGATCGGGACACTCGAAGGCCATCGCCTGATCCCCGACGACGTACTCTGCGTGTGCCCCTGTGGCTCCGGCGCCGGTCATCATCACTCGCTGACCCATCCAGGCTTCGGCGCCCTCACCCACCGCATCGACTACGCCAACCGCCTCCATCCCAAGCGTGTAGGGCAAGGGTGGATCTACGGTCTTGTAGCGGCCATAGCAGCCGTCGACCTCATTTAGGTTGCAGACCGTCGTAGCAACCCGCACGCGTAGCTGCTCCGTCCGGGGCTCTGGAATCGCCACATCGCGCAACTCAAGCGCCTTGCTAGGCGGCCCCTTCCGAACGACTTGCCAAGCCTTCATGCAGATGCCTCCCAACGCATGTCGCCCCAACCGGACGAATGACTATGACGTTATGTCTCACTGCGCCAATGTGGCAGTGCTGCCGCCGAATGCGAGTCCTAGAATTCGAGTACGTGACGCAGGCCACGGCTTGCGCGCATGTGATCGAGTCCGATATTCACGTCCTCGATCGGATGTCGATGGCTGATCATGCTCTCGAGATCGAGCGCGCCTTTGCGCCAAAGCGCCAGGAAGCGAGGGATGTCGCGATGGCTATTGCAAGAGCCAAGCAAGCAGCCCTGTAGCCTCTTCTCTTGGGTGAGCAGTAAGGCCGGTATCGGCAGTTCGAGCGGCGCAAGCGCTGCCCCCACCATCGTCGTTGTGCCGCCGCTGCGCGTCGCGTTCATACAATCCAAGATGAGCTGCGAGTGCCCTGCGCCCTCGAAGGCGTAGTCCACGCCGATGCCACCTGTCAGTTCTCGTGCCTTCTCTACGACATCGACCTGGGTCGGGTCGAGAACGTCCGTGGCTCCGAAATTGGCGGCGTAATCGCGCCGCTCTGCGACCGGGTCCGAGACAATGATTCGCGCCGCATTCGCGAGCCGCGCGCCCTGAACGATCGAAATCCCAATTCCGCCCAGCCCCGTTACGAAAACCGTCGCACCTTCTTCGACCTTTGCCGTGTTGAGTACGGCGCCAACGCCCGTCTGCACCGCGCAACCGATCACACAGGCGATCTCAAGTGGCGTATCTTCGTCTATCTTGACCGCGCGACGTTCAACTACATTCGCGTACTCGCCCCAGCCCCCCAGCCCAAAGGCCTGGTACACAAACTCCCCATCACGCGAGATCGGAGACGTGCCGTCGGCCCGCGCGCCGGTCATGAAGCTCTGGCCTTCGACGCAAAGCGCCGGCTGCTCACGCGAGCAGAAATAACATATGCCGCAGGTCGGCAGGGGCGTCAGCATGACGCGGTCGCCCTTTTTGAGTCGCGTCACACCCGACCCAACCGCCTCCACGGTGCCCGCCGCTTCATGCCCCAGAACAATCGGCAGCTGGCCGCCGCCGGGCATGTCCACAACCGTTAGGTCTGAATGGCAGATGCCACAGTGGCTCACCTTCACCAGGACTTCACCCGGTCGCGGATCCTCAACAACGATGTCATTGACGACGGCTAGCGGTTCTTGGTTCTTTTCGAGCAGCGCGGCGCGCATAGCGTTCCTTTCGGGAGCGTTTCATTCAGTGAGACCCGGATGGGTCGAATCAACGATTGGGACTGCGCCTTCGCGCAGCATGTTATTTAGTGCGACCGGGACTAAACCGGACGGCGCTGCGACAAAGCGAGGCAGTTATCGCGCATCACCATCTTGACCTCTGAATCGCTAAAGCCGTCTAGATCCTTCGCAAAGTCGGCAGGATTCACGAGCCCCTCCGCGTGAGGCCAGTCCGACCCGAGCAAGAGGTTCTCCGCGCCGATCAGCTCCTTCAGCTTGAGCACGCTGTCTTCATGGAAGGGAGCAATCGAGATATGCCGCTTGAAGGTCTCGACTGGATCCTCAAAGAAATAGCTGGGATCCTGTCCATACGTCCGCTCGAGTGACTGCAACAGCCACGGCACCCAGAACGCCCCCATCTCGATTGACGCCATTCGAAGATTCGTGAACCGTTCGAAGAGTCGATGCGCGATTAAAGCGGCCATCAAGTCGAAGGGCGCCTTGTGGGACATAGAGATGCTGCGTAGCGGCGAAGAACCAAAGCTCTCGATGGTGCCGCCCTCACCCCAATCCGACATGTATTCGCCGTAGCCAGAATCGCCACCGTGATAAACGACCGTGATGCCGGAATCGTTCACGATCTGCCAAAAGGGATCGTAGTAAGGATCCGCCGGAGAGCGGCTTCCCCCCTTCTGATACACATAGGACGGTCGCATAACGATGAACCGAGCATCGTTTTCAAGCGCCCACTCGAGTTCTTTAACAGCGCGGTCGAGATCCATCAAGGAGATATAGGGCGCCGCGAAAATGCGCTCTTGATAGGCGAAGCCCCAATCGTCGAGTAGCCATCGATTGAACGCTTCGAAGGCCGAATGCACCGCGTGCGTATCGTCCTTGAGCGCCTCTTCCATTCCTACACCCAGGGTCGGAAAGTAGATGGCCTTCTCGACCCGCTGCTCGGTCATCTTCTCGAGGCGGAGATCGCGATCGCGGTAGACAGGGTTGATCGGCTCGAGAGCACCGAACGCTTCGCGGATGCTCTTCCCTTCCGGATTGATCCCGTTGTAGTAGTCGTCAAGACAGCCCGGGCGCGCGACCGGATCGAAGGTCGGGTTCGGGATGAACCGATTGACCTTTCCCGCGACCAGCAATTCCTTGCGACCGTTAAGCGTCGCCCAGTTCATACAGCGTCGCTTCATGCGCGGTTCGATATGCCGCGTGAAAGCATCCTCCGCTTCGTAGTAGTGATTGTCAGCATCGAAGAGCAGAAAAGGCAGTTCAGCCATGAGAAAATCCTTGGGTTCTTGGGTTCTTGAAGACGATCGCGAGGCCGCGCCCTCTAGGCGCTGCCAATTCGCGTGGCGAAACAATAGACATTTCAGCGCCGTCCTGGAATCCCCCTAGAAAGTGCCCTCGCCCCGCTCCGATCCACGCGCTTGACGCCCCGATTCGCTATCCCAGGGGCGCCATGATGCTCTCCAAAGACGACACTCTCAAGAATCTCCTCACGCACCTCGAACTCGAGCGCGCCGAAGCCAGCCAACACGTTGGGGACGAATTTTTTATCGGCCACAGCCCGCCCGCTGGCAATGGTCGCATCTTCGGCGGACTCGTTTTCGCTCAGGCGATGCGCGCTGCCCAAACAACAGCCCCAGATCGCGGTGTCCATTCCGCCCACTCCTATTTCCTTCGCCCAGGGAATCCGGACCTGCCGATCGAATACGCAGTCGATCGCATTCGCGACGGTCGCAGCTTCACGACGAGGCGCGTCGTGGCGTACCAGGGTGACCAGGCGATCTTCAACCTCTCGATCTCATTCCAGGTCCTCGAAGAAGTCCCGGGACGACAAATTGATATCGAGATCCCAGACGAACCGTCGGGCGAGGCCTACGAAGACGGAATCGTGAGAGCCATGGCGAAGCAGGGAATCACCTTCACGAAAGAAGAGCTGGGCTTCGGCGCCATCGAGATCCGGGTCGAGGGCGGCCTCTCCATGAACGACGGCGGTGGACGAGAACCCGAGATGCGCGCCTGGTTCAAGAGCCGTGGCTCGCTGCCTGACGATCAAGGACTTCACTCAGCCCTCCTCGCCTACGTCTCCGACCAGACGATCGTCGTCGCCGCCCAGCACCCGGTCGAGTGGGGCATCATGGACAAGCACACGCAGTCCGCGAGCCTCGATCACGCGATCTGGTTTCATGATGACTTTCGAATCGACGACTGGATCTACGCGGTCCACGACAGCCCTGTCTTGAAGCACTCCCGCGCCCTCGGCCGCGTGCTCTTCTACGCCCGCGACGGCCGACTCGTCGCCTCCGCCGTTCAAGAGGGTTTAATGCGGCGAACCGGCTAGCCCGGGCCTGATTTTCTGGACGCAAACGCATCTTTCGGTCGAACCAAATCGGCTCCCACAACGGCGCTCAGCTTGTTACGATCGAGAGTCCTCGAATCGTCACGACGGAGACCCAAATCATGGCCGCACCCGCCCGAACCGCAGAGACTCAGATTATTCACCGCGCTTGCCCTACGTGCGAAGCGAGCTGCGGACTCCGCGTCGAAGTCGACCTCGCGAACCAAAGCGTGATTCGAATCGAAGGCGACCCAGACGACCATAGATCCCAGGGCTATCTCTGCCCCAAGGCCTACGCCATGAAGGAGATCTACGAAGATCCCGATCGGCTCACTAAGCCCATCAGGAAAAATGCGGACGGGACGTGGACCGAGATCGAGTGGGATGAGGCGATGGAACTCGCCGCTTCAAAGTTTCTTGAGATCAAAGAGAAGTACGGCAACAACGCGAACGGCTTCTACATCGGTAATCCGACAGGACATAACGTCGGCGCGCAGGTCTATCTCCCGCCATTGATGAACGGCCTGGACACACAGCGGAGCTTCTCCGCCGCAACGATGGATCAACATCCTCAGAATGTCGCGCTTCATACGATGATCGGGGACCCGTGGTTCTTCCCGATCCCTGACATCGAGCGCACCGACTTCTTCGTCTGCATGGGCGGCAACCCTCTCGTTTCTCAGGGCAGTCTCATGTCCGGCCCGAATGCCAAGAAGCGCATTAGCGACGTGATTGCGCGAGGCGGTCGCGCGGTCACGATCGATCCCCGACGAACCGAGACCGCGGAAATTTCTACGGACCATATTTTCATCAAGCCCGGATCCGACACCTGGTTCCTGCTCTCCGTGTGCCAGGTGCTATTTGAGGAAAATCTCGTAGCACTCGGGCGACTCGCCGATTTCACGGACGGCGTCGAAACGATGCGTGAGATCGCCAAGAGCTATACGCCTGAGTATGTCGCCGACGTCACTGGCGTCGCCCCCGAGACGACGCGCCAACTCGCACGTGACTTCGCCGCGGCACAGGGTGCGTGGTACGGCAGAATCGGGCTCTGCACCCAGGAATTCGGCACCCTCGCGAGCTGGCTGACCTACGTCATTAATATCTTGACCGGCCGGCTCGACGCGGAGGGCGGCATGCTCTTTCCGCGACCGGCGACCGGACGCAGCGAAGCGGGCCGGCCTTCGGAACCCTTCGCGTATGGGCGCTACAAGACGGTGAAAAGCGGGAGCCCGGAAGTCGGCAACCAGCTCCCCTGCGGCCTCATGGCGGAGGAAATCGAGAAAGCCAGCGCCGGCGAACAGCGCATGCGCGGCTTTATCACGACCATGGGCAACCCGGTCCTCTCCGCTCCGAATGGCGAACGCCTCGCGGCCGCGCTCGACGAACTCGACTTCATGCTGTCGATCGACATCTATTTGAACGAGACGACGCGCCACGCGGATCTGATCATGCCGAGCTCGGTCCAGCTGGAACACGAGAACTACGACTTCTTGTTCGAGAGCACCACCGTTCACAACTTCTCGCGATGGTCTCCCAAGGTCTTCGAAGCCAAGGGCGATACGCGCGAGATGTGGCAGATCTACTGCGAATTAGGCGCACGCCTTGCTGGCGCACCCTCTTGGGAGGTCGTCGACGACATGATGATCAAGGGCATGCTTGGCATGATGGTCGGCCCAGGCACGGGTTGTCCCGACGTCACCCCCGAAGAGGCCTTCACTAAACTACAGGACGACTCCGGCCCCATGCGACTGATCGAAGGTATGATCCGCGTTGGTCCCTACGGCGACAAGTTCGATGATGCGAACGACGGCCTGAATCTCGCAAAGCTTCGGGCAGCGGATCACGGCATCGACCTCGGCCCGCTCGAAGCGAACCGGCTGCCCGCAGTCATGCCCTTCGACCGCATCGATCTCTGCCCCGAATACGTGACAAACGACATAGCGCGCCTCGAAGCGGGCTTCGCCGAGCGAATGAAAGACGATCGCCTCGTGCTTGTTGGGCGGCGGCAGATTCGCAACATGAATTCATGGCTGCATAACCTGCCCGCCCTTGCGAAGGGGCCGAACCGGTGCACCCTGATGATTCATCCCGAGGATGCCAAACGACTCGCCCTTGAGAATGGCAAGTTCGCGCGAGTCCGGTCACGGGTCGGTGAAATTGAGGTGGAGTGCGCAGTCACCGACGAGATGATGCAAGGTGTCGTGAGTTTGCCTCACGGCTATGGACATCAACTTCCGGGCGTCAAACTCTCTGTCGCCCAGGACAAGCAGCCCGGCGCCTGCGCAAACTACTTGACCGACGAAACCATTCTCGACGTTCCCTCCGCCACCCATGTCGCGAACGGCATTCCGGTCGAAGTGTCGGCGGCCTAACTCGCTTCGCGGACGGCTAGTGAGTTAGATGCCCGCGGGCGAGAGCGTGATTCACTTCGATTCGGATTCCTTCGGGTCTCCGCGCGCACATGCTCTTACGCGTTCGGCATCAACCTGTCGACATTCTCCTCAAGGGTTGAGGAGATCAGTTCGTAGGTCGGCGCGCGCACGAGTCGCTTGTTATTCCGGAAGGCAGGCTGCCGGAGAGCACCGAGTCGGGCCGCGACTTCGATCGCCTTGGGCTCCACCTCTTCGGGATCGACGATTTCGTCGAGCATGCCGGCATCAACGGCACCCTGGGGGTCGTAGATCGTCGACTGGACGATGGCTCGGTCGAAGTGACGCTTTGAAAGAGCGGCCCTAGCGAACTCGACGCCGAAGGTCGGCAAGGTCATTCCGATCGCCGTCTCATTCGCGCCCAGCTTAAAGGATCCGCGTGCTCCGACGCGGTAGTCACAAACCATTGTCAGGAAGACGCCCATCGCGATCGCATGACCGCCACAAGCCGCGACCACCGGCTTCGCGTGATAGTAGACCGCGAGTCCGAGTCGGCCGCCGGCCTTGACCATTTCGTTCGCCGCGGCGGGGCCCTTGGCCATCGTTCCCAGATCGAAGCCAGCGGAGAACATGCCGGGGGAACCGGCGATCACGATCGCCTTCACGTCGGCGTCTTTGTCCGCCACCTCGAGCGCATCGATTAATTCATTCGCCAGCTCGGTCGACACCGCGTTCGGCTTGCCATTATCAATTCGAAGGACGCGCACGCCATCCGCTTGTTCTTCAGTCGTTACGAAAGACATAGCTCGCAGCCCTCTTCGGTCGGGTCGGTGGGATTGGCAGAACGGGTGCAGACGCCCAACATCATTCGCAATCTAGAGCCGTCCCGCACACGGAGATCCTACGTCGCTAGAAGACGACGGACAGGGGCGCATACAAGACTTAGATTCAGTCGTCCCGCGCGATCGAAAATCGCAGCGTCGCACCGCCGAGCGGGGCTTCATCCGGCGTCTCCGCCCCATCTGCGGCTGCGAATGCCGTCGCCAGAATCTCTCGCGAAACGAGTGCCGCGTGCTCCCCTAACGCCGTCGCCACTTCGTTGTCCCCACAAGCCCAGGCGACTCGAACTCGGTCCGAGACTTCGAAGCCCTTGTCCTTGCGAACGCTGTTGAATAGATTGATCGCATCGCGTGCGATGCCTTCGCGACGCAGAGGCGCATCGAGCTTCGTGTCGAGGACAACGGTGTACTCGCCGTCCGTCGCCGTAGCGGCCGCCTCGCTCGCTTCTCTTTGAAGCAAGACGTCTTCTAGAGTGATCGCTTCGCCCACGACTTCGATCGTCTCCCCAGCTTCGAGGCGAGCCACTTCGTCGAAGCCCCACTCGCCAAGCGCGGGCCCGATTTCCTTGAGCTTCGAGCCACATCGCTTGCCAAGGGTTTTGAAGTTAGGCTTCACCTGAACCGTCGCGAAAGCGCTTTCGTCAGCGCTCGTTGCCACGTTCTTCACGTTGAGCTCGTCCGCAATCAAATCCCGCGCGGCTTCGACGCTCGCACGAACCGACGCGTCCCGGTGTACAACAGTCAACTCGCGCAGCGGCTGCCGCACCTTGAGCTTGTGGTCTTCACGAACACGTCGGCCAAGCGTGGCCACCGCACGAACCGCCGACATGCGCTGCTCCAAGTCGGCATCGATCAACGAGGTGTCCGCCTGCGGATAGTCGCACCAATGCACACTCGCGGGCGAGGCGTCATCAACAACACGCACGAGCCTCTGATACACCTGCTCCGTCAGGAAAGGCATGAAGGGCGCAAGGATCTTCGAGAACGTCGACAGCACTTCGAATAGCGTGGCGAAAGCGTTCGTCTTGTCGCGGTCGTCTTGGCTCTTCCAGAAACGCGCTCGGGAGCGGCGCACATACCAGTTCGTCAGATCATCAATAAAGCTCACCAGTCGCGGAACGACTGAATAGAGGCGGTAGCCCTCCATCTCCGTATTCACGTCCCGTGCGAGACTCTGCAAAACCGACAGGATCCATCGGTCGATATCCGGGCGATCCGCGACCGCGTCCGCCTTCCAGGTGCGCGGGTCGTACCCGTCAATCGCGGCGTAGGTCGTGAAGAACGAAAGCACGTTCCAATAGGGCAGCACGACCGTGCGTACGATTTCCTTGAGGCCCGCTTCATCGAATCGAAGCTCCTCAGCACGCACGACCGGCGAATCGATCATATACGCGCGCAAGGCATCGGCACCGAAACGCTCGAGAACCTCGTTCGGGTCGGGGTAGTTCTTAAGCCGCTTCGACATTTTTTTGCCGTCGCTCGCGAGAATCAATCCGTTCACGATCACGTTCTCATAGGGACTCTTACCGAAGAGCGAGGTTCCTAACACCAGCAGCGTATAGAACCAACCACGGGTCTGATCGAGCCCTTCGGCGATGAATTGCGCAGGGAAGAACGAATCGAGCTGGCCGCCCTCCCCTGCCTCTGCGGCAAAGGGATAGTGCTGCTGCGCATAGGGCATGGAACCGGATTCAAACCAACAGTCGAGCACCTCAGGCGTTCGGCGATAGGTATTCCCGTCCTTCTGGATCTCAACCTCGTCGACCACATGCTTGTGCAGGTCATCGACGCGCACGCCGGACAGCGCTTCGAGTTCATCACGAGAACCGACGCAGATCGTGTCCTCAGGATCTTCGACGTTCACCCAGATCGGAATGCACGAACCCCAAAAGCGGTTGCGGCTGATATTCCAGTCCTTCGCATCCTTCAACCAGTTACCAAAGCGATTCGCGCCGATCGACTGGGGTACCCACGTGACCTCGTTGTTATTCGCGACCAAATCGTCACGTATATCTTCGACCTTCACGTACCAGGCTTCGATCGCGCGATAAATGAGCGGCGTATCCGTTCGTTCGCAGAACGGATAACTATGCTCGATCGTGCTTTGGTGAACGAGCTTCCCCTCATCCTTCAGGCGCTTGATGATCGGTTTGTCCGCATCCTTACAAAACAGGCCGACATATTCGGATAGCGGCTCCTCGAACCGGCCTTCCGCATCAAGCGGATCGACGAGATCGATGTTTACAGCTCGACAGACTCGGAAGTCGTCTTCACCGTAGGCAGGCGCCTGATGCACGATGCCCGTACCGTCTTCGGTCGTGACGTAGCCGTCTTCGAGTACAACGAATGCGTTCGGTGCATCCGCGTAGTAGGGGAAGAGCGGCTCGTATTGAGTCCCGACGAGGTCCGAGGCAGCGACTCGACCGACGAAGCGGTAGATCTTCCCTTCGGTCCCGACAGGGTCCGCGCCCTCTTCCAGTTTTCCGAGCGCTTTCCCGAGTTTTTTGTCGTAGCTCGCGAGTCGCGCTTCCGCGAAGACATGATGATCGCCACTCTCGAGATCTTCGACCACGGCGTATTCAACCTTGGGCCCCACACAGAGCGCAAGATTCTCGGGCAGCGTCCAAGGCGTCGTCGTCCAGGCAGTCATAAAGAGCGACTTGCCCACAGGCAAGTTAGGCGAGATCTGGTCGACGCCTTCGGTTACGTGGAAGCGGACGGTGACCGCGGGATCTTGAACGTCTTTGTAGTTCTGATTTGCTTCGAAGTTTGAGAGCGGCGTCGCCAGCTTGCAGCTGTACGGCATGATCCGGTAGCTCTTATAGACGCGGTCCTTGTCCCAAAGCTGCTTAAAAACCCACCAGACTGACTCCATGAAGTCGATGTCCATGGTCTTATAGTCGTTGTCGAAGTCGACCCATCGCCCCATGCGCGAGACGGTCTTTCGCCATTCGCTCACATAGGTGTCCACCATCTGGCGACACTGTTCGTTGAAGACGTCCACGCCGCGTTCAAGGATTTCTCCCGTCCCGGCAAGACCGAGCGCTTCTTGCGCGAGGGCTTCAACCGGCAAGCCATGACAATCCCAACCGAAGCGACGCTCGACGTGATGGCCTCGCATATTCCAAAAGCGCGGCACGATATCTTTGATCGTGCCGGCTAAGAGGTGGCCGTAGTGCGGCGTTCCTGTTGCGAAGGGCGGACCGTCGTAGAAGACGAATTCCGGCTGGTCCGCGCGCCGCCGATTGCTCTCGTGGAAGGCGTCGGCCTCTTCCCAGAACGCGAGAATCTCTCGTTCCATCGCCGGAAAATCGGCGCTCGCCTCAACGCGTTGGAAGACGGCGGCATTCGGGTTCGCCGGGCGGTCTTCATTCTCATTCGACGCGCTCATCTTGGGTCCTTACTGGGGGCCTGCACACCTATGATTAGGGGCAGTACGGGAGGGGTCGCGGGAGTATGGAGGCAAACGGTCGGGGGCTCAATCACCCGACGCAGATTCCAGCCCCCGATCCATGCGATCCGAGGCCGATTACCAGATTTATGCCCGTGAAGGGGACCGGCTTTAGGACCGATCGCTGTGCTAAAACCGCGAGACCGCAATTCTCAGGGCATCCGCTCGAAAGCGGACCTGATCTCACGATCCTTTCACCCAACCCTCTCAAAGGAGTCCCGCAATGGACCTTGGCGCCCTTCTCACGGGTACGAACCCACTCTTCGTCGACGTAGCCTTACTCGTCGGCCGCGTGGCCATCGGTGTTTGTTTCATGATCCATGCCTTCGGCAAGCTTGGCTGGGTCGGCAATGGCAGCTTGGATGGCTTCGCCGCTTGGCTGAAGGATCTCGGCGTGCCTATGCCGGAGATTCAGGCGCGCATGGCGATGCTCTCGGAGCTTGTTGGCGGTGCGTGCCTCGTGCTGGGCCTGATGACTCGTCCCTCGTGCGTGATTTTGATCGGCACCATGCTGGTCGCAGGGATCATCGGCCACCGTGGCGCGGGCTACCTCATCACGAATGAACCGCCCGGTGCCGAGTACACGATCAACCTCGCCGTCGTCTGCGGCATGTTCCTCTTGATCGGCCCCGGCGCGATCTCGCTGGATGCGATGCTCTTCGGCTAGCCCACGGTCGCCCGTGGCGTGTTAGTTAGACCGCACTCGGTCCAATTCAGGCTACACCCTCGCCTGCGCTTCACCCCAATCTCGAAAGGACGCACCCTATGCCTGATGCGATCGTCGAACGCGACGGACATATCATGACAATTACGATGAACCGCCCCGAGCGATACAACGCGCTCACGGGAGAGATGCTCATCCGTATGTATGACGCCTATCGCGAGGCGGACGCGGACCCGGAAATCCGAGTCATCATCATCACCGGCGCCGCGGGAAACTTCTGTTCGGGTGCAGATCTGAAGGGTATGGCCGGCGATTCAGGCAAGGGCGACTCGGACATCGACGTGGGGGCGCGCATGGCGGAAGACCCGGAAATCCACTGGAAGGCGCTCTTCCGAACCTACCGCCCCTCGAAGCCGATCGTCGCCGCCGTCGAAGGCGTCGCGATCGCGGGAGGCACGGAACTGCTTCAAGCCATGGAAATTCGCGTCGCAGGGGAAAGCGCGCGCTTTGGCGTCTCCGAAGCAAAGTGGTCCCTCTATCCCATGGCGGGCTCAGCTGTCCGGCTCCCCCGCCAAATCCCATACACCCAAGCCGCCGAGATCCTGCTCACGGCGAAGCACATCACGGCCAGGGAAGCGCTCGAAATCGGCCTCATCGGCCATGTGGTCCCCGACGGCCAGGCCCTCGCCAAGGCCCGCGAAATTGCCGAAGTCGTCGCAGGGAACGGACCTCTCGCGGTCGCCGCAATTACTCGCACTCTACATGAGACCGACGGGATGACTCTCGACGAAGCCCTCGCCCATGAGTTCGAATACGGCCAAGCGGTCTTCGCGAGCAAGGATGCAGTCGAAGGACCGAAGGCTTTCGCTGAAAAACGAAAACCTGATTTTAAGGGATGTTAGGCATCGGGACTACTGGCTCAGCCCAGGCCGTGCCGGCGGCGCAAAACGCGCCGCAGCGGGTCCCTGCGAAGCGAAACTAGCTCCACGCAAACAGACTACTTCTCGCGCTCGATTCCGTACCGCTTTGTGTAGTGCGACCATTCTTCGGCGAGGCCGTCATAACTCCAGCCGAAGTCCTTTGGATCGTATACGTGCTTGCCGTGCGCGGTCTGCGGCTTCTCGCCTAACCAAGCCGCGATCCGTCGTTCATGCAGCTCGCTCGGCGTTTCCCCGAAATGCGCGTAGATCTGGCGCATCGTCGCCAAGGGGTCCTTCATCATTTCGCTGTAGTGAACGTGCACGCACCATCCGTCCGGAGTCCGCTCGTCGAATTCGATGCCCGCGGCGACCGCGTGCTTCAACTTGGCCTTCCAATCCTGACCAATCTGAACCGGATCGAGATCCCGCGTAAAAGTCGACTGCATAGTCGAGTTCAAGCTCGAGACCGAAGTCGTCACCGGTCCAGGATCACGATGGGTCCAAATCAGGCGAGCATCTGGATAGAACTCTAGGAGCGTGTCCAGACACCAGAGATGGTTCGGCGTCTTCAGACTCCAGGCTTCCGTCGGCTGGCCGATCTGAAGCGCTTGGAGGGCTTTCTTGTGCTGCACGTACGCCGGGTGCATATCGCATTGCTGCAGCCAATCCCCGTAACTCGGCACCCGCGCCTGGGTCTCCATCCCGAGACAGCGAAGATCGAGCATCATCAAGGGAATGCATTCCTCCGCGAGCATCGCACCGAAAGGATGCATCGCGGCGACCGCAGGATTCATCTTCTTCAGCCCTTCCATACCCTTCTCAGCATCAGCGATCCGCGGGTCATCAAATTTCGTGGCCAGCGTCGAAGGCGGCGTAACCGCCCTCGCCTCCCATTGCCGCAGCGGCCGCACCATAGGATCCAGACCAAGCAGAATCGAAAGAATGCTCGTGCCTGTTCGGGGCATTCCAAGGATCACCCAAGGCCGGCGAATCTCTTCGTCCTTCGCGGCCGGATTGGCCTTAGTCCACTCCTGAAGTCGGATGCGCGTCACGAGCTGTGTCGTGACCATCGTGCGTACAACCACACGTCCGAAGGTCGATAGATTGGCTTCCCGCTCCATCGAATCCATTAGGCGCTCCAGGGGCTCGCGATAGCTATCGCCCCCGAAGTCGCTCGACCCTGCATTCTTAATGGCCGCCTCAACAATCGAGTCGGGATCGAGGGAGGGCTTCATACCGACAACCGAAGCCGCTTGCCCCACGGCATTCAGCAAACGCAGGACCGGCGACTTGAGCTTCCCGTCGCGAAACGTATAGGCCTTGACCTGTTGTGCTTCTCCGGTCATGCGACTCGACTACTCCTATGAGCTCCAAGCAGGCAAACGAGCCCGCCCAATAGAGCGATGGCGAACATTGTGAGCGCGAATCGGTAATTCCCGTTCGACTCGAAAAGCGACGCAGCAACAAGAACTGCGGTGGACATGACGGGCAGCATCATTAGATTCGATAGCCCCATCGCGCGACCGAGCGATTCGGCCCCGATCGTTTTACCAAGCAACATCATATAAAGCGGAATTACACCGCCCATAGAGAACCCCACCAAAGCTGAGAGCCCCATCACCACGACCGGCGCGGGTTCTAAGGAGAACGCCCCATAACATGCGGCAGTCGTCGCAATCGATCCGAATAACAGAGTCTTGAGTCCGATTCGATCCGCGAGAATCCCGAATACAATGCTTCCGGGGACGCCCATCCAGAATTGCGCCGCGAGAACATTTGAGCGCGTCGCTTCATCGAGCCCAACAGCGCCTAGATAAGCGGCGATATGCACCGTCCACCCCGTCGTAATTCCGGCCACGATGGCAAACATGCCACCGGCCCAGAGAAAGGCGGGGCTGCGCACGACGTCGGCCATGGACTGGCCGGTCGAAGCTCCTTCGCCGGATTCAGCTGCGGACTCAACCGCGGAACCCACATCCGAGCTCGAATCGGAAGCCGCCGGGACATCGTCAAAATGCCTCGGAACAATCAAAACGATGAGCGGGACAACGACCACCGCCGCGATCGCTGCAAAAAGTTGGAATACATCTCGCCACTCAGTCGTGAGCAGGAGCCAGCCGGCGAGCGCCGCAAATACGCCGGATCCAAGTGGCGGCCCCACGCTCATCAGACCCATCGCTCGGCCGCGGCCTTGATCGAAATAGTGGGTGATCAACTTCCCAGCGGTCAGAGGCCCAAGTGGGGGAATTGAAAAGCCCGCTAGACCTGCCGCGAGACCGAGCACCCAAAGGTTCGGCGCGACCGAGGCCAATACTTGTGCGCTGATCATGCCGCAGGCACCCACGAGCATCGCAGCCCGAACATGCCCTCGATCCAGAACGATCCCCGTCACGATGCTGCCAATCGTGAGCGTCAGCATGATCAGGATCTGACCGCCCGCGATCACAGTACGCGGCGCATCGAATGCGAGTTCGAGGGGCTCCAAGAAGATCGGGACGATGCCGACGGTGAGTCCAACCGCGATGCCTTGGGTCAACATCGCGACGGCGAGAATCGAGCGCTGGGTAGATGTCATGAGTGGCGCGAGTGTAGACGGCTCAGGTGCGAGTCGCCGCGGGCCAAGGCGCCGAACTCAATCGCCCAACGGGCGATCGCCCCGACGCTCGCTACTCTCCTGCCATGTCGAAACGGCCTGTAAGACACTTTCTTGCGCGAGCCTTTATCGCGGCGACGGGATGGAAGCCGGAAGGCGTTCGACCCGACGTACCGCGTTACGTAATGATCGCCGCGCCACACACGTCGAATTGGGATTTCGCGTACCTGCTCGCCTTCGCCGAGTATTTCGAGATCGAAATGTCGTGGATCGGCAAGCACACGCTCTTCACGCCACCGATCGGCTTCGTCATGCGTGCGCTTGGCGGGATACCCGTTCGTCGTCACAAGACAGAAAACGTAGTCACAAGCCTCGCCCGCGTCTTCGAAGACTATGAAGAGCTTGGCCTTGCAGTTCCCGCGGAAGGCACGCGAAGCCACGTCGACCACTGGAAATCTGGCTTCTATCACATCGCACGCGAAGCCGATGTCCCGATCATCATGAGCTTCCTCGACTACGAGCGGAAGGTCGGCGGCTTCGGCCCAGCCTTCTATCCGAGCGGCAACCTCCGCGAAGACATGGACGTGATTCGAGCCTTCTACAGCGAGAAGAAGGGCAAGTTCCCGGAACTCTTCGGAACGATCCGCCTGCTCGAAGAAGATTCCGCGAAGACCGACTCGGGAGACTGAGCGGGAACGCAGAGGATCCGCGATGATGCGGAGATTCATCGCCCGCGAGTCGTGGACCGCATAACAATTACCCCAGGAAAAGTGCCGCCGCGGGGTTCCCGGTCTCTTCGATCCAGGTGTATCCCAAATCGTCCAGAAAACGATCGAGTTCTTCGGTGTCACTCGCGGGCACTTCGAGCCCCGCCAAGACTCGGCCAAAGGCTGCGCCATGATTTCGGTAGTGGAAGAGACTGATATTCCACCGCCCACCGACCGCGTCCAAGAAACGCACGAGGGCCCCCGGACGCTCCGGGAACTCGAAACGGAAGAGCCGCTCAGCCGCGTGCTCCGAACGTCCACCTACCATGTGACGCACATGCAGCTTCGCAAGTTCGTTGCCGGTCATGTCCACGACCTCGAACTCCGCCTGCCGGAGAGCATCGATCACCTGGGCGCGCTCCCGTTCACCACCCGACAATCCCACTCCAACGAAGACATGGGCGGCGTCTTTAGTTCCGAAGCGATAGTTGAACTCCGTGACGGAATGCTCTCCCAGCGCGCGGCACAACGCCTGGAATGCGCCGGGGCGTTCCGGAATCGTTACGGCGAGGAGCGCCTCGCGCTGTTCACCCATTTCGGCACGCTCAGCCACGTGGCGCAAACGATCGAAGTTCATATTCGCGCCGGAATCGATCGCAACCAGATTCGCCCCACGGACGTCATCTCTGGCAACCCAGCGCTTTAGTCCTGCGACTGCGAGGGCGCCCGCCGGCTCCGCGATAGAACGCGTGTCGTCGAATATGTCTCGGATCGCAGCGCAGATCTCATCGATCCCGACCGTGATCACTTCGTCGATTGCATCACGCACGATCTCGAAAGGAAGCGCGCCCACCTGGCGAACGGCGACACCGTCGGCGAATAGCCCAACGGGCCCAATATTGACCGGGGCCCCAGCAACAAGCGCAGCAGCGAGACAAGCTGCGTCTTCAGGCTCTACCCCGATCACTCGCGTCGCAGGAGAGATCCGCTTCACGTAAGCGACGATTCCTGCAACAAGGCCTCCTCCACCGACCGGGACGAAGATCGCATCGAGAGCGCCCTTGTGCTGACGCAAAATTTCGAGGGCAACCGTCCCCTGCCCGGCAATGACATCAGGGTCATCGTAAGGATGAACGTAAACGCGTCCCTCTTTATCACGGATTTCTCGTGCCCGCGCGGAAGCGTCATCGTACGTGTCTCCGAAGAGCACCGCCTCGCCACCAAATCTGCGTACGGCATCAACCTTGATCGCAGGGGTCGTCGTAGGCATGACGATCTTCGACTGAACGCCCAAGCGCGTCGCGGCAAGAGCGACGCCCTGTGCATGGTTGCCGGCGGAAGCTGCGATCACGCCCGACTTCCGTTCCGCTTCATTCAAGGTACGAAGTTTGTTGTAGGCGCCACGCAGCTTGAAGGAAAAGACCGGCTGAAGGTCCTCACGCTTGATCCAAACCTGGTTCCCTAGACGCTCCGATAGCCGCGGGGCCGGATCGAGTGGCGTCTCGACTGCCACATCGTAAACCGGCGCACGCAGGATTCGCTCCAGAAGGTCTTCGTCTGCCCTGGACATTAATCCGTCTCCTGGGAAGCGCCCTCGCCTCCGCCCTGTCCAGCGTTAGGTCCCGCGCTGACGTTATGCACGGTCGCCGCCGCGATCGCCGCGACTTCGATCCTTAGATTATAAGCGCCAAAAGATACGGGACGCGCTTCCCGCTTCAGCAGCCGCCCACGCTCCGACTCCGTAAAGCCCGCTTCGGGTCCGATCATAATGAGCCGGGTCCCCCCTCCGAAGGGCGCAGCTTTTCCTTCGCGATCACCAAATACAATCGACCCACCCGCGCCGTGACGCTCGATGGCGGTTTCCAAATCAGTGGGCTCGTCGATCGCAAGAACCCAGGCGCGACGAGCAACTTTTGCGCTCTCGATTAGGATCCGCTGCGAACGAGAAGACGATGGATCGATCTTTCGTACGGCGGAATCCTCAAGCACAAGAGGCTGCCATCTCACAGCACCTAGCTGCGACAACATCTGAAGCATCGTCGACAGGCGATCGCCCTTAGGGATCGCCGACGCGATCACGAACTCTTCCGGCGGCGCGGCAACTAATTCTATCGACGTGACGTTAACTTTCGTTTCGCGTCGCGCCATTGATGTCAGCTGAGCCTGCGCCACACGACCGGCCCCGTCGAAGACAACTAGCTTATCGTCCACTTTGAGCCGCCTCGCCGAAACATGGCGCGCCTCTTCGGCGGAGAGTACAACCTCTCCTTCGTCCGGCAGACTCTCGGCATAGCACCACAATTCGCTCATTCGGTTTCCGCCTCCGTCGAACTTGAAGCTAACGTCGTAGCCGGGCTCATCTTTTCTGGATTCACATAGACATCGAAACGAACGAGTTTCGTCTCGACTTCAAAACTCGCTCCCGGGACAAGCGCCTCGGCGTGATGCGGTCGTTTGACCACCACTCGCGCCGCACAGGGACGTGCTCGCTCGACTAACGCGGCAGCATCCGTCTGCCCACCGAGCAAAGCCCGGAGAACTTGCAATTCCCGTCGCGGCTTCGCGCTCGCGCGTTTAGGCGGCGGATACATGGGGTCTATGTACACGCCTTGATCGAGGCCTTCTATCGAGGACAACAACGCATCGCCATCCTGATGCGTGAATTCGAGTCGATTCGCAATAGTCTCGGGCACTGAACCTGCTTCGCAAGCCGCGCGCCAGCCGCTCGCGAGCAGCGCGAAGACCGCCGAGTCCCTTTCCGCCGCCCGGACGGCGTGGCCTGCACGTGCGAGCCGGTAGGCGTCGCCGCCTAACCCAGCAGTCAAATCAAAGATCCGAAGCGTTCGTTTCCCGAAGGCACGCACGAGTGGGTTGCGGCCTGCCCCTCCACGGTCCGGCGGAAAAGTCGCACGAATGCCGGGACGCGAATGTTGCCCCGGCGGCCTCAGGTCGAGTGCGCCTCCGGAAGCCGACAACTGGAAATAGTCGTCACCTGCCAACGTTCGGTCTTCCTGCCGCCGATCTGAAACGACCGCGACTCCCTCCGCCGACCCATCGAGCCCAAACAGTTCCGCAAGCAAGGAACCCCAACGCGCATCAGCGCGAAGCGTGGGGTCCAGGCTCACATTGGCCGGGTCGATTCGAGGTTCGGAATTCAAGGGGATGCCCCGCATGCTCGACATCGTACCGACGTCGAGCCGCGAGGATAGCGGGCTTCAGGAAGCCCGAGCGGCAGCCCGTCGCTCGAGGGAACTAATCCACGCGCGCGGCGGGAAGAAACTCATGGACAGTGCGAGCGCCGCCGAGCCGCCCAGCAGAACCAAAGAGGCGAAGAGCAGAGTCGAAGTCACTTGGGCGGTG
>JASDVF010000077.1:13649-37642 GCA_041440805.1 Myxococcota bacterium | reverse complement strand
GTGCCAAAAATCCTGCGGCGAGCGAAGGCGTGATTCGACGCGCTTAGCGTCACCGGATCCAAAACTTCGTGATGCGGCCCGGTGGTTCTCCGAGCGCGGACTCGATACAGAGATCGGCGAGAGCCAATGCGCGTTAGGTTTCGCCCTTCCCGGAGAAGCCCCCGACACCCAAGTCTGCCTCAACGATCAAAACGAGGTCATCCTTCCTGGTACGGGTCCCCTGAATGGGATCGCCGCATTAGGTTTGGGTGAGTAGGAACGCCGCGGCCGTCTCCGCAAACTCCGCTCCGTCGTAGTCCACGGTCGCAACATGGGCCGAGCGCTCTAGCAGCATGAGGCGCTTGCGGCCCGAGTCCGTGCCCACCGACTCGAATAGACGCCTAGCATCTCGAGGACGGACCGTTTGATCCAGAGCGCCATGCGCCACCAGGATCGGCGCATCGATTCGGGCCAAATCGGGAATGACTTCTTTTTGCAAGCGAATCAATTCGAACACGGCATTGAAAGGCATCGCCGGAAATCGTGGATGCCTTGCCAACGCTTCCGGATCCGCGAGGCCGGACGGTTTCTTCGGACGCGACTTCCTAATCAGACGCAGGAGCGGAATGAGCAGAGGAATAGGGGGCGCCAATTGAAGTGGCGCTCCGACCGTTACGATCCCCTCGATTCTCTCCGTCTCCGCGAGCCGTAGGCTGACCAGGCCTCCCATCGAGACCCCAACCAGATACACGCACTCGTGTTCTACACGAAGGGACGCTAGCTCCGTACGCGCCAGCTCAACCCACTCTTCATGGCGCGTGGCCGCAAGATCATCAACCGTGCCGTTATGCCCTGCCATCCAGATGCCGACCGCACGAACGCCACGTGAAACGAGTGCTTCGGCGACCGGCCGCACCTCGTAGGGTGTCCCCGTTAGCCCGTGAAGGCAGAGCGCCACAGCACCGGTTTCCGTGCCCGCTTCCGGGCGAAGATCGAAGGGGTCGACATCGACTGTCGCTTCGACTTGCGAAGGCCCGAGCGTCATTCGGCGAAGTCCCGCCTAGCCTGTTCGCGTACGCGTTCGACGACTTGGCGAAGCGGAATACCGTGTTTGCGAGCGAGCCGTTTGCAATCGTCGTATTCCGGGGAGCATTCGAGTTCGCCCTCTGGACTGCGGATCAGTTTGACCGAAACGGTGCCCAAGGGCGTCTTCAGCTTCCGGTTCGATCGCTCTAGGATCAGGCGATCCCACTCGGCAACGCGGACCCCAATCGCCGTCGACTCGGCGAAAAGAATCCGAGCCAACTTGTCGCGATCCATCGGCTTGGCCAAAACGCGCACCAAAAAGCCGGGGCGATTCTTCTTCATCTGTAAATGCTGCAGCGAAACATCCAACGCCCCTTCTTCGAAGAGCCGCTCCATCAGATAGTCGAAATGCTCGGGAATGAGATCATCGAGATTGGTCTCGATACAGACGACGCGGTCTCCGGATAGGCCACCGGAACGACCCAGCGTCGCGCGAAGAACGTTAGGCAGGCGCCCAGGCCGATCGTTGCCCGCGCCGTATCCCACCTTCTCCACGGTCATCGCCGGCAATACCCCGAACTCATCCACGACGGTCTTAAGGATCGCGGCTCCCGTCGGCGTGAGCGTTTCCCATTCAACCCCCGCCGGCACTGTAGGGATGCCCACAAGTAACTCGAGAGTCGCAGGAGCGGGCAGCGGGAGCAGGCCATGATCCGAATCGATCGTACCGTGCCCGATCGCAATCGGGGAACAGGTCACTCGGTCAACGCCGAGCAGCTCGAGCCCGACCGCAGCCGCGACCACGTCGACGATCGCGTCGACCGCCCCGACCTCGTGAAAATGTACGTCTTCGAGCTTCGCACCGTGGACCTTCGCTTCCGCCCGACCGAGCACTTCGAAGATCGCGAGGGACCGATCTCGAACGTCGGCTCCAAGCTTCGCCCCCGCGATCAGATCGCGAATCTCCGCATACTTTCGACCGTGGCCGTGCGCGCCGGCATGCGAGTGACCATGTCCCTGCTCATGTCCGTGCTCATATCCATGGTCATCCGAGTGCGTGTGCGAGTGCGAATGGCCGTGAGCGGAAGGGCTCTTCGCATGCCCGTGCGCCTTCTTCTCCGCCTTGCGTTTTCCTTCGGAGACGGGCACGCGCACATCGACATAACGCGCTGCAAAGCCGTTTCGATCAACTCGTTTCACGACGAGCTTAAAGTCGAGACCGAGGGGCGCGAGACCTGCGAGCAGCGCCTTTCGCGACAGACCGAGGTCGAGCAAGGCGCCCATAAACATGTTCCCGGCAGCGCCGGAGAATGCGTCGAGATGAAGAATGCGTTGACTCACGAGCGGGAGGCTACTCGGCCCGCAGCGAGGCGACAATCTCTCGCCTCGCGATTGGCAACCCTGAACGACCAGGGCGCCTGTGCGAGGCAAGGGCCGATCGCAGGACCTGAACTCAGCGGTGGTTGGTCAGAAGCCGTTGGTCAGAGCCGGTTGATTAGCGTCGCTACGTGGGCGGCACCGAAACCGTTGTCGATATTCACGGTCGTGACGTTCGACGCACAGCTGGTCAACATCCCCAACAAGGCCGTAACACCGCCCAGGGAAGCGCCGTATCCAACACTCGTCGGGACTGCGATCACCGGCTTGTCGACGAGTCCGCCGATCACAGAGGGGAGCGCGCCCTCCATCCCTGCCACCACGATCAGCACCCGCGCAGAACGGATCACGTCGAGCGAGGCGAGCAAACGATGCAGCCCTGCGACGCCTACGTCTTGCAAGAGTTCGACGTTGTTCCCAAAGCGTTCGGCGACACCGACTGCTTCCGCAGCAACCGGTAGATCCGCAGTACCGGCGGACACGACAAGAATTGTCCCCTTGCCTTGCAAGCGAACCTCTTCTTCGCCTAACACCAGGAGTCTCGATACCGCGTCGTAGCGGGCTTCAGGAATCGCTTCGAGGACCTCGCTTGCCTTCTTTACATCGAGACGCGTGACGAGTACGTCCTGGCCTTCGGCGTTCAGCGCACGCGCAATTTCGATGACCTGTTGCGCCGTCTTAGCCGCGCCGTATACGACCTCTGGAATACCTTGGCGAAGCTCACGATGGGTATCAATCCGCGCGCCGGCCGTATCGACAAAGGGCAACCGCGCGAGCTGATCCGCTGCGGCGTCGATTTCGACGGCGCCGGAACGCACCGATTCCAGCAGCTCGCGTAGTCGCACAGAATCCAAGGGGGCTCACTCCTAAATGGGAATCGCTAATCGATTCAACAGGCCGGAGCGTATCAAACCGGCGGCGAACAATGCAGGCGGCAGGCTCGGAGGGGGGCGGCCGCCGTCCCCAGACGACAAGATCCGATCAGGAAGTTGGCACGAGCACCAAATAGCCACTCAGCGTGCCCTCTGCGTTGGACAACCCTGCCTCGATGCGGAGCGCTTCGGGGCCTACTGCGCGCTCGATGAATGCTTCTAGTTCGACCTGGGCATCCGCCATTGCAAGAGACGGAATCGAGGGCAGCAGCCGTTCGCCGATTCGGTCCGCGATTGCACTCGCCACGTGCGAAGCGAGGATATTCCCGACTTCCATGATCGCGGATTCAACGATCGTTGGTTCGAGTTCACCCGATTCGATGCCCACGATGCGTCGTACGAGCGCGTCGCTCGCATGGCCTGGAAACACGATTCCAACGATCGCATCAAGGCAGCCGTCTAGCTCGAAGAAAACGCCAGTCGCGTAGGGATCTCCGGCGCTCAAAGACGGACCGCTCTCAATAACAATCGGCGCGACCGCTTCGATCCGCTGCCCAACCAGTTGCCCGAAAGCCTCAGCAGCCTGCTTGGCGCCGGCCGAGGCGAACTCCCCCAGTCTTTCTATGTCGTGTTTAGTGTGTTCGTCCACGACTAACCCAACTGATTCAGATCGAGCAGGAACACGGGGCTCCCGTCGTCGAGGACGGTGAGGCCTGACAGAATCCGAACCTTCGAAAAGAGTTCCGGCACCGGCTTCACGTAGAATTCTTGCTGTCCCGCGAAACGATCGACCCGCAAAGCGATTCGTTCTCCGCGAATTTCGGAAATCACCAGAGGAACTGAGATCTGATCCGAGGCGCTGCTCTCAATCCGAAGTTCCTTCGCAAGATCGAGAACCGGCAAAGGTTCGTTATCGATCAATGCGAACGCCTCTCCCGCCGTCTCTTCAATTGTGCCGATCGGAACTTCGATGATTCGCTCGACCTTGCCGATCGGAATGGCGACCCGTTCTTCTGCGATGCCGACGAGTAACACGCGCTGCACAGCGGCCGTGATCGGAACGACGAGCGTCGTCGTGGTCCCCTGCCCCGCTTGGGTGCGAAGTTCCACGCCGCCACCCAGGCTTTCGACCGTCGCCTTCACGGCGTCCATTCCGACGCCACGACCCGAGACTTCTGAAACCGTTTGCGCGGTCGATAGCCCCGGATGGAAGACGAACGCCGCGACTTCCTCAACGGGAAGATCGTCGGCGAGATCGGGATGAATCAACCCGGCTTCGATCGCACGACGACAGACCGAAGCGAGATCGAGTCCCTTGCCATCGTCCGAGACCTCGATTTCGATCGAGTCTTTGTGGCGGCGCGCTTCGATCCGAATGCGACCGATTTCTGGCTTCCCGGCCGCAATGCGATTCTCCAGCGTTTCGAGACCATGATCGACCGCGTTACGAACCAAATGGAGGAGCGGCTCACCCAAACGGTCGAGAATCGATCGATCCAGTTCGAGCTCCGCACCGAGGATCTCGACCTCCACTCGCTTGCCGAGTTTTTCTGCGACCTGCCTAGCTGTGCGGGGGAGATTATCCATCACCCGCACGAGTGGGGCGGTGCGCAGCTCGAGCACACGACGCTGCAGTTCGGCGACGCGACGATCGACACGGTCCAAACCGTCGGCGACTTCTGCGTCGTTCGCATAACGAGCGACGCCTGTGCGGAGCTGGCTCGAGCTTAAAATCACTTCGCCCACCGCGGACAAGAAGCGGTCGAGGGTCTCGGTGCGGACTCGAACCGTCGGCAGTAAGGGCGGCGCAATCGGCGCAGCGACCTTCTCTCGGGACTTAGAGCCCGAGCCCGAAGAATTAGTCACGGCGGATTCGGCCGCGACGGCTGGACTCAAGACACTCTCTGCGTCGGAGACTCTTCCGACTAGCATCTCTGGAGGCAAGTCTGCGCCCACCGCCTGAGCCGCTTCCGCGATCTCAGACGCATCGCCCGCCGCATCAGCAGCGAGCTCTAGCTCTAGACTTTTTTTGGTTCGCCCCCCACCGCATCGGGGGAATCGGAGGGCAGTGGAGAGGGCAATGGATCGGCGAGCGCCGTGGCTTGTACCGCGAGCGCATCGATCAGCGCCGCATCTGCGGGCGCTGGATGCTGTTCGCCGGAGATGGCAACCACCATCGTTTCAAGCGCCTCGAGGCTGCGAAAGAGCAGCCCCAATTCTTCCACGTCGCTGACGCGCCCAGAGGCGCGCACCCCTTCCATCCGGTCTTCA
The DNA here is from genome assembly GCA_041440805.1 of Myxococcota bacterium. Classification (GTDB taxonomy): domain Bacteria; phylum Myxococcota_A; class UBA9160; order UBA9160; family UBA4427; genus UBA4427. Next base: position 32,117 of record JASDVF010000077.1, on the reverse strand, counting down.
ATCCGGTGAGAGAGATCGGCGACGGGGTCGTAGCCAAGGGAAGCCGCCATCGACTTGATCGAATGCGCCATCCGGAAGATGGTGTCGATCGCCGGGGCATTATCCATCTCTTTTTCGAGATCGATCAAAGCACGGCTGATCTCCGCGAGGTGGTCTGCCGACTCCTCGAGAAAGATGCGTCGATATTTGGCCATATCCAAGGCCACGTTAGTCAGCCTTCTCGACGGCCTTCTTGATCGTCGCGATGACGCTGTCGGGCTTGAAGGGCTTCACTATGAATCCTCGTGCGCCGGCCTGCAGGGCCTCCATCACGAGGGTCTCTTGACCGAGCGCGCTGCACATCACGATGCATGCGGTCGGGCTCTCTGCGAGAATCGTCTTCACCGCTTCGATACCGGAGCGTTTGGGCATAACAATGTCCATCGTGACCAGATCGGGCAGCAGCTCTTTGTAGAGCTCCACCGCCTCGATACCATTGGTCGCTTCGCCTACGACTTCGTGACCTTCCGGTTCGATGATCTCTCGGATCATCTGACGCATGAAGGACGCGTCATCAGCAATGAGTACTCGAGCCATTTCATTCTCTCCCTAAATGCCACCCAACTAGCAAGTACTAGAGCGTGGCATTCTCAATTACTTCTTCCCCGCGAGCGACAAGTGCCTCGGGGTCGAGAATGTGAACCAATCGACCTTCAACGGGACGTCGTTCGACGATCATTTGACCGGACTGTTTTAATGCTTGTTCGACCGGCCCATCCATGAGACCGATCACTCGGTCCACCGGCATGCCCATGCGAGCCGAACTTCCAGGCGAAGCGGAAATCACGAGGACCTGCTCCTGCGCGTATCCGACGGTTGTTGCCGCACCAAAGGGCGTCGCCCCAGCTTCGTCGCCTTCACGGCCAAGCAAGAGCTCCGTCGCGACGACGGGAAGCGCTTCGCCATTCCAATTCATTACACCGCCCACGGGCAGTGCGAGGGACGGCACGCTGGTCACGCGAGCCTTCTCGGCCACTTCGACAACCCAGGCAATTGGCATCGCATAACGGACGTCCCCGAAGAGGAACATCAACTGTCGGTCTGCATCGGACTGCGGCATCACACCCGCCGTCAAAACCGATCCTCCGGCGAACGCGCAGGCTCGCTCTTCGGAGCGCGAGTGATCTTCGCCGGCGGCGCTTCAGCGTGTGCGGCGGGCTCTCGCCGCGGCGCGGCTTCGCGGCGCGGCCTCACAGCAATTTCTTCGTCCGGCCATCTGGTCGACGTAGTATTGTCCGAAACCCTCGGCGCACGATGTCCGTCGGCGCCGGTTCGGAAGATCGTGAGCGATCCCTCGAGTTCAGCGGCCAATTCGGTGACGCGCTCAGACGCGTGATGAATCTCGTCGATGGTCCGAAGCTGCCCGTCCATCGTGCCACCGAGCTCAGCGACGGAACGACCGTTCCCGCCGGCGACCTTCGCGATCTCTTCGATCGCTGCGACCATGCTCTGCGCATTCAGCGAATGGCTATCAGCACCATGGAAGATCTCCTCGGATCGCCGCGCCGCCTCCGAGACTGCCATGCTGATCTGCGCCAGCGCGCCGGCGATCGTATTGACGTCTTCACGGCCTTCGCCGATGACCTGACTCGACTGGCGCATTTCGTCCGCGACCATCGCCGTGTCGGCTTGAATCTCATGCATCAACTGGCTGATCTCATCAGCGCTTCGACCCGCGTTCTCAGACAGCTTGCGAATTTCGTCGGCGACGACGGAGAAGCCTCGTCCCGCTTCGCCTGCTCGCGCCGCCTCGATGGAAGCGTTGAGCGAAAGCAAGTTAGTTCGGTGTGCGACGGAGGTGATGATCTCCGTAATCTGATGAACGTGGCGGGTCTTCGCTTCGAGTTCGAAGACCTTGTCGCCTGTGCTCTCCGCACGTTCGAAGACCGCCTTCATTTTTTCAATCGCTAGGCGCGCGACTTCGACGCCGGTTCCCGCTTTCTGATTCGCTTCTGCGGCAAAGCCGAAGGCTTCTCGCGCGCGGCCGGCGTTGAGATCAATTTCGCTGGAGACTTCGGCCATGCGCGATGAGGCTTGATCGAGAAGTTCCTGCTCTTGCTCAACACCACTCGCGACGAGCGCGACAGTGTCGGAAATTTCTTCGCTCGTCGCCTGCAAGCGATCGAGGGAGGATTCGAGTCCCGTCGAAGACGCCGTCACGGAACCCGCGGTGCTCTGAACTTCGGAAACAAGGGTGCGGAGTCTTTCGAGCATGCCGGACAGACTCTCGGCGAGATCATCCATCTCATCCCTTAATCGCGACTCGGGAGAAGTCTGGATCTCGACCCGAAGATCACCTTCGCGAATTCGCTCCGTCGCGTTTCGCAACAAATCGAATTTTGCACCGATCATTCGAGAGAGGAAGAAGCCAAGCCCGCCGCCCACGCCGAGCGCCACGAAGAAGCGAATTCCGCCGCTCCAGAAGTCGATTCCGAAGCTGCTTACGAGGATCGGAACCAACGAAGCCGCGCCAGCGACCGCCAAAGAACCGAGTACGAATTTTCCAGTCAGAGAGAGTCTCACCGATGGTTTATCGGCCCAGCCGGCGCTTTGCTTGATGTCTGCCGTTACCGGCGACGTACGTTTCCTCTCATCGAACGACAAGCCGAAGGCTAGAAGTGATGCCCCTCACCAATCGTTGGAAGACCGCGGACGCCCTTCTCTCTAGTGATCGCGCCGATCCGCGTGACAGGCACGCCCAACCGCTTCGAAAGCATTCCGCTCACGTCGGAGCTCTGCGTAGAACGGAACGCAAAAAGCAGCTCATAATCTTCGCCGCCTAGGGTCTGTACCTCCAAAGGATCGACTCCAAGAGCCCGACAATGTCCGAAAAACCCCCTGGGTGACGGAAGAGAACCAACTTCCATCTCGGCCCCAAAGCCGTCCCCAGCAAGCAAGTTCTCGAGATCCGTCGCCAACCCGTCTGAAACATCCAGGCACGCGCGAGCCCCCTTCAACCGGGCGAGTCTGCGCCCCGCTTCGATACGCGGCACGGGCACGTAAGAGAGCCGTCCAGCCCCACCCGCCGCGGCGTCTGCATCCGCCCGCATGCGGGCCAGTGCACCGCGCCCCAACACCCCGGTCACGAAGAGTTCGTCGCCTGGGCGCACGCCACGCCGACGCAGCGCCTTCCCTGCGACACACCCCCCGACAACCGTGACTTCTAGACTCCAGCCCGGTGCGCGAGAGAGATTGCCACCTACAAGGGGGCAACCAACCCGTGCGCCCTCCGCGACGAAACCGCGAACGATCCCATCAAAATCAGACACGAGCCCGTCAGCTGGCGCACACAGGCTGAGCAGAGCGCCTACAGGACGAGCGCCCATCGCGGCAAGATCAGAAAGATTCACGGCCATCGCCCGCCGCCCAATCGTTCCCGCACCCTCACGCCCGAACCGAAAGTGTGTGCCCTCAACCTGGGCATCTACCGAGAGCACGAGTTCCTCGCCCTTACGCGGCCGCAATATCGCCGCGTCATCGCCGATCCGAAGTGCCCAGTCTCGCCCCGGCGTACGCCCCGCAAGGCGCGAGATTCGGGCGATCAGAGCGGATTCACCGACATCTGCCAGGGTCGTTCGGGTCTTTGGTGAGCGCGGCATCACGCGAACTTAGACCGCTGATGACGCCCCCGCGACCGCTCCGGCGCAACCGAGTCCAGTCCGGCGTCGCCTCGACTAGATGTGCTCGCGCGCGGTGATCTCAATCCGGTCGAGAAGCCTGCGCTTCAACTGACGCTACCCGATCGATTTGCATAGCTGGCGATACACCGAGCTAGTCGCGGTCTGTTCGCGCATGGACGGGCATGACGCCCTGAGGCGCAGCCCTCGTGATTGCGACGCGCTTCGCCTTTGGCTTCCAATCGAGCTGGGAAACCAGCACGACGTCGAGCACTTCGCGCATATGCTTCACGGGAATGAAGGTGATGCACTTCTTGAGTTCCTTCGGAATCTCGCGCAGGTCGCCGACATTACTCTCGGGAATCACGATGGTCGTGACACCGCTTCGAAGCGCAGCTAAGGCTTTTTCGCGCACACCGCCAACCGGCAATACCCGACCGCGAAGTGTCACTTCACCGGTCATGGCGACATCCGCGCGGACTTCGATGCCCGTCGCCAGAGACGCGATCGCCGTAGCAATCGCGACACCCGCGGAGGGACCGTCCTTAGGCGTGGCTCCCGCCGGAACATGAACGTGGACCTGCTGGCGACCGAATTCTTTCTCGTCGACGGAAATCTCCGACAGAATCGAGCGCACGTACGACAATGCCGTCTGAGCGCTCTCCTTCATCACATCGCCAAGCTGTCCCGTAAGCAGAAGACCGCGCCCGCGAGAAAGATTCGCCTCGAGCGAGAGTACTTCGCCCCCTGCTTCGGTCCAAGCAAGCCCGTTCACAAGGCCGACTGCGGACTCTTCCGCGGTGAGATCGTTCTTGAAAGGAGGCGGGCCGAGCAGCCGATCGAGGCTCTTCGTGGTGATGACAGCATTCGTCTCATCGCCTTCCGCACGCTTCCGCGCAAGCTTGCGACAGACCGCCGCGACCTGGCGTTCGAGGTTTCGCACACCGGCTTCGTAGGTGTAATCGGAGGCAAGCGATGTGATCGAGTTGCGTGTCCAGCTGACCTGGTCCGGCGTCATGCCGTGTTCTTTGACCTGGCGCGGAATCAAGAAGTTCGTCGCGATCTCGCTCTTCTCTTCCGGCGTATACCCGGAGAGACGAATGATCTCCATGCGATCGCGCAGCGGAGCGGGAATCGGCTCGAGCATATTGGCCGTCGCGATAAACAGCACCTTCGAGAGATCGAAGGGCGTATTCAGGAAGTGGTCGCTGAAGTCGCTGTTCTGTTCGGGATCGAGCACTTCGAGAAGCGCCGCGGACGGGTCGCCGCGGAAATCCCCGCCTAACTTATCGAGTTCGTCGAGCATCATGACGGGATTGCTGGTGCCGGCCTGCTTCATCCCCTGGATGATGCGACCGGGCATCGCGCCCACGTAGGTCCTGCGATGTCCGCGAATCTCGGCTTCATCTCGCACGCCGCCGAGGGAAACGCGAACGAACTCGCGGCCCATAGCGCGGGCGATCGACCGGCCCAGCGACGTTTTACCGACACCGGGCGGGCCCGCGAAGCAAAGGATCGGCCCACGAGAATCTGCGCGGAGCTTTCGCACGCTCAGGAACTCGAGGATGCGGTCCTTCACGATCGAAAGATGGGCGTGATCTTTGTCGAGGATTGAGCGGGCTTGATCGAGGCCGAGCTGATCCGGAGAACAGCGGTTCCAGGGAAGCTCCACAATCCAGTCGAGGTAATTGCGAACGACCTGGGCTTCGGGGCCGTCGGGGTGCATCCGCTCGAGTCGGCGCAGCTGGCGCATGGACTCTTCGCGTGTCTCTTCCGGGAGCGAAGCCTCTTCGACCTTCATGCGATATTCGTCGAACTCTTCAGCGCGGGGATCCGCTTCGCCAAGTTCGTTCTGGATCGCGCGAAGCTGCTCGCGGAGGAAAGATTCACGATGATCGTTCGGTAAATCGTCGGCTCGGTCGCTCGGGCTACCCGTCTGAATGTCGGCCTGGGTCACGGAGACTTGGAGCTCACGCTTCAGCAGTGTGTCTACTTTGCGAAGGCGCTCTAGCGAATCCTCGATCTCGAGAACTTCCTGCGCTTCTTCGATTCGCAGTCGAAGATTAGATGCGACGAGGTCAGCGAGGCGACCGGGGTTATGCACGTTCGTCGTGATCGACAAAACTTCCGGCGGGAGATTCTTGAGCGGAAGGAGTTCTTCGACTCGCATTCGAACGGCGCGCGTGAGCGCTTCGCCCTCTACGGTCCAATCGTCCGCACCTTCATCTTCGACGTCGAGAGAAGTCGCGCGCACCCAAGTACTGTCGCGATGCTCCATGACGGAATCGATGCGCGCCTTGCGAAGGCCCTGCACGAGCACCTTCAGGCGGCCATCGGGCATTCGCATGCTTCGCATAACCATCGCAACCGTGCCGACCTGATACAGATCGTCAGGATCCGGATCACTCGTTTCCGAGTTGCGTTGGGCAACGAGCAGCACGATACGATCGCCTGCCATTGCCTCTTCGACGGCAGCGATTGAACGCTCGCGCGAAACGAAGAGAGGGAGAACCATATACGGGAAGACAACGAACTCGCGCAAAGCGAGTACGGGGAGTTCCTCAGTTAGACAATCAGCCGTTGGCCTGCATTCCATAGAGCTATTAACGGCCGCAGGACCGGCGACTTTAGAGGGCTCTAGACTCTCTGCGTTTTCAGTTGCAAACCCCTAGAAAGCGGCAGCAAACCCCTAGAAGTCGGCAGCAAACCGGCAATTCATACACGAATGCGCAAGTGCCCGACTCAATCCAGCGGACGGAAACGACGCCCCGAGGCACGCAACAAAAACGGACGTCGCCGAGCATTACCATTGGGATGCATAGTCAACACTCCAGTGGCACCTGGGTACGCGCGCGTGTCCAACAAACCTGCCCGCACTCCGTCGCGAGAGTCCCGTCCCGCCGACAATTGCACCAAAATAAGATTGGTCGCATCGAAGGCTTCAGCCGCATAAACGTCCGGCTCAGCCGCAAAAGTCTTGCGGTATCCGGCAACGAATTCCGCCACGAAAGGTAGGTCACTGCTGGGGTAGAACGGCGAGCTGATGATCGCCCCCGACACGTGCTGGCGACCCACGCGCAGCAGTTCGTCATCCAGCCAATCGCTGCTGCCTAATAGGCCTACGTCGCGGATCTCGTGCAAGGCCAAGCCCGGTGCGATCAGAGCGATTTTATCCGCTGCATCAGGAATAAAGAGCACATCGAAGTCAACGATCGGCGGAAGCGGCTCGCTCTCTGGACCCAACACCGAATACGCCGCGTTACGCAAATGCAGCTCTTGTGCCGGAGGCAGGCGCCGCCCCGCACGTAGAATGTCACGCCGCTGCGACAACGCTTCTTGCTCCCATGATGTCAGAAAGCGGTATCCGATCATGTTTCGGATCGCCTCGGAGAAGTCGACGGCGTCGGGCTCATAGCTCGAAGCGGCGACCATCCTGCCGCCACGAGCCATCACGGCTTCCCAGTAGAGCTTCCGCATGCCGCGCCCATAACGCGTCCGGGGATAGAGCACGGCAAAGCGCTTGGCCTTGAGCACTTCGACGGAATACGACACCAGCGCCGCGACTTCGTCCGCAGGCGTCGTGCGCGTTCGAAAAGCGTTGGGCCGATTCTCTGGCAGGTCTTCGCGGGTCGAGAGCGCGACAAGAGGAACGCCCATTTGCTCCGCCGCGTCTGCAGCAGCGAGAGATTCCTGGCTGAAGATCGGGCCGATGACGGCAACAACCGACGGATTTAGGCCCAGCTCGCGAACATGTTCAGCGGCCTTCTCGGGATCGCCTTCAGAGTCTCGAACGATGAGTTTGATATCGGGCCGAGGCGTGCCGCCCTCCCCGATCTCGCCCACCGCTTCGTCGGGATAGCCAGCGCGCGTGGTGACCTCTTCCGTCGTAGAGAAGAGCTCCGAGGCCAAAAGAATTCCGCGCAGACTCTCTTGACCGTAGTCGGCGAAGTCGCCCGAGAGCGGCAACACGACGCCGATCGTGCCACGCGCATCGACCGTGCGCGGACGGGGGCGATCGACCAAGTCTCGAAGCGGCGGCAGTGCAGCATCGGCCTGGGCCACTTCGAGCAGCCGTTCCAGTCTCTCCCGTAGCAATCGCAGTTCGCTCTGCTCTAGCTCCGATAGAACGAGTAGATCCGTGCGCCCTATCCGCTCCGCTGCGAGATCGAGTTGCCCTGAATCGAGCGCGCGGCGAGAGAGTTCGAGACCAATCGTTGCGGCCGGAGCCCGACCGTCCAAGCTGCGAATCATCTCTTCTAATTCCGCGGAGGCGGCCCGCGAAATCAACTCCGAGAGTTCGCGATCGACCGCGGTCAGGCGAGCTGCGAGCCTCGCACTTCCCACTACATCTTCACGGCGCTCACGCGCTTCCTCGACGAGGGTCGCGCGAAGAGCGGTGAGGTGATCGAGTCGCTCCATGGGCGTGCGCGAAAGGGCCACGCGCAAGCGCAAGGCGGCGCGCTGATCCGTGAGTGTAAGGCGACTAAGATCGAGAGGGTCAATCAACCGTCGAGCGGACGAGCGCTTATCTCGTGCGTACTCAAGTTGCGCCAAACGCAAACGCGCTGGCGCTGCGCGATCGCCGTCGGGATAGCGGCTAATCACCCGCCCGAGCCAGCGCAGGCCTTCTTTTTGTCTCCCCGACGCGAACGCCATCTGCGAGAGCTGCTCAGCGGCATCATCCGCAAGCTGGCTGCGTGGATAGAGATCGAGGAAGCCTTCAAGAGATTCCGCTGCACCGCGAGAATCCGCAGGAAGGCGCCCCATCGCCGCATCGTAGGCCGCACGTTCTTCGGGAGGAATCTCCGAAGCGCCCCTACCCGACAGCGCAGCGCAGCCGGCCCCGGACAACGCCATCACGAGACAAAGAGCCCACGTGATGCGGTTCCTACGAATCGTCGCGACCCCTTCTCGCGACGCATTCCTGTGAGACCGCTCATTCAAGCCCATCGACTGTGCCCCCTCCGCGCAAAGCGAATCGCCGGTCGGGCGACCCGCTGGGCGGATTCTACTCGGAACCCGCGAGTTCGGGCACCTCTGCCGTCTTTCCTAGAGACATTTCGAATAAGCGCAGCGTTCTGGAATCCCCGCGATTGCCCCGGTGACCCACGCCACACAAACGCCCCAACGCAAAAGCCACCGCCGCCCAGCTGCCGGCAAACGGTTTCAGCCCCTACCCTAAAAGCGCCTGCGGCCCCCAAAGGCGCTCCGCGCCTTTACAAAGAAACGCGTCCGCGCTTTTAAAAAAAGTCGCGGATCTTATCCATGAAGCCCTTGGTCGCGGGGGACACTTCGTGGCCCGACTGCTCAGCGAATTCTTCGAGCAGCTCGCGCTGTCGAGAATTGAGCTTGGTGGGCACTTCTACGAAGACACGGACGTAGAGATCCCCCCGCATCTTCATGAGCTGCTCATGCTCCATACGCGGCTGAAGCGGCGGGAGCCCCTTGCTGCGAAGGCGCAGCACGCGACCCGACTGGGTGCCTTCCGGGATCTGGAGATTTACGGTGCCTTCGAGGGTGGGTACTTCGACTTCGGCGCCGAGTGCAGCCTGAACGAAGGGGACGGGGACTTCGATGTGAATGTCAGTGCCGTCTCGCTCAAAGAGAAGATGCTCCTTCAGAACCATCACGACATAGAGATCGCCCGACGGGCCGCCTGCGATTCCTGCTTCGCCCTCGCCCGACACGCGAAGGCGAGCACCTTCTTCGACACCGGCCGGCACCTTCACCCGAATCGTCTGCTGGCCTTCGGTGCGTCCAGCTCCGCGGCAACTCGTGCACGGATTGGAGATGACTTCGCCCGCGCCGCCGCATGCGTCGCAGGGACGGTTCACCCGGAAGAACCCTTGCTGAAAGACCAGCTGGCCGGTTCCTTCACATTGCCCACATCGAGACGGGGTCGAACCCTCTGCCGCGCCCGACCCTTCACAGGGCTCGCAGCGTCGCATCTTCGGGATCTTGAGGTTCGGCTCGCAACCGTTCAGGACATCGTCGAGGCTAATCTCGAGGTTGTAACGGAGATCCGCGCCGCGCTGACCGCGACCGCGACGGCTGCCGCCTCGCCCGCCAGCGCCGCCGAACATGTCGCCGAATAAGTCGCTGAAGAGGTCGCCGAAATTGCCGAGGTCTTCGAAGCCGGCCGCGCCGGGATGACCGCCGCCACCGGGTCCGCTCACCCCTGCGTGACCGAACTGGTTGTAGCGGGCGCGCTTATCGGAATCCGAAAGCACAGCGTACGCTTCCGAGACTTCCTTGAAGCGCTCTTCCGCCGCCGGGTCATCAGGATTCCGGTCGGGATGGCACTCCATCGCGAGCTTGCGGTAGGCCTTCTTCAGGTCCGACTCGGAGACACTCCGGTCGACCCCGAGCGTCTCGTAATAGTCCCGCTTACTCACAATCACTCCAGTCGGCTAAGAGGCTCCGTCGGTCGACGGGCCTCGCGCACAACCGAAAAAACCTCCCAGAGGGAGGCCGGTCGGCGCAATCAGGGGAGGCTTGTCACCGCAAGAGGAGTGTCAACCCAGCCGTGAAGGATCCGGGCTATTCCTTGGCGGATTCTTCCGGCGCAGCCGTTCCTGCGCCGCCCATGCCTTCGTCAATCCCACCAAGAGCCGCGTAGAGCTTCTCCGTCAAAGCGTAGGAAAGTTGGGAAAGCTCTTCGAGCGCACACTCGAGTGCCTCCGGATCCTCTCCTGAGACGAACGACTGGGTCTTTTCGATCTGCGCATGGAGCGTAGAAGCGTCGGTCGAGTCGACGTCCTCAGCGAATTCTTCAAGGGTCTTCGTCGCGGAATACATCAGACCATCCGCCTTGTTGCGGAGCTGGATCAACCCCCGCAAAGCCTCATCAGCAACCGCACTTGTCGCGGCCTCCTCAACCAACCGCTCGACTTGTTCTTCCGTGAGACCACTAGAGGCGGTGACTTCGACGGACTGGCTCTTGCCGGTCCCCAGATCCTTGGCGGACACGTTCACAACACCGTCCGTATCGATCGCGAAAGTGACTTCAATCTGCGGGACACCGCGAGGCGCAGGCGGGATTCCCACCAACTCGAATCGCCCGAGGGTCATATTATCCTCGGCCATTTCGCGCTCGCCTTGAAGCACATGGATCCGCACGACGTCCTGGTGATCTTCCGTCGTCGAGAAGACCTGGCTCTTCGTACAGGGAATTGTGGTGTTCTTTTCGAGGATCTTGGTCGCGACAGCGCCCTGTGTTTCAACACCGAGAGAGAGCGGTGTGACGTCGAGCAGCAGGACGTCTTCAACCTCGCCCGTTAGCACCCCACCCTGAATCGCGGCGCCCGCGGAAACCACTTCATCGGGATTCACGCCCTTCATGGGCGCCTTCCCAAAAATCTCTTCGACCTTCATCTGAACCAGAGGCATACGCGTCATGCCGCCGACCAGAACCACTTCGTCGATCTCGCTCGCATTCAGGCCCGCATCTTCAAGCGCCGTGCGACACGGGCCTTCGAGGCGCACGACCATGTCGCTGACCAAAAGTTCGAGCTCACCACGGGTCATCGAATGAACGAGATGTTTCGGCCCGTCGGCATCCGCGCAGATGAAGGGCAGATTGATGTCCGTCGTTTCTGCACTCGAGAGTTCGTGCTTCGCCCGCTCCGCGCCTTCCTTCAAGCGCTGGAGCGCCATCGGATCGGAGCGCAGGTCGACGCCGTGCTCTTTTTCGAAGTTGGCTGCGAGGGCGTCGACGATGATGTTGTCGAAATCCTCACCCCCCAGGAACGTGTCGCCGTTCGTGCTGAGCACCTGAAAAACGCCGTCGCCGAGTTCAAGGATCGACACATCGAAGGTACCGCCTCCGAGATCGAAAACCGCGATCTTCTGATCGGCGTCCTGATCGATGCCGTAGGAGAGTGCCGCCGCGGTGGGCTCGTTGATGATGCGAAGGACTTCGAGGCCTGCGATGCGACCGGCTTCTTTCGTGGCCTGTCTTTGCGCATCGTTGAAATAAGCGGGGACCGTGATGACGGCCTGTTCGACGGGTTCGCCGAGAAATTCCGAGGCCGTCTCGCGCATGCGCGTGAGGATCATCGCCGAGATTTCCTGCGGTGAGCAGGCCTTCCCATCAATCTCGACCCAAGCGTCGCCGTTCTCAGCCCCGACAATCTTGAAGGGCGCCACCTTCGCGAAGGACTGAACTTCTTCAGCGTCGAGCTTGCGACCGATCAACCGCTTACAGGCGAAGATCGTGCGGTCGGGATTCGTGACGGCCTGACGCTTGGCAATCTGGCCAACGAGCCGCTCACCGCTCTCGGTATAAGCAACCATCGACGGCGTCGTGCGCGAGCCTTCGGCGTTCGCAATGACCTCTGTCTGGTCGCCCTGTATCACAGACACACAACTGTTCGTGGTGCCGAGATCGATCCCGATGACCTTGCTCATAGATCCGCCCCTCTAATGACCCGTCGTAACCGGGGCAGCGAGATCGCGGACCCGGACTATTCGTTCGCTTCGGCCTGTCCTGCCTCTTCGGCGGTCGGCTCTCGGGCCACAATCACTCGGGCCGGACGCAACATCCGGTCGTGGATCAGGTAGCCCTTCTGCAGCACTTGGAGGACGGTGTTCGCGGGCACTTCCCCATTCGGGATCTGCCCTAACGCCTCATGAAATGCCGGATCGAAGATTTGGCCATCGGCGGCGATCTCCGTAACAGCGTGCTTGGCGAGCGCTCCGAGGATCTCCCGAAGCACCAGCTCGACGCCATCAAGGATTGCCCTGACCTCTTCACCGGCATTCTGCGCCCCATGCTCAAGGGCGCGTTCCAAATTATCGACCGTCGAAAGAAGATCCTTGACGAGATTCTGGTGCCCGAACTTGAAGCTCTCCTGCTTCTCCTTCAGAGAGCGGCGACGAAAGTTGTCGAATTCCGCCTGGAGTCGAAGGTGCTGGTCCTTTTGCTCGTCCTCTCCCTCGATCTTCTCCTCATGGAGGTTCTTGAGATCCTGGAGTTCCTGAGACAGCAGCTCGATGGTCATCTTGTCCGCAGAAGACGGAGCATCGCCCCCCGCTGCGCCACCACTCTCGTCTGCCTCACTGGCCTCAAGGGCCTCCGTGGCCTCTCTAAGAGCGGCTTCCATCTCATCGCTGGCCGAGATCGTGGGACCTAGGCCCCCGGTTTCGCTCTCGGTCTTAGGCATTTCGTCGTCGGGTAAATCACTCATCAGGGAATCGTCCATTTCGCGGAGTCGAATCGGCCTTCCGGCGACTCGGGTTGGGCAGAGGCTGTTCGAAGAGTCGGTGCGTCTTGTCTCGGGGATGGATATCCAGGACACGAATCACTGAAATTTTATCGCCGCGGAGATCTAGTCACCGGCAGCGCGCAGGCAAGTCACCGGCACTCATTCACACTTCAATCTTGAGTCGTTTAGCGGGTGAGCTCGATCAGGCCTTCTCAGCCCAACAATTTCCGGGTCACGAGTTCCGAACAATAGTGGACCAGCGGGATGACTCGACCGTAATCCATCCGACGAGGGCCGATTACGCCCAGCACGCCGAGCGCTTGACCGTCGTCATTGCCATCTCGCGCCCGCTTCCCGTCCCGCATCGACATCACGCCACCGGGCGAAGCGCTTGTGCCACCGCTCCCGCCATAGGGCACTGCGATCAAGGCGCAGTCTCGAAGCGAGGGCTCGCCCAGTTCTGCACCAAGCGAAATCGAGAGACCGACGGAAGGATCGTTGGAATCCATTCCGGCGATGCTGCGCAGGAGATCAATCAGACGTTCGTTCGTTTCGAGGGCTGAGAATAGACCGCGAATTCGTTCGGGGTCGGAAAATTCTGGTTGGTCGAGAAGCGCCAGTCGCGTGGCGATCACGAGATCATCGGCCCCGTGCGCCTTCGACGCTTCGCATGCCCGAAGTCCAAGTTTCCAGGCACGCTGAAGAAGATCATCGGCCTCGCCGCGCAGATTTTCACACTCGCTTTCGAGGAGCCTTCGCAAACCGATGAGCGTGCGTCCTCCTATTCGTTCAGCGAGATGCGCTTGTACCCGTTCAAGCTCGCGTGCGGAAATCGGATCGACCTCTTCGATCCGTCTTTCAATGACCGCGCCGTTCTCAGCGACCAAGACGGCAAGGATGCGACGTGTCGTGACGGGAACAAGGTAAACGGATTTCAAGCGGAGCTGGTCGACGCGAGGAGTGACGACGAACCCGAGCTGCCGGGTATGGGCCGAGAGCAGATGTGATGCCTGGTGCGCAGTTTCGCCGGCTTCGATTCCCTCGAACTCACGCTCGAGGAGTCGTTGATGATGGGGACCGAGGTCTGCCACCTCGAGCAGATGATCAATGAAGACGCGCAAGCCCGCAGCGGATGGGATGCGCCCGGCCGAAGCATGCGCCTTCTCGACGAGACCTAACTCGTGAAGCTCGCCCAAAGTGTTTCGAATACTCGCGGGAGAAAGCGTCGTCGGCATCAGATGCGAGAGCGCAGTTGAGGCCACGGGACCGGCCTGCCCCACGTAGGCCGCGACCAAAGCACGCAGCACCATCGCCTGCCGCTCATGCAGCTCCGTCGAGGCTTTAGGTCCGTGGACGCGAGGTTTGCGAGGGAGGCTAGACATATTGCTCAAGAGGCATACCCCCGCGCGTAGACAGCGTCAATCAATCTTGCTCACCGGCGTCTGCCACGAACTCCGCTGCGACCGAATCTGCGAGCAGACGCCCCTCGGAACTGAGCCTTAGATCACCGACAGCGTTCTCCGCTAGCCAGCCGCGCCCGAGCAGTCCATCGATCTCATTTCCGAAGAATCCACGCGGAGTTCCACCGAATTCCTTTTCAAAAACAGCAGCCTGAAGCCCTTCCCTCTGACGAAGGGCGAGAAAAACGGCCTCTCCCCTCGCCACTTCTACGGAAAATGACTCCTCCTCGCCAGTTTGAGCCGCATCCTGTACAAGTGCGGACTGCCAAGCTTCGAGGGTGCGAGGATTCGCGCGCCGCGCGCCATGAGGGTGCACAGCACTTCGCGCTTCCGTCGAATGCGCGCCCATGCCGAGGCCGAGCACGGGAGCTCGCTGCCAATAACGCGCATTATGTCGAGCTCGTCGGCCAGGCCGGGCATAGCTCGAGATCTCGTATCGCTCGTAGCCCGCGATCGTGAGCCGCGCCTCGACCTGCCCGATCATCTCCGCCGCATCATCTTCATCGCACGCTTCCATCTGCCCGCTCGCCAGCGCCCGACCGAAAGGCGTCGCCGGTTCGTAGGTCAGTTCGTAGGTCGAGACGTGCTCCGGCCCGAAGGCAATCAATCGTTCGAGGTCGCGATCGAGCGCCGCCTCATTCTGCCCGGGCCCAGCGAAAATGAGATCGAGGGAAACGTTGTCGAAGCCAGCTTCGCGAGCGGCTGCCAAGGTTGAATCGATGCGGTCCGCGCGATGAGCCCGCCCGAGCTTTTTCAGTTGTTCGTCGTCGAAGGACTGCACGCCGATCGAAAGCCGATCGATCCCGGCTTCGCGAAAGCCCGGAAGCCGCGCGGCTTCCGTCGTGCTCGGGTTCAGCTCCAAAGTGATCTCCTCCGTCCCCCCGGTTGCGGGCGAAGAAGGAGAAGCGGAAGAAGACGGAAACGCGTCTCGCAAAGCACCAATCAAGGTCGCTACAGATTCAGGCTGAAAGAGCGACGGTGTGCCACCGCCGAAGTAGATCGTCGCCAATCGCCGCCCCGCAAAATCGTCCCGACGAGCCGCGAGTTCGTGCAGCAGGTCGGCGACATAACGTGCCTCGACGTCCGGACTCAGAGGCCGCGCCGCAAGAACAGCGAAATCGCAATACGGGCAAATCCGGTCGCAAAAGGGCAGATGGAGATAGACGCCGACGGAGCCGTCGTCGACAACGACGTCGTCAGAGAGAGACGGGGACGGAGCCGGTTCCACATCCACCCCCACCCCACCTACACGGTTTTGCGATTCTGCCCTCAACCCCAACTCCCGAGCCTGCCACGACTCTATTCAGGCGATTCCAGCGGAAGCTAGCGCCCGGCCCCTACTCTGCCCTCGGAATCGAGCAGGAAGGATGCGAGCGGCGGCCGAGCCACTCGGGTACTCTCGCGGCGCCTTGACCCCGCAAGCCACTACTCAGCTCAATTCCGCCGCTGCGACCGATGCCACTGACGATAATGGCACGCACGATAATGGCACCCACTATGAAGTGCTCCCGAACGGACTCAAGATCCTGCTTCGCGAGAGCCACCGCGCCCCCGTCGTCGAACTCCAGATCTGGGCCCAAGTAGGCAGCGCCGATGAGCGCGCCGGCGAAGAAGGCCTTGCCCACTTCCACGAGCACATGCTCTTCAAGGGCACCGAACGCCGCGAGGTCGGCGAAGTCGCTGGCGATATCGAAGGACTCGGTGGGCATATCAATGCCTATACCTCCTTTGATCAGACCGTTTATCACGCGACGCTCCCCTCCGAATCTTGGAAGGATGGGTTGGATGTCTTAGTGGATGCGGTCCGCTTTTCGATCTTCGACGAAGAAGAGGTGAAGCGAGAGCGCGAAGTCGTTCTCGAAGAGATCCGCCGCTCCGAGGACACGCCAGGGCACGTCTTGGGCGACCTCGCTTTTCGCGAGTGCTACCGAACGCATCCCTACGGTGCGCCGATTTTGGGGCCCGCCTCGAACGTCGGGCAATTCGACCGCGCCCAGGTCCGGCGCTTCTTCGAACGCTGGTACACACCGGATAATTTGATGGTTGTGGCGGTCGGCGACTTCGACAGCCAGGAAGTCGCGACGGAAATTCAGCGCCTCTTTGCGGATGCCGCCAAGGGCGAGACCCCACGTGTGCGAACGGAGGAGCCGCCTCTCGAAGAGATGCGCGTGGTCGCCCTTCGCCGCCCCTTCGAGGGCCATCGTGCAGATCTGTCATGGCCGGCGGCTCGGTTCTCTGACGGCGAAGCGATTTACCTAGACCTGCTCGCCTACGTATTAGGCGAGTGCGAATCGAGCCGCCTGATTCAACATCTGCGAGAAGGCGAAGCCCTTGTAGACCGCATCGATGCAGGCGCCTATACACCGCTCGACCGCGGACTCTTCTCCATCGGCTTCGAGACCGATGGACCGAGATTTCTGCCCGCGCTCGAACGCGTGATCGAAGAGACCGACCGACTGCGCCGTGAGCGCGTTTCGGAAGCGGAACTCGAACGCGCCCGAGTGAACTTCCTGGCCAGCGAACAGTTCGAGCGCGAAGGCGTCTCCGGCGTCGCATCCAAACTCGGCAGCTACGAGTCCATGGGCGGTGGCTGGCAACGCGAAAGCCAAGCCCTCGAAACCCTGCGCAACGCAACCCCGGACGATCTCCTGCGCGTCGCGAAGCGATACCTCGACCCGTGCGGGCTGACACTTGCCGCGCTGCTTCCCGAATCGACTGATGCAGCCCTCGACGAGGATGCGATGCGCGCCGCGATCAATCGCGGCGTCGCGGCGGCTTCGGCGACTCCGGGACGACCCGCCGAGGAGGGCGAAGGTGCGCCTGCGCGTCGGGCGGCAGAAGATCAAGACGGCGAGCGCACAGCTTTGCGATTCGGACCGCTTCGAACGACGAAGGATGGGGCCGGAGAACGGCTCGATGCGACGCTTCCCAATGGCCTGGACATTCACGTCCTGCGCAGGCCGGAAGTGCCCATAGCAGCAGTCCGTCTCGCTTGTCCCG
Organism: Myxococcota bacterium; assembly: GCA_041440805.1. Taxonomy (GTDB): domain Bacteria; phylum Myxococcota_A; class UBA9160; order UBA9160; family UBA4427; genus UBA4427. Next base: position 14,795 of record JASDVF010000077.1, on the reverse strand, counting down.
GCGGACTCCTCACGGAATCTGAAGAGACTTCGGGCATCACGCGATTCCTGAGCGCCATGTGGACCCGCGGCACGGAGTCCTACTCCTCCGCCGAGTTCGCTCGACGAACGGAAGGACTCGCCGCGGAAATAGACGGCTTCTCCGGACGCAACTCGATCGGCATCACCCTCGACAGTCTGAGCGAAACGCTAGAGCCTGCCTTCGATCTCTTTGCTGAAGCATTGCTTGCGCCGCGTCTCGATCCCGAGGAGATAGAACGCGAGCGACGCGAAACCATCGCCGCCATCGATCGGCGTACGGATCGCCTGGGACAGCTCGCTTTCCAGCTCTTCGCGAAAACCGAATTCGAGGACCATCCCTACCGACTCACGGTCTTAGGCGAGCGCGAATCGATCGAACGCATCGATGCCGACGTGCTCGCCGCCCACTCGCGCCAATTGCTGCGAGCGGATCGCGCATCCATCGCCGTCGTAGGCGACGTCGACCCCGAAAAAATCGGCCGCGTGATCGCGGATCGATTGGGCGCCCTGCCCTCCGGCGGCGATGCCTTTGATCTTCCGCCTGCTGCTGCACGTGGCGTCGGCGTTCGGGAATCCTCGCTCATCAAAGACCGCTCGCAGTCGCACCTCGTCGTCGGCTTCCGCGGACTCACGCTCGAAGATCCGGACCGACACACGCTGGAGCTGATTTCGCAGCTGCTCGCGGGACAAGGCGGCCGACTCTTTCTAGAGCTCCGCGATCGCCAGAGCCTCGCGTACACGGTTTCGGCCTCGAACATAGAAGGCCTCGCCCCCGGCTACTTCTCGCTCTACATCGCGACCGCCCCGGACAAGATGGAACGCGCGCGCGCCGGTATGTTCGAGGAGATCGATCGCCTCCTGAACGAGCGCCCCGATCCCGAGGAACTCGCGCGAGCGATCCGCTTCGGAACCGGCAGCTTCGCCATCGACTCCCAGCGCAGCCACGGCCGCGCCGCACACATCGCCCTCGACTCGATCTACGGCCTCGGCCCCGACCACACCGAGTCCTACCCAAGCGAGATCGCCAAGATCACTCCGGACGATGTCCTTCGCGTCGCACAGCGAGTTTTCCGCAAGGACGCTTGCACGATCGCGGCGGTCCATCCGTAGGCGAGTCGCCTAAAGC
>JASDVF010000077.1:6473-13549 GCA_041440805.1 Myxococcota bacterium | reverse complement strand
TTTGACACTTTTTAGTTTTTTCTTCCACCACATAAGTCGCGGCAAAATCAGCCTATCTCGCGCGCTTCAGATGCAGCTCCGAATGCCAAGCAACCGGACTAAAACGGGAATTCGTCACCCTGTTTCTCGAACCTGCGTGTCTGCACGCGGCGCACTAGGTGACAAAGCTCACGGTTTTGGGGCGTCGACACCCACCGCGGCGCCATCTGACCGCGGATCTGACCCGCCAAAATGGTATCCCGTCGCCGAATCGACCACGATGACTTCCGCAGCGGACCAATGGCGTGAGCTTCGCTCAACGACATGCCCCTTCGCCTCTAGAGCTGAAATCACTTCGTCCGCCAGCTCGGGCTCGACGCGCAGCTTGTTCGGATCCCATTGATGGTGATAGCGAGGCGCCGAAGCTGCGGCCTTCGCATCCATCTTCCAGTCCACCACGTTCAGAATCGTGAGCAGCGTCGTCGTAATAATGCGCGGACCACCGGGGCTACCCGACACCATAAAGAGTTTGCCGTCACGGTCGATGATCGTGGGCGTCATGCTTGAGAGCGGGCGCTTACCTGCAGCAGGAAGATTCGAGCCACGGGTATCAATTAGGCCGTAGCTGTTAGGCGTATTCTTGGCGGTCGCGAAATCGTCCATCTCGTTATTCAAAACGACGCCAGTCCCCGGCACCGTAATCCCCGAGCCATAGGGCGTGTTAATCGTCATTGTTAGCGCCACGGCGCGACCCGCGGAGTCTGTCACCGAGAGATGTGTCGTGCCCGCGTCTTCCGGAATCGAGCTGGGCCCCGAGATCACCGTGGCGGTTTCGGTGTTAATCCGCGCGCGCTGTGCCTTCGCGTAGGACTTTGAAACGAGGCGCTTGATCGGCACATCCACGAAATCGGAGTCCCCCATAAATGCCGCACGATCCGCGAAAGCGAGCTTCATGGCTTCGGTCACGAGATGCATCGCCGGCGCACTGCCCCGCCGCATCTCAGGAAGCGGATAGCCCTCGAGAATATTTAGCGCTTGAACGAGCACCGCTCCGCCGGAAGACGGCGGCGGAAAACTTGCGACGCGAAGGCCTCGATACGTCCCCATCACAGGCTCGCGCCACTTCGGCTCGTAGTTCACGAGATCCGCGAGGGTCAACAAGCCGCCGCGCTTCTGAACTTCCGCGACCATCGCCTGCCCGACAACGCCGTCCTGAAAAACACCGACTCCTCGTCGCGCGAGCAGATCAAGCGACTTCGCGAGATCCGCCTGAACAATCGTCTGGCCGCGCATATGGGCTGCATCAAAAGGCCCGAACTGAATCCTCCACGTCTCCGGGAAGACTGCTTCGGGGAAACGCGTCCGCATGAAACCTGCCATCCGCGCGTGATAGCGACCGATCACAAGACCATCTCGCGCGAGCTCGATGGCCGGTGCCAAAACCTGCGAAAGCGGCATCGTCCCATGCGCTTCGAGCAGAGCGATCATCCCCGGTACAAAAGAAGGCGTCGCAACGGCCAAAGGCCCCACGACCGAAGCCCGCTTCGGCACCCCAGGATCGGTGTACATCGTCGCTGTCGCCGCAGCCGGCGCCGTCTCCCGCGCATCGAGCGCCCGAATCGTCCCGTCCTCGAGCCGCACCAGCGCAAACGCGCCACCGCCGACCCCCGCCGAGAAGGGCTGCGCGACACCGACCGCGAACGCCGTCGCGACCGCTGCGTCAATGGCGTTGCCACCCTCGTTCAGAATCCGCGCGCCCGCTTCGGCCGCCGCATAATGGGTCGAAACGACCATCCCGCCCTGCCCGCGAACAGGTGGCTCAGACGCGGCCTGCACCAGACTCGCGGGCAAAAGCAAAAGCCCGGCGGCGAGCAGTAGAAGAAAAGTGCGCAGATCACACGCGTGTGCGGTGGTCGCATTCGACATCGGCAATTCGAACCCCTCGGAGACCGTCGGCCCGGAGCGGATTAGTCTCAGCTCCTTGGCGTTCCCGGTCGATATAGAGCGTATGCGCGGCACGCTATCACAAAGACTCTCGACTCCCGAAGGCCTCCGAACCGGGGTTGCAGGAATCGCGCTCGGCGCCCTTCTCTTAAGCGGCATGGGCGGTTTGGTCGGCTGTGACCGCAACACTGGGCTCCAAAAGGACCATGCCTCGATCAAGAGGATCGAGCCCGCGAATCCAGACTCCGGCACAGAGGACAACACCCCCTTCGAATGGCCCAGCGATCCGAGTCACCCCGTCCTTGAGATTAAGATCTCCTCCCCTGTCGCGAGCGGGTCCATCCTCATCGAACTCATGCCCGAGCTCGCCCCAGGCAGCGTCGTGCATGTCGTCGAACTCGCCGAAGACGGCTTCTATGACGGCACCACGTTCCACCGCGTCATTCCCGACTTCATGCTCCAGGGCGGTGACCCAAACTCACGCGACCGCGATCCGACCAACGACGGTGCCGGACGAGCGGGTCGCCCGATCCAAGACGAATTCAGCAAAGCGCCCTTCCTGCGCGGCGTCGTCGGCATGGGCAACAAGGGCCGGCAGAACTCCACCAGCACCCAATTCTTTATTATGCAGGCCGACAACGGCGGTCTCGACGGTCGCTACAACACCGTCGGCCGCGTCCTCGACGGTCTCGACCTCGTCGATCAACTCGCCGCGATCAAGACCGACCGCACCGGCCGCTGGGGCCCCAAAGATCGCCCCATCGAGAACATCATCATCGAATCCGTCCGCCCGATAGGCCAGGTCGGAGCGATTCTCGCGGCCATGGAACTCGAAGCGGATGCCGCGAAAATCGCACTCGCCAGCGGCGACGCCGCGAATAGGAACCGCTTGACGGGTGGACGCCCGGGCAGCGGTAAAGCCGGCTCGAACTCGGCCAACGTTCCCGCCTCTCTCGGCGGCACCGATCGGGAACGGCTCGAAGCCGAAGCTCGCTGATTCCGCTCCGGTAGGAATTGGCGCTGGCATTGGTGCTAAGAAGCTTCGCCTGCGAGGTCACTCAGTCCCCGTGGTAGGAACACGTCGCCCTGAGGATCCTGACCCGGGCCTGCGCATTCCTCTCATCTATCGACCTTTTCACGCCGATGGGCATAGACGGAGCGGAACGGTCCTGTACCCTTGCCCTCCCTCGGTGGCCCGGTAGCTCAGTTGGTAGAGCACGCGACTGAAAATTGCGGTGTCGGCGGTTCGAGCCCGCCCTGGGCCACCACCTTACTTTCGCGCCAATGAATTGAATTGGCGCGAGGACAGGGCCGAAAGATTCGGCCGTGTCGGCGCTTGTGGACTGGCGCGAGGGCGAACCCGCCTTAGCGGGTTCTCGCTAATCGCCGCAGCCGACTCTCAGCGGACGCCCCGCCCCGCAGTCCGGCATCCGGCTAGCTACCGCTCTGACTTCCGCTGAGAATAGATTCCATCGCCAACCAATGCCCGCACCCGCGCGATTGCCCGCGGCATTTCGTCCAGCGGCCCCGGCAGCTCATCCGGAAACGCTTCACCTAACCAAACTGCGCGCCCCGCTCCGATCAATTCCGCATGCACACGACTAATGTCCCGCTTGATTTTTTTCGGTGCGATTCTGAGCAGGACGTTTCGGTAGAGGAATGCCTGCATGCGATTTTTGTTTAGACGGCGCCATATCGGCGCCTTAGGCTGGCCGCCCCGCGGCCCTGCGAGATCGAACATATAGACTGGCTTCTGTGTCGCGCAGGCTTCGGCGAGCATGCTCGTGCTGTCGGAGGTCACTATGATCGAGTCGGCTAGGCCGAGAAATCCTATATATGGATTCTCATCCGCCTTGGGATTCCATTCGTGAAGCGTGAACGGGACATCAAGCGAGGCGACGAGCGTCTCGACCACGGCGTGGGAAGTCCGTGCGCTCGTCGTCACTAACAACGCCCCACCCTGCCCCCGCACAAGTTCACTTGCTTCGCGCCCTAGGCGCTCGGCATCCACGCGATCAAAGGCGTAGGGACCTGCATAGCCGCCGACGAGCAAGCTCACGTGTGGCTTCGGTAAGTGCGCCACTTCCGAAGCCCAGCGCTCCGCCTTCTCGGCAAGCTTTGCTCGATTGACGTCATGCAGGCTGCAGACGTTGCGGAGGATATTCGGGCGATCGGCGATCCATTTGTACTCGGGAACCGTAATCACGAGATCGAAGCTCGCCATCTTTGCCCAGGGCTTCCCTAGGTGGACGTACTTCGTACGACCGCCGGACTGCTCGATAATCCATCGACAGACCGGTTCGTTTTGCATCGAGGCGGAGATAATAACGTCGGGCCATGGGGGACCTAGCGGGCTCGACTTCTTCTGGTCGATCCCGGCGAGCGTCGTGCCGCGCCAAACGTCCAAGAGTCGACCATTGCGGTGGTAGGCGAGCCGCTTGATTTCAACATGCCAGCCGAGCGCGCAGGCGAGCGCAAGGATCTGCCCGTTGTCCCCTGCGCGACCGCAGAGAATTGCCCAAACGAGGGGCGCGTCGGCGCTCGGCTCCGAACAAGTCGAGGGGGATTCCTCGTGACTTGATCCGGCCTCGGCCATCATGCGCCGCGACGGTTCGCCGTGCTGAGGATCAAACCTCGGACACCGTCGAGTGCACCGGTTGAAGTCGACTCTTCCTGCGGCAAGCGGAATCGACACAGGCGATTCGTGACGACGATCGCGCAGGCGGCAAGCCCTATTCCGACCGGAATATCGACCAGGTAATGCCATCGGGTCACGACTGCCTCAACCGCGATGAAGCAGACACAGAGGACCGCATAGGGCGCGATCAGGAGCCGCGCACGAACCGCGTAGTAGGCGAGCACGAATGCTGCGGCGACATGAAGCGAGGGCATCGCCGCGAGAGGGGCCGTGAAGTAGGCCGCTCCGTTGGCCTCGATCCAGGGTACGCCACCCGCCTGCATCGCCGTGAATTGCGAGTGCATCTGACCTTGGACGACCGTCGCATGCGCGTTGTCGCCGGTTTCAAATACAAAAGGCCCGATCGCGGGTGCGACCACATACATGAGCGGTCCGACTAACTCGACGAGCGTGACGGCCACCATGTTGTGGAAGAGAAAGCGGCGCGTTCCAGCCGTATGACACCAGAACGAGAGAAAGAACAGCGAGAAAAAAGAGATGTCGTACCAGGAATCCACCGCCGGCAGAATCTTCGCGAAGGCAGCCCGCACGCCACGCATCCCGTCGATCACGAATCGAAACTGCTCGTCGATCGCGAAGAAGGTCGTATCGAAGCTCCGGTCATTCAGAAGCGGGACCCACATCTTTAAATGGAAATGGATGTAGAGCACAACCGCCAAGACGCAGAGCAAAAACAGGTCGACGGTCATTCGGCTGAGTCCGCCCCCCTCGGCGTCGCGGTCCGGCCCCGACCGCAATCGCGCGATCAATCGCGCGACGAGATACACGCCCACCGTAATGACGATCGGCACCGTCGCCTCGGTTCCGAGAACTGGGCTTTCACCCTTCGGAAGAACGAAGGGCGCGCCGGTCACGAACGAGCAGATCACGGCGAACGCGACGAACGAGACGGCGCAAACGATCAGCACCAGCACGTCACGAGGGACGGTACGAAGCTTAGACCAGAGCTTTGAACGCAAGGATTCTGGGCCGACGATACTCATTCCTTGTGGACGATCCTCGACAGCGCTCGCGGCTGCAGTTCCTCAGCAAAAGCGCTCTCGAGCGCGCGTCGGTCACACATTCAGAGACCGGCGACGGAGCCTAGCGCCACCGTCGAAAAAGTGGGGAGAATGGCACCAATTAATCGCCGTCCCTCGTCTCCAACAGCCGAGTTCACTGCAAAACCAGGGCCTTGGCTGACCAACCCAAACCGTGTGAACGCAGATTCGTCCCGCCAAGAACGGATTGACCTTCGGGGATCGCCAGGGGGGCCTGCCTTATCGAAGTATTTTCAACAACGCCGCCTGCCCGTCAAAACGTAAACCAGAGAACATCGGCTCACACAGATCCTGCCGTCGCGACTAGTCCGCCGCCTCGATCTGAACGAAGGCCCTACCCGGCCGATATGGCTCCGCATCCAACGCCACGCCGACCAACTCCGTCATGTGAATTCGCGCCGCTTCGTGCACTGCCGCCATCAGCTCCTCGGTGATCAAATCGCGATCGCCCGCCCCAACCTCAATCACCATTTCGTCCTCGCGGACGCGACACCGGACGACTTTCAATCCAGTCCGTTCTTTCACGAGTGCTTCAGCGACTTCGACCGCACGAAGACGCTCTGGGGTCACGCGCGTGCCGGTATAGAGGCGGCTTGCTAGGCAAGGCGACGCGGGAAGTTCGGCAAAGGGGAGTCCGAGCGAACGAGCGACTTGGCGGATCGTTTCTTTCGCGATTCCGACCTCCACATAGGGGTGACGCACATCGCGCTCGTCCGCGGCAATTAGGCCCGGCCGATACTCCCCGAGGTCATCCGTATTCGCCCCACTCATTAGAGTGGCGCCGCCGTCCATCGCCTCAGCAATCTGGTCGATCGCCTGGTAGAGATTCGTTTTGCAGAAATAACATCGATTGACCGGATTGCTGAGATAGTCCTCGCTCCCGAATTCGCCGGACTCGACGATCTCTAGAGCCCAACCTTCCGAGGCGGCCCATGCTTCCACTCGCGAGGTTGCTTCTAGGGGAACGGCAGGACTCTTCGCGTGAGCGATTCGCGTGCGAGCCGGATCGAATCGATGCGCGAGGGTCGCGAGAAGAAGGCTGTCTATTCCGCCGGAGCAGGCGATCACACGCGACCCGACATTCGTGAACCAGGTTTCGAGGGAAGCGAGCTGGACAGCGCTCTCCCCTTCCCCTCCCGCTTCGGTTCGACTTCCTGATTGCACGTTCGACGTCCTATCTATTTGGGCCCGGATGGTGCTGCGAGTCCTGCAAAGAATCGGACTCGGGCACTGAGAGTAGGACACCCCGAACGCCCATCGCATCTGAGGCCTCAACAACCGCTGAAGACACATCCAAGCGGCCCTACGGCCCGCTTACTCCTCCGAGCGGCTTGCCGCGGGAGATCCTCTCCCGTGCTCTCGCGACTATTTCCACAACCACTCCCGCAGACGTCACCAAGCGCATCCATCACGCG
>JASDVF010000077.1:3842-6373 GCA_041440805.1 Myxococcota bacterium | reverse complement strand
GGCTGCCGCGACCTAACGCAGCTCGTTCCGCTTCACGACCCGCGTGGTCGGCTCGACAACCTCATCTGCGCCCGTGAGCCGGAACAGAATCGTGCCCGTCGTATGCCCCGCGGTCGTGATCCAATTGGGCAGGTCCGGGTCTAGGGCGGAGATCACCATGCGCACGCTTCCGTCTTTCTCAATGAAGGCCGTATCTTTGTTCACATTAGTGCGGTGGTAGCGATAGTCGAGGGACTCCATCCAGTAGTTGCAAACTTGGAGGCTCCACGCGCGACATTCGGGAACATGGGACAACTCCACGACGAGCGCTTCGTCTTCCTCAAGAGCCCAATAGGAATTGAAGTAGGCGATCGCGGGATCGCCTCCGACCGCGCGACACGTTTCAGGGTCCTCTTGTGGCAACGCGTTTGGATGCGCCTGGTAGCGCTCCGCCCAATCGCAGAAGAGATTGACGGTGCCATCAAGAAAGCCTGTCGCGGCTTCAAGCCCACGAACAAACTTCTCGGGATCAAGCGGCGCCGGCGTCCTGCGATCACTCAGACATTCAATCTCGAGTTCCGCGATCGCCTCCTTCGATCGATCGCCGAAGGTCTGCCTAATCAATAGCGCCTGGCTCCCAGGCTCCATGGGCAACCAATTTCCGGCATGCTCCTTTGCACTCACTGTAATCTCAAAGGAACCATCCGCTTTGACTAACAGAGAATCTGTATCAAGGAACCCGGTTGGCAGCATCGTCCCGCCGTCGCCGAAGCTGCTCCCCTGAGTCAGGAAGCTGACGGACTGCACGGTCCCGCGGCGGCCACGAATCAGGTAGTCATGCGCGCCGGACACGGCGCATTTCTGCAGGTACTTGTCAGGATCGTCGCCGCCGTATTTCACCATCTCATCACAGGGTCGATAGATCACCGGGAACTCAGCGTCGGCATGCTCCGAGAAGATGTCGAAGGACGACCTGAGGACCCGCGTTAGATAGCGATAGCCCTCTGCACGCGTGAATGGATCCGCCGGGATTTCCGGTCGCGTGATATGACGCCCGACCTCTTTCAATCGATCACAAAAGTCGTCCCAGACTTTCCCACTCATCAGCTCTTGCTCGGTCTCGTTCATATCCCTCGATTCCCTTGTTGATGGGCGCGAGCAACGACACGCGCCAGCGCGAAGAAAGCATACCGACTCATGTAGGGTCGGGATGCAGGCGAGTCGGGGCCCCGGCGGATTAATCGGCGGATCAATCCCCGTGCCCCCACCCTGCTCCACGTGTCACTCCCTTCTCACGCACACCGGCCTATGCCCAACAAACGCAAGAGGACTCTCATGCCCATCTACCTCAACGCCCAACTCACGATCAGCGACCGCGAAACCTACGGAAGCTACGAATCCGGCTTTATGGAGATCTTCGCCAAGTACAAGGGCACCCTCCTCGGTCTCAGCGAATCACCGGAACTCCTCGAAGGCGAATGGGATTTCACGCGGACCGTGCTGATCTCGTTCCCAACCCGAGAAGACGCACTCGCTTGGTTCAATTCCCCGGAATACCAAGAGCTCGCGAAGCATCGCAAGCAGGCCTCGACGGGGCCGATCATGCTGATTCCCGGTTTCGAGTAAGGCTAGTCGGCCGCAAAGACGGAGGTCATGCCGATGGCGGCGGCTCGCAGAAAAAATGCGGTAGCTCGCGGTTCGAACATGTGGCTCTAGAGGGCGCTCGATCGCGGGAGTCATGCACGACTAGCGTGCTGTCCCGCGCGAAAAATGTTAGTTGAGGCGCTTGCGCCAGGTCGAGGCGGCGTCTTTAACCGCGGCGGGTGCGTCCCCGTGATTTCGAACGCGCGTTGCTTCGCCGGGTCGTTCGTCTTCCAGGAGATAGGCGCGCGGATTCTTTGGATCGTTTCGAACGCGCAGGGTTCGGCCCTTATCGCGAAGTCGAACACTGAAAGCAAAGGGACGCAGAGCCATCGAATCATCTCCTGGAGAACCGCCAAGAGCGGCTGGGAGCGCGACAGTGCGCTCCCTGTCCTATTCGGCTGCTTAAGGAGATCCTTGAGCTTTTACGGGTACATGTCTCGCAACATGCGCAGGAATTATGGGGTCCAAACTAAAACGGCGGCGCACTCTTAGAGAGTGCGCCGCCGTCTTAACTTTCGTCTCTCGCCTCGCTCGCTCGCGTGAGGAGATACTCCTGATCCCTGCCCCTCGCTTCCGCCCTGCAACTCTCAGATGAGTGAGAGCTTTGACTATGCCTCTCAGCGCTGCGTGGCTAGACGCATAAAGCCTAGACCGAAGAGCAGTGCTGTTCCGGGCTCCGGAATCACTTCCATTGTGACCACCGGCAGTCCGATCTTCTCTTGGATCAAAGCGTTCGTTCCGGCCTCGCTCGTCGTCTAAAGTTTGTTGTCCCAAACGACGGAGACCGAAGTCGCGAAGGCTTGCGCCTGCCCGTAGATCACGTTCAACATGGCCTGAGTGTTGGCATCGATCGTCACCGTCCATTCGCCGGCCGACGTCGTCGTTTCCGACATGTTCGTGAAATCGAA
>JASDVF010000077.1:0-3742 GCA_041440805.1 Myxococcota bacterium | reverse complement strand
CCCCCCTCTGGAAAGCCTCGCAATTCGGCGTTGTTAGGAAGCCGAATCAGTAGAAAGTTCTCTTCGGCTTCGCTCCATTTCGCAGACGCAACATTCGCGGTGCTTCGGACCGCTGAGGTCCGTTCCAGGGGAGGCCCCCGGCCGAAGGCTTTTTGCCCCGGGTATTCACTTCGCGGCCAGCGATTCAGCAAGAACCCTACGGATGTACCGCCAATTTCCCGATGTATTGCTCATCCTCACGCGTGCATCGTCAGGAATCGCTTCGCGCTCGGTACCCTTTGCGCGCCGCGTAGCGACTTACCTTCGTGCACCGTTTTGAGATCACTTACCGAGCGCGAAATCCAACCAGACTTTCAACACCCATTCCGATCTTGCGGAAGGGCTTCGGGAATCAATTCGAGCATGACGGCGCCTGCGTTCGTAACTTCTCTTTCGCAATTCGGTGATCGGGTCGCCCTGGTCGACGACCGTGGTACCCAGCTCCGTTACGCGGAGCTCGCCGCACAGGTCGAATCGCTCGCGGCCACGCTTCCTGAAAAACGCAGCCTCGTCATGGTCGAGGTTGCTAGTCAGATCCCTTCGGTCGTTGCCTATCTCGCAGCACTAAAAGCTGGGCACGCGGTCATCGTCGCCAAGCCCGGCGATGTCGCAAGCGCAGGTTCGATCTATCAGCAGTTCCGTCCCTCCGTCGTACATGAAGCGGGCAAGGACGGATTCCGGGGTCTGCACGACGATGATCCGGAAATTCATCCTGACGTCGCGGCGCTTTACTCAACATCCGGTTCGACGGGCAGCGCCAAGCTCGTAAGACTCTCGGCCCAGAACATTCAGACCAACGCAGAATCGATCGCGACCTATCTCGACATCGACGAGAGCGAGATCACGCCGACGGTTCTTCCGCTCAGCTATTCCTATGGCGCCTCGATCTTGAGTTCGCACCTGCTTCGCGGCGCGCGACTCATCCTGACAGAATACTCGGTCGTCGATCCAGAATTCGTCACGCTTTTCGAGCGCGAGAAATGCACGAGTCTAAGCGGCGTGCCCTACACATGGGAGCTGATCGAACAGGTCGGCCTCCTAGATCGCGACTGGCCTCACCTCGCAACACTCACTCAAGCTGGCGGCAAGATGCCGGCGAGCCGAGTGCTGCGGCTTGCGACGTGGGCCAAGGAAAACCACAAGCGTCTTTTCGTTATGTACGGCCAGACTGAGTGTACGGCCCGCATGTCGTATCTGCCTTGGGAGCACACTCTTGAGCATTCCGACTGCATAGGTGTCGCGATTCCGGGCGGCGAATTCCGTCTCGTCGACGAAGACGGGGAATCCGTCGAAGGAACAGGCCAGCGAGGCGAACTTGTCTACAGCGGCCCGAACGTGATGATGGGTTACGCAACTACGCGCGAGGAACTTGCGAATCCACCCGGGCCGCAGGAGCGACCTACAGGCGACCTCGCGGAGCGCAACGAGATCGGCCTCTACCGAATCGTGGGCCGCATTAGTCGCTTCTCTAAGATCATGGGACTCCGAATCAGCCTCGATGAAATCGAGTCCATGATTGCGAACGCCGGAATTGAAGGAGCTTCAGTCGCTGGCAACGATGACATCGTCGCGATCGGCCTACTCGCTGGCGATCAAGATGCGGGCGCTCTCGAAACCCAGATCGCGACGGATTGTGGCATTCCCAAGGACGTCGTCGTCGTCGTGGATTGTGGCAGCAATATCCCGCGCCTGCATAACGGCAAGGTCGACTATCAATCTCTGATCGCACAAGCGAAAGAGATCGCCGAACTGCGCCAGAGCGAAGTCGTCGGCCTCCGCGAAGAACTCGCTGGCCTGCTAGGCCTCCCGAATCTCGGCGACGAAGACACCTTCTCAGGAGTCGGCGGCGACAGTCTCACCTATATCCAGACCTCGCTCTCGATCGAAGGTCGGCTCGGCCACCTTCCTGAGGACTGGGAACATCTTCCAGTACGAACGCTCGAAGCATACGAGAGCGGCGCGGATCCGGGCGCAGGCGCAGGCATCGACACGGGTAAGACGAACCGCGCCGTTGCCATCGACGTCGACGTACTGCTCCGCGCGATCGCCATCACCTTTGTCGTGTTCAATCATTCCCGTCCGAATGGTGCGCCGATCGCGCCGGGGGCGATGGCTGCGCTCCTCATGACGGCGGGCCTCAACCTCGCGCGCTTTCGTGCGGATTCCCTATTTCAAGGTGAGGGGTTCGCGCTGATCAAGTCGACGTTCACCCGCTACATGCTGCCCTATCTCGCGATCTTGGTGGCCTACCTCGTTGCCAAACAGAGCTTCGATCTGCCTTCGCTGTTGCTCGTCAGTAGCTTCTTCGATCCGCGTGCCGGCACTTTCCTAGAACCTTATTGGTTCATCGAAGTCTTCTTCCAGATCACAATTCTACTCGGCGTCTGGTTCTCCGTACCATTTTTGCGCGACAAAACGGAGGACTACCCTCTCGTCCTTGGAGCGGCTGCGGTTGCGATATTAGGCGCGATGCAGCTCGCCGCGAACGCCAATGCGATAGAACTCCCGCCGCTACTCGCTTGGACCGGCGTATTCGCTCTCGGATGGTGCGTCCACTTCGCGGACAGTCGCAACGAGAAGATTGCGCTTTCCGTGGCTGCCCTCGCTCTACCCTGGCTGGTCCCCCGCGGCATGAACTCCGCAGTAGTTCTGTGGCTACTCATCTCGCTGCCTCGTGTGCCGCTCGGCAGTATCGTGGTCAAGGAATTCATCGGCCGCATCGGCGCCGCGAGCTTCCAGATCTACATCTTCCACACGATCGTCGTCACGGCCCTGGGCATGATTCCGGACATGCGTGGCAGCACGCTCTATCCGATCCTCTCCGTGCCTATCTCCGTGGCGCTAGGCCTCTACATAAACGCCCTCCCCAGTTGGCAGGTCGCGTTAGCCCGCCTCCGCGAGGTACGCGGCTAGCAAGAGGATCAGGCAGGCCTGGCTGAGGCGTCGCTCACGGCTGGCGGCGAGCGCCTGGCTCGAGCGATCTTCAGGAGCCGCGCCGCGCGCTAGCCCATTGCCACCAAGACCTTGCGCGGTCCATCGAAGGCCATGCGCCCGTGCGCGGCCATGTAGTTGTCGACAACGAGCAGGTCGCCGGCATGCCATGGGAAAATCACGGCCGCATCCCACATCACGTTGCGCACGGTATCCAAGTCTTCGTCGCTCATGGGAGAACCGTCTCCGAAATAGCAGTGCGTCGGCAGCTTCTCTTCGCCGCAGATCTGCAGAAGAGTCTTGCGGCGCTGCTCTTCGAAATTCGAGACATGCCAGAGATTCGACTGGTTGTACCAGACCATCTCACCCGTCACCGGATGCTTGCGAACCGCCGGACGGACCGACTCTGTTCGGAGCATCCCATCGTCGAGCCATTCGAAGGATATCTCATTCTCTTCGAGATACTTCTCGACCTTCTTCTTGCTAGTCGTCTCTAAATGATCCATCCAGGATTTACCCAGGCCCTTGTCGTCGCCCGGCATATTCTTAACGTACTTGACGCCGAGGTTCTCAAACTTGTCGCGTAGCTCCACGGGCATGTCTTCGTAGACCTTCCGGCAATCCGAAATCGGCGTCTCTCCACCTTCGGTGCTCGGAGTCTCGCAGTAGAAGATCAGCTTGCTAGGCGGCTCCTTCGAATAGGACAGCTCGCTATGCATCGTGATGCGGAGATGCTTCGGATATTCCGTTGAGGTGTACACGTTCCCACGGA
>JASDVF010000076.1:0-2733 GCA_041440805.1 Myxococcota bacterium | reverse complement strand
GCTCATGGCTGTTGCTCCATGGCTTCGAAGGGCGCGCGCTGTGCCTGGATGAAGCGCGTCACGAACTCGTCAGCGGGCGCGCCTAGCATTTGTTGCAGCGTGCCCTTCTGCACGATCCGACCGCCTCGCAGCAACACGATCGTATCCCCGAAGAACGCGGCCTCAGCCAGGTCGTGCGTCACCATCACGACCGTCTTGCGAAGCCGTGAGAAGATCTCGCGAAGATCGTTCTGAAGCTCGAAGCGGATCATCGGGTCGAGCGCCCCGAGCGGCTCGTCGAGGAGCAGGACCTCTGGGTCGAGCATCAAGGCGCGCATCAGGCTCACTCGCTGCTGCTGACCGCCAGAGAGCTGCAGGGGAAAGCGGTCCAATCCGTCGACGGGAAAATGCGTGAGCTCGGCGAGCTCTTCGATGCGCGAGACAATGCGCTTTGAGGACCAGCCGAGGTGCTCTGCCATCAGGCTGACGTTGTTGCGCGCCGACAGATGCGGAAAGAGGCCGCCGTCCTGGAGCACGTAGCCCATGCGCTGGCGGATCGCGGGCAGCTTCTCCGGTTCGAGGGGCTGGCCTTTGAATCGGATGTTGCCGGCATCGGGTAGCTGGAGGCCGATGATCAGACGCAGGATCGTCGACTTCCCACAACCCGAGGGGCCGATTAGAACCGTGGTCTCACCCGACGCAAAGGTCAGGTCAAAGCCTTCCAGCGCTGCGACGCCGGCGTAGCGCTTGGTGACGTGACTGAGTTCGAGCATGACCCTCCCAGAGAGTTGATTCAGACCCTCGTGGGCAGAGCATCGCATATACGGCCCTGCTCCCCTTCCCCCTCGCCGCATCTCGCTGGCCCGAGTCCTGGAAGATGGGACGCCGTGCCCCGCACCGGCTTAGTCGAAGGCTACGAGCGGCCAGAGAATGAGAATCGAGATATCCCACAGCATGTGGGCGACGAAGACCGCGGCCAAGCTGTCGGTCCAGTAGCGCAGAGCATTCCAGCAGATGCCGACGCACAAGCAGGCAAGAACAAGCACCGGGGAGCCAACCGGCGCGTGAGCTAGGCAGTACAGCGCCGTGCCGACGAGGACGACCGACGTCCATTTCATCCGCCGGCTCAGCGCATTATAGACGAGTCCGCGCCAGACGATTTCCTCGCCCGCGACGACCAGCGGGAGCAGCACGAAGGGCGCCCATGGTCCAATTTCGCCGAAGGCACCGTAGAGTTCACGGGTTTCACTGACCAATGCAGGCAGAGCCACCGCGAGTGGTGTGAATATGAGCTTGGTTGCCACGATCATCCCGAGCCCAACTACGGCCCCTATGGCGAGTGGAGCCGGCTCGAAGCGCAGCGACGCGATGAGCGCCCTTCCTTCGAGGTACGACGCGACTACGCCGAGGAACACGGCTGTGCTCCCGATCGCGAGCCAGAGCCCGAGGGTACTTGACAGCGAGGCGCCCAGCGCCCAGACGAGGAACATCCCGAGCGCGATTTTCTCGCTGCGAGCAAAGGTCGGCTTCGCGCCTGTCATTCTCTTCAGTCTCTGGACGGCGCGAGTAGGCGCTCTACCGTGCCCCATGGACCAGGAACCGCCCCTTCCCGCTTCTCTTCGTCGAGAGCGCGTCGCGCCGATTCGTCGAAGTCGAGAAGTTTGGGATGTCCGATGAGCCGCCAAAAATTAGCGTCGGGCGAGAGCAGGTCCTCCGTCAACCCAACGACCACCTCGCGCGCGACCGACCAGTCGGCACGCGTTACAAAACGCACCCAGTGGGAGGAGAGCTGCGGTGAGAGCAGCGGTACCTGGATCATGAGGGGCCGGCGTGCGCCAAGGGCGTCGGCCGTTCGCTCGAGGATCTCGCGCCCGGAAAGGATGTCGGGGCCCGGCACGCCGAACCACGCGCTGTGCTCGACCTGCGCGTCGAGCGAACCAAGTAGTGCCGCGACGATGTCGTCGATCGCCACCGGCTCTGTCCGCGACTTGAGCCAACGGGGCAAGACCATCAGCGGAAGCCGTGCTGCCAGGTCTCGTACGATGAGCCAACTCAGGCTGCCGTGGCCGATGATCATGCTGGCTCGCAGCTCGATCGTGCTCACGCGACCGGAACGGAGCGTCTCTCCAACCGCCTCTCGACTGCGAAGATGTTCGGAGGCATCGTCACCCCCAGCCACCACCCCGCCCAGATAGACGATACGGCGCACCCCTGCGCTCTCGGCGGCGCGCAGGAATGTCTCGGCCTGGGCAATTTCTTCTCGGTGGTAGTCCCCACCGGGCGAGGCCATCCCGTGTACGAGGTAGAGGGCGGCGTCGCAGCCCTCCAGCGCGCGCGCGGTCGACTCTCGGTTCGAGACGTCCGCCGTCACCCAGTCTCGGTCGGGCCAGCGCTTGGCCGCACGCCCCGCGTCCCGCGTCGCGCACCGCACAACCGCGCCCGACGCGACGAGCGCCGGATACACCGCCCGACCGACGAAACCCGTCGCTCCGGTAAGCAAGACTCTACGAACCGGTGCCACCATCCCGACCTCTTCCATGTTTGCTTTTCCCTCTGCCAGGAAAACTCCAAAGTCGTCGCGCCGGAAAGCTAGCCGACCGTTCCCTCGCGCTGGATAGCCAACCAGCCCTTGATTTCCTTGCCCGCTTTGATGGGCAGGACCCGCCAGTGCATGATGAAGGGTGTGCCATCTTTTTTGTAGTTCACGGCCTTTCCCTCGAACCGACGGCCACTTGCGAGAGCGTCAGATAGCCG
>JASDVF010000075.1:0-12683 GCA_041440805.1 Myxococcota bacterium | reverse complement strand
TAAGTACCGATATGACAATCAGGTTCCGGTCGAGGCGTAATTGCCCCGTTTCGGGCGAGAAGAGGGCGCTATGTGCGCCGCACTACTCTTTTTTGTCATCCTGCGCGATCGCGTTCGCGGGACGTTCCTCTGAGGACCCCCGGAAGGGGCTACTTAGCCCGTCCGTGGCCTAATTGTCAGAGCACCTAATAGCGGGGGTGCTGAAAACGGGGCTTGAAACTCCTATCCGCCCGTCTTAGCGGTCGCTGGACGCACTGTTTCGAAGCTCGATACGACCTGTGAAGAAAATCTGCGCCGCGGCGGGCGAGCCATCAGCGTGGAATGCAACGTCAAGTCAGAGCCGTCACTCGCATCCCTCGATAACCACGTCGTGAAAGAATTTGGCACGATCGACATCTTGGTCAACAACGAACAGGAAGTGCCTCTGGGTCCACTTTTGGGGGTGAGCGAGGAAGCCTTCGCGGCCGGCTGGGAGTCGGGTCCGCTGGCGACGCTTCGACTAATGAAGCTCTGCCATCCCCATTTAGAAGGTGACGGGTGTATCGTCAACCTGGGGGGCACAGCGGCCAAGCGCTGGGATATGCCGAATTTCGGATGTTATGCCGAGGTCAAGGAGGCGATTCGCTCGCTGACGCAAGCGGCGGCCTGCGAGTGGGCGACGGACGGAATTCGAACGAGCGTCGTCCTTCCCCAGGTCTCATCCCCCGCCCTCGCAGGCGGGTTATCGGCCGGACTCAGGTTCTTCACGCAGATGCCAATCGGATGCCTTCGGATCGAGGTCGAAGCCAATGAAAAGTCCTTCGGCCTCGGTCACCACCTGATCGCCGACCAGACAACGTCCTCGCGTCTTGATCTTCCGCCCCTCTATGCTCTCCACCCAGCCTTCAAAGCGGAGGACGTCATAGAGCGGCGTCGGCTTCCGGTATTGGATGGCCAGCTTGACAGTCGGTCCACCTACCTTTTTCAGATTATTAGCCGCAGCGAGAACCTCGTCGTAGATCGCGGCGATCACTCCGCCATGCACCAAGCCCGTGCCGCCCTCAACGACTTCCCCGAGGCGAATTTCGACCACCGCTTTGGTCCCTTCCGGGCGCACCTCGATCCCGAGCGAAGCGGGGTTGAGCGTGCCCATGACCGGGCTGAAGGGCGAATACGCCATCGTTGCGCTCTTCCCTTGCCACCCCGACTCGACCAATGCGACGCGCTTTCCAGGTGCCGATGCCTCTAGCGCTTCAGCGAGCGCAGTCGCCTGATCAGCTAGTTCGCCTAGCCGCGTGGGGTTCGCGTCAAGTTCAACACTCGCCGCAATCTGTCGGCGAATACCATCCGAGAGGCGCTGCCACTCTGGATGCTCAGCGAGCCGAAGCTCTTCGGTTCGTCGCGCCACGCGGTCTTCGCGCTGCGCGATCGCCTCTGAGTCCGGGACGGATACGGCGGTCTTGAAGTCTTCCCAACTGCTCAACTTGAACTCTCTCCAACCTCGGGACGCCGATTCACGGTCGCCAGCGGCACTCTGAAAAAACGAGGGCACCCCGTAGTGTGCCAAAAGTCGGCCGAACTAAAACCTGCACAACTTCAGATGCTTAGGCGAGTGCCAGATGAAAGTGGCGGCGGTGCGGTGAGGCGCTAAAATGTACATCGAGTTGTACATATTGGAGATTCCGCATGGGTGCGAAGAAGGTTTCAGTTGCAGAGGCGCGTCAGAACTTCGCTCGACTCATCAAACGCGCTCAGCGCGGGGATGCGATCGAAATCACGCGTCGAGGCGAGTCTGTCGCTGTGATTCTTTCCGCGTCTGAATATCTAGCGCTTTCGGGTGATCGTCCCTCGTTTATTCAGGCGGCGAGAGTCGTGCGGGCAAGGCTGGACGTTGAGAGTCTCGAGATCGAAGATGAGATCTTCGAGGGACTTCGTGACGACACGAGTGGTCGAGAGGTCTCGTTCTGAGCATCCGATATCTGCTCGATACGAACGTCGTCTCGGAGGCCATCAAGTCGCGCCCCAATGATCGCGTGCTCCGCGCACTCGAGGAACATGACGGGGAGCTTGCGACTTGCTCAGTCGTCTGGCACGAACTCCGATACGGGGCTTCGCGACTTCCGGCCGGGAAGAAGCGGCGGGCGATCGAAGCCTATCTTGAGGAAGCGGTTCGTGGGTCGTTGACGATTCTGCCGTACGACGAGCAAGCAGCGGAATGGCATGGGGCTGAGCGCGCGCGCCTTGAAAAGCGAGGGCGGCCACCCGCCGCAGCTGATGCGCAGATTGCCGCGATCGCGTGCGTCAATAATCTCGTGGTGGTGACCGCAAACGCGAAGGATTTTCGACGCTTCCGTGGTCTGTCTGTCGAGAATTGGCATTCGTCTCGGTAGATGAAGCACGGAGTGATCCCGTTTCGACCGGGGCCCGGAGCGGCGGAGTATGCCCGGCTCCGGGGGCTTGATCGACATATGACTACGTATCGGCGGCGCGGAAAACGCGGCTCGTGTTTGGCTATCCACACGATCGCAAGAATCCATCTCTGGAGGGAGAGTAGGAAAAAGAAGGCCCCTTTTCCCTACCGCCGCTAAGTACCGATATGACAACCAGGTTCCGGTCGAGGCGTAATTGCCCCGTTTCGGGGCGCGTTGCAGGCGCATCGTTGAATCTGAGCTTGGCTTGGGGCCGCGTCGGGTCCATCGCCTTGAGGGCATGGCGCTCGACGCCCGCGCCGTCGAGATCGACGACTACGAGGGACAATCCCTTGCCTTCCTTGGCGAGAACAATGGCGAAGTTTGCCTGTGCGCCGTCAGCCACCGGCAGCTTCGTGCCGCTCAGCTTGCCATCCTTAAACGTGGCACTCACCGACTTTTGCGTTAGCGAACCGGCCTTTTCGGTCGTCGCCATCGTGCCGATCAAGTCGCCACTCGCGATACCCGGTCAAGTACTTCTTCTTCTGACCGTCGTCGCCTGCCTGCTTGATCGCTTCGGCGGCCAAGTAGACCGTCGATGCGAACGGAATAGGGGCGAGTGCTGCTCCGATCTCACCGGCGATCATGGCCGATTCGAGATAACCAAAGCCGGCGCCTCCATACTCTTCGGGAATCGAAACTCCGAGCCAACCGAGTTCTGCCACGCCCTTCCACAGGCCTTGGCTGTAGCCGGAGTCTGCTTCGAGGATTTCGCGCACGTGCGCGAGCGAAGAGTTTTCATCGAGAAACTCCTTCGCGGTGTGCTGGAGCAGCTTTTGCTCCTCGGGAAAATCAAAATTCATGACGACCCCTTTGTTCGTATATGGGTTGTATGGGTTTGCGTAAAACCGTGAAACCAGTGAATCAGTTGCCAGACCATTTGGGTGTGCGCTTCTCAGCAAAGGCGCGCGAGCCCTCTTGTGCGTCCTTCGAAGCGACGATCTTCCCGCTCTCAGGTCCCTGATGGGCCCAGAACTCCTCCTCTGTTCGACCGTAAGAATCGACGATCATCTTCTTCGAAACGGCGACCGACAAAGGCGCGTTCTGCGCGATCGTGGTGGCGAGTTCGAGCGCGACATCGAGCGCTGCGCCCGGAGCGGATACACGCGCGATCAAGCCAAGCTCCAGGGCACGTTGCGCGGGAATGGGATCGCCGGTGAGCGCCATCTCCATGGCAACGCCATGCGGGATCACGCGAGGCAATCGCATCAACGCGCCGCCCGCTGCGAACAAACCACGCTTCACTTCGGGAATCCCGAACCGGACGTTGTCCGCTGCAACCAACAGATCGCAAGTCAGCGCCATTTCGAGGCCGCCCGCCAATGCAAAGCCCTCGATCGCAGCGATCAACGGCTTCTTTGCACCGGTCTGCAAGAACTTGGCGAAACCCGCCGGCGGTCCCTTCGTGGCGAACCACTTCAGGTCCATGCCCGACGAGAAACCACCACCAGCGCCCGTGATCACTCCGGCGGTCAAGCCGGCATCTTCATCGAGTTCTTCGATCGCTGCGTTGAGCGCATCGGCCAACGGACCATTGACCGCGTTTTTGGCTTCCGGTCGGTTGAGCGTAATGACCAGGATGCGGTCACGTCGTTCAGTCAGAATTTCATCAGCCATGAAGGCCTCCGATTTGATCCCTGTGAAGGGGGATCAAGATCATTTGGGGGGAAGTCGCACGCCACCGTCGGCACGGACCACTTCGCTGTTCATGTAGTCGTTGGTCAAGAGCTCCATCACCATCGAGGCGAGCTCGTCCGCGTGACCGAGGCGCTTGGGGAAGAGCACGCTCTGACCGAGCTTGGCCTTAAAGGCCTCGCTGCCTTCGCCTTCGCAATAAATCGGCGTGTCGAAAAGACCTGGCGCCACCGTGTTCACCCGAATACCAAGTGCCGATAGATCGCGTGCGATCGGAAGTGTCATGCCGACCACGCCGCCCTTTGAGGCCGAGTATGCGCACTGACCGATCTGGCCTTCGAAGGCCGCGACCGATGTCATGTTCACGACCGCACCGCGCTGACCCTGGTCGTCGAGGGGCTCTTGCTTGGCCATCATCGCCGCGGCGAGGCGAAAGCAGTTGAAGCTACCGATCAAGTTCACACGCACGACAAACTCCCCCGAAGGAGCCCGGGTAGCCCCGTCGGGGCTTAGTTGTAAGAACACCTAGTATGCGTGGTGCGGAAAAGCCCGCTTGTTTTTCCTATTCCCTCCCCGACTGAGACCACCGCCGCCGTACTCGGTCGGCCAAGTCGGTGTGGCCCAACCCTTCTCACCAATGCTCTTGCACCACATTGAGAGTTCGGCGTTGCTGTCGTCGAAGAACTCGGCACCCATTAATTCTAAGCCACGTCCCGCCAGTGTCGCCGGGGAATGGTCACCGAGCCAGCTGCGCGCTTCGGCGCGGAAGGCATCAAGGTCGGGATTGGGATCGGACATCAAGATCTCCGTTTCCGAATAATCGCGCAGTCGCGGGGAAGCTCACTGGGCCGAAACAACCTGCATCGAAACTAGACGATGCGCGAGTCGTGTTTGCCCCAGTAGCGGTCTTTCAGCAGCCGTTTATAGAGTTTGCCGGTCGGCAGGCGTGGCAACTCGGCCTCGAAATCCACGCTCCTTGGGCACTTGTAATGGGCAATGTGTTCTCGCGCGTACGCGAGGAGCTCCTGTGCGAGCTCGTCGTTGGCATCGATGCCTTCCATGGGCTGGACGACCGCCTTCACTTCTTCACCCATTTCTTCGTTAGGCGCCCCCACGACCGCGATATCGGCCACCTTGGGATGCATGATCAGCACATCCTCAATCTCCTGAGGATAAATGTTGACACCGCCCGAGATGATCATGAAGGTCGCGCGATCGGTCAGGAACAGGTAGCCGTCTTCATCGACATAGCCGATGTCACCGAGCGCCGACCACGTGGGATGCTTTGGATGCTGCACGGAGCGCGTCTTCTCATCGTCGTTGTGGTATCGGAAGGCGACTTCGGGACGTTCGAAGTAGATGATGCCCGGTTCACCCACCGCCACATCGTTCCCGTCGTCGTCGCACACGTGAATCACACCCAGAATTGACTTGCCCACCGTACCCGGCCTATTTCGCCAGTCCTCCGGCGTGATGTGGGTCAAGCCATTGAGTTCAGTGCCCGCGTAATACTCGTAGATAACGTCGCCCCACCAATCGAGCATCTGCTGCTTCACGGGTCTGGGGCATGGCGCCGCGGCGTGGATCGCACACCGATGCGTCGAGAGATCAAAGCCCTCGCGTTCACTCGGGTCGAGCTTGAGCATGCGCGAGAACATCGTCGGGACCCACTGGCTATGAGTGACCTTGTGATCCTCAATGGCCTTGAGGGAATCTCGCGGATCGAATTTAGGCATCATCACCACGGTGCCGCCGCAGATTTGGATGGCGGTACAGAAACCGAGCGGAGCCCCGTGGTAGAGCGGCGCTGGCGACAAATAGACCGCGTTTTCGTCGAAGCCCCACAAGCTCCGGTGCATCGCACTTCCGGCCCCGCCATTTTCGCCGACACTCACCTCGGGAAGGGGACGCTTGATGCCCTTCGGGCGGCCGGTCGTCCCCGAGCTGTAGAGCATGTAGGCGCCCGCAGGCTCTTCCTCAAGCGGCTCTGCCGGAAAGGCCGCCATTGCCTTCTCGAGATCTTCGTAGCCCGCCATCTCACCGCCGAGCCCGAGCCAACGTTCACATCGCTGAGCGTGTTCGGGGATTCCTTCGGCCACGTCGCACAAGCCGAATGAAGACACCGTGACGCGCGCTTCACAGTTGTCGACGATGTAGCCGGCCTCTTCTGCAGTCAGATATCGGTTGACCGCAGTGATATAGAGCCCTGACCGCAATGCCGCCCAACACACATCAAAATATGCAACGTTGTTTTCCATGAAGAGCGCAACGTGATCACCACGTCGCAGCCCGTGTGCGAACAACAGCTGGGCCAACTGGTTCGAACGTTCGTCAAGCTCACGATACGTGCGCGCCTCGCCTGTGCCGCTGTTGACCACCGCTAACTTGTCGGGTTGAACACTTGCCCAATGACCGGGATACATGGGGGGACCTCCAAAATTCGACAATCAAAGTTGCGCGTACAGAGACGGAACTGTCACCGCCAAACGAGACTACGCAAGCTGGTTTTAGGCGTCGCGTTTCAACAAACGCAGCGCGTTCTCTCGCAGAAAATTGGGCCAGACGTGATCGCGGAACGGCACCTTGGGCATGTCGTTCATGATGCGTTCAAGCGAATAGGAAAGCGTCGAATGGAACGCCTGTATCAATCCCTGATCTTCCAGGGCGAGCACGGGCATCCCAACCCTGCTGGCTTATTTCGTGCAAGCCAGTGCAAGCGTTCAGGGTGTAACTTTGAGTTGAGATACCCGTTCCCTTAGAAAATTACGGAGACGCTTTTAGAGCATTTCACCCGCAACCAGCTCGAGCGCTTCGATCGGGCACGAACCAAGCAACATGCTGCCAATCTTTCCGGAATCACCTGCTTCCTTCCAGACCTGCAATCTCTCTTTGATGCGACCTGCAGGACCCACAAGATGGCAGGCATCTACCAGCTCATCAGGAACAGCTGCCGCGGCTTCATCTCTCTTTCCAGCAAGGAACAGATCCTGAATCGTGGCTGCGGCTTCTTCAAACCCGAGCGCCTTTGCAAAATCGTTGTAAAAATTATTTTCTCGAGCGCCCATGCCGCCGATATACAAAGCCATAGTGCCTTTGATTTGCATTCGACAACGGTCCACATCATCACCAATAATTACGGTAACAGCAGGTGCAACGTCGAAGTCCTTCGTGGTCTTGTTGCCCTTATCCAGACCCTTTTGAATGGAAGACATCAGCACATCGGGTTTTTCAGGGTTCATCCAGATCGGCAACACGCCATCAGCTACTTCCGCAGCAGTCTCAAGTCCCGTTGGCGTGATAGATGCCATGTAAATCTTCATGCTTGGATCGGCCTGCAGCATGCTCTTAAGTGGTTTACCCAAACCGGTACCATCATCACCGCTGTACGGCATGCTGTAATGAAAACCTTTATGTTCAACCGGACCCTCACGACTAAAAATCTTCTTCATAATGTCGATGTACTCTCTTGTTCGAGTCATCGGCTTGCCGTAGGCGGTAGCATGCCAGCCTTCGACGACCTGTGGTCCTGATGCGCCCAGACCAACAATGAACCGCCCATTCGAAAGCTGGTTCAACGTCATCGCTGTCATTGCACTAAGGGCTGGCGAGCGGCCAGGCATCTGCATGATCGATGTACCGACTTTAATCTTGTCTGTCTGTGCCAAAATCCAGGCTGCAGGTGATACTGCATCACTGCCGTAGGCTTCTCCGGTCCAGACCGAGTCGTAGCCCATACTTTCAGCGGCCTTGATTCGGTCCATATCGATGCTGATAGACTTGCCGCCCATTGCATTCAGGATTCCAAGTTTCATTAAAGTGTCCTCTCGTTCATTTATAGGTTTTCAGTATTTTGTCCGGTTGATTACTGCAAGCTGACAATGCGCAAATCACCCTTGCCCGACCTTTAAATTCCCTAAGCGATCAACCCAACAGTCTGTACGACAGCAGCTCAGCATCATTACAGTCATCGAGCATCCTCTACAGAAAAACTGCCCCCTCGATCAGATCTCCCCGATCATCGTATTGGCAAGTTTCTTGCGTTGGTACACACCATCGCCGTAGAGCGCCTGGTTGTGCATGCTTCGTTTGAAGAAGATATGCACGTCGCATTCCCAGGTAAAACCAATACCGCCGTGCAGCTGCACCGAGCGATCTGAGATGAACGCGCCCGCATCGGACGCCGCGCTCTTCGCCATGCGCGCGGCCTTCAGAGCTTCGGCTGGATCATCAAAGTCGATCGCGCAAGCTGCGTTGTAGACCAGCGAGCGGGCTCGATCGATGTCGAGCATGGCGTTCACCAGTGGGTGCTTGACCGCCTGGAAGAAGCCGATCGGGCGATCGAATTGTTTTCGATCCTTCGCGTACTGAACCGTGGTCTGCAATTGCCACTCTGCGCAGCCCACCAGATCCGCTGCAACGGTGACGAGGATTGAGGGCCACGCGCGCTCGAGCGCGCCCACCGCATCGCGACTAACGACGTTCTCCTCGGCGACGCGCACGTCTTCGAATCGTGCCGTCGCCTGGTCGCGGGTCAGGTCGTAAATTCGATCCGGGACGAGGCTGAGTCCGGTCGAGTCCGCCGGGACCGCGCACAGCACACGGTCGCCGCCACACTGCGCCGCCACCACCAGGACGTCGGCCTTAAAGGCGTCTTGAACGAAGTAGGCCGCGCCGTCCAACACCAGATCTCCACCGTCTTCGCTCGCGGAGAGGTCGCCTTCGCCCAACTCCCAGCTCCCCACGGCATTGGTGATGGCGAGTGTCGCCGTGGTGCCATCGGCGATTCGCGCCAGCCATTGTCTGCCTCCCTCGGCCTGGGCCAGGACATCGGTGGCGTTGAGGGTCGCGACCAACGGTGAGGGAAGTGCAGAGCGCCCCACCTCTTCGACCAGACCCGCGATGCCGGCGCGCTTGAATCCGAGGCCGCCGTCCTGTTCGGGCACGGCAAGCCCCGTCCAGCCGAGTTCGACGATTTCCTTCCAGAGCGCCTCGTCCCAGCGCTGAAGCTCATGACGTTCGTACACAGCCTCGTGATCTTCGGCGACGAGCGTGCGCAGCTTGTCGACCGGGAGGCGTTCACCGAGTAGTTTCCGCGCCAGATCGCGGAGCATCTCCTCGTCTGGCCCAAAGCCGAAGTCTTTCGGCGGGCGATTGCTTTTGCTCATGGGGTCATCCTTCTTTCATCGGCACGTCGTACGCCGGCTACTTTGACTTCGGCATCCCGAGAATCCGTTCTCCGAGGATGTTGCGCTGAATCTCGCTCGAACCACCCCCGATCGTAACGGCATAGCTTTTCATGTATGCGAGCGGCCAATAGCCATTGTCGGGGGCAGCGTCGTCGTGCTTGTAGAGCGTCGAGCGCGCGCCGGCAATGTCGACGCCCAGCCTCGCGCAGTGTTGCTCGAACTCGGTGCGGACTACTCCCTGCCCCATGGGCAGGCGCATCGGATGATCGTTGAGCGCGGGCACCTGGGCACGGCGTGCGTCCTGTTGGATGCCTTCGTGTACGATCGCCTGTCTGATGATGGCGTCGCGGGTCACGGGATCATCCGCAGCCAGGCCCCCACCCCGCTGGCTGCTTTTGGCCAGGCCGATCAGACGTTCGATTGGATGTACGGCGCTGATGCCGCCGCCCCCTGCGCCCTCGGCCGCGCCGCGCTCATGAGTCAGTACCGTCATCGCGACGGTCCACCCCTTTCCCACATCGTCTAGCCGCAGCGAATCGTCGATCACGCAGTCTTCGAAGAAGACTTCGTTGAAGCCGAGCTCGCCCGTCATCTTCACCAGCGGCTTGACCGTCACGCCGGCATGCCCCTCCACTGGACAAAGGAAGAACGAGAGGCCGTCATACTTGTGATCGCGACTGGTGCGCGCGAGCAGGATCATGTGCTTCGCGAACTGGCCAAAGGAAGTCCAGACCTTGTGGCCGTTCACCACCCACTCCTCGCCGCGGCGGACGGCCATGGTTTGCTGGTTGGCCATATCTGAACCGGCCCCGGGTTCGCTGAAGCCCTGGCACCAGATTTCCTCGGCACTGAGCGCCTTGGGGATGAAGCGTCGCTTCTGCTCCTCGGTGCCGTGTTTGAGCACAGCGGGGATCATCATCGAAAGCCCCACCGTGTTAAGGAGAAAGGGTGCGCCAACCCGAGACATCTCGCGGTTTGCGATGTCCTGACAGCCGCTGTGCCCGTGGCCGCCGTACTCCTTGGCGATGTCGGTTCCAACGAGTCCGGCCTCGTAGCAGCGCCGCTGCCATTCGCGGTAGTACTCGACCTGCTCGCGCGTCGCGAGTTCGAGCTGGCTGAGCGGAAGATCGATCTGGGTTTCGGGTGCAGGATTCGCCGCGAGCCACGCGCGCGCGTGTTCTTGGAACTCGATCTGTTCGGCGGTGAGATTGGGAGTAGACATCGTATGGCTCCTACAATGTTGAGTGACGTGAAGTCAAAAGTGGCGGAGGTCCGAATGCGACCGTTCGTCCGCGTCTAGGTTCTCGCCCCCGGCGCTCGAGCCTTCTTCCGGCTCCAATTTAGTCGCGATGGAAGGTCAGGTTCACGCCGAAGGGCTTGTCGGTCATCTCCCTGCAGCGGGCGATCTCCTTGGCGAGATCGTCGGCGGGTCGGCTGGGTGAGGCCCGTGATGATGCCCAGGCCGCCGGCATTCGATACCGCGGCTGCCATTTCCGCGTAGCCGACAAAATGCATTCCACCCTGAATGATCGGGTGCTCGATTCCGAACATCTCTGTGATGGCGGTCTTCATGCTAGTTCTCCTAAAAGGGTGCCCGCGGCTTTCCGGGACGGCTGGGGGAGCTTTTCCTTCATGCGGCCTACGAAGTTCGCGCTGACTCTCATCCACTGCAGGGCGTTCGATTCGCCCGTTTCAAGTTCGTTTTCGACTCGCTTTGGCTGGCTTGCTCGGTTTGCGAGGCGCCTTTGCCCAGCTCGCGCTGCCCAAGTCGCGACTGCGCTTCGGCCAACCCGGGCCCGGGGCCGGTTCGAGTTCGCTGGCTTCGACGGCCACGCCTTCGGAGTCGACGGCGATCAAGCCGGCCACACGCCGACCCGTCGTTCGCTCCTGAAAGACGGCGGGCACCTTGTCTTCGCCGAAGACCCACTTGTCCGACCAGAGACGCATCGCCGTCAGCATTACCCACAGGTCGCGACCCTTGGCCGTCAATTTGTACTCGAAGCGATGTCCCGGCTCGTCGAGCCTGTTCTTTTCGAGCACCCCGTTCTCGACGAGCTTCGATAGCCGGTCGGAGAGCACGTTCTTCGCGATGCCCAGGTTGACCTCGAACTCTTTGAAGCGCGTCGAGCCGACGAGGGCGTCGCGGATGATCAGCAACGTCCAGGAGTCTCCAAGCTGATCGAGAGCCTGGGCGACGCCGCAATGGATCTTGTCAAAACGCGTTCGGGACATCCGAGACCCTTTCCTGGTGCACACTCTCCGGGAGGCTCGCGAAGCGCTGCAGCCTACAGGTTGCTTTAAGCAACCCGAGAATCCTAGTTGGTAGAATCGACAGCGTCAACCCGAGCGGACGCGACACACGAAGCGCCACCGCCGAAAGAGCCCAGGGGAACCCCACCATGCCGAAGATCACGTTCCTTGGAGCCGGCAGCACCGGCGCGGAGCCTGCTCCGCAGCCAGCGGGCGGGCTGTGGCCACTCAATCAAGGTCAGAGCACGGCCGCTCCGGGCAGTAGCCCGCCCACGGAACAACCGTCCCCGGGGCCAGCCCCACGTATATCCAGACAAGGGTGCGGTTCAGGGCGCGGCTATGGGTGTTAAGTTCAGCCGCAGGGTCCGCGGTCCCAGCGCCCAAAAGACCGGGTTCGGATCCCAGACATAGTCGGGCGCCAACGCCATCGCGGCGATGCCATCGAGCAGAGTTTCGACGGCGACCCGCGTCTCCATCCGCGCGAGGAAAGCGCCCGGACAGATATGCGGACCGGATCCGAAGCCCAAGTGATCCCGCGGCTTCGGTCGGTCCAGTCGAAAATGATCCGCGTCGGGGTAGAGAGACTCGTCGCGATTCGCTGAACCGAGGCTGTGGATCACCCGCTCGCCCTTCTTAATTCGAACACCGTCGAGTTCCACGTCCTCGCTGCAGGTTCGCGCCAGGATCTGAACGGGTGAGTCGATGCGAAGTGATTCCTCGATGAAGATCGCGACGAGACTTCGGTCTTCCTGCACGCGGAGATAGCGGACAGGATCCTCGGCGAGCCTACGAATCACGTTCCCGATCAGGTTTCGGGTAGTCTCGTTTCCGGCGATGATCAGCAACATGGTCTGGGTCAGAACGGCGCGTTCGCTCAGCCGTTCCCCGTCGACCTCGGCTTGCAATAGTCGCGTGATCATGTCATCCGGCGGATCATCCGAATCGACTCGCTGTCGAATCTGCTCCTCGAGATACTCCGTGAACTCAGGGAGCAGATTGGCGATCGGTTCCGTCGACCCCTCGTCCTGGCCTTGCAGGCGCAGGATCTCATCGGACCAGTGGGCGAAGTCGTCGATTCGGTCATTCGGAATGCCAAGCACCTGGGCGATCACCGCGCACGGAATCCGCCTCGCGAAGGTCTCCATGATCTCGACCTCCCCGTCTC
>JASDVF010000074.1:1553-12923 GCA_041440805.1 Myxococcota bacterium | reverse complement strand
GGTGTTGCCCGATTCGCCAGAATTGCTGTCCGCAGTTCGGTCAAGAGTTCGGTCAAGAGTTCGGTCGGGGCTGCTGCCGCCGAAGCTGCCGCCAAAGGAAGAGCCGCCCAGATTCGTCGAGCCACCAAATTCGCCTGCAATCGGAACCGGCGCGTCAGCTTCAATGGATGCCGGCGCCTGCATCGGCGCTTCTAGCGCAGCAGCTTCTGCCGTCGCGGCCTCCTCGGCTTCGAGTTCGGCCACGGTCGTCATCTTGTCCGTCAGGTCGGGAAGCGCATCGATGTTCGCCTCGACATCATTCTCATCGACCCAGTCACGTCGACGTGCGAGGCGCCGATCGAATCGCAAACGTTCTACCGATTCTCGATCCATGACTATATTCTCCGATGCTTTGCGTGATGGAGCGGGTTGGGGTCCCGCTCTAAACCATAAACCAAGTGGGGTCGGCCTCGACCGAGGCGACAAATCGCCGAATGACCGATCGAGGCGCCGGCAGGGCAACCCGATTCCGAGAGTGATCCGGGAGTCGTCGGGGGCCGCTGCGGCGGCGGAGGCTAGCAGGCTCTCACGGAACCTGCCGCATGCGGCCAGCTTCAAATTGACTGAACCCCTGCTCGCCGATAGCGTGCGCCTCGGAGAACTCATTGCCACCCAATTTCTCGACATCGATGCCCTCGCCCCGCCAACAACCGACTCGGCTTGTTCTGGTTGCCCTCGCGCTGCTCTTTGCGGCCGGATGCGCCTCGAATACCGCTGTCTTCGAGGACGCGAAGCCCGCGGAGGAGCTCTACGCCGACGGGATGGAGACGCTTAAGGGCCGCAAGATCCTCTGGCTCTTCCCTGTTATAAATTACGACGCGGCGATCGAGAGCTTCCAGGCCATCGTCGATAACTACCCCTATTCCGAATACGAGCAGAAGGCGCAGCTCAAAATCGCCGACGCTTACTTCGATGATGAGCGATATGAGGAAGCCCTCGCCTACTACCAGGACTTCGCTGACCTCCACCCACAGCATCCCAAGGTTGCCTACACCCTGCTCCGCGCGGCCAAATGCCACTACAACCAGATCGAGTCCGTGGACCGAGATCAAAGCTCGACGTTTGAGGCCAGCGCCGCCCTTGAAAAACTGATCCGAGAACATCCCTACGCCGAAGAAACCCGAGAAGGCGAAGAGATCTTGGTGAGGCTGCGAACGCGTCTCGCGCGCAACATGCTGCACATCGCTGACTTCTATCTCGACCGCACCCACTGGCAATCCGCCGCCGCACGCTACCGCCGGGTACTCGACGAATATCCCGGGCTCGGCCTCGACTCCCGAGCGCTCTACCGACTCGGTGTCTGCCTCGAAAACATGCGCCTGGAAGACGAGGCCCTCCGGCTCTACCACGTAGTGGTCGAAAACTACGCCGATTCTTCCTCCGCCGAGCGCGCCCGCGCAAGGATCGCCCAAGCCGAATAGCGAGCCGAATAGCGTGGCTTCTCGCTCCCTATTGGGTGAGCAACGCGATTTCATTGGCATCCCGGCCTGCCTTGCCCTCGACGCATGCTGGGCGAAATGTCATCCTGAGGCGCGTTCAACGTGAATATCGCAGCGTTTCCGGGGGGATACGATGGATCAAGGACCGAGCCAATCAAGCATTCGAAGCGACGCTCACGCGCCGTCTCGTAAGTCCGTGTCAACGGACAAGGTTATGGACTCAAAGACCGCTGATTCAAAGACGGACTTCGGGTTAGAAGTCCAGGTCGGGCGGCAAATTCAGCACGGCGACGTCGCGAGTGATCGTGAAATACTGCTGCACGGCCGACGCGCGTTTGCCTCCGGCGATGATGACCAAGCGCTTACTAGCCTGCGCCGGCTTGTCGCTCATGGCGTTCGTTATGCGGACGTCCACTATATGATCGGGATGATTCAGGAACGACTCGGCGAACTCGAGGGCGCACTCGCAGAGCTACGCGAATCGATTCGAATCAATCCCTCCTACGTGGAGGCACTGCTCGCCTTAGCCAGCTTGCACGAACGACGCGGTGAATTCGATCGGTCTCAGGGCTACGCCGAACGTGCAAGCCAGCTCTCCCGCCCTTCGGCGGCGGGCCTAGACCCGACGACTCGCGGCAAACTAGCGAACCAACAGGCTTCGCTGGCCGATGCGTTAGTCGAAGCCGGCGAACGACGAGATGCGATCGTGCAGTACCGTGGTGCACTCGAACGCTGTCCGACCTTTCACGATATCCGGCATCGCCTCGCGATCACGCTTCGCGAGGCCGGCCTGCCCGCTCAAGCCATTCAGGAACTTCAGCGAATCCTGCGGCTGCAGCCCTCGCTACTCGATAGCCAGGTCCAGCTCGGCCTAACGTACTACACGATGGGCCGAACGCCCGAAGCCGTCAGAGAATGGGACTCGGTTCTCGAGAAAGATCCGAGCCGCGATGAAGCCCGGATGTATATGCGCCTCGTACGCGGGACTCGGCGCGCCCCGGCAGCCCCCTCGAATGCAGGCTCCGTCGCCCCAGGTAAAGACGCCGAAGCGGATCTCTCATTCTCCGGCGTAGCCTCTTTATTGCCTAGCAACGTTTCCGCACCGGAGTCCCCGCAGCAGCCGCAGAAGGACAGCCCCGATTCCTCTGGCGGCTGGAAGACCACCGACCTCGCGAGCGGCCGCGGCAAATGAGCGACCTTCCTCTGATGGATATCATCGCGGGCACTGTGATCTTCGCAGCCCTGATCCGCGGGCTCTTTATTGGGCTGGTCCGAGAAGGCCTCTCACTTGCCGCAATCGGAATTTGCACGATCGTGACGCGGCTCTTCGTCGACCCGTTGACGATTCAGCTCACCGAGTTGACCGGCGGTGAAATCACCGGAAGGACGGCTGTCTGGATCGCCGGTGCCCTGCTCGTCATGGCCACGATCCTCGCCTGCGGAGTCGCCGCAAAACTGATGAAGCGCGGCGTCCAGTTCGCGGGACTCGGATGGGCGGACCGCGCAGGAGGCGGCGCACTCGGCCTCGCGGAGGGATCGATCATTGCCGCGGTGCTCGTGTTAATCGCACTATGGCTCGTCGGACCGGATCACCCCGCCACCGAAGGCTCGCGCAGCGTCGAGATCGTCGAAGAGTGGAGCAGCGCCCAGGGCAGCGGCCTCGAAGAACTAGAAGGCCGCCTTCCCTCCGTCACCTCGCCCGGCAAGTGGTTCCGGGACTAACACCTGGAAGCTCGGCCGCCGGCAAACCAGTCGAGCCGCCTACTGAGAGACTTCGGCCTCGCCGGGTTCGACCCAGGCGCCATGCTCGCGAATGAGATCCACGAGTCGATCCGTCGCTTGTGCCTCGGGAACGGCTCTCGCGACAACTTCCTGCCCAACGTAGAGCGTGACCTGGCCCACACCGGAACCGACGTAGCCGAAATCTGCGTCCGCCATCTCGCCGGGACCGTTCACGATGCAGCCCATCACCGCGATTTTGACACCTCGCAGATGATCCGTTTGCGCCTTGATCCGTGCAGTGATCTCTTCGAGATCGAAAAGTGTTCGGCCGCACGAGGGACACGAGATGTACTCGGTGCGGGTTGCGCGCTGGCGAGCGCCTTGCAGCACGCGGTACGCCAGATCGACAACGGACGCAGCGCCGACTTCGGAACGAAGCGAGACGATGTCCCCGATGCCATCACATAACAGGCCGCCTAGTCGCACGGAAGCGTCAAGCAAAGCCGATTCAGGCACGCCAGAAACATCAATCCCGCTCGCAATGGCCGGGGACTTGGACACTGCCTGACGCAGGACGATCGGCGTCCGCTCGAAACCATGATCTGCGAGAGCCGAGACGAGCACTCTGTAGTCGTGTACCGAGGCCGTCTCAAAAAGGCTTAGGGCGGCGGGGGCCGATCCGACGGGGAGCGCGGCTAGCTGGGCCACCCATCCCGGGATCTCGGCGTCTTTGCAATCCAGTTCCCATTCGACCGGAATCCCTCGTCCGGAAGCCTCTATCGCAAAGCCCCTCAAGGCATCAGCCGACGCAGAAGAAGCTCCGCTCAGCGTGCATACCACTCGACCGACCCCGCTTGAGACGGCCGAAGCCAATTCAGAAGTGCTGAGCGAGACGCGAAGCGAAAGCGGCAAGACAACGCCGAGAGAGGTGAGTTCTTCTCTAAAGATGCCTAGCGCGTCCGAATTCCCCGATCGTCCATCGACTAACAGAGACTCGCATTCAATATCGCGGAGACCCGAGAGATCCATTGCGAGCCGAGCCGCGGCGCCCGGCGGATCTACCACAGCATCCGCCACCTCGATCTCAACCCGAACCGGCTCCTCCCCACCCGCCTGAAGGCCCTGCCAGTTCAGCGGATCGGTCGCGCGTCGCGCGTGGGCGAAAAAATTAGCGAACGGCGGCGATGCGACTTCGATCGTTTCGTTGCGCGCAGCCCGAACGAGGCTTGCGTTTGCGGCCCGAGCAGCGATCCCTCGAGCGACGGGAACCTCGCGAACCGGATCCTCCGTCAAGGAGACGCGGATAGTGTCCCCGAGCCCATCTTCCAGCAAAGAGCCAATGCCAATGGCGCTCTTGATCCGGCCATCCTCGGAGTCGCCTGCTTCAGTAACCCCAACGTGAAAGGGGTAAGAAGGCTCGCCGGGGGCGCGCGCTTCCAGCCGCGCTGCCAAAAGCCGGTAGGCCTGAATGGCGACCTGGGTATTCGACGCCTTCATGGAGAAGATGACATCGAAGTAGTTCTCCTCTTCGCAGACATCGAGGAATTCGAGAGCGCTCTCGACCATTCCCTCCGCGGTATCCCCGAAGCGATTCATGATGCGATCGGACAACGAACCATGGTTCGTGCCGATTCGCATTGCGACGCCGTTCTCACGGCAGCGTTTCACAAGGGGGCGAAAACGCTCGTGAACCCGAGCGATCTCCGCCTCATACTGAGAATCGTCATAGTCGCGAACTTCGAATTTTTTCTTATCCGCGTAGTTCCCCGGATTGATCCGAACCTTCTCGACCACGTTGGCAGCGATCATCGCCGCGTTAGGCGTGAAGTGAATATCCGCAACCAAAGGAACTTCGCATCCACGGGCACGCAGCGCCGCACGAATCACGCGTAGGTTCTCCGCGTCACGAATCGACGGCGCTGTCACGCGTACGATTTCGCAGCCGACGTCCGCGAGACGAATGGTCTGCTCGACCGTCGCCGCGGTATCCATCGTATCCGTGTTGGTCATCGACTGGATGCGAACGGGATGATCCCCGCCAATCGCCACGTCGCCCACATGAACGACACGCGTCCGGCGACGAACGGGGCGAAAGTAGTCGCCGATTCCCGGGACGGGCCCGAGCCGACTCATCAGTCGCCCACCAATTCGTTGAACTTAGCGATCGCCTCTGCAAGCTTGCTCGGATCCTTGCCGCCGGCCTGAGCGAAGTCGGGTCGCCCGCCACCGCCACCGCCGACGACGCCCGCGACTTCACGGATCAGATCTCCAGCCTTCAGCCGATCTGTCAAATCCTTCGTCACACCGATCGCCAAAAGCGCCTTGTCTCCATTTGCCGCCGCGAGACAGACGACGCCGCTTCCCATGCGGTTCCGGAAATCATCGACCATGGTGCGCATCGCCTTCGCGTCCGCATCTTCCACGATGCCCGCGATCGCCTGCGCGCCGATAAAGGCCGCAATCGGCCGAGCCGTCGCGAACAGATCATTTCCGCCGCCACCCGACTTGCGGGCGCGAAGATCATCTATCTGCTTCTGCGCATCTTTCCGTTCTTCGAGAAGCTTACCCACCCGGCTCGGCAGTTCAGCCAGCGGCACCTTGAGTCGCTCCGCCGCATCCGTGGCAAGGCGTTCCTGTTCGCGGATATGGCGAAGTGCGCCCATTCCGGTGAGTGCTTCGATGCGCCTAATGCCTGCAGCAATACCGGTCTCGGACACAATTTTGAGCAAGCCGATATCGCCTGTTGCGCTGGCGTGTGTGCCACCGCAAAGCTCGGTACTGCAGTCGCCGAAGGAAACGACTCGAACCTGATCGCCATACTTCTCATCGAAAATCGCAATCGCTCCGGCCTTAATGGCCGACGGATAATCCATTTCCCGAGTCTCGCCGCCTTGATTCGATTCGATCATCTCGTTCACGCGGTCTTCGATCTCGTCCAGCTCATCCTGCGTGAGGGGCGAATCGTGAGTGAAGTCGAAACGCAAGCGCGCCGGCCCCACAAGGGAGCCCTTCTGCATGGCCTGATCACCTAACGTCGTGCGCAGAGAGGCATGCAAAAGATGCGTACCTGTGTGATTCCGAATTGTCGCTTGTCGCGTATTCGCATCAACGACTAGGCGCGCCTCTTGATCGACAGCAACCTCGCCCTTAACAACGATACCCTGGTGCACAAAGAGTCCCGCAACGGGCTTCTGCACATCGCGCACTTCTACCTTACCGGTCTCCGTCGAAATCGTGCCGCGATCGCCCATCTGGCCGCCGCTCTCCGCGTAGAAAGGCGTCTCCGTAAAGATCAATTCGATCTCGTCGCCTTCGCGCGCGGAATCAATCGCCTCGCCGCCCTTCAACAGGACTGTCACGGGAGATTCGAATTCGAGCGCCTCATAGCCACGAAAGGTCGTCTGGACATCATTCCCAATCCGGCTGTAGACCTCTTGAACTGCCGTATCGCCACTTCCCTTCCAGGAGGCGCGGGCACGAGTCTTCTGCGCCGACATAGCATCATCAAAGCCCGACTGATCAAGCTCCATGCCGTGACCGACCAGAATGTCCGCCGTGAGATCAACGGGAAATCCGAAAGTGTCGTAGAGCTTAAAGATCGTATCGCCAGGGAGCGTCGTCTGGCCTTTCGCCTTCAGCGTGTCGATCTCGCCGTCGAGGAGATCGATCCCCTTCGTCAGCGTTTCGAGGAAGCGCTCTTCTTCGCGGCGAATCCGGTCCGTGATGTAAGTACGGCGATCGAGAAGCTCCGGAAATGCCTCTCCCATCTCATCGATGACTTTGTCTGCAACCGAATGGATAAAGGGCTGGTCTTGTCCGAGCAGCTTGCCGTGCCGAGCGGCCCGCCTGAGGATGCGACGAAGTACATAGCCGCGCCCAGCATTGCTAGGCAGGATGCCATCGCCGATCAAAAATGAAAGCGCACGCGCATGATCTGCCACAACGCGAAGCGAGACATCAGACTCGTCGGACGCACCAGGGATGATATTCGTAAGTTCGCCCGCACGCGTAATCAGCGGCATAAACGAATCCGACTCCCAGGTCGAGCGCTTGCCTTGCAGCACTGCCGCCCAACGTTCGAGCCCGCCACCGGTATCAATTGACGGCTTCGGAAGCGGCGTCATTTCTCCACTTGCATCCCGATTGAACTGCATGAAGACGAGGTTCCATATCTCCATGAAGCGACCCGTCTCACTCGACGGATCATCATTCGGGTGCTCTGCGAGCTCGCCCCAATCGAAGTGAATCTCGGAACACGGACCGCAGGGGCCGGTATCGCCCATAGACCAGAAGTTTTGCTTCTCGTCTAGGCGGTAGAGCTTCGACTCGGGAATCCCGATCTTGTTCTTCCAGATGTCATAGGCCTCGTCGTCCTCTTCGAACACCGAGATACAAAGGTCGTCTGGATTGAAACCAACGCCTTCGATCAGCAATCCCCAAGCCTGCTCGATCGCCTCTTCCTTGAAGTAATCGCCAAAGGAAAAGTTGCCGAGCATCTCGAAGAAGGTGTGGTGGCGTGCAGTGCGACCCACGTTCTCGAGATCGTTGTGCTTGCCCGAGACGCGCATGCACTTTTGGCTGCTCGTCGCGCGGACATAGTCGCGCGTTTCTTCGCCGAGGAAGGCTCGCTTGAAGGGGACCATGCCCGCATTCACGAACATCAAGGACGGGTCGGACTCCGGCACGAGCGGTGAGCTCGCAACACGGCGGTGGCCACGCTCCTCGAAGTAGCTAAGAAAAGTCTCTCTAATCTCCCGGGATGGGAGGGACATGGGGGGCACCTCGAACAGCTGTTTGGATTAATCGGGAACAGGCAAGCGCCTGATTTCGCGCGGAATATAGCGGGTGCCGCGCTGGAAACTCGATTCCTGGCGGGTTCCCGGAATCCCGGCTCTAACCGTTGCCCGCTCCGCCGGATTCGGGCATCTCGTCCGACTCCTCCGACATCCCCGCGAGTCGCCTCGCTCGCCGCTCCGCAATTTGCCATTGGACGAATTCGACGTGCAACCGGAGCTGGTAAAGCTCCTACCCATAAGGCGCTGCGGCCTCGACTTCCGCGACCTCGATTTCGATCCGCTGGGAGCGTGCGATCGCATCTTCCAGGTCAAAGTCGCTTCGATTGCGGGGATCGATATCCCGCAGCCCTGTGTACCAGCGGCGTCTTTGGACTTGTCGTCAGGCCTCGCCGAGCTTCACCCCTGCAAGAGAAGTGGCAAGGCTAGCCCTGTCAAAAAACAGGGCCAATCCTGTGCTGGCTCGGCCAGCTTAGAAGCAGGCGCTAGAAACGGTCGATATTGAAATCGTCGCCGTCCATCAGGCCGTCGACGCCATCGTTCTCCGGCTTCTGATCTTCCGCATTATCATCGTCGTCCGAGAACTCGTTCCATTCGGAGTCCGAGGTCGAAGCGATGCCGCGGAAGCGCAGCGCAAAGTCGTCGGGATTCGACACGTGCTTGAGCGCCTCGTCGTAGGACACGAGGCCCGACCTCACGTGGCTCATCAAGGACTGATCGAAGGTCTGCATGCCGTAGGCCGAATGGCCCTTAGCGATATGTTCGGGTAGTTCCTTAGTGCGATCCTTGTCAGCGATCAGCTCGCGTGTCAGCGCCGTCGAGATCAAGATCTCGAGCGCCGGAACGCGGCCCTTGCCGTCGGCTCGCGGAACGAGCCTTTGACTAATCACAGCCTTGATGATCGTCGAAAGCTGCAACCGCACCTGCTTCTGCTGGTAGGGCGGGAAGACTGAGATGATGCGGTTAATCGTTTCCGTCGCATCAAGTGTATGCAGCGTGCTCATCACGAGATGGCCTGTCTCAGCCGCCGTCAAAGCGGTTTCAATCGTCTCAAAATCGCGCATTTCGCCCACCAGAATCACATCGGGATCCTGTCGCAAAGCGGCGCGGAGTGCGGTCGAGAAGGAGTGCGTATCGACGCCAATCTCTCGCTGATTCACGATCGAGCGCCGGTCGCGTACGAGAAATTCGATCGGGTCCTCGATCGTCATGATATGGCTGGTTCGTTCGGCGTTGATATGTTCGATCATCGCAGCAAGAGTCGTCGACTTACCCGAGCCCGTAGTTCCCGTCACCAGGACGAGTCCGCGTTGCTCCTGGGAGATCTTCTCGATCACCTTAGGCAGGCAGAGCTGGTCGATCGTCTTCACGCCGAAGGGAATGACTCGGAAGACCATGCCCACCGTGCCGCGCTGCTGAAAGACGTTGACCCGAAAACGGCCGAGTCCAGGGACCCCGTAGGCTAGATCGCATTCGCGATTTTCATCGAAGCGCGCGCGCTGGATCGGATTCATGATCGAGAAGGCAATCTTCTGAAGCTCGTCGGGGAGCACGCGCTCACCGTTCTTCAGAGGCACCAATGCACCGTCCACTCGGAACATCGGGGGCAAGCCCGACTTCAGATGAATGTCGGAAGCGCCACCCTTGGTGGCGACCTTCAAAATCTCGTTCAGATCCATGCTGCCCCTCGGAAGCCCTTGAGCCTGCTCATGTTTTCCAGCCTGCTTGACCGGTAGTCTGACGGCAGCGCTCGCCCCTGTTTCGACCGATTGCGCAACTTCCTTGAGGAATCGGCGGTCGTCGGGACATGTTTCCCAATCCAGCGCTGCTCAGTGGGTCGACCATTGGCGTGACATCGAAAACCTGAACATCTTCAACAACTTGGGACCACGACACGCATCTCGCCATCCGCTCGATCGGCGCCCAATAGCGGAGCCTCATCCCTGGCCGGCAGCCGCTTACGCCCAAAACGAAAGACGCCCGCGAGCCCCTATTCGGGGGCCACACGGGCGTCATCGTCAAATCATGCGGGTCTCTAGCCGGAACTGGATTCGCCCCGCTCTGACCGATTGAACTAAACGTTTGAGCTACGCCTTAGAACAGGCCTTCGAACAGACCATCGAACTAAATCTTCAAACTAGGCCTCCGGGGTCTCCTCGACTTCGATCTCATCACCCGCCGAGGCGGGCGCATCCGGAACATTCGCTCGCGCCGGAATCTTCAGCCCCTTCGCCAAATAGACCTCTTCGGCGAGGCGAGTCCCCATGTCGGGATTCTCCTTGATGAAGGTTCG
Organism: Myxococcota bacterium; assembly: GCA_041440805.1. Taxonomy (GTDB): domain Bacteria; phylum Myxococcota_A; class UBA9160; order UBA9160; family UBA4427; genus UBA4427. The sequence continues at coordinate 2,637 of JASDVF010000074.1, read as the reverse complement.
TGCCTTTTCGCGACCCTGACCGATTCGCTCACCAGCGTAGGAATACCAAGAGCCACTCTTCTCGACGATTCCCTCGTCGACACCGAGATCGATCAAGTCACCTTCACGGGAGATGCCCTCGTTGTAGATGATGTCGAACTCCGCCTGCCTGAACGGCGGGGCGACCTTGTTCTTCACGACCTTCACGCGAGTCCGGTTACCCGTAACCTCGTCGCCTTCCTTGATCGCCGCAATCCGTCGTACATCGATCCGCACCGAGGCGTAGAACTTGAGCGCGTTGCCGCCCGAAGTCGTTTCGGGGCTACCGAACATCACGCCGATCTTCATTCGGATCTGGTTGATGAAGATGATCGTCGCGCCGGATTTCGAGACCGTACCCGTCAGCTTTCGCAGCGCCTGACTCATGAGCCGGGCTTGCAGACCAACATGGGTATCTCCCATTTCGCCTTCGATTTCCGCACGCGGCACCAGCGCCGCCACAGAATCGACCACGACAAGATCGATCGCGCCCGACCGCAGCAAGACGTCTGCGATCTCGAGCGCTTCTTCGCCCGTATCGGGCTGCGAAACGAGAAGCTCATCAACAGCCACCCCGAGCCGTCGCGCATAGTTCACATCGAGCGCATGCTCGGCATCGATAAAGGCAGCGACGCCACCGGTCTTCTGGACCTCGGCGATCGCATGGAGTGTGAGTGTTGTCTTACCACTCGACTCCGGCCCATAGATCTCCACCACGCGACCGCGCGGGAACCCACCGATCCCAAGCGCAATATCGAGGCTCGGCGCGCCACTCGAGAAATAGGGAATTTCGTGATTGACCGCGTCATCGGTCATCTTCGTGATCGCGCCCTTACCGAACTGCTTCTCGATACTGGAAACCGCGAGCTCGATCGCCTTCGACTTCGCGTCGCCCGCAACGCCGCCTCGTTCAACCTTTGCCTTAGGTGCTACCTGCTTGCCTCGTGCCATATTCTCGTCCTCCCGATGGGTCCTGGTTTAATTCGTTCACTCGCGCCTCACCTAACGTAAGACGCGTTTCTCTGTTGCTGTTCTTCAACTACCCCGTCAACTAACTCGTCAACTA
>JASDVF010000074.1:0-1453 GCA_041440805.1 Myxococcota bacterium | reverse complement strand
CGTCAACTAACTCGTCAACTACGCCGTCAACTACGCCGTCAACTACGCCGTCAACTACGGAGCCGATCCGCTCCCGCCCCGTCGCATGAGCGAGGGGCCAATCAGTTCCGCACCAATCATGCTTCGCCGGATCCAGTCGAGCGCGACCTGGGCGGTCAATCTTCGATGTCGCGAGCGGTCGACTTCAAAGACGAAGGACTGCGCGTGGGTCTCCCCGTCGGCGGTCGCCAGAGCGATCCAGACCAGCCCGACGGGCTTATCCGGCGTCCCACCACCTGGGCCCGAGATACCCGAAGTCGCGATTCCAAAATCGCTTCCAAATCGCTCGAGAACTCCTTCTGCCATCGCTCGCACGGATGCCTCAGACACAGCGCCTTCGCTCTCGATCACCGCCGCCGGCACACCGAGCATCGCGATCTTTGCCTCATTCGAGTACGAGACCACACCGCCTAAGAAATATGCGGAAGAGCCGGGCACGTCCGTCAATCGCTCCGCAATCAGCCCGCCTGTACAGGACTCCGCGGTCGCGATCGTCAGGCCGCGATTAGCCAATTCTCGCCCGACGACACTTTCCATCGTGTCCGTACCTTCGCCGTACACAACATCACCAATCCGCTCCCGGATAGCGGTCACGGCCTCAGCGATCTTTCCATCCGCCTCTTCGATCGTCGCGGCCCGGGCAACGGGACGAAGAAAATTATCCGGGAAACTCGTACGGAAACCCAACTCGACGTTTCCGTCGCGCATCAGATCTCCGAGCTCCGCTTCAAGCGTCGACTCGCCCATTCCAAACGTGGCGAGTAAAGCAGCCCGCACGACCTGCTTTTCGCGGCCCCCTGAAACCTCAGCGAGACGTACTCCGATTCGCGGTATCACCTGCTCGTCCATCATCCGGTCGAGTTCCCGTGGCACGCCCGGCATCGCAAAGAAGACAGCATGCCCGGGGCGAGCCTCTTCGCCTTCCCTACCACCGCTTCGCGCCGCTTCAATCGAGAACCCGGGTGCAGTACCGATCGGGTTTTCAAGAACATCCGCTTCTTCAGGAAAGAAGGCCTGCTTCCGATTCGTGTCCGCCATCTCTCTGCCAATTCGAGCAAAGAAGGCTTCGATCGCGGCGAGGGACGGAGGGTGAAGCTCAAGCTTCCGCCCGAAAGTCTCCGCCAGCACTTCCGTTGTCATGTCGTCTCGCGTTGGCCCGAGCCCACCCGAAACCAATACGAAATCACTTCGCCGAGACGCTCGTAAGAAGGCATCACGCATATCTGCTGGATCGTCGAGAACGGACACCTGATGGCGACAATCCAGATCGTGCAACAGGAGTCGTTCAGCGATCCGCGCCTTGTTGGAATCGACGATTTCGCCGCGCATCAATTCATCGCCAATTGTGATGATCTCGGCGTTCACGCCCAACCCCCTTCAAAATAATTCATCGCCAGAGCCCCTGTTAAAGCCA
>JASDVF010000073.1:0-13017 GCA_041440805.1 Myxococcota bacterium | reverse complement strand
CCAAGAGCTCTGAAGGCAAGGTTAATATCGCGGCAATCCGCACAGCGCAGGAGTCCTTCCTCGCCGAGTTCGGTTCATATGTTGGTGCGGCCGTTCTGCCCGCCGATGTCCCCGGTTCACAGAAGGCGGCTTTTGTCCTCCCGGTCGAGCACGGCTTTACGGAGCTCGGTTGGTCACCCGAAGGGCGGGTATTCTTCCAGTACGCCGTCGCCATTGACGAAGCTGCTCCGGGTCGGGCCTACACGATCTCCGCTGCTGCGGACATCGATGGCAACGCGGCCGACCAGACTTGGGGCTATGTGAAGACGGCGTCGACGGGTCTTGGCCTCGTCGGTGTTCACGCGGATTGCCTCGCGACGGGCATCGCGGGATTGAAGCTGGACGTTGTGGGTCCGTGTGTTTTGACGTCGGGTCAGTCGGTCTTCTAAGACCCTCTGCCAAGCGTCAAATACGCAAAGGGGGCCGGCATAATTGGGCCCGGCCCCTTTTTTTTTGAACGTGGCGAATCCGATTCTATCGAGCTTCGCGCAGCTGACCTGCACATTGCAGGGACTCGGATCTTCGAGTGACCTAACGAAATCTTAGGAGACACACATAATGAGCAAGCTCATTCGCAAGTCCAATAAGGGCTTCACCCTCATCGAGCTCATGATCGTCGTCGCCATCATCGGCATTCTTGCCGCGATCGCGATCCCCAACTTCCTGCGCTACCAGCTCAAGTCCAAGAGCTCTGAAGGCAAGGTCAACATCGCGGCAATCAGCACGGCGCAGGAGTCGTTCCGCGCTGAGTTCGGTTCGTACGTTGTGGCGTCGGCAAGCCCCGCAGGCGTTATGGGAGCCTCTCAGCGGCCCTATGCTAACGCCGCCGGTGCCGATCTTGGGTTCGATCAACTTGGTTGGTCGCCTGAGGGTGAGGGCCGGGTCTTCTTCCAGTACGAAGCCAATGCTTCGGGTAGCGCCTACACGATTACGGCTCGGGCTAATATCGATGGCGACACCACGAGCCAGGTTTGGGGATACGTCAAGCCGGTTACGGGTACGACCGTGGGTATTGAGCCTGCCTCGATGGGCATCTGCACGCGTGCTGGCGTCGCGGGCAACCAGCTCTCCACGGTTGGTCCCTGTGAGCCGAGTCATGGCCAGTCGATCTTCTAAAGATCGACCGACCTAGCGTCAAATAGGCAAAGGGGCCGGGCTTTATAGCCCGGCCCCTTTGCCGTTCAGCTTCTTGTCTTGAGCACCTCGCGCGCCTCGTTAGGCGAGACTGGGTGCATCGCGTATCAGCTCATTCACCGATTAGGTGATGATGCGTCCGCCGCCACCTTGACCGCCCATGCCGCCGCTGGGCCCTTGGCCGGGGACGACGATGCGGTTGGCTTCCTGGCGCTGCATCTCACGCGCTTCTTCCATGAGACGCGCAACGGCTGCTTGGACGGCAGCCGGGAAGGCTTCGCAGGCTTCCGTTAGGTTAGTCGCTTCGATGGGACAGTTGATCGGGAGAGGGCCGCGCTGACTCATCAGCGTGGTTTCGCCGATGAACATCGTCGGGCGGCTCGGATCGTCTTGACCACCAATTGTGACTGGGGTCAGGCGACGGATCGAAGCGACCTTGAGGTCGCTGAAAGTCTCTTCGCGGTACAGGTTTTCCGTGTCTACGGCGATATCGCCGAGCGGGTTGGATTCTTCGCTCACTGGGGCTTCTCCTAAGTTGGCCCCATCTTCGCAAATGCGGCTCGCAATTGCCGCTCGTGACGTGCCTATCCGACGCCCGACGAGTTTCCCTGTACCGGATGCGCCTCAGTTCTTGCTGACGATCTCCGAGAGAATCGCGCCGAGGCCTCCGAGTTCGCCGTCCTCAAGCGATTCCACGTCCGGGAGGCACGCGACCGCCTTCTCAAGCTGGGCGCCGCTCTCGCGGTCGAGGTGGTCGAAGATTACGCCAAAGCCCCCTGGGCCGTCGTCGCGGACGATCTCCGCGAGCACCCGAATCGGGTTGCCGGGAGTCGGGCCGTGAAGAGCGATCTCGAAACGATCCCCCACCGCGAGATCGGGATGATGCTCGATGCGCATGCCGCCTGGAGAGAGATCGCGACCGATCAGGACGAAGGGCCCTTGGGCGCCTTCCGCGACGATCGAGGAGAGGTATTGCCCTCGAGGCTGCGTTCGCCTCTCGCGGCCATCGCCCGCTTCGGGTCGGGTCGCGCCGGAGCCTTCGCTGAGTTCGAGGCAAACCCCGCCACTCGCGAGAATCGGCGGATCTGTTTCGTCGTCTAGGGTGAGATCCGGGAGCGAGTCGATCTTGCAGGCCGGGAGGGGCGGGGCGCCGCTCACGATCGCGGATTCGATCGAATAGGGACCTGAGGCCCAATGGTTGATTAGGGTCGTGAGACGGGTTCTCAGGCTCTCTTCGAGGTCGGGGTCGAAGACGACCGCCAACATGCTGCGATCATCGCCCGGCTCACATACCAAGCGCCGAACGTGGCCGCTAAGCGTGAGGGGACCTTGTTCCGACCAGACCTCGCCATCCGCGGGGATCGTGAATTCGATGGGATCGCCGACGGTGAGGGCAGCGCTCGTTTGGATCCGGCAGCCGCGATTCGAGAGATCTAGGAGCACGGTCTCCGTGGTCTTCGAGCCTTTCGCCATTTCAACTGGGGCACCGACGGGGACGCGTGGATCGGTGCGTCGTTCGCTGCCTTGGTAGAGGGCGCGTGCGACGAGCAGTCGCCAAATCTCGGCGGAGGCCGGGAGTCGGATCAGGAGATGAAGGCCATTTCGTCTCAAGCGGCGACGCATGGCCGGCGAGTCTTCGGCAACGGCAATGATTCGTAGCGGCCGGCCGGGATTCGCATCAGCGGGACTCCCGCGGCGAACGCGCTCGACACGGCGTGGCGTCACGATGAGGAGATCGCGAGGGGGGGGCACTTCGGCAGGAATCTGGCCCCCGCGAAGTCGCTTGTAGGCAATGTTCTGATCGTCCAGAACGGCCGCAACATCGTCGAGTTCACCATCATCTACGAGAAGAATGCCCGGATTGGTGGGCGCAACAGTCATAGCCGTCTCCACTGGTGCGCGCGGCGGGATCGTCGGCGCTCGTGACTACGGCCTTATTCGACCGATTTGCACTGCGTCTGTAGGGGCGTTCGGGGCTCCCTGATCAGGGCTCTGGAGGTGCTTCCAATTTGCGGAGGTGCTGCCGGAGCGTTGCGCAGGCCGCAATCGAGAATGCGGCGGCGATTGCGAGGGTCATGCCTGGCGCATCGGGTAGCAAAAGGGGCGGGTCCGGAGATTCGGCGAGGTACTGCGCGCCGAGCACGAGTGCGTTGTTCGTGACATGGGCGCAGATCGCGAGGGGCAATCCCGTGACGTGTCGGAGCAGGCCAAGCTGCAGCCCGAGGATCGCGGCGATCAAGGAGAGATGGGGATCTGCGTGGACGGCGCCGAAGGCTAGGGCGCTGCCGACGATGGCCCAGGCCCCGCCCCGCCAGCGAAGGAGAAGGGCGAAGAGGAGGCCTCGGAAGAGCAATTCCTCGACGACGCCCGGGATAATGGCGAGGGTGAGGAGCGCTTCGCCGAGGTCCATCAGGGCGGATTCTCCGAAAAGCGCGAGATCTCCGTGGATTCGGCTCGCGGGAAAGCCCGGCAGCTCCCGGACGACGCGAACCAACAGGTGATTCGACCCGGCGAGGCCGAGGATTTGCAGCAAAGCGAAGCTCGTACTCAGGAGCGGATTGGATCGCCTGTCGGGGGAATCAATCATGACGTCGCAGAGTACCGAGTCGTTGCGATCCTGAAATGAAGATCGCACGAAGCGCCCTGCTCGCAGCTTCGATCGGCTGCTACGCTGAATGGCGTGTCGAGATCCGAGCTCTGTTCATCCCTACTGGTGGCGATGCCCCAGCTCGCCGACCCGAATTTTCGTCGTTCGGTCGTTCTTGTTGTGCATCACGACGCCGAGTCGACCTTTGGTCTGGTACTGAATCGCGAAGTCGAGCTCAGTGTCAGTGATCTATGCGAGAGCCTGGAGTTCGATTGGAAGGGCAAGAGTGCTGCCGAAGTGAATTGGGGCGGCCCCGTGGAATCGCATACAGGCTGGCTGCTCTTTCAAGACAGCCTCGACACGGTCGTTGAAGAGGAACACGTCACCCAGCTAGGCAGCTCACTCTGCTTCGCGGGTTCGATGGACGTGTTCAAGCAACTCGCCGAACGTCCTCCCGCGGATCTGCGGATCTTTCTTGGTTATGCGGGATGGGGTGGCGGGCAGCTAGAGGTCGAGCTGGCGCAAGGGGCCTGGGTGGTCGCGCCGCTCTCACCGGATGTGGTTTTTGATGTACCGCCAGAAGCGATGTGGGATCACGTGTTGCGTGCGATGGACATCGACCCAGCGACGCTGATCTCAACCGCAGGAGTGCACTAATGTGTCTGCGACGCGGAATGTGTCTGCGACGCGGAGTATGTCTGCGACTCGGAATGTGTCTGCGACGCGGAGTATGTCTATGACGGAGAGTAAGGCGTCGCCCTACGAAGTTCGCTGCGCGCGATGTGATGTGAGCTTTCCGGTCGAAGCGAAGACCTGCATGCATTGCGGTGGGCCGACGGGAAAGCCTGGTCGTTTCGCCTCAGCGAGCGAGGGCGTTTTTTCCACTGAGCCTAACGACGATGATAATTTCGGTACCGGGGTTCTGATTGGCCAGTCCCAGTCCCGTGCGGATCCGGCGCGCGCACCCTTCGAGCCCTCGGAAGGATCTCCGTTCTCTCATGGCGATGCATTCGATGAAGAGGTTTATGCGGATGCCCGGGCGAGCGGACAATTAGGCGGAGGCATCGGGGTCAGCGACTCTGCTTCCGAAGAGGAAGAGACCTCGGTCGGCCGCTCCTTGATGAATTCACTCGGGGGCGTGATCTGGGTGGTGTTGTTGATCGGATTCTCATTGGCACGGAGCTGTGGCGACTGATGACGAATGCGAACGATCAGATCAAAGGCGCGAAGCTGCATGGCGTGAGTCTCTCGCCCTTCGTGCGCAAGGTACGAGCCGTACTCGCACTTAAGGGAATTGACTACGAACTCGTGAACGTAATGCCTGGCGCCATGACGGCCGAGTTTCGGGCGATCTCGCCTCTCGCGAAGGTGCCTGTATGGGAAGAAGAGGGCTTCTCCCTGCCGGATTCGTCTGTGATCTGTGCCTATCTTGATCGGCGCGTTCCCTCGCCCACCGCGTATCCGGAAGACCCACAGGCCTTTGCGCGAGACCTATTCTGGGAAGAGTACGCCGACACGCGCCTTGTAGAAGCGGCGAGTCCTGTCTTCTTTCAACGAATCGTCCGGGGCAAAATTTTTAAGGAGACGCCCGACGAGAATCTCTTGCGCCGCAACGAAGAAGAACTTTTGCCGCCGGTTCTCGATCAGTTGGAAACGCTCTTTGTTGGCCGGGACGGCTACGACGGATCAACGTGTACGGTCGGCGGGCTTGGCGTTTGGTCCGCTTGCATCAATCTTTCGCACGCAGGCTATGAAATCGCGACCGCCGATAGGCCCGGCCTGGCAGCGTTCGTTGAGAAAATTTCGGCGCACCCTCCGTTGTCTGCGATCGTGGAAGAAGAGCGGGCAGCATTGGCGAACGCCTAGGCTTATTCCAGGTGCGACGCCTCTGTCCTGCATTTGGATCTGTGTTAGGCGCTCGTGATTGATGTTATTCCTGACCAGATCAGGCGGACCGCCACGAGGGTGAGCGCACCCTTGTAGAGCTGCGTGAACCGCGCGTCGTCGATGTGGTGTAAGAAGCGTGTGCCTAGAGCGGTGCCGACGATCACGCTGAGCGCCATCCCGAGCATCAGGGGGCCGTACTCGAGATAGGCGAAGCCCATCATGCCGAAGAGCATCATCTTCGCGAGGTGACCGGCGGCCTGGCACGCAGCCTTCGTGCCGATCAGCTCAAAACGAGTCAGTCCGATGCCTAAGAAGAAGGGCGCAATAAAGGGGCCCGTGGCGCCAACGACCGGGCCGACGGCTCCGGCGACGGCCCCGACGAGTGCGAAGCGCGGTCCGCTTGGAATTCTCTCGGGATCAAACCCGAGCAAGAGCCACTTCTTCTGCCAAGTCGCGAGGATCACGAAGACGCCGATTCCGAGTCGAAGGAGATCTGCCGGGGCGTGCTGAACGAGCGGAACGGTGAAATATCCGGCCGGCAGGAGCAGGAGCGCGAAGGGCCACAGCAGGTCGTAACGAACCTCGCGCCGATGAATCACGGTTCGACTTGAGTTCGACGTCAGCTGAACCAAGGCGTGGATGGGAATCGCGACCGCGGGATCTAAGAAGAGGAGCATGACCGCCAACAGCATGATCCCGCCGGCCATCCCCAGGACGGCGGAGACGACTGCGGTGAGCAGGCTCGCCCCACAAAGAGTCGCGATCGTCGTCAGCTCCATGGATCTCTCCCTGCGTCCCGGGCGAAGGATATCCTGGGCGATTCGGGGCGCAGATTGACGCCTCGAAATACATTGATCAAGTTGACTGAAATAATCAACTATGAGATAAATGATCCTGTTGATCAAAACTGATCGACACGATTCGGATGATCTGCCGCTCAACCTCTCGATCGATACTGAGTCCAAGTTTCGCCGAGGCCGGGCGCGATTCGGTCCTTCTTAGGAAGTCCCCATGTCAGAGAAAAGCTCCGAAGTCCCTGAAAATAAAGACTTTCCCTCTGGCAAGCCCAACGCCGCTGGGCATTTCCCGCGCGAGGCAGAGAACGAGTTTTTGAGCGCGCGAGACGCCGCCGCGCTGCTCGGAGTCAAGCTCCCGACCGTCTATGCATATACGAGTCGAGGGTTGATCCAGAGTGTTCCGGGCGGGAAAGGGCGCTCCCGCCGCTATCGCCGTCGAGATCTAGAACGACTCTGCGCTCGCCGAGATGCACGCGCCGGGCATGGTCCGGTCGCCGCGGCGGCACTTCGCCAGGGCGAGCCCGTGATGGACAGCTCGATCACCATGATCTCGATCGAGAATGGCCCAATTTATCGGGGCCGCTCGGCGATCGAGCTCGCGGAAGAAGGCCGTCGTTTTGAGTGGGTCGCGGAAGGGATTTGGTCCGGAGACTGGCGCGAGCGCGAGCTCCCGGATGGCTGGCGACCCGAGAGCCTCGGGATCGATCTCGAGGCCGTAATCCGGGCGTTACCCACGCGAGTCGAGCCCCTGCCCGTGATGAGCTTCGTGATTCCCCTCTTGGCGGCCCACGACCCGGGACGTTTCAGCTGGCATCCCGAAGCAGTTCTGTCCCGAGCACGGTTCCTGTTGCGTCGGTGTGCGGCGCTGCTGTCTCTCGGCCGCGATGGCATCGATACCGAGACGGCCGTCACGGCTTCGCTAGCGGCGCCGTCTCTGGCTGCCGCGGTGGGCGCCAGCTTCTGCCTCGATCTCGGAGAGCAGGAAATCGCGATCCTGGACCAGGCGCTTGTGCTCACCGCGGATCACGAACTCAACGCCTCGACGTTTGCTGCGCGGGTCGCCGCTTCGACGGGAACAGATCTTTACGGCTGCATCTCTGCGGCCTTGGCGGCGCTTTCGGGCCCTCGACACGGTGGGGCGGCGGACCGAGTCGACGCACTTTTGCTTGAGGCGGGACCGGCGGATCGGGTCGAAGAGGTTGTGCACGATCGGCAGAGGCGCGGCGAAGTGATCGAGGGTTTCGCGCATCCGATCTATTCCCCGCATTCCGACCCGCGAGGGCAAAGGCTGCTCGAACTTGCGCGTGGGTTGCACGAGGAACGCGCAGAGGTTCAGTCGGTTGTCGCGCTCGTCGATGCGATGCAGCAGGGCGGATTCGGTGGTCCCTCAATCGATGTCGGCTTAGTCGCTGTATCCCGCGCATTGGCGTTGCCGGCGGGGTCGGCAACGGCGCTCTTCGCCCTCGGCCGAATGGTCGGGTGGGTCGCACATTCCCTCGAGCAGTACGATGCAGGATTCCTTGTCCGCCCACGAGCGCGCTACCGGGAAGATCCCGCGGCGCGCCGTTAAGAAGCGCTGTAGCCTCCGCTTCTTCTTGGCGCGGGGGGCGCGAGATTGCGCTGGGGCGCGCGTCACGCGTGACCATTGGTGAGTCAGCGAAAGGGAAGTTCTTGAGCGACGGATCGATCGAGGAGAAGACGGCGAGCCAGAACTGGCTGGCGAATCCGTTCCTCTGGGTTGCGGCCGCGCTGAGCGGGCTCGCTTGCTTCCTCTATTACCCGTTATTCTTCCCGTCTTCGCATCAGGCGATCGCTCTACAGAGCGAAGAGTTTTTCTTCGAAGCGAACGAGGCAGCAGGCGCGCCGGTTCTCGTTTTGTCCGCTTGGCTCTTTTACCGGCGCTCGCATTATCTGGACTTGCTTTCGGGGCGCGGCGCGCCGGTCGCGAGTGGCCTGTTCTTGTTAGGCGCGGTCAGCCTTTTCGGCTGGGGGCACTTCACGCAGGCATCTGACCTGCAACTAGCGAGTGTGATTCCTTTTCTCGCAGGAGCCGTGTTAGGGCTAGGCGGCTGGCCGGCGATGCGTGCGTTCTGGCTGCCGATCGTCTTCATTGGCTTCGCCCTTCCGCTCCCTCCCGTCCTGCTCTCGGCGGCGATCTTTCCCATTCAGCTATTCACGGCGGAATACGCCGGCGCCATTCTGAATTTCATCGGCGTGAAGTCCTTGGTCCAGGGTGATCAAATCCTACGACCAGAGAACACCTTCATCGTCATCGAAACCTGCAGTGGTGTACGGACGATCGTCACCCTGTCGATGCTGACGATCCTGATGATCGACCTCTTTGAACGAAGCGGGCGGCACGCGGCGATTCTCTTTGTTCTGGCACCCGCCGTTGCTTTCCTGAGCAACGGGCTTCGCGTTGTCACGCTCGTTTTGAATCCGCACTCGTCGATTCACTCGATCCATAATTTGCAGGGGATCGTCATGTTGCTGGTGGGCCTCACCGGCATCTATGTATTGGATCTTGCGCTCGAACGAGTTTTCCGAAGTCGAGAGGCGCTAACAGAGTCGGGGGAATACGGCGATATCGCGTCGGCGCAGACCCTAGGCCTCGCCGGGATGCGCCCGGTCCGGCTTGCGTTTATATCGGTGGCTCTCGTCGGGATGCTCTCAATTGGGTTGACGGTCACCCCCTTTAAGACGCCCGGCGGGCTGGCTGAGCGCCCAGATGATCTGCTCGTGCGAGTCTTCGCTGAGTCGATTCGCCAATCGATCAAGCCCGACTATCAGTTTCGCGGGAGCCTTCGGTATCTGGACCATGCGAACAGGATGGTCCGTTTCGAAGGTGAACCGATGGAGGTCTTCGTCGGGGTCGGAACTGAGACGCTGCGCGAGTACACAATGCTGAGCACGCGGCTGGCTTGGCCTGAGAGCGGCTGGATTCCCGTTGAGGAATCCATCGTTGAATTAGAGGGCAGTGACGCCGTGGTGCGCAGGATGCTGTTGCGGCGCGGTGGGCGGACGACGCTCTCTTACTCCCTTTACCTACGTTCTGGCGGTTTGATGACAGAGTGGTTTCGCCAGGCCGCGGCTTTGGATCGAAGCCCCTTCGTGCGGAACAAGCATATGCTGGCAATTCGCATCTCGACGGGAGTCGGGCGCGGAGTGGGAGAGCAGGAGCGCGCCGACGAACTGATTCGGAAGGCCTGGGCGCGGCTGGCTCCAGAGTTAGAAGAGTTCGCTCCGATGGGCGCATCGTAGAGCTGTCGTTTGAGCACCCCAAGTCAGAATTGGGGAGCCGAACCATCGAGTGGAGGCGAGCTTCGTAGCCATGACTTTGGCCTTTGGCCCCGCTTTAGGGAGGATCGCGTAAGACTTTTCCTCTAGAAAGGAAAAGTTTTACCCTCGCGAAGATCCAGCTCTATGCGAATCTCAGTGAAAACAATGAGTTACGCGACGAGTTGTTCTGGCATGTCGCTTGCTTATAGTAAGCCGTGCACTCCGGGTGGAGTGTGACGGCTGTGAAGTGAACTAAGCCAAAGGATTCGAAATCTGAGCCACACGCCTCTCGAACATCGTTATATAGTTATCGATTGCTCAATCGATAGTTGTATGATTCCCGGGGGGATTCGAGTAGTGTTTGGATATAGGGAAGATTCCCCTTAGCTTTTGAGAAGTTTTCCTTGACCTTTTTCGCTCACAATGGCCCAATGGTTTTTACTGGCTCGTTACTCAAAGGAGATTACACATTATGAAGATCAAGCTCGTTATGCTTGTAAGCATTTTTGCCTTCGGACTCGCGCTCAACGCGAACGCAGGCGCTGTCGTCGATACGGATTCCGATCTCGTTCCCGACGCTTTTGATAACTGCACGGCGCTGGCCAATGGCCCGGCGCAAGGCTCCAACCAGGTCGACTCCGATCAGGACGGTTACGGCAACGCATGTGACGCCGACTACGGTTCGACAGGTGCAGGCGGCGACTTCCTCATCACCACGGGCGACTTCCCGGTTTTCCTCAACGCATTCACGGGTGCTACGCCCGACCTTGCGACGGATCACAACGGTGACGGCCTCACGACGACGGCGGACTTCTCGACCTTCCTGGGTCAGTTCCAAGGTACTCAGGCTCTCGGTCCGGGACTCGCCTGCGCCGGCTTGACGGTACCGTGCTTGCCCTAAGGTTTTGAATCTGGCGCGGCCGACCGAAATGGTTCGGTTGGCCGCTCCAAGCCCTGTGTCCTGATCCACGCTGGGTGAAACCGATCTGCCTCGGATTTGTTTCGCCACAAAACAGCAGAACAGGTCACTTATATCGAGCCGATGCTGAATTATGCGGATGCTCACTTTAAGGAGAATGAAAAAGATGCGGCTCTTTACTTCGTTGATTGCCACTGCGGCGATCCTTTTTTCGGCCTCGACGGCCTTCGCTTCGGCGACTTGGACTGTCTCGGCAACCGCTAGCGGCGGTGACCTCAATGCGATGGCTGTTGGCGATACGCTCACCCTTGATATCAAGCTTGAGACATCTGCTGCTCTCGAGATGATCGCTATTGCTGGCTCGGTCAATAACTACGACACGTCAGTCGTATCGCTTAACGCCGGTCAGACCGTTCCGAACCAATTGCTTTTCTCGATCATCATTCCGGCCGTTGGTAGCTTCAATGGCATCACCAACCTCGAGTCGGGCATTGCCGACACGAGCATCCAGGGTCCGGGCCAGGAGGACACGTTCCTTTCGGTTCTCGGCACCTCGGGTACGGGTGGCGACGGCACGGCAGAGGCCGCGCAGTTCCAGATCGTCTATAACGTCATCGGTGCTGGCACAACGACTCTCCGAATCGGTACGTTCGCTGACTACGCGGACGCCTTCTCTGGAGCATCGGACAGCATCGTGAACAACACGGGCGTTACGATCACGGTCGTTCCGGAGCCCGGTACGGCACTGCTCATGGGCCTCGGCCTTGCAGGCCTCGCTGCTGCGGGTCGACGCGAGTAGTAATGGCTTAACTCGCGGTCTCTGATCGCGATTGAGTTGTTCGATTAAAGCGCCCTGGACTCTTTGAGTTCAGGGCGTTTTTCGTTTTTGAGCCGCAGCATACGCGGGCGGCCCATTTGGGGGGGCGGCTCGTCCCGTGCTCTGCCCCCAATGAGTCGACCGGCCTGCGTTGTGTTGTCGTTGTCTTTGTCGTTATCAACGTGCACGCAGGCGCTGAACGGACCCTCCTGCGACTCGTCGTTCCGCCGCCGATGCTCACATCAGCTCCGAAGCTCCAGTCTTGGACGCGATCGAGCGGGAGCAGGCGCGACGCCCAAGCCGGCCGCGCATCTATTCCCGCAGCGTTCTAGCGACCCCAACGGCGTCACTCCTCGCGCAGGCTCCGGCGAAGGCCGTGAGGAAAAAAGCGAGACCCCTCCTACCGAGGAGAATCGTTCGATTCCGAAGAGCCTTCGGATCGCCCTGACCGAGTCTCCTCCGAGACAGATAGACACGGGCGAGCCGCGCGATCAGTTCCCTGGCGAGGGGGAATATTTGCGTGGGCAAAAGGGAGGTCTCATAGGCCCGTGCGGTGCTCAGCTGTTGAAGGGCGCAGGCGGCAGCTGATTTGAAGCCTTGTCGAGAACAGCGGACGCCCGGGCCGGATCCTTCGTTCCCTTTACCAGCGCTCGTGCTGACGGGTGTCGGCGGGGCCACTATGGCTACGGTCGCCGGAGGTGCTCGGCTCGCACGGTGGGATTCGTGGCACTTTGTGGCTATTTGGGGCTGTCGGGGGCTATTGGGGGGACTGTTGGGGGCTGTTGCTCCGGAGCGCTACGCGGTCTCCCCCTGGTGTAGCCGGCGCAATTTGTTCGAGGTCCTCGTCCTAGAAGTTCCATGCGCAGCAGAGCCGATGGGGCATGCGCGCGACGGCTCTGCGATCCGGGCCCGCGCCTTGTCTGTGCTTGGCCGACAGGGTCCGCTTGAGATCCCGAGGCCAGACGAGAAAAGGCCGGAAGCGTTTATGGCTTCCGGCCTTTTAATATCCCGCGTAATGCCCGACTGGCATCAAGCGATTCGGTCTTGTTGCGGCGCTAGCCGCGGCAGTCAGCCCTTCGAGGCTCGCCGCCGAACTGCGACCACACCAAACACCGAAGCAAGGCCCGCAAGGCTCGCGGCGACTGAAGTCGGCTCGGGCACTGTGATCGTCACCTCTGTGTTGTTCACGATGTTGTCGGATGCTCCAGAGTAGGCGTCCGCGTAGTCAGCGAACGTACCGACTCGGAGAGTCGTTGTGCCGTTACCGATGACGTTATAGACGATCGTGAACTGCGCGGCCTCTGCCGTGCCGTCGCCACCCGAACCCGAGGTGCTGAGAGCAGAAAGGAACGTGTCCTCCTGGCCCGGACCCTCATTGCTCGTGTCGCGAACGCCCGACTCGAGGTTGGTGATGCCATTGAAGCTACCAACGCTAGGAATGATGGTCCCGAAAAGCAGCTGCGCAGCGACTGTGCTCCCCGCGGCGTCAACCGAAACAATTGACGTGTCGTAGTTATTGACCGAACCAGCGGTCGCGATCATCTCAAGTGGGGCAGAT
>JASDVF010000072.1:45649-59190 GCA_041440805.1 Myxococcota bacterium | reverse complement strand
CTACTCGGGGTCGCTACGCGGAGCGATCGCGAGGTACTACGTCGAGGGTTAGGACAAAGCCTCGCCCGCCCGGGGCGCGACGCAGATCGCCGCCGTGCAAGAAATAACATCCCGACGCCTAGCACAAGGCTCGCGAAGCCCGACGGCTCCGGGACGGGAATCACGTTGAGCGTCAATGTGGCAACGCCACTCACCATATCGCGAGGAACCGGCAGACCCCATAGTCCGAACGGTCGAAACGAAGAGCTGAAGGGGCTGACGAGTTGAATACGGCGCGTCGTCCCCGCAGCCCCCGTGGCTGCAACATCAAAACCCGATGCGCTTCGAATGGTTTCAAATATGCCGTCTAGGTCGGAGATTCTGACGTTCCCAGTCGTCCAGGCGAAGAGCGCCGCGCGATGCTGGATAGGCGAAATCAGTTTGGGGCAGGTGGAGATGGTGCAGTCGATTGGAGTCGGAAATAAAGTGACAGTCCCTGAAGGTGTCACAGTGTTGCCACCGCCTAAGGTGCGGATCGCGCCGTGCTGATTCTGAGTCGTGCCACCTGGAGTTCTCGCGGCGTAGGTATGCGTCATCGTCGCGCCCACGCTTGTGTTTCCAATCAGTAGACCACCGGGATTGACCAGCAGGGTCCCGGCAGTGGGGATTGTGATATTTGTCATTCCGGCGTCTCCGATAGGGAGCGGAAGCCCCCTCGTTCCGCCACTAAAATAGTCATGGGACCCGAAATCGCCCGGCGCGGCGGGCTGAGAAAGAATGCCTACGTTGAAATTTCGCGCTGCTTGAACGGGTGCGCCTCCGCCGAAATGATTCGGCCCTTTGGTGAGCGTTACGTCACCCGCAAGAGTCAACCCCACAGGATTCACATGCATGAGAGTTGACCCGGAATAGGCGATGCCCCCGCCCGCCGACAATCGATACGTTGCCATCGGCGAAGCAGGCGAAGTCATCACCGACATCGCCGACATGTGGGATCCCAAATTCGAGGGCCACCGAATCGAGGTGCTGAGCGAATGACTTCGCAAGCGACCCTGTGGCGCGTTCGACAACCTCTTTTGGCAGGTCCCCGTGACTTTGACCTGCGCTCCGCCCTGGCCCGCACCCACCGCATTGAATATAAGGTCCGCGCCCGCGCCCGTTCCGACCTGAGTACCCACCGCATTGACGAGCAGCGTTTCGAATGTCCTGTTCGGAGCGCTCGGCGTAAGCGGCTCGCGACCACACCTGGGAAAGCCGGAATCGAAGGGGACGCCCGGCAAATTATCCGCGTCACCGAAACCGATGCGAAGCTTCCCGCTGTACTGGACGTTCTGGGCCGAGCCGCTTCCCGAAACAAGCCCGACGCAGAGGACTACGCAAATAAGGATCCTGGAGTGCTGCATGCTTGGTCCCCTCGCGAAATCTACAATCACCATAACATGCAAGCGCATCTCGATGGGAACCATTCGGCGAAAGCAGCGCAACCGTCCCAACAGATAGATCCCGGCCTTGTTTTTCCTACTCCCCAGTGATCCAGTTATCCGACCTGAGTGTGTCGTTACGTTGTGATAGCGCTGGTTCTGTTGTCAGAGTGTGCCTTGTAAAACAGTTCTTAGGACCTTTCCCAACTTATGCCGATGGTGGATGGGCGGCTGGCTGATCGTGCTCCGCCTCGTCCCTGTGACGTTCACGGTCCACGGATATGAAATGATCAACGCCGAGACCGAGATGATCCGATCGATGCAGCTCTCCTTCTGAGGTTGGCTGCAGCAGCTCCAGAAGGCCCGTGACACTTTTCGGGCTAGGAGTAGCGGAGCCCAGTAAATCCCGTCTGGCGCGCGACGATCTCGTGGAAAAGCTGGAGCCCCTTCTCGTTGCGGCCGATGAGTACGGAATCGTGTGCGCCCTTGGTCAGGCCCCTCCCGCATCCCTCCCAGACGGGCTTGTCTTGCATAACAGCTTTAGCGGCCCGCAATGCCATGTCTTCTGGTGACGGCTGCCCTTCCGGAGCTTGCGCAAAAGGCGAGAGCCACCCGTAACGGAAGACCGCAGAGTCTACGGTCGCACCCGGGCACAGGTCGGCGTAAATGAGGCCATAGAGCTCATTGGCGAGCAGCAGCCCCGGGGCGATAAACCAGATGCAGCTGACACTCTCTTCTGGATTCCACTCGGATTCGGGCGTCGCCCGGATGCCAGCGACATCGTCAGCTCCAAAGATCGGCATCCCGTAGCGGACATGCGGGCCGAACGAGTCGTAGAACGCTAGGTCCACACCCGACGCCTGCGGATTTTGATCAAAGGTGCCCTTGTGAACGAAGGGGACGTGAAGCCCCTCGAGGACCCCCTCGGCGACGGACTTCCAATTCGTAGCCAGAGGTTCCTGCGGAAGCGAGTTGTGATACGTCATCCGATCGACGCCAAGGGAGGCAAGGTCCATATCGATCGGGCCGAGGTGAGCCGCCACATCAATCGGTGCATCTGGCGTGAGAACGACCCAAATAAAGCCGTGCCTCTCTTCGCTGGGGAGCTCAACGAGGCCGAGCCGAGAGAGCTCGAGGCCTTCATAGCGATCTCGTAGCGGGAGACCGATCAGCTTCCCCTTCGCGTCGTAGCTCCAGCCGTGGTACGGGCACGAAAAAGCTCGGCGATTGCCGCAACCCGAGGCGGGTTCGGCACCACGGTGACGACAGTAGTTAAGGAATGCGTGCGCCTGACCATCCCCATCCCGCGTCAGGAGAATCGAGCGTCCGACAGCGTCTCTGACTATGAAGTCGTAGGCGTTTCCGATTTCACTCGCCGCGATGAGGGCAAGCGGCTGGGTCTCGAAGAGCAGGCGCTCTCGAGCTGCGAGTTCCGGATCGCTGTAGTAGTCGAGGGGAATCTGCATGTACCGGTCGGCCATCTCGGGCTTCTGGTTCTCCAGAATATCGAGTGATCGCCTCATGAGCGCGATGCCCGTTTCTCGTTGCATATTCCCTCCCTTAATCCGCCGATTCGAAGCGGCGCTTACTCAACCGCCCCCGGAATCACCATAACACCCTTAGTTGAGTCAGCCGCCCACCCTGACGCGTAGGGCGTCGGGGCTTCGCAAGACCGATCGACCGGGAAGCGCAGCATTCTTGTCCAACAATTCGATCTCGGGTAGCCGTTCGAGCAAGACCCGAGGCCTACCTGCAAGTTACGGCGGGCGAGATGCATTCCCGGGCAGTTTTTCACACCGCGGCCAAAAGTCAGTCCATCCTTCTGATCACGCCCGATATCGAAGCGGTCCGGGTCGGCGAACGTGGCCGGGTCTCGATTCGCGCCCGCGATCCCAAACAGGACCCACGAGTCTGCAGGGATCTCCACGCCTCGAAAGGTCACAGGCCCGGAACGAGCCCCTTGGGGCCTACTTGTCGTAATGCCTAGCATCGGTGGGGGCGAAACTGCAGCTTGTTTTGCCTGTCCCTCCCACGGTTCAGACAACTCAGGGCGCGCTTATCGCGACAAGCGGACCCGTGGTTGCGGCGTCGATGGGCGCGATCGGCGAATCGAAAAGCGCGCCGAGCGGGATTCAGACAAGCGGACCCTCCGTTCCGACCCGCTGGGAACCGTCGCCGAAGTGACTCCTACCCCAGTCAAACCGGGGGCTTCGGCGGAATCTCGATCAGCATATGCACGTGATCGGACATAACATGCCCTTCCTGAATCCGACTCTCCTTTTGTTCCGCCAGACGCCGGAACACATCGCCGAGATCTGCTTTTATCTACCCGAAGATCGCCTTCTTGCGGTATTTCGGGATGAAAACACGGTGATCCTGACACTCCCAACGACTATGACTTAGACCTCTTACTTTGCTCAAAGAAACTCCCTTTCGTGATGCTTTGGCGGCTCACCGAAGGGAGTTTCCTTCATTCGCTGAGGGAACTGTAAAACTTGGGCTGCCGCCCCAGCAGAGCCGGGGGGGGGTCTCCCGATTGGCCTAGCAAACGATCAGATCGAATAGGTCGGCGGATGTGCTCCAGTCACTCGGACCGTCTCGCCGACTAGCGATCGCCCAACCAAGTCGGGCAGCATTTCAGAGTTCGCGGCAGCAACGACACGACGACCGTCGGTCAGCGTTGCGATCACAGGTGCCGCCGTCGGCGTTCCGTCGCGTCCATAAACCACCGTGCCACCATCGACCTTCGCTTCGCCGCTTGCTTCTAGCGTGACTTCGATCGCCGAAGCGGCAATCGCTTCCTGCTCCTTAGACGTATCAGCGAGAACGAAGGGCTGGCTCGGCGGTTCGTTACCGAAGATTCCGATCGAGTGTTTGGAGAGCACCCCGCCATTGCCTGTCGCATAGCCAAGTCGGCCGCTCTCGCGAAGCCTGAGTGCTACGGCAGCAATGCCGTGGGCATTATAGTTGTTGCCTGGGCCGCCGAAGAAGGACATGAATCCCGTCTGCGTTAGGCCGCGCGAATCATCGAGGGCGAGCCCAATCGCGGCGGCACTGATCTCCACGGCGACGGGGAAGCAGGAATAGAGGTCAATGAAGTCGATATCATCGAGACCCACGCCGGCCGCCTTGAACGTGGCCACGGCGGCTGCACGAAGTGCCGGCGTATCACCGAGATCCGTTCGCTCCGACGGAACGAGATCCCCGTTATTCGCGCCGGACCAAGGAAAGATGCACTGATCCGCGAGCCCCGCGGCCTGCGCAATCGCGAGGGTCGTCAGGATCAAAGCGGTTCCCTGATCGACATTCGGAAAACTATTCATGCATCGCGTATAGGGCTCGGCTGTTATGCGGTTGACGGCAGTCACCTCTGCGATTTCCGCAGCACTCTGGACCTTCGAGAACCAGGCGAAAGGATTCTTCACCGCAACTTCAGTCCCGCGGCTATAGAACGCAGCAATCCGGTTGCGTGACTCCTCGATCGAATGTCCAAGCTTCGCGGACAGCGCGCTCTCGAAGACGGGGTACACATCTGCAGGTCGAATCAGGTTCGCCTCGAGCTCCGCCGCGCTGTACATCCCGCGAATCGATTTCCCGACCACAACGTCTTGCGGACCGGCCTCTTCGGATCGGTCCTGGGTCGCAGCTTGCAAAAAGTCGCGGTCCGGATCGCAAAGGCGCATGGAACGAGTCGCTTCGGCGCCGACGATGATCGTCGTCTCGAGTTCGCCGGCGACGATCTGCTCGCAAGCACGATTGACGAGCCACTGCGGAGAGTTACCGCCGGGGGTCGTCGCTTCCCGTGCTATGTCGCCGAGGCCTAGAGCATCGACGATTTCTGTCGCGGGGGTCAGGCTGACCGGCGAAAAGGAAACAGCGACGAGGCTTAATCGCTGAATTTTTTCACGAAGGCCCGGTGCGTCTTCTAATGCGGCTTCGGCGGCGCGCGCCGCAAGTTCGACGGCGGTCGTGATCGCTTCGCGCTCGATCGACTGGCCAATGCCAACGAGAACGGGGGTGCGGGAAGGGTCGAGGGCCATGATGCGTCTCCGATGAGTTTTGTGGGAGCCTAATCTTAGACGTTCGTAGCCTTCCGCGTGACCCCGAGAAACGGTCCCTGGGTCAATGGGTCAGACTTCTCGGCGCTTCCATTTCCCGCCGCGGAAGCGCGCGACGAACATGATCGACTTTATTAGGTAGTCGACGACAAGGACCGCCCAGACCGCCTGGACCCCAGCATCGAAGAAGTATACGAGGCCGCTCGCCATCCCGAGACGCACGACAACGAGTCCCGTAAAGACAGTGATCATTGGGAAGAGCGTGTCCCCCGCCCCGCGCAGCGCGCCACCGAGCGCAAATTCCACGGCCATGAAGGGATGCGCCGCACCCAGGATTGCGAGGGCCATGACGCAGAGATCGATCGCTTCGGGTTCGTCGAAGAACATTCCGGCGATCGGGCGAGCTCCAAATACGAGCACGGCGCCGACAGCGGTCATGGTCAGGATGGCGATCTTATTTGAACGCCAACCTTCTTGTTCCGCTCGATCCGGCCTCTTCGCGCCCAGGTTCTGGCCGACGAGCGTCGACGCGGCCATCGAAAAAGCGACTCCGGGAATGAAGGAAAATCCCAGGAGCATCGAGCCTACGTTGTAGGCGGCGATCACGTTCGTACCGAAAGGCGACATGATCCTTTGAAAAAGCATGAGACCCAGCTGAAAAAGACCGCTTTCTGCGCCCGAAGGAATCCCGATTCGCAACAAGCGTTTCTGCAGAGCGAAATCGGGTCGCCAGGACCCCGAACCCGGTTGGAGGACCAATTTTTTTGATCGCCATAGGATCCAAAAGTGCGCGGCCATCACAACTAACGCGATATTCGAAGCAAGCGCGGCACCTTTCACACCCATAGCGGGTGCGCCAAGATTCCCGTGAATCAGCACCCAGTTAAAGAACACATTCACGACCGCGGCGACAACGCCGGCATGAAGCGGCGTCCGCACATCCCCTGCGGCGCGGAGTGCGGTCCCGAAGGTCATGGCCACTGAGAGCGGAAGCGTCCCCCAAAGCCGCCACCAAAGATATTCTGATCCGAGATCCACCACGTCTGATTCGACGCCATAGAATCCGATCGCGAGGCGCGTAAACGGAAATAACATCGCGCATCCGAGCACAGCGAGTACGGCGCCCAATAGATGAGCCTGGCGAAAAGAAGCATCCGCCAAGGAACGATCCCCAGCACCCACCGCTCTTGCGAGGATCGCCGCGAGGCCGCCCGGGGCGATTGCGCCTAACGACTCAATGAACCAGTAGAACTGGCCGCCAACACCGACCGCCGCCAAAGTGCTCGGACCCAGATCGCGCACCATCACGAAATCCGTGAAGCGAACAACAGTACCGGCCCCCATCGCGGCCATCGTCGGCCACGCGAGCTGCCAGACCCCCTGTTCGGTGATGCCTAGTTTCGGTTGCGTCCCCACGCTTCCATGCGACGTGCCGCCTTCGCCATCCCGATCGGAATTCTGTTCTTCGGATGACTCGAACGACATGGGGCCTCGACCAAGGGCGGCACGTTTCGAGCGCATAAAAGCAGGCCCGACACCGACGGCGCGCGAGCGTAGCAGTGACTACGCTCGCGCGGACCTTTTCCCAAACTCGATCCGAACCCTCAGGAGCTTTGATGTCCAGTTGCCGCGCCGCCGTCTTTAACGGAGACGGAACTTACGAGATCCGTGACTTCGCCCTGCCCACCCCCAGCCCCGGTGGCGGCGGACTTAAATGTCGAAGCCGCCGGCTATTCCTACACCCTCGGCGACGACCACCGTCGTGACTCAGGGCCCCGGCCATATCGGTCTCGCCTGCCTCGTCATGGCGAAAATCCGCGGTGCCGCACAAGCCATTGGGACCGGCACCGCTCAGGACCAGAGCCGCTTTGAAACAGCAAAGGCCTTAGGCCCCGATGCTTGCATCGATGCCTTGAAACTTGCTAGGCGGGCTCAAGAACGAAGCGCCCGTCGAAATTATCAGTGATCACCTAATTTTCCGATCTCTTACGATCCATGGTGGTTCGGGCTCCTCGAGCGCATCCTGCGCAGAGGCCTGCCAGCTCCTCAATGAGGGGCGCATTCCGGCCCGTGAGCTTCTTGGCACAACCTGCACCCTCGATGAGCTGGACCGGGCAATGGCGCTCCTCAAGCGCGAAATCCCCGGCGAAGACGTACTCAGAGTTGTGTTGACCCATCCTTAAAGGGGCCCGAAGAGAGGATCTAGGAAAGGCCCTAAGCGACCTCTAGGCTCGGAGCCCGCCAAGAGCCGGTTCTCACTCAATTTCCCCGAACGAACGGCCGATTTGGTCCTCACGAGCGCGTTTTCTAGCGAGCGTCGGGCCCTCCGCTATCCTCGGCGCCCATTCGGCCCGAGCTTCGGACCCGATCCCCGATCCCCGCGCCGCGCACATATCGCTGGCGCTTCATTCAAGAGATGGATTCACCACCATGGCATCCCAAATTGATACCGCGCAGTTCAAGAATGGGCTCAAAATCGAGCTGGACGGCAACCCCTTCACGATCACCTACTTCCAACACGTGAAGCCGGGCAAGGGCGGCGCCTTCGTACGCACCAAGGTCAAGAACCTGCTGAACGGCCGAACCGTCGATCGCACATTTCGTTCCGGCGAGAAGGTGGACGCGGCGGACATCGAAGAGAATCAGATGCAGTACCTCTACAATGACGGCGAGAACATGATCTTCATGGATCAGAGCACGTTCGAACAGATCCCGATCCTCCCCGAAGTGATCGGCGATCAGGAACAGTTCATGATGGAAGAGATGATCGTGGGCGTGCTCTTCTGGCGCGGCAACCCGGTCAACGTGGCGCTTCCGAACTACATCGAATCCAAGGTCGTTCAGTCGGATCCCGGCCTGAAGGGTGACACCAGCTCCGGCGCCAACAAGCCGGCGACCCTCGAATGCGGCGCGACGGTTCATGTACCGCTCTTCATCAAAGAAGGCGACATCCTGAGAATCGACACCCGGACGGGTGAATACTCGGAGCGCGTGAGCGGTTAATCCGTTCGCCTAACTCATCCTCTAATGAAGGCCCCGTGACTCGCCCATGACGTCGATCGTTTCAACGAATCACTCGACACATCGTGGCGGCCGCGGTGACGTGCCTAGGCGGGCCATCTGCCTTTCGGGAGGCGGTGCGCGCGGCGCGTACGAAGCGGGTGTTCTCCGCTTTATCCTCGACGACTTACCAAAGCGCACGGGCATCATGCCCGACTTCGAAATCGTTTGCGGCACTTCGGTTGGCGCGATTCACGCCTGCTTCCTGGCGGCCACTGCCGATGAAACCGAAGGCCGCGGCGATCGCCTCGTCGACATCTGGCATCGCATGAAGGTCAATGAGATCTTCAACTTCACCACCAGAGATTTCCTCCGCTTGCCCAGGCGAATGCTCGGCGTGAAGCGTGTCGCCCAACAGCTTCGAGATGGTCAGCGCCCTGATCGCCTCTACGGGCTCCTGGACACCGAGCCTCTCGAACGCTTGGTGCTCCAATCGATTCCGTGGCGCGGCATCCGTCGCAACGTCCGCTCCGGCCGCATCGACACCGTCTGCGTCGCCGCCACTCAGATCGCAACCGGCCGCGCAGTCGTATTCTGCGACTCCGACCGCCCAGAGCTTCCGCCCTGGGCCAACGAAAGCAATATTCGGATGCAGCGCATCCGGCTTTCGCCGCTCCACGCGCTCGCCTCCGCAGCGATTCCCCTGCTCTTTCCGTCTGTTCGCGTCGGCGCGCGGTACTACGCGGACGGTGGCCTGCGCCTTAATACACCGCTCGCGCCTGCTGTTCGACTTGGGGCGGACCGCATCATGGTGATCGGCCTAACACATCCCCAGGGCCCTTCGGTCAATGAAGCGACGGCCCAAGAGCGTGCCTCCGCGTTTGGCAATCCGATGTACCTGTTCGGCAAGGTGCTGAACGCACTCATGCTTTCGCCGATCGAGACGGACGTCGCCCGCCTGCATTTAGTGAACAATATTCTCGACGCCGGCACCGAAGCCTTCGGACCGGAATTCGTAGACAAGCTCAACGAACATCTCGGCATGCAAAACGACGGCGATCACGCCCTCAAGCGAATCGATGATCTCGTCATTCGACCTTCGGAAGATCTCGGGCGCCTAGCCGCGGACGTCGTTCGCGATGATCCGGAACTCGACTTCGGCCCCTTCCTCAGCCTGCTCCGAAAATCTTCGGGGGGTGGTTCCTCCGCGAAAGAGGCTGACCTGCTTTCGTATCTTCTCTTCGACGCGAGCTACGCGAGAAGATGTGTCGAGGTCGGGTACCGCGATGCTCAGGCACGCGAAGAAGAGATCGCGGCGTTCTTTTCGGACGAGTAGAGTCGACTACGTAGCTCTCCCTGAATCTCCGCGAGTTTAGAGAAGAGCTCAGACTGAATTCAGCGAGAGTCCGGGATTGCTCTAGTTCTCAAAATCCCCGGATGCCCCGTGCCGCCAACCAGACGACCGGGTACGTTTCCTCCGTATGAGGGGGGACCAGCTCGCACGACAGTGGCAGTTGATGCAGCGACTCGCGCGTAGCCGCGCAGGCGCAGGACTGGACGAGCTTGCTGAGGAACTGGGCTGCGTCCGGCGAACCGTTTACCGCGACCTAGATGCGCTGATGTATGCCGGCTTTCCCGTCACGAGCGAGAAGCGGGACGGAAAAGCTTATTACCGCTTCCTCGACAACTTCGAGATGGGCCAAGTCCCCTTTACGCCTGACGAGCTCTTGGCCCTCGCCTTCAGCGAGGACCTGCTTAAGACCCTCGAAGGCACCGTCTTTCACGACTCAATCCAAGCGGCGCTCACTAAGGTTCGTGCAGGCCTAGGCCCGGAACTCACTGGCTACCTCGAACGTCTCGGCGACGGCTTCCGCGTACTTCCCGGCCCGCACAAACGTTATGCGGCGTTTCACGACACGATTCGCGTGCTGAACGAAGGCGTCCTCGAAAGTCGGATCCTCGACATGGTCTACCGAACCGGCCGAACCGGCGAAGAGTCGTCTCGCCTAATAGACCCGTACAAGGTCTGGTATCACGGGGGCGCGCTTTACGTGATCGGGCACGATCACAAGTCCGGAGAAATCCGCACTTTTTCCGTCGATCGCATTCAAAAAATTGCGCCCACCGACGATCGTTTTAAGATTCCGCCCGACTTCGATTTTGATGCGTATACAGCTTCTAGCTTTGGCGTCGTCGCAGAGCCCGCTGTTACTGTTCAAATTCGATTCACCGCCCAGTGGGCTTCCTATGTGAGCGAACGCGAATGGCACGCCAGTCAGGAAACCGAACTTCTCCCGGATGACCAACTTCTTCTCACTATGAAGGTCGGAGGTAGCCAGGAACTGGCGAATTGGGTGCTCTCCTTTGGCGGCGGCGCGACCGTGCTTGAGCCTGCTGCGCTTCGTGACGAAGTACGAGTCTCGCTCGCAGCCGCCCTTGCGAATTACGCAGACGCCTAGAGCGCCCAACCAAGAGTAGAGCCCCGGCCTGTGGCAGCGCACGCGCAATACCAGGATTTTCCTGCGAGTGACGTTTTAGATCCCGGAACTTGCACTGCTCCGACGATCAGCACTTGTACGCCCCGATGAATTCGCAGCGTGAGGAGCTGATCTAAACAATCTAATCAAGACCGTCTTCGTGATTCTTGGAATCTGGGCCGAAGCTCGTCGCCAGCGCATGCTAGGCGAATAGCTAAGGTCGGCTCCGCAGAGCCACAACCTACCTAGTTGTCGTAGATCATTCCGACGCGTCGCCAATGATCTTCCGTACGCTCGGTGATCAAGCCGAGGTTTCGAAGGTTAGGCACGACGGTGTGCATATAGGGCGGGCTATTCAGCTCCGCAAAATTGGCCAGCGTCGTCGTCGTAGAAACGATCATCTCCGAGTCGTAGCTATATTTATCTTCAAAGGTGCGAAGCATCTCGAGCTGTTGATTCGCGTTGAGCGTCTCAAGAATCGAGAAGGCCCAATCTTCCATCCCTTCCATTGAATCCTGCGACGCGTCTTTCACGATTCGGCGCATATTCAGCACGCCGAAGGCTGCATGGCGAGCCTCGTCCTGCTCGACCCTATGCAGCATTTCCTGGAGCAGCGAGTTATTGCTGTCCCGGCGCACCATGTCCATGATGCCAACGGCCATTCCCTCGAATAGGGTCTGCATACCGAGCACCTTCTTCTGCATACCCTCCGCTTGAAGCAGAATATCCAGCAGCGTCTTCAAGTCGGCTCCGATCGGGTAGATCGTGCCCATTTTCTCTTGGAGAAATTTCGCGAACACCTCGATGTGTCGCGCTTCGTCGATCACCTGGCTGGCGGCGTAGAACTTTTGGTCCATCTCTGTGCACACGTTCGTCAGCTGGCCACAGAGCTGAAGCGCGGCCTGCTCACCGTGCAGAAGCTGCGAGATCACGTAGGTCAGCTCGTCATGCGTAGCTTCCTTCTGGGCAGCAACGCTACCGCCGGTCATCTTCACCACGTTGGCGAGCAATGATCCTTCGGGCGCGAGGAGCCAGTCCGACCGATCGATCGGCGTGGACCAATCGAGATCGGTTTGTGCGTTCCACTGCCCGCCCTTGCCCTTTTCATAGAGGCGGCGCAGTTCCTCCATCTCGCTGCCGTAGGACCAGGTCCAGTGCAGGTCTACCTCAACATCGACATCAACACGACTGCGCACGCCCTCGATCACCGCTTGGTCCTTGAAGTCGACTAGATCAAAATCGCCGAGGGGGCGTCGGTATTCAGAAAGCAGCTTTTCCATGGTCTAGTTCTCCTCAGTGCCTATTTGTTAGGCGCCTTAGTTTGGGTCAAGTCATTTGTGGCAGGGCGCGTGTTCGTTGCGCCTAGGCAGCTCACGCGAGCAATCCCCGGCGGATGAATTCTGAAACTTCGCGACGTCGTCGACCGACGGCGCTGTGTGAAAAGATGGATTCGCCGATCAGGGCCTCACCGAGGTCGCCGGAGGCGAAATAGAAAACCAAGGTGCCGATCACGTTCAAGATTGCGTCCCCGGTCGGAACCGCTCGAAAAACGCCTTCGGCAACGCCGCGCTCGAGCAATCCGCCGAAACGCTCCACAATCCCGGCGAGACGAACTTCGAAAACCATCAGCTCGCGATCCGGCTCGGCGCCGTTCATGCCCGCTCCTAGACTGATTGCCGGGAAAGGTTCTTCGTCCACGAGCGCCCGCATCATCAATCGTCCGGCGGGCGCATCTTCCGCGAGGGTGCAGACGACCGCGTCGACCCAGGCATCCAGCTGCGCGACGGGGTCGCCTTCCTGAATCGCAGCGCCATTCAACCCATGCTCGATCCGAACCAAGACGCGATCGAGCACCGCCCCGTAGAGATCGATCTTCGTCGGGAAATGGTGAAAGAGCGCGGATTTTGAAAGCCCGACCATCGCGGCGAGTTGTCGCATCCCAACTCCCGAATACCCCCCGTAGGCGAATAGCCCCTCGGCGATCTCCAAGATCTTGTCCCGGCTATCTGGCGGGCGGATCTCGACTTCGTCATCGAGGCTGGTGGGCGAATTGGCTGGCATGAGGATTAAAATACAGACCGACCGGTCGGTCTGCAAGTATATTCTCTGGAATGAAATGCGATCGGCAAAGAATCGTGCCCC
The DNA here is from genome assembly GCA_041440805.1 of Myxococcota bacterium. Lineage (GTDB taxonomy): Bacteria > Myxococcota_A > UBA9160 > UBA9160 > UBA4427 > UBA4427. The sequence continues at coordinate 46,113 of JASDVF010000072.1, read as the reverse complement.
TCTGGGAACCAATTGCCGCCAGCTTGCTTCCAATCGAATCAAAGTTGGAGTGCCGGCAAGCGGCCTGCAAGAAGCCGCCAGAAAAGGGCAACAAAGCCGCAATATTGCTGCGCTTTTCGGCGTCAACCGGGGGAGTTGACGAGCGGATCTCGCTATCGTTCGCCCGCCGCCATTGCGGGTCGATCACCTTGCCCCACCGAGCGCGTCCCCAGCCACCGATTGCGAGCGCCAACACCCTGGTTGGCCGCAATTTCCCCTCCGAGCCTCGACACCCAGACCCGACGGGGAGCGCCTATGCGCTGCCCCGGCGTGGAAGTCCACCTCTATTGCGACGACGAGAAGACCCGACCACCATGTCCCGGCCGTTCCCTGCGACCTACCCGAAGCGACACTTGGGAATTGCCCCGAAGCCTCTTTCGACGCCTCTTTCAACGCCTCTTTCAACGCGTGCCATTCCCTATGGC
>JASDVF010000072.1:19508-45549 GCA_041440805.1 Myxococcota bacterium | reverse complement strand
GCCTCTTTCGACGCCTCTTTCAACGCCTCTTTCAACGCGTGCCATTCCCTATGGCTTCGCGACGGTTTTGCTGCTCGCTCTCTTTTTGTTTTCCAGTTCTGCGAGTGCGCAAAGCTTGATCGACGATGAGGTGACGGGGCTTACCTATCGCGTAGGCGCAATCGAAATAGAGTTCGCGCATTCGCATCCCGACAATCCGTCGATCGAAGCACTGCTTCCCGTCGAAGTGGCGTTGCGCAAAACGGCGAGCGGTTGGTCGCAACCGGTCGAAGGCGAACCCGCTGAAATGCTCCAGTTCAGCAGCACGTCGCCCACCCGCTCCCTCGATGCCACTGCGGTTGTGTCGCTGTTAAGTGCGGTCGTCAATCGACTTCATGAGGCCGGCTTCTACGGAGTAGATGTTCGACCCGCCGCGAGCGATTTCGATCTTGCCAATGAACAAGACTTACGCCCCACAGATCGCGACGCCCTTTCGCTCGAAGTTCGCATCGGCCGCATTTCACAGATCCGAACCATCGCCGGCGGTGACCGCGTCAAAAGCGATTGGAAGATCGACAATGAGATCCACGCAGGCGTCCGAAACGGCTCTCCCCTCCAACCCGCCGGCAGCGGCGAGGAAGAGGCCACAGACCTTCTCGATCGTCGCGCCCTCGAAGACTACCTCCACCGCCTAAACCGCCACCCGGGACGACGCGTCGAAGCCGCCCTTTCCCCGGCTGAAGAGCCAGGTGAAGTCGTACTCGACTACCGCGTGCTCGAAGCCAAACCCTGGTTCGCTTATGCGCAGGGGACTAACACAGGCACCACCCGAACAAACCGGTGGCAGACGCGATTCGGCTATAGCCATCGTCAGCTCACCGATCGCGATGACATCCTCACAATCGAATATCTGAATGCGGGGCGCGACGACGTCAACGCCCTTACTGCGCGATACCAGGCGCCCTTCTTCGGCTCCGAGCGCCCCGACTGGATGTCGCGACGGCGCGGTGATCCGGAATGGCTCGACCTCATTCCGCGCACAAATATGCCGTGGTGGGGCGTCGATCGCCTCAGGTGGGAAGCCGAATTCAACTTAAGCCGAACGCAGGCTGGTGAAGCGGCGACCGCACTCGGAATCGCTAACGACTTCATCAAGAGCGACGAATTACTCTTCGGCGGCCGACTCATTTACGAAGCCTTCCAATATCGGAATTTCTTCGTCGACGTTTGGGGCGGTATGCGGGTCCGCGACGTCACGGTCAACAACCGGACAAATAGGACCGAGGGCGATGCGGTATTAGTCATCCCCCGCTTTGGCCTGCATGCTGAACAGCGCAGTCAGCTCTCGACTCTCGGAATTGATTTTTCCATCCAGGGTCAGATCAACGATATCAACGACGAAAACCTTATCGCTCTCGGACGCGGCGACACGGATGACAAATACGCGATCATCGACTTCAACGTGGGTTACTCAACCTACCTTGAGCCGATCTTCAATCCCGAAGGATGGCGTGATCCTTCAACGCATCTGAGTTCGACCCTCGCACACGAAATATCTATCGGGGTCCGCGGACAGATCGCACTCGACGAGGCGCGGCTCATTCCTCAGGCGAATGGAACAATCGGCGGCTTCTACAGCGTACGTGGTTATCCGCAGTCCACCGGTGTCGGCGACACCTTGGTGATCTCGAGCTTTGAGTATCGCTTTCACGTCCCGCGAATTTTCCCGGTCTCGCGTAAGCCCCTCGACCTGCCTTTGATTGGCGATTTCCGTGTCGCCCCGCAGCAGGTCTACGGCCGCCCGGACTGGGACCTGACCTTGCGCGCCTTCATCGACATAGGCCGCGCCCGCCGCAACAACCGCGATGGGGCATCGACCTCTAACAGCGAGCGCCATCAGACCCTGATCGGCGCCGGCGTTGGCACTGAGCTTCAATTTCGATCCAATTTCCGTGCACGCCTCGACTGGGCGACCGCACTCAAGAACGAGAACGTGATCGGCACCGCGAGCGGTATCGACGTCGGAGACAGCGAGATCCATGTCCTCTTCAGCATCCTCTACTGATTCGAAGGGCCGCAGAAGCAGCCCCTTCGCAGAGACCGCAGGACGGCCGACCAGCCGTCTAGAGCGCGCGATTGCGCGGGTCCTCGTCATCGCGATGATAGGCGTATCGCCGGGCACTGGATGGGCGGGCGATGAGTTTGAGTCGGCCAACCAGGCCACCATGCAGGACGGCACGATCAATAATGCCATCTCTGGTGAAACGACGATCACATCCTTCGTTGAAAATGGCGAAACGCAATGGGAGGGGGGGCTCGACCAACCGGCCGACAACGTCCTGACCTTCGATCTGCTGAGCTCCGACTCGACGCACCTCAATATCGTAGGCGGTGACTTCGCCGCACATATCAATGGCCAAGTTCGCTCGGCGAACGCCACAGACAACCATACGATCATCTTCTCCAGTCCTTACGGCGTTTTCATCGGATCCGAAGCCGTCATCGACGTGGGTACCTTCGTTGCCGTAGGTGCGGAACTCGCGCAGTCGGGCGACCTCGATCGGCCTAACCTCGAATTGACGGGCGATGTCATCAATCAAGGCGTCATCAGCGCGAGCCAGGACGTCCTGCTCTACGGCAGCAACGTCATCAACATCGGCGAGATCTACACACCTGCCGGCCAACTTCTCATGCTCGCCGGCGAAAGCCTTCACTACCTTGATGCCGGCACGATCACCGAAGCCCTATTAAACCCCATGGACTTCGTTGCCCTGCTAGGCGGTGGCATCGCCTACAACGGCGGCTACATCGAAGCGGAGGACGCCTCACTGATCGGGCGTCGGGTCATCAACTACGGGCACATCGAAATCAACGACGGCTCCTTGATGATCGCGGCAGGCGACGCTGTGCTCATCAGAGATTTCGACAACCCGGTCGTGATCAAAATTCCGAACTCGGTACGCAGCAATGCGAGCACGACTGGCGACTACGAGTACGCGATCGAGAACCACGGCACGATCACCGCCGGCACCGGCCACGTTCGCCTCTCCGCCACAGACGCACTCGGCTGGGGCATCCGACAAGGCACGGGAACCGCGGCCGAGCCGGGCGCAATCCTCGCCCGAACCATCGAAATCGACGGCGGCAAAAATGGCCGTGTAGAGCTCTCCGGAGTCATCGACGCCTCGAACGAGAACGCAGGCGGAATAGGCGGATCGATCGACATCACCGGCGAAACGATCGCGCTGATCGGCGCCACGATCGACGCTTCCGGCGATGCGGGCGGCGGCACGATTCAAATTGGGGGGGAGCAGCAGGGACGCGGCGAACTGCAGCGGGCCCGTGCGCTCGTGATGGACGCGGGCAGCTCCGTACGAGCCGATGCGCTGCGCGACGGCGACGGCGGGCGCGTGATTCTCTTCTCCGAAGACTTCACTCACCTCACCGGCGCAATCTCCGCGCGCGGTGGTGACCTAGCTGGCAACGGCGGCTTCATCGAAACCTCCGGCCTACGAAACTTCTACATCGACAACACCCCCGACGCTTCCGCTCCCGCAGGCCAAGGCGGCGAATGGCTGATCGATCCCTACACGATCAACATCGTGCTGGACGCTTCCGCGAGCGTCTGCGTTCCCGGCGAGTCGTGCCTAGGCAACGCACTTGAACAAATCCTTCGCCCCAGCTTCGACTCCGGCGGCTTCGATGGCATCCTGCGCACCGCCGACCCTGACGGCATGATGCAACCCCTGAATAACATCTCGGTCGATCTTCTCGTACGTGCCCTAGGTGTCGGCACCAGCGTCACTCTCTCGACCGCGACCAATTCCACGCTTTTGAATCCTGCTGAAGTCGCCGGCATGAACGGCGACATCAACATCCTGACGGACATCTTGATTCCAGATGCACAGGCGGCGCAGGGAACCCGAGCAACGCTCACGCTGCGCGCTGCGGGGGACATCAACGTGGACGCCGACATTTTGGTCGGCGATGCCTCGGGCAACACGGCGAATACGGCGCTCTCTCTCAACTTCTTCGCCAACGACCAGTCGCAGAGAGATTCGAATGCCGACTTCGGTGCAGATCAACTGAACGGCTCCGTCAACTTCAATTCCAACGTGCGTACAGGCGGAGGCGGCGTCGTCGCTTCAGGCATCTCGGTCCACCAAGCCACCGGCACTGTGATCGAAACCGACGGCGGCATCGTTAACTTCTCCTCTGGCAGCCGCGATGGGCTCGACTTCTCCACGCTCTTTCTAAATAATGAAGTCGCAAACGCCGCTCTTCCGGATGAGACCGTCAATCCTGGCATCTTCATCGATGGCACCATCGACACGTCGCGACCGACCGATGACCCCGGCGTGGGCGGCGCGATCATCCTGAACGCCGAAGCCGTCGGGATCCAGACGTCTCAAAGCGGGAACGATCAAGTTCTCGTAGATACCGGACATCTCGAACTCACAAGCAATGCTCTACTCGTGAGTGGCGGTGGCAACATCACGCTCGCATCAGGGCGACGAAGCTCGAATAACGCCGGAAACGTCTTGCTCGACGGCGCGCTCCTCGATTCAAGTCGCGCAATCCTCGACGACGCAGGTAACGTCGTTAGACGCGAAGGCGGAGACATCACGATCGACGCGAATCGGCTCGACCCGAATGATTCCGATCTCACTTCAGTCGATATCGCCTTCGTCCCAACCGATGCAATGAACCCCCTCACTTCAATCGACGAGGGCGGGCGGATAGAGATCCAGAACGACACGACGATCCGAACGCGCGGCGGCAATCTCACGATCGGCTCCACCACAACTCAGACCATCGCCATACAAGGCATCCTTAACACGACACAGAGCACCATCCTCACCGACGGGAGCGACGATTTGATCGCAAGCGTCGATCAGGACGCTGTCGAGAATGGCTTGCTCTCGATCGTTGCAGCGGATGCGAGTGGCATCGATGTCGACGCAGGCCGCTTCGGGGAGAGCGGGATCACGATCGGTGGCGCAGCGGACGCCACACTGATCTCTTCGGGCATCACGATCGATGCACGCAACGTCACCTTCTCTGGTGGCACCAATACCGTGACCCTCCTGGCCACAGGCGATACTCGGTCGACCATTTCCACCGACCTCATCGGCGTTGCGTTCGAAGGAGGCCGAACTTCCTTCACGAATCAAAATGAGATTCGTATCGACGGTGACTACGCCGTGACCTTCAACGAGAACACCACCCTCACCGCAGAACAGATTACGATCAGCGCTGCGGCCGCACCCGAGCAGCGCAACGAAAGCGAGATCGCCGCCCCGACCGCAACACGGCTCACCTTCGCCGGCGATGACACGAACGGCACTCGCCTGAACGCGGACGAAATCCTTATCACCGTTGGGGACGGAACGACCAGCTCCGAAAACCTCCTCGTTCTTGCGGAAGTCGATGACCCCGATTTCGACGAACAGCGTACGGCGGTGGGTAGCTACTCGGGTCTCCAGCTTCGTGACCAGTCCACCGGCTTCCGCCCCGGAGCGGTCTCGATCCTCCAGGATGGCGACTTCACGGTCGCAAGCGCGGCAGGCACGGACGTTCCTGAGATCTACTTCGGCGGCCAAAGTGGCTCGGGTACGGATGGCGCGTTCGGAACCGCTACGATCGGCGCTAACGGCCAGCGCATTTTGCTTGAATCCCGAGACGGCACCCTCCGTATCGATGACGCTGCAGGGCTTAACAGCGCGCCCTCGGGCGGCCTCACTCCCGGCTCGGATGCCGGACGCAGCTGGGTGACTTTGAACGGCGGTCTTCTGCTGAAAGCGACAGCGGGCGATCTCGACCCAAACAACTCTGTTGAGTTCGGCACACTCGCTTCGCTCTTCGACCTAGAGAGCCTAACGATCACGACGCCCCGCAGCCTCCTCATCACCGATGACCTCGCTCCGGGCAATGGCTTCGTCATCGAAAACGTCGTAGGCGCCGCCAATGAACTGGTGCTTCAAGCTGGCCGAACGGTGGACCTTTCCACCAACGTCGACGGCGAGACGCTAGGCGGTACGCTGACGATCGAGGAAGGCACTGAGCTTCGCGCTCGAGATCGACTCGCGCTGCTCGCAGCGGATCGCGGCTTCGGAGATCTCGTCTTCGAAACATCGGGTGGGACGCCGACCAAGCTCCGATCGAATGGCATCGAACTTCGCGCTGGCGGCGGCGACGAGTCGCTGAATACGAATTCTGCGAACTACGCTGAAATCCAGGGCGCTTCCGAAGTCGCCTACCGCGATGATGATGACAACGTCTTCCAGAGCAACGGTACGACGGCAAGGTCCTTCTCCTTCCGCCAGGATGCTGGCATCGACGCGGCGACGCATCTGCCCACCCTTGACGACTTTGGCCTAACGGGCCCGACAGACACCTTCGGGACTGCAACGGAGCGGGTCGCGTACTCCCTACGCTCCGACTACGGCTCGGTCGACCTGCGCACGGGCGGCTTCGAAGACGACCGCCAAATTCGGAACACGATGCTGACCTTGATCGGGCTTCAGGGCAGCAGCGCGGCCATTCTCGTCGACGACGCCTTCGCATGGAACGGCGCGGCGCTTACCCTCGGCGGCGTTTCAAGCTTCAACTACACGGACACTCTATCTCGCGCGTTCAACGCGAGTGGCGCCGCACTCACCGCTGCTCGTATCCGCCTCCGTTCCGGCCTGAATGACCCCGGAAACCTGACCGTCAATTCAGGCATCACGATCCGCGCGCCGCATATCGAACTCATCGCAGGCGACGGCTTTGGTGATGGCCTCGGCACCGAAGGGATTCCCGGAAACGACCGAGGCAGCGTCGTCTCAACGACCGGAGCGTTCTTTGACCTTCGCGATTTTGATTCCACAAATCCTGCGACCTTCGTCTTCCAACAAGATGAGAACTACGGATTTTCTAGCCTCCCTGCGGTCAGCCAGTTCACGAATGGAGTCCTGCCTAGCATCCTCGCTCTCCGGAACGACGCGGGCATTTTCGATCTCCGCGACCCCGATTTCACCGCCCTCCCCCTCGACCTGAGCGCGCCGGCGCGCCTCATCCTTGAAGCTCGGGTCATCCAATTGAGCGCAAGTGCCGGGAACGACTTAAAGCTTACGGGCACGACTTTGGACCCGATGGCTGGAGACCCACTCGAAAACCTTCGACTCCGGCTCCGAAGCGACACGGTCATCCTTCAGGCACTCGGCGCTTCGAGCGAGCTTGATCCTATGGATGCTCTAAGCGGAGGGCACATCCTCGCCGGTGACCGAAGCGGCACGCCTGTCACGGCGGCACTCGGCGACGGCGATGATGCCGACTTCAACGATCCCAACCTCATCATCGAAGGCTATGACCTCAATGCCGAGTTCGTCGCGACGACGAATCTCTCCGAACAATCTCAAGATGCGGCGGACCCAACGCGCTTTGATCTTGAAGATGGTCGCGGCCCAGTCAGTCTATCAATCCGACAGGACGCCAGCTTCGACGCAGACGAGCTCCCGGACCGATGGCATATCGCTGGGCACCTCGGCGCAGGTACCAACGAAGAAGCGAACGGCGATCCCCTCGCCACCCAGCTTCGTTTCAACAGCACCTTCGGCGACGTCCAGTTCTCAGCAAATGAAGTCGGCGGCAGCGATCTTCAAATCGGAAACGAGTTGGTCCCGACTGGCCGCGACATCACCTTCCTCAGCACTGGGGGAGCCTACGATCTCAACAACGTCTTCGCCTTCGCGATCAACGACATCTTCGTCGATGCGGGTTCAGACATTTCCGTGGACGCCGAAGACGGCACGATTCAACTAGAGGCCGGCGTCCTCATCTTCCAACCCTCAGTCACGATCGATACCGATAATGATATGGGCGAGCTGGTATTCAGAGGCTCGAGCATCACGAACCTGCTGGGCAACACGATTGTCCTCCGCGCCGGCCCCGCGACGCGCCGCCTAAATCCCAACGATGCCGACAACGACGGCGACAACGACATCGACGACGGTCTCGCAACCATCGACTTCACGGGCCTCGGCTCGATTACCCAGTCCGACGCCTCTCAAGCATCCAGCCTAACAGTCAGCCAAGCAGCCGACTTCGATACCACCGTATTCACAGCGGCCCTCGGCGCGGGCGAATGGGATGACGTCGACCTGAATTCAGTCGAAGGCAGCCTCAACGTCACGAGCCTTGTGGCGCTTGGCGCAGCCGCACGGAACGTCAGACTCGGCCGGGTCAGCACTCGAGAGGGAGTTTCCGTCACGATCGACCGAACCGACGACACGGTCGCCGACATCTTCTCCGTCGATTCAGGCTTCCAGGGCACGGTCCGAATCGCGTCCAACGACATCCACTTCGTCGGGCGCGGCGCAACGCAACTCGAACTCGACTCCCCCAATATCCAATTGGCCAGCGACACCTTCCGCACCCGCTTCGAAGCCGACAGCGAACGCGGTCGCGTTTCCTCCGATCCCGACGTCCTGGACCGAGCCCAAGTCACGATCACCCAAGACGGAGATTTCGGAAGCACTCGCCTCGTTCGCCCGAGCAATTATTCCCAGCTCCTCAACGTCACGAGTGTGAATATCTTCGAGACGTTCCGGCGCTCGAGCCTCGACCGCATAGGCATCACGCTCAAGACGACGGGAGACAACTTCGTATTCGGCGACAACCTTCGAGACGATACGCGTAACTCGAACCTGACGATCGAATCGACGAGCACGGACGCAACCGAAAATCAGCTCACCTTCGATTTCGATCAACTCGCCCCCGGAGTGGGTGACTACGAATTCAACACCCCGGATGCGGACCCACTCGACTTCCCGGCACTGGCGCTCGCTTCTCTCGAAACGATTGGCTTCGATGAGATCGTGATCGACAACTTCAATCCGACCCTGCCGGATTCTTCGGCGCCGCGCGCTGATGTCACGATCTCAACAACAGGCGACCAGGCGTATAGCGGCCGCATCATCCTGCGCGAGTCCCTCACAGCCATCGGCCGGGATATCCTCTTCGGCGGCGACGTCTTCCGCGACATCGACGCGATGACGATTGCGCCCACCGACGTCGACCTGCTGGTCCAAACCGATGGAGAAGTTCTCTTCCAAGGCAATCTAGGTTGGGACAGTCGCGTCGGCAGCTTCCCGGTCGCCGATCCCAATGAACGTTTGGGCAGCCTGTGGGTCGTATTCGATGCGAACGAGGATGGGAGAACACCCGTCGTTCAGTTCGGAACGCGCTCGGACAGCGATGCCGACGGGATCGATGAGACAGCAGAAAATTCTGACCAGGGTGTCTTCACCGAGGGCGACATCGTCTTCGTCTCGACAGCGCTTAGCGTGCCGGACAATCCTCGAGACATCGAAGACGGCGACCGCATTGAGCTGCTTAAGCAAGCCATCGGCAATGTCACAGACCTAACCAACGGCACCGACGGCCTTGCCGAAAAGCTTGCCAACTACCGAGCCGGCGCAACACCAAGCGGGCTCAATGACTTTACGGTGGGCCGAGAGAATCTCTCGGGCATAGCCACCATCGGCAAGGGCAACGGCAACCTCACCTTTCAGAGTGCTGGCGACGGCGACTTCGTGATGGGCTCTGGGGAACGCCTCGCTGTCGGTGGAAATCTTTCGATCAATCATTCGGGCGGCATTGTGGCCCTCGGCGATGTTGCCGCAGTTGGCGATTCAAATTCGACGCCCGGCGGCATAGCTGGCATCTTCGTCGAGGCGGCGGAGATCGGCCTAGTTAGGCGAAATGCAGGCGTTACGAACGTCGCCGACGGCGCATCGACCCAGGATGGTGGCGCAGTCATCATGGCGAACTCGATCGACTTCGGCCTGGCTTCGATCATGCAGATCGGCGCCGGCAAGAACACACGCTTCGGCCTTGAGAACCCCCTTGATTCGACACTCCCCGCGTTCTTCAGAACCGTATCCGCCAGCGCGAACCGCCCTAACAACGGGCTCCTCACCGCAGCCGACTTCAGCTTTTCTGCCGGCGACCTACTCGACCAGGTCATTTCGGTCATCCCGACCGGTGCCTCTCGATCGGAACTCAGTGGCGCCTTCGGCCCCACGGAAGAGCCGATCAAGACTCCGCTCGCACCAAGCCTCCCGCCCCTCAATCGACCGGAACGACTTCTCGAACTCGACGTCGATGCGCGACCTACCGCTCAGTCGGTACAGATTGCACGTGTTAAGGGTGCCGCCATCATCGACGACCTCGCCCTCGCAGCCAGTGCGAGCAGCACGGGAGCGGTTCCAGTCACAGGAGCGAGACTCGACGCGGCGGACGCAGAAGCAGCGATCGAACTCTACGAGTCGCTATTCGGGAACGATGGCGAGCGAGCCGGCGAAGTCCGAACCGTTCTTCAGGAAGCTCTCGATCGCTATCTCGAAACGACCCGCACCCGGCGCGTGATAGGTTTCGAGCTGCGACGATTCGTGAAGAACCGGCCCAGCACCTTGCTCGAGGCCTACGCGACCCTCGACCGTCTCGACTCCCTCTTCCGCTACCACCGGCGCCTCGGCCTCTCGCCTGGCGAGTTCCGACGCATTCAAAGCCGGTGGCTCGAATCCATTCAGCCCGAGGGCATCAGCCTCACTGAACTATCAGAGGCCATCCATCCATCCCGCTACGTACGCGGCTCGGACATCCTCGACATCTTCGGACGCTAGGGCTGCCAGATCTCGATCTCCCGGACGCCGAGCCCTTCCATCTGAGGAACGAGGTCTTCCGCCGGGCCGAGCAATACGATCGCGACTCGATCGGGATGTAAATGGCTCTTTGCAACGGAGCGAACTTCTTCGAGGGTCATTGCCCGAATCCGACTTCGATAAGTATCGAGGGAATCTGTCGGAAGGCCGTGCACCTCTAGATCGACCAAAGAGGAAAGCACCGACGCGCTCGTTTCAAGCGAGAGCCCGAAGCGGCCGACGTTGTAGCTGATGAATTTCCCGAACTCTTCTTCGCTGATCGGCCGCTCGTCACTAATTGCTTCCATCTCTTCGAGCAGAAGGTCCACGACCTCGCGGACCTTTTCCTTGCGAGTAAAGGTCGAGATCGAAAAGGGGCCCGGCTGCGAACGCAGCGAATAGCCTGAACCCACGCCGTACGTCAGGCCGGCATCCGACCGAACGCTCTTCATCAAGCGCGACGAAAACCCGCTGCCGCCTAACGCGTCGTTCATGAGATCAATCGGAATCCGAAGGGGCTCTGTGCGCGAAATGCCTTCGTGAGCAAGGATGATTCGGGCTTGGCCGAGATCCGGCTTATCTACCACAATGATGCGGCGCGCGAGGGGAGTTCGGCCCGCGGGCGGCGGCGTTTTCGGTACACCTTCGACATCCGGAAGGTCCCCAAAGACACGCTGCACATCCGCGACCAAGCTCTCGGCATCGACGTCGCCTACTGCCCAAAAAATCGTATCCCGCGGTACAAAACGGTCCGTCCAATAGGCCTGAGCGACAGCAAGATCAAAGCTTGCTGCGGTTTCCGCCGTTCCACTGCGAGGCAATCCATATCGATGCCCCTCATAGAGCGCACGCAGCACGTGCCAGCGAATCAGCGTCGCGGGATCATCCTGCGCGGCGATGAGCCCCGCCTGATGTTCAGCCATTGCTTTATCGAACTCCTCTTGATCGAAGCGCGGACGAAGAGCCACGTCTTCGAGGATCTCCATCAAGAGCGCACGATCCTCCGACAATCCCGAGAGCGAGACACCCGTCGTGTCCCAACCCGCAGAAACCGAAAGCGATGCGCCGGCATCCTCAACGACCTTGGCCAGCGCGAGGCCATCACGGTCACCCGCGCCTCGCTGCATCACTTCAGCCGCAATCGCCGCGATCCCTGCCTGCGAAGGTGCAACACTGCCTGCACCTCGCCTTACTTCGAGACCGAAGGACACCCGCGGAAGACGATCGTCTTCGAGAATGACGATCGACATTCCGTTCGGAAGTTCCTTTCTATGCAGCGCACCTTCCGGCACGATCGCGCCCTCGGCCGGCGGCGGTGGCGGCAATTCCCAAGCCGGCGTGGCCGGACCGCCGAGACTCGCAGGCAAAACAGCACAACCTGTCACAATGCCGGACACAAGAACGAGCATGGAGAGCGATGCGGCAAGCTTCTCTATCTGTCGCTTTCTCATCGAGCACCTCCTTCTAGTGTCGTCATCGCGACGTCATCGGTTTCTGTCGCCTCGTCGGGTTCGGCAGGCGGCGGCACAACGCGAATCACATTGCGCCCTTCGTCGGTCAGATACGTTTTCACAACGCGCTTAACATCGTCCGCGGTTACGGCACGAATCGCAGCGATTCGCTCGCCTAAGGGCCGGACGCGACCAAAGGCAACGATCTCGCGTCCAACTCGGCTTGCCAACGAATGGTTGGTCGCGAAGCGGTTGATCAGACTCACTTCCATCTGGCGCTTGGCGCGTGCGACTTCCTCGTCCGTCACGCCCTCCGTCGCCACAAGGTCAATTTCCGCCATAAAGAGCGCCTCAACCTCGTCGAGGGGCACGCCCGGGCGTGCGCCCGCAGATGCATAGAACATCCCCGCGTCGCTCATTTCCCAATAACTACCGTGCGCGTAGAGCGCCTTTTCCGCGTCATAGACCAAGGAGCGATAGAGGCGACTCGATCGCCCGCCAGAAAGAATCTGGCTAGCGATGTCGAGGGTTTCGCCATCTGCGTGTCCCGTAGGTGGCGTATGCCAGCCCACAAAGAGCAGCGGGATCTTCGCGTCAAAGAAAACGTCCGCACGGCGTTCGCCGCGCTGTTCGATGACCGTGGTCGGGTTACGCGGAATTCGTTCTGCCGAAGGCAGCCGGCCGAAGGCGCGCTCAATATGCGCTGCGGTCGTCGCCGTATCGAAGTCGCCCACGATCACGACCGTTAGGTTGTTCGCGGCGTAGTAGGTGTCAAAAAACGCCTGACACGCCTCGACCGTCACGTTCTCCACATCCGAGCGCCAGCCAATTGTCGGCCAGCGGTAGGGATGGGCCTGCCACACCAATGCGGCCAGCGCTTCGAAGCCTCGACCGTCGGGGGTGTCTTCGGTTCGCAGCCGACGCTCCTCTAGCACGACTTCGCGTTCGCTCTCGAGAGTCGATGCGGAGATGTCGAGATTCAGGAACCGCTCGGCCTCGAGATCGATCACCAAGGGCAACGACTCGGCGGTCACGTCTTCGTGATAGACGGTGACATCGCGGCTCGTATAGGCATTGATCCGACCGCCACGCTCGTTGATGAGCTGCGCGTGCACCTCTTCATCAATGTTCTTCGAGCCCTTAAACATCATGTGTTCAAAAAGATGCGCGATGCCCGTATGAAACGATTCATCCGCAGAGCCCGCGTCGACCCAAATCTGGACCGCGACCACAGGCGTGCGATGGTCCTCGAGAAGAACGACCTTCAGGCCGTTCGGTAGGACTGTCTCGAAGAGGCCCTCGACGGGGTCGCGGACCCCACCGGCGGCGCTCTCAGCAAGGCTTGGCCCTGCGATTGAGAGACAAAGGATCGACGCAACTACCCGTAGTTGCGCGCGGAAACCCCCGAAAGGGCGAGGTCGGTATACCATGGTGCGGGACCGTATCGGTTGCGCTCCGAGGTGTCGAGGAAATCTACCTATCGCGAAGCATCGGAGCGGTCTTCGGAAACCGGCTAACGTTGCGCGCGATGAGCCAGACCCCTAAAACGAATGGGTGGCGACTCACTATATAGCGACGCCGGGAATCCACGTCGCTGACACCAAATCGGCCGAGCGCCGCTCAGACCTCGGCGTGCCTGGTAGTAGACAAGAGGATCGACCTGAACGATGACCGCTGTGTTCGAAGAATCCGACAACGAACTCCGTCGCTTACTTGCCGCAACGAAGACGATCGCCGTCATCGGAGCGAAAGAGGACCCGAGCGAGGACGCGCACCGCGTCCCTCTATATATGCAGCGCGCGGGCTACCGAATCCTCCCGGTCAATCCCAAACTCGACCGCGCCCTCGGCGAACCCTGCCAGCCTCAGGTCGACCAAGTGACCGAAGCGGTCGACCTCGTCAATTTATTCCGTGCTTCGGAGCACGTCGCTGCCCATGTCGATGAAATCCTCAGCTTGAATCCGCGACCGCGCGCCGTTTGGATGCAGCTCGGAATTCATCACGGCGAGGCGGCACGACGACTTCGCGACGCGGGGATCGGCGTCATTCAAGATCGATGTATCATGGTCGACCATCGGCGCCTATTAGGCGGAAGCGAGTAGCACGGTCATGGCACGTGATGACGGATCAAGGCTCGTCTATTCGAGCGAACAGGGACGAATGTGCCCCGCATGCGGGAAAACGGAGTCTCGCTGTAAGTGTCGTGGAAAGAGCGCTAGAGCCCGAATTGAGGCGCGTGATGCCGCCGCGACCATCGCGGCGAGCGACGGAATCGTACGCGTCGCGCGGTCGACCAAAGGCCGCAAAGGTAAAACCGTATCAACGGTCACCGGCGTCCCGGTCGATGCCGAGGAACTCCAAAAGCTCGCGGGCGATCTCAAGCGAAAGTGCGGGACTGGCGGCGCATTGAAGGACGGCATCATCGAAATCCAGGGCGACCATCGCGACACCCTTGTCGCTGAACTCGAAGCCCGCGGATTCAAGGTCAAGCGCGCCGGCGGCTGAGCGCACTCGCGCGAGGCCGCAGTTGAGCGCCGTTATCCGTCGTGGCGAGTTAGCGCGAAATAACTGCCGAGCTCACGCCCATCACGAGCAGCCGCCCCGATCGTCACATGCTCTGAAACACGCCGAAGGCGATCGACCATGAAGCCGTAAACGAAGCGCGCCAGACCCCGTTCATTCGAGCGGATCGGCGGCCAACCTTCAGGATGCGTTTCGGGCAATTGCCGGTAGTCGACCAACACCTCGCGCGTATCGACATCATCCACGGCCACGAAATACCCAGGACCCGTCACCGGACTCATCGTCTGAAAGTTGTACCCCGCGAGCATCTCTGGCTTCGCCGTATCAACCCCGGGCAAGCGACAGAAACGTTTCTCGAAAACCCGAAACGCCGGCAGCGTATTCAGCCCGAGATGCCGCACTTCTTCCAGATCCCCACGATCCGCGGGCACGAGATCCACCAGCGACAGCGCCTCAAATCCCTCGACCTTTCGGTAGAGCCCGCGCTGGGTGCTGCGATCGAGTTTGCGGACGAGCGCAACACGCATTTCCGCCGCCGCGTCGTCGAGTAGCATCGCAAGCGCGCTGGCGGGCGCTCCGCGATCAGCCACCTGGGCCGTGAACTCGGCATGAAGCGCCGAGAGTTCCTGAGGGTTCACATCCGCCATCGATTTTGAAGTCCTATTGCGGACGAGAACGCCCGCATGGCCGGTTCTTAGATCGCCTAGATCCTACCGCCCAGGGGCGAGGACGGAATTCCTCGGAGGGCGGGAACACTCGATCCGCAGTCTAGCTCGCAAGCGCCTAACCGAGCGCACAGAAGTCCCTATATCCTCGCATTCATAGAGTTTTTCAGGAATCCTCCGAGCCAATAGGGACTCGTTTCGCTAATCTGCCAGCGGTCCAGATCCCCGGTGACCCCCGTTCAGATCAGGTTTGCTGCAACCCAGCGCTGCACTGTTCCGCCGCAATCCCCGACGACTCGTCGGACCTCGCGAACAGCCGCCCGCTCGGAAATGCCGACAGCCTTCTCAGCCAACGGGTGAGTTTCGGGAATCGGGCTCCGTAGCAATCCGTCTATCCGCCCTTCTTGCTCTTTCGCGGCTCAGTCTGTGAAGGAGCGCTGCGCGAATAGGCCGATCGGGCTCCGGGAGTTTTGAGTCGAATGGCCGCAGGAATGGGCCGCCCTCGAACCCAAATCCTCCATCCGCTTCGCGGCGAGCCCTCCGGGTCCAGGACCGAACTGCAAAACAACCGGAAAGCTTCGCCGAGCCGTGAAGCGCGAAACTAGAGAGGATAGAAATTATGAGCGAAACAGCAGAACTCAAGGTCGGAGGCCAAACCCTCAAACTCAATGTCATCGAGGGCACTGAAGGTGAAAAGGGCATCGACATTACCAAGCTCCGCGCCCAATCCGGCTACATCACGCTCGACCCCGGCTACGCCAACTCTGGATCCTGCCAGAGCGCGATCACCTTCATCGACGGAGAAGAAGGCATCCTCCGGTACCGTGGCATCCCGATCGAGCAGCTCGCCGCGAAGTCCAGCTTTATGGAGGTCAGCTACCTCATGATCTACGGCAAGCTGCCCACTCAGATCGAACTCGAGAACTTCAGCGGGACGATCAGTCGGCACACGATGCTCCACGAGGACTTCAAGAAGATGTACTCGGCTCTGCCGAAGGACGCGCATCCCATGGCCGCGTGTTCGACGACGGTCGGTGCGCTCGCGACGTTCTACCCGGACTCGCTTGATCCAAGAGACATGCGCCAGGTTGAAATCTCGGCACACCGCCTGATCGCCAAGCTTCCGACCCTCGCGGCCTACGCTTACAAGCACTCGATCGGTCAACCGTTCCTCTATCCGCTCAATAGTCTCGACTACGTCGGCAACTTCCTGCGGATGATGTTTGGTAACCCGTGCGAGGACTATGAAGTCGACCCGGTCGTGCGTAACGCGCTCGACCTGCTCTTCATCCTCCATGCCGATCATGAGCAGAACTGCTCGACGTCGACGGCCCGACTCGTCGGTTCCTCGATGGTTAATCTGTTCGGGACGATCTCGGCCTCGATCAACGCGCTTTGGGGGCCGCTCCACGGGGGCGCAAATCAAAGCGTGATCGAAATGCTCGAATCGATTCACGCCGAAGGCTCAACCGCGCGGGACTACCTCGAACGCGCCAAGAGTGGCGACGAGAGTGCGCGGCTCATGGGCTTCGGCCATCGCGTCTACAAGAACCACGATCCGCGCGCGAAGGTGATCAAGAAGGCTTGTGACGATGTCCTCGAACGCATGGGCATCAACAGTCCTCTGCTCGAGATCGCCAAGGAGCTCGAAGAGATCACGCTGAAGGACGACTACTTCGTCGAGCGCAAGCTCTACCCGAATGTCGACTTCTACTCAGGCGTCATCTACAACGCGATCGGCACCCCGGCCAACATGTTCACCGCCATGTTTGCCATCGGCCGCCTCCCGGGCTGGATCGCGCAGTGGAAGGAACTCCACGAGGATCCGGCGTTCAAGATCGGCCGACCGCGCCAGATCTACACGGGCCCGAACGAGACGGACTACACGCCGATGGATCAGCGCTAGCGCGCTGTCTTTGCGAAGGCATTCGGAATGAACGAAAACATCGAGGCGTCGAGCAACCCTGCTCGGCGCCTCGGTTCGTATTCAACGGCGAAAGTGAGTCGCGGTCGTGTCGAACGACTCGAACGACACGCAACCCGCTTGCGGCGAGATGCTAGGCGCCTTGGACTTCCTGTCCCCGGTCGACGCGAGATTGAACGCACGTTCCTCGAAGCCGCAGCCGAGTCGTTCGGCGGAGCCGACGGCATCGTTCGCGTCGAATGGTCGCATCTGCCAGGCGAAGCCCCGGAACTAATCGCCACCTCGCGCGCCTACGCCCCCTTGCCAGCTGCCTGGCGCGCCGCCACATCAAGCGTCGTCCATCCCGGACGCGAATTTCGCGCGAACACGAAATACGTTGACGTGAACGCCTACGACCGCAGCCGCGAAGACGTCGCGAACAGCGACTATGACGAAGTACTGTTATTCGATGCCGGGGGGAACCTCGTCGAGGGCAGTCGCTCGAACTGCCTCGCGGTGCTCGCAGACGGAAGACTAATCACCCCGACCCTTGAGGCCGGGGGCGTCGAGGGCCTCGGCCTAGCGATCGTACGCGACGACTATCCCGAACTCTACGAAACCTGGATCTCCGGCGAGTCGCTCAACGACGCACATGAACTCATGAGTGTGAACACGGTTCGCGGCGTCGTGCCGATCGTAGAGCTCGACGGCAAAGCGATAGGCGCAGGCGTGGCCGGACCCTGGGCGAGTCGACTCGCTGCCATCTTCGCACGGCATTAGACGTGTTTTAGACGCGGCTAGGCGTACTGTGGACGCGGCTAGGCCGCGGCACACGGTGACGTCTAGTGAACGACCTCTTTCTGTCCGAACACGCTCGTGAGAACGTCCTTCACAGTGAGCTGACCGACACCCGCCGTAACTTCGAGCATGCGTTGCTCAAATTCGGGCTGTTCGGAGCTCGGGAACTCATCGCAGAACTGGCTGAACATCCGGACCAGAACCTCAGCCGCGCAGGTCGCGTCGACATCGGACAGGTATAGGACTGCGCGTTCCCTCGTCATTCGGTAGATCTGGTCTTCGACGCGGAGCGCGCTTTCCAGATAGTCCAAATAGTCGGGGAAGAGGAGGTCGCCCTCCTTCGCCGCAACGCCAACTACGACCGAGCAAACCGCGTGGCTGCCGGCGAGTTCAGAAATGCGAGCCACCATTTTGATGAGCTTGCGTGGATCATCGTTTGTATCTCGAGTCATCTGTGCGTTTACCATAACAACAGTGCTATCGACGACTTCCCCAGAGTTCTGAAGGCTCGATCCCGCAACCGTGAAATCAGTCTCTACCCGCGGGTAAAGTAGTGTCTAAAAAAACACACTCGCTCGATTTTGCAGAGATGCGATCCCGCAACAACGGGACCCGCGCGACGCCCCGAGCGGTCTCCTAAAGTCCAGTCGCTCCGGCACATGGCTCGAGCCGGAACCCAACGAAAGAGAAGCTGACCTTGGTCTCAACGCCCTCCCCATTGGCTACGCCAGCACCCGGCTCGCCTGAATACGAAACGGCCCGTCGCTTGGCCTACGGCTTTGTCGGTCTCGCTGCCGTCACTTACGTATTGATCGTGCTCGGCGCCCTCGTGCGCGCACACGGCGCAGGCTTATCGTGTCCAGACTGGCCGCTCTGCTTCGGCGAAGTCATTCCCGAGTTCGACTTCAAGATCGCCTTCGAATGGGGCCACCGCGTCCTCGCAGGCAGCGTCGGCCTCGTCTTCCTAGCTTTGGGCGCGCTGACCCTCCGGCTGCCAACCCTCGGCCGTGCAATGCGCATGGGCTTGCTGGTATCCGCCATCGTGCTCGCGACTCAAATCATTCTGGGCGGGCTGACCGTGCTCGAACTCCTGGCTTCCTGGACCGTCACGTCCCACCTGGTCACGGGGAATGCTTTCGCACTCTCGGTCGTCGTGCTTGCAAGACGTCTTCTACGAATCTCTGGTCATCTTGCTGGCGCAGCGCCTGCGTCCCCGACACTGCGGGTCGCGACGACTGCCACGGGCACCCTGCTCTTCATACAGATCGTGCTCGGAGGCCTGGTCTCGTCGAGCTACGCCGGCCTCGTTTGCCCGGACTGGCCGACCTGCATGAACGGAGAATATTTCCCGACCTGGACCGGAATCCAGGGACTTCACCTCTTCCACAGAACCGTCGGGTACACGGTCGTCCTCGCCCTCGCCGCGACCGCCTACATGGCACGCGGGCATGCATCGACCCAGCGATGGCTAATGCTCGCCGCCGTGATGGGCGCCGCTCAGGTCTGCGTTGGGATCACCAACGTCCTGCTGCGACTCCCCGTGGAAGTGACAGCCTTGCACTCGGCACTCGCTGCGGGCCTCTTCTGCACCGTGGGCGTCAGTGTCCGTGAGGTCTGGCGGCGACCGCTCTAGATCGTCTCCAAATCCTTCGCGGAGCCCCGGTCTTAAGCCCTCCCCAAGACCCTCTCATAGCCTCTCCCCTCGGTTTCCCCCGAATAGGGTGCTACATCCTGCTCGCCCCATTTCGTCCGGGAGCCAGGAGAGTACATGCGACCCCACCAAATCATTGCGGGCATGAGCCCCGAAGAATTCGAGCAGCTTATGGAGGCGATCCGCGAGGAGTCCCCCGAAGCGATGCAGAGCACCACGGTCGCCGCCGCGCAGCTCCTCAAATTCCGCCCCAAGTTCCTGCTCAAGCAGCCGCTCAAGAAGCGCATGGGCTCGATCAAGAGCGCCATGTCCCGACTGATAGCCAACTCCTTGGCCGAAGAGATTCTCGCGGTCTACTTCCTACGATGCCGCAAGGATCTGCTCTGCGAATGGCTCGACACGATGGGCCTAGAACACGAAGACGGAATCCTGACCCAGGACGAGGTCCCCTGCCCCGAAGCCGCCGAGCTCGAAACCAAGGTTGGGACCTTCCGGGGCGTCGATGACAGCCCCGACCGGGAGCTGCTCCTCAAGGTCTTCTCGGGACAGTCCGCAATCGACTGGCCCGCACTCGACGCGATGATCGAGGCCTAGGCCACACGCCGACGCTCGTAGCGGCTAGTCCTTGGGCTAGCGGACAAAAGAAAAACGGGAGGAACGCTTAGCGCTCCTCCCGTTTTCTTTTTCAAACTAACGAACGAGGGAACGAGGGAACGAGACGCCTAGCATCTCATTCCGAACCCATTTCGCTACTCGCCTTTGAAGGCCGCCATCAGCGTCTGCATCTCCGCCGCGATCGAGTCGGGGATGATGTAGCCCTCCTCCGAATTGATCTGACCAAGGTTCGCTGCGATGTCTTCGGCGGTCGGGATTTCACCAACGCCCGCGAACCAACCCGGCGCCATGCCGATGAAGATGCGGGAATACTTGCCGCCACCGACCGAGTAGATCTGGTGCGTCTCTTCGTTGGCTTCAGAGCAGAGATAGGTCACGAGGGACGTCACTTGCTCTGGATGCAGGTTGTCGGCCAAGGCACCCATTAGATCCTCGGTGAGCCGCGTGCGTGCGATCGGCGCAATCACGTTCGAGAGGATGTTGTTCTTCTTGCCTTCGACGGCGAGTACGTTCGAGAGGCCTACGAGGCCCATCTTCGCCGCGCCGTAGTTCGTCTGTCCGAAGTTGCCGAAGATGCCTGCTGCGGAAGCCGTGAATATGAAGCGACCGTAGTTGCGTTCCTTCATGGCTCGGAAGGCGGGCTGCGAAACGTAGAACGCGCCCTTGAGGTGAACGTCGAGCACGATCTCGAGTTCCGCGTTCGTAAGCTTCGCGAAAGACTTGTCGCGCAGGATGCCTGCGTTGTTCACGACGATGTCGACCTGACCGAAGTTGTCCAGAGCGGTCTGGATGATCGCCTCGCCACCTTCGACGGTTGCGACCGAATCGTAGTTAGCGACGGCCGTGCCACCGGCTTCGCTGATTTCTTTAACAACCTGGTCGGCCATGCTGCTACCGGCGCCCGAGCCGTCTGCCGAACCGCCGAGATCGTTGACGACAACCTTGCCGCCGCGCTTTGCGAATTCGAGGGCATAGGTCTTACCAAGGCCACCACCGGCGCCGGTGATGACGGCGACGCGATCGTCGAATCGAATTTCACTCATTATTTGGACTCCTGTTTGGGGATGACGAATCCGCCGCCGCGTCGATGAACACGACGGGGTACGGACCGATTACTGGGGTTCTTGCTGATCGAGGTGATCCTGGGATCGCTCTACTCCCGCGGCGGACTCCAAGTGAATATCCGCCAAGACTTCTCTGGAAACATCCAAAGCAGGACAGGAGCGTGAGTAGAAAAAGAGCGTGAGCAGAAAAAGAGCGCGATCCGAAACGGGGAATCGCTCGCGATCGGCATGGGCTCGCGACATCGACCTTCACAGGTCATCGCCAGCCGGCGCAGACCATAGCAGCCGGCGCGGGGCTGGCTGTCGTACGGATTCGCAAGATGCTCGAAACAAGCCACGTTGCCCGGGGGGTGATCCCGGCGACCCGCCGAGGGCAGTACAACGGATGGACCAAGAATCGGTGCGCTCGCTCGAATCCCGTCTAGTCTCCCGCCCGTGACCTCCTCCGAAACCAGCTCCCACCCGGCCCACGTTAAAGTCGACTTCGACGCCAGCCTGTCCGAAGCGGGCCTTGCTCCGCTCCGGCGCGTAAAAAGCACGACGCTTCAGGTCAACATCGGCCTGCAATGCAACCTCGCCTGCCACCACTGTCACGTGGAGTCCGGGCCCAAGCGCACCGAACGCCTCGACCGGGCCGGGATCGACCGACTGCTTGAGCTTCTCGCCCGAAGCCCACAGGTCACGACGCTCGACATCACCGGCGGCGCCCCGGAAATGCATCCGGATTTCCGCACACTCGTCGAAGGCGCACGCGCCCTCGGGCGCCGCGTTCTGGACCGCTGCAATCTCACGATCCTCGAGGAGCCAGGCCAAGAAGACACGGCCGACTTCCTCGCCGAGCAAGGCGTCGACATCGTCGCCAGTCTCCCTTGCTACAGCCTCGAGAACGTCGAGCGCCAGCGCGGCCGCGGCGTCTTTGACCCAAGCATCCGCGCGCTTCAGCGCCTCAACGCACTTGGCTATGGGCCTCACAACCACAAGGCTGGGAACGAGCTTCGCCTCGATCTCGTATACAACCCGGACGGAGCTTCTCTACCGCCTCCACAGAGGACGTTAGAAGCTGAATATCGCGAAGCACTCAAGCAGCAATTCGGCATCGTCTTCGATGGACTGCTCACAATCACGAATATGCCCATCAAGCGCTTCGCGCATACGCTTCTTCGCGACGGGCAGCATGTGGACTACATGCACTTATTAGTCGCGAACTTTAACGCAGAGACCGTGCCGGAACTCATGTGTCGCCAACTCATCAGCGTCTCCCACGACGGACGTATCTACGATTGCGATTTCAACCAAGCGCTCTTGATCGATCCGCCTAGGGGTCCCCGCACGATCTTCGACATCGAAGACTTGGGCGCTCTCGACGGCGATCCCATCGCGACCGCGGCGCATTGTTTTGGCTGCACAGCGGGGGCGGGGTCGAGTTGCGGTGGCGCGCTCGCTTAAGCGTCCGCGGCGGAAACTAACCGAGCATATCGATGAGCTAGCCCGCACTCTGTATACCTCACAGCGCAATTCCGAGAGAACCGATACAGAACTCTTCATCCCGGGACAGCGGAATCTTCGACTCCACGTGGCACGGATCACGCGAATTCGACTGCCCTGCTGCCCTCCTGTGTGCGTTCCGCACACGCGTCGCAGCAGAACTTCCTCGACGCCCCGGAAGGCTTCGCGTAGCCTCAATCGCGAGGGGTCCGCGCCCGGGCCACCCGTGGAGTCCAATATGCCTTCGTTCTCGACCACTCTTTACATGCGGACAAGCCGATCGCTTTCGCTGCGCTCCATGTTTCGCGGTGCCGTGCTCCTTGCGCTCGTTGGATTGATCTCCGGATGCGCAACAACGCCGGAACTCGCCACGCGTCTCGCGACCAGCGATCGCCTAGCAGAGGACAAGGCTCGTGACGTAGGACGCCGCCCCGCGGAAGTCCTCGCATTCCTAGGAATCGAACCGGGCATGACCGTCATGGATGTGATCGCGTCGGGCGGGTATTACAGCGAAGTCCTAGCCGAAGCCGTCGGCCCGGACGGCCTTGTCTACGCGCAGAACATCGACTTCGTCTTGAAGATACGTAATGGCCTGAACGAAAGAGCGATCAACGCACGCCTAGCAAATAATCGACTTCCGAACGTGCAGCGCCTCAACGCCGAGTTCACAGATCTAGGGCTTCCAGTCGGAAGCGTCGACGTCGTCTTTACCGCGCTCAACATGCACGACATCATCGATGGCCGCGGCCCCCAAGCAGCCGCACAAGTCCTAGGCGCAATCCGCGAAGTGCTTGTCCCAGGCGGCATCCTCGGAATCATCGATCATGCCGGCGATCCCGGAAAAGATGCGCTTAACAAGGAACTGCACCGCATCGATGAGGCACGAGTCGTTGCCGCAGTTGAGGCGGCTGGCTACACAGTCGAGGCACGTAGCGGATTGCTCCGAAACGTAGATGACGACCGAACAACGAATGTCTTCGTCTCGGAAATTCGCGGCCGCACCGATCGTTTTATCCTGCGCGCGCGGAAGACGAACTAACAACTCCTAGAACCGACCCCGAAGGACCGACACAATCATGACCATACGCATTGGAGTCGGGCTCGGGCTCGGCGGATTCCCCTTCGAAACAATCGACGCGTTCCGGCGCTGGCTTGATGTCTGCGAAAATTCGAACATCGACTCGATCTGGCACTCGGACCGTGTCGTGTCTCGCGAGCCCGCCTTCGAGCCAATGACTCTGCTCTCTGTCATTGCGGGCGCTACGAAACGCCTAAAATTCGGGACGAACGCCGTCGTCCTGCCCTTTCGCGACCCGGTCACCTTCGCGAGACAATGCGCGACGCTCGACTTCTTGAGCGACGGGCGTTTCCTTCCAACCGTCGCGATCGGCCGCGGCGATGCACCGGAGTGGGAAGCCACGGGGCGGGATCCCAAGGGCCGCGGCGCCCGTGCGGACGAAGCGCTGGAGGTCATGACCCGCCTTTGGTCCGCCGAGAATGTTGACTTCCAAGGGGAACACTTCTCGCTCAAGGCCGCGACCATTAATCCGCGACCGAAGCAGCAACCGCTTCCTCTTTGGCTCGGCGGCTCCTCGAAGGCCGCCGTTCGCCGAACCGCACGCTACGGAAGTGGTTGGCTGGCGCCCTTGCAGTCGCCCGCCGAAGCAGGTGTCACCGTCGCGGAGATTAAGGCTGAGGCGGCGCGCATAGGACGCCCGATTCCCGACGATCACTATGGCGCGACGATCCTCTTCAAGATCGGCAAACCCTCGGAAGATCAGCGCACGAAGGCTTCATCCGACACGAATCCAGCGAAGGCCGCCTATCAGCAAAGGCTGCAGAGCATCCAAGCAATCGGCGAGCCCGACGAAGTCCTCTCGCGCATCCGAGAATTCGCTGCGCAGGGAGTCACTAAATTCATCGCGATTCCTATGGCCCAAACCGAGGAGGAGATGATCGAACAGTGTCGCCTGCTCTCCTCGGAAGTGATTCCTCACGCCAACGATTGATCGAGGCTCAGCCTCGTTAGTACCAGCCCCAAGCGCCTCAATCGAGAATCGCGAGCACATCCTCAGGCGGTCGACCAATCGCGGCACGCGCGCCCCGAATTACGATCGGCCGCTCCATCAGAATGGGCGTCGACGTCATAGCCGCCCGCACCGCTCCCGAATCGGAATCCTTCGTCAGCCCGGCCTTACCGAACTCGGCCTGCTTCGTGCGCGTGAAGGCCAAGATATCCTTCCCAAGCCGAGTTCCGAGATCCACGAGCTCGGCATCATCGAGAGGCGACTCAAGATAGAGTCTCGTTTCGAATGCAACGCCGCGGTCCTCGAGCAGCGCGAGCGTCTCACGACTCTTCGAACATTTCGGGTTGTGCAGGAGCAGGATCGAATCATCAGAGTTCGGAAGGGCCAAGAAAATCCTCTAGGAAAGAGCGCCAGCAATCTCGATTCGCGGCGACGCTATTGATGATCGTGCTGAAGGCGACCGGAGTGGACAGTGACGGGCACAAAAATGCGCGAATTCCGGTCGAAGCCTAGAGATTCGCGGCGATTCGGGCGAGCCTACAGCAGAGACCAACCTTGAGGAGATTTGATGTCGTTGCTGCGATTCCTGGGACTCGGCGGAAAAACCGCCGGGCGCGATCAAGAACCCGAAAGCCTGGCGCTACTCACGGGCCGGCTCGACAGCCTGCCCGAAGAAGATGCGCGCCTCGCGGCTGCTTTCGCGCTGCTTCTCGCCCGAGTCGCCGGCGCCGACCTGCGCACGGGGGCTGACGAGCGCGATTCTATGGCGGAACGCCTCGCCGCATTCGGTCAACTCGAAGCCGATCAAGCGAAGCTCCTCGTTGAGACCGCCGTCGAAGCCCTTGATACTCAGGGCGGAACTGAGAATCACCTCGTCGCCCGTGCCTTCCGAGACATGACGAAGCACGAAGAACGGCTCCGACTTCTTCGATGTCTATATGCGGTCGCGGCAGCAGATGAAACGATTACGACCGACGAGGACAACGAGATCTTCGGAATCGCGACAGCCATCGGTGTAGAGCGACCTGACGTGATCGCGCTGCGTTTTGAGTGGAAGGAATTCCTCGGAACCATGAAAGCGCTACCCCGAGAGCGGTGATCCGCTAGCGTCCGCCGCTTAAGAGGCTTAAAAGGGGTGACCAGAGATGGCGGCGCGGAAGAAGACGACAACTAAGAAGAAGGCAGCGGCTAA
>JASDVF010000072.1:0-19408 GCA_041440805.1 Myxococcota bacterium | reverse complement strand
ACTAACAAGGCGGCCAAGAAGGCTCCGAAGCGCGCTGCCAAAAAAGCTGCCAATAAGAAGGCGAGCAAGCCTGCGGCAAAGGTATCAGCTAAGCCCGCGGCAAAAAGTTCGGTCGTGCCGAAGAGTTCTGGTGAACTCGTACGAACGCGAAACAACACGATCTCTGCACGGCTGTTGGGATCGGGTTCGAGCGCGGGTGGCGAATCGTCTTCGGGCGGCATCCAGCACAGCAACCCTGCGCGCGCCGCCATGTTGAAGCGATTGCTTCGGTAGACATACGCATTCGGTGCGGGCAGCTACTCACAAACTCGCAAGGACCGACTAAGCATTGAATCGCCCCTGCGACCCAGTCGCCGGGGCGTTCGTGTTTCTGGAGTTTAAAACTCGCTCAGCCTGTGACCTCTGCTCGTTCGGAAAGCGCGGCGGTATTCTCAAAGAGGAACTGGTTCGCAACGCTTGCGGAGAGGCGCTTGGTCTCTTCGAGAATTCCGCGCGGTTCGGGCAAGCCTTCCATATGGGGCCAATCCGAGCCGAATAGGACGTTCGCCGACCCCATACCAGCAATCACGTCCTCCAGATCGTCCTCCCAAAACGGACTCATATAGACGTGATTTTTAAGAAGCGAGACGGGGTCTTTCTTGAAATGCCACGGGTTGCGCTGCCTTGCTTGATCGAGATGATGAAAGAGATCACCAATAAAGCTGGAACCATTTTCGATCGAAGCGAGGCGTATATTGGGGAAGCGTTCGAACAGGAGATCGCATCCGAGCGAGAAGAGATAGTCGCTCGCTGCGCGGCCTAACACGAGATTCTTCACAGAAGGGCGTCGGCTCATCCCGATCGAAGCTCTTCCGAAACCATCCTCGCAATAGCCATTGCTCGCGTACCCTGAATTCCCGGTATGGATCACCGCCGTAATTCCCGATTCATTCACACGCGCCCAGAAGGGGTCAAAGATCGGATCGCCCGGCGCACGATCTCCCGCCGCCGTGCGCGTCGCGGCGGGACGCATCACGAAAATGCGCGCATCCCGACGAAGCGCCCATTCGAGTTCGCGACACGCCCAATCAGGATCCGCCAAGGTGATATAAGGCGCAGCGAAAATTCGATCCTGATGAACGAGGCCCCAATCGTCCTCTAACCATCGATTGAATGCCTGAAAAAGAGCGCAGTTGGCGACCGGGTCATCCTTCAGGAGTTCCTCGTAAAGCACGCCCAACGTCGGAAAGAGCCAAGTTGCTTCGACTCCCTGCGCGTCCATCATCTCGAGCCGAGCCCCCGGCTCCCGGTAACACGGCGGCTGTCCTTCGAGATTCCCCCGCATCAGCTCCGCCGCGGGTTTTCCTTCAGGGTTTCCTCGGTAGTACTCGTGCAGCGAACCGGCGGGGCCAACAGGGTCGAAGAGCGGGTTGCCGACCGAATAGTCGACCTTGCCCCCAACAACATGACGCATCCGGCCCTCGATCTCGGCCCACCGAACACAACGGTCCTGCATCGACTTCGGCACGTGACGCGTAAATGCGTCCGGCGCTTCGTAGTAGTGATTGTCGCAGTCAAAGATTCGTGGGGTCGCACTCATGATGTAAACGATATCGCCCTCACAGAGAACATCGAACTCGGCCGTCGCCAGTCCACCCAGCACATCGTCCACAGCGCTCCTGCGCTACTCTGCACTGCCTTGGTTGCACGAAGCGCCATTCAGAGCGCCGTGTAGTTCATAGAGGGGGCCGTATGCGCAGCTTCGATTCATCGCGAGTCAGCAGCTCACGATTCGCGGGGATTTTCATCGGTGGCAAATCGTTCGTCCCGGTTAACCTGGCCCTCGCTCTGCCTCTCGCACTCTCGCTCGCACTTTCCTTGACGGGGTGCGCCGCGTTCAGCAGCTCAAACAGTTTTTCCGAGTCGAGCGGTAGCGTCTCGGAATCCGTCGAATCGTTTTCGGATTCGTCGAGCTCTTCGAGCGGCGACGACGCCGGAGCATTCCGTGATGAACTTCGCGCTTACGTAGTCGCAGCACTCACGCGAGAGCAAGATCCAGAAGCACTACGACGAGGCGTGAGTGAAGTCGCACTCGGCCATGGAATCACGGACTGGGAAGCCGTCGAGGGTACATGGCTCGCGATCCATGAAGGACTCTCCGATGAATCCGTCGATCTAACGGACGAGGCGCGACTCGACTACGAACGCGCGCTCGGTCTTCCCAGTCGTCTAGGACGCTCGCCTTTCCCGGCGCCCGTAAGCTCAATCCCCTGACGCGCCAGACCACTTCGAACCGCTCCTAGGAGTGCGCTCAGGATCCGTGCGAACTCCAATCCGTTCTGGCTCCATGCTCGTATTGACGCTCTTGTGCGGGCTCATCGTTAGTTGTGTCGCGCAGGCGTCCTTCGCCTCCGGTTCCGCGCTCTCCGTCGAGCAAGACCCACCCTCTCCATCCACCGCACCATCCACCGCACCATCCCCAATCGAATTTTGGACGCTCGAACCGAACGAAGGGCAGTCCGCCGGAGGCCATAGTGCCCTGCGCTTAGGCGAGTGGATCTACCACGTCGAGCATCGAGACGATGGGCTCCTGCAAGATCGCCGCGACCCACGACGCCCCTTTGAATCGGCCTATCGCGGCCGCGACAACCGCAGCATCGATGTCTTGCAGCTCGACCTCACGACCCTTGAGGCGCGCAGTCTCGTACGCTTCCTCGACGCCCGCCTTCTCGATCGGCGACTTCGTCTTGATGCGCTTGAGGAATGGGACGAGGATCTGCGCTGGCTCGACCGTCAGTACGATGCATCCGCAGCCAATATAGGAATTCCCGGGTTGGCGCTTTTCGAGCCCTCCGACTCGCTATGCGAGAGGTTCGCCCCACACGGACTCGCCCCCTTCGCGCCGGACGCAATCGCGGCCCCACTTGCCGAAGCGCGAAAGGAACGCGCACTCGCTCTTGAATCGGCGATGGGACGCGGTGCCGAGGCGCGCCCGAGCCTTCGCCGGCTCACCGAATCGACCGGGCTCGTAAGGGCTCTTGAAGCACTCAAGGGGTGCATAGCGATTCAGCCATCGAGGCTCGTACGACTCGAAGAGAGCCACGCGATCGACGAAGCAGAACTAGAAACGTGGCGATTAATCGAGAAACAGCTCTCGAGCGACATCCGCCGCCTCATAGCAAGTCAGCGCCCCGA
This sequence comes from Myxococcota bacterium, assembly GCA_041440805.1. Classification (GTDB taxonomy): domain Bacteria; phylum Myxococcota_A; class UBA9160; order UBA9160; family UBA4427; genus UBA4427. The sequence goes on along the minus strand of JASDVF010000072.1, from coordinate 16,234 downwards.
TCGCGGCCTCGCCCTCATGCTGAGCTGGGCACGCTGGCAGGCTGTTCAAGCCACCCTTCGCGAGCGCTACGTCTACGTCGTCGATGGATTCGCCGAAGCAAACGGGTCGGATCGAGTGGCCACCGATGCCCTGAATGAAACATGGCGCGCGAGCCGGATGGCCACGCTCTCGGAACGCACGAAGCGAGCTCGAACGTCACTACGGGGCTGGAACCAAGGCCGCGGCCCTCTCGAAGCGCGACTCGACCGGCTTGAGCGCGCCGCACATGACCTCACCCATGAGAGGACTCGGTCAAGACATGGCCGTCCCCACGCAACCGGGGCGCTGTCTTCCACTCGCGCACTCGAGCGGCCCGTCGCGAATGCCATCGTCCCATGGCCCGAAGACGTCGACTTCGACCTTCTCCAGAAGCGCCGCGCCTTCGTGATCAGAAAACGCGATGAACTTCGCGAAAGCCTCTCCGCCGATCTCGACTACGCGCTCCTCACACGGAATTGCGTCACCGAACTTCTCGTCGCGCTAGATCAAGCCCTGGACCAGCCGTCGGACACAAAGACGGGAAACCACCGCCCTTTCGGCTCCGCGAGACGTAGCGCTCCCTTAAGCGCTCTGGCATTCATTCCCGCAGCCGCTCATCAGATCGTTGCTAGCGCCACAGCCGTCCGCGAACAAAGTCGGCTTCCGAGTATTCGAGAGTCCGCGATCCTTGAAGCGGAGCAACGAAGCCCCTTCCCCTTCGGCATTCGCCTTCGCGAAGCGAACACCCTCACGTCCCGGTTCTACCACCCCCATAAGGAAGACTCAGCCTTCGTATTCTTTGCGAATGACTTCGCCTTATTACGCCCCGCAGCCGGTCTCGCGAACCTCACTGTCGCGCTCGGAACGGGAGGCGTGGGTATACTCACAAGCCCCGTCGATCGCGGACGGCTCTTTCAACGTGGCGTAAAGGGCGTCGTCATGAGTCTTCCCGAGCTTTTCTTCGTCAGCATTCGGCGAGGCAGCTACCCCGTCTCGCCTCTGATTGAGCCCTAGATCCGCGAGCGCGCAAGAGGAGCGGCCTAGCTGTCAGGGGTATCAGAGTCGGAATTGCGTTCCGCAGATTCCAGAACCCGGAGAGGCCGGCGCCAAAACGACGAAACCCCGGTGAGTGACCTCACCGGGGTTTCTTTGAATCACGTGAAGGAGAGGATTAATCCTCGTCTTCGTCCACCATCTTGCTCTGGAACTTCTTCTTGAGCTCGATCGTAGTCTCGGCCGGAACCGGTGCGTACTTGTCGAATTCCATGGAGAACTCGGCCTTGCCCTGGGTCATGGACCGAAGATCCGTCGCGTAACCGAACATCTCGGAGAGCGGCACTTCGGCGTCGACCACCGAGAAGCCGTCTTCCTCGGTCGATCCGACAATCTGACCACGCCTTTGCATAATCGTCTTGAGAATCGAACCCTGGAATTCCGTAGGCCCTTCGACTGAAAGCTTCATGATCGGTTCGAGAATCTGGGGCTTGGCTCGTCCGTAGAACTCGCGGAATGCGCCCTTGGCCGCAGCCTGGAAGGCCATTTCCGAGGAATCCACCGCATGAGCGGCGCCATCGTTGAGTTCGATCTTCATGCCGATGACCGGGAAGCCAATCAAGCGTCCCTTATCGAGCGAAGCACGAAAGCCCTTCTCAACTGCGGAGATGTATTCCGTCGGAATAGAGCCACCCTTGATCGAGTTCGAGAACTGGAAGTCCTTGTCGCCCTCGTCGTCGGGGTCGATCGGCGATACGACGCCGGCAACCTTACCGTACTGACCAGAACCACCCGACTGCTTCTTATGCGTGTAGGAGAAGTCGGTCACCTTCGTGATCGTTTCGCGGAACGCCACCTGCGGCGCGCCGGTCTCGACTTCACATTGATACTCGCGCTTCATTCGCTCGACGTAGACCTCGAGATGAAGCTCGCCCATTCCGGAGATGACCGTCTCGTTCGATTCCTTATCGACTTCAGAGCGGAACGTCGGGTCCTCACGAACGAAGCGACCTAACGCCTTACCCATATTGTCCATCGACTTCTGATCGATCGGCTTGATCGAGAGCGAGATCACCGGCTCCGGGACATGCATCGACGTCATGGCAACGTTGATCTTGCCATCCGTGAACGTATCGCCCGAGGCACAGTCGACGCCGAAAAGCGCGACGATGTCGCCCGCGTTCGTGTCTTCGATGTCCTGCATTTCGTCCGAGTGCATTCGAATAAGTCGACCGACCTTCACCTTCCTACCCGTACGCATGTTGTAGATCGTGTCGCCCTTCTTGAGGGTTCCCTGATACACGCGGATATAGGTGAGCTGTCCGTAGCGACCGTCTTCAAGCTTGAAGGCGAGTACAACGAGCGGCTTCTTGTCGTCCGTCTTGACTTCGAAGTCGGCTTCGTCGTTGTCGAGATCGACCGCCATGTTCGTGATCTCCGCCGGATTCGGGAGATAGCGAATGACCGCGTCCATCAGCGTCTGCACGCCCTTGTTCTTGTAGGCAGAGCCGAGGAACACCGGCGTGAGATCCATAGCAAGCGTTCCGGCTCGGATCGCATCCTTGATCATCTCAGTCTCGACGTTCTCTTCGAGCATGGCCTCCATGAGTTCATCAGAGAACATGGAAACCGCGTCGAGCATCTTCTCGCGATATTCGTCCGCCTGATCCTGCAGGTTCGCCGGGATCTCTTCGATCCGAATATTCTCGCCGTTGTCGCCGTCGTAGTAGTACGCCTTCATTTCGACGAGATCGACAACGCCTTCGAGATCATTCTCGAGGCCGATCGGGATCTGGCAGAGGACAGCGTTATGCGAAAGCTTGTCGCGGAGCTGGCCGGTCACCTTGAAGGGATCCGCGCCCGCGCGATCGAGCTTGTTGATGAACGCCATACGAGGAACGTTGTACCGCTTCATCTGACGATCGACGGTCATCGACTGCGACTGCACGCCGGAGACGCCGCACAGAATCAGGATTGCGCCATCAAGCACGCGCAGACTTCGCTCCACTTCGACGGTGAAGTCGACGTGGCCGGGGGTATCGATGATGTTGATCTGGTTGCCTTGCCACTCGCAGTACGTGGCGGCGGACGCGATCGTAATGCCGCGCTCGCGCTCAAGCTCCATCGAGTCCATCGTGGCGCCAACTTCGTCCTTGCCGCGCACTTCGTGGATCGCGTGAATCTTTCCCGTGTAGTAAAGGATGCGCTCGGTCAGGGTCGTTTTCCCTGAGTCAATATGTGCGCTAATTCCGATATTTCGGACCTTCTCGATATCTCCGAGCATCGTGTCTTCCTTCGAGCGACTGGGCCTTGCCCATCCTGGGGCGGGTAGCCTGCTTCGCTCCGCTCTTTCTTTGAGCAGTCTCGTGTTACGCGTAGACGCCCGGAATCGGACGTTGGGCTCACTGATTATTTTAATGCCGTGTGAATGCGTGGCCCGTTACGCCACTAGCGTGTTGGCTCACGTCGCTTCTTGCCGATCCCTTACCCAAGAGCTGCTGAGCTCGTGGGCCCCTTACGACCAACCTCTACACTCACTTGCGTCACCCAGTCGTTCACGGGCGTCACATGCGAGGGTTTGGCGGATCCGAACGATGCTCGTAAAAGCATCCTGTGCGTCTTGTGTGGAGGTCCGAAGCAGAGACGACGCTTGTGCGCGCGGACGACTTCGGCCACTGAATCCGGTCGGGGGCGGGACGGGTTCAGGGCGCGCAAATTAGCGGAAAGGCAGGGAAAATCGAGCCCCCGTGTTGGATTGGCTGGTCTCTCGCCCCGCAGGGCCATAGGATCCGATCAGGAATGGGCTCAGCGGCTCCGCGTCAGCTGAGTTGATCGCCCGCCACCAGCCCGGAATCCTTCGCCGCAACTTTCCCGTCAGAGCCGCGAAGCTTCTGGATTCGAATCGATCCACCCGAAACCGCCAAAACGAGTCCAGCCTCATCAACGCCGAGCACGGTCCCCGCAGCCTGCCCGGAATCTGATCGAGATTCGATCGCGCTCCCGAAGAGCCTGATCGGTGCTCCGTCCCGGAGCAGCCATGCACCCGGCGCCGGATCACAGCCGCGAATCCGGCAATCCACCGCCTCAAGCGGCTGCGAAAGGTCGATTCGCGCCGCCTCATCATTCATGAGGCCCTGAAAGCTCGCGCCCTCTTCCCGCTGCGGAGTCAGCGTCGCCGTGCCGTCCCCAATCGCAGCGACCGTCTCGACCATCCCCTCGACGCCCATCGGATAGAGCTTGTCGAAATACAGCGAGGCCATCGTGTCTGTCGCCTCGATCGGCACGCCCGCCTTCTGCAGGTAGAGCGGACCCGTATCGACGCCCTCATCGGGCTGAAAAATCGAGATCCCGGACTCCGTCGCGCCCTCCATGATCTGCCAAGTCAGCGCGGCCCCTCCCCGGAAAGCAGGCAGGATCGAGGGGTGAAAACACACCGAGCGAAATTTCGGGGCATCTACGATTTCCGGCGGCAGGATCACGGTCGTAAAGGGGAGAACATTCAGATCGGCCCCAAGCGCGAGATATTCGTCGACGCGCTCCTGAATCGCTGCACCTTTTCGCCGGTAGCCCTTGTACCGAAATAGCGGCCAGCCCTGGGCTTCCGCTTCCGCTGCGAGGGGATCCGGACGACCTCCGCCGTCCGGAGGCACGTGGACCCCGACAATTTCATGGCCGGCTTGCGCCAGGCGGGTGGTCACGTCGCGCCCGAAAGGCGCCTGTCCAAAAATCGCGATCTTGAGCGGCATGCATTCGACGGTAACACGCTCGTCGAGTGGGTACTCTCGCGAGATGCCTTCTGATGATGACCCTTCACTTCCGAGTGATCCGCCTAGCGAGAGTGGCGCTCCGGCACCCGTCGACGGAATTATCGATCCTGCATTCCGGGTCGTCGAAGAAGCTTTCCGTGAAAATTTCCGCAGCCGCGATGAAGTCGGCGGCGCGGTCTGCGTGTTTGTCGACGGAAAGCCCGTGGTCGACCTTTGGGGCGGCTACGTCGATCGCGCGCACACGCGCCCTTGGGAACGCGACAGCCTGGTCAATGCCTACTCCGTCGGCAAAGGCCTGACGAGTATGTTAGTTCTGTCTCTCGTCGAGCGCGGCGAGCTTTCGCTTGACGCGCCAGTTGCGGAACGATGGCCCGAGTTCGCCGCCGAAGGCAAAGAACACACGACTCTCCGCATGCTCCTCTCTCATCAGGCCGGCCTCCCAGGTATCCGCGAAACACTTCCCGAAGGCGCCATGCTCAACTGGGACATGATGTGCAGCGCCCTCTCGAGTCAAGCCCCCTACTGGGAGCCCGGGTCCGCACACGGCTACCACGTAAATACCCACGGATTCTTAAATGGCGAAATGGTGAGGAGAGCGTTAGGCGAAGGCTCCTTCGGCGACGCCTTCCAGGATCGAGTCGCCCGGCCACACAATGCCGATTTCCATATTGGCCTCCCCGCATCACAACACGCTCGCGTCGCACCCGTTGTCGAGGCGCCACGACCTCAGACGACTGAGAAAATCAGCGCCCTCGAAATGGCCAAAAAGCATTTCGGCAGTGGCGACCCGGAAACCGACGCCATGCTCGCTTGCATCTACTTCAATCCATCCGGCGTGTCCGGCTTCGGGATTGTAAACACTCCGGGTTGGCGCAGCGCTTCGATTCCTTCGACGAACGGACACGGGACCGCGCGTGCAGTCGCGAGCCTCTACGACACTTTCATGAACAAGGACGTGTCCGAGGGCGGGTTCGTTGGAGAAGGCTTGCGTGCAGAAGCGACTTCGATCGTTTCCGACGGAACGGACCGCGTCCTCCGCAAGCCGTCACGCTTCGGCCTCGGCTTTCAGCTCTCCCAGAAAACCCGTCGCATCGGTGGAGGAGAGCATGCCTACGGCCATTTCGGCTATGGCGGCACCCTTGGCTTCGCAGACCCCGAAAGCGGCGTCGCCTTCGGCTATCTGATGAATCGCCCCGGAGAGCGCTGGCAAACGCCGCGAACGAACGTGCTCGTCGAGGCGGTTTACGAAGCGCTGGGACGACCTATTCCGAGCGCACAGAGCTAAGCACAACCTGCCGCTCGCCCGAACATTAGGCGGCCGTGCGAAACTGCTTAAATGTCGACGGTCGACCGGTCGCTAATCGTGCCCGCAGGCTTTGCCGGCGAACCGACCGCCAGCGTATGCGGCGGAAGCGATTTATTCACAAGCGAACGCGTGCCGACAACACACTGTTCGCCGATCTCGACGCCGCGCAAAACCGTGCAGTCCGACGCAATCCAACAATGGTCCCCGATCGTGACTGGTTGAATCTGTTCTTTCCGGTCTACTGCCAGATCGTGCTGATCCGCATCAAAGACCCGCGACCCAGGACCGATCCAAACGCGGTTCCCAATCGACAAAGTCGACTTCGCGCTCAAATGGCAGCCGTTCAAAAATCCCTCGCGGCCGATTGTTATGTGCGCGCCCGGAAAGGCGAAGATGATCACAGGACCCAAATCGGAACGCAGCCAAGTATCCGCACCAATCTCCACACTCGCGCCCTCGGCGACGGAGATGTGCACGCCGCGGGCGAGTCGCTCGGTATAGACGCGCGGACCGATAGACAAACGTCCGCCGGGAGCGATCGCAAAATGAGACGACGCGAAGTTCGTACTCGATTCGGGGTCGAGGGAGAGGCCGGGGTTCTCGGCTAGGCGACGACGCAATCGAAACCGGTCGTAGGCCTGGATCGTCTTCAGTCGCCAGCGCAGCGCGAGTGAAGTCACGGACTCATCTTCCCGTTAGTCGTCCGGCTCACTGCCCCGGAGCGGACTGACCTTCCTTGAGACGGAAGGTAATGAAGCCATGCGTCGGGTCATAAGGCGAGAGGCCCACGGTTACGCGATCGCCAGGGATCACGCGGATGCGGAAGCGGCGCATGCGCCCTGAAAGCTGAGCAGTTACCTGCTGGCCACTCTCGAGCGTGATCTGATAGCGCCCTCCGCCGAGGATCTTATCGACGCTTCCGGTTGCTTGAATCAGGTCTTCACGTGACAAATCGGGTCAATCCTTCGCGACCGCTTCGAGCGCGGTGCATTCATCCCAGTGCAAATTACTGGTTTCGGAGAGCGCGCAGGCTAGCAAACGGAATATGGAGCGGCGAATCGACCCCGCATTCATTCAATTTGATATTTTCCAGCCCATGGGCCGCCCTGCCCCTTCCCCAGTTCCCCCATCTTGCTAGCCTCGCCCGCCCGCGGAGAGGTGGCGGAGTCCGGTCGAACGCGCTTGATTCGAAATCAAGTGTACCTTCACGGGTACCGTGGGTTCGAATCCCACCCTCTCCGCCATTGAGTCTCCCAACGCGGAGACTTTCCGCCTCCCCCGACGTTCAGACCGAGAAGTGCCCGCGATTCCGCGGGGTTTGGGCCTTGCGGGTTTGCTGATGCGAACCAGAGACGCCACGGTTCGAGGCCGGATGACCGCGTCCCGCGCGTTTGTCTCCGCGGCCAAGTTTGGCGGTCCGCTTGCGCTCGTGATTCGCCCGAGCGGAACTCGGCGAACGCGTACCGAGGGTTCGAGAGATCACTTGCGTAGCGATCAGTCAGCCCCCGCCGCACGCACGCTCAGCAAGCTTGAAATCGTCCCGGACCGGGCCCCTTGGGGCCTAGTTGTCAGAATGCTGAGTATCGGTGGTGTCGAAAATGCCGCTTGTTTCGCCTAGCCCCGTTCTCGCAACTTCCGGCCGTTTCTCCCTTGTGTAAACGGGAGCCCAGTGGATGACGAAGCGAGCTTCGTCAATTCCTTGTGGGCATCCTTCGCGATCGACTGGTATCGCTTGCGGGCGGCGCCTTGCGTGCTCGAAGAAAGCAGACTCGCCATGCTGAATCGAATGGTCGGAGAGATTCGGTCGTGGGGAATGCCACCAAGAGCCCAGAAGGACACCAATCCCGCCGCATCGTCCCGTATTGCGCTCAACAACGCAGTCGCATCGACGCCGCTGGACAGCGCATGTAGCCGCTCAAGCGAGGCGACCCCACGCGCGAGGGCATTCGTCCAAGTCTGATAGAAACTGGCGCCGGCCTCGAGCGACTCTCGCAGCTCCCCCATGGTTGTGAGGCAGACCATGAGCGATCGATAGAGCTCGGAATCCACCTGGAGCTCGCGAAGCCCAAGTTCGACCACGCCTAAGGGATCCAGGCCCTCGGCTTCTTCCGCGTCGAGCAGAAGGTTGAATCGCCGGTTCCATCGTGTCGTCAGTTCCGCGATCACTGCGGCTCGATCCCCAATCAGGGCGTAGATGGTCGGCATGGTGAGGCCCGCGCCGGATGCGACCTTGCGCATCGTCAGTCCGTTGGGGCCGTCCTCGCGCAGTATCTGCTCTGCCGATTCCAGGATCTTCTGCCGTCGCTGGTCTTTTTGGGTGGATCGCAGCCCCATGCCTTTTGGTCCCTCTTGCGCCTCACCAAGCCACTTTAACCAAGAGGTTGGAATTTATCATTGATAATAAATTTTATTGACGATATAAGTTTTCTATCGGGGGTCGAGACTCGACCGACCGGCCGCTTTCCGAGGAGACGACATGACCGATGGCCTTGAGTTGGTGTCCCCCCAGCACTACGGGGATGGGGGCTACCCGCACGACACGTGGACGCGATTGAGACAGACGGATCCAGTCGCGTGGTTCGAGCCGCAGGGGTATCGGGGTTTCTGGGCGATCACCAAGCATGCAGATATCTGTGAAGTGTCCAAGCAGCCAGATCGATTTCTGAACGCGCCCCGAATCACCATCGCGAACGAGGAATTCGAAGCTCAGGCGGCCAACCAGCCGCCGCTTCGCACGATCGTGCACATGGACCCGCCGGAACACCGCGACTATCGCAAGCTCGCGAGTCCGTGGTTCACCCCACGCAACCTCGGCAGTCTAGAGGCAAGGCTCGCCGAATCAGCGCGCTCGCTCGTCAACAAGATGATGCGGGGAGGAGGCTCTCAAGAAGGCGACTTCGTCACCGATGTGGCGGCTCCGCATCCGTTGCGCTTGCTGGCGCATCTCTTCGGGATCCCGAAAGAAGATGAGCCATTCATCTTGAAGTTCACGAACGAGATGTTCGGCGGAGAAGATCCAGAGTTCAAGCGAGCCTCAGCGTCAGACGAAGATCGCGTGGTCATCACGGGAGAGGTCATCAAGTACTTCGCCGAGCTAACCGCCGATCGCCGGGCTCGGCCACGGGACGACCTCGCCAGCGTGCTCGCGAACGCAGAAGTGGGCAACGCCCAGATCGGCGATCCCGAGTTGCTCTCCTACTACTTCGTGCTCCTCACGGCCGGACACGAGACGACCCGTAACGCGTTGTCGGGGGGATTGCTGGCGCTGATCGAGCATCCGGACCAGTTGAAGAAGCTGCAGGAGAATCCGGAGATGATCGATACCGCGACGGACGAGATCCTCCGCTGGACGACTCCTGTCATCCACTTCGCGAGGACCGCCACCTGTGACTACGAGCTCCGGGGCTCGAAGATTCGCAAGGGGGACTCCCTCGCACTCTTCTACCCCTCGGCCAATCGCGACGAGGAAGTGTTCGAGGATCCCTTCGAGTTTCGAATCGATCGCGATCCCAACCCCCACCTTGCGTTCGGTATCGGAGAACACTTCTGCCTGGGCTCAAAGCTCGCGCGGATGGAGGTTCGGCTTCTTTTCGAAGAACTGGTTCCCCGGCTCGAGGAGATCGAACTGCTGGGGCCGCCCGACCGGCTCTGGTCAAGTTTGGTCGGAGGGGTGAAGCACTTGCCGGTTCGGTATCAGGTTCGAGCGTGACAGGGCCTACCGCATTCGCCGGCGTACCCATAATCCCGCGCCCCGGCGCGATCGCAACCCGAAGCGCCTGAGCTTAGGAGGAGTTCGACATGCCCGATGGTTCACGAGCAGATCAGTCCGCGATTGTCGTTGGTGTAGGTGCAAGACAGGGTGTCGGCGGTGCCCTAGCGCACCGCCTTTCTCGAGAGGGGATGCACGTCTTCATCGCCGGACGTACGGCCGATCGTCTTGAAGCCTTGGCCAAGGAGCTCCGCGCCGACGGAGGTGTCGTCACGCCAGTGGTCACCGATACGACATCCGAAGAAGCTGTTATTGCGCTCTTCGACCACGTCGAAAAGAACGGGCCGCCCCTGGAACTCGTGGCCTTCAATGCCGGAAACAATCTCTGGGGCTCGCTTCTGGAGATGGAAGCCGACTTCTTCGAAGACATCTGGCGGGTCGCCTGTTTCGGGGGGTTCCTCGTCGGTCGGGAAGCGGCCCGCCGGCTCGTCCCGACTGGGAGGGGAAGCATTCTGTTCACCGGCGCGTCCGCTTCTTTACGCGGGAAAGCCCAGTTCGCGGCGTTCGCCTCAGCCAAAGCCGGCCTGCGCATGGTCGTTCAATCGTTGGCTCGCGAGGTCGGGCCGCAGGGCATCCACGTCGCGCACGTCGTCATCGACGGAGCTGTGAATGGAGAGGTCGTCAAGAACAAGGTTCCCGGCATCGAGGATCGCTTCGGGAGTGAAGGAATGCTGAACGTCGACGCGATTGCGGAGACATTTTGGCAGCTACACCTGCAGCACCCGACGGCTTGGACCCAAGAGCTCGATCTCAGACCGTTCAAGGAGAACTGGTGAGGAACGCTGAGACCGGCCATGGCCCGACTGGAGATTCCGATCGAGACCTGCGGCAGGTCGCTTGCAGTACTCACCACGTGAGGTTATGCGCGAGGTCCGCAAAGGTGGCGCGAATCGCGGCATCGCTCGAGTGATCGAATCTGGCGGACTCGGCCCTATTCGCTGCGCTAGCGCGCGTGCCGAAACGAACCTTCCAAATACTTGGAGAACACAATGAAGCTAGTTGGTAGATGTTACTGCGGATCCCTGCGCTACAACGTGAATGCCGAACCGGTATTCCAGGGGTTGTGCCACTGCCGAGAGTGCCGCTACATCTCCGGTGGTGGCGTGAACGCGTTCGTTGCGATTCCTACCGCAGTGTTCGAGTACTCCCAAGGAACACCCGCAACTTTCTCGCGATCCGATCTAGACTCACCCGTGGTGCGCGATTTCTGCGGCGAGTGCGGTACGCACATCGTTTCGCGGCCGCCGGGTATGCCCACAGTCATCCTGAAGGTTGGCACCCTGGATGACCCGTCCGAATTCAACCCCAGCGTGGCCATCTATACTTGCGATCAGCGTTCGTACAACATCATTCCCGACGGTGTGGCCACCTTCGACCGAGCCCCCGGTTAGACCAAGGCTGAGCATGAGCGAGTTGGGTCGATTGATTTGGGTTTCAAAAAGCAAAGCGAGGCGCTCAAGCGATGGTGCGAGCGTTCCTGAGCGTAGGGAGATCACGTTATGCCGACTGTCGTAGAAGAGGTTTCTCTCGAACTCACGACCGCGGTGGAGTGCGCTCTGAACTGGATTCGGGAGCGTGACGACGCGCAGTAGGAGTTGACAGGCCTCGTTGATCCAGAGCGAGCACTGAGCTGTGGGCTAGACGCACCGTTTGAGTTGGGACTTGTTCTCTGTGCCGGCGAGACCTGCCGAAGAGAGCAAGTTCGACTTTACCCGGACTCGGATGGATTCGAAGTCGGCTCCGCCGACGCGGAGGAACCGACGATCCCACCGCATCTAGATCCGCCTGCGAACGTTCGGCAAGGTTGGCTCGAGGAGCAGCTCGCGGGTCACGCTTTCTTGGGGCTCGTGTTCTACCGAGGATTCTGGTGACCGCCGTGTCGCCTCGAGTTGCGAGGCTATGCAGAGTCGGGTGTGGTGGAGAAGATTCGCGAGGCGGGCGGCGAGGTCATCGGTATCACGAGCGAACCTCAGAGTCTCACGAATGAAGCGGAGCTGGACTGGGAGCTGCCCTTCGCGTGTGTGGGCGACCCGCACCACGAGATTCTCTCAGAGTGCCCAAGACCTTCCCGTTCGAGCCTGGCAAGAGCTCGAAACGCAAGCTTCTCTGGTCGCTCGTACGCCTTCTCTTCTTCTTCGGAACTTGGATTGTCGCGTTCGTGCTTGCGCCGACCGCGCTCGGTCGTCATTGGGAAGATCGGGGCGCGGCACTGGTCTGCCGTCATCACCTATCGCGACACTTGCATTCGAATCATATCCGTTCGTCGATCAAGAAAAGAAGAGGTTGAAATCTATCAAGGCTAAGCAGTTCGACAAGAAATTCGATAGCGGTGAAGACATCACGAAGTATCTCGATGTTTCAAAGGCCCACCGCCCTGAGCAGGAACAACGACGAGTCAACGTCGATTTCCCGATCTGGATGATTCAGTCGCTCGACAAAGAAGCGAAACGCCTCGGCGTACCGCGCCAATCGGTCATCAAAGTCTGGGTCGCGGAGCGGCTGGATAAGAAAAAGACTTAGTTCCACAACTTGCCGTCACGCTTTTCGCGGGTGGCTTGCGTATGGGGCACGAGAACAGATTCGAATTCATCGGAAGCATTGCTTCCGCTATCCCTTCGAGGGCGGCGCCCTCTCATACTCGCGGCCTAACGTCTGCCCCCTCACGTTGGCAATGGGCGACTACGGAGGCGATCAAGTCTTCGTGAAGTGGACGCGCCTCGGTGATCCGAAAATTATGTTATTCAATTAATATCCCATTCGTTCGGGTGAGGATTTTAACTACGCCTGGCTCAGCCCAAACGCGGGCTGGGCTTCAGGCAAGTACGAAGTCATTTTCTACTCAGCAGATGAATCTCTGCTGCCCCCGGCGGGCGGCCGATATTTCATCGACTCAAAGCCGGGACTTCGCCGCGGCCGATGCGGGCGGACCTGATTACTTATTGCGGCCAGGCAGTTGCCTATTAATTTTCCGCCCGATGGGCGAACGGAGTCGCTACAGCAGGCGCGAAACCGGACGCAGGGTGATTATGACGGCAGTCTAGGGTGATTATGAACCGCAGACTCGAGGCTTTGGCGAGGCCTGCCTCGGTTCATGGCGGTCTTTCGCAGGCAGTCCAACAGGCTCTGTTATTGTACGGCTAGGCTGTTCGAATATTCTAGAGGAAGACAATGACAACTGACCTGGGCAAGATGGGAAATGAGAAATCCAGCTCGGTTGGCGAGCCCAAAGGGTTTGCTCGTCTAGGCCAGATCGTCGAATGGGCTGCGGTCGACAAGAGCCTATTGCTCTCCGGGATAGTCTTCGGTCTCCATCTGTACGTGATCTTGTTGCTTTATCTGGCCCGCGCAAATCATGAACTCCTGCCCTTTCTCGACCCCGCAGTAGTCGACCAGCTGATTCAGTTCAACTACATGACCATCGGCGCGTGGGGCTTGCTAGGTCTGAGTGCTCTGGTACTCCGTCGCAAACAGGGCGACCTTGTATTCTTCGAGTACGCCGGCATTCAGCTATTCGCGATTAGCAACGCGGCTTATGCGTACTTCCTTGGTTTCTTTACCGAGCCCTTCGGGTATGTGACATTGATTGGCGGGATGATGGTCGGCCTTCCCCTGTTTGGGCGGCTGCCGACACTGGCCGGACTGGCCAGCTGGCTTTCCCTCTTTGGGACACTGACTCTGCTTGAGCAAATGAGCGTCATTCCCTATGCGCCGCTCTTGCAGTCGTCTCCCGTGATCGATGGTCAACTGTCGACCTATTGGGCATTAGGGATGCATTCCATCAATATCACCGGCGCAGTTCTGACGGGGGTGTTCATGGTTACCATCATTGGCTTGTTGCAAAAGCGGGACGAGCTTCTGACGCTCAACGAGAGCAAGTTGTTGGAGGTTGTTGGCGATCTCAGTGATACCACCGCAGAGCTTGAGGAAGCCGGTCGAAAGCTTGAGTTGCGAGTGGACGAGCGTACCCTCGAGTTGAAGGTGGCAAACCGAAATCTCCAGTTTGAGGTTGCCGAGCGCGAGAAGTCCGCCAAAGAGCTGAACAGTATTCGTGCTGCCATGGAGTCGGCCATCGAGGGGGTCGCTCGGGTCGGAGCCGATGGAAGGATTCAAAGCGCGAATGCCGCGTTCCTGGCCATGCATGGCGCGGATTTAAACGAGATGCTTGGCTCAGCTTCGAACGGGTGGATCGAGGAGGCGGACCGCTCGGACGTGATACAAGCGGTCCTTGGATTAGCGGGAGAAGGGAAGGCTGAACTGAATGTGAGCGGTCGTCGATCCGATGGGACTGTTTTTTTTCAGGTGATTGCGGTTGTAAAGGTCGCCGACGGGCCTGAGGGAGGGCATTACCGCTTCGCGCGGGACATGACCCGGCAGAATGAGTTGTCGAGCCAGCTCAACCATGCGATGAAGATGGAGGCTATCGGACATTTGGCAGGGGGTATCGCTCACGACTTCAACAACTTGTTGATGGCGATTCTGACTGCGAGCGAAAGACTTCAAGAGTTTTTTGGTGATGATCCTTCGGTCGCCGAACAATCCGAGATGGCCGATATGATTAGTATGGCGGGAACGCGAGCTGCGGCCCTCACTGCTCAATTGCTGGACTTCGCTCATCTGCAACCACCGAGCATTTCCACGATTGATATCAACAAGAGTCTGGAAGGTGTGCTCGAACTTTTGGCGCCAGCGCTGGGTGAGTCGATCGAGGTTGTCTCCCAATTTTCCAGCGAGCGACTCTTTACTTCGGGCGACCTCTCGCGGTTCGAGAGTGGTCTGCTGAATGTCGGGCTGAACGCCAGTGACGCGATGCCGGAGGGCGGGCGTTTAGTGATCAAGACGGAGGCTGTGGAGATCGACTTGGATGACCCTGCCTTTGCAAGTTTTCAGCCGAAGGGGTCGAGGCATGTCCTAATCAGTATTGTGGATAATGGATCGGGAATGGACGCAAAGGTGATGGCCCAAGTTTTCGACCCGTTCTTTACAACCAAACCCGTTGGGGAGGGAACCGGCCTGGGGCTTTCGGTGCTCAGCACATACGTTCGAGAGATTGGCGGCGCCTTAAATATGTCGAGTCGACCTGGGGAGGGCACAACCTGTTCGATTTACATGCCATCCTCAGAGCAGGCCGAATGCTCCATCGATGCGGGTTCTCTCGCCCCTGATGTCAGTGGGAACGAAACCGTTCTTCTTGCCGAGGACGAGGACATTGTTGCTAAGGCGACAACGATGCTGCTCTCCCATAGTGGGTACAATGTGATCCGCTGCGCAGATGGACTTGAGGCCGTCAACACATATCGAGAGAGACGGGACGAGATTGATCTGGTGCTCCTCGATTACAGGATGCCGGTGATGACTGGAGCAGAGGCCTTTCTAGAACTCAGGCGCCTGGATCCGGGAGTGCCGGTGATCCTGATGAGCGGAAATCTTTCACTCCCCGAATTCAGCCAACTCGAGAAGGAAAGCCTGAGCGCAATCCTCAAGAAACCCTGCTCGCGCTTGGATCTGACCGCAGCCGTTCGGGAGGCGATCGACTCTCGCGTCCGCTCGAGTTGAATTTTCACCGGTTATGCCTGGCTAAGGGCCGGCAAAGTCAAGCATGTTAGGTGCGAGTCGGAGCCCGACGTAGATGTCGGGTTAGAAGCCCTTGTTCTTGGCGTGTTCCTCCGCCTTGTCCAGCCACGTGAGCATGGCCGTCGCGCTTCGGTTCAGTGCGGGCGTGCAGGTGTTGTGCATGGATAGGGACATGAGCTCTCCTAGAGGAAACGGGCGGACGCGACCCTAGCCTTGGCAGGGACCGCGCGCCGAATCCTTCTGGAGAGTCCTCCCCGCTTTGCGCGACGGACGTTTCCATAACGAAGTCCGAAAACGGAATCAGACGGGCGCGACGATGCGCCCCAATCGCAGCCCAACTACTCGACCAAATAATCCTTCGGGTCGAGCTCCCGGGTCATTTCCCAATACTCATCCATAGGCCACGGCGACAAGGTGTAGACCTTTCCGTTTGAATTCTTGTAGTGGCTGTGCTGAATGGTCGGGTGGGCCCACACAAGATCAGAGATCTCTTGCACTAGTCGATCGACATAACGGTCGTGGATGTCCTGTCGGACTTCGATCGACCGTGCGTCCGCCGCGAGAACTCTGTGAATGGCCTGCATAGCGTGCATCGCCTGCCGATCATGTCGAAGGCAACGAATTGGTTGTGTTTAAAGCCCGTCGCATAACAAATCACGTCGACGGGGTGAGTCGTGCCATCGGTCGTCTCAATACCCTGTGGAACGATCCGCATGATGCCCGTCCGAACGAGCTCGACGTTGGGTTTTCTGAGGCACTGGAACCAGCTGCCATTATCCTGCAGCACACGCTTGCCGAAGGCCGGGTAG
>JASDVF010000071.1:9806-13090 GCA_041440805.1 Myxococcota bacterium | reverse complement strand
AGCTTCTTGTAGAGACCCTCTCGGGTGAGGCCAAGCTTGCGAGCGGTCAGAGCCTTGCGCCCATCGTTATTAGTGAGCGCCCGGCGCAAAAGCCAGCATTCGATTCGATCGAGCGCTTGGCGAAGCGTTTCCTCTGGGCGCGCGCCTGCGGCGATCGGTTCGAGGATATCCGTTAGTTTGGGTGAAAGACGTCGCGGCGTTATGAGCTGTCCGCTGGGGGTGAGCATGAGCATTCGCAGCACTTCGTTCTCGAGTTCTCGGACGTTGCCTGGCCACGCGTAAGCTTCGAGCAGATGACAGGTTGCGAGTGAAAAGTGGCAGTCGACCTTGCCTTCTCGTGGTCCGTGCCGAGTGAGAAATTCACGGGCGAGCGGGAGGATGTCGGGACGGCGTTCGCGGAGCGGAGGGATTCCGATCGGGAATACGTTCAACCGGTAGAAGAGGTCCTCGCGGAAAGTGCCGAGGCGAACCTCGTCGGAAAGCACGCGATTCGTGGCCGCGACGATTCGGCAATGAATCGGCCTCGACTGCGTTGCGCCGACAGCTCGCACTTCGCGCTCCTGCAAGACGCGAAGTAGTTTCGATTGAAGCGTTAGGCTGGTCTCCGCAATCTCGTCGAGAAAGAGCGTGCCCCGGCCAGCAGCTTCAAAGAGACCGGGCTTTGAACGATCCGCACCCGTGAACGCGCCGCGGGTATGGCCGAAAAGTTCGCTCTCGAGGAGATGTTCGGGGAATGCGGCGCAGTTGATCGCGAGGAAGGGTTCCTCGTCTCTGCATCCTCGCGCATGAAGCTGCCGGGCGACGACTTCTTTGCCAACGCCGGTTTCGCCGGTTACAAGGACGGTCGAAGGGCTCGAGGCGGCGAGCTCGACCAGCTCGAGAACGTTCTGCATGGGCTCGCTCTTCGAGATCATACCAGCGGCGTTCGTAGTCGGCACGTCCGAGTTAGGCGCTTCCGAGAGGTTAGGCATACGGCGTGACGGATCAGTGGGTGGAGAGGGAGCAGGGGAGCTTGCGCTACCGGGTGCCAGGGGAGTGCCGAGGCAGGTCTTGGGACGCTTGCTCTTCTGATCTCCGATCGAATCGAGCGTCGCATTGATCTCATTGACGAGACCATGCCCTTCGCTGTCTTCGTTGATAAGAAGAATCGCGCCGATGCCTAACGAAAGAAGAGCCTCGCTCGTATGTTCGAACTTCGAAGACAAGGCGAGTAGGACGATCTCGCGAGAGGCAAAGCGCTCCAACATCGAGAGTGCCCGTTCGATCTCGAGTTCCTTGGGGTCATCTTCGACCTCGAAGAGGACCCCCTCAAACCGGACTGCGGGGAGCCCGGCAGCCTCTTCAAGGCTTCGCACCCAAGTGATGTCGAGTTCAGGGGCCTCGGTTACACCGCTTTTTGCTAGGCCCTCGCCACTGCCGACCCACAATACACTCCGAATCGTACGCATCTATCGCTCCCTTGTTCCGCAGCTGTGCGGTTCGGGAGCATCCTGCCTCGATTGTCAGGTAGGCGCGCTGCAATCCATCTCAAGCTTCGCTCCGGTAATTCTCCAACCGGATTAGAGGTTGAGCTGCTTGATGAAGGGGAAGCGAGGAGGCTGGGGGAAGTGACGGAAGTGGTGACCGAGAGTTATGCCGGGTCCGCTTCGCGGAAGGAGTCCGTTTCCCAGGATTCGGGAATTCGACCGAGAGTTTCGATGGCCTCGGAGGCGAGGAGGTCGATGTCGCTTTGGGCGTGGAGCTCTTCGAGCATGTTCTGCGCCGCGCGTTCGGAGCCGCAAGGAACGACCGAATGATGTCCCATGACGTACCAATCGCCGTCCAGGCACTCCGTTCGCCAGGCTCCTTCGAGAGGAACGCATTCACCATTGGTCTTTACGAAAAAGGGTCGCTTAGACATGCCTCATTCTCCGGCACTCATCCTAACAGATTGTGGTTAAAATCACTCGCATTGTTATTGAAGGAATGCGTGAGGAAGCCTTGAGGCTACTTTCACCAAACGAGTGAGGACCTGAGAGGCATTCGATGTGGCGTTGGCGTGGGAGAGGCCAGCTCAGCTGCGCTTGCGGATATCGACTTGCTCGCCTGATCCGATCAGGACCGCGTCTGCCATGCCCAGGAAGAAGCCCGTGCCGAGTACTCCTGGCAGCTGCACAAGCGCCGATTCGAGCGCGACGGCATCAAACGGAGGGGCCAACTTCGCGTCCAGGATCCAGTTTCCGTTATCGGTGGTGAGGGTTTCGCCGCGTGTATCGGTTCGCAGCTCCGCGTCCAGGCCAAGCTTCTTGAGCTCGTGTCGGACGAGGATCTCTCCAAAGGGGAGGATCTCGATCGGAAGCCGTCCGCGCTCGCCGATTGCGTCGACCAGCTTCTCCGGGCCGATCAAGATGACCAGTTGCTCGGAGCTCGCGGCAACAATCTTCTCGCGAACCATCGCGGCGCCATATCCCTTGATCAGATTGAGGGCCGGGTCGACTTCATCTGCGCCATCGAAGGTGATGTCGAGTCGGCCGACATCTTCGAGACGTGCGAGGGGGATTGCGAGACCCTCGGCGAGCTTCGCTGTGGCTTTGCTCGTAGGAACGCCAGTGATTTGGAGGCCGTCTGCTACTCGCGCTCCTAACGCTTCGACAAACGCCGAAGCCGCGCGGCCGGTACCGAGACCTAACGTCATCCCGTCCTGCACCCATTCGAGCGCGGCTTTTGCGGCGCCTGTGGGGGCTTCTTCGGGAGATGCTGCGGGAGGTGTGGGCGGATTCTGTTGTGATGCGGAGGGGGGAGGGGGTGCCATGCTTTAGCCGAGTGCCTCGTTCATCCAAGTTTGAATTTGTTTGAGTCCGCGGAGTGCATCCTCACCGAGGTCGATGCCGATCATTCGGCGACCTCGCTCCGCCAGGACGTTGTAGTCGCCGGCCGCCTGGGCTTCCACGAGCGTGTCGAAGTCGCCGCCCATATTCGGAATAGCAAGAGGTGCCGTCGTTCGCGCATCTTTGCTCTGCCAGAACTGAAGGCCGACTAACCGATTCGGTCCTCCCTTTTGGAGTTGTCCGGTCGAGTGCAAATAGCGCGGCCCGAAGTCGAGGGTTGTTGAGACGGCTTTGCCGCCCCGCGCGATCGTTGCGTCGCGCACTTGAGCGCGAATCGCCTCGAGCACTTCGCGGGAAGCCTCGTTATCAGCCACGAACCCGTTCAAGGCGAAGGTGTCGGTCGCTTCGATCGAGTCGAAGAGCGCTCGAAGAAGCGACGGCGCATCTGAAGCGTTCGCAGAGGAGAGGGCAGAGGAG
>JASDVF010000071.1:1801-9706 GCA_041440805.1 Myxococcota bacterium | reverse complement strand
GAGGCGATCAGCTTAATACCTTCGCTCTCGATCGTCGCTGCGGGCACGGGGAGTGCTCCTCCTCCTGCCGATTTTTCTATCAGCGCGCTGCTCGCGAGTTTTGCGGACTCCACGTCGGGCTGATCGAAGGGGTTAAGCGCCCAGAGTGAGCCCGCGACGGAGGTGGCCATTTCCCATTGGAAGACCTCCTGGATGAGATCCAGTCCTTCCGCGAGTTCGATTCGGATCACCGGATGGCCGGCGGCTTCGAGTGCAGCAAGGCCGGCTTCCCGCGCGTCACGGGTCTTGTCGCCGGCAACACTCAAGTCGACGAAGATGCGATCGTTCGCATAACACTCCGGCGCCATGAGCGGCTCGCCGGCAATCGGGATAATTCCGCCGCCGTGCTTGCCCGTCGATTCTGCGAGCAGTTGTTCGATCCAGTCCGTAAAGAGTTCGATCTCAGGCGAGACGTGCAGAGTGAGCTTGTCGCGTCCCTGACGAGAGAGCATGCCAAGCGCGAGGCCAAGCTTCACGCCGGGGCTCTGCTCCGGCGTGACGAAGGACGCACAGGCGGCGGCCATCGAGCGCGCTCTCAACTGCAATGCTTCAGGATCGAGGCCCATGGCTTCCGCAGGCAGAAGCCCAAAGGGCGAGAGCGCCGAGAAGCGTCCGCCTACATCTGCGCGGCCTAGCGCGGTTCCGAGGAAGCCGAGCTTATTAGCGCGGGCTTCGAGTTGACTGCCCGGGTCGGTGATGGCTACGAAATGCCGGCCAGCGGCATCTGCGCCAACCTTTTCGACCAGTCGCGCGTAGACGAGTTCGAAGATGGCGTTCGGTTCGATCGTAGAGCCAGACTTGGAAGAGACGAAGAAGAGGCATCGCTCAAGGTCAAGCTCGGCCAATTTGGCTTCGAGAGCATCCGGGGCCGTCGTATCTAGGACGCGAAGTGCGCGCGCCTTTCGATCCGTCCCGTCGCTCGCGGCTGCGGCTTCCGCCACGAACGTCCGTCCGAGCACGTCGGGCCAGAGGCTCGATCCGCCCATGCCGATTACGACTGCGGTGTCCGCCGGATGACGGCGGACGGCATCACGAAGGCCAGGGCTCCCGATCGCTTCTGCTGCAGGCGCAGCGGGTAAGTCGAGCCAGCCCATCCAATTGGCTTCGTCGGCGTCGGAAAAAATGGATGCTTGTTTGCGCCAGAGAGCATGGCTTCGGCCATTTTGCTGCCACGCCTCGGCGGCTGAGTCGAGATCCGCTGAAGCATGCCCTAACGCATAACGCGTAGACGGCAGTGCATCGCCAAGCAGCTTTTGCCGCTTCGTCTCGACGGACAAGAGAAGCCCATCAAAAGCATCGCTGAAGAGCGCGCAGCCCTTGGTGAGAAGCGCGTCCGTAATTTCCTTAAGCGAGATCCCGAGCGCATCGAGCTCTGAGAGCACAGCATGCGCTTCCGCCTTGAGCGGCACGGGATCCTTCCCGAGCGCGTCGCGCGCGTTGCCTTCTTTGCGGAACGCATCGAGCGTCGCGCCCGGCAAAGTGTTGACCGTATGCAGGCCGATCAGCTCATCCACATAGAGCGTTTTCGGAAGGGCCGGGTCTTTCGTTCCGGTACTCGCCCAGAGTACGCGCTGTGGGTCGGCGCCGGCCTTAGCGAGGCGCTGCCAGCGATCTTCGGCAAGTGTCTCGAGGAAGCGCGCGTAGGCGAGCTTGGCGTTTGCGATCGCCACCTTCGCGTTCAGGGCTTCGAGTCGTCCGCGTACTTCATCGTTCTTTTCGTTCTCGAGCTTGGCGGCAATTTGCTGCGCGACGCTCGCATCGATTCGCGAGATGAAGAAGCTGGCGACGCTCGCGATTCCCGAGACGTTCTCACCGCGATCGAGTCGCGCTTCGAGGCCCGAGATATAGGCCTCGTGAACGGCTTCGTAGGCGTCGACGGCGAAGAGCAGGGTGACGTTGACGTGGATGCCGTCGGAGATGAGTTGTTGGATCGCCGGAATGCCTTCGGGCGTTGCCGGAACCTTAATCATGAGGTTGTCGCGGGAGACTGCCTTAGCGAGGCGGCGGGCTTCGGTGATCGTGCCTTCGGTGTCCGTCGACAAATGCGGCGAGACTTCCAATGAGACAAAACCGTCCCGGCCTTCGCTCTCTTCCCAGACCGGTCGCAATACGTCGCAGCCGAGCTGGATGTCCTGCACTGCGAGTCGCTCGAAGACGTCGAGTGCATCGCTCGCCCCTTGACCGATCAGCGCACGCGCGGCGGGGTCGTAGTCTGTGGACTTCGCAATCGCATTTTCGAAGATGGCCGGATTTGAGGTGACGCCACGAATCCCTTCGTCCTGAACCCACCGACGGAGTTCCCCCGAAAGCAGGAGCTCTCGACTGATGTTGTCGAGCCAGATTGATTGACCGTAGGTGTGAGCGTCGAATACAGGCGTCTTGCCCTTCGTCACGGTAGATGTGGACGAGGGTGAAGACGAGTCAGAGGCGGACATGGCGCGAGATCCTCGGGTGGGTTGCGGGGATCGGGGGGGCGTCTTGTGGCCGGTGAGTATAGGGCGCTACGGATGAAGGGGGGAGGGGCAGCGACTTTTTGGACGAAGAAGCCCGACGAGTCGGGAAACTCGCGGGGCCGGTTTGGGGTGAGACTTACGCGATCGCCCGAGCCGATTGTGTCGAATCGAGCGCGAGCTAGGTCTGGCGCTCAGGCAGCCTGAACCTCGATTCGGCGTGGACGACCTTCAGCCGTCTTGGGCAGCCGAAGCTCGAGTACCCCGTTCTGCATCTTTGCGGTGACCCCCCCCAGCATCGATCACTTCGGAGATCCTGAACTCCCGGTGGTCGCCACCGCTCCGGTATTCCGAGTGCCGCGTCGTGGGGGCTTCAGAGCAATCGGGCAATGGGGCTACAGAGAGGCGAATGCCTCGAAATAGCCAGGCCAGGTCTTTGATACGCAACCCGGATCGAGGATTACGACGCCGGGGATGCGGAGCCCGGCGAGAGCGAAGGACATAGCGATTCGATGATCGTCGTAAGTTTCGATCTCGGCCCCGTGCATGGGCCGCGGTTCAATGCGGAGCCAGTCGTGACCCGCTTCAGCGCCGACGCCGAGCTTTCGTAATTCGGTCTCGAGTGCGTGAAGGCGGTCTGTTTCCTTAATTCGCAGATTGTAGATATTTGTGATCGTGGTTGGTGCATCAGCGAAAGCACACACGACTGCGTAGGCAAGCACCGCGTCCGGGAAATCATTCATGTCGATTTCGCCGAGGCTCTTGAGCGGCTTGTTAGGTCCGGTGACGGTGACTGCGTCGCCGTTTCGCTCGACGCCGCAGCCCATCTGCTCAAGCAGCCCAAGGATCTTGAAGTCCGCTTGAAGTGAGTTTGCACGCACGCCGTCGACCGTGACCTGTCCGCCTGCAATGGCAGCCGCTGCAAAGGGGTAGGCGGCGGAAGAGGCGTCCGGTTCGATCGTATAGTCGCGCGGTTGGTAAACTTGGCCGGAGACGACGCGCAGGCGATCTTCGGCGATCCATGAGGCGCGCGCGCCGAAGGCTTCCATCACTTCGATGGTGAGATCGATATAGGGGCGTGAGACGACGACGCTGTTCTTGAAGCCGAGCTCTACATCCTGCGCGGCGTAAGGAGCAGCTTGGAGAACTGCGGAGACGTATTGGCTCGACCGGCTGCCGTCGATCAGAGTCGCGCCACCGGGCAGGCCGCCGCCTTCTATTCGGACTGGCGGGCATTCATCCTGGCCCTCGACGGTCAGCTCGGCGCCAAGGCCACGGAGGGCGTTAACGAGATCCGAAATCGGACGCTCGCGCATCCGCGCGTTGCCGTCGACGATGATCGGGGCCTCGGCGAGGGTGAGGGCTGCCGTGAGGAAGCGGACGGTCGTGCCGGAGTTTCCGCAGTCGAGGGCGTTGGGGGGGGCTTTGAACTGGCCGCCGCGGCCGGTGACGAGCCAGTCTTCGAGGCCACCGGGGCCGGCGGGTTCGGTGCGCAGGCCGATGCCCATGGATTCGAGGGCTTGGCGCATTACGACCGTGTCGTCGGAGTCTAGGCCACCGCGGAGTCGACTTTCGCCGTCGGCGAGGGCGGCGAGGAGCAGCACGCGGTTGGTGATGCTCTTACTGCCCGGGACGACTGGGTGGCCGTTTAGGGGGCCGCGAGGTGCGATCGTGAGGCGTTCCGGCGGGTTAGCGGACGACTTGGCGGACATAGACGTGGGAACTCCAGCAGGCGAGCGCCACTGAGACGCTCGCCAGCGTGTCCTCGGCGTGAAGATTTGGTGCCCACCGTAGCACGAGAGGGACGCCTCTCGGCGCTTCCCCAGCCCACGACGACCCACTTCCAAGCCGCTCCCAAGCCATTTCCGGCTAGCGATTAGCCTTCCGCCACCCTTCCATGGGCCTTCTCCCAGCCGTTCCGTTGACACTCCAAGGCCCCTTCGGCACACTCCGTCACCGGTTGGAATCCATAGATTTCTCGGAGACTTATGCTCTTGGCAGGTTCTCGGAAGCTTCTTCCGGGACCTGTGCTGGAGCCAAGGCGGTCAGCAAATCGCCGCTGCGTCACGAGGCTCGGATGTGAGGCCTGGACCTGAAAAGGGTCTCGGCGATCCTTGGGTTGCCAAAATCAGCTTGAACTGCGGACAGGCAAGAACCGGTCCCGCTCTCAAGAGCGAATCTGAGATCGAATCGAATCAAAGATAGAGAACAGCGATCCCGGCGGCTCGAAGACGACGATGATTAGTAGACTGTCGTGTCGCGCTGCCGATCACCCCTGCGCGAAATTTCGCAGTCTAGAAGGGGTGGCAGGTTCGCAAGCGGGCGTGCGCGCTGCGCGCAAACGAAACTGAACGACGAGCGCGCGCCGGCAGAACGATACGCACGATACGCACGATGCAGAAGCAACGAACGAATTTTTTGGCGGACGGCGAGATGAACCGCCCCGCGACTCAAACACTCGAGACCTGGCCTAACGCCAAATACTCGGGACAAGAATGACTGGAGAAGAGAAGGGTGCCGAAAGTCCTTATTTCCGATTCCCTCGCCGAGCAAGGCGTTGCAGTCCTTGAACAGGCCAGCGGAATTGAAGTCATCAATCGACCTGGTTGCTCTCCCGCAGAGCTGCTTGAGCTGATCGCCGACGCCGATGGCCTCGCTATTCGATCGAACACAAAGGTCAGCTCGGAAGTAATCGCCGCGGCGAAGAACTTGCGAATCGTCGGTCGCGCCGGAATCGGTGTCGACAATGTCGACATCGGAGCCGCCACGAAAGCCGGCATCGTCGTGGTGAACACGCCCGAAGGCAACAACATCACGACCGCGGAACACGCGATCGCCCTGATGGTTTCCCTCGCGCGCCACATCCCCCAAGCCACCGCCTCCATGAAGGCCGGCAAGTGGGAAAAAAAGAAGTTCCAGGGCATGGAACTCTACAACCAAACCCTCGGCGTTCTTGGCGCAGGCAATATCGGTAAGTTCGTTGTGGCCCGCGCCAAGGGTCTCGGCATGCGCGTCATCGTGCACGATCCCTACCTGACTCAGGAAGCTGCTGCGCGCTTGGAAGTTGAACGCGTTGAGCTCGACGAAATGATGAGCCGCGCCGACGTCGTGACGGTTCACGTTCCGAAGACGAAGGAAACCACCGGCATTCTTGGTGCTGCACAGTTTGCGAAGGCAAAGCCCGGAGTGATCGTGATCAACGCCGCACGCGGCGGGATCGTAGATGAAGCCGCATTGTTCGACGCCCTCGAATCCGGGCAGGTTGGCGCTGCCGGTCTTGACGTATTCGTCGAAGAGCCGCCGCCGGCGGACCATCCGCTCGTGAATCATCCGAACGTCATCTGCACGCCGCATCTTGGTGCGTCGACGGAGCAGGCACAGATCAATGTTGCCGTGGCGGTCGCTGAACAGATCCGCGATTACCTCTTGAAAGACGAAGTGCGGAACTCGATCAACGTGCCTACGGTTTCGCCGGAGCAGATGGCTGAAGTCGGTCCGTATATCTCGTTAGGTGAGAAGCTCGGATCGTTCCAAGGGCAGCTTGCCCAGGGCCGCGTCGATGTCGTCGAAGTCGAGTACTCGGGTGAAGTTGCCGAACTCAAGGTCGCTCCGATCACGATCGCCGTCCTTAAGGGAATCCTCTCGCCGGTACGCGAGAGTGTGAACCTCGTGAACGCTTCGCATATCGCTCAGGAACTCGGCATCAAGGTCATTGAGAGCAAGGTCGCCCGGTCCAAGGACTTCGCGTCCTCGGTCACAGTCAAGGTGAAGGGGGTCGTCGATCGTCTGGTCGCTGGCGCCGTCTTCCACGGAGACCAACCGCGCATCGTGCGAATCGATGACTTCATGCTCGAAGCCATCCCGGACGGTTGGACGCTTCTGATTCATAACCATGATCAGAGCGGTGTGGTTGGCAACGTCGGCACACTCCTCGGTTCTTCCGGAATTAACATCTCTCGCATGCAGCTCGCTCTTCACGAATCTCGAGGTGAAGCTTGCATGCTAGTCAACATCGATCAGGACCCGGGTGAAGCGGTCCTTTCAGCGCTGCGCGACGCGGACAACATGATCGCCGTGCAGGTATTGGAGCTTTAGATATGTCCACCGTAGTTGCAGTCGGCGCCCAATGGGGCGACGAAGGAAAAGGTAAAATCGTTGATTGGCTCGGCCCGCAGGCTGACCTCGTGGCCCGCTTTCAGGGCGGGAATAACGCGGGGCACACGCTCGTCGTAGACGGTGAGACGACTGTCTTGCACGTCGTTCCCTCTGGAATCCTGCATGATGGATCGGTCAACTTGATCGGTCCTGGGGTGGTTGTTGACCCCGGGGTTCTGTTAGGCGAGCTCAAGAAGCTCGAAGATCGCGGGATCCTGCGCGACCCGTCACGCATCCGCGTCTCCGGTCGAGCACACGTGATTCTTCCGTGGCACACGGCGCTTGACGGCGCGCGTGAAAAGAAAGCCGGCGATGGCAAGATCGGGACGACCGGTCGCGGCATCGGCCCTTGCTACGAAGATAAGGTCGCTCGTCGCGGTGTGCGCGTCGCTGATCTGCGTCAGCCTGAAGAGCTTCGCGTGAAGCTCGAGTCGATCGCGGAACAGAAGAACATCGAACTCACAAAGATCCACAACGTGGATCCGATCGATGTCGATGCTCTCTATGAACAGTGCATCGAATGGGGGCGTCAGCTCGACCAATACATCGATCACACGGGTCGCATCATCGACCGCTCCCTGCGTGCTGGAAAGAACGTCCTCTTCGAAGGCGCTCAAGGCACTTTCTTGGACATCGACCACGGCACCTATCCCTTCGTGACCTCGTCGAATTGTGTCGCCGGCGCCGTCTGCACAGGCAGTGGCATTGGCCCGACCCGAGTCGATCGAGTCATAGGCATCACCAAGGCCTACACGACGCGCGTTGGCGCAGGCCCGTTCCCGACCGAGCTCGAAGACGAGACCGGCGAGGAGCTTCGTCGTGCTGGCGCCGAATTCGGAGCCACGACGGGACGTCCGCGACGCTGCGGTTGGCTCGACGCTGTTCTGCTCCGCGAAGCGGTCACGGTCAACGGCTTAACAGATCTCGCCATCAACAAGCTCGATATTCTGAGTGGCTTTGATGAGCTCAAGATCTGCACGGCCTACGACATCGACGGCAAGGTCACCGAATACTTTCCCATGACCCTGGGCGAAGCCGAACGGGCGATTCCGATCTACGAGACGATGCCCGGCTGGAGCGAAGATCTCACCAAGCTCACGTCCCTCGAACAGTTCCCCGATAACGCTCGCCGCTACATTGAACGAATCGAGGCCCTGGCCGAAATTCCGGCTGCGGTCCTTTCCGTCGGCCCCGGCCGCGAAGAGACGATCATTTTGCGGGAGCTGTTCAGCTAAGCGGGACGATCCGGCTGAGTCCGGCT
>JASDVF010000071.1:0-1701 GCA_041440805.1 Myxococcota bacterium | reverse complement strand
CTCGTGGCACTTCTTCGTCGGTACGAAGTCGACGTCTTCGCAACCCAGGAACTCGGCTTTGAATGCGCCGAAGCGATCTCCGAAGTGCTTCCCTACGGCTGCCTGGAACCCCACGAAACCTTCCAGGGAATGGGCATCGCCGCCCGTGCTCCGATCGATTACTCCCGCATTCCCCTCGAGTTTCGCCCCGCCCGACGCGCTGTCCTCGATCCCAAGGATTGGCACGGGCTGACGCGACCTCTCGATCTCGTGAACGTGCACTTCCAAGCGCCACACTCCATGAGTCCGTTCCCCTCGTTCAGAGTCCGCTCGAAGCAAGCGAGTCGGCTCGAGCAGTTCTTCGATGCGGAGCCCAGCGATGCACGCCTTGTCGTAGGCGACTACAACGCCGCGCCTGGATGGCCTCTCTACCGCCGCATGGCGCGACGCTTCACCGATCTGGCTGTTGTGTCCGCACGACGTGAAGGACGAGAGGTCGAGCCGACCTGGGGGCTTGGGGACGAGAGCCGCAGGCTCTTCCGGATTGATCAGGCCATGGGCTCGGGTGTATTTGTCGAGAAGTTCCGAGTCATAGATCTGCCCGGGAGCGATCACTCCGGATTGCTATTCGATTGCACGCCGGAAGAGCTGGGCGACGAGGATCACGCCTAGCGAGCCCATCGAGCTCGACCGTCAGCCCATCCTCTCAGTCAGTCCCCAAAGTAATTCCCAAAACCGATTCCCTAAACCAAGGCACCGAGACGATCGAAAATGAATCGCCTCGGTGTGTTCGAGTGGCAGCTCGAAGTTTGGTTTGAATTGGGAGTTGAGCAGAGGTTTGACTTGGGGATGTGGGTGTGGTCGGAAACGTGGCTGGATGTGGTGAGATGTAGGCGAGTGGGGTGAGTACTCGCCCCGATTAGAAGGGCAGGGCCCAGTCCGACGACGGGCTCTGCGCGCGCGCGGCCCGCGAGCGTGCCTGGCGCGGCGAGTGACTACTCGGCGAAGCGATCTTGCGCATGCCGACCGCGCGACGGGTCCGTCCCCAATTCGCCGGAGCCGGGACAACCCATGCATCTGCGCGAACCGACTGCAGCCGGCGAACCGGTCGGCCGGTTTCGGTCGTCGTTTGGGAGTTCGCGTCCGCGTCCGCGTCCGATTGGCTGAGATCTGCCGGAGTGCAGCTCGGGGAGTTCGTCAGCGTTCGTACCCGCCGCATCGGAACCGGGCCGATCGAAGTCTCGGAGACATCCGCCGGCGCGTAGAGATCGTCGCCCTTTAGGTCCTGGAAGCGCTGCGCCCGCACTGCGTCAGAGAAGGCGTCAGAGGAAGCGTCAGAGGAAGCGTCAGAGAAGGCGTCAGAGGAGGCGTCAGAGGAGCCATCAGAAAAAGAGGCGACGTCGTCAGCGTAGAAGGTGTCGAAATCGAAAGGCTTGATCGGTGCACTCATTGGAATGGTCTCCTGGGGTCGTCGGGATTTGGCGACCTTAGGCGAAGGAAAGGCGAAAAGCAATCAAAAGGCGAAAGTGTGGGCGAAAATCGCTGAACGGGGCGGGAGGTGGACGGAGCGGCGTTGGAGGCGATTACGACCTCGAACGTCTTGGTCGCGCAGGAAGTCGAGCCAGACTCAAATAGATGCGCATTTGGAGGCCAGATTGGCTCGACTCAGCGCGAGCGGGATGGTATTTAACGCCCGGGCCCGTAGCTCAGTTGGTAGAGCAG
>JASDVF010000070.1:7720-13292 GCA_041440805.1 Myxococcota bacterium | reverse complement strand
TCTCGATTCGGTGATTCCACGCGCATGGAACCGAACGCCTGATTGATCGCGCATAGCTTCATCGATTCGGTCCCTTCGCTTAGAACAGGATCCAAGCCAAGGTCGAGTAAGCCGCCTGTTTGATGGCCCGCCAAACCGGATTGCCATTGCGAAGCGCTTCATCCTCATGAGCCTGCTCAATCACATACGCGTGAACGGCTGCCAGATCTGCGGGGTCCGCCAGCTCTTCTTGGAAATGCGGCATCCCGATCGAGACATAGGCTCCTGCGACCACAATGTCCTCGAATCGCGAATGCGTGCCGGCGCCCATGTGGCGCAGGTCGGGGATTCCGCCTGAAGCCACAACGCCCGTCCCGTGGCAGCGAGCGCAGAGTTCAGAATAGAGCCGACTCCCCCGCGCCAAAGTCTCATCATCAACATCTGGCATGACCGGCGGCTCCGGGACCTTCGGGGCCTCCATTGGCATTGGGAGCTTTGCGTCCCCACCGATTCGGAAAACTAGCAGGCGTCCTGACTTCGGCATATCGGCGCGATCGTGTTGGCGGCCGAGCACCGCACTGAGCCCTCCCCCTCGTGCTGCCGCGACCGCGACATACTGCTCACCATCGACCGCATAACTAATCGGGCTTCCCATGATTCCGTTCTGCGTATCAAACCGAAACCTTTCAGTGCCGTCACGTGCGTCATAGGCAGCGAAGCCGCCATCGAGCATTCCCTGAAAAACGAGGTCTCCCGCCGTAACGAGCGTCCCGCCATTACCCATCGCAGACTGATCGACTTCCCAGACCGACTTCTGTTCCTGGGGATCCCAGGCGAGCAAATACCCTTTCATCACCTCGGGCAGCATCGTCTGAACAAGTTGCGCGTTATGGATCGCGCCGTCCGATTCATTGCCTGTGCTGAAGACCCGCCTTGAAGCACGGAAGACCGGCTCGTCGCTCATGGGCGCGCCCATATCCATTGCCGGGATGTACACCAACCCAGTTCGTGGGCTGTACGACATAGGTTGCCAGTTATGCGCACCTAAGCCACTCGGGAATACCGTGGCCGGCTCTTCTGCGAAATCCTGGCCGGCCACCTCTACAGGTCGTCCCGTCTGCATGTCATAGTGACTGGCCCACGTCACTTGGCGCCCATATTTCTCCGCAGAGAGCAGCTCGCCTGTCTCCCGATCGTAGATGTAAAAGAAGCCTGCCTTAGGCGCCTGCATCAACACCTTTCGCGGCGAGCCGTCCCATTCGATCTCGGCCAGGATCATGTGCTGGGTCGCGGTGTAGTCCCATGTCTCGGCGGGCACCTGTTGATGGTGCCAAACGTATTCGCCGGTCTCAGGCCGAAGGGCGATGATTGAACAGAGGAAGAGATTGTCGCCGCCTTCGGGACTGCGGATTCGGCGATTATGCGGTGAGCCATTCCCGACGCCGATATAGAGGAGATCAAGCTCGGGGTCGTAGGCGACCGAATCCCAAACGGTCCCGCCGCCGCCTAGCTCCCACCAGTCACCGGTCCAAGTCTTAGCGGCGCGCTCCATGAGTTCGTTCTCGAAACCCTCGCTAGGATTCCCAGGGACCGTCCAGAAGTGCCAGGCTTTCTCGCCGGTATCCGGATGATAGGCAGCCACGAATCCGCGTGTGCCTGTGAACTCCGCGCCGCCGGCTCCTATGATCACAAGGCCCTTCGCGATTCGAGGGGCCCCCTGGCTGGAATAGCTGCCGTCGTCAGGCACATTCTTCTGAGACCACAGAACGTCTCCACTGGCGGCGTCTATTGCGATTAAACGACCGTCGAGCGTCCCAAGGAAGAGACTCCCCTGATAGGCGGCCACGCCGCGATTCGAAAACCCACAGCAATAGCGGTAGCTCTCTTCGCGCGGGACCTGTGGGTCGAAGCGCCAAAGCTCTTCGCCTGTCTTCGCATCAAGCGCGTGAACGACGCTCCAGGCCGCGGTGAAATACAAGACGCCGTCAATCGCGAGCGGCGTCGTCTGCATTACGAAGCGGTTGCCGACGTCAAAACTCCACGCGAGACCGAGTTCAGCGACATTGCCATTATCAATCTGGCCGAGGGGACTATACCGCTGCTCCGCATAGCCACGACCGTGCGCGAGCCAATTGGCGCCCTCTCCGCTCGCTTCGACTGATCGCAAGCGCGCGTCGGACACGTCTCCTGACACGGGTTCTGCTGCCGTTTCAGCTCTAGCAATGGAAACACTCAGCTGCGAAATCAACAGCGCGAAAAGAACTAGAAAACGGGTCACAGGGTCAGCCTCACGACAATCGGGTGTCCTCGACTAAATAGTTCGAAATCGAGTCCAGCACGATAGCCACTCGAAGGGCCTGTATCGAAATCCACCTGCTGAAATGCAGAGGTGAATGTTGGTATGTTCAACCGCCCAGCGCAGATTCATCTCGCTCGCCGCACTCGACGCTAAGGAGGCGTTCCATGACGACAACGAAAATCTACCTGGCCATCTCCGTACTGATCTGGCTGCCCTACGGACTCTACTGCGCGTTTGCTCCCGAGTACCTCGAGAGCGCCGCAGGAGTCATGGCCACCACACCCACAGGAACCACGGAAATTCGTGCCATGTACGGCGGGTTGCAGGCGTCCATCGGAATGATGTGTGCCGCCGCGTTGGTACGTGCAGACCTCGCTCGATCAGCCGTACTCGCGCTCGCGTTCCTAACGAGCGGCCTATTTCTCGTTCGCGTAGCCGGCTTCCTGATCGATGGCAGCGCATCCGAATACACGAACGGCGTCCTCGTTTTCGAGGGATCGTATGCCCTGATCTCGATCATGCTATTCAGGCGAACAGCACCGAACTAATGCCGGTGCGACAACGGCCTAGCATGTTCGAAGCGGCGGCTATTCTTCTCCGAATTCCTTCGCCTTCTTAGCCCGATAGTCATCCATAGGACCGAATTCAGGCTTCCCACGGAAGGATTCTTCTACGTGGGCCAGAACTTCTTCAGGAGTCTTCGTTGGATCCCATCCTTGAATCTGCGGCTGTTTTACGTGCCAGGGGCTGTCGCAAAACACTTCCACGCCGTTGCCTTCGGGGTCTGAGAAATAGACCGATACCGCGTTGCCGTGAGTGACTGCCGCGTGATTTGCCACGCGGTCATCGGCATTAAGTCGCTCGACCATCTCCTGCACGTCGGCGACGGAAGGAACTCTGAAGGCTACGTGCTCCAGGCTCGACGCATCCTCCGGCCCTCGAGTCGCGACGAACGCGATCTGGTGGTGATCACTTGACCGACCGCTCATGAATATGATCTCTGGCCCACCGCCGCCAGGCGGCCCCAGCGAACCGCGATCCGCCACCTTAAAGCCGAGTAGATCTTCGTAGAACAAGGCCATAGCGTCCACGTCACGGGCACGAACCACAGCGTGAGACCAAGAGATATCCATTCGATCCTCCGAACGCGGTGGTGAGTCGCGCTGGTTATGAGTTCGCCAAAGGACTCTACGGCAGACGAATATCGAGGGCCCATCCCCCGGTCCTTAGCCACCGGATAGACGCACTAGGAAGGCGTTTCGTCCAGCACTGGCGCGGGTGCCGCGCCCGAATCGCTCTGCATGAGCAATGAATCATCCGGGTTGACCAAGATGCCACGAAGCAACATCTCGATCGAGAAATTGTAGGTCTCGTGAAATGGCCTGCCGCGGATCTTTCTGCGGCGAATATTCTCATCGTGCTCGATGATCCCGTTCGCCATCGTCCAGAAGGCCTGAGCCGCCTTCCAGGTATCAATCGGCAGAATCTCACCGCGCAGCACGCCCTCGTCCAACACCCGCTGGGTCACTTCGAGGCCTCGCTTCCAGTTTTCCGCGATATTGTCCGTAAGGCCTTCCGGGAGTTCTCCGAGAATCTCGGCGTTATCAAAAGCCCAGAAGATCCCGAACGCGTCGGGATGCTTCATCCAGTGCTTCAGGTAAACCGACCATAACTTGCGTAGGCGATCGGGTGTCGAGAGGTCGTCGGTATCCCCGACGAACCGTTTCGCTCCTTGAAAGAACTCCCGGCCGTTCTCCGCAAGGACGGACATATAGAGCGCACCCTTACTTGGGTAGTGCCGATAGATCGACCCTTTCGCGACTTCAGCGAGCCGTGCGATTTCATCCATGCTCGCTTCTTCAAAGCCATGCTCGAAGAAGTGAGTCCGGGCCGCCACAAGGATTTTCTCGCGCATGCGCACGGAACGTTCCGTCTCAGACAATCGGGCTCTCCAACTTGGTGGTCACTAGGGGCGCTGCTGGGAATGAGAACTATTGCTAGAGCAACCCTTTGTGAATGTTCAGGGCACCTATCCCTTGGATACTTTCGCTCGTACAGCGCCCGCGACCATCCGTACAATATTCGAGACGGTCGTTAGGTTCCAGTTTTGAATCGCATACTTGAGGGGCGGATTCTGTTGGTCACCCCAGTAGTCGCGCCCGCCGTCGACAGCCTGCACGGTCGCTTCGTATTCCGTATTGAGTAGATCCGAGTCCGCCCAGTGCTCATGAATACGGCCCCACGGATCCTTCCAGTAGTCGTAGATCTGACCCCCGAGGCGATGACGACCGACGCCCCATACTGGCTTGTAGGCCTTGTCCGCGAGCAGGTGATCATGGCCGATCATCACGTCATCGAAATTCTGCACTTCAAAGGAAACGTGCTGAAGTCGTTCCGTGCCATCGATACAAAGTTGGAATCCGATCGTGTGGTGATCGGTGTACTCGAGGCCCTTGTCGAGCCGAGCAAATTGCATTGCATCGGCGCCTGAAGGCTGGACGACTTTGTCGGTTCTAAGAATTCCGAAATGCTTCCAGTACCAGAGGTAGGCCTCTTCGATTCGCGTCGACTCTAGAACCGCGTGCCCGATTCGCCTCACTGTCGAGGCACCGCGCTTGATATCGGCGAATCTTCCGACTCGGTTGCGCTGGCCGTCAATGTTCAGCGGGATCGCCACGCCGGGATCAATCGGATCGAGTTCTTCCATCCCAAAGATTGCCTCGACTGTAAACCCATGCGGGTCGGTTAGTCGTACCGCATAGCCACCGCCGGGCTCATCAAGCTTTTCGACAGGCGTCGCGCCCGCTTCTGCATGAAGCTTCTCAAGATCATCAAGGCTGTGCATATGGAAAGCCAAACTTCGGAAACCGGGCTCGCCTTTGTGGAGGATGTAGACGTGATGCGGCGCGTCCGTACCGCGGGCGTAGATCGTGTCCGGGGTGCGGTCGCTAATGATCAGCCCAAAATCGTCGATGAACTTTTCGCCAACTTCGAGATCCGGCGCCTGCATACGAACGTACGCGAGGTCTTTGGCTCGAGTGATAGGCTCATTCATGCGAAACTCCTGATTCTTTCGGCCACGTGAGTAGTGTAACTCACCACCACCACCTAAATCAGTCTCCGATCGCACAGAACTCACCCGCCGCCCAAACCGCTGCGGCCATTTCCCCGTTAAGAAGTGCGGATACCGTAGATTGCCGCGACGATAGGGCGGCGCGCTGAAAATCCTCGCGCCGGCAATTCCTCATTCCCTTGGACCAGAAGACCACTCCATGCCCAATTCCGTCGAGTGAC
>JASDVF010000070.1:0-7620 GCA_041440805.1 Myxococcota bacterium | reverse complement strand
GCATCCTTAAAACGTCGCGAAGCGCGGCTCAGTAGACCACCACCGAACGGATCGACTTGCCCTCGTGCATCAACTCGAAGCCCTTATTGATGTCCTCGAGACCTAACGTGTGCGTGATCATCGAATCGATCTCGATCTTCCCGTTCATGTACCAGTCGACGATCTTGGGAACATCGGTTCGGCCCTTCGCGCCACCGAACGCTGTCCCCTTCCAGACTCGGCCCGTCACGAGCTGAAACGGTCGGGTTGCGATCTCTTTGCCGGCTTCAGCCACGCCAATAATGACGGAGACGCCCCAGCCTCTATGACATGCTTCGAGCGCTTGGCGCATCACGTCCGTATTGCCCGTGCAATCGAAAGTAAAATCCGCCCCGCCGTCCGTCAGCTTGACCAGCTCTTCGACAACATCGCCGCTCAAAGTTTTTGGGTTCACGAAGTCGGTCATGCCGAACTTCCGTCCCCATTCTTCTTTATCGCCGTTCACATCGACGCCGATGATCTTGCTAGCGCCGACCATGCGGGCCCCTTGCAAGACGTTCAGCCCGATTCCGCCGAGGCCGAAGACAACGACGTTGTCCCCCGCCTGGACCTTGGCCGTGTTCGTCACCGCCCCGACGCCCGTCGTCACTCCGCATCCGATGTAGCAAGACTTATCGAAGGGCGCGTCTTCACGGATTTTTGCGATCGCAATCTCCGGCAAAACCGTGAAGTTCGAAAAGGTCGAGCAACCCATGTAGTGATAAATCGTTTCGCCCTTGTAGGAGAAACGCGAAGTGCCGTCTGGCATTAGGCCAGCGCCTTGGGTTGCCCGGATCGCCGTGCAAAGGTTCGTCTTGCCGGAGAGGCAGCTCTTGCATTGGCGACACTCGGGCGTGTAGAGCGGAATTACATGATCACCCGGCGCAACCGTCGTTACGCCTGCGCCGACTTCGCGAACGATCCCCGCGCCTTCGTGCCCAAGCACCGAAGGGAAGAGCCCTTCACTATCAAAGCCATCAAGGGTGTAGGCATCCGTATGACAAATGCCTGTCGCCATGATCTCGACGAGCACCTCACCGGCCTTCGGCCCTTCAAGGTCGAGTTCTACGATTTCGAGTGGCTTCTTGGGTTCAAACGCGACTGCTGCACGGGTCTTCATTTATGATCCTTATGGTTTCGGTTTTTAGCTCGCGAGCGGCTCGGCGGCCCCTCGAACGGGCCCAGCCTCGACCACAAGCGACAAATGGCCCGCGGATTCTATCTTCATCGCCGCCTTGTCCAAGTAATTCTAGCTGCCCGGCACGTTAAGAGCCGCAGCGATCTGATGGATGGCGTCCTCGAAGCCGTACTAGAAGGCGTCGCTCCACAGATTCCTCAGCATGCGCCCTGGGACGAGAGCGTCGAATCATGGAAGCGGAGTGTGCGCGCCCATCTTATTCGCGCTCCCGGCGCGATGCCAGCAATCGCACTGGGCGGGCGCATGAGCCCCATCATGCTCGAGTCCCTGGCGGATTTGGCGCAGTCTCTCGAAGCCGGTGGGTTTGATGAGGATCAGCGTATCGCTGCGATTGTGACGATCGCGCGGACGACGAAGGGATGGGTCATTCAAGAGCTTGCCCACCCCGTCTCGCGCGAAGTCGAAGCGATCACGGCCGGCCTTCCTAAAATTTCAGCCGAGGCACGAGAGGATGGCAAATCGGTCGAGTTCGGCGTGTCAAGCGAGAAGTCTGCGCGACCATCACGATCCCTTGGGTTGTCCAGCATAGAGATCTGCCGCGGAATGGTCGCTCTGAACGTATTCGAGGATCCGGACTCGGATCCGCTCGGAGACGGCCCGAGGGATCCATGACTCAGCTTCTCGGTCAGCACCTAGAACTTCGCCCGGTGACCAAAAAAGAAATATCGATGCCCGGTCCACAGAGCTCAGTATCGAAGTTTCCAGACCACATCTGCTGAGTTCGAACCCCGCGCG
This sequence comes from Myxococcota bacterium, assembly GCA_041440805.1. Lineage (GTDB taxonomy): Bacteria > Myxococcota_A > UBA9160 > UBA9160 > UBA4427 > UBA4427. Next base: position 5,669 of record JASDVF010000070.1, on the reverse strand, counting down.
GTTGTGGACGTTACGACACTCCAACCGGGCCAGAACTCGTACTCGAGAGACACCTGCTGACTCCGCTCCTCACTAAATTCCTGAGTGACCGACACGAATGTGTTTAGCCCAACGTACCCGCCAACTGACAGTCGGTCCTGGGAAAGTTCTTCGAGTTGCAACCCGGTCTCTTCCAGGCTCATCGCATTCGCGACCGATCTTCCCGCAGCGGTGATCCCATAAGACGCAGCAATCGCGGAGGCCTCATACCCGAGAGAGGATTGTTCCCGTCCACTCAATTCGCTCATCGTTCTCCCGAACAGCAGTACCGCTAGAACGTCAGACGGTTCAAGTGATGGATCGCTCGTCAGCACCAGCGATGGCGACGAGATCGGCCCAGAAAAGCGGGCATCGATCGTGTAGCCCTTAACCTTATGGCGCGCAGTGAAATTGATGATCGGGTCGATCTTGTCACCTCCGACAAAGGTCAACTCGCCGTCCACTATCTTAAAGCGACGCCCCTGAACGTTGACCCAACCTCTGCGCGTACGAATCCGACCATCGAGTGTTCCTGGCTTAGCAGCTGCCTTATCAATTCGGACTTGACCTTGAAGCTCCAACGAAGCCATCTCGTGCTTGACCCAGACGTTTCGCTCCGCCGACACCCCGACGTCAACCTCGATGTCCTCGAGCCATTCCATTAGGCGGTCCGCCTCTTGTACCTGGGTCGCGCTCTGCAGCACGGGCGGGTCGGTATCGCTAGTCGCGATTTCATGTTCAAATTTGATTGTGCGATCCCTGGCTGGCGGCGTCTCCACAAGAAAGTCCAGCACCGGCCGAAACGTTCCATCATCGATATTGACGGCGCCCTCGACTCGAATCGGTCCAGCCCTCCCCGGCGTGATCGCCAGCGCGCCAGAGGCTGTCAAGGAATAGGGCCGGGATCGAATCACTGGCCACCGGGTCAGCGTGAGGTTTGCCACCGAGGAATCAACGGATCCAGCACTCAAACGACCGCTGGCTGAAGCGGCGAGCCTCCCCTCCCCCGCACTGGCTGTGAGCGACTCGAGCTCAAACTCATTCTCCAAGAATGAGATCACGCCAGCAATTGACTCCACTCGGACACCCGTCGCTCGCGGCTTAACCGTCGCGTCATCAAAGGTGACCCGGAACGACGGCGTGAATTCATCAGGTGTTCCCGCGACGGAAAGCTCGGCATCCACTCGGCCGCTCAGCTCGGTCGCGACATCGGATACGAAAGGCGCGAGCTTTTCTAGGTCGATTGATCTTGCAATCCCCTCGAGTTGGAAAGGGCCCGTCATCCGCGCTTCAAACAGGGTGTCCCAAGAAATTCGACTGGGCAGCGTGAAGGTCGACTGAAATTCGCGCGCGAGCGGCGGGCCGGCGCCCAAAGTGAGCCTCGTTAAGCCATCGACGTAGCGCCCCTCAAGCCGAACTCCGCCCAGCTCAAGATCACGTACCCACAAATCACCAACGTCCAGTTGGATATCGATCTTGGGGGCTCCCGCAGTCCCCGTCACATTCACATGGGAAGTCAGGCTGGCGCGCGCCTCAAGATCGCTGCCCGCGAGCGCAACAATAGGTGCGAGGCGCACCGCAACCACAGACAAGCTGAACTGTTGAGGCGCAGCACGCGATAATCGACCACCGACCGTGACCGTCCCAGCCTCCGAGCGAATAACAGCATCGCCTAGCGTTAAATGGTCCGCACCCAATGACAACTCTGTGGGGGCATCGAGCCGCCATTGACTCCCGAGCGCTGAAACTAAGAATTTGTTCACACTCCCATGAAATTGCTGCTGATCCCATACCCCAGCGAGTTGCAAGCCATGAAGCTGCTGCTCGCCGTTTTGGAATCGGAAGTCCGCGGTCACGCCCTGCTTCGTATCCCCGTCGAGTTCCAGGGCGACCTCTGCGTCGCCAGCGAAACCCGCAGCTTCGACATTCCCAACCCCGGCCTCGATCTTGCCGCTGACTGGACCCACAAGCGGCCCCGAAAGTTCAAAGTCAAGCGTTGCGTCCCGCGCACCTACGCCCGAGATCTCCAGCAGGCTTCCCCTGATATTTCCGAGGGCATGAATCTGACGATGATCACCGACGACCTTCACCTGGCCATGTAGTTCTCCATCCCCAGACTGCCCAATCAGCTTCAGGAGCGGACCTGCATCGAGCACATCGACCCGCGCTTCGAAATCCACAGCCGTACTCGAAGCGAGCCCTATTCTGCCGTTTGACCGAACTTGCCCCACGCTCGTGTTGATCCACAACTTCTTCACGAAAAGCGATTCACGATTGGCCTGCACGACGAGCTCTGCTGATGCAATCGCTACCTCACCAAGCCGCGAGCTTGATAGCGAAAGCTCCGCATCGGCGACGGGAGTGTCGCCGCTCAGATCGGCAATTGAGAAGCGGCCACTGGATTCGAGAACACCCTCGAGCTGTGGTTGAGTGACTAATAGTCGGGAGAGGTCCAGGCCGCTCGATCCCACTAGGCCTGCAATGCCCCATTGTTCGTTTTCATGCGTTAGGTCAAAGTTAATTGAGAGTGCCCCGCCAACATCACTCAATGTCAGCTGCGCGCTGCCACCATCGCCGGACCAGAGGCCGGTTCCAGCGAGACGCCCGCGGACATCCTCGCGCCCAAGAAGCCTTCCGATCTCCGTCGCCTTAAAGCCGAACGTGCCCGTCATCTGGGCTGGATCCAGATCCAATAGATTGAGCTCGCCTTGCCACTCGAGATCGGCGACTTCGGTGCTCAAGTGGCCCGAGAAGACCGCATCCTCCCGGGCCCCGGAGACTTCGAAATGCCCCGAGTAGTCGAGTGCCGGCACGCCTTCCGGGAGAATCTGTTCGAGATCTGCGTAGGCGAGCTTCGCCAGCTCCACTTCGAAGAGGACCTCGCCACTCTGCGCCACTTCACCCTGTGCCCGAATCTGGGATGCCCCGCCATTGGCTTCAAAGCTCTCGACCGCAACCGAGAGCCCACCCTGCGCGATACCGGCTCGCCCACCCAGTCTCGTGTGTATCGGCGGAAGGCCCGGAACCATGACGTTAGTCTCCAGCGTAATGCCCTCCGCACTCACGTCGGCCCCAGCAACTAAGAGCGCCGTCTGAAATTCAAACTCCCTCAGCCGGATCAATTGCGCTGCCACGTTCCCGAGAGCTAGATCCAATTCACCGCCGACGATCGACAGATCATCAATCTTCAGTGAAAGAGCAGCCACGTCCTGCGTAGATTCCTCGGCCACCTCTTCAGTTGGAGGAACGGAGTCGACTGCACTTACTAGGTTCCAGTTTTCCCCATCATCTCGTGACGCATGGATGACTGGCCTCAAGAGTTCGAGTCCGTGCAGATGAAGTTGCCCTCGAATCAGCGCGCGCCAAACGACCGAAAATGACGTTCGCTCCACGCGCATGATCTGCTGTCCCTCGTGCGTAAGCGTCAGGTCAGAAAGCGTGAACCGCCCAAGAAGTGAGCCCTCGAATCCTGCAACCGCGAGTTCCCCCACGATTCGGTCGTTCGCAAGATCAATCGAAGCCGACAGCAGTCGATCCCGAACAGGCGGCCACTGAAGCGCTAAGGCAATCGTGACAAGTAGAGCCAAGAGCGCGATCGCAAACGTCGTCGCTATCGAACGGCCCCCGGTGCCATGGTTTTCCGGGAGTTTTGGCGTGGGCTCGCTCCCCGTGGTGCTGTGATTGACTGCCATTAGAAAAAGAACCCGATGCTGAAATGCAGTTGCCACAAGGGGTCTGCACTCTTCCGATTCAAGGGGAACCCAGCATAAAGACTGAGTGGGCCAAACGGGGTGGCGTAGGTCAGTCCAGGCCCTGCGGAATAACGCAGATCGTCGGGGACGAGATCGAATCGATCGAGTGAGACCTGCCCAAAGTCGACGAAGCCGACCACGCCGAGATCACGCCATACGGGAATGCGCGCCTCGACGGCGCCTTCAACTCGTGATCGGCCGCCAAGGGGATCTCCATTGGATGCACGCGGTCCGAGCTGCCGACGCTGATACCCGCGCACGCTGTTTTCTCCGCCCGCATAGAGTCGTTCAAAGATTGGTAGTCGGTCTGGGGCGCTGAATGAATCGGCCACACCGATCTCGAGGCGAGCTGCTAACACGCCCCACTTCCCCAGCGGATGATATCTTGTAATCGAGGCCGTCGTTTTATAGTAGTCATAGGTGGCGCCTAATAAGGTTGTTGAGGCTTCGACTTGTAGTTTTGCGACCCAACCCGTAGTCGGGTGAATCAGACTATCCACGGGACTCCATTCGAGAGACAACGTCGGACCGATTAGGATTCCTTCACTTCGAACTCCGCCAATCAGCTGCGAAAGTTCGGAATCGACATCTCTGACCCGAGTCGTTTCGAGCTGTAGCCCCACGTTCAAGACAAGCGGAATCGAGAACTTCCGTTCAAAGGCCGGCCTCGCACGCACGGAGTTTCGCGTGTACATGCGCTCGGTCTCTTGAAACACCGAAATATTGAGAAGACCGCGATCGTTCTTCTCCCACATATGGGGCTGCATGAATGAATAGTCCAGGGATCGCACGACGCTCGAGTACCTCCCCGTAAACGCTGTCCTTCTTCCGCTGCCGAACCAATTGTCGTCTCCCCACCGCACGCTCACCTGAGCCTCTTCCTCAGTGCTGTAGCCGACGCCAATTCGGATTTCACGATGCGGGCGCTCTTTGACAGTGATGCGGACAGAAGTGGCTCCGAGCTGATCACCGTCCTCACTCCAATCTATCGAGACCGAGGCAAAGAGGCCTAGCGAGAGCAGCTTCGATCGGGATGCTTCGATCGCTTGAATCGAGAATGATTCTCCCAGAGCGAAGGTCAGTTCTCGGCTGATCAGCTCCGGAGAAACCAGCTCCACACCCGCTATCTCGATCGAAGCAATCGTGGCATACAGACCCGGCTTGGCACGAAACGCGGCGATCACTTGGGTCCGGTCGGTATTGACTCGGGCGGATCGTTCGATCGCCACCCAAGGGAAACCCTCGGAGAGATAAATGCGTTCGATCTCCTCCGCAGTCGCCCGGTAGTCGTCCTCTCGAAATGGAGTGCCGGTTTTAAGCGAAAAGGGACCCGAGACATCGAGCGACTGAGGGGGCGTATCAAGTGTCTCAATAACCTCGAAGTCGACCGTGGCCACGGTCGCCCGTGGTCCTTCGACGATCGAGATCGTTAGGTCAATGAGGATGCGATCCCCGCCTTCCTCTTGGTTCCACTCGTACGAGATCAGTGCCTTATAGAACCCTTCGGATTCATAAAACCGTACGAGCCGCGCAATGTCCCGCTCGAAGATTGCGGGATCGAACTCGGGTCGTGCGCGCCAAGGCTTATACCACGGGCGCTCACTTGAGAGCATTTTTTTATCGAGCGACCCCGTACTGAAGTGACTCGCTCCTGTGATCTCGATTTCGCCGATCCTCCATTCGAGATCCGGATTGAGCGAATCCCATTGGGACTGCTCGCGCATCCGGTCCGCGTCGGCCGAATTAGGACACACCGACATGACGAGCAGAAGTCCGAGGACCGCACGTAGCGAAAAACAAGGGGCAACATGAAACTGGCAGAAGGAAAGCAATCAGTACGCTCTCAGAGCTGGGCTCAGCAAGCACAGCGGCAATACGGGAGCGTACCCGATTCGGCCG
>JASDVF010000069.1:0-13419 GCA_041440805.1 Myxococcota bacterium | reverse complement strand
GTGGCATCGGACGCTCGACCGCGATCGAGATGGCGAGGGGATAGGACAAACAAGCAGGCTTTTCAGCACCACCGATATTAGGCGTTCTGACAACTAGGCTCCGATGGAGGTACTCGGCCCCTTCCTGGGCGCTCTTCGTCCCCGACGGCACTTGGAACAGCGGCGCTTTTGGCGGAGGGACAGGGTATGAGGCCATTCGGGAATACATGGCGACGGGTGCCGCGATCATGCCCTTCGCATTTCACCATATCTCGAACCCGCTCATTGAGGTCAGGGCTTTCTCTTCCTACTCGCAGCGATTCGCCAGCTCACCAGAACCCAAAAAAGGGCCGTCCTAAGGCGACCTTGAATCTCTTCGAATATCAATTTGATGGAGTCGGCGTCAACCAAACTGCTGCGGCAACTAATTGACCCTAACTCGTCCCGACTGCACAGAGGCGCCCCATGCGGTCCTCGCGCGAAAAAGTCGAGTTTCATATGATTAGTGAGAGTGCATGACGACGGCGAAGGCGAAGGCGAAGGCGAAACGTACGATCCCTTCGAACGCACACGGATGAGAACAGAACCGGAGAAACGATGTTGCGCGCGAGTACAGACACGATCCATTCACGAAGCGCTGACGCCGCAGGCGGCGGTTTCTCAGCTGAGGTCACCCGCGGAGAGCAGACACGTCGGGCGCTTTCATTAATTCTATTGCTAGTCGCTTTCTGCGGCTGCGCGGAGAATCTCCGGCCGGCGGACCCCCTACCCTCAGGAGCTCCGCCCTCCGAAAACACACTCTCTGGAGCAGCCGTCTTCGCAGAGAACTGCGCCGTCTGCCACACGCTGCCCATTCTCTCATCCATGTTCGAGCAGAATCGAGGTCGGTCCCCTGGCTTTGTTTACGATGCGATCACAGAGGGGAATATGCGCCGTATGGGGGCCTCGCTCGACACGGCCAGCCGAAGGGCCGTTGCCGAGTTCTTTACCGGCGTCTCTTTCGATTCAGCCGCGGGGCAACGCGACTTCCGCGTCTCACCGGGCTGTAGCGCGGAACACAGCCGCTTTGATTGGGATGATCTCGCCTATCCAAGCTGGGGCCGCAGCCCCATTAATCATCGTTCGATTCCTGCGTCCGAGGGCTTCCCCCGGAGCGAGATCGATCGGCTCTCGGTCGATTGGGTCATCGCATTCCCGGAGGCCTCTCAGCTGCGATCACACCCCACGGCCGCGGGCGGCGCGCTCTTCGTGGGCAGCCATAACGGGTCCGTCTATGCCCTTGATCAAGCCACCGGTTGCACACGTTGGCATTTCAAAGCGGCTACCGAAGTGCGCTCCGCTGTCACGATCGACCTTGTTCGTGCTCCTGACTCTGGTTCGCCATCTGCCTCCTCCCCCGCCTCTGCCCCCGCCCCCGTCGTCGCGCGTGCAATCTTCGCGGACCGTGCGGCCAATCTCTATGCGCTCGATGCCACGACGGGCGCCCTGCTCTGGAAGCAAAAAGTCGACGCACACGTGAACGCAGCCATCACCGGATCCATCACCGCCTTCGAGGGGATGTTATTCGTTCCGATCTCTTCGAACGATGACATCAATGCGATGGATCCGAGCCAACCCTGCTGCACGCACTCGGGCGCCGTCGTGGCCGTCGATGCCTCGAGCGGCGAGATCCTCTGGACGACCCGCACGGTCACCGAGCCGGCACAGATCACCGGCCGCACAAAGATCGGGACCACCGTCTGGGGTCCGTCCGGCGCGAGCGTCTGGAACACCCCGACCCTGGATGTCGACCGCCGCCTGCTCTTCGTCGGTTCTGGCAATAACCACAGCGTCCCCGCCACGGCAATGAGCGACTCTGTTCTGGCGCTCCAGATCGACACGGGCAAGGTCGTCTGGACCTACCAATCGATCGCGGGCGACGCATGGAATGCGGCGTGTATCTATGGCGTGGGAGTCAGTTGTCCCGATCCAGAGGGCCCCGACACAGACTTCGGCGCGACGACGATCCTCGGAGAGATCGACGGCCGCAAGCGACTCTTCGCTGGACAGAAATCGGGCTGGCTGCATTCGCTCGACCCTGAGACCGGCGCGCTGGCTTGGAAAGCCCGCGTCGCGATCGGCGGGGCCGAGGCGGGCATCCGCTACGGCATGGCTCTGCGGGACGAGGTGCTCTACGTCTCGAGCACACATCAAGCGGACGGGGGCGCAGACGAGCCCCGCGTTCAGCCCGGCCTCGTCGCCATCTCGGCGCGGAACGGATCGATCTTGTGGCAGGCGGACGGTAGGGCGTTATGTGCCGGGGACGCGGATTGCAACGGAGCCGTGACGGCGCCGCCGCTTGCGATGAACGAGATCGTTTTCGCGGCCGGCCTCGACGGCGTGCTCTTCGCGCTCGACCGGCGCTCGGGCGAAAGACTCTGGAGCTTCGATACGGCGCAGGACTTCACCACCCTCCGAGGAAAGACGACGCGGGGCGGCGGCATTGCCGGCACAGCCGGCCCGATGTTCGCCAACGGCCGGCTCTTCGTGAGCTCGGGGTACGGTCAAGCGCTGCGTCCCGGCAACGCCCTGATCGCCTTCTCGCTTGAATAGCCCCTTGCAGGGGCGGGGTGCGGTGGTCGGGGCAGAGGCTAGATCGTATTAAGGAGGATGAACCGCCTCTAGGAGAAAACATGAAGCCCGAGAAGTTTCAGATCAAAATTCCGCAATCCAAGCTCGACGATCTACATCGTCGAATCGATCAGATGAATTGGCCGCATGATTTCGACAATGCCGACTGGCAATACGGCGTCCCGCAAGGTCTCCTGAAAGACTTCGCCCAGACCTGGCGCCACGATTTCGATTGGCGCGCCCAAGAAGCAAAGATGAATGCTTTCGCCCATTACCGGACCGAAGTCGACGGCTTACCGATCCATTTCATCCATGAGCGTGGACGAGGCCCGAATCCGATTCCGCTCGTACTGACGCACGGCTGGCCTTGGACATTCTGGGATTTGAAGGACGTGATCCCGCCCCTCGTCGATCCCGCCGCACACGGTGGCGACCCGGCGGACAGTTTTGATGTCATCGTCCCGTCTTTGCCCGGGTTCATCTTTTCCACGCCGCTTGCACGGACGGGAATCGGCCCCCTGCGAACAGCGGACCTCTGGGTTCGCCTAATGAAGGAAAACCTCGGATACGAACGCTTCGCCGCTCAGGGTGGCGATTGGGGAGCACTCGTCACGACTCAACTCGGCCATCAATACCCCGAGAGCCTGATCGGCATTCATCTCACGAACGCATTCATGGTTCCCGCGTTCAACGGCGATCGCCCCTGGTCGATCGTTTCCGTGGGCGGGGGCGATGGCGACGATCCGGATCGACTGCCCGAGCAGATCGACTACCAGAAACGCTTCGCCTCGCATATCGCAACCCATGTCCTCCACCCGCAGACCTTGAGTTACGGACTCCACGATTCGCCCATCGGGCTGCTGGCCTGGATGCTCGAAAAGCGATTCACCTGGGGCGACTCACGCGGCGATGTCGAGCGGCGCTTTACCCGTGAACATCTCTTGACGACGATGAGTCTTTATTGGCTGACGGATTCATTCGTCACGTCGGCTCGCTTCTACGCGGAAGCGGCCAACGAGAAGTGGACGCCGGCAAGGCAAGGCATGCCGCAGATCCCGACGCCCACCGCACTCTCGTTCTTCGAGCACGATATGGGGCCGGGCTCGACCGACTGGACTCGCGACTACTACGACCTTCGCCAGCTTCGGGTTCACAAAGACGGCGGCCATTTCGCCCCCGCGGAGAATCCAAAGGCGGTCATCCAGGATATCCGGGACCATTTCCGTACGTTGCGGTGAGGCTGGGCGCTTGACTTAAGCGCGCTTGCTTTGGCGGCCCCCTGACTTTACGTCGCGTCAACCGGGAGGGGCGAAAGGCGGGGGGATAGGGAAAACAAGCCCCGTTTTCAGCACCACCGATATTAGGCGTTCTGACAAATAGGCTCCGATGGGGCCACCCTGCCCCTGCCTGGGCTCTAGATGGGCAGTCGTCGCCGACAAGGAGGTCATGTTCGGCATGGCGCGGATGTACGCGATCATTCGCGATAGGGCGCCCTTCGAAATCCGCGTTTTTCGAGAGATCGACGCGGCCCGCGATTGGTTCGGCGACCGAGCAGACGCCGAATAGCAGAATCACGGATCGCCGAAGACACGAAGTGCTTTACCCGCCACGACCGGAGCTTCATGGCTCCGGTCTTCAAGTCACGACCCAGGTTCCCAAGCCGTCCGTCGCGATCGATGCTTTATAGTCGTCCTCCCTGCCCGCTCTTCGCTCGCTCATCGGACTTGGATTTGTTGCACTCTTTGACATTGGGACCGAACGGAGGACCGGAGTCATGTCAGAAAATCTCGAGGATTTCAACGACGTATCCGTCTACGGGATTGCGCCCGAACGGCGCGATGTTTTGCTTTCGCGCCATGATGAATGCGCGGTGACATGGTCGACGAGCGATGGCTGGCCGGTCGGTGTTATGCACATCTACATCTGGCACAACGGCCATTTCTGGGTGTCGTGCATGCCAGAGCGCAAGCGCGTCGCAGCGCTCCGCGCTCGGCCTCGGAGTTCCGTCATTGTCGCTTTCGAGCATGAGCAAACCGTCACGGCCAAGACCCTCGCCACGGTGCATGAGCATGGTTCGACCCATCACGACTGGTTCTATCACGCGCTGGCTCGCAAGGTGCTTCCAACGCAGCCAGCGAGCGTACAGGCGCTTGGTGAGGATGCATGGGTTGAGCGAATCGATAGCCCCGGCCGGGTCGTGATCGAGTTCACCCCGCAGAAGTGGATCAGCTTCGATGGCCGCAAAGTAGGCGCACACGCCGAGGGGCTTTGGCAGCCGGGCGATCCCTGGATCGAGCCCGACGAGTAGGGACAGGCTGTGCAAACGACACGAATGACTGATCTAAAGATGCTCCCAACTTGCCGCCTGGCTTGATCGCCGAATCGCATCGATGATGCGCTGAAGCGCAACGCCGTCGGCAAAGGTTGCGACAGCCGGCCCCTGCGACGCACGTCCCTCTATTTGGTCGACCATCGATCGGAACAATTTCGCGAAGGGATCGATATCGATCCCCATTGAATGAAAACTGTCATAGGCCGTCGTCAAAAGTTCCATGTCCGGTGGTGGCTTCGGCGCGGCATTCGCAAGTTCAGCCGGAATCTCCAAAAGCCGCGACCCACTCACATCCGTCAGTATCACATTCTCGCCCACGATCTCTACGGTTCCGGCCGCGCCGGATACCCGCGTTAAGCCGACGGGTGTCCCAAAAGCCGCAGCGGAACTCTGCATGATGCCGCTGCATCCACGTGACGTCTTGAAATGAATCGTGAAACTGTCTTCAGCCGTCCACGCATGGTTAGACAAGAGACCCAGCGAGGCCGAGAGTCCGGACCATTCACCGAGCATTGAGCGCGTCTGATCGATCAGGTGGGATGCATACGCCCCGAGCCAGCCTCCTCCCTCACCGGCGTCACTCCACCATGGCGGCACCTCGGCAGAAGGGTCCGCGAGGACGGGCATCATCATCACAAAAGAGGCGAGCTTCGGTTCTCCAATCAAGCCATCCTGAACTGCACGCGCAGCGACCGCCTGCGCCGCCTGGAATCGAAACTCAGCCCCCATGGCATGGACGACACCCGCTTTCGTCGCCGCATCCAGCATGCGTTCCGCCTCCGCAACGTTGGCAGCGAAGGGCTTTTCGCACATCACATGTTTTCCGGCTTCGCACGCTTTTATCGCCAACTCAGCGTGTGTATGCGGCGGCGTCGCGATGGTGACGATATCAACGCCGGGCAACGCAAGAGCCTCATCGACACACGTGAGTGCATGCGGGATCCCCGCCCGTTCCGCCCGATCACGTGTCTTAGCAGGATCGCGTCCAACGATCGCCTCCACTTTGATCCCGGCTTCCTCGAGGGCCCTAACATGAGTGATGAATCCGAATCCGGTCCCGATCACAACTGCACGATGCGTCATAGTATGCGTCTCAGGATGCGCCATCGATCATCACCATTCCTCTCTGTAGATTTCAGCCATTGCCATGCCCGTTGCCATCCCCATTTCTATCCCCATCCCAATAGGGTTGCGACGACCGCATGAGCTCAAGCGCAACTTCTCCCGGCGGGCGATTTCTCGATTCTTCCGACAGGAGCTCGAGTCCAACAATGCCCTGCCAGCCCATCTCATGGAACACTTGGGCGAAACGATCCAGGTCGAATTCACCCAACCCGGGCAGGACTCGACGCATCGTGGTTTCTGCCAAGATGTCACGCGACTCCAGTGCCGGATGATCGTCAAACTGGACGTATGCGATTTCAGAGGGCTTAAGGGACTGCAGCTCTTCCCAGCTATCTGGACCGTGGAAAAAATGCCAAGAATCAACGACCATGCCTGCGCCGTCGTCTTCGCACGCTTCAATAATGGCGCGCGTATCCGCAATCGACGCGACGGGCAAAAAGGGCAGAAACTCAATTGCCAACGCGACGCCGCATTCACGTGCCCGCGTGGCGATGCGCTTAACGCTCTTTCGCAGCTCGCTATCGACCTCTCCCGTGACGCCGCAGTGGAGGTACGGAGCGCCGAGTTCCATCGCCGCCAGCAGGAGTTGCTCCGCGGCCGCCATATCAACTTCGGTGCTTCCCGAGATGCCGAGGGAATGAACGGCCAGCGTCTTAAGACGGGCGCCTTCTACGGCTTTTCCGAGTTCAGCGAGGGAAATCGAGTCGCGCTGCGCCCCTTTGAGCAGCGGTTCGTCAAAGGAGATCCAGGAAAATCCGGCCTCCGACGCAGCCTCGACGAGAGCGAACACCGACGTGGACGACTGACCGAAATACGGAGACCAGTTGATGCTCTCGAAACAGAAACTTGCCACGCACGCCTCCCCTCTCGGATTTCCCCTCGAAGTGTCCCCACCTCGCAATTTGCAATTGGGAATATGACCAATTACCGTATTTTGGTCAATTAGAAATCGATGGAGACTTTCCGCAGATGGACTCGACACTCGATATCAGCGAACTCACGGGCTGGGGCGTCTACGAAATCGCACGTCGCCAGGATCCATACCCAATTTGGGACCGAATGCGCGCCGCCACTCCGGTTCTCGATGTAGGCGAGAACGTCTTCGCGGTGACATCCTGGGAACTTGCGGACAAGGTCTTACGCGACCCTTCGCTGCTGGCGGGAAGTGGCGTCGCTGAGTCGATGAATAAGCCGGTCGGGGAAAAGTTGGATCCGGCGGCAATTTGGCTGATGTCACTCGACGGGCCAAACCATCTTCGAGCGCGCTCCCTGGTCCGCCGCCCTTTCTCGGCGCGTCAAGTTGAATCGCTTCGCTCGCTCGTTGGGGACCAAGTCAAGCGGCTCGTAGAGTCCTTCCTCCGAAAGGCGAAAGAGCAGCCGACAGACTTCGTGAGCCACGTGGCACTTGCCCTGCCCTCCGAAGTTATCAGACATCTATTTCATATCGATGAGGCTTTGTGGGCGCGCGAAGTCCACGCCGGGTTCTTGCCCACTGCCAACTCGACTTCGTCGGAGCAGATCAGCGCGCTCGCCGACTTCTTCCAGGACGTCGAGACGGATCAAGGGCTCTTCCATGATCTTCAGGAAGCCGACGCAGACGGGAGCAGACTCTCCCACGATGAAATGATCGCGAATGCGGTCCTTCTCACCATGGCGGCCGTCGACACCACCGCCGGGCTCATCTCGAATTCGTTGCTCTGCCTCCTGGAGCATGGCGAGATCCTGAAACAGACAATCCAAGCCCCTTCGCTCATCCCCGAAGTCGTCGAGGAAACTCTTCGCTTTCAGTCTCCCGCGCTCTCATGCAGTCGCTTTTCGCCAAGCGCGTTTCAGCTCGGCGGCGTCGAGATTCCCGCTGGAAGTCATATCCTTGTCTGTCTCGGCGCGGCCAATCGAGACCCCGACAAATACGAGGACCCGAATTCATTTCGACTCGGACGCGACTACTCGGGCATGATCACCTTCGGAGGCGGACGACATTTTTGCCTCGGCGCCTCCCTCGCTCGCATGGAGGCCCGAACCGTACTTGAGGCGCTCCTTGAAGTCGCCCCGACTTTGCATCTGGCGGACGCGATGGAATGGCGGACCGATAACCCAACGGTTCGCATCCCCCGCACGCTCAACATTTCGCTCCGTGCAGAAGGGAATTCCCGATGAGAGTCGAAGACGCCAGCTTGATGGATCCGGAGATCCAAGAGAATCCCTTCGCCTACTACCGCGCGCTCCACGAACAAGCCCCTGTCTACGAAATGCCAGACACGGGTTTTTTCCTGGTGGGCGGGTACGAAGAACTCCGATACGTCATTGATCATCCGGAGATCTGGTCGAACGATATTGGCCGATACACCGGCTCGTCGATGTTCCAAAGCCCTGACGCCGACGCACTTCTCGAAAATGAAGGATGGAAACGCGACACCCGCTTACAATCCGACCCACCCGATCATCAAAACTATCGGTCTATCGTGGCAAAGGCATTCACGGCCGGCCGCATCAAAAAACTGGCCCCCTTCGTCGAGGATCTCGTCACGAAACAAGTCGACGCCCTCCCCGATGCGAGCACCTGTGAATTCATGAGCGATTTTGCGGCGGGTGTTCCGATCGCCGTAATCACCAAGCTGCTTGGCCTCCCCCCCGAAGATGCGCCCAAAATCAAGCATTGGTCTGATGTCTGGGTGGAGCCGCTCTCCTATGGACTCCCTCCGAAGCGCGAGATTGAGGTCGCACGCCTCGGAGTCGAGCTCCAGCAATACCTCGCGGCATGGATGAAAAAGAAGCGAGACTCCCCCGAGCAGGACGTTCTGACCGAGCTTGAGCTCGCCACGTTTCCCGATGGAACGCCCTTGCCGATCGGAGAACGAATCGGGATCGCGGAACATCTCATCGTCGGCGGGCACGAAACCGCCTCTAGCGCTCTCGGCTCGGGACTCATGCTCCTCGGACAGAGACCCGAAGTGGAGGCGAGTCTTCGCAAGGACGCGTCCCTGATTCGCCCCTTCGTCGAGGAAGTGCTTCGTTTGGAATCGCCCAGCCAAGGCTTCTTTCGCTATGCCGTTCGCGACGGAGAAGTCGGGGGCGTGGTGATTCCGAAGGGCTCAATGGTGCATGTCCGATTTGCGGCCGCCAACCGCGACCCGCGCCAGTTTAAGAATCCAGACAAGTTAGATCTCTACCGAAAAAACGCGGCCACCCATATGGCATTCAGCACGGGGGTCCATCATTGCATAGGTGCGCCTTTAGCTCGGCTCGAACTCCAGACGGCATTTCGTGTACTGCTCGAACGATGGGAGTCCTTCGAACTTCTCCCAGAGAACACATTCGAGCACCTGCCCGGCCTATCCTTGCGAACGCTCAAAAAACTCCACATCCGATATCAACTCACGGAGAAATCAGAATGAATATTGGCGAGAAACGCGGCACGCTCACGACAGAGGCGATTCAGGTTCTACTAAAAGCCGCGGTCGAGCGAGCGCAAGAGCTCGACATCAAAGTGCATATCTCCGTCATGGACTCAGCCGCCGAACTGGCGGGATGGATTTCGTGCGCAGGCGCTCCGCGGATCGCGGCCACCACGGCACATAGAAAGTCATTCACTGCCGTAAACACAGGGATGCCGACCTCTCAATGGAAAACATATACGGCCGCCGCACCCGACGAAGAACGAAAAATCGTCGAGAGCATTGAGGGCTACATCTCTGCCGACGGAGGAATCCCTGTCATCGACGACGGAATCCTACTCGGCGGGATAGGGGTCTCTGGAGCGAGTCAGGAAGCCGACGAAGATGTCGCGCAAGCGGCGGTCCGCGCACTCGAGACTGCGTCGCGTTAGCACTATGCCCACATGGACTCGAAAAGACGCGGCCGTTCGACGGTCAGAGATCTTGGAAGCCGCGGAACGCCTATTCAATCAATCCGGATTCGACCGACTCTCACTCGCGACGATCGCGGATGAGGCGGAACTTTCCAAAGCCTCGCTGTACCTGCATTTCGCGGACAAAGAAGAGCTTTTCCGGGCGCTCATCACGCAGGTGCTTGACCAGCCGATGGCGCGCGTACACGCTGCGGCCAAGTCAGAGGCGGACCTCCATGCGAAACTCTTCGAAATGCTGTGGACCAAGATCGGCTATTTCTACTCCATCTCGCGCAACTCAGAACATGGACAAGCGAACATTGATTCCGCGACGACGTTGGCTGCAGATATCGTCGCCAACGATCGCCGAACATACGCGCGCCTGATCGCTGGCGTCCTGCAGGACGCAATGGATCGCGACGAGATCGATCCCGCGCTCGCTGGCTTTTCGCCGAAATCGCTCGCCGAAACCTTGATCGCGGCAACGCATGGACTGGCCCGAAACGATTCACTCTTCGTACCGGAGCGCACACACACCCAGAGAGTGCGCGGAATGGTCAAGGCGATGATCGTGGGACTCTCAACGAAATAGTTTCGAAACCGCGGACATTCCTTTCAATCCGCACTCCAAGAACCCGGGGGGGGGCGCTCGACGCCAAGCAGGCCGGCGGGCCGTATCAGGTTGCCTCGACATTGGGCTTCGACGAAGTGATCGATCCGCGGGAGCTTCGCAACGTGTTGCTCGCAGGACTAAAGCTCGCGCGCGCTAGGTCTCGAACAATTCGAGAGCCCGTCGCCAAGATGGGGCTCTTGCCGTAGTTCGATCTCAGACCTCCGCATCATCGCCCGTTCTAGGCATCTCCTTGATAAAAATGTCGTGCTTTGAGTATGGAATCTCGATGTTTCGATCGGCGAATGCCTTATAGATTTGCATCCGCAGTTCGTGTGTGATGCGGCCGCGATCCGGCGGGTCTTCGATCCAGATCATCAGGTCGAAATCGAGGCTCGACGCACCGAAGTCTCTTAGGCGCACTCGCGGATGAGGGTGCGCGCACACTTCGTTATGTGCGTCGCCGACGCTGCGCAGGACCTCGGCGACTTCATCGACATCCGATCCGTAAGCGACGCCGACACTGACGCGACTTCGGATCTTGAGAAACGGGCCGCCGCTCTCGTTGACGATTTTGGCGTTTGCGATCACTCCGTTGGGGATCGTAATTTCGACATCGTCACGCGTGAGCAAACGTGTACTGCGCAGACCGATGGCCGAGACTTTGCCGCGCTCGCCCGAATCAAGGTTCACGTAATCGCCGATCTTATACGGGGCATCGGCGACAATGAAGAAGCCGGAGAAAAGATTTGCGAGGGTGTCTTTGGCAGCGAAGCCGACTGCGATGCCAACGATACCAGCGGATGCGAGCCAACCCACTGGATTGACCCCCCAGATAATCAGCAGGACATAGCTTCCAACAAGAATGATCCCGAGCTTGATCGTGAGATCGAAGAGCGGAACGGTGCGGGCTTCGACAATGCTGAAGCCATCGTTCTCTTCGAGCACTCGGACTGTCGCATTCGACACGCGCAAAATCGCTCGCATCCAACTCGCGACGATGACCGAGGCAAGCAGGTTCACAATTATTTCGCTGCCAACTGGGAGGCGAGCTGCCCCGACGGCAAGAGTCAGACCGAAAAACAATACCGTCGTGAAGACCGGCTTGCGCAACGCTTGTAGAATGTGATCGTCGAGGTTCGAGGTCGTGACGCCTGCGAAGCGGTCGAGCACACGGAAGACAGCACCGCGCGTGACCAGCGCGAGCAGGAAGAAGACGGCCGCGATAACGAGTGCTCCAACGATCGGGAACTGGTAGACGATCTGCCAAAATGGCAGGACGGCATCCGGGAGCCATTGTTCGAATTCCGGAAGTCGATCGACGAGCGGGTCGACTGCGATCTCAATCTCGGGCGCTGCATCTTGACTGGGTTCGTCGTTGTCTGGCATGGCGAGCGCCCCTTGGACTGACGCCGAGTGAAACTCGACTGTGCTTGGATAAGCCTAACGTTTCAACACGAAGACTGCGATGTCAGCGTTGAGATTGGGGTCATCCTCGACCTCTTCACCCGACCGGGAATCGACGTAGACCGCTTCGACGATCTCGATGCGGCTCCGGGCACAGAGTTCCTGGAAATCTAAAATCGAGGGAAATCGATGATTGGGCGTGTCATGCCATTCGTATGCATAGAGACCTTCTTCCTTCGGTAGCCGACCTTCACGCACGAACATTTCTCTCATAGGAGCATGTGCAAAATTCGGGAAGCTCACGATTCCACGACGGCCGACACGTAGGAGTTCGTCGAGCACGCCCCCGACATTGACGATCGATTGCAAGGTCTGAGAGAGGAGAGCAACATCGAAACTCTGATCGGGTATCGCTGAAATTCCTTGTTCCAAATCGGCATGAATGACATCAATCGCCCGGGGGATAGGAAAAACAAGCTGCGTTTCCCGCACCACCGATATTAGGCCTACTGACAACTAGGCTCCGATGGAGGTACTCGGCCCCTTCCTGGGACGATTTCAAGCTTGGCGCGGGCCCTACTAGGCGCTGATGCGCACCGAGAGGAAGGGAGAGGCAATTCGCATTCGGCGCACTGACGACGTTCAGCGCTCAATTCGCCAACAGCTCAACGTGTACTCGTTCCCTTTTGGGAGCTGCCTGCCCCCTGTTCGCCAGACGATCGGGCCTTGAGTCGATCAGCTCGTCGTATCGTCAAGAGTAACTTGACAATACTTTACATTATCGTAAAGTAATTGAACTCTAGACCCCCCTGTCGATCACAGAGAGATGACAGGACGGCGCCTCAGGCCAATCGTCAACCCAAATCGGAAAGAACGAGACTCTCCTTGATTGACGATTCAGACCTCATAGATCTGCTTCGCCGAGGTCCGGCAACGAGCACGGCGGTCGCCCAGGTTCTCGGCGTTTCGCGCCAGGCGGCTCACGCCCGACTGAAGGCTTTAGTGGAGTCCGGCCGCGTCGTGCGAGAGGGAGTTGCCCGCGCCACAAGGTACCGACTCCCGGAGGCCGAACGCTGGGAGCAAAGCTTTCCGCTCGCTGGTCTCGCCGAGGACCGCGTGCTGCAGCAGATGGTCGAAGAGAACGCCACGATCGGGCGTCTCACCGGCGAGGCCGAGGGCCTCGTCGCCTACGTCGTGACCGAGCTCGTAAACAACGCGATCGACCATTCCTCAGGCAACCAGGTGAGGGTCTCCGCGGAACAGCGGGGCACGCTCCTATTGCTCGAGATCGAGGACGACGGAGTCGGTGCATTCACGCACGTACGCGACGCGCTCAATTTGCCTAGCGAGCTGGCCGCTGTACTAGAGATCTCCAAGGGCAAGACCACGACCGACACCGAACGTCACACAGGCGAAGGGCTCTTCTTCACGTCGAAGGCGGTCGAGTTCTTTCGCCTAGTGAGCGGCGCGCAGGCGTGGATCGTCGACAACCGCCGCGAAGACATGGCT
>JASDVF010000068.1:49722-60347 GCA_041440805.1 Myxococcota bacterium | reverse complement strand
CGCGACCTGTACAGCCTGATCAAGGCACTGGCGGTCCGCCTTGTGAATGAACCACCTTAGTCGGTCCATCACACACTCCGCCGGATGTAGAAGGCGGAGCACGCCGGCCGAGAACACCTTCTTCTAAATTGATTTGTTCTTCTGTGAATCGCTTCCGCTCTATCTCGTCTCCGTTCGCCTTTCAAAAAGGCTAATTCAGAGACGGGCGCCCGTATCGCGGGGCCTACGGTACTGAGAAGGATCGCGCCGGTCAGATTCGCGCTGTCCAGGTTCGGTGCCTTACCAGCCTAATCCGGCCGCCGGCACTGCTGATTTCTGTCGAAACTAACTGATTCAGTCAGCCGAGCGAGCGCCAAGACACCAACTACTCGGAGCAGACCCCCCGACGACTCCGAGATCGGCGTGAGAGGAGCCTGAATCCGAACCGCATCGATTGCAGGTGCCTACTTCTTCTTGGCTTTCTTGGCCTTCTTCTTGGCTTTCTTCTTGGCCTTCTTGGCCTTCTTGGCCTCCTTCTCCGACAGTTGAGCTGCAGCCCCGTCGAGGGCCGGACCCTGACTGCCAAGGATTAGGTCGGGCTCGCGCTCGACCGGAACGTCAACGGTATTAGTCAGTAGGACCCCAACGGGCTCCGCACCAGCTCCTGCCATGCCCACGCTGGTCCTGAAGTGAAAATCCGCGTCGCCGTTGAAGAGCACTGGCTTCAGGCAATTTCCATCGAGACCGTTTCGACCTACCGATGTCAGCGATTCACCGTCGGGCAGAAAGAGCGACGGATGATCGAAAGGAGCGCTCTTGCAGCGCACGCGTTCGTCTGTGAGTTCCAGCATGAACTGGACCAGGTCCTCTTTCTGCCGCTCCGAAAGCTCTAGCGATCGGACTTGGGAATCGGTCTCATCATTCGGGAAGTCGCCCCCTCGATCATAGAAGTCAACGACTTCCCGCAAAGTGACGTAACCACCATTGTGAAAGTACGGCCCTGTAAGTTCGATGTTGCGGAGGCCAGACGTCTTGAACTCACCGTCGCTTCGACCGGCGTCCTCATGAATCGGACGAACCGCCGTGTTTGTGAAATCACGACTTCCGCCGTCGAAGATTGCATCCGTGAAGAGTGCGGTGCCGTGACAGCTAGCGCATCGGCCCTCGCCATCAAAAACCTCGAGGCCCCGGCGAGCCGAGCGACTAAGATCTCCCCGATCGAAGGGCGTGTCGTCCGAAACGAGCTCCGCTTCGTAGAGTTGGATCGCCAACCCCCAGAAAAGTGGGAAGTTGGCCTCCATGGCCGTAAATTCGTAGCTATCGGCCGGCAGTCCCGACTCACCCACGATCGGCTCTCCGTCGATTCCGAATCGGATGATCCGATCGGAGTCCCACCAGCGCTCGTGGAAAGCTTCTCTCACCAAATCGATATAGGTCAACGAGATGCCGCCTTTTTCCATCGAGAGCTCACCTAGGTGACTGTCGTCTGGATGGACCTGCTGCTGCGCCAGGGGTGTTAGGCTCAGCATCTTTGCGCCGAGTTTCGAGAAGCTTCGGCCACCACAAGACATCTCGACGTCGCTCAGAGGCGGCCCAACTGCCTGACTAGCAGCGCTCGCGTAGTTGAGCTCTAGATCGCCGACGAGCGAAACCGTGCGTGTCTCACCATTTCGTATTTCGACGACGCTCTTGGAGGTATCTCCCGATCCATCGACGCCGTTGAAGCGCGGGCCGGCGCGACCATCCCAGAACTGACGCTCGTTGAAGATCGCGTTTATGGACGGCTGGGCATCTCGCTCCGTCACTTGCCGAAACCCGTGCAGAGGCGGAAGGTCGTCACAGGCGTCCTCTGATTTACCAAGAATCACGTCAACCAACTCGGCTGCAATCACGCCCCCACTTCCAACGACGTCGTTCGAGTGAACCGGAAAGTGGGCCAGAGTCAGCTTCTCTCCGAGCCCCAAGACCGTCTGAAAGCCGTCTTCCCGTGGGTTGACCCGGTTGACAATCCTCGAATCGGCCCCTGCCTGGTGATGACATGTCGCGCAAGCGACGTCTCCGTCACTTCCGACCTGTTCGTCCCAAAAAAGCGCCTTGCCAAGTTGAATGGCCGCTTCTCGGTCGCGGATGAACTTCCCGAGATTTTCTGGCTCCGGCGGTGAGAAGTTGAGCGGTTCTAGGCTGCTCGCAGCCGCGGTCGAAGCCGCCAAATTCGCTGCGAGAGCCAAGCCAAATATCAGAGAGGCCAAGTCCTTTTTTCGGTGCATGATCAGTATGGGAGACGTCCTATTGAGCATCATCTTGTCCTTGGTCTTGATTGAAGCCTGCCAGATTCGGGCCTTGCACTTGAACGGCCCTGGCCAACCTGTTGCCGAAGTGCGTCTAATAGAACTCACCTCGCGCCAACAACCCTAAGATCAGCAACAACTCTGTCTAGGGCTGGGAAATCTATTCAGTGTATTTAATGGTTTTTACACCACGATTTTTAAAAAAAATACGTGGTGTTATGCTCACACTTTCCGCAGGACTGTTGCAACATGCGTGTTTTTTAACACCAGGAATAGACTAGGTAACGACCCTGAACGTAAAGCGTGGGCCTTAGGACGCATTCTGACCCAAGGCCACATCGCGACGTGTTTCGGAGGTCGCCATTCGAGCGCCAACCTCACCCTCCGAACCTACTCGCACGTCGTCCCGCGCGAGGACGACTCGCTTGATTTTCTCCCGAGCTCGGTCGCACGCGGCAAAAACGCGAAAGCAATGCCCTAGAAGAGAAACGAGATCTTGACTAACGGAAATGCTGACGGTGTGAGCACCGCTCTTGATCTTGTTGACAAAGTTGAGGGTGACGTTGTGAGCTTCACGGCAGTTGCCGCGTACGACACGATTGCGATCTACCAAGCTGCTGCAGAGCGCGGCGCAAAAGTCATCGTTCCGCCAAGAAAGACGGCGACGCGACCAAGCGCCGCGATCAGACGGTCAGTCGACTAATGGAGCTCGGGCGTCGCCAGTGGAAGAATGAATCGGGCTACCACCAGCAGGCCCGCGTCGAGAACACCTTCTTCGAATGCAAGCCGATCATCGGCGACCGGCTCCGTGCTCGTCATCCCGAATCGCAGGAAGCTGTGGCCGATTAGGCCCCAGCGACTGAAGCGCTGATCCCGTGCAATGTTCTGAATCGGATATTCAAACTAGGCAGGCCAAAGTCTTTCGACTTGAAGTAGCCAATTCGTCAGGCCGGAGCTGAAATCCGTGCCGCTTAAGGATTCAGGCACCAACGCCTCAATTCGAAAGACTCTCATCATCATCGCCGCCGCGCGATTCTGCCCTCTCCCGCTGAATCTGCGCGACTAGCTTGGCTTCTTCCGCGCGCACGAACTGCTGGTAGCCTTCCGGGTCGATGAATGGGTTCTCTGCCGCGCCGGCTTCCATTCGTCCTCGTTTTTCCGCCATGTTATGCAAAAAGGGATGCTGCGTGAGAAATACGCTCGCGCGGATCTCTTTCAGCGTTCGGAACGTTTGAGCGTAGTCGTCCTCGATACCTGGGTGACGGATATTTCCCAGAAGCCGTACGCCCCGATTGATACTGGTGCCGCCCACGAATACGACGAGATGTTCGCGGCCGTCTTCCTGGACCGTCATTGTCCAGGTCGTGCACCCTTTGGTATGCCCGGGAGTCAGGTGAGCGCGCATGGTCGCGCCCCCTAGCGTCACCATGTCTCCGTCTGCCAGGGTGCGATCGACACCTACAGGCTCCCAATCAGTCGCGTCCGCCGCCGAATTGTCGATTCCGGTTCTGATCGCAATCGCGTCGTCACCCAGGGCCATAACACGTGCCCCTGTCAGCTTCTTCATCTCGGCGTGGCCCTCCACATGGTCCCAATGCGCGTGACTCGAGAGAATGATCTTGATGTCTTGCGGCCGAAATCCCAGCTTTTCGATATTCGCGACAATCCCGGCGGCCATCTCGCGCGTCCCACTGTCGAGCAGAATCAAGCCATCAGAGGTCGCGATGATATGGGCAGAGATGGCCGTCGCCCCGACATAATAGATATTCCCGATCACTCGAAAGGGCTCGAAGGGCTTGCTCCCCTCGGCGCGGAGCATGGCCCGGGCTTTGAGAACCCCGTTGTCGGGCTCGGGCGTTTGCGTGGAAACCAAATGACAGCCGAGGCTGAGCGCCGAGACAAGAACCACTAGCCACTTCAACACCCCAGATCGAATTAAGTACACGACGCCGCCCTCAAGCTGGTTTCAGCAATCCGGACGCGAACGCGAAGGGCGTGCTGCCCGCCATCAAGTAGGGCTCGGTCAATTCTCCAGACTTGAGCAATCGGTCCAGGCCAATCAGGATGTCTGCGGAGCCCACATGACCGGTTTCGTGCCCGGTGATTAGGAAGTTTTCGATGGGGATGTCGATCACAGAAGCGATCAGATCTAAAAACAAAACTGCCGTCTGGTTGCAGATTACTTTGTTAGGCCGAATTCCGAAACGCTTTTCCATCGCTTCAAAACTACCCGAGTAGCCCTGCGCATAGCGCTCGCGTCGATCGATGCCCTCCAAGGTCAGAATTTCTCGCTCAGCGGGGTTGACCCCCTCTGGTGCCACGGGGTTTTGCGTCCCTCCGTATTTGATAATAATGCTGCCATTCAGATCGCTTTGGGTGACGGTCTCTGCGCCAGCGAACTCGGCTTTCGACACGTGCTTTGTATTCATTCCGACGACAGCCGCCGCCGCACCGTCAGCGTGTGCCCACAGGCCATAACTCTCCGAGGATGAATGATCGACCGTGTAGGACCAGCGCTCCGCGGTCACAACAGCAGCGAGTCCGCCGCCACGAACGGCGAGCCAGCCATGCGCTAGGTCAAGCGCCGAGAGCGCGCCAAGGCAACCAATCGTGAGATCTAGACCCACGCAGTCCCCAGGAATCTCGCAGGTTTTCATGACCTCAGTCGCGACTGAATAAGAGGGGAGATAGTCTCGCGACATTCCGGCAAAAATAACAAGCCTCAGATCCGCCGCGTCGACACCAGAATCTTCAAGAGCCCGCTGAAGAGCATCGGCCCCCATAGAACTCGGATGGTCTTCGTCGAGCGCGTGACAGACATTCTCCCACCCTTTAAAGATGCTGCCGTCGCCGCCAGCCTCGGAAACCACTTCTTGCACAGTGCGGGCCGGGGGTAGATAGACTCCTGTCCCTAGAATCGAAAGTGTATCTGTCATGACATCGCTCATAGCTTAGGAACCTCTGGTGTTTGGTCGTTCAACAGGCGCTCTGCCGCGTCTGCGATCTGGGTCGCTCGTTTCTCCAGCACCTCGGTCGTGACCATCTGAGTCGGGTGGCCGATAATGATCGCAGGCAGCGGTCGTTCAGTGGGCTGATAGGTCATAGCGCGATCGATCTGGTTCGCGAACGGCAGGGTCAGGATTGCGAACGCGGCGACGCCGGCCCGCTGCAATGCGATTGAGTCGAGCGAACTGCCCGACGAACAGCTGCCTCAATCAGAGACTCCGCAGAGAACCAGCCCCTTCTCGCGGGAGAGGAGCCCGAGCAATTCGCCGGGCATGCGCTGGCTCGCATCCCCTTTGTTAAGGATTTCTTCCTCGACCTCGATGCCGCGGTCGCGCAGGGTCTGCTGTGCCATCCGAAGGATTTTGAGCGAGTTAGGCTTGCTGTGATCAACGAACCGTACGCGTCGTTCCTTGGGTTTAAGGACTACCTGAATGGGGTCGGGCGTGGGCCGCGGGATCGGGTCGATCAGGATTTCACAGTTCACTTCGCCGCAGCTGGTCAACTGTTGAGCCGGCACCTTAAGTGCGCCCCCGTCAATCTCTTCGTTATTCGATTCACTCATTTCGCGTTTTCCTCCGTACGTTTTGGACTCGGCGGCAAGATCTTGTCTTCGATCTGCCGGGTAACAATGTGAGTGCTTCCCACCCAACGCGGAATCACGGCGGAAAAACGTCCGCCCGCCGCGCCGCACTCGATGAAAGTCAGTTGATCGGGGCTCTTCAGAGGAGAGCGCATTTCGCCCGGCACAACCTCGGTGAACTCGATCGGCTCCTTTGCGATCCGACCCATCCGCGCTAGGTCGTCTGTTTGACGTCTCGCATGCTCATAGATGTACGCCCGCGCTTCGTCGCGACCGAATTCCTTGCTGACGAGCGCCATGTGGTCGGGCGGAAGCACCACGACGAACCCGCCGGACCGGTAGTACCAGGCGGTCTGACCGTAGTGGCACATGCAGTCGCCAATCGTATCCAGAATGTGAGCAGCCGTATCGCCGTAGTGGTTGTTGCAGGAGTTCGGTCCCTCGGTCGACATGACGGAGACGGCCGAAGCCTCTTCCGAAATTCCGAACTGCGTGTGATAGGCGCCCCACTCCGTCTCGGGATGTTCGGCAACACAGAAGCTGATGCGACCTGGATGGCCGATCGTGCCATGGGTTTGGAGGACCCCGCCCGCTCGACCACAAAAGAGGCGCATCATCTGGGCGAACCGTCCAACAGTGGCATTGGCACGGTTGTTGGCGCCCAGCGCGTTCTCTTTGTGTTCGAAGCCGAGCTGTGCGACCGCCGGGCCACTCACGATCACAAGTAGTGAGGCCCCACCCGTCGTGACTTCGGCCCCGCAGATATTCAGTTTCGGATCGAGCAATGCTTCCGACAAGCTTCGCAGGAGCGAGCCGTACTGATTTGCACAACCGGCCATGACGGCCGTCGCCGCGGCTTGCTCCGCCCGCACGACTAGGTTGTGCTCCGGGAACTCGCCTATGACGTCGTCTGCCTTCCAACCCATCGCGTCGAGCATTTCGCCCACGACGCTGCCGTAGGGCGGAATAACAGGCAGCCCATCCGTCCAACCGTTGTTCATGCAATTTTCTATGTCTTCGAGCGTTTCGTAAGCCATTCTGGCTCCTCATTTGCTTTGCGGGGGGCGCAAGCTCAGTTCGTCGACTGCGCCATTCTACGCGGCAAGTCCGTGCACCAGGACGGACAGCAGGTACGGCTTCAGCTTCTTCCTCGGCAGGATGTTCGACTGCGTCATCATCAAGACCGCGCCGATCGTGAGCTGCAACGCGGCCTCTGCATCCGAGCCCGCAGGAAGCTCGCCGCGCGCCACCGCATGTTCGAAAACTTCGCGCCAGCGGATTGTCATCGGATCACCGTAGCGGGCTCGAAGACCCGCCTTGATCTCCGGGTTGGCCTGAACCTCGGCAGTCAGAGCCGGCAAGGCGCGGGCAACGTGAGGCCGACTCATCTCGTTCACGATCTCCTCAAGAAGTTCGGCGAGGTCGTCGTCGAAGCACCCTGTGTCAGGAACGGGCCACTCGCCGTAGTCGGACAAAATGGCCTCCTCTACCAGCGAAGCACAGCTCCCCCACCACTGGTAGAGCGTTGTGCGTGACGCCCCGGACCGCTTGGCGACGGCTTCAAGGGTCACGCCGCTGTAGCCAGCCTCCAAGACGAGTTCTCTTGTTGCTCGAAGGATTGCGGCATGCCGCTCGGCATTTCGAGGCCGTCCGGGGGCCCGGCGGCGAGACTCTGTCGCCTTCGCGGTGACTTCTGCGCTGTCGCGACGCACGGTCGCTGATCGGGAGGTAAGTCTTGCTTCCGCCATTTAGTTATCGTACATAGCGTACAACAATTAACAAGTCTAAGGTTCTGAAGATGCCTTTCGAAGTAAGACCCCTCCAAAATGTCGGTGCCGAAGTCATCGGATTCGACGTCCTTCGGCCCATGACCGAAGAGACGGAGGCCGAGCTGAGAGCCCTCTGGTATCACCACGCGATCCTCCTCTTCCGAGGGCAGGACATCGACCCGGAACGGCAGATCGCGTTCAGCCGGATCTTCGGCCCGCTTGAGAAGCACCCGCTCGCGGTCACGCGCTCAGAAGACAATCCCGAGCTTTTCGTGCTTGAAAACGGCGGTGACAGAGACGCCGTGAATACCGCCTTCTATGACGATGAACCCATCGTCGGACGACTCGACTGGCATATGGACCTGCATTACACCGGACGGCCGAACCACGGCGCCCTCATTCGCGCCGTGGAAGTCGCAGGCGAAGGGGGCCTAACCGGATTTGGTGACCTGGCGCTCGCCTACGACGCCCTCGATGAAGCGACGAAGCAGCAAATCAATCAACTCGAAGTCGCCTACCGATTCGAAATGCAGCGAGTCAAAATGCGCTTCGTCAACCTTGAGGGTTACGCGCCCGGACCCCACAGCCCAAAGAAGCCGTCCGATGTCGGCTTCCCCGACTTCCCGGACTCAATCTATCCCGCAGTCGTCGAGCATCCCGTCTCAGGAAGAAAGATCCTTGAAGTCGTTGAGCAATTCCTTGACCGCATCGTCGATCCCGAGAAAGCAGGAATGACCGCTAAGGAGTCCGACGACCTCCTGCGACGCCTGGTCGCCCATACACGCAAGCCCGAATTTCACTACTTCCACACGTGGAAACCCGGCGACATGATCCTCTGGGACAACTGGCGCGCGATGCACTGCACGACGGGAACTCGGCCCGGTACGAAGCGGGTCATCAATCGAACAACGATCGAGGGAAACAAAACTCTGGGCCGCCAGCTCGAAGCTCCCGCGGCCTAACATTAAAATCTGATGAATGACACTCCTGGGCGCATGGAGCGGCTCGCCCCGGTCGAGCGCACGCGCCCTCTTTCACAGTATTAGTCGACCCGAATTAAAATCGACTGACTGAGAGAAGGCGATTAGGTGATCGGGACCCGCTCCGTGGCGAGGTTCACACAGGCGACAGAATTAGGCGCTCGCAATCCAGTCGAACTGAGTCGCCCGAAGGCGGGCTCCGCATCCGCCGCAAGCCCCTATCGGCCTCGGCGTGTTCGATTCGCCCATTGCTGGGATCGCTTCAATCAGTCAACAGACGAAGCATTTCCTGCCGCTGGGCTTCACTGGGACGCCTCTCCGTAAAGAACCGCGCGTGGACATCCGGGGCGGCGCCGGCTTCAAGCTCGATTCCCCACAGCGCTTCTATGCGATTCGGCACCATCGAGTAGCGAACGTCAATCACGCGTTGGGGATGGCTGGGATCGAGAGCCAGGTAGTCGTTCGAGAACCACCTGAAGCGTTCGACATCACGGGCCTGCTGACTGTCTGCCGAAAGCCACGGCATATCTCGTGTCGAATCGAACTTTGCGGCGCGCTCGCCGGCAAAGACCTTTGCTGCAAAGCCGAGCCGCGCCGCGTCCACGTAGTAGGCCCCTTCATGCTCGTAGAACGTCCTCCAAAGCAACAGGCTCCCGAACGCGGGCTTGGCGACGAGCTCTTCCGGCGCATGCCCCCGCGTGGCAGCGAGCTGAGATCCCGAGACCTCAGCCCGCTCACGCTGCGCAACACCCAGCAGCAGATACGCCAGCGCCCAGATAGCAGCGGCTCGGGCCATGCGAGGCGAGTGTCTATAACACGCCAATCCAACTCCCACGACGAGCGGAACCGTAAAGAGTGGATCGATCACCGATACGTTATTCCACGCAATACGCGCGTCTGTGAACGGCCAGAACAACTGGGTGCCATAAGAAGTACACGCATCGAGCAATCCGTGACTCCCATAGCCCAACAGGCATGCCCCATAGATCGCACGCGACGATAAGCGCCCGCGAACCAGCGGCCCTAGTACCAAGGCACAAATCAGCGCGCCTACTGGAATGAACACCAGAGCATGGGTGAACTGCCTGTGATACTCGAGGAACAGGAGCGGATCGGCCGACGAGCGAATGAACACATCGAGATCAGGGGCCATGCCTGCGAGTGCGCCTAGCATTGCGGCGGATCGAACCTGGTCCGGCTTTGCAACCACAAGGGCGGCCGCCGCACCAAGAGCGCCCTGACTTACTGGGTCCACAACCAAGCCTTTCTGCGCTACACGCGCTCTACGCCATCCCAAGTTCCCTCTACAGCGGCAAGGTGCGCAGCTACCTGATTAGGAACCGTGCATCCTAACCAGGCTGATCGACGTCATCGGCATGGAAGGGCTCATGCGCCTCGACATAACAAGTGCTCTCAGCTCGCCGGCCAATACCAATACAGGCCACCGAGTGTTCCGTACACAACGCCAAACCACATAAAGAGCTTACGCTTAAATGAGGCCTTCGCCCGTTTGTGCCGCAAGACCTGCATCGCGAGCAACGTGCTTGGCAGGCCGCCCCCCACGGCGAGTAGGAAGAGTGCATTCTCCGGAACGCGTACGACACCTTTGCGTCCGGCGACGCGCTTGTCATAGAAGAACACCATCCAGGTCACAACGTTGATGCTAGTGAAGTAGCAGGTGAACCAGCTCCACAGCGTCGGCTTAGCCCAGACTGAAAGGCCCATCTGAAGGAGTACCGTCATCACGGCAACCAGAACAAAGGCGCCGTCCCTTAGCCGCTTTTGCTTTTCATAGATCCGAGACATCGATTCGTGTCCTTACCCGCAGCAGCCCGAGTCCAATGCAGCAAGAGCCCTCGTTACAACCGAGCAGTCACATGGCCCATCCTGCAGCAGTGGTCCCCTCGCCATAGATTAACCTGGCGCGTTCCATTCTACATTTGAAGGCGAATTGACCGAAGGTCAAAGCCATCTTGCAGTACACGATCGACTCCACGAACATCGCTGTCATGCCGAACGCCAC
>JASDVF010000068.1:42780-49622 GCA_041440805.1 Myxococcota bacterium | reverse complement strand
CCATCTTGCAGTACACGATCGACTCCACGAACATCGCTGTCATGCCGAACGCCACCCTCGCTCCCGATCAAAATGCCCGCTTCGACGCCATCATCATCGGGGCAGGCTTTGCTGGCCTCTACATGCTCCACCAATTGCGCGAAGCCGGGCTGAGCGCGCGGGTCTACGAGGCGGGCAGTGACGTCGGAGGCACCTGGTATTGGAACCGTTATCCCGGCGCGCGATGTGATGCCGAGAGCCTGGCCTACTCGTACTCCTTTTCGCAGGAACTCGAGAGAGAGTGGTCTTGGTCAGAGCGTTATGCGACGCAGCCCGAGATCCTCCGCTATGCGCAGCATGTCGCCGACCGCTTCGACCTGAACCGCGACATCCATTTCGAGCGCCGCGTCGAAACGGCGCACTACGACGAAGCCGCCGGCGTTTGGTCCGTTACGACCGATGCAGGCGACGAGGGAAGTGCGCCACTCCTGATCATGGCGACGGGCTGTCTATCGGTTCCCCTGGTCCCCGAAATCGAGGGGCTGGACACGTTCAAGGGGCGCACACTCCAGGCAAGCCAGTGGCCCCACGAGCCCGTCGACTTCACGGGCGAGCGCGTCGGCGTAATCGGGACGGGCTCCTCCGCGATCCAGGCGATCCCCGAGATCGCAAAACAGGCGGCCCACCTCACCGTGCTCCAACGTACACCTAACTTCAGCGTCCCCGCTCACAACCGACAACTCGATCCCGAATTCGAGGCCGGCTTCAAGCAGAACTATCAAGAGCATCGGCGCTTCCATCGTCTCGGACTCTCCTCTGGCTTCGGTGATCTCGACATCGAACCCAAAGAGTTCGTCAACCCCACCGAGTCGGCGCTCCTTGCGACCGACGAGGAATGGGAGGCGATTTGTGAAGAGAGGTGGCAAGTGGGCGGGGCGATCTTCATGCGAGCCGCCCCGGACGTGTTGGTCAGCGAGGAGGCAAACGCGCGCCTCGCTGAATTCGTCCATCGCAAGATTCGCGCAACGGTCGAAGACCCGGAAACGGCGAAAGCGCTCTGCCCCACGACCTACCCGATCGGCACGAAGCGAATCTGCGTCGACACGGACTACTACGCGACGTACAACCGCGACACCGTGTCCCTAGTCGATCTAAACCGCACGCCTATTGAACGAATCGACGCTTTGGGCATAACACTCAGCCCCGAAACGAGCGGCGGGGAAAGCGAACGGATCGAGCTCGACACGTTAGTTCTTGCCACGGGCTTCGACGCCATGACGGGTGCGCTCGACCGAATCGATATCCGCGGCCGCGAAGGCGTCCGGCTTTCCGAGGCCTGGGGCGAAGGGCCACGCGCCTATCTCGGCTTGATGGTTTCCGGCTTCCCCAATCTCTTCACGATCACCGGACCCGGCAGCCCATCCGTTCTTTCCAACATGCTCGTCTCGATCGAACAGCATGTCGACCTGATCATGGACTGCATTCGCGAGATGAAGACACGAGGCGCGTCGACCGTCGATGCGGAAGAAGAGGCGCAGACGGGCTGGGTCGCACACGTGAACGACGTCGCAAATGCGACGCTGATGCCGAAGGCCGGGTCTTGGTACATGGGGGCGAATGTTCCAGGCAAACCGCGGGTGTTTATGCCCTACGGCGCGGGTGTCGGGATCTATCGCGAGATCTGCGACGGAATCATCAAAGACGGATGGCGGGGGTTCTCTTTCGAACGCCCCCAAGACGGCTGACATCGTTGTCGAGCCCCCCAGTGAAGCCCGACGGCCACCGCAACCTCAGGCCAGGTGCTCGTTTGCTTTGGCGCGAGGCGTAGACGGACCGGGTCGTCCACCTTTCGATCATAGCTTCACCTAACTAGAGTTTCGCTGTACGTGCGTCCTCATTTCTGGGGTCACGCGCGGTGAACTTTCAGTGGAGACGTAAAATGAACGAAGAGCGCGATGGATGGCTTCGATCCCAAAACATGCGAGCGATCCTCGTCCTCTCGTCGGCAGCTTTCGTATTTGGATGCACAGGCGCGACATCCCTCTCCCCTGCTACCGAGGCGAGTAAATCCTCAGGTACAGGCAGCGGCACCGCTCTATGGAATGACTCGAGCCTGCTCGAATGGGTGGCTGATCTCGCGGAAGACGAGGGGCGTTACAGCGAGCTGGCCGCCGTCCAGAGCTTCGAACAGCTGCAGTCGACAATCGAGGAAGTGAAGCAGATGGTCCTCGCTGATTCGGACACCGAACAAGAGGCCATCGAAGGCCTTCGCATGATCCTGAAGCACCTTGCGGTCTCGACGGACGACACGCTTAACCTCGACTATCGCAATCCCCTTTTCGCAAAACAAGATCCGCGCACCCGCAACATTGGGGCCTACAACCCGGATGCGGAATATGACCAGGCCCTCATCGACGGAAGGTTCGACTACAAACTCACGGGCAATCTCGGGACCGTTCCGTACGTGAGCATCACGGTGAACGGGCAAGCTGAAGGCAAGCTCAGTGAGATCGTTGCCTACCTCGACGACGCCGAGATCCGAAAGCACACGACGCCCGATGGACGCTATGTCCTTTGGCTCAGTAAGGAGAAGTCCGAGGAAGCCGGCGGCTGGCTCCCGCTGCCCGATTCCGCAAATGGCGTCGTTATTCGGCAGTATGTCGCAGACCGGACGCAGACTGAACTCGCGAGCTTCACGATCGAAGCGGTCGGCGATCCCCTACCGAGTACCGATGCGGTCTCGGACGAAGAAATCGCCCTGCGGCTCAGGAAAGCCGCCGACTACCTCACAGTAAGTTCGACATGGCATCGAACGCTGCTCCCTGAGATGCGGGAGAGACCGAACCATTTCATTCCGAGTACCGGGGCAGGCATCGGGGCCAGTGCCGCCAATCAAGCGAACTACTACCAGATGGCCTACTACGAGCTCGACACTGGGGAATCTCTAGTGATCGATTTCGAGCCCCCATCCGGAATCACATACTGGAACCTCACCAGCGCAACATTCTGGCACGAGTCCCACCGCTACCTAACGGATCCCGTAAGCCTCACGTCGAGTGAAGTCGCGCGGCGGCCGGATGGGACGGTTCGGTTCGTGCTGTCGCGTGAGGACCCTGGCCATCCCAATTGGGTCAAGACCTTCGCTCATCGCCGCGGCTTTCTTATCTTCAGAATGCCTGGAGTGAGTAGTCACCGTGTGCCGACGGTTCAGAGGCTGCAGACGAGCCAGCTTCGGGAGGTCTTGTCGTCGGAATAGGCGCCGCGCTGAAAGCGCTCCGCGTCACCGCTCGTATCAAGCTGCCCCCGATGGGTCGCGACACGCGAGTCGTCCAGAGTGTAGAGTGCTTCGCGCGGCATCTCCGACCCCTCCCACATTCTCCTCAGACTGAAGCTCGCGCGGCGCCCATTATGCAGCCCACAACTAGGAGAAAATCGGATGTCCAGAAGTAGGCGCGACGCACTTCAATCCTCAGTCTCACATTCAACTTGAACAGTGAGCAGCCCTTGTTCGCCCCTTCCGGTTGTATAATGAACGCTTCGAGCTGTCCTGCCCCGACGCCCTTCATCTTCCAGCCGCGACGGGCCCCCGCCTTCTTGATTCTGAGCTCAACCTCAGCCATCGGGTGGCTCACTTTGATGGGGAAGTCCTCGACGTTCACAATATCTGCCGCTGTGGCTTCGCCCCCAACCTACTCGCGACTTTCCCCACTGAGGTGACGCGGCGGATCGCTGGCGTGGATTTTCCGTTCTCTCGATCGGAACACTCTTCTTGCCCACTGAAGTCCCCATAAGATCCTTCTTAGTTTGGCTGTCACTGGATCCGAGCCCTGTTCCGGGGGTACAGTCCGCGGCTCATGACGGCGATCGAAAGCCGGCTGGTCCCGAGACGACTGAATCCAGTTCGGTCGAAAACTCCCTGCCTCAATCGATTAAAGACAGCCCATTCTTATAACGAGGATCATTTATATGAAGACGTCGAGCCAGCATTCGGATTTGACAGCCGAATTGAACTTCGAGCTCTACTTCGTAACCGAAGTACTCAAACTGCATTCGCTCCACTACGGCTATTGGGATGACGGCAGATCGGACGACCGAATCGACCTGGAGGATGTTAGGCAAGCTCAGGCGCGATTCACGGACCGACTGGTCTCGTTCGTGCCGCCTGAGACTAAGACGGTCCTCGACGTAGGGGCTGGTGTCGGCGACAACGCTCGCGCGCTCTCCCTTTCAGGCCGTCGCGTCACCGCAATTTCACCCGATCGCAACCACGAAAAGTACTTCGATGCTTTCGGCGATCCTAACATCGCGTTTCAGCGCTCTAAATTCGAAGATTTCGAATCCGCAGAGGAGTTCGATCTGCTTCTTTTCAGCGAATCACATCGCTATTTTGACCGCCGAGTCGGTCTAGAAAAAGCGCAGCGCATGGTTAGTTCCGGTGGCCATCTCCTCCTCAGCGGGATGTTTCGCAATCCGGAAAAGAAAGCCTACCCGGCGGATTTCGATGTCGCAGACGTGCCCTATATCCAAACGGCCGCCGAGTACGGCTTCGTGCCAGTCAAGATCTCGGACATCACCCCGAACATTTTCCCGACCGTCGAACTCGCCGACCGTGCGATTACCGAAGTCCTCGAGCCGACGATGCGATTTGCCGAGGCTTACGCCATGGCCAGGTCTCCCTGGAAGGCGAAGCTCTTCCGGTGGTTCCTCTCCAAAGAGGACAAGGTAATCGACCGAGCGCTCCGGAAGCTCCGCCGAAAGACGGATCCCGTCCGGTTTCAAGAGCAATTCCGCTATGTGACGATCCTATTCAAAAAGCAGTAGCGTGAGGGTGATGGTTGGTACGAAGGTCACGTCACGAGGCTGACCCGCCTCGCTCGGTGGGTAGACACCCGTCCCGATTCTCTTCGCCGGCTCCTAGCGGTCACTCGATACGACGTAGAATTCGATCAACATCGGGTAAGCGAAATCCATCGGATAGCTGTCAACGAGATACCTAACGGCCAGGTCGCCCGTTGCAGGATTCAAAACTGTTAGGGACGCATCGATGTCCGGCGTATAAACCGTATTGGGCGACATAGCGTAGTTATCGCGCAGCTGGCTCAACTCAGGCGCATCACCAAACCGAGCGGTGTAGTGCCGATGGCCGGCGGTCCATTCGCTCGCGCTCGTCCGGGAACGAGCTGCGATCAGAATCGACGATTCGACCCGCCACCCAGATCGACAGAGGACAGCACCGATTCAGGGCGGCCTCTTGACATCCCCGTGCCGGGACCGATTCAGAAGGCACATCCCCCGTGGTATTCGGACCAGCGGGGACCTAACGAACGGAGGCGGAAAAGCGCATGAATCCCTATGAATGCCTCGGCGTCGAGCGAACTGCCTCCGCCGAGGAGATCAAGAAGGCTTACCGCAAGCTTGCGCGGGAGACACACCCGGACCTCAATCCCGGTGACGCGGCGGCCGAGACTCGCTTCAAGGAGATCTCAGTCGCCAATGATATATTGGGCGACGAGACGCGGCGGCGAGACTTCGATGAGTTCGGAGACGTCTCCCTTCGAGCCGGATTCGATGGCGAGCAGGCGCGCGCTCAGCAGGAACGCTTCGGCTCACGCTTCGGTGCGCCCGGCGGCGCAACCAGCCAGGGCCACGACTATCAGTTCGACGGACTCGATGACCTGTTGAAGCAGTTTCGTGGACGAGGCGACTTCGAGGGCGGCGCGCGATTCCAAACGCGCGGAGATGACGTGGAGTCGTCGATGAAACTCGACTTCATGGAGGCGATTCAAGGCGGTGAGCGAAAGCTCTCGATCCGTCGGCCCGCGGCTAACGGAAGACTCCTCAAGCAGACCGTCACTGTTCGCATTCCGCCAGGTGTCACGGACGGCGGCAAGCTGCGCATTCCCGGCAAGGGCGCCGAGGGTAGCGGCGGAGGTCCTGCAGGAGATCTTTCGATCCGGGTGCGCGTGTCGGATCACCCCGTCTTCCGAAGGCAGGGACGTCACCTCGAATTCGATCTGCCTCTCACGCTCGCCGAAGCCTTAGGCGGCGCGAAGATCGACGTGCCCACACTCGACGGCAGGGCCACACTCGCGATCCCCGCCGGCACGAGCAGCCACGCCCGACTTCGGCTGCGCGGCAAGGGGATCCCGGGCACCGGAGGTCGCGACCCGGGGCACCTCTTCGCGAACATCAAGATCGTGCTGCCGAAGGACCTCGATGCAGAAACGCTCGACGCACTCACGAGCCATGATCAAGAAGATCCCCGAAAGGAGCTCTTTCAATGACGTCAACGCGATATTCCGAGATCTACGAGGTCCTTATCCATCTCTAGTTCGATGACGACGAGTGGCTCGATCGCCCTCGTGCCGCTCGTGGGAGTGGCTTGGGCAGAATGCAAGGCCATCGTCAAAGCCGCTGTCGAGGATGGCATTGCTGCCGGAAGCGAGGCGCTCGCCCTGTTGGACAGCTGGCGGATGGCGGATGGCGGATGGCGAGGCCTAACCGTCGGCTGCGCGAAGCCATGATGCGTCCGCCCTTGGCAGCCAAAGCCTGACCGAGGTACTATCGCGATGTTCGGGTAGGGTATTAACTTCTAGGCAAGCCCGACCGATGGACGTAGTTACGACCGAATTGGGTAGACGGGTGACCAACCTTGGTGAAAAGGTGAAACGACGGAATTGGCTGATAGCGATCCTTGCAGCACTATTCGTGCTGCAGGCCCCGCTGTGCGTACTCGCCTGCCTGACTAACGCAACCCAGGACGAATCGACGGCTGAGGCTCTCCACGCTTCGCCGCCGCCCTGTCACGAACAGGCACCTCACACACAGGCACCTCACACACAGGCACCTCACACACAGGCACC
>JASDVF010000068.1:0-42680 GCA_041440805.1 Myxococcota bacterium | reverse complement strand
ACAGGCACCTCACACACAGGCACCTCACACACAGGCACCTCACACACAGGCACCAACGTCTGCTCCCGATAAGCCTGCGGATACTCATAATGACTGTGGCTGTGAGGACTCCTTCACAGCTGTTCTCGCAAGCGCAGACAAAACGTTCACGAACGTCCAGACTTCACAGGTCATTGCGACGAAGGCACTCGAGGACCCGGTCGGCGCGGTTTTACGCAGCACGATCGACGTCCGGCTGAGCGAAGCCGACCTTCCGCCACCCGACATCCTTCTCCTGAAATCCACGCTTCTCATCTGATCACCCGATTTCTCTAAGTCGACCCACGCGCATCGCGCGGTGGATTTGCGCTGCTCTGTTTGCAGCGAAGACTAGATATCGGGAGATTCGTGGATGAAACCCATGATCTGTACAGGCGGAGCTACAGCTCTCGCCTTAGTTCTGCTCTTTTGTATGACCGCTCCGGCCGTCGCCAACGAAGCAGACCAGAAGAAGGCCCCAGAAACGACAACCGCGTTCGCGGATATCCAGGACTCGGTTCCGAATATCCCGCCGGTACTCACGCTCGAGTGGTGCCTGAAGCGAGCCCGCGCGGCAAATCCAGCGCTTGCCGAAGCGACTGCGCTGGCCTTAGCGGCAGAGCACCGCATCCGCCCCGCTGGAGCCCTCGATGATCCGCGCTTGGCGTACGACGCCAGCAACATTCCCACCGGAGACTTCGACTTCGAATCCACCCCACTCTCCGGTCATCAGTTGGGGCTCAGACAGAAGCTGCCCTTCCCGGGCCTGCTCTCGAGTCGCAGAACCGCTGCTAGGCGAGGCTACGAATCTTCAGACCTTCTTGTTGAAGACAGACGGCTCCTTACGGAAGGCGCGGTTGAGTCCGCCTGGGCTGAACTCGCCTTCGCCCAGCAAGCCCTCGATATCACCGACCGGAACATCGACCTGCTTCGCCAACTGGCCG
The DNA here is from genome assembly GCA_041440805.1 of Myxococcota bacterium. Lineage (GTDB taxonomy): Bacteria > Myxococcota_A > UBA9160 > UBA9160 > UBA4427 > UBA4427. Next base: position 41,718 of record JASDVF010000068.1, on the reverse strand, counting down.
CGACCGCCGAGTCCAGATACCGAGTCGGGAGTGGAATCCAGCAGGATGTGCTGCGAGCGCACGTGGAGCTCACCGCACTTCTTCAGGAACGCCTACGGCGTGAAGAATCAATCGAGCGGACCAGTTCTCGTCTTGTCGAGCTGCTCGATTTGCCCGCCGAGACCGACCTGCCACGCACGGCCGATCTGAACTCGACGGAAACAGTTCCGCCGCTCCCGACTCTTCTCGCGAGTCTCGGGCAAAAGAACGCGCGGCTCCGCTCCGCCGAAAAGAGAGTTGAGGAAGCACGCCTTCGCATTCGCGTGGCCGAGCTCGAAGGCCTTCCGGATGTTGACCTAGGAATCGGCTACCGCGTGCGCAAGAGTGTGCCCGGCGATCCTGTCGACGGAGACAATTTCCTCTCGGCCGGATTCACAGTGCGACTTCCCCTCAACCGCGCAAAATGGCGATCAAAGGTCGCCGAACAAGAGTCGCTCCTCCGACGGGCGCAAGCGCAGCTTCGAGGCATACGAGCCCAGCTCGGCTCGCAGACTCGAAGTGCACACGCCGAGCTCGTTCGCGCGTCATCCGAAGAAGCGCTGCTTGAAACCGGGCTCGTTCCACAGGCTCGTCAGTCGCTCGCAGCCAGCCGATCCGCCTACAAAGTCGGGCGCGTCGATTTCCCCAGCCTGCTCGACAGTCAGGTACGACTACTCGGCGCGGAGCTTCAACTCGTCCGCGCTCGCGCGGACAAACGCCGGGCCTTTGCCGCACTCGAAACCGCATCCGGGGAGACGCTCAGATGAATTCAAGAATCCTCCTGATAATAGTCATTGCTGTCGTCGCTCTCGCTTCCGGATGGTGGGGGCGAGAAATGGTGTTAAGCCAGCACGCGACGGACTCGGGCGCAGACAGCACTGCTAGCGACGGGCCCTGCCCTCGCGGTGCACAACCGCTTTACTGGAAAGCCCAGATGGATCCGAGTTACGTGCGCGAAGCGCCGGGCAAGTCTCCCATGGGCATGGACCTCGTACCGGAATGCCCCGGCGTAGCGAACTCGGCTCCAGAACGCGCGGTCGTGATCGACGCCGAAACTGTGCAAAACATCGGCGTACGCACAGCACCCGTCGAGAGGCGTGACCTTTCCCGAGCGGTGAGAGCCGTCGGTAGAGTCGCCTACGACGAGCGACGAGTCGTTCACGTCCACACTAAGGTCCAGGGCTGGATCGAGAATCTCTCCGTCGACTTTGTTGGCCAAAAAGTGAAGCGGGGCCAACCGCTACTTGAGATCTACTCCCCTGAACTAGTGGCCACACAAGAGGAACTCCTGCTCGCGGCGCGATATCGCGATTCGACCAAGGACAGTCCCTTCCCGGATGTGCGCGGCGGAGGTGACTCGCTCTTCGAAGCCACGAAGCGTCGCTTGGCGCTCTGGGATATCGCCGATCGAGATGTCGTGCGCCTTCTCGAAACGGGCGAGGTCAAGCGAACACTCACTCTCTATGCCCCTGCCTCGGGATTCATTACTCGCCTAGGTGTTCGCTCGGGCATGCAGGTGCAGCCTAACACCCATCTCTACACCATCGCCGACCTGTCACACGTGTGGGTAGTGGCTGACGTGTACGACTTCGAACTCCCCTGGCTTTCGCTCGGCCAGATGGCAGAAGTCGAGCTGGCTTATCTGCCCGGTGTGCCAATGAAGGGAGAGCTCACGTACATCGCTCCTTTTCTTGATCCCAAGACGCGAACAGCCGAGGTCCGACTCGAACTCGACAATTCAGACGGCAAACTCAAACCCGAGATGTTCGGAAATGCCATCATCGCGGGAGAACCGCGCCTGAACGCGCTCGCTATTCCGAGCGACGCCGTAATTCGGTCCGGAACCCGCACCATCGCCGTTGTCGCACTCGGCGAGGGTCAGTTCGAGCCCCGAGACATCGAACTCGGACTCGACAGTGGAGACGGCTGGCTCGAGGTGCTCGCCGGCCTGAAACAGGGCGAAGACGTCGTCGTCTCTAGCCAGTTCCTGATTGACAGTGAAAGCAACCTGCAAGAGGCCGTCAAAAAGCTGCTTGCCGCACGGGCGGACGACGCGTCCAAAGAAGAGATGGACCACTCCGGGCATAACATGCCAACAGACCATGAAATGCCGAGTCAGACGCAGAGCAAGCACGACGGGCATCGAGTGCAGCACGATCAGTCCATGCACGAAAAGCATCCGATGCCGGCGGCAACGCACGACCACTCCCCGATGGAAAAGGAGTAGTCGACATGCTGAGAAAAATCGTAGAAGGTTCCGCCAGAAATCCGTTTCTCGTCGCGCTCGGTATCGCAGGGCTCCTTGCTTGGGGCACCTACGCGGTCGTTAACACACCGCTTGATGCCATCCCGGACCTCTCAGACGTCCAGGTCATCGTCTTCACCGAGTATCCCGGCCAGGCACCTCAGGTCGTAGAGGATCAGGTCACCTACCCGCTCTCGACCGCAATGCTCGCTGTTCCTTTTGCGAAAGTCGTTCGCGGTTACTCTTTTTTCGGATTCTCGTTCGTCTACATTATTTTCGAAGACGGCACGGATCTCTATTGGGCGAGAAGTCGTGTTCTTGAATCGCTGAACTTCGTTTCAGGACGCCTTCCTAGTGGCATAACGCCGACGCTCGGTCCGGACGCCACCGGCGTGGGTTGGATCTATGAATACGCCTTAGTCGACAGGACTGGAAAGCATGACCTGGCTGAGCTTCGCTCGATTCAGGATTGGCACCTTCGCTATGAGCTGCAAACAGTCCCGGGCGTCGCGGAAGTCGCAAGTGTCGGCGGCCATGTCCGCCAGTATCAGGTTGAAGTCGACCCGAATAAACTAACGGCCTTCGGCCTGTCTCTGGCCCACGTTCGACACGCCATCAAACGAAGCAATGCGGATATCGGCGGGAAGCTGATCGAACAGGCTGAGACCGAGTTTATGGTCCGTGGTCGCGGCTACGTAGAGTCGGTCGAAGACCTTGAAGAAGTGGCGCTGGGAGCGAGTGAATCCGGCACGCCAATACTCCTGAAGAACATTGCCACCGTTTCTCTCGGGCCCGAGCTTCGAAGAGGCCTCACCGATCTGGATGGTGAAGGCGATGTGGCAGCCGGCATCGTAATCATGCGCTTTGGCGAGAATGCGCTCGAAACGATTCGAAACGTCAAAGCAAAACTCGCTGAACTCGAACTGAACCTTCCCCCCGGTGTTGAGATCGTCACCGTCTACGACCGCGCGCCGCTTATCGAGCGCGCCATCGAAAACCTGAGCGAGAAGCTCCTCCAGCAGGGGCTGATCGTCGCACTCATTTGCTTCGCATTTCTCGTGCACGTGAGAAGCGCCCTCGTCGCGATCCTGCTTCTCCCGTTAGGCATCCTCTTCTCCTTCATCGTGATGTACCACCAAGGCATCAACGCAAACATCATGTCGCTTGGCGGCATAGCCATTGCCATGGGCACAATGATCGACGCCGGCATCGTCATGGTCGAGAACGCCCACAAGCATCTCGAACGCGACGCCGGAAAGAAGCCACGCATCGAGATCCTCATCGACGCGGCAGTCGAAGTCGGCCCCTCTCTCTTCTTCTCACTGCTCATCGTCACCGTATCCTTCCTCCCCATCTTCGCCCTCGAAGCGCAGGAAGGACGACTCTTTAAACCCCTCGCATTCACGAAGACCTACGCAATGGCGGGCGCCGCTCTGCTGTCGATCACCGTCGTCCCCGCCCTGATGGTCTGGCTCGTGCGTGGCAAAATTCTTGCGGAAGAACGCAATCCTCTTAACAAAGCCGTGCTCCGGGCCTATCGCCCAGTGCTCGCCGCTGCTCTCAAGCACCGTTTCGTTGTGCTCGCCCTGGCTCTGCTGCTGCTCGCGTCCAGCCTCTATCCGCTGAGACAAATTGGGTCAGAGTTCATGCCGCCTCTCGACGAAGGCGACTTGCTGTATATGCCAACGACCCTGCCGGGTCTCTCGATTACCAAGGCCCGGGAGATTTTGCAGCAAACCGACCGAATCATTGCCACCGTGCCCGAAGTGGAGCGCGTGTTCGGCAAAATTGGTCGGGCGGAGACGGCAACAGACTCGGCACCCCTATCGATGATCGAGACCACGATCACCCTCAAGCCCCGGAGTGCGTGGCGGCCAGGGATGACACCCCAGAAGCTCATCGCCGAACTCGACGGGATGATTCGCTTTCCTGGCCTAACAAATTCTTGGACGATGCCTATCAAGACGCGCATCGACATGCTCTCGACCGGAATCAAAACGCCCGTAGGGATCAAGGTCTCGGGCCCGGACCTCTCGGTTCTCGAAAGTCTCGGTGAGCAGATCGAAGCAACGCTTCGTGAGGTGCCCGGAACGCTCAGCGTCTACGCCGAACGCGTCGTTGGCGGAAACTATCTGGACATCGATATCGACCGTAAAAAAATTGCTCGCTACGGCCTGACCGTCGGCGACGTTCAGGACGTGATTCAGACGGCGATTGGCGGCATGAACATAAGCCAGACCGTGGAAGGACTCGAGCGATACCCGATTAACCTCAGGTACAGCCGCGAGCTTAGAGACGACATTTCTTCACTTCGTCGAGTGCTCGTTTCAACGCCTGGCGGAGGGCAAGTTCCTCTCGAACAGCTGGCCACGCTCCAATTCGCCAAGGGACCGCCCGCAATCAAGACAGAGAACGCACGGCCTAATGCATGGATCTACATCGACCTGGAAGGCATCGATGTCGGTACCTACGTGAAGAACGCTAAGAAGGTCCTCGAAAACGAACTTGTGCTCCCGCCAGGCTACACGCTCATCTGGAGTGGCCAGTTCGAGTATCTGGAACGCGCTCAGAATCGAATCATGCTCATCGTGCCGCTCACGGTCGGTATCATCTTCCTTTTGCTCTACCTAAACTTCCGGCGGCTATCAGACACCCTGCTTGTCATCAGCGCGATTCCCTTCGCGCTCGTCGGCGGGGTGTATCTGCTCTGGGCACTCGACTACGACTTTAGTGTCGCGGTCGGAGCAGGTTTCCTCGCGCTTGCAGGACTCACGGCCGAGACCGGCGTGATCATGTTGCTCTTTCTAAACCAAGCCAGAGACCGCGCCATTGAAGCAGGCTCGCTCAAAACGGTTCAAGACCTTTGGCACGCGACTGTCGAAGGCGCGACCTACCGAGCTCGCCCGCTTCTGATGACAGTCGCCTCTGACGTCATTGGGCTGCTTCCCATCATGTGGGGAGCAGGCACGGGCTCAGAAACGATGCGCCGTATCGCCGCGCCCATGGTCGGCGGCGTGCTCACGGCAACCATGGTGACGCTGATCGTGATCCCCGTTCTCTTCGTCATTGTTCATAGCCGGGGACTTTCCCGCGGCGAGGACATCGGCGAGTAATCCGAAGGAAACTCACTCAATGATTCGAAAACTCTCAATGCTCGCGCTCGCAGGACTTCTCGGCATGGCCCTCTCCGCCTCGGCGGCTCACGCGGGCCATCACGAAGCGGACGAAAAACCTCCAAAAGCGGAGCATGAAGATCACGGCGAGCACAAGGGCCACGATATGGCGCCGGGACACGGAAAAGCCAGCGACAAAGAGCCGGCACATGAAGGTCATGACGAAGACCACCACAAACCGGCCGAAGACAAGAAGTAGCCCGCGAACCGAAGGAGCACGCCATGCCTAATAACGCAGACTGGACTTGCCTGTTCAGCTGGCTAAGGGGTCAAACCTCGGCGCACTAGACGACAGAGAGGTCCCACACGAGCCTGGATCGGAGTCAGCGGTTCACCCGTCGCAAGGCACCTCGCGACGGTCAGGGCAGAGCCTTGCCTTCACAGGAAATGCCACACTGCCGAGGACAAAACCCTCCGGAGTGCCTCGGTGCTAGCCCGCGATGAACCGCTGGCCGAATTCCGCGATCGCCTTTTGCTTGGCCTCGAGCGCCGAGAAATCCCGATCGTTATAGGCCCACGCGCTGCCCATCGTTGCCGTGACGCCTCGAGAAGCCAGATCGGCGTAGAGATCTTCCGTGGGCGCAGCATTGGGAATCACAAAGATCTCGAATCCGTCGCGACCGGCCTTTCCCGTGGCTCTCAATCGCTCCTGCAGGCTGCCTAACAACTCATAAACTTCAGGAAGGTCGTAATTCATGCCGAGCCATCCGTCTTGGCGAACCGCTCGGTCGAGTGCCGCGGGGCTCTTGCCACCGACCCAGATAGGAACGGAACTCGTCGGCTTAGGGGCGATGCCCGCGGCATCGAAATCGAAGAACTCCCCGTGAAACTCGACTTCGTCCTCGGTCCAGAAGCGTCGAATGATCTCGAGCATCTCGTCCATGCGCCGACCTCGTCCTCGAATGGCGTGACCGAGTAGGGCGATTTCTTCCGTGAGCCAACCCGCGCCGACGCCGAAACGGAATCGACCACCAGAGAGAAGGTCAAGGGTGGCGACTTGGCTCGCGACCGAGAAGGGCTCTCGCATGGGCAGCACGTAGACATAGGTCATGACTTCGAGAGCCGTAGTCGCCGCGAGGACGCTCGCCGCGGTGATCAGCGGGTCGGGGAAATCGGAGCGATGATCGAAGGGTGTCGGGCCGCCGGAGGGATGAAGCGAGTCAAATTTCGTCGGTACGCAAACGTGATCTGCGAGTGCTAGGCCGCGGAAACCCGCTGCCTCGGCCGCCTGAGCGACTGCGATCGCTTGTCGCGGGTCTTCATCGATATAGCTCAGCCAGTAGTCCAAAATACAGCGCTCCCTTTGGTCCGAATCATTCCCTAGCTAGGCGCCAAGGCTTCGAGCGTGGCCCAATCCGGCTCGCTCTTTCCTTCTGGATGCATTGGATGAATACAAACATGATCCGCACCCGCCTCAACGTGGGCAGTCAGTCGCGATTCGATCTCTGCAGCTTCCCCCATAGCAACCACGCCCTCGACGAGCCTGTCGGAGAGACCGTTTTCGAAGTCGGCTTCTTCGAATCCTAGGCGCATCAGACTGCGTCTGTAGTTCGGAAGGGTCAGCCCCATGGCCAAGGCCGCGGCAGAGCGTGAAATCGAAAACGCCTTCGCCCGGTCGCTCTCGAGGAGAACTTTCTGTTCGGTACACAAGAGCCGGTCTGGCCCGAGCGCCGCACGCGCCATGCGGGTGTGCTCGGGAGTGACCATATAGGGATGGGCGCCGTCGGCACGATCTCGTGCGAGTTCAAGCATCCGCGGCCCGAGGGCGGCGAGGACGGTCAAGGGGCGCGTATCGGGGGCGACTGCCCCGTAGTCTGCAGCCTCGTAGGCATCAAGAAACGCGCGCATTGCACCGAGCGGGGGGCCATAGGAATGCCCGCGCACGTCCTCGACGAGAAGGCGGTGAGACACCCCAATTCCCAGGAGGAAACGGTCGCCCGACTGTTCGGCCAATGTGTATTGCGCGGCTTTCATTGCCGCTGCGTCGCGTGCATAGATATTTGCGATGCCAGTCGCGACAACGAGTTGGCTGGTGTGGTCGAGAAGGCGAGCGGCAAGGGCGAAGGGATCGCGGCCTCCCGCTTCGGGAAGCCAGAGCGCAGAATATCCCATCGCTTCTATGCGTTTCGCAAAGTCCACGACCCCGTCACTTGTTAGGCCATCGGGATAGAACCAAACGCCGCGGCCAGTGAGTTTCATGGGTCGATATTTCCTTGATTGTGGTTCGCTCGGATTGACTTGGGTCGATTGGAGAAGGTGGTCGATTTCGGATCGCTTCGCCAAGGCGGAAATCCCTGATTCGAAGCCCCCCCTCCCGGAGCTCGATCAGCGCGATAACGTGTCCCTATGGCGGTAGACGGAAAAATCGATGAGGCGGAGATTCAGGCTCGGATCGAGCATCACACCCTCGACCTGCTGGCGAAGCCACGTATTTCGAGGGCTCGAGACGAGGGCGCGGCAGCGCTGCTTGCCTCCGTTCCCGACGCCGATAAAGCTTCGAAAGCACTCTTTCCCGACGTGGGCACGGAAGTCGCGCTGAACGCCCTGGTCGGATTTGTCGATGGCTATACCGGTGCGGATCAGCCGCGCTTGATCATGCGACCTCCGCGGCTCCTCGATGGCCAGTCCGTTCCTGGGAATCGAGGACTCCACGACAATCCTGACACGTTCTATCGGATGATTCCGCTCGATGGCCGATCGGATTTCATCCTCGAAGGAAGGCTCGGACCTAACCCGGCGACAATTTTTGAGATCTCGCTGCTCACGAGCGCGTGGAATACTACGGCGAATCTTACGAAGGCCGATCTCGAGCTCGAACCCCGGAAGACCTTTCGACTCCATGTTGGGCCCGAACCCGGCCCAGTCGCCGACGCATATATTCGCGTTCCAGCCGATGCAGAGATGCTCTTGGTACGAGAAACCCTGGCCGATTGGTCGACCGAACTTCCGTGTCGCCTGACGATCGAGAACCGAATCGATCGAGGCGGCCCAAGGGAAAGTGATGACGAAGCGTATGTCGACGCAGCCGTGCGGCGCGTCGACAAATGGTTTTCCGAGTCGATTCGACTAACGAAGGCACCGCTCGCGCGACCGGCCAACGATTTTTCGTCTCCGGTGATTAGCAACGAGCACGGAAAGCTCGTGACGATGGCCTACTCGATTGGCCATTTCCGGTTAAGCGAGGAAGAGGCCTTGATATTTACGCTCAGCCCCGGCTCGGCAGAGTATGTCGTCGCCCCTATTACGAATCTCTGGGGGACGACCGGAGCAGGCTTGGCGCGAGGCGCGAGTTGGAATTCAAAACAGGCGGCGATGAATGCGGACGGTTCCTTCACTTGCGTTCTCTCACGCCGAGATCCCGGTGTCCACAACTGGCTCGATCCGGAAGATCTCGAACGAGGTTTCGTTTTCTTGCGCTGGGCGGGCCTTGATACAGAGCGTCCGCCGGATCCTGCGCCGGCACTCGACGTGCAGCTGACGACACTCCATGACTTGCGGCGCCTGTTGCCCCCGGAGACCCGCTGGGTTGATACGGATGAGCGGCAGGCTCTCTGGGAACAGCGTGCTCGGGACCATGCGAAGCGCTATTCCCATTTACGTTAGGCAGAGACGAGTCAGCGGTCGTCCACCGTTCTTAGAATTTCGTTCGACGAAGGTGCAGCTGGCGGAGTGCCTGCGTACCTCGCCGCGAAACCGCAGTGGAAACATGGCAAATCCAAATACGAGTCAGCGTATGCCACTCAGAGTGCATCGGAGCACGAGTGTTTTCACTAGAGCTTATGATTCCTACCCAGCGTCTCGTTGTCGTCTTATCTCGGCGCGACGAAATATCTCGACGTGTAATCGGTAGAATTGGATTTGGTCCGATCAATTTCACACCACTCCCTCGGTCGCGCACTTTGAGTGGATGGCACTGACGGGCCCTCGGCTCGTCAACGACATGCTTTTTGAAAAGGGAGAACGACTGTTTTGGATCTATTCAGCGTTGAGAATGCCGCCAATCTAGGTGTCTTGATTTTCCTTCAAGCCGTACTCGGCTTCGACAACCTTCTCTATATCTCGATCGAATCTCAACGCGCGCCCGAGGAATCGCGGGCAAAGGTCCGGCGGGCGGGGATATTAATTGCGCTCGCACTGCGAATCATATTGCTCTTCGTGATCATGAGTCTGTTGGAGACATTCGCGGAGCCGTTGTTTTCGATTCATTGGACAGGCGTGCTCGAAGGCGACTTCACGATTTCAACTCTTGTCTTTCTCGCCGGCGGTGCTTTTCTAATGTACACGGCCGTCAAGGAAATTTCGCATCTCCTGGCGATCGAGAATCTCGAGGAAGCCGACGCAGATGCAGTGAATAAATCGGCGAGGCAAGTCATTGCGATGATCGTCTTGATGAATCTGATTTTTTCCTTCGATTCGATTCTGTCTGCGCTCGCGATTACGAAAGTCTTCATGGTACTCGCTGCGGCGATCGCTATCTCCGGAGTCATGATGTTAGTTCTAGCCGACTCTGTCTCCGCGTTTATTGAACGCAACCGGAAATACGAGGTCCTTGGGCTTTTCATTCTGCTGATCGTTGGTGTCGTATTGCTCGGCGAGGGGGGGCACGAAGCCCATCTCACGATCGCCGGATTCCCGCTCGAACCTATGTCGAAGGCCACCTTCTACTTTGCAATTGGCGTGCTCGTCGTCGTGGACATACTGCAGTCGGGTTACCAGACCAAGCTGGCAGCGACCCGGGCGCAGGCGCAGAGCACGCATGGTTAACTGCGTGGCGAGCGGGCAGCCACACCGAGGCGATACTCGACGAGAGGGGATCAGGGTTTCAAAATGGACGAACTAATACGACGCCTGCTGACTGAGCAGAACGAATGCGCACTCAGCTGGCTCACGCGCGAGGGCCCTCCTGCCTCGACCGTCGTGAGTTTCATTTTGCTCGACGGGCTTATCGCGATGACGGCGCTCGAGCAATCGGCACGTGTTAGAGCGATTCGCCGCAACCCGAACGTGGCGCTCGTCGTGTCGGGCAGTGGCAGTCCGGTTGGCCACAGTCGATGTGTTTCGATTCAGGGCGAGTGTGAGATTCGCGGCGACCAGGAATTGCGAGATCAGTTCTTCCCACTCTTTAGCGAGTCCGTCCTTCCGGACAGTCGCAAGGGCGCCGAAATGATGGCGAAGAGCATGAACTCGCCCGAGAACCTGGTGCTGCTCGTTACGCCTAGCAAGCTGATTCCCTATGACGCGCAGGCGAGTCTCGACCAAGCCAATCGGATGTAGGCTCGCCGGTTCTCGACCGAAGCCGCGGATAGGCCTCGCTGGTGGACGCCCGCTTTCTCGATCAATACTTGGGACTGGCTGTATCGCTCAGTCCACGCCGGAATTCGGTAGCATCCCGTCCCCCCGGATAGGAATCGCTTGACCAGTACCGTTTCCACTCGACAAGGCAGACTCGAAGGTGATCACGGCAAGGACGTGGTGAGGTTCAAAGGAATTCCCTTTGCTCGTCCGCCGGTTGGCGACCTTCGCTTTCGTGCGCCCGAACCGCCCTCCTCTTGGCAGGGGATCCGCGAGGCGAAACAATTCGGTTCCTCGGCGCCACAGGTCGGCCCCGTCAACAGGATCATCCGCTCCATAATCGGGGCGGCCGGCAGCAAGCAAAGCCAGGACTGCCTCTACTTGAACGTATGGACGCCCGCCTGCGACCGGCGACGTCGTCCCGTTATGGTTTGGATCCACGGCGGCGCGTTCATCCTGGGATCTGGATCGACGCGGATCTACGACGGCGGCCGACTGGCTCACCTCGGCGACACCGTCGTCGTCACGATCAACTACCGACTCGGCGCCCTCGGATTCCTCAACTGGAAGAGTGTCGCCGGTTCCGGAGAGAGTCCCGAGGCAAATCTTGGCGTCCGCGATCAGATCGCAGCTCTCGACTGGGTTCGCCAGAACATCGAGGCCTTTGGAGGCGACCCCGAGAACGTGACCGTCTTTGGGGAATCCGCCGGGGCTATGAGTACGGCGACGCTCCTTGGAGTCCCCGCTGCGAGAGGCCTTTTCCACAAGGCCATCTTGCAAAGTGGTGCGGCGCATAACGTCTCTCGAGAACGCAAATCTTCGCGAGCCGCCGGTTTCTTCGCAGAAGCCCTGAAGCTCGATACGCTCTCCCTCGAGGCGCTCCAGAAGCTGCCTGTGACTGACATTATGCGGGCACAATCAGAGGTCAGCGTTCGCATAGGACTCGACGATGGCATGATGGCCTGGCAACCCAGCGTCGATGATGACCTGATTCCCGAACAACCGCTGGCCGCAATCGCACGAGGCGATGCCGCCGCGATTCCCGTCTTGATCGGGACGAACCGGGACGAGTTCAAGCTCTTCACCTTCACCAACCGTGACCGGCTGGACAACAAAAAACTCGTCGAGCGGATAGACCGTGTCGCCGAGCGTTGTGAATACGGCGGCGAGGATCTTCCTGCGCAGCTGATGAAGACTTATGGGCCGAGCGTCGGCACGCGCGATCCCGGCGCGAACGAGCGGTGGGTGGAGATGCAGAACGATCGCATCTTTCACTATCCCGCCACACGCCTCGCCGATCTGCAGTCTGAACATCAGCCTAACACGTACAGCTACCTCTTCGACTGGCGACCGCCATTGATCGGTGGGTCGATCGGTGCGTGTCACGCGATCGAACTTCCCTTCGTATTCGGCGGCGTGCGGAGCACGCTCCTGCGCGCCGGTCTAGTCACGGATCGAGCCGCCGGCCCCCTGTGTACGTACATACAGGCCGCCTGGCTCAGCTTCGCGCGGACTGGCGAGCCGTCTCCAGAGGACGCCAGTGAGTGGCCGGCCTACGATCTAAAACGCCGCCAGACCAAGGTCCTCGGCCCAAAACCTCGGATCGTCAAAGACCGCCATCAGGGCGCGCGGGAGTTCTGGGGACCGCTGATCCCAGATGGAGAGGTCAAGCTGCCTTCGGTGGGCTGATCCGCCTGCGCATGCTGCGCTCAGGATATCCGGCACGAGGCCCCTAGCGCTGTTCTCGCGGGCAGGTCACTAAGCCGGGCCGGCCCCGGACCGGAATCCTATTGCCCCATCATTCCGACCATGACGGGCAAGCCGCTGCCGGAGGAAGCTCATGCTGGCGTGCGTTCGGTCATCACGAGAGAATGCCTGTATTAGGCGAGCACCCCAGTATAGGTCTCCGCATTCGCCAGCGCGGCGATCCGGTGGACAACGCGCCGCTCAGAACTGTCGTGCACTGCGTAGTGCTGCAGCGCTTGTTGATCCCAGATCACTAGATCGCCGACAGACCAATGGTGTCGGAATCCGAACTCGGGCTTCTGCATGTGGCGCAGCAGAAGGTCGAGCAGCATGGTGGCCTCGATTGGGTTCAGGCCCTCTATGAACCGGGTATAAGTCGAATTCACCGTGATCCAGCGACGCCCGGTCACGGGATGGGTTCGCACCACCGGATGCGAATGAATGAGTCCCTTGGCGAGCGCGTTCGCGACAAGCGGAGCGAGTGGCATGCCGTTGCGCCAACCGAGTTCGTAGAGATGCCCGTAGTCGTGGACTGCAGTGAGGCCTTCGATCAACTCCTGGAATTTCGGAGAGAGGCCGTCATAGGCCTCCGCCATACTGATGAAGGCCGTATCGCCTCCGGTTTCCGGAATCAGCTTGGCATGAAGCAAGTTGACGAGCGGAGGATGCTCGAGAAACGTCTCGTCGGCGTGCCAAGAGTCGGCGCGGTTTCCGGCCTCGCTGTCAACCACAGTGATATGCGGAACGTCCTCGTGCTGACTGAACTGGTCAGTTGCATGTACTTCGGGCACGCCGAAGCGAAGTGCGATCTCAAGGTGCTGTTCGGGGCGCATGGTCGTCGCGGGGATCGCTACGACCTGGTGCTCGTAGAGCGCATCCGCAATGCCATCAATCGTCTTCTCGTTAAGCCCTGCCTCGAAATCGATGCCTTCTATGCGGGCTCCCATCCGGGTGCCGATCTTCTTGACCTTCATTGTCGCTTCTTCCTCTTCATGTCTGAATTGTGCGTGCATTCGCGGCCGCTGCGAGACTCTAGGGCGTCGGAATTGAAAGCGGTGCTTTCAGGAATTCAATCATCCGCATTCTGACAACAAAGCCCGGCCGTGGCTAGTTGCTGCTCACCACGAGTTGGGTGTTGAGCCGAGGAGGGCCGAACCGTTCCGCCGTTACAGCCCCCTCTTCCCGTTCCCAATTCACCCTTGGCAATTCGGATGGCAGGACTACGTCGGGTTAGACATTGTCTCCGTCGCGTGCGGTGACGGGAGACAGGGCTGACTTCATCCTAAGTCAAGTCCTTCTACGACCGGGGCTGAGCAGCTGTGAGGCTGAATCCAGCGACAACGTCTTTACTCAAGATGGTCGCGAGGCGCTCTGCCACTCGCGCGTAATCCAGCGGCTCTCCCCAATTCAGTGCGAGACGCTTGAGTAGCAATAACCGAATGGCTCCCAAGAAACTTATCTGCCTGCAGCCGGAAGTAATTCGATCTACTCGCCTGGGAGTTCGAGCGGCGGAGCATCCGTTTCGGCCATCGCATCGCGCCAGCGGCCCAACCAATAGCGGTTCGGGTTTAGGCTAGTCGTGGCGTCAATCAACTCAGTATCCCAGAGTTTTGAGAACGTGAACGCACGCGGGCAGTGGCCGAGCGCTTCGTCGACTTCGACTAATAGTCCCTGCTGAACACGGGTATTATCATCCGGATCGAAAACGTTGGACGCGATGCCCTGCAACCGCCCCTCTTCTGCATCCAGCACCGAAACGCGCCCGTTGACTCGAACCGTCCAGTCGCAGCCCGGAATCAAGAAGAGCATGCCGACCTTCGCATTGGTCTCGAGATTCTCGTAGGACTGAAACAAGTTGTTCCCTGCGATATCAGGGACGACGAGATGGTCTTTATCGATCACCCGAACGAAGCCGGGGCGGCCTCCTTTAGGCGAAGCGTCGCAGTCCCCCAAGTCGTTCGCGGTGGCAAGAACTACGAAGGGTGCCTGACGGATAAAGTCTTGAACCATGGCGTTCATGTCGGGAAAGACTTTCTTCCGTACGATTTCGATCGGCTCGCCAAACTTCTTCTGAGCTTCGTTCATGGATAACCTCTTTGCCCAGGGCGGGCAGGTAATAGGGTATTGAGGAACGTTTATCGAAACGGTCCGACTAGCGCGGCGTACTTTTCAAGCGTGGCCCAGTCTTCGTCGCGCGTCCGTCGGGGAATGATCAACAGCACCCGTCCGAAACCCATCTCGATCACCTGCCGGATTCGCGCCTCGGTCGGTTCCTCCATAAGTCCGAGGCCGACCGTCAAGTCGAAGTCGTCCATGGACCGCCCAGCGCGGTCCGCTTCGGCTCGAATTGCGGCAAGAGGCGCCTCGAGGTCATGGCCCCCGTCTAGTGGAATCCAGCCGTCGCCGAAGTCAACAACGCGGCGCGCGATGGTCTCGGGCCGCACGCCCCCACCAATCAGGATCGGCGGCCCACCAGCCTGCACAGGCTTAGGCCAACTCCACAGCGGGTCGAAGTCAACAAACTTGCCATGGTACTCGGCAACATCGCGACACCAGATTTCCTTCATAGCAAGAACACGCTCTCGGGAGACGGCCCAGCGATCGGGAAAGCTAATTCCGTAATGCTCCATCTCCGCGTCATTCCAGCCCGTGCCGACGCCCAAGATCACGCGTCCACCCGATATGTGGTCGAGGGTCGCGACCGTCTTGGCGAGTGTGATCGGATGGTGCTCTGTTAGGAGGCACACCCCGGTCCCGAGCTTGAGATTTTCTGTGACCGCCGCCGCGAGCGAAAGGCTCACGAAGGGATCGTAGAATTTCTTGTAGTCGTCGGAGATCGCATCGCCGTAACGATGGGGCGCCGTGGGAAGGTGCGTGTGCTCTCCCATAAAGAGGGCATCGAACCCTCGTTCCTCGGCGAAGCGTGCAAGCTCAACAGGCTGAAGTGTGTCTTGCGTACTCGCCTGCATAAGACCGAACTCGACCATGATGCTCCCTCTTAAAGACTGAAGATTGTTCGAATCGTAAGTCTTTCGGAGGGCGCTCGCCGCCGGCCAAATTTGCTGCATCCTGGGCTGGACCTGGCTAGTCGCCGCTTCTGGCTTGCCTGGGCCAGAGCTCTGGCGGACAAGCCGACAAGGAAATGCCGGCGCAACACCGCTCCCTATTGGGGAGTCGCACTGGATTTGCCGGCCGCCTGCCGCTCTTCTGCCGACGATTGTCTGACATCTGCAAACGCGATTCATCAGGCAATCCGAGCGCGTCGTTTTTGTGATCAACGTCCTAATTACTGGTGCGTGGCAAGACGAACCCACCAGTCAGAGGGGGACATTTCTATGATTAGGCTCACTGCCAGGCTATCTACATATCGAGTCTTTCGCGGACTCCGCAGTCATCAATTCAAATCGGCGGCACGCTCGCGCGCAACGCTACTCGCCGGATGCATGATCACGGCAGGGACTCTCATCGGAATGCTGACAAGCGTTGCGACTGGGGAGCCGGCTGCGCGTGCGACGAGCGCTAAGAGTCTCGATGAACAAGTCCAAGAGATCAAATCCGACGTCCTGAGTATCGCTGCCGAGCTCGGGAATCTCGAAGAGAAACTCCTCTTTCCGTCCAATACGCAGATCGCCGTCTTCGTATCTCTCGAAGACGGGGAATCCGTCGACGTCAGCGCCGCGCAGATTACGATCGACGGCAAGCTAGTCGCCCACCATATCTACAGCTTCAAAGAAGTCGAGGCCCTCGAGAAAGGCGGCGTACAGCGCATCTACACCGGCAACATCCCGTCGGGCGCTCATCAACTCGACGTCGTTTTTTCTGGGAAGCTAAGGGCCGGAAAAGACTTTGAGTCCCAAGAGAGCTTCACGTTCAATAAGGATGTCGACCCGAAGTTAGTCGGAATCAAACTCGCCAGTGGTGCCGTTGGCGGTACGACGATCAAGCTCGAGGACTGGTAACCGTGCGCCGCGTTCTCGTTCAAGGGCTTGTCGTCTGCGCGATGGCAACGCTCCCGGTAGTCGCCGGTTCGAACGACGAAGATCCTTTCTTCGGCGAAGCGCTCTTCCATGCCTATCAAGGTCAATACTTCGAAGCGCTCGAGCGGCTCGACTCCGAACTCGCGCAACACTACGAAGTCGACGAGCGCACTCTGGACTCTCTATACCCGCAACTTGGACATGCCGAGTTCTCCGTCGGCGACTTTGAACTCCGCTACCGCATGCACGGCCGCGCAGGTCGCGCCATCCGGGCGGTTCTCGAAGGCGATATCGAAGAGTCCGTACGCGCCGATGCGGCCTACCGCCTTGCGCAAATTCACTTTCAAAAAGGCCAATCGAAGGCCGCCCTCGAAGTTCTGGATTCGATCGAGGCACCCGCTGATGAATCGCTGCGGGACGACATTGTCTTTCTTCGTGCCAACGTCCTCCTCGCCCTCGATCAGCCCGACGACGCGATCGAGGCACTCCACCCACTCCAAGATGCCAGCGCGCTTCAAAGCTTCTCGGCCTACAACCTCGCTATCGCGCTGCTCGAAAGTGGCGACTCACAAGGCGCCGCGATTCAGCTCGACCGCGCCGGACGCTTGCGCGCGGAAAACCGCGAAGACAAAGCCATTCGTGACAAGTCCAACCTCGTCCTCGGCGCACTCCTTGAAGAAGCCGGGGAGTATACGCAGGCGCGCAATACACTCGACCGGATTCGGCTCTCGGGCCCCTTCTCGAACCAAGCGCTCCTTCGGTCCGGCTGGTCTGAAGTTTCCGCTGAAAAATTTGATCGGGCCGTCGTCCCGTGGTCGATCCTGTCAAAACGCGACTCGACCGACGCTTCAGTACAAGAAGCAAAGCTCGCCCTGCCCTTCGCATTCAGCAAGCTGAACGTCCACAGTCGCGCTGCAGTGCTCTACGAAAACGCCGTCAGTTCCTTTGGTGGCGAACTCCAGAAACTCGACGCGTCTCTCGACAGCATCAAGCGCGGTGAGTTTCTTGAAGCGCTCGAGCGCGAAGAGATCCGCCAAGATAAGGACTGGGTCGTACTGCTTCGCAGTCTGCCTGATTCACCCGAGACCTTCTATCTGATTTCGTTAATGGCTTCCCATGAATTCCAGACGGGTCTCCAGAACTACCTCGACCTTGCCGATATGCGACGCAGACTGCTGCGCTGGCAGCGGTCTCTCGATGCCTTCGAAGACATGATTCAGATCCGGAATGCCTACTACGAACCGCGCATTCCTGAGTTGGATCAGCAGTTTCGAAAGCTCGACGCGCAGATGCGAGTTCGCCTCGAACAACGGCGGCACTTGGACGAACGGCTGACCAAGATGCTGACCTCGCCCGCGCCTAACTTACTGGCGACGTCCGAGGAACACCAAATCGAGGCATCCCTCGACGGATTCATTGCGAAGCTTACTCGCGCACCGAAAACCAACGAGGCAGACGCGCTGCGTGTCCGCGTTGCCCGGTTGAGGGGAGTCCTTAAGTGGCGCCTCGAAATGGAGTACCACGAGCGACTGACCATGTCCCACGATCACCTTCGTGATTTAAATGAGCACGTCCTGGCCCTCCAGGAGCAATACGACCGCTTCGTCCGCACGCGACAGGCTGCCAGCCACAGCTACCTCGGCTACGACGCCAAGATCACTCGCATGCGCAAAGAAGTCGGAAATTCTCTCACGCAAGTCACCCGCCTTCGCAAGCAGCAGGGCAATATGCTCGAAGCCGTTGCTAGTCGCGAGCTACGAGTACGCCGCGACCGACTCGAGACGTATCAAAACAAGGCTCGCTTCGCGTTCGCGGACAGCTATGACCGCGCCTCAAAGCAGCGGTCCAAGTGAGGCGAACGGGATAATGAAAGCCCCTCGAGTCCGAGCGCCACGAAATATCACTGGACAACTGGTCTTAATGACGGTCAGCCTCACGGCAGCGCTTGCCTGTGCGGGTCATTCGGATCGCGAAACCCTCGCCCGCCTCCAGAGTCAGGAACCAGACTTATCCGAAGCAATAATTGACGACGGGATCGATCAGGCCATGGCGGGCTATCGGAAATTCCTAGCGGAAGCCCCCAAGTCTTCCCTCACGCCCGAAGCCATGCGTCGGCTCGCCGACCTCAAGCTCGAAAAAGAGTACGGCGCGCTTGGAACGATTACCGGAACGGACACACGAGACTCGGCCATGCCGCTTCCAGCTCCTGACCGGATCGGCCCTACAACCGAATCCACGACGAGCCAAGCGCGCAAGTCGATGGCTGAGCAAGCTGCAGAGAGCGAATCGCGGCCGGTCTTCGAAGCACGCGTGGCGGGCCCCACGGGTACAGCGAATGCGACGAACTATGCCGTTGACACCTCCCTAACATCGCCTCTCAGCGAATCTGCTGCGGCGGATGGCCCACTGGAAGCGATCGAGCTCTACGACCAGATCCTCGAAGCGTATCCAAACTACGCGCAAACAGATCAAGTCCTCTACCAAAAGGCCCGCGCTTTCGACGAAGTCGGCCGCGTCGACGAAGCGATCAAAGTCACGCAAGAACTGATTGACCGCTTTCCCGATTCCCGACACATAGACGAAGCTCATTTCCGACGCGCCGAGTACTTCTTCACGCGCAAGAAGTATTTCACGGCGGAAGAATCCTATGCCGCCATTGCCGAGCGCGGACCTGGATCTGACTACTACGAACTCGCGCTGTATAAGCTCGGGTGGTCCTTCTATAAGCAGATGATGCTCGAAGAAGCCCTCGACAGTTACGTCGAGCTCCTCGACCACAAAGTCGCCACGGGTTACGACTTCGACCAAGCCGGGGACGAGACCGAGGAACAACGCATCGCGGACACCTATCGGGTCGTCAGCCTTTGCTTCTCCGACCTCGGCGGAGCGCAGGCGGTCACCAATTTCTTCGAGACCAAGGGCAAGCGAACCTACGAAGACCGCGTCTACCGACATCTCGGCGAGTTCTATCTTGAAAAGCGCCGGTACAACGATGCCGCTTCCGCTTATGAGGCGTTTACAGACCTTAATCCTACACACAAAATTTCACCGCATTTCAGTATGCGTGTGGTCGAAATTTACGAGGCCGGAAACTTCCCAAAACTGGTTCTCGCTTCAAAGAAAAAGTTCGCGGCGAGCTATGGCCTCACATCGGCATACTGGCAGCACGTAAGTGCGGCCGGCGCGCCCGAAGTGCTCGACTACCTCAAGGGCAACCTGGAAGATCTCGCAAATCATTACCATGCCCTCTACCAAGATACGGATCGGCCTGAAGACAAGCCCGCTCACTTCACCGAGAGTGCCCTCTGGTATCGAACCTTTCTTACGTCCTTCCCCGCGGAAGTCGAAACGCCCGGAATTCACTACCAGCTAGCTGACCTTCTTCTTCAGAACGAAGACTTCTCTTCCGCCGCGAACGAGTATGAGCACATCGCCTACGACTACCCCGCCCATGACCGGGCGGCTGCCGCAGGATATGCCGCGATCTTCTCCCATAGGCAATACGAGAAGCAGGTCACGGAGCCTGATCTCGAGGCGGCGCGACGCGAGTCGGTCGCGAGCACGCTTCGTTTTGTCGACGGCTTCCCCCACCATGAACATTCACCTGCGGTACTCGGAGCTGCGGTGGACGATCTCTACGGGCTCAACGATTTCGCCGGCGCAATTGCAGTCGGGCATCGACTTCTCGAGCAGTTCCCCGCCGCCACCGAAGAGATTCGTCGCGGAGCTTGGACCGCCATCGCTCATTCATCACTGGATACCAACGATTTCGTCGTCGCCGAGAACGCCTACGCGCAGGTCATGAAGCTAACCCCGCCCGATGATCCATCGGCCGGAAAGATTATGAATAACCTCGCCGCCGCGATCTACAAACAAGGCGAAGAAGCAAATCGCGTCGAGGATTACCGCACCGCCGCCGACCATTTCCTACGCATAGCCACGGCAGCCCCAGGGTCCGAGATTCGGCCGATCGCACAATATGACGCCGCCTCCGCTTTGATTCATTTGAGCAATTGGAGCGAAGCAGCGAGCGTCCTCGAGTCGTTCCGGAATGCGTATCCCGAACACGAACTCAGTGCGGAAGCGACTCGGCAAGTTGCTTTCGTCTATCGCGAGGACGGCAACCTCGCGCGTGCGGCGGAAGAATACGTGCGGGTCGCCGACGAAGCTAAAGAACTGGAATTGCGTAGAGAAGCCCTACTGGTTGCCGCCGAATTATACGAAGAGGCGGAACTCATCACCGAAGCCCTTGCCACATTCGATACTTATGTGACGCAGTTCACAAAGCCAATCGAGCCGGCGGTCGTTGCACGATTCAAGATGGCAGAACTCTTTCACAAAGCGGGCAATGAAATTTCTCGACGCTCGGAACTCGAGAAGATCGTTGCGATCGATCGTTCCGCGGGTGACGAGCGAACCGATGGCGTCCGTATTTATGCAGCCCGATCGGCGCTGACGCTCTCTGAAGAGACCTACGACCAATTTTCCGAGATCGAGCTCACTCTCCCGTTCGAGAAGAGTCTCGAACGTAAAAAGAAACGAATGGACATCGCCCTGACCACCTTCGCCGGATTGATCGACTACGAGGTGGGCGATGTCACGGCCGCCGCAACATTTTACATGGCACAGGTCTATGGAGAGTTCAGCCGCGCATTGCTCGATTCTGAACGCCCAACGGATCTCGCTGTGGCAGAACTCGACAGCTACGAAATGATCCTCGAAGAAGAGGCCTTTCCGTTCGAGGAGAAGTCGATCGAGGTCCACGAAAAGAATCTCGAACTGATGAACTCTGGTGTCTTCAATTCCTGGATCGAAAAGAGCATCGCGGAACTCGCGGTCGTTATGCCTGGCCGCTACGCGAAGTTCGACGCCCGCCCTGGCCTACTAAATTCCATCACGACCTACGCCTACCGCACTCTGCGTGCAGATATTCCGGCCGCACCGACGACGAGTACAGACCCCGCACTGGAATTGGTCGTGGACGACACTGCTTCTGAAACTCAAGATGCACCCGTACCAGCCGATGAGGTTGATCAAATCCAGGAAGCGATCGTGCAGGAGACTGCCGTGACAGAGGCCCTCCCCACATCTCCTGCGTCACCCGCGACTTCCCATCAAGGAGCGAATTAGCATGAAATTTCGCTTCGGCCCCAATCTGGCCCTCTCGCTTGCAATCGTAATCGTAGTCGCGGGCTGTTCGAATTCGGGTACCACACGGCTCGCGCCGACCGAAACGCGCAATGCGAACGGCTTCACGATTCAGGATTCCGAAAGCGTCAGTTTCCGCGTGAACTCCCAATTCGAGGAAGCCAATCAAGCGATCGCGGACGGCAACGTCGCCCTCGGCATCGACCTGCTCATCAAAGTGACGAATGACTCTCCGGGCTTCGCGAGCGCGCATATCAATCTCGCCATCGCCTACCAGCAAGCCGAGAAACTCACCGAAGCCGAAGCTGCGCTGCGCAAAGCAATCGATGCCAACCCACGTCATCCAGTGGCCCACAATGAGCTGGGAATCGTGTACCGCCGGACTGGACGATTCGTCAAATCGCGAGAGAGCTTCGAAGCTGCCCTTGAGTTGCAGCCTACTTTTCACTTTGCGCGCAAGAACCTCGCGGTTCTTTGCGATCTATATGTCGCGGACCTTCCCTGCGCACTCAAGAATTACCGCATCTATTTCGAATCAGACCCTAGTAGCGAATCGGTCGCAATATGGATTGCTGATCTAGAGGGCCGCATCAAAAGAGAGGGGGGCTGAACCATGCGAAGAATCGCTTCATTGGTCTTGCTAGTCGCCCTTGTCTCGTCCAAGGCCTTCGCCGAAGACTTGCCGGCTGCACCCGGGCAGGATCCTAAAGACAGCGACAAGCATGTCGCAGGCATGTCGATTGTCGGTAACGACGAGGCGCCCAAATCACTCGTCATCGTTCCTTGGAAAAGTTCTGACCTCGGCGACACCCTCGACGTGTCGAAGATGATGGACGACGGAAGACAGCCGGTCGATCGCGACGTTTTCAGGCGCGCTCTCGACTACTACGAAATACGAACAAGCAATACCCCCTAACCCCCAACCGTCTCGCTTCTGCGATTCGACTTTTTGAAAACGGCTCTGCAGACCAGAGCCAGGAGGCCACAAAATGGATCTCATCTACTCGACCGTCGGTTTCTTCGTGACGGGAGGGACGTTCATGTACCCCATCCTTATTGTTTTCGCGATCGGCGCGTCCATTGCAATCGAGCGGTACATCACGCTCACCCGGATCACGAATCGCAATCAAAGCGTCTGGAGCGAAGTACAGCCCGCACTCGCCGAGGGCGACTTCGAGCGTGCGCGGGAACTCACCCGCGAAAACGATTCGACGATCGCACGCCTGCTGACCATGGGACTTGACCGACAAGGGACCGTTCGCAGACGCGAAGACATCGAAATCGCGATGGAGGAAGGGATGATGGAGATCATTCCTCAGCTCGAGAAGCGTACGCCCTACGTGGCGCTCGCGTCGAATATCGCCACACTGCTCGGCTTGTTAGGGACGATTATGGGTCTCATCGCCGCGTTTACGGCCGTTGCCAATGCAAACCCCGCAGAGAAGGCCGATCTCCTCTCCGCAAGTATCTCGGTGGCAATGAACACGACGGCTTTCGGTCTGATCGTCGCGATCCCCTTGCTGATCTCGAACCAGATCCTGATGGCCAAGACCAGCGCGATCATTGACAGCTTGGAGATGGCGTCGATTAAGGCACTCAACGTGATCTCATCCAACGCCAAGCGGCGTGTAGAGGCGGCCTAACTTCGATGGGACGTCATCGTCACTACAAACGTCGCTCGGCACAGCCGACAGAGCTCGATATGACCACCTTCCTCAATCTGATGGTGGTCCTCGTGCCCTTCTTGCTGATCACCGCGGTCTTCTCTCGAATCACGATCGTGGAGCTCACCCTCCCGGCGTCTTCGGGTGGAGAGGCGGCGGCGGAGCCGAGCTTTCGATTGGAAGTGATCGTGCGGGAAGACAGCCTCGAAATCTCGGATACGAAGTCGATCCTGGCTTCTATTCCGATGATGGAGGGCGAGTATGACCTCGCGACGCTTTCAGGAATGATGATAACACTCAAGCAGGAGCATCCGGACTCGACCGACGCGTCAGTGTTGCTTGAGCCCGAAATCGAATACGACCACTTGATTCAAGTCATGGATGTTGTGCGCAGCGCGACGCTTCCGGCGAATGAAGTCACGGCCGAGCTCACTGGTGTTGTCACCGCAGCGACCGTGGATCAAGCGGCAGTGCGAATCGCGTTGTTCACTGACATTTCGATCGGGGATGCCCCATGAAAAATTCTCGCCGTATCAAGCGCATGTCGCGGAACCGGATGACGGTCCCGAAGATGAACATCACTTCATTGATGGACATCTTCACGATTCTTGTCTTCTTCCTGCTAGTGAACTCCGCAACAACGGAAGTTCTAGAGACGCCGAAGCAGATCAAACTTCCGGCCTCAGTGGTCGAAGAAAAGCCGCGTGAAACCGTCGTCATCTTCATCAGCGCAGAGGACGTCATCGTTCAAGGCGAATCGGTGGCGCGCACATCCGACATTCTTGCCGCCGGAAGTCAGAACATCGAATCGATCGGGGCACGTTTACGCGAGCTCAACGATTCGGTCATCGGCCTCAACACCGAAACGATCATTCAGAGCCAAGAAGTCACGATCTTGTCCGATCGCTCGGTCCCCTTCGCAGTCATCAAGACGGTTATGTCGACGTGCACGAGCGCGGGTTACGCCAAAATTTCACTCGCCGTGCTCCAGAAGGCACCCGAGTCGACACTCGCAAATAACTAATTCGGATCCAGCAACTCAAT
Organism: Myxococcota bacterium; assembly: GCA_041440805.1. Taxonomy (GTDB): domain Bacteria; phylum Myxococcota_A; class UBA9160; order UBA9160; family UBA4427; genus UBA4427. Next base: position 17,411 of record JASDVF010000068.1, on the reverse strand, counting down.
GAATCCCGAAGATCCTACATATGACGAAGATACGCTTCGACAGGACTTGCGAGTAACACGCGATCACCTCGATACGTTGGTGGACGAATTGCGCGAAGTCGACGTCGAACTCGGAAGCCTTGAGTCCGAGCGTGCCCAGTATCGGCTCGTCGAACAAGTGTGCGCCGGACTCACCGAGCTCGACGCCCTCGGTGCCGGGGAACTCTTTTGGTCCGGACGTCACGCCACTTCCTCGAATGAGGAAACGGACCAAGGGGCCGATCACCTTCGCATGGTCCGCGGCCGCGTCGACGGCTTCGAGAAGCGAATTCACGAGATCGACGAACGACGTCAGACCATTCTCGACGAACTACAACTCCAGGAAGACGCCGCCGAGTTCATAGCGGGAAGCATCCTGGAAGCGGAGCGACTCGAAGAGCAGAAAAAGTTCGAGTGGTTGATCGAACGCGGCGACGCACTGATTCCGATCCGGGACACCACGATGCCGTGGGCCCGAGGTGGCGAGGACGACCAGCGTTTCCGAAAGACTCTCGCGACGTCGCTCCTCGTTGCGCTGTTCCTCAGCATCATACTGCCGATGATCGACATTCCCCTGCCCGCCCGCTGGGAAGTTCTCGAAGAGCAAGAGCGAATAACACAGCTTATTCGGGAGAATATCCCGGAACCACCGCCCGTCGTCCAACTCGCCAAAGCGAAACCGATCGTCAAGGAGGAGTCGAAGCCCACCGAGATCGAAGTACCCATCGCCGCCGAGGAATTGATCGCCGAAGCAGCGCCCGCCGATACAGTCGCGGAAGCAGCGCCTGCCAATACCGTCGCCGAAAAGCCTAGTGCGGAGTCCAAGGGCATTCTTGCCTTCCGAGACAAATTCTCCTCGCTGGCTAGCTCGGATGCAGTGGATCGACTCGGCTCAAACGCACGGATCAAGAATCCGAGCCAGGATTCCCAAGCGCCCGCGGCTCGGTCAATGGTCACCAGCCAAGCGGCAAGTACGAGCGGCGGAATCAACGTTGCATCGCTTAGCCGAGACATGGGCGGCCAAGGGCAGAACCTGGGAGGCCTCGCCGTAACGCAAGCGACGAGTTCGATCGGCACCGGAAACGGCTCCGGGTCGGATCGTCCGCTCGCGGGTGGAGGACCGGGGCTCGGCCGAACGGACGAAGAAATTCAGATCGTCTTTGATCGACATAAAGCGGCGCTCTATCGCATGTACAACCGTGAGCTTCGAAAGAATCCGTCCCTTAAAGGACAGATGGTCCTGCGATTCACGATCCAGCCCGACGGCAGCGTTTCTATGTCCGAGTTGAAATCAACGAATATGAAATCGCCGAATCTTTCAAAGCAGGTGGTCGCTCGCGTTGCGACCTTCGATTTCGGCGCCAAGGAAGGCATCGCGGCAATGACGATCGCTTACCCGATTGATTTCCTGCCAGCGACCTAATTAAGAACGATAAGAAATTCTACCCGCCGGGTTTCGTGATTGAGATCCGTCGGCCTAACGAAAGAACAACGAGCCACCCGGTTCGAGCAGATTCAGATAAGGGCAAAACCACCGAGAGGTGGTGACGCAAAGTCACCGGTCTAAAGGGCATCATGCCCCATGACAGCGGGACCGCCGGAATTCAGCCCGACGTTCGGGCTGCCTCGGTCCCTTTTGCGTCCTCCAGTATTCGTATCGAGCATCACGCTCATTCGCGGAAAGGGGGGCGAAATAGGTAGATCGAGGAAAGCATGATCTGGTTCGACCGAAGCAACGCAGGAACCACACGGAGTGCGATTTTATTCGTACTCATAGGCTTCCTCGCTTTGTTGCCGGTGGACCGCGCATCTGCGCAGGCTGTGCCACCCGGCTGTCCAGCTGCTCTTAATACCGACCTCATCAATCATGACCTCAACCCGAATCCCGGCGTGAGCGTGAGTTTTTGCGAGCTCTGCAGTCGCGGCCAGGTGGTGATCGAAATCGAGAATCCACTCCGCAATAGCGACAACGTGGATTTCTCGAACATCGTCATCCAGGAAGACCTTCAGGCCTCTGGACTGACCTATGTACCGAATTCGACGATTTTCAGTGGGACTAACATCATCGTCCCCGCCAATGAAGAGCCGGCGGTCAGCGCACCCAACAGTTCGGTGCTGACCTGGGACCTCTCCGACAATGGCTTCGTCATGAACAATCAGTCGGGCGGACCTGGAACACGGGCCGAACTCTTCGTCTTCTTTGAAGTCGAACGCGAAGCGGGCTTCACGGAGGAGGGCCTCCTGGGCGCGGATCGTCGGATGAGTGCTTCCGTGACAGTCGAGCCGAGTTGCGCTCCTGGCGACACCTATACGCGGTCAACGGGCACCGACACACTCCCACTCCGCGAGCCCGAACCCGTCATCACAAAGCAAGGCCGCAACCTTGACGCCGAACAAGGCCGCTACTCCGATCCGGTTTATGGTCATGAAGGCGACAACCTCATTTGGCGGATCCGGGTCCGGAATAATGGGGATGCACCTGTTCAGGACTTCGTCTTCGATGATGCCATCACAGGCACGAACTTCGAAATTTTACATGTCTGTGACGACGAATCCGATGCGGAGATCGCGGCGGCAGGCGGTGCCTTAAACGGTTGCGTTCTCATCGGACCGACGACGAGCATCGCCGGCGTGGACGTCGCGTCTCGCTTCGGCCCGGGTACGCCCGCCAACCCCTATATCGCGGCACCCGCTAACGGGAGTGCCTTCTACTATTTCACGGGCCGGATTACGGAATCCTGCACGGACGAAACCAATACCGTCGACAACGTCGAGTGGGGGTGTCAATCACAACCTCCTGTTGGCGGAATTTCGCAGACTTCACCTAGCGCCGGTAGCAACACCGCAGGCGACACAGGTGCCCTCCGCACCGAGTCCACTCTCGCGGGTGTCGACACCAGCATCACACTAACGGGTATCTCGCTCTCGGAATCGATGGGTGGCACCGGCACAGTCACGATCACGATTGCGAATAACAGCGGCGGCACCATTTACGGCGACCCCACGGGCCTGCGCGTCCGCAACCTGCTTCCTCCCCAGTACGTCATCGATCCAACATTTACGCCAACCGTCGCTATGGACCCGCGTTTTGGTGCCTACGACGGCATGATAGACACGATCGAATGGACCAACCCCCATCCGAATACAGTTCCCGTCCTCTTGATGGGAGATCCTGCCGATCCGCTTTCCAACACCGAACTCGAGCTATTGCTCACGAGTAGTACGACCCGCAACCCGACGGGATTCCCCGCCCAAAATCACATGATTCGCCATGGCGACGAAGTCACGATCACTATTCGTACGGTCTTGATCGACGAGGTCGTGAACTACTACGACTACATCGCCGACATCGACGTACGAACAGAAGCTCCAAGCAGCACTCCAGCCAACACCGATCCCGCCGAAAGTTTCGGGATCACAAACGAAACCGAGGTCTTCTGGCGCGAGTTTTGTAACGCGACCCTCCACGACGAAACGATCATTGAAGTCGCCACCGCGAATCCGGAAGACATTGATCCCGACATTAATGGATCGGAACTGATCTTCATCCTAACCGATACCGGCGACCCGCTCCCGCTCACCGTCAATCTCACGAACAACGGCGGACATTCCGCTACGAACTACGCGGCCTATGTCACGTTCGGCCAGGCTATGACCGTGCAGACCCCCGCGCCCGGCTGCTCCCTAATGGGCGCCGCGCCACCTCGACAGGTTTGGCAACAGCCGGTCGGTCTTCCAGCAACTGCTGCCGTCTATATATGTGACGCCGGAACGATTGTTCCCGGAAACACTGCGTCGCTCAACTTTGAAGTGGTTAAGAACACGGCCGCGAGCTTCGACGACGACCTCACCTTCCGCGTCGATGTCATTGGCGAAATTCATCTCAGCGACGACACCCCACTCTGGTTCCCAACGCCTCAGCCGCGAGCAGACGGTGTTCTAAATGCCGTTAACGACTACACCGTGGATGCCATCTGGGCGCGCGTCATTGGATACAACCTATTCAAGACGCAGCTCGGGCTTTGCTCCGAGAACATCCTTCCGGTCCCCTCCCCTGATACCCAAATCGAGATCGGCGAAGAGTGCAGCTTTAACGTCGAGTCGGGCGGCTGGTTTGGATTCGAAACGCCCGGATTCACATACATCGCCGTGCAGAACGTCCAGGTCGTCGACGAATTGCCTGACGGCCAGGGCTACGTCGACTCAACGGACCCCCTACTCACAAGCACAACCGCGATTGCAGGCGTCGCACTCAACCCACCGCCCGCCCCCCTCGATGAGGGATTCTTCGACTGGACCTTCAATACAGTTGTCCCCGCGCAGCGAATCACGGAGCGGGATCACTGGTTCCGCGTCGACCTCACCACGCGCCTCCTCAACGATCCCCTCGATTCGAGCGCACCGCCGAACGAACATGCGGCGCCGACCTCAAACATCATGACGTCCAGCTTCGACGCCGTCTTCTTTAATGACTCGACAGGCAACGAGGAACTCTTCAACCTCGGACCTAACACCGTCGGCTATCCGCGCGAGATTCACCGTCGCGTAGATCTCACAGTGACCGAACCCAACCTGACCGTAACCAAGGAAGTTTGCAACGAGACCCTTTACGACCCCGGTCCGCTTTGCAGTAACTTCGTGCCCTTCGCGAACGACGGCGATGCATTCGACAGCTATATCTTCCGCATCACCGTTACGAACGAAGCCAGCAGCGGCGGAGTGCCTCGTTCGCCGGCCTATGACGTTACCGTCACCAGCGTCACCGATCCTACTGATCAGTTGTTTATCGAGCTTCTAGGAAGCGACCTTGTGGACAACGACGGCGATGCGCTCGTCGACGGCACGGACGGCCCTACCGGCGCGAGCGAAGGCACGATCACCGACAACACGCTCGAGAACGGCAATCCCGCAGAAGTCATCGCCTCGTACACCCACAGTGATGCACTCCTACAAATCGATCCCGGCGACGAAGTCGTGCTCTACTACCGAGTCGATCCGGACGACGACGTCGCGCCCCTTCAGGCACTGATCGGTTCGGCGTCGGCAACATACGACAGCCTCGAAGGCGCGAGTGGCAACCAAAGCGTTCCACTCGGAGCGAACGGAGAAGCAGGCGGTGCGCGTCAGTACACCTCGGCTCCCGCCCAAGCAACAATCCAGATTATTCCGGTCCAGGTCAGCCCGAAGCAGATCTTGCGTGTCTCGAACTCGGGCATTTCTGTCCCGGCTACCCCCCAGTCCGTGTCGATCGGCGAAGAAGTCGAGTTTCAAATCGAAGCGCTGATTCCAGTCTCACAGGTAAGAAACTTCCGAATTCGTGACGAACTTCCGCTCGGGCTTAGTTGCACCAATGCCCCCACGGTCAACCTCGATGCACCTCCCTATGATTCCGCGGGCTTCGTACCCGGCGGAATCTTCGTGCCTACGTGTGATGCAACTCGTGCGGAATGGAACTTCGGGGATCAGACGGTCACGATGTCCGATCGCCTGGATCGGCGATTCGAATTCGAAGTCCAGTTCATTGCCCGCGTAGACAACCTTGCAACCAGCCGCGATGGCGATCTGATTCAGAATGGCGGCGCGTTCACCGTCACGGACGTGCGCTACCTCAATGAGGTCGGTGCCGAAATCGTCCTCGAGGTAGGCGCCGCAGAACTCATAGTGGGTGAACCCCAGCTCGACCTCGCCACGACATTCTCGGTCGCGGAAGTCGATGCAGGCGATCTGCCTCGCGTGACCGTCACGGCAACTAACAACGGTACCGCTACGGCCTACAATCCACGCTTCCTCGATGATTTGACGGGCGTCGAATTGACCTATCGCGGCGATATCCAGGGCGTCAATCCACCCACGGACGACATCGTCACGATCGGCCCGAATGCGCCGATCTTCAGCTGGCCCCCTGGGCTCGCCATCGCACCCACCCAATCAATCAGCTTCTCCTTCGCTGTAGAAGTGGAGACGACCGTCGAGCCGGAGCGAGATCTTCCGAACACGATCGAGGCCGACTGGACGTCTCTTCCGACGCAGACCACGGCGCTCAATCCAAGCGGAATGATTGGTCCCAACGGCGACGCGACAGGCATGCGCAATGGAGCGCTTCCTCCCGCCGGCGATGCCCTGAACGATTATGAATCAACGGTGACCGATTCTGTTCCGGTGGCTGCGGTCGCGGTCTCCAAGACCGACCTCGTGCCGACACAGGCCCCCGAGATCGGATCGCACCGCGACTTCCAGATCGAGATTCTACTCCCCGAAGGCATCACTCAGGACATCGTCGTCAACGACGCGCTGAATTCGGGAGCCGTCGGCTACATCCTCGCGCATAACGCGACTTATGACATTACGTACGAATTCGATGGCCTGATCGATATCAACTCGGCGCCTCCGGACGAGGCCGCCTTCACGGCCGTCCCAATCGACAATACGAGTGGGACGGCAACGTGGTCGATCGGCACAGTGCGAACACTCTCCGAAGACGACCTCACGAGCATGGCGATCACGCCAGCGATTCGGATCCGATATTCCGCGCGAATCAACAACGATCTTGTCACCAATGCCGGGAGCACGCTTCAGAATACTGCCGAGGTCGTCTCGATCCACGGAGAAACGGGACTGCCCACATCAGTGAGCAACGCGTCGGCCGTCGTTACGGCAACCGAGAGTTCCGTCACCGCCACCAAGGTCCTGAGCAACGCAACGCCCGGCAAGCTGCCTACAGATCCGCCCGCCTTCAATGACACGCTCCAGTACATCCTCACCTTTGTAAACGGCGGGAATGCGACGGCCTACGACCTCAATGTGGTCGACACCCTGCCGCCGGAGCTCGCACTCACGGCCTTCACTCCCACCGCCACCATCGACACGGCTCCCGTCGCCGGGTTCGTCCCGGTTCCCAGTGGCGCCCCGGACGGCCCACTCGTGTGGGGTCGCGCAAATGGCGACAACAGTCTCGACCTAGCGGCCGGTAGTTTTATGGAGCTGACGTACCAAGTCGTCGTCCGCGCACCGCCCGCGGATGGTTCGACCATTACCAATTCGGTGTTTGTCGACTGGACGTCCCTTGACGTCGACCCGGGCGTTCTCTTCGAACGCACCGGAGCCGGCTGTCCCACGATCACCGCGCCTAACGACTACTGCTTTGGTCCTGCCATTTCGAACGGCACCGTCGATCCCGCACCTCCCGCGGCGCCGCTCGCGAAAGAAAACACACAACCCACCGCCGCGGTGGGCGAAGTCTTCCGATATCGCATCACGGTGCCCGAGACGCCGTATGCCTTCCCCGCCTTCGACGTTCGCATATATGATGACCTGACTGCTTCTGCCGCCAACCTTCGCTTCCTAAGTGTCTCGCGCGTTGCGGGTTCAGCTCCCTGGACTCCGATTAATTCAGGCACGCCCACGAATCTCGTCCTCGAAGACCAAACAGCAGGGATCGACATCCCGGCGGGCGAGCAAGTCATTCTCGAGATCGAGGTCGTCCTCGAAGACACCCCCACCAACGTCACTGGGCTCGCCTTCTCGAATACTGCGACCTACCTCTACAACTACGTCGACGGAAATCTGTCGAGCCAGCGGGTCGGTGCGGAAGGTACCTCCGTGAATATGACGATCGTCGGCCCCGATACGATGGTGGTTGAAAAAACAGGCCCCGCGGCGATGACCCTCGGTGCGGCGGCAACCTTTACGTTGAATATGCAGAATACGGGCAGCGGAGATGCTTGGAATGCAACGCTCCTCGACCAGCTTCCTAACGGCGCGAACGCCGGCGTCTGTGACACAGCGCCTAACGGATTTGCGGCGCAAGTCTTCGAGGCCAATGGTACGACGGCCGTTTCGGCACCTCTTGTCGAAGGCACGGACTTTAACGTTACCTTCCGGGGTCAGCCCAATTGTGATTTCACGCTCGACCTCCTGACCTCCGCAACGACGGTTGGCCCGACTGAACGGCTGATCGTTGCCTATCAGAGCATTTTGGACGATGACGGTCAGAACGGCGAGACCGTGACTAATGTCGCCGGCGCAACGCAATGGTTTAGCGCCGACGAAAGCATCCCCGCGACAGCCGACGATCGACGCACGTTCACCCGAGTCCTGACCGACGGCACCCCCGCCACCCTCGATCATCAGGACGCGTTCACTTCGGCCGTGGCACTTCCGGTCTTCACCTTCGAAAAGACCGTCGTAAATCAGACGACTGGCGAGAATCCTGCGCTCACCGCCTCCCCCGGCGACGTGCTTCGGTACACGCTTCGCCTGATCAACCTTCGAGACGCTGCGCTTTCCGACATAACGATCACCGATGAGTTGGACCGACTGAACACGCCGGCCGCCTTTTCCGCCGGATCTTTCGAACTCATTTCGTTTCCCGTCGGAGCGGACGTCAGCAACATGAACGCGGCGGGCGGCGCTGCGGGCACGGGCCTCCTCGATATCCGTGGCCTCGATCTCCCGAACCAAAATGACGCCCTAGACATCGTCTTTGAGGCAACCCTCGTCTCCGTTCTCGCCAACGCAAGTGTCGTAGGAAACCAGGCGCAAGCGACGACGGGCGGCGTTCCCTTCGCAGACAGCGATGACCCCGTCCTTAATGGCGCGGCGGATCCGATCCTCGTCGGTGATGAAGATCCGACATCTATCACGATCACTTCGGCCCCGGACTTCCTTGTCGAGAAGATCTCCACGTATCTGACAGGCGACCCGAACGTTCTGCTCGCCGGCGAAGCCCTGCGTTACACGATCACGGTCAAGAATGCCGGCACCGATAATGCGAGTGACGCGACACTTCGCGACGCGGTGCCGATCAACTCGACCTACGTGGCGAATAGCACGACTCTAAACGGCGTCGTAATAGCGGACGCGCCCGGCGGGCTTTCGCCGCTTGCGGGTGGCAGCCCCATCGCAGCACCCGAGGATCCGACCGCCGGCATGATGCGTGCCGACACGGACCCCTCCGCTAACAACACGGCTACGCTGAGCTTCGATGTTCTCGTTGATCCCACCGCCATCGACGGAACCGTAATCTCCAATCAGGCCCTCGTAAGCGCACCGCTCGGCGGCATTTCAGACCAGCCCTCGGACGATCCGCGGACGGCGCTCCCCAACGACCCCACGCGAGACGTCGTAGGCAACGCGCCCCTTCTCTTCGCACCGAAGTCTGCCGCTCTCTTCCTCGACGCCGGCACAATCGGCGTCGTCGATCCCGGCGATACCCTCCGGTACACGATTCGAGTGGACAACAGCGGCGCCGGTCCCGCCACTCGGACAGTCCTGACCGATAACGTACCAGCCAACACGACCTACGTGATGGACTCAGTCCAGCTGAACGGCATTCCCCTCGGCGTGCCGGACCTCGGCGTAAGTCCCTTGATTGCTGGAATCGACATCAGCTCAAGCGACCTAACACCGCCGCTTCCCGGACCGACTGCCGGCCAAATTACCGTCGGCCAAAGCGCCACGGTCACTTTCGATCTATTCGTGAATTTGGCAACCCCTGCCGGCACGATCCTTAGCAACCAAGCGATCGTAAGCAGTACTGAACTACCGAATCTCTTGACCGATGGCGATGGCAATCCTGCGACCGGCCCAGAGCCGACCCTCGTCGTCGTCGGAGACGGTCAGCAGCTCGCCATTACGAAGAGCATCGTCGTTCTCGGCGGCGGCCCCGCCCTTGCCGGCTCGGTCGTCGAGTACACCGTCGGTGTCACGAATATCAGCACGGTGCCCGCAACCGACGTCGTACTTACGGACAACCTCGACCTTCCCCTCGCAGGGCAGCTCAGCTATGTCGCAGGAAGTGCGACTCTAGACGGCCTCACCACGGGCATCCTCGTCGCGGCGCCCTTGATCACCGCCGACTACTCCACCACGTACGGCTCTCTCGCGCCCAGCGCGTCAACGACCCTCCGCTTCCGAGCAACACTCGGGGCGGTGCTGCCGATTGGCACTAACATTGTGAACACGGGCGTGGTCACATGGAATGCGGCAGCCCAGAACGCGAACGCCAGTGTCTCGATCGCCATCGGCGGTTCACCGGGCGTCGGCGCGGTGAACGGAACAATTTGGCACGACCGTGATTTTGATCGCTTCCAGGCGCCGACCGAACGGGTCCTCGTAGGGTGGGTCGTCAGCCTCCTTCGAAATGGTCAACCGGTTCAGTCAGTTACCACTGACGCAAGCGGCGCCTATCGAATCGATGGAGTTGCTCCTAATGACTTAAATGGCGACGCCTACGAGCTGCGTTTCCGCGCTCCCGACGCAGCGGCCACCACGGCGTCCCTCGGCCGAACAGAGTCCGCATTTACAGACGGTCTCCAAACGATCACGGATATTATCATCCCGTCCGGCAGCAATCTCCAGGGACTCTTCCTGCCGATCGATCCCAGCGGCGTGGTCTACGACGCTCTCGTGCGCACCCCGATTGCAGGCGCGACTGTTTCGATGGTCGATTCGGCAACGACTACGCCGATCGCATCCAGCTGCTTCGATGACCCGAACCAACAGGGACAGGTCACGGGCATTGATGGTTACTACAAATTCGATCTCAACTTTTCAGACGGAAGCTGCCCGAGCGGCGCGGACTACCTAATCGTTGCCACGCCTCCCGGCTCGGATTTTTCTGCAGGAATCTCGCAGATCATTCCGCCCGTCAGTGATCAGTCGACGCCTCCCTTCGTCGTCCCCGCTTGCCTCGGGAACGCAGCGGACGCGATCCCCTCAACCGCGCAGCACTGCGAAGTTTCGACCAGTGAACAACCGCCGACACCTTCGATTGCCGCCGCTACGCCGGGGACGAACTATCAACTCCATCTCACCCTCGACGCCTCACTAACACCTGGATCGAGCCAGCTATTCAATAATCATCTTGCGGTCGACCCCGCACCAGGCGGCGCGGTCGCACTCACTAAGACGACACCTTCGGTCAACGTAAGCCGTGGTGATCTCGTTCCCTACGAAATTATCTTCACCAATCAGCTCCCGGTTGATTTGACGGATCTCACTATCGGCGATCGATTCCCGGCCGGCTTCCGATACATCGAAGGCTCGGCACGCGTCGACGGTGTCGAAATGGAACCGATACGAATCGGGCGCGAGCTCGTTTGGCAAGACCTCGGCGTATTGATAGGCGAGCGCAAGACGATTGTTCTCTTGCTCGCCGTCGGGGCGGGTGTCACAGAGGGCGAATTCGTGAATCGGGCCGTGGCGCGAAGCAGCACGACGGGCCTCGCTTACTCGGGCGAAGCCACGGCCACGGTGCGCGTTGTCCCGGATCCCACCTTCGACTGCACCGACGTGCTCGGGAAGGTCTTCGATGATCGCAATCGCAATGGCATTCAGGATGAAGGCGAGACTGGGTTGCCCGGCGTCCGTCTACAAACGGTGCGAGGCCTGGCTGTCTCGACAGATCCCCATGGCCGCTTCCACATAACGTGTGCGGTCGTGCCAGATGAAACCCGCGGTAGCAACTTCGTCCTGAAGCTAGACGACCGGACGCTCCCCAGCGGGTACCGGATGACGACGCGCCAAACACAAGTCGCTCGGGCGACGCGCGGTAAGGCGCTCCGTTACCGCTTCGGTGCCGCGATTCAAAAGGTCGTTGGGCTCGATGTGGCGGACGCGGTATTCGCGCCCGGTACCACGGAGATGCGTGCGCAGTGGAAGCCGCGACTCGCCCTCTTGGTCGATGAACTCGAAAAAGACGATGCCATTCTTCGCCTCTCCTATCTCGCGGATGTCGAGAATGCTGATCTCGTAAAGCAGCGTCTCGATGCGATCGAAGATGTTGTGCGCACGGAATGGAAGAGCCGAGGCCGCGGCGCGCTCACGATCGAAACGGAAATTTTTTGGCGACGTGGTGCCCCCGCGACGCGAACACCAAACAAGACGAGTCTCCTCGAATCCGCCCTGCCCCATGTGGGCGCGGGTCCGCCGGGATGGAGTCCCGCCTCGGGACAATCCGGTGAGCGGCATCTGCCCCTCGACGCTGAGACCACCAAGTGGGCCACGAATCCCCAAGTTCTATCTACCCAGCTTAGCGACCGCCTCGAAGAAGTTGAAGTAGAGGGCACCGAAGTCGACATCGTGAAGCTGGCGAACCTGCTTCCGCCGATCGAATTCGAATCCGGCGTCGCGAAGATCTCGGATCAATACCTCACAAAACTTCGTGCCGTTCTCGACAGTATGCGGCACCTCAAAAACGTGCGGTTGCATTTAGTTGGGCACACCGATGATCAAGCCCTTTCGCCGAAGCTCACCGAGCGCTTTGGAACTAACGACGGACTCTCCCGCGAACGCTCCGGCGAAGTCGCGGAGCTCCTTCAAATTTCCCTGGACCTCCCGCCAGAATCGATCTCGTTTTCGTGGGTCGGTGATGCCAATCCGGTCGCACCCAATACTTCCGCCGAGGGACGAGCCCGCAATCGACGGGTCGAAGTCCAGGTCTGGTACGACCAGATCCGCGACACCCTCTCAACCCAGGAAGTGGTGATCCACGAAGACATCAAGCGCTTCAAGGTTTGCCGGACCGAAACCGTCTGCAAGCTACGGTACCGCGAAGGACACGAGCGACGGGCGCGCATCAAGAACCTGATTCCGCCGCTGCGCTACCGAGCCGAGATTGGTGCGCTTCCGAACGACTTTGTTCGCCAGATAGAAGAAGCGATGCACAACCTGCGAAACAAGCAGAACGTCACCGTGAAATTTATCGCGCATACGGACGACTCTCCCCTCAACGATCGCGCGAAGCGAATCTACGGAAACACGCTCTCCATTTCGAAGGCGCGCTCGCGACGAGTCGCGCTCGAAATACGTGATGTGCTCCGTCTTCCGAGCCGAGCCGTCGCGAGTGAAGGACGCGGCTCTTCTCAACCCGTCGCTTCCAATGCAACCGCCAGGGGACGCGGACTAAACCGACGCATTGAGGTCGAGTTCTGGCACGATGACCCCCTTCTCGAGTTGTCCGACGAGTTCCAAGTTTGCCCCGACCCCGCGCTCGCGGAGACGGTCACCCGCGTCTACAACCCGCCGGGTGGGGCCTTCGACCCGATTCCGATTCAGGACGGCGATGCGCTGATCCCCTCCGACCTGGGCGAAAAGCTACTGACGGCCATGAGTGAACTCGCAGACAAGGACGGCGTGCGCGTTCGTTTTGTCGGCTTCACCGAGAACGAACGGCTCTCCCGCCGGATGGCTGATGTGTACGGCGATGACATCGGACTTTCCGCTTCCCGCGCCCGCCGCGTGATGGAACGACTTCAGGCGGAACTAACCCTAGAGGACACGCAGGTCGAGCATGAAGGACGCGGCTTCGTGCATTCGGAAGACGTCGTAAACGGCGGATTCATTCAAGGCGAAACTTCCCACGTCCTCGCGCAAGTCGTCTACGACGAGATCGCCGTGATGGACGACTATGAAGGCATAGATGTCACGCCGATTACCCGCGAGCTCACGCCCAAGGATCCCCTCGCCCTCAACCTCATGCGAATCACGGTAGATGGTGAACCGATTGACGATCCCGGCCGCAGTTCCGCGGACATTCAGCGATGTACCGATGTTGCACTCAACCAGGCTGACATCGCCTTCCGCTTCGATGACCTCGAAGACGCTAGGCGACTGAGTGTCACCTCGACCCCGCCGAGCCTCGGCGACCGAGGAGGCCTCCGAAGCGCCGTCGACTTCCGGATGTACAACAACTACCCGCACTACATAGAGCGGGCGGAAGTGCGAATCTTCGAAAGCGACGCGTCCGTGCGCGCCGAACCCCTCGCCGTCGTCGCAATGGACGATCAGGGAAATGCGCGCTGGACACTTCCGCGCGACTTCACCTCTTCGACGATTCGAACTCTCAAGTTCGTTTTGCGGGCGTACGGCGAGCAAAACCTCTTCGACGAAACCGCCGGGCAGTCTCTTTGGGCCACCCCGCAGCAGCGGGCCACAACGACGGTCGCGCCGGGCCAAGCGGAAGAGACGGCTCGCGAGTTGGACGACACCCCGCCGGACAAAAGTGCGGGCGCGAAGGATGAAGACGACACAGATTCAGAAGTTGATGTAATTGAGGACGTTCAGCTCACAGAAGAGGCTGAATTCGCATTGCGGGTCGGATACGGCGAGAGCAGTCCCGTCACGCAGAACATTCCGCTCGGTAGCTCGGGATCCGTCCGCGTAAGCGGTCACGGCATTCCTGCCGACCACACGGTTTGGCTCGCAGGAGCTGAGCTTCCCGTCAATGAGGCCGGCGATTTCGTCGGTGAAGTCATCTTGCCCAGCGGGCTGCACACGGTCGAAGTGGCTGTCCTTGATGAAGACGGTAACGGTGAGCTCTTCTTGCGCGACCTCGAGCTCGAAAAGAGCGACTGGTTCGTCATGGCCCTCGCCGACCTAACGCTGTCTCAGGATCTCAGTGGAACTCGAACAGATGCTTTGTCCGGAATCAATTCCCCGGAAGTCGACGCCTTTGCGAATGGCCGACTGGCATTCTTCGTCAACGGCAAATTCGGCGAGGACTGGAAGCTCACGGCAAGCGCAGACACGCGCGAGGGGCCGGTCCAAGACCTTTTCTCGAACTTTCTCGACAAGTCACCGGATTCCCTCTTCCGGCGCCTTGACCCCGACTATCACTATCCGACCTTCGGAGATGACAGTGTCGTCGACGAGTTGGCACCTACGCTCGGAAAGTTCTACGCAAGACTCAGTAAGGGCGATGATCACCTGCTCTGGGGTAACTACCTAGTCCGCTACACCGCGAACGAACTCGCTCTCGTCGAGCGCGGCCTGTACGGCGCGAATGCCCGCTATCAGTCTCAGGACACGACAGAATTTGGCGAGCGACGTTATGTGCTTGATGCCTTCGCAGCGGACCCGGGCACGATTCCCAGCCGCGAGGAATTCCGGGGTACCGGCGGTTCGGTCTATTTTTTAAAGCGGCAGGACCTTTTAATTGGGTCGGAGCGACTTCGTGTCGAGATTCGCGACAAGGATTCAGGGCTCGTGAGCGAGGTCGTGACACTGCAACCGGAACTCGACTACGACATCGACTACTTGCAGGGACGCGTGCTGCTCTCGCAACCGCTCTCAGCCATAGCCGATGACCGACTGCTCGTACGAAATAATGGCCTGTCCGGTAATGAATCGGTCCTGGTCGTACAATACGAATTCACGCCCGGCTTCAATGAACTCAACACCCTTAACGTGGGCGGCCAAGGCCATGCCTGGATCACTGACTTCTTGAAATTCGGCGCCACCGCGAATCACAACGAAGAAGATGGCGTGGAGAACAGCCTCTACGCAGCAGACCTCACGCTTCGAAAGAGCGCCGGGTCGTGGTTCAAGCTCCAAGCGTCGCGCAGCGAAGGGCTCGTATCTACTTCACAGCTTTCCGACGACGGCGGCTTCTCGTTCATCGATCCAATTGCCGTCGCCCAAGAGACCGACGACGCCTACGGATACCGCGCCGACATGAGCATCGCCCTCGGCGATTGGTGGAACGGCCTGCAGGGACAGCTCAGTGTCTACGGACAGCACCTTGATGCCGGCTATTCCGGGGCTGGACTGAACACCCTCACCGATACCGACCAATATGGTGGTGTGTTGCGTGTGCCCCTTCTTGATTCGGTGGATGTTGTCGCCAAGGCCGACCACCTCTCTCAAGACCAGCGACTCACGACGACGACCGCCGAAGTCGACGTCGCCTATCAAGTGACCGAGAACTGGAGCGTTGCCCTCGGCGCGCGACACGACGATCGAAATGATGCAGCGGCTACCCCCGTCGCAACTCAAGAGGAAGGCGACCGCACCGACGCCGTGGCCCAGGTCGAGTTCGACTCACAGGGTCTCTGGAAGAGTTATGTCTTCGGACAAGGCACGGTTCGAACCACCGGTGACCGAGAAAAAAATCATCGAGGCGGCGTAGGCGGCGCTTACCGGATCACTGAGAATCTGGCCGTCGACGGCGAAGTCTCTCACGGCGATCTTGGCCCGGCCGCCCAGCTCGGGACCGACTATCAATTCAGTGAGCGCACGCGGCTCTACCTCAACTACGCCCTCGACAACGAGCGCGGCTACGACGGCCTGCACCAGCGCCGGGGAAGCGTCACGGCCGGCACGCACTCGCGGCTGTCGGACAGCACGACCGTATATCTCGAAAACCAGTATCAACATGATGCGGTCAACGGACTCACCCGTTCAATGGGCGTTAAGTACGCACCAACGGATAGTTGGAACATCGACGTGAACTGGGAAGACGGAAAAAACCGCGACCGACAAACCAGCGCCGAAACCACGCGTCGGGCCGGCGGCGTTCGCGTAGGGTTCCAATTTGACGGACTCCAAATCTCGACCGGTGTCGAGTATATCTTCAACGAGACCGAGCAATCCGACAGCTCGCAGTCCGAGCGAACGACTTGGCTCTTCCGGAACAACCTGAAGTATCAGATCCATGAAGACGGCCGCCTGCTGGCGAAATTCAATCATGCCATGAGCGACAGTTCGCAGGGCGAAGTCTTCGACGGCGGCTTCACCGAAGCCGTCCTCGGCTACGCCTACCGCCCGGTCGCCCATGACCGATTCAATGCGCTCGTAAAGTACACCTACTTCTACAACGTGCCCTCGGTCGACCAAGTCGGATCGAATAACTCCGCTTCTCAGTTCATACAGAAGAGCCACATAGCATCTGTCGACCTCAGCTACGACCTCACCGACAACTGGTCAATCGGCGGCAAGTACGGCTTCCGACGTGGCGAAGTGAGTCTCGACAGAGACAACAAGGATTTCTTCGACAACAACGCACACCTGTACATCCTGCGAACGGACTACCGATTCCTTCGCCACTGGGAGATCCTCATCGAAGGTCGCTTGCTCGACCTCCCCGATCTCAACGAGCGCCGCGCCGGCGCCCTCACCACCGTATCTCGCTACTTCGGCGAACACTTCAAGCTAGGCCTCGGCTACAACTTCACCGATTTCTCAGAAGACCTAACGGACCTCAGCTTCGACCATCATGGCGTGTTCTTGAACGTCATCGGGACGTTCTAGAGCCGAGCTCTCGGGCTATGCCCGAACGTTCTGTCACTCATTTGCGGCACACTTGCTCGAAGACGGCTCGGGCGTTCGAATCGCCCAGTCGCCCTTAGACACCGAGACAACCTCAAAGCTCCAGGTACTGCCGCCGTAACCGCAGACCGGTTCGGTGTCTCCCCGGTCACCCTGCCCGCCTCGAACGCCATCCCGCTAACAAGCGGGCGAGAAATATTTCAATTCAATTGACCGAGCTTACGGTCTGGCGGCATACTCCTAGAACAAGGTCGGGTCCGGTCAGCGCTGTTGCTGACGGCTGCACGCCGATCTATTGGGCGGCACTCGGTGAGCATCTCGAACGAAATTCAGGAACAATTCCTTGC
>JASDVF010000067.1:58752-60880 GCA_041440805.1 Myxococcota bacterium | reverse complement strand
TTGATCACGTGGGCGATCATGGTTTTGCCTTCGAAGACGGCCTTGTCTGCAACGTTGAGTTCATCCACGAAGACGAAGTCGAAAGTCTCATCGTTGTTGACGTCGCTATGGAGCATGGCGACGTACATCGTGCCGGGCTTCGGTGCCGGAGCCGTAGTGACTGCGATCTGCACATTCTTGGTCGTGCCGGCCGGCACATAACCTGCGCCTACGTAGATCTCGCCCACTGGCTTGCCATCGCGGAACGGATGCAGGACGAGCCAACCGCCGCTGGCGATCTTGACCTCCGGGAAGGTGAATACGCGGCCTTCGCGGGCGAGCCCATCTAGGCGAATCCAATTCGCCTCGCCGTCTCCCATTGCGATGCCAGCTTTGGCTTTCGCGTCTTCTTCGGCGAAGGCGATTTGAGTCGTGGCGAGAGTGACGAGCAGGGCGATTGCTAGGAAGAGGCTTTGGCGCAGCACGTTAAGGCTCCTTGCACTTAGGAAGCGTGTCGGTGGGGGATTCGGGAACTCGTTGTTTTCAGGCATTCAACGTTTTTCGAGCTTTTACCTTCGCCCAGTAGACATCGAGGTCCTCCCTAAGACCCGGGGCGAGGAAGTACAGACCAATCAGGTTCGCGAAGGACATCGCGAAGATCATGGCATCCGAGAATTTCAGGATTGCTGCCAGAGTGGATGCGCAGCCAACGATTGCGCAGAAGCAGTAGAAGAGATTGAAGACCAAGCGGATCTTCTTAGACGGGCCGAAGAGATAGACGCAGCCCTCCAGGCCGTAGTACGACCAGGAAATCAGGGTGGAGTAGGCGAAGAGAAATACAACGAGGGAGAGCACAGGCGGAAACCAGCTGACTGCGCTGGCGAAGGCCTTGGAGGTGAGTTCCACGCCAGATACCGCCCCTGTTCCAAGAAGCTCGGGCGGAAGTCCGGTGGTAATCACGAGTGCCGTAATAGAGCATACGATCACCGTGTCGATGAAGGGCTCAAGCATGGCGACGAAGCCCTGGGTCAGCGGTTCATTCGTGCGCACGGCCGAGTGGGCGATCGAAGACGATCCGATGCCCGCTTCATTGGAGAAGGCGGCTCGTCGGAAACCAAGAACGACAACACCTAACATTCCACCGACGGCACCGTGCGGCGTAAAGGCTTCAGTCACGATTCGAGTGAGCGCATCTGGAAGACGGTCGATATTAGTGCCGATGACGTAGAGCCCCGTCGTGATGTAGAGCGCGGCCATGGCGGGGACGAGGCCGGAGGTCACGCGTGCGATGACCTTGATGCCGCCGAGAATGACCGCCGCGACACTTACAGCGAGGAATAGGCCGAAGGCCCAGCCCTGGCCAGAGGCAAAACTCTCTTGTTCCCCGGTTGCTGCGACAAACTGAACGAAGGCCTGGTTCGCTTGAAACATGCCGACACCGATTGCGCCAAACACGACGCAGATGCCGTAGTAGACCGCGAGGCCTTTGCCTAATACGGGCCATCCCCGTTCGGCGAGACCGTATTCGAGGAAATACATCGGGCCACCGGAGATCGTGCCGTCCGGATTCTCGCGCCGGAATTTCACGCCGAGCGTGCACTCGGCGAATTTTGACGCCATGCCGAGAAAGCCCGCGACGACAATCCAAAACGCGGCGCCTGCGCCGCCGACGGAAACGGCGACCGCGACGTGGGCGATGTTCCCGACGCCGACGGTTCCGGAGACGGCCGTCGTGAGCGCCTGGAAATGCGAGACATCCCCGGGCTCGTCGCCATCGTCTTCGAGGCCACGGACGATGCGCAAAGCATGTCGGAAGCCGCGGATGTTAATGCCGCCCAGGAAAATTGTGAAGAAACTCGCACCGGCGATCAGCCAAATTACGATCAGAGGAACGGAGACACCGAAGATTGGCGCTTCGAACATAACGATCGCGTCGGCGACGTCGGCGATGGATCGAAAGGCTTGATCGATTTGTTGGTCGAGGGAGAGAGCGGGGGCGGGCGGCGAGCTGGGCACGGAATTTCCTTCTCGTCTCCTCGGGCCGGCGCACGAGCGCTGAACCGAGTTCGTGATGGGCGCTCACTAGGGCGCCAGGACTTATCCGGCGCCGCATTCCACGGGCCGTCTTTGCGCGGACCCAGGTTTCGTT
>JASDVF010000067.1:54406-58652 GCA_041440805.1 Myxococcota bacterium | reverse complement strand
ACGCTGCTATTCGGAGCCGCGATGATCAACGGTGTGACCCTTGCGGTGAATTGGCGGCTGGCAGCACCGGAGATGGAGTACATCCTCAATCACGCGAACGCGAAGGTGCTGCTGATTGGGGAAGAATTCCTCGGCCACCTCGCGCAGATGAAGCTCGAGACGATCACGAAGGTCATCGTCGTAGGCAAAGAGGCCGGTGAGTACACACGCTACGAAGATTGGATTGGCGAGTTCGCGCCAGACGACCCCGCCATCCCCTGCAAGGTCGAAGACGTTTGCTACCAGCTTTATACTTCGGGTACGACGGGACTTCCCAAGGGCGTTGAACTCACACATCGAAATCTCATGGCTGCCATGGATATAGGCGCCATTGAATGGGCCATCGATCCCTCGAGCGTGGTGATGGTTGCTATGCCGCTCTTCCACATCGCGGGAAGTGGCTGGGCCCTCGCCGGGTTTACTCAGGGTTCTGAAATGGTGCTCGTCTATGACATCGACCCAGCTGAAGTTCTGCGGTTGATCGAAACCTACGGCGTCACGAATAGTCTTTTTGTTCCGGCCGTGCTTCAGGTCCTCTCAGCGTTCCCCGGTGTGGAGAAGACGGACCTCAGTAGCTTCCGTCGAATCGTTTATGGCGCCTCGCCGATTTCAGAAGAGGTGTTAGTTCGGTCGATGCGAGTGTTCGCGTGTGAGTTTGCACAGGTTTACGGGCTGACCGAAACGACCGGTGCGATTACCTGCTTAGCGCCGGAAGACCATGAACCCGACGGACCGCGGGCAGGTCTGCTTCGTTCGGCGGGGCGGCCCTGGGGAGACGTTGCCGTTCGGATCGTCGATGCGGAGACCGGTAAGGATCTGCCCGATGGCAAAGTTGGCGAGATTTGGTGTGCGAGTGCCCAGAACATGAAGGGCTATTGGAGCAATCCGGAAGCGACTGAAGAAGTCTATCCGGAGGGGCGCGACGCCGACGGGATCGGGTTCTTCCGAACTGGCGATGCAGGGTATATGCACGAGGGCTTCCTCTATATCCACGATCGCGTGAAGGACATGATCGTTTCTGGCGGGGAGAACGTGTATCCCGCCGAGATCGAGAACGTATTGATGAGCCACCCAGATATTGCCGATGCCGCGGTGATCGGAGTGCCCTCGGATAAATGGGGTGAGACCGTGAAGGCGATTGTTGTTGACGGGGCTGGTGCCGCCGCAAGCGACGCGGACTTGATCGCCTACTGCCGAGAGCGTCTGGCTCACTACAAATGCCCGACGTCGATCAACCGCGTCGAAGCGCTGCCACGAAACCCATCGGGCAAGATTTTGAAGACCGAATTACGCGAACCCTATTGGGTGGGTCGAACTCGACGAATCAACTGATTCATTCAGTTCCTTTCCTTTGATCCGCGTCGCATTCCTCGGGCGGCGCTTGGAGCAGTGCGCCTTGATGCGAACCCTTAAACCCCTCCTGTTCACGTTCGTCCTGATGATCGGCGTTGGTGGGCTATCGGGCTGCGCCGGTCTCGGTGCCAGTGTTCCAGAAGGCGGGCGTCCGCTCACGTCTGCGCCTAAGGGCGCGTCCTCCGCGACTCGGGCACAGAACGAGAAAATTCGAAAGGCTCTGCCCTTCGAGGACGAACACGACTTCGAGTTGGCTCGGCGTGGCCGAATCGGGGGGCCGGAAATACTTCGAATTGAGGCGGATCGGAATGAAGAGCCGGCGTGGGATATGGACGCCTATGGATTCATCGATGTCGCTACTGAAACACCGGATACGGTGAATCCGAGTCTGTGGCGACAAGCCAAGCTGAATAACATCCATGGACTTTTTGAGGTGGCCGAGGGGATCTATCAAGTCCGAGGCTATGACCTCGCGAATATCAGCTTCATAGAGGGCGAGACAGGCTGGATCGTGATCGACCCCTTGATCACAATCGAATCTGCCCGCGCTGCGCTCGGGCTGGTGAATGACACCCTCGGCGAACGCCCCGTGACGGGTGTCATCTATTCCCACAGTCACGTGGATCATTTCGGGGGCGTCCGCGCGCTTGTGACTCCCGAGGATCTAGAAGCCGGTCGAGCGCGCATCGTGGCTCCCGAAGGCTTCATGCATCACGCGGTCAGTGAGGCAGTCGTCGCGGGCAACGTGATGACGCGCCGTGCATCCTACATGTTCGGCCGCTTGCT
Organism: Myxococcota bacterium; assembly: GCA_041440805.1. GTDB lineage: Bacteria > Myxococcota_A > UBA9160 > UBA9160 > UBA4427 > UBA4427. The sequence continues at coordinate 56,474 of JASDVF010000067.1, read as the reverse complement.
GCAGGCGGGTCCAAAGGGGCGAGTCGACGCAGGTTTAGGGAAGTCGACTTCGGTCGGACGAGTATCCATTCTTCCTCCGACCGACATCATCGACACGACCACCACCACCCTCACGATTGATGGCATCGAAATTATCTTTCAGAACACGCCGAACGCGGAAGCTCCTGCGGAGATCATGTTCTACTTCCCGCACAGAAAAGCGTTTTATGCAGCAGAAGAAGCGAGTGCCGTCCTGCATAACCTCTACACACTGCGGGGGGCGCAGGTGCGGAGTGGGGCGGACTGGGCAAAGTGGCTCGACGAAGCGATCGATCTTTTCGGTGGCGAATTTGAGTTGGTCTTCGGTGGCCATCATTGGCCGAGGTGGGGACGGGAAGAAGGCGTCGCCTATCTCTCAAGTCAACGGGACATGTACAAGTACATCCATGATCAGACTTTGCACCTCGCGAATTTGGGTCTTACGCCGCTCGAAATCGCGGAGCGGATCGAGCTACCGGATGCGATCGGAAAACAATGGTTTAACCGCGGGTACTACGGCACGGTCAGCCACAACTCTAAGGCGACCTATCAACTCTATCTGGGGTTCTTTGACGGGAATCCCTCGAACCTAAACCCCCACCCGCCGGTCGAGGCGGGACGGCGCTATGTCGAACTAGCGGGCGGCGCCGATGCGCTGATCGCGCACGCGCAGGAAGCCTATGACGAGGGCGACTATCGGTGGGTTGCGGAAGTCTTGAAGCATCTCGTGTTCGCCGAACCTAAGAATAAATCGGGGCGTTGGCTGCTCGCGGATGCGTTCGAGCAGCTCGGCTATCAGGCGGAGTCTGGACCCTGGCGGAATTTCTATTTGACCGGGGCGCAGGAACTTCGCTTCGGGCGCCCCGAACTATCAGGGATCGCGGACACGACGAGTGCTGACATGCTCGCTGGAATGCCCTCCGCTCTGATCTTTGACTTCATGGCTGTTGCGCTCGATGGCGAGAAAGCGACGAAGGCTGACCTCACCTTGGACATCGAATTCACCGACCTTGAGGAGCGATGGTTGCTCGAGATTCGAGACGGCGTACTTCGGTATCACGCTACGCGTCGCGTCGACAAGCCTTCGATTAGGCTTTCGATTGCGCGATCTGATTTTATGAGCGTGATGCGCGGCGGCGCATCGATGCCGAAGCTCCTGCGTGCTGGAGACGCAAAGCTTGAGGGCGGCTTACTGAAGCTTGTGAGCTTTGCCGGGCTCTTTGAACGATTCACTCCGGATTTTGAAATCGTTCGGCCCTAGCGAAGCTCGGCAGACAGGTTGAGTGGGCGGCATCTTCGATTTCGCGCAGGCGAGCGTTCGTTTCGATCCACCCGCCGGCCACTCGCTCGCTCGATACGCCTAACATAGCTCGAGTAGCCGCTCTTTGATTTCGACCACGCCTTCAATACTCGCCTCGGTGCTTTCGGCAACCGGCATTATATTGAGGTGGCGGCAGCCGGCGGCGACGTAGGGCGCCAAGAAGTCGGCAATTTCCGCGGGCGAGCCATAAGGGCAATAGCGTTCAAAGGGCTCAAAGGGGATTCGGTACATCCCCTCCATTCGGGCCGCGAGTCGGTTGCGTGCTTGGTCGGGGTCCGAGCCAATGCCAACCCAGACTTGTAAGCCGTGATCCCATTGCGCGGGCGCCGGGATCTCTCGCTCGGACTGAAGGGCCTGGATTTCAGCGAGCACGGCGCCGTATCGCCGTGGCGAACACCAGACGCCTAACCACCCGTCGCCTAGCAGAGCTGCGCGGCGGATCGCTGCCTCGACCCGCCCGCCGATCACGATCGGAACGGCCGGGGAGGGCGCGGGCCGAATCAGAGCCTCTTCGAATTCAAAGAATTCGCAGGAGTGGCTTGTGGACTCGCCAGACAACAACTTTCGGAGCGCCACGAGGGACTCGTTCGTTCGTCGACCGCGAGTGCTCGGATCGACGCCGCAGATCTCGACTTCGTGGCGGTCTTCGCCGCCGATTCCAATGCCGAGATGAAGACGCCCTGGTGCGGATTCTGCGATCTGCGCAATCTGTCGTGCGACGGGGACAGG
>JASDVF010000067.1:51334-54306 GCA_041440805.1 Myxococcota bacterium | reverse complement strand
AGAGGACGGAGACATCGGTATCGATGCCCAAGAGAAGCCGTCCCGTCAGCTCGTAAGTCGCGGGTCCGACCATCATATGCTGGGTCGCTACATGAACGTCTCGGAAGATCCGCTGAAGCGGAGACCTGCGGTAGACCGAAGTACCGCCGCCGAGGTGATACATACGGTCGACCGCTTCGGCGCTTGCATGGGTCGCGTGAGTCGTTGCTAGGCGAATGTCGCGTCGAGCATCCGTTGACAGGTTTCCGTCACAGGCTTCCTCCCAAGCGCGCTCGATCGTCTCGAAGTAAAACGCGCGGGCGGAACGCAGTGTGGCCTCTGCGCGCGCGACTTCGGTTTGGGAAGCGGGGCGAGCAGCCAGGGGGCGAGCGCTGCCCGAAGGCGTCTTGCCGCCTGCGATTTCGACCAACTCATTAATGGCGGCGCGAGCGAGCCCTAGGGAAACCGCGGCGATCCCCATAGCCAGCAAACCGAACTGGGGGAACAAGTAGAGTGGGCGGTCGAGCGGCCCATCGACGCCAAGGCCGACAGCGCGCTCGTTTGGCACGAAGCGATCTCGAATCGCGAAGTCCGTGCTGCCACTTCCGCAGAGACCCGAGACGTACCACGTATCCAGGAATTCGACCTCGGAAGCGGGGACGAGCATCATGCGGGATCGCGGGGTGCCGTTCGAGAGTTTTTCAGTTTCACCGTCCCGGATGACCTGGCATCCGCCTAACACCCAGTCGGCATTTTGCGTACCCGATCCCCACTGCCATTCGCCGTTCACTTGATAGCCTTGGTTGACTGCGACTGCTTTGCCGCGGGGTGCGAAGACGCCGGCGATCATTGTCTCGGGCGTTGGGAATACGACGCGTGCTGTCTCTTCGGGAAGGAGCGCGAGGGTGGTTCCTGAAGTCGCGCCGATGAACGTGACCCAGGCTGAAGCGCCATCGGCCTGTGCGATCAGTTCGATCGTTTCCATCGTGATCGCGGGCGCTTGCTCGAGGCCGCCGTATTTTTCGGGGGCACACATTCGGTAGAAGCCGCTCTGGGCGAAGCGCTTTGAGAGGTCGTTGGGGAGCCGTCGCGCCTCTTCGATTTCGTCGGCCCGTTCCCGTAAGACGGGCGCGAGTGCTCGTGCAACAGCTCGGGTGTCTACGCCAGCGCTCATCGAGCATCCTCCGTCGCGAGGCCTAAGCGGTTCGCGATGTTGTTCTTTTGCATATTGGATGAACCGCCGACGATGGGCATCCCTAATAGGTCACGCACGTTGCGTTCCATGTCGTAGCCCTCGGCGAGTCCGTAGGCGCCCATCACGCGCTGGCAGATCAATGCGATCTCAACAGCGGTATCCGCAACGAAGAGCTTAGCCATCGAGGTTTCGACGGAGCACGGCTTGTTTTCGTTCGCGAGCCACGCGGCTCGGTAAAGCATTAGGCGGCAGGCTTCGAGCTTGGTGCGCGCATCTGCAAGATCGTGTCGAATCGCCTGATGCGCCGAGATGGGTTTGCCGAATTGGCGACGCTGGCCCGCATATTCCCAGGCTTCTTCGACAGCGGCTTGCGCGATGCCGAAAGTGACTGCCGTGATCTCGATCTTCTCGACATCGAGCGCTCTACCTGCGAGCAGGCTCCAACCGCGATTCCACATCTCCGAGCCGCCAACGATATTGGCCACCGGCACTTCCACGTTGTCGAAAATCACATCACTCGAAAGTGTATATCGAAGATTGGAATGCTCTATCGGGTTGACCTGCACGCCGGGCAGCGTGGGCGGAATCAGCAGGAAGGAGAGATTGCGGTAGCGATCTTCTTCGGGGCCGCTCCGCACGAGGGTATAGATATAGTCGACCCAGTCGGCGCCGGTGCACCATCGCTTGAAGCCGTTGACCTTAATATGCTGCCCGTCTTCGGATAGCTCGGCGGTCGTTGTGACACTGGCGAGGTCGCCGCCGACTTCGGGCTCAGATAGACCGTATGCAAAGAGCAGGTCGCCGTTCGCCAGGCGTGGGAGATAGGCCTCCTTCTGTTCGTCGGAGCCGTTCTCCATCATGTTCATGCCGCCATAGAAAGCGCAGTGGATGAAGGGGCCGGCTAGGAAAGCGCCGCCGCGGCAGAGCTCTTCGATGGTCGCGACTGCTGCGACTAAGTCGACACCTTGACCGCCGTACTGCTCGTCGATCGTGAGGCCGCAGACGCCTAAGTCCGCGAGCTTGCGGAAGAGCTCCGGGGGGAAGCGATGTTCGCGATCGAGCTGGCGGCGGAGACCCGGCGGAAGCTCGTCTTCGACGAAGCGGCGGAGGGTTTCGCGGAGCTGCCGGATAGGGTCGGGTTCTTCAGTGAAATACATGGTGATGAATCTCTCGGGCGGCGCGTGAGGACGGCCGGACCTTGAAGGGGTGCCGGATCAGTCTCCGAAGATTGCATTCGACCAGGTGTCGAGATAGGCGAGCTTTTCGACGGGACGTCTCGTGATCGGTCCGTGTCCGCCGCGAACGGGATAACCAATCGGGATCGCGGCGGCGGTGCCCCAGGGCTCGGGAATCTCGAGGAGTTCTCGGACGGCCGCTTCATCCGCACAGAGAAGCGTCGTCAGTACGCAGCCCAGCCCTTCGGCGCGACATGCGAGGAGCGTGTTCTGGACCGCGGTGTAAATAGAGGCGCCTCCTACGACGGAGATCCGATCGAGGCGTGCATCTGTGATCGCCATGATCTTTGGGTTGAAGCAGAAGACGAGAAGCGCGGGCATTTCCGCGAAGTGATCCGCAAGGTAATTACCCGCGTCGAGCATCTTCTCGTTCGACGTGCGGACCGCTTCCGGCGCTCCCTCGAGTTGCTTCATATGTCCCGCGGAATAGGCGTGCCAGCCCGCGGAGTAGAGTTCTCCGAGGCGTTCAAGTTTCGTTCGATCCTTCACGACGAGCACGCGCCAGGGCTGAACGTTTCCGCCAGTGGGGGCCCAGGTCGCCGCTTCGAGAACGCGCCGCAGAA
>JASDVF010000067.1:45200-51234 GCA_041440805.1 Myxococcota bacterium | reverse complement strand
CGCCTAACGTCCCTTGAACTTTGGCTTGCGGCGTTCTTTGATCGCGGACAGCGCCTCTTTATGATCCTCGCTCTGGAAGGTCACAATCTCGAGGGCCGTAGACGTATCGAAAGCAATATTAAGCGCGTCCTTGATTTGTTTGTTGACGGCCAGCTTGGTGTACTGAATCGCGAGCGGGGCGCCGGCCGCAAGGCGCGTCGCGAAGGCGATCGCGGTTTCCAGGAGTTCTGCATCAGGAACGACCGCATTCACGAGCCCGATCCGCTCGGCCTCTGCAGCAGGGACGGGGTCACCCGTCATGAGGTACTGCTTCGCGCGGGCGGGGCCGACGGCGAGAGGCCAGATCGCTGCACCGCCATCGCCCGCGACGATGCCGACCATCACGTGGGGATCGGCGATGTGCGCGCTTTCGGCCATATAGATGGTGTCGCAAAGGAGGGCGAGGGAGGCTCCGAGACCGACGGCGGGTCCGTTGACCGCGGCGACGATTGGAATCGGGACATCCAAGAGATCCCAGATCATCTGCTTCGCGTCTCGGCGAAGATGTTCCAAGGCCTCGAGATTGGAGAGGGTTGGGAACCAGTCGAAGTCGCCGCCGGCGCTGAACATTCGTCCGGCGCCGGTGATCACGGCGGCCCGGGCCCGGGATTCTCTCTTTAGGTCCGCGAAGAGCCGGGTCAGCTCGGTGTGGAGAACGTCGTCGACTGCGTTCAGCTTGTTCGAAGGGTGATCGATCGTGATGATCAGGACGTCACCCTGGCGCTCGAACCGGAGAGCGCGGTAGTTCGATGCGTCGATGCTTTCGTGACCTACGGACATCAGTCGAAATCCTCCTTCTATCTATCCGTCTATCTATCCGTCTATATATAGGTGGAATAGAAACGGGACGTGTGAATGGCGGCCTCAGCCATTCGTCGCGGGGATCCCCCGTCCTCGGGCCGGCAGAAAGTCGACGATAGCCCCCTTCGGGCTGGGGAGTCTGTGCTGGGATGGCCGGAAGCTGAACGAGAGTCCAACCCAGCAGTTCGGGGCGAAGCTGAGGTATGATCGCAGGACATTCACTCGAGGATTCCCAATGCGCCGCCCTAATCGATTCTTTGCTGCGCTCGTTACGAGCGCGATCCTTGTGACTACGCCTCTTGCTGCTGTTGCCGCCGACGACCAGCCGAGCCTCATGGAGCGGGCTGAGCCCGCCTTCGCCGTTTGGCGGGGAGGCGTCGACATCTTCATACTGCGGCCTTTGGGCATGTTGCGGCTCGTGGTCGGTACCGTCGTCGCCATGCCTTTTTCGACTGTAATAAATGCAGCTGGTTGGCCGATTAGTCGCGATAGCAGCCTTTTTAAGGACGATTTCGATAAGTTCATCGTCGAGCCTTGGGAGTACAGCTTCGAGCGGCGCGTCGGCGAGGACCTCGCTGGGTCCTAAGCCGGGATGTCACGCGGCGGAGCGGGGATGTAGCGGGGTGTAGCCGGGATCTAGACGGCTGACCCGCCGGGCCCGCACACACATCCAGTCCAAGTCCAAGTCGGTGGTCTAGCCAGCGCGAGTCGTCTCAAGCAGCCGCACCCGAATTCAAAACACACAAAAGAAAACGGCCGGTGATCCTAAGATCACCGGCCGTTCTTTTTTTGTGCTTCCGTCTGATCTCATCCGAGTCCTGGTTCCCTTGGCAGAGAAGAACCGAGGGAACCGGGTCGGGAAGAGATCAACCGATTAGCTGCGTCGGCGAGCCGAGCGCAGGCCAACCAGGCCGGCAATACCGAAACCAAGCATCGCAAGCGTGCCGGGCTCGGGGACGGGGATCACGTTCAAGCTCATGATCGACATACCACCGAAGCCGAGGGTCGGAACCGGGAGGCCAAACGGGCCAACCGCGCGGATCGTTGCGCCCCAGGGCGAGACAACCTGCAGGCGGCGAGTTTCACCACCGACGGCCGTGGTGGCTGCGACAGCAACGTCAGAGCCAGAGGCCTTACGGATGGTGTAGAAGTCGCCAATCATGTCCGTCCAAGTAGCCGCACCAGTCGTCCATTCCATGAACAGGCCGGTGAAGCCAACGGGGGAGATGACCGACGGGCACGCGAACGGAACGCCCGTCACACAGTCCGCAACCGAACCCGGGTTCGGGCCGAACTGGAACACGCCGGCCGGAGTAGCAGTGTTACCACCACCAACCGTCAGGACCGCACCATCAGCGAGCCGCGTTGTGCCACCTGGCGTACGACCCACATAGGTCGCGGCCTGGGTGCCATTGATGAGACCAGCATCGAGCGTCACGAGCGGGGTGAAGATCGCCGTCGTCACCTGGTTCGCGATGTTTACACCCTTGGCGTCAGTACCGAAGAGCTGCGGATCGGTGGGGAGGAAGCCATTGGCATAGTTAACGAGACCGTAGTCGCCGGGTACCAGCGCGACACCACCGAAAGTGGTGGCGAAGTTGATGCCGAGCTGTACGCCGCCGCCGCCAGAGAACGGAACGCCGCCGCCGAAGACAGCCGCGCCGGGCTGTGCACGAACGAGACCGCCACCAGCACCTAAGAACGGTGCCGTTCGGCTAAATGCTGCGCCCATGAACGTGTTGGGGATGGCGCCGGCAGCAGCCGTCGTCGTCCAAGTGTTAACCGTTGCCGCGTTCGTGTTGCCATTGCCGGCAGACAGCATGTAAGTAGCCGTGGGGGTCGCCGGGATGGGGGCGGTGTTGAGCATGGTCGTGTAGGCACCCTTACGACCGGGGAAGTGAGCAGCACCAACCTGCGTGCGGCTACGAAGACGGGGGTTGGCGAACCCGGGGATCGCAACGTTACAAGTGCTGTTGTCCTTCTCCTGTGCGCCACCGTTCGTGGGGGACACAGCATTGAAGGTCAGCGCGCCGCCAACACCAGCAACACCCGAACCAACAGCGTTGATCAGAAGGGTACCCTGAGTCGTTCCGTACGTGCCGGGGTTGAGCAGCGGGCCACCTCCGGCGCAGATCGGAAGTGCGTTATTGCCGCGGAAGCCGGTCGTGTTGTCCGTGTCACTAAGACCGATGTGCAATTTACCGTTGTACGCCACACTCTGTGCCATCGCCGGAGCAGCCACTAAGACTACTGCAAGCGCAGAGAGAGCGAAGTTCAAGATCTGTCGCATCTTTTGAATCTCCAGTTTGCTGTTGGGGGCCGACGTTACTGCTCTGATCGGGGAACTCATCCGTTGAGTTCCCCCGTTCAAGCGTTTCAGCCTAGGCTGATGGCCCTCGTCCCGTAGTCTTTTGCCTGCCGCAGAACCTTTGGATTCCGCGATGGCAAAAGCCCCGAGTTATTGTTCACCCATATATGAGTGGCCCATGACTCAGGATACGTGACGTGGGCATCGACATTGGCGTGTCGCCCCCGTTACATTGGAATCATTCTACGGGGGACGACAATTCATTGTCTATCGAAAACTGCAATTCAGACGGCTTCAGAAGCCGAACTCTGCGTCACTTGCCCCACAATACCAGTTTACTGGTGCGCCCGAGGGGGATTCCGGGGCGTGCGAATATTTCGACCCTCCTTATCGGGTTGGGTGCAATCGTCCTTTTTTCGGGGTGTGACCAGACGCCCGAGCGCCCCTTGGGGCCGGATCCGCTCATTCCGACGATGTCGATCGACGAAGCGAAGGTCCTGTTGTCAGAAGAACGTTGGGAGGAGGCGACCGATGCCCTCCGCCCCTACGTGTCACAGCCCAAACCGGATAGTGAAATTTTGATGATGTACGCGCGTGCCTTGGTCGGTTCAGAGCGCCATACGCTCGCCGTTTGGTCGCTTCAGCGGCTCGTCGAGCGAGAAGACGCGCCACCGGTCGCGCGTCACCGGTACGTGGCCGCGCTCGCCCAGGGCGGCGATGAGCATGAGGCGATTCGGTACGCATCTGAGGTGCTGGACGAGAACCCCGAAAACCTTCGACTCTTAGACCTTCGGTCGAGGGCTTACGAGAAGGTGCTCAATTTCGAGGCTGCACTCGAGGATGCGGAGGCGATTGCCGCTGAAACGCCCGAGCGCGCCCGAGTCGTCGAACGGGTTCTCAATCTTTTGATCAAAGTTGAAGATTGGGACGGAGCGCGCGAGCGGATCGACGAGCTTAGGTCGCTACTTGAGCGGGACGGCGTGAGCCCCGGGACTAAGGCGATCTTCTGCGCCACGACTTCGCAATTCGAGCGCGATCGCGAGAACCAGGAAGGTGCTGAAAAGCAATTGCGAGATTGCTTGGAAGTCTCCCCCGGACAGCCGCCCCTCGTGTTTGCATTGAGCGATTTGCTTGACGTTCAGGGACGCGTAGAGGAGGCGACGAAGTTTGTGGAAGGGGTCGTCGAGACCTTCCCGAACCATCAGCTGCTTCGGGACCGTTTGGCCGCGCGCTACGCGCAGCTCGGCGAGGACGAGAAGGCCGATGCCACGTTGGTGGAGACGGCGGAGCTTCTCGGGAATATGTCGTCCTGGTTATCGCTCGCCAACCTTCGTGCATCGCTCGGTGATCTCGAGGGGGCCGTTGTTGCGCTCGACTCGGCGGTAGAGATTGCAGTGGGCCAGCCCCCCGCCGATGCGGATTTCGATTGGTCGCGGCTGACGCCGGATAGCCGCTTTGGGATCGGGGACATCTACGTCCGTGCGAAGCGCTACGACCGGTCTCATCGCATCATTGAATCTTTGACAGAGGAGCCTGCGATGGCTCTTCTGTTAGGCGCTCGAATCAAGCTCGATGAGGGTGATCCGGCAGCCGCGCTTGCTGACTATCAGGAAGCCTTTAAAACGTTCCCATCGAATCCCGCGGCCCGTTATCTGGCGGGTCGCGCGGCCGTTGAGGTCAACGAGTTTGATCTCGCGATCGATCTTTATCAGGACGCGCTTCGATCCGATGCAGCGGGCACGGACGCTGGACTTGTATTAGGTCAGATGCTTATCGCAGAAGGCCGATTCAGTTACGCGATCGATACGCTCGGCTTCTTTTTGGTAGGGCACTCGCACGAGCCGCATGCGATTAGAGCGATGGGGCAGGCAGGCTCTGCCGCAGGAATGCTTGGATTCGCGGAGAAAGTGCGCCTATCCATGGCCCCGGATTCGGACTGGCTCGGACTGGTGATCGCGGACCACGCAGCGGATATCGCGAAGCTCAGCTCGCCCGCCGCAGCGATCGCGTACCTAGAGAGCTCATCGAAGCTAGATGATCCCAAGAATTTCGAAGCGTTTTCGGCTTGGATTGCGCTTGCGAAGATCGTAAAGAGTGAACAAGTAGAGAGTCGAATCGCGACATATCTCACCGATCACAAGGACACGAACGGCGCGTCAATGATCGCGTCTCGTGTTCACTATGAAGCGGGTGAGAATGACGAGGCGCTTACGGCTCTCGATCGTGCGATCGAGCTCAATCCCTTGCTCCCTTTCGGCCATGCTGAACGCGGCAAGCTTCTCGTCGAAGCCGGTCGCCTAGAGGAGGCACTCGAATCCTTCGACCGCGCGCGAGAACTCGACCCGCTCGATGCGCGGGCATGGTTCTCCTCGGCGGAGGCTCTTGCGGATGCAGGGCGTCAAGAGGACGCAGCAGTCAGGCTTCGAGAACTCCTCATCGATCACCCGTGGCACGCCCGCGCGGCGCTGATGCTCGTCGATTTGCACGCTGAACACGGCGTGATCGATGATGAACTCGCTTATTCGATGGCAAGGCGTGCGGCGCGTTATGTCGGCTTGGTTGGGCCGCGTGCGCATCTCGTTTTGGCCGGAATGGAGCTTGAGCGGGGCGAGGCTGAAGATGCGGCCCGGCGATTTAAGATGATGATCGATGCGCAGTACGAAGTGCAGACCGCAGCGCTCGGGCTTGCACGATCGTTCGCGGCGATGGACCGACAAGATGATGCAATCGAACAGCTCGAGTTGATTCTGGGCGCTTCGCCTAACGAGGAGGACGCCGCAGCAGCACAGGCTCTCCTAGATCAACTAAAGAGCGAGGGGGCATGATGAGGAGCGTTCGAACTAGCAGTGGTCATCGCAGGGGTGACTTTTGTCGCTCCTTTTGTCG
>JASDVF010000067.1:0-45100 GCA_041440805.1 Myxococcota bacterium | reverse complement strand
GCGTTCGAACTAGCAGTGGTCATCGCAGGGGTGACTTTTGTCGCTCCTTTTGTCGGGGTGACGGTCGATCCCGTAGGCGCTGGGCTTTCGGGCTCATGGCTGGGTTCTCTCTCGCAGTGGTTGGAGCGGGTTGCGGTCAGCAGGTCGAGGAAGTGGATCTCTCTTTTGACAGTCGCCCGGTGGGATCGCTGGCCGACGTGGCCGGGCTCGCGGAGCGCGACGACCTCAACGTTCTCTTTATCCTAATAGATACGCTTCGGTCGGATCATCTGAGCTCATATGGCTATGAGCGGCCCACCTCGCCGGTCCTCGACTATGTCGCAGGAACGGGTCTGCGATTTGCGAACCACCGCGCGCAGTCGACTTGGACGAAAACGTCGATGGCGTCACTTTGGACGGGCCTCTACCCACAGCGGACGGATGTTTTGTCTCACCAGGATGCGGTCGCGCCTGCGGCGGAGATGCCCGCGGAAATTTTCAAAGAGAACGGTTGGTCGACGACCGGGATCTGGCGAAATGGCTGGGTCGCACCGAATTTCGGATTCAATCAGGGTTTTGATATCTATCTCACGCCGCGTCCTCGCCAAGCGCCTTCGGCAATGCGGACGAAGCCAATCGCGGGTCGCATCGACGGGACGGATATCGACGGCATCTATGCTGCGACAGAGTTCCTGAGGGTCAATCAGGACCGGAAGTTCTTCCTTTACGTCCATCTGATGGACGTTCATCAGTACATCACGGTCGAAGATACGGCGCTCTTCGGCACGACGTATCTCGATGCATACGACAATTCGATCCGCTGGGAAGACCAACAAGTGGGCGAGATTCTTGCCGAGCTCCATAGGCTCGACATGGCGAAGGACACGCTGGTCTTTATCGTGTCGGACCACGGCGAAGCTTTCGGTGAGCACGGGACAGAGGGACACGCGCGCGATATCCATCACGAGGCGACGAATACACCCTTCATCATAGGCTTCCCGTTCCGCCTCGATCCTGGCCATGTCATCGAGCACGCGACGCAGAACGTGGACGTGATGCCGACGCTCTACGACCTTGTTGGGATCGAGACCGATGCGCCGAGCGACGGGAAGTCCCGTGCCGGTTGGCTCATGGGGGATTACACGCCCGACTTCCCGGACCGAGATATCTCGCATCTCGATCGCTCGTGGGGAAAGAAAGACACGGAGCCGGACACAACGATCGGTCTGCGCGAGGGCCACTACCGGCTAATCCATGATGTGAACAAGCCGGATCGAGACCAGCTTTATGACGTGCGGTCAGACCCTGGTGAATTTATCGACATTGCGGCAGACGAACCTAGTATCCTAAACAGTCTTCGAACTGCTGCTCGAGAGTACCTTGAGCAGGAGCCCGCCTGGGAAGGTGGAGCGCCCGAGATCGAACTCGACGAGATGTCGCTTCGGCAACTCCGAGCGCTCGGCTATGCAATCGAAGACTGAACCCCGTACTCAACCCCGCACTGGACCCTTGGAGGCCCCGTTTTGGTGAATGCGCCCTTCACCAGGCAAGACCCGACCCTGCGATCCGCGGCGTCACGAAACGAGTTTGCTTCCGTGAATCCCTTAGGTTTCACGTTAGATGCGCGTTTTCGTGTCCTCGTGTCGATTGCGATGTCTTTCCTAGTGATTTCTCTTGTTGCGCTAAGCGCGACCCAAGCCTCTGCTCAGGAGGCGGACGATCCCTTTGCGGGGATCGAAGAGATGGTTGTCGTCGGTAGCGGCACGGCCAGCTTGCTTCAGAGCAAAGAAGTTTCGGCGATCGCCTTCTCGGCCGATCATCTCGAGGCGATCGGCGCGAGCGACCTGACGGACGTCGCGACCTTCACGCCCAACCTCGAAATCCGAACGCCCTTCGCAGCGTCGAGCCCGACGCTCTTTATCCGTGGCGTCGGCCTTCGCGACTTTAACGCGAACTCCTCTTCCTCAGTCGCTGTGTACAACGACGAGATCTACATGAACGCGCCGGCCGGTCAGCTGGCGCAACTCTTCGATACAGAGAACATCGAAGTCCTTCGTGGTCCACAGACGACCATGTACGCGCGGAACGCTTCGGCCGGTACGATCCGTGTGGTCGCGCGTAAGCCCACGGGCACGCCGGGCATGACGGGCTCCGTCACCTATGGCCGTTTTAATCAGCTCGACTTCAATGCGGCCTTCGAAAACGTCATCATTCCCGACCGCATTTCGATTCGGACCTCAGCCAAGTGGAGCCAGCGCGACGGCTTCACTAAAAATCGCTGCGCCGACAATGACTACTTTGTTAGACCGCCACAACGCCTGAACAACGGCAATAATCCGGCTGAGGCGCAAGGGTTCACAGTCTTCCAGGAATGCTTCTCAACGACAAATACGGATGCGACTCTTTCACCTCCGTTAAATGGGTGGTCGCAGACAGGCGGTGTCGCGCAAAAACCACCGGTTAAGTCTTGGGTGAACGACACGAAGAACTGGGCGGCCCGAACCATTATTCGGTTCCAGCACGACTTCCTCGATATGGACTGGATGCTGAATATTCATGGTGGCCAGAACCGCGGTGATGCCCGCCAGTTTCAGCATATTCCAGTGAGGCAGCTCCCTACAGACCCGACGCCTATCTCCGCGCAGAGGGACAGCGAAGGTTATATCGATGCTGATACGCGGCTCTGGAGAAACCGAAATAGGTATCTTTCGCCGACCACGCCTGGCAAGGGCGACCCCTTCGAAGGTGACTACAACAAGGTCGAGAAGGAAAAGATCGATCTCTTCGGTTCGAACCTCGTCGGGAAGATGAGCTTCGACGACGGGGCCTACACGCTCATGACGATCACCGGCTATGAGTTTAACGAACGCAATTCGGAAATCGATCTCGACGCGAGCCCCGCTACGGGTCTCGAACCACGACTCAGCAACTCGTCCTATCAGCTGACTGAAGAGCTTCGCCTCGACTTCGATGATGGCGGTGCTTTTAAGTGGCAGCTCGCGGGAATGTTCATGTACGAGGGGCTCGAGGTGGACAATTCCTTCGCAGTGAACGTCAATATCGGTGAGTCGAATCAGAAATACACGTTCTTTACGCGATACGCGGCCGCCTGGACCAAGTTTGAGTGGGAGCCGGCCGAGACCTTCTCTTTGAAGGGTGGCGTCCGACTCAACTACGAAGAAAAGGAACTGAACCTCACGAGTCAGCAGTTTAGAATTACATTCGGCACAGGGGCGCTGAATCCATTTGTCTGCCCCTTGGTCTGCCCGGTTCCTGGCTTGAATCCTGGGGACGCTCTTCCGCCTTCCGTCGCTGACTCGCATGCCAAAGCATTCGGCTGGGCGGGCGACCTGATTGCGACATGGAGCCCCGCCACAGATGTCGCGATCTACCTGCGTTATGCGCGAGGCTGGAAGGGGCCGCATATCAACGGCGGAATCGCGACGCCCGGCGCCGAAGGCAGCGATACTGGAGGCCTTGCGACCCCGGTCGAGCCTGAGATAATCGACTCCCTTGAAATCGGCATGAAGGCCGAGTTCTGGGCGAATCGAATTCGCTGGAACTGGGCGCTCTTCTACTACGACTACCAAGATATTCAGGTCTTCCAGCTCAAGAACTCAGGTGGCAATGTCCCAGTTCAGGAACTCATAAACGCAGATGATGCTGATGTGTTGGGTGTCGAAATGGAATTCGACATGAAGCCCTTCGAGGGATGGGCGCCGCCTATTTTCGAAGGCATCAATGTGCGGCTGACCTTTTCGTGGCTCGACACGAAGTACACGGACTTCGTGAACACCTTCTCGGTCTTCTCTGGCGATCCGCCGGTCGAGCAACTTGTGAGAGAGGACTTCACGGGCAACCAGCTTGTTAACGCGCCGGAGATCTCCTTCATCGGATATATCATGTGGCCCGTGGGAGGGGACTGGGGCACGGTCATTCCCCGCTTGGATTGGTCGTATAAGGACAAGGTCTACTTTGGTGCTTCGAACGCCGAGCTGGCGAAACAGAACGAGCTCTGGCTCATGAATATGCGCGTCACTTACAAGAGTCCCTCCGATACATTCGAGCTTCACGGCTGGATAGAGAACTTGACGGATCAGGTGTACACGGTGGATGCGTTCTCTCTTGGTCGTGTGCGAGGTGCCGTCCTGCACGCCGTCGGTGATCCCCGGACGTATGGACTGACCATTAAGGTGAATTTCTGATGAATCAAGAAGGTCTAATAAACGCGGCAAAGCCGCGTTCGATCCTGTGGTCGCTAGCGATAGGCACGGTCCTATGCACCGCCCTAGTCGGATTGATTGTAGGCACCACAGGATGTAGCCCTACGGATCAGCCCTCGGTTCCGTCTTTCGGAACGCTTGAGCTGAACGAATCTGAGCTGAAGGAAGCGATCTTCGAGGCGATCGAAATCGAAGATACCGTCGAGCGAACCCGTCGATGGGTCGAAGTGATGGACGCAGTCAATGAGGACAACCTCGCTGGCGGCATAGCAGCCTTTGACGAGAGGCTCCATCGTGTCGAAGATCGAGAAATTCGGTATTTCGCGAACAAGTGGGCTCGAATCGACGCCGAGGGGGCCCTTGATCACATCCTTGATGACTGGCGCTACCCGCGGCCGGTCAACGAGGCCGTCCAGGAGGTCGTGTACGTCTGGGTTCGCCACGGAGATTCGAAGGCCGCTCGAGAATACGCCGCTCCGAACTTCGAGGGGCCGATCGGTGGAACACGCTCTCCTAAGAAATTCGTCGTGCTGGCGATCTTGACCGCGCTTGCTGCTGAGGGTGATTTCGACGAGCTCACAAAGTTGCTTGCCGCCCCGCATCATCCGGAGGACCGAGAGCTTTGGTTGACGAAGATCATGATCGAGATGAATCGCGTTCGTGGGATGCAAGACGTGAAGGGTTGGGTCAGCTCGATTCCATCGGATGCTCCTAATGGTCTGAAGCTTTCGGCACTGCAACGTGGCATCCGTTGGATGGCGAAGATGAACGTCACTCAAGCGGCTATCTGGTACGAAGAAGTTGAGAGCGAAGCCGGTTCTATCGCGTTGTTGCAGCCCCTGATGACTGTCTACGGGACCTATGAGCCTGGGAATTCCATCCTCTGGATTGCCGACCGCGAACCGACAAAGGAACGCACGAGCCTAGCTCGAAACGTAGTCCGTGGGTGGATCGATCGCGGGCCCGAGAAGGCCGATGAAGCAGAAGCCTTCCTCCTTGAAAACCGCGAGAACAGCCTTGTCCGTAACGATCTACTTCTTCTTCTGGCCAACTACTATGTTGCCAACAAGCGCTACCGGGAAGCCGCAGATTTAGTTCAGACCGTTCCTGACGATCTGATTCCTCGCTCTCTTTCCGCTGTGTTCGTTCAATGGTCATCGCTCGATGTCGAAGAGCTAGATGCCTATATCGAGGAAAAGCAGATTTCGCAGGAAATCGTCGACCACTATAGGGCGAGCGTGAAAGCCAACCCTATCAAGACAAAGCGAAGTCGTACAGCGCCGCCGCCGAAGAAGAAGGCACAGTGATAGAAGCTCGCAGACAGTCGCGATTCAGCGGACAGCAGATCAGACATGACTCGGAGCTTGGCTCTGATCAGGTAGGAAACATCTCTGTGAATCCCCTAGATCTGAAGAAAATTTTTGGCCTAGTAGCCGTCGCAATCGTCGTGGCGTTCACGGTGTCCACGAGCGCTGCTGCGCGGGACGCGGACGCGGAATACGAAGAGGAGTATTCCGCGCAGGAAGCGGCAATAAGGGAGGCACGCGCTAGTCGTGACGAGACGCTCGCCTTTATGCCGAGCCTGGCGATGAGCTGGGGCAGCTACAATCAGTCGATTAGTGGCACTACGTCCCAGCTGCTCCCCGACGGGATGGGTGGCACGCAAACAACAGCGTTCGAGCGAGTTGCGGGTGACTCCCTGATTACTGAGTATTTTCAGTTCACGGGTCGGCTTCATACGCCGCTTAAGCTTGATAATTTGCCGACGAAGCCGAGGCTTTTCCTAAGCGGGGGCGTTCAGATCCCTCTGGCCTCTGGCCTGATCGCTGAGCGAATTGACACCACCTTCACGCGTCGGCCTCCCGGGCAGACATTTGACACGATAGGTTATACCGATAACTGTCCCGACGTTCTTCCCGGCCTTTCAGGTGCGGATATTCCGTCCAACGAATGCGCAATGCAGATTCGTAATCGAGTTTCGATCGACGCAATGTGGTTCGCCGGGCTCGGCGTCGACCTAACGATTCCCGCATTCGATACTAATTTCCATATCATGCCTGCGGTCGAGTATTACGGGCTTTCGGTTCAGACCTTTGGCGAGTTTGATCGAACCACGACGGGTAGGGGCTCGAACGACCTCGTGGAGGCAACGAGTAGCGTCGGTGATGCCGAGCTCTATCACGGGGTAAGCATCTCGCTTGCCGTGGGCGTCGATGTGTTCGAGGAAGGGCCGTGGCTTTGGTCGATGTTCCTTCAAGGACGCACAGTCTTCTTGTTGAACGAACCGCAGATTTCGGCGACTGGGGACACCGCCTTTGGACAGATCCGATACGACTCGGCGATTGACGACTTGATTTTTCAAGGCTCCGGTGGATTCCAGATTCAGTACACGGGGAAGGACTAGTCGAGGCGGACCAACCTCACCAAGCGAGCCTTGCGGCTACTCCGGAAACTGGGCCTGTTCCGGCAAGGATGATTGCTCCGCGGCATCGCCCAGCATCTTCGTCCCGAGCAGTCGCGTTTCCATCATAGTCAGATTGCGCTCCGCTGACCCGAAGGCCGTGTTGAGCTCGACGGCTCGCTGATAGGCCTCCCTCGCTTCATCGAAATGCGCAAGGCGGGTGAGCGCGATGCCAAGGTTATTCCACGCGCGCCCAAGCTTCGGATCGATTCGCGTGACGAGCTTGAAGCCGCTAACGGCCACTTTCCACTGGGAGTCCGTCGGCGCTTGATCCGCGCTCATTAGGCGCTGGGCCGAGATGTTGTTGAGCATGTGCGCGTACGCCTCAAGGTCATTGATTGGCCTAATATGGCCCACCTCATCGAGGAGGCCCGTGAAGTCGACCGCCATCTTGAAGGTCTTCGGAACAATCAGGACCACCATGTGGTCGCTTAACGCGGTGACATCTTCGAACTCTTGGGTTTGCGGGCGTCGGGTTCGTGCCTGGGCAAAATAGATCGGCCAGTCCATGCCGCGTCCAAGTGCGACCAAAACCGCCGCGAGGGACACGCAATTTCCGCGCCCGCGTTCGAGGGTGAGGGCTGCGCCGCCGGTTGCACTCCAGTCGTAGACAAGCCCAAGCCCCACAGGAACCGGCTCGGACAGGAAGTCTACGAGCGCTTGTACTCTTGGCGGCCCGGTAGGTGCCTGCATCAAATACGCTTCGGCGCGGGCGACGATTTTCTCGTCAAGAACGTAGGGAGGAGCCGTGAGCGCTTCGGGGATATCAGGGACCCTTAGTCTAAGCTCACGGACGAAGGCATCCGGTGCGAACTCGAGGGGGCGGATGGCGCGAGCCGAAGACCCAGCGCAGCCCGATAGACCCATTACCGAGGTCACGAGCGCGAAGTACAGGAGTACCGCGCGAGACATTCGTAGACAGCGCATGCCCCATGATACATCTGTCCTCGGTGCTTCACTCGCATGGATGACCCTCATGTCCGGTCATTTGTTCGACGGGCGGCACGGCTCCCCCTACCGTCCTGCCATGATAAGAACCTTGCTGGCCCTGATCGGCGGGGCGGCTTTGCTTACCGGCGCCGTCGCCCTGTATCTCCTGAATACGCCCACGCCAACCCCGGTCAATCCGAACTGGGCCGTTCCTGGCGCGACTTCGATTCCGGCAGGCGTCGTGACAGTGCGCTTCACGGGAACGTCGACGCTTCTATTTAGCGACGGCGCGACGAACTGGATGATCGATGGTTGGTTCTCTCGTTTCGGTCCAGTCACGCTGGTGACGGGGGAAATCGGGCCTGACGTCGAAGCGATTGAGGCGGGGCTCGTGCGAAATGAGGTGACGAAGCTCGCGGCGGTGATTCCGATTCATTCGCATTTCGATCACGCCATGGACGCCCCGGAAGTTGCGAAGCGAACCGGCGCACTCTTGATCGGGTCGGAGTCGACGGCACAAATTGGGCGCGGCTGGGGGCTCGATGAAACACAGATTCGAGTCGCTGAGGACCGGGAGCAGTTCGTCCTTGGCCAATTCACGATTACCTTGATCGAGACGAATCATTTCGAATTTCCCGATCCCGCCATACGAGAGCAGGCGCTCGCGAATCCTACGATCGAGGCGCCCCTAATACCGCCGGTCGGCGCCTTCGACTATCGGGTCGGCCAGCCCTATGCGATTCACGTGAGCCATCCCCGAGGCCGTTGGTTGATTCAAGGGAGCGCTGGCTACCGCGACGGCGGCTTGAGTGGCTTCCCTGCCGACATCGTCTTTCTCGGAATAGGCGGTCTTGGAACTCAGGCCGAGGATTACCGCGAAGCTTACTGGCGTGAGACGGTCGAGCTGAGCGGGGCAAAGCATGTCATCCCAATTCATTTCGATAGCCTAACAGCCCCGACCTCCGGCCCCTTCGTGGGTGAGGTCCGTGCGGCTTCGTTTCTCTCGAGCGGCGGTGATATGACTCTTGAATTTCTCGAAGAAAAGCTTGCAGCGGACCCCGCGCTTCGATTTACGACTCTTCCCCGATACGACGAGGTCATCCTGTTTTGATTCGACGCATTTCTATTCTGTCCGCGTGTTTGGCGATTCTCTCGATTCAGGGTTGTGGATTAGAGCCCGGACTCGAGGATTGGGAGCCCACCAGTGGGGCTGCACAGAGCCAAGTTATTGCGCCGCGCACTGCCTGCGCGGATCGCGATCCGAATCGCCGCGCGTTTTTCGGCGATCTTCATGTGCATACGGGCGTCTCCATGGATGCACGGATTCGCGGGACGTCGACAACGCCGGATGATGCCTATCGATTTGCACGCGGGGAACGGGTTGGATTATCTCCCTTTGATGAGGCCGGGCGGCCGTCGAGAATGGCCCAGATCGATCGCCCCTTGGATTTTGCGGCGGTGACCGACCATGCCGAATGGATGGCGGAGAACTCGCTCTGCTTGGACCAAACATCACCTGCCTACGAAACGGAGTCATGCAAAATTTTTAGAGCAGAGTCCACGTCGCTTTTGGCGACAGTGCTCGGTGTGAAAGGGTTTCGGGCAAAGATTCTCGGCGTCATCGACCTGAACGGTCGCAAGGCGGAAGTCTGCGGCGAAGACAACGGGATCTGTCGAGAGCGACTCGCGGGTGTATGGGCCGAGAATGGCCGCGCCGCAGAGCGTTACTACGACCGAACGGCAGCGTGCGAATTCACAACCTTCCATGCTTGGGAATACAGCCGCTCGACCCGCTCGACGAAAATCCATCGCAACATCATCCTCCGCAACGAAATCGGGCCGGAGCTGCCTTTCTCTTGGATAGACACGCCTAACGAGACGATGCTGAGAGCGCGACTTCGTGATCTCTGTTTGGATTCGGGGTCGGGCTGCGACGCTATCGCGATTCCGCATAATCCGAACCTCTCGAATGGTCACCAGTTTGCGATCACGTACCGGGAACTGCCGCTTGAGGATCAGGTGTCGGAAGCGAAGCTCAGAGCTCGTCTCGAGCCGATCGTCGAGATGATGCAGGTGAAGGGCGAGAGCGAATGTCGTAACGGGTTTTCGGGCGTCGTCGGCGAAGAAGATGAGCTGTGTGAGTTCGAAAAAATTCGTGACCGACAGGCGGATGTCGACGACTGCGGAGACGCTACGAGCTGGGGCGCGCAAAAGGGTGAGGGTTGTACTTCCCGTGTGGACTACGTGCGTTATGCGCTCGTCGAAGGCTTGCGCGAGGAAGAACGAATCGGCGTCAATCCCTTCAAGTTCGGCATGATCGGAAGCACGGACACTCATCGCTCGACGCCAGGCGCGGTTGAGGAGAAAGACTTCGTCGGGAAATTTGAGGGCGACGCGAAAGCGCTGCTCAAAATCGGAGATCAAAAGAGGCCGCGAATCTACCGGAATCCCGGTGGGCTCGCGGGCATCTACTCAGAAGAGAACAGCCGCGATGCGCTTTTTGACGCGATGAAACGGCGAGAGACTTTCGCGACGAGCGGGACTCGAATCACGCCGCGGTTCTTTGGAGGATGGTCGCTCTCGCCGGATCTATGCGACTCCGAAGATGTGGTTGCGAAGGGTTATGCCGAGGGTGTCGCTATGGGAAGTGATCTCCCGAGCGCGCATGCGAGTGGCGGTACCGACTCCGAAGGTCCCTCCTTTTTGGTATCAGCCCTGCAGGATCCGGGGACCGAGGACCGGGCGGGGACCGCGCTGCAGCGTATTCAGGTTGTGAAGGGTTGGGTTGGCGAGGGTGGCGATTTTCACCAGAAGGTGATCGACGTGGCAGGTGACCCTAACAACGGCGCAGACGTCGACCTCAATACCTGCACGCCTCGGGGAGAGGGCGCGGGTTCCCTGTGTTCGGTCTGGCAGGATCCCGAATTCGATTCCTCGCAGTCGGCGGTCTACTACGCGCGCGTTGTCGAAAACCCGAGCTGTCGATGGTCGACCTGGCATTGCCTTGCCCTCCCGGAGAATGAGCGGCCCGATGGGTGCGATGACCCGCGCGTGCCGAAGACAATTCAAGAGCGGGCTTGGACTTCGCCCATCTGGTACACGCCGGTGTCGGCTGAGGCGGGATGACCCTACTGGTGGGAGCCTCTATTATTTCCGCATGCAGAATTCCGCTCACGCGTATCCAATCGTCCTTTCAATCTTGATCGCCGCACTCACGCTTCCGTCGCCGATCCAGGCACAGGCGGATGGCGGTCTGGCTATAGCCACCAACGCCGCGACAGATACCTCGGCCGCCATGCCCTTCGAACGAACGGAAGAGCGCGAGCCTTGTACGGACCACGATCCGCTTAAGCGACCGATGTTTGGCGACCTGCATGTACACAGCAGTTTCTCCTTTGACTCCTATATTTCGAGCCAGAGGAATGAGCCGACCGACGCTTATCGCTATGCGAAGGGCGAGGCAATCACGCTTCCAGATGTGAACGGCGAGCAGCTGATTGAAGCGCGCATCCAGCGCCCCCTAGACTTTACTTCGGTGACGGACCACGCCGAATACCTAGGCCCGATCAATATGTGCACAAAGGACTCGAGCAAGCTCGGCTATTGGTGGCCGCATTGCATGATGACCCGCGCCTCGCATTTCTGGACCCAGATGCTGGCCGCCAGCTGGTGGACGAATCTCGGAGGCATCGGAACAGCAGAGGTCACGGAGTCGTTTGCCTGCACACTCTCCGACTGCAATGAAGCCGCGTTGAGTGCCTGGGGAGAAATTCAAAGAGCGACGGAAGAACACTACGACCGCTCCTCGGACTGCACCTTCACGACCTTCGTCGGGTACGAATACACCGATGCGCCTAACGCTTTCAACATGCATCGCAACGTGATCTTCCGTAACGAGCGCGTGCCGGAGCTTCCGATTTCGACCTACGACACGGGCACGTACAACTTCCCGATTCTCTGGGAGCTCTTGCAGGAGCGATGTCTCGATGCGGGAATCGGTTGTGATGTGCTGGCGATTCCGCACAACTCGAATCTCTCTGGTGGGCTGATGTTTCGCGATCCCCAAACGCCGCGCGAAGCGGCCGACCGCTTGAAGTTTGAACCCGTGATCGAGCTGGTCCAGCATAAAGGCGCTTCGGAGTGTCGTTTTGATCGGCTCGAAGGACGCGGCCTGCTCACCGCGGATGAAGCCTGCGACTTCGAACAGGTGGTTGCGGATAACCTGTCCATGCTCGGCACGGTGCATGGGGAGATGATGACGGAGCAGGCGGCCGCCGTCCCGCTCGATGAGTATCACCCGCGGAACATGGCGCGGAATGCTCTGAAAGCCGGGCTCGAATTAGGTCAGGAGACGGGGACGAACCCGTTCCAGTTTGGATTCATCGGGAGCACTGACACGCATAGCGCGACCGCTGGCGGTGCCGAAGAAGATAATTATGTGGGACACCTCGGCCGGCGAGATGCGGAATACGCCAATGTCCAGGATCACTTCTTCTCGAACCCAGGCGGCCATGCCGTCGTATGGGCCGAAGAAAACTCTCGCGACGCGATCTTCGAGGGAATGCGAAGCAAGGAGACATACGCGACCAGCGGTACGCGACCGATCGTGCGCTTCTTTGGCGGAACGGACCTGGACCTCGATCTCTGCGGAGACCCCGACATGGTCTCTAAGGCCTACTCGCAAGGCGTGCCCATGGGTGGCGCCTTCGGTAACGCCGCTTCAGACCGACCGCCTCGCTTCCTAGTGAGCGCTCTTAAGGATGCAGGCATAGATGGTCATCCGGGAACCGATTTGCAGCGTGTGCAGATCATTAAGGGTTGGGTGGATGCGTCAGGGGAGAGTCACGAGAAGGTGATCGATGTCGCCGGAGACGCGAATAACGGCGCCTCGGTGGACCCTAACACGTGTGCTCCGACGGGCGGCGGTGCCGGTGCGCTTTGTACGGTTTGGCAAGACGATGAGTACGATGCCACGCAGCCGAGCTTCTACTACGTGCGCGTGCTCGAGAATCCGACCTGTCGATGGAGCACGTTTCAGTGCCAGGCGGCTGGGGTGAATCCGTTCTCCGCGAGTTGTGAGCAGCGTGCTTTGCGTGCGTCGATCGAAGCGGAGGATAATGGCGCGCCGAGCGGCGTTTGGAAGAATTGCTGCACGAATCCAGTGACCGAGCCTTTCTACACACCGACGATTCAGGAACGCGCTTGGACGTCGTCGATTTGGGTCAATGCTATATCGGGCGAACCCGCCCAGCAGGCAATGCGGTCGGGGGTCGTTCTAGCCAATGATTAAGGAATCCGAATTCACCGGCGCTTCACGGCGCACGGCGCAGATTTCCCTCGGCTTGCTCGTGCTCGTCAACGTGATGAGCCAGCTCGATCGCCAGATCATGAGCGTGCTAGTTGAGTCGATCCGAATCGATCTCGATCTCACCGACACTCAAATCGGCGTCGTGGTAGGCGTGGCGTTTGCAGTTTTCTATACGCTCGCTGGGTTGCCGCTAGGGCGGCTCGCGGATCGAGCGAATCGGCGCAACGTCATCGTTTCGGTGCTGAGCTTCTGGAGTCTCGCAACAGCGGCCTGCGGGCTCGCACAGGGCTATTGGCAGCTATTCGCAGCGCGAGTGGGTGTCGGGATTGGCGAAGCGGGCTGCGCCCCTGCAGCACAATCGATTCTCTCGGAGACCTTTCCGCGCGAGCGCATAGGCCGCGCGCTCTCCACCTATCAAATGGCAATCCCGATCGGCATCTTGTTCGGGCTGGCGGGTGGGGGCTATCTCGCCGATCACTATCACTGGCGCACGGTATTCATGATGGTTGGCCTACCGGGCCTACTGGTCGCGGTGATCGTACGGGTCTTTCTGAAGGAACCGCCACGGGCGGATTCGGAAGAACTCGAGCCGGTGGCGAGTGTCCTGTCGACGCTCTTTGCTATGCCGACGATTAGACAGCATATGCTCGCGTGTTCGATTCAAACGATGACTCTCGCGGCGACGGCGACCTTCAATTTCGCATTCATGATCCGAGTGCACGGACTCTCGAACACGGAGGCGGGCATTATTATCGGATTGATCACCGGGGTCGCTGGCGGGTTCGGCACTTACATGGGCGGATACCTCGGCGATCGATTCGCTCCGAAAGATCCTCGCTGGCGTATTGGATGGCTCGCGATAGGGGCCGTCTCTTCGGTGCCCTTTACTATTTTCGCCTACCTGACATCGAGCTTGCCGCTAACGATCGTTGGGCTCACCCTGGGTGTTGTCGGGAGCTACATGTACGCCGGCGCAGGTCATGCCGTTGCGCAGTCCCTTGTCGGTCCCCGAATGCGAGCGATGACGGCAGCGTCGATGCTCTTCGCGATGAACCTATTTGGATATGGCGCAGGTCCCGTGGTCGCCGGCTGGATCAGTGATGCCTTTGGTGGGGACGAGGCGCTTCGATATTCGTTGGCCGTGATGAATATGCTCTTGTTGTGGGCGGCCGTGCACTACTGGCTGGCTTCGCGCACCTATCGCGAGGATCTCGCCCGAGTGCAAGCTCTGGGCTTGTAGCGATCTCCGAGCGCGACCGGACTAGCATCGCCCGAGGATCGCTCCGCTCATGCCTGCGGCAAGCAGCGCGTGTTCGACATTATCGACTTGGTTGCTGGCGGTCCCGCGGATTTGGCGCACGGCCTCGGTCGCGAGATTCATCCCGTGGATATAGGCCTCGCCGATCAAACCGCCATTGGGCGAGAGCGGAATCGAGCCATCTAAGGCTAAGTGCCCGTCCTTAATGAAGTCGGACGCTTCGCCGGGTTTGCAGAATCCCATCGATTCGAGATGCCAGAACACGGCGATCGTGAAATGGTCATAGAGCATGCCGACCTGTATATCTGCCGGCGTGAGTCCCGTTCGCCCGAAGAGCTCTGCGCCGGAATGCACACCACTATCGAAGACGGTTAAGTCACTGTGATAGAAGTTGGTGACGGTTTCAGTTTCGAATGGAACAGACTGGGTCGCGTGGTCGATGCGAACCGGAATCTGCTTCAAATCCTTCGCGCGTTCCTCGGTCGTGACCAAGATGGCGACGCCGCCATCGCTCTCCTGGCAGCAATCGAGGAGGCGAAAGACCGGATCGACGATCCATCTCGAGTTTTGATGGTCGTCGATTGTGATCGGCTTTTCAAAGTACCACGCGAGTGGGTTAGTGGACGCATTGGATCGGAGTTGGACCGAGACCGGGGCGAAGTCTGCGTTGGTGAGGCCGTAGCGATCCATGTATCGCTGAGCCTGGACGCCGGTCCAAGCAGCGGGGGTCATAGCGCCGTAGGGCATGCTCCATTCGAGAAAGCCCGAACCGGAGCCGGTGCTATTCGAATTCGGTTCCATGTGCGCAATTCCGAAGCGAGCTTCCGAGCGTTCGTTCATAGCGCGATAACAGACTACAACATCTGCGAGTCCGGACTCCACAGCCGCCATTGCGTGAGCGATGGTTCCTATCGAGCCGCCTCCGCCATGGGGCGAGCGCGAGGAAAATCGTAGGTTCTTGATTCCCATGGAACGTACAATGTCGACGTCTTCATTGTTGTCGATCGTGAAAGTTGTTAGGCCATCGATATCCGCAGGGACGAGGCCTGCATCATCGAGAGAGAGCTTGATGGCTTCGCAGCAGAGTTGAAGTTCGCTGCGACCCGAGTTTTTCGAGAACTCGGTCTGCCCGATTCCCGCTATGACGGCCTTGCCGCCGCTTCGGATACTCATTTGGTGGCCTCCTTCGCCGGGCGGAAGACCGGGACGGCCTTGTCACCTTTCGTCTTTTCGAAAAAGACTTCAACAGGAATCCCGATCTTTACGTCTGCACGATCGCACTCGTAGAGGTTTGAGAAAATTCGAATCCCCTCGTCGAGATCAACTAGCACACAACAGAGCGGATACTCGAACATCGGCATCTGTGGATGAACCGGAAACATGTACGAGTAGACGACGCCTCGCCCCGAGAGCGGAACAATCTCTTGATGGACGGATTGACACTTCGGGCACATGGGCCGAGGCGGGTGGCGAAAGATTTTGCAGTCGCCGCATCGCTGTCCGAGGAACTCGCCTCGTTCCGCACCTTCCCAATAGAACGCACTGTTGCGACTCGGGAGCGGTTGCGGGCGCTCCATTCGGAATTCGTCATTCGACATGCGGAGGGTCCTTTTTTTTGAGCCGTGGCTGAAGTGGCAGTTAGCGCGAAGCGTGCGGCGAAGCGCTCCAAGATTCTCGCGTCGCCCATCAAGTATTAGGCGTCGGGGTTTTCATCCGTGGCCGCTTCGTTGACCGAGGCCGTTGCCCAGGGTGAGGCAGTGACTTGAGATGGATTTTTGGAGAGTGCGGGGTAAACCGTTTCGTCACCCACGGCACCCGCTTCGAAGAGTGCATCTGACTCGGCGCGATCGAATCCGAGCTCGGAAAGGATCTCGCGGGTGTGCTCGCCAACTAAGAGCGGGGGCCCTTGAACATGTGTTGGCGTGTCGGAGAACTGCACGGCAAGGCCGGGATGCCCAAGGCGTCCGACCATGCGGTGATCGTATGAGGCTACGAGTTCGTTTTCGGCGAGCCCTTTTTCTTTCCAGAGTCCAAGGGCGGCATCGCCTCGAGCGAGTTCGCAGGGTACGCCCGCGGCGTCGAGCTTCTCGAAAGCGGGTTGGCCTGACTGGCTGCCTAGGGCGTGCTCGAGGAGCTTGGCGACGGCTGCATCATTTTGCTTGCGTGCCGCCGCGGATCCGTACCGGCCGGAGGGAGCGAGGTCATCGAGGTCGAGCGCTTTGGCGAGTGCAGCCCAGTGCGCATCCGTCACGAGGGAAACGCAAATCCATTCGTCTTGCGTGGGGTAGAGACGGACACCCGCGGAAAATCCCGTTTGCATGTCGTCAAGGAGCGGTCGCTCAATCGGCGTTCCGTCGGGGCGCGCGATTGCGTGGCTCGCGTTGAATAGCTGCGCGTTAACGATGGCTGTTTCGCACCACTGACCTCGGCCTGTCTTTTCTCTTTCGAAGAGGGCTTGGCAGATTGCGATGGCGGCCAAGAATCCGTTGCCCGTGTCGCCCATATTCGTGAGTGACCACATGGGCCGTCCGCCGCGATGGCAGCCGCCGTCTTCCCATTCTACGCCGGCGAGGCACGCGCCGGTTTGGTCGTTTCCCGGAAGCGATTCGCGTGGTCCGTGTTCAAAACCGCGGGTGTGGCAGTAGACGAGCTTCGGAAAGCGTTCTTTGAGGGATTCGTAGTCGATGCCTAGCTTCACGGCCGCGTGGTACCGCATGTTATGCATCACCACATCTGCGGACTCTAGAAGGCCGTCGAGGATCTTCTTCGCGCCTTCATGCTTCAGATCGATCGCGATGCTTCGCTTTCCACGATTGCAGCACATCGCGATTTGGCTCGAATGCCAATACCAATCGTAGAGGGCATTGATCTTGATGACTTCAGCCCCGAGGTCTGAGAGCACCTGCGTCCCGTAAGGCCCTGCCACGGCGAGCCCGAAGTCCAGCACACGAATTCCGTCGAGAGGGCCTTTCGCGAGTTTGTTGTCGGGGGCAGAGGGAGCGCGGGGCGTGTCATGCGCAGCGGGCGCCGCCGCCTCTTTGCGAATCGCGTCGGTGTGTTCTCCCAAGCTAGGCGCCGGTCCAGATACTTCGCCGGGGGACGAGTCGAGGTTGTAGAGCACGCCGACGGTGCGAATCGGCCCTAGTTCGGGGTCATCGATTTCGGCGACGATTCGGTCATCGACCAAGAGCTGGTCGCTTAGGCCTTCCTCGGGGCTCCTGATTTTCTGGACGCAAACACCGGCGATCGCGCCCGCCTCGGTCCACTCGTCCGCTGTGAATTTCTTAACGGCCTTGGCCATCGGTTCCCAATAATGATCTAGGACGAAAACTTCCTCGACGCCGAGGCCTATACGGTCCGGATCTTCTCGCAGTGTTAGGTCAGGCGTCGCGTTGAGCGTGTCGCCTTCTGCTGCGGAAAGAATGAATCGTGGATTGGGCGGCCAGGCATGGATCCAACGACCATCTTTGCATTCAAAGAGGCCCTTGGGTGCGCGGCTATCGCCGATCCATGACATGAAATGTTCGGCTTCGAGGTTATCCGCGACACCGAACGCCATGACGCCAGCTGCGAGGGCGCCTTGCAGGAGCGAGGTTTCAACTTGCTGTCCGCGACCCGTGATTTCCCGTGCGCGGAGCGCGGCAGAGATACCGAGCGCCGCGGCGTAAGCGGCACCAAGGCTCGGGAATCGTGATGCGGAGAAGATCGGTCCTTCCCGCGGTGCGCCCTGAAGCTTTTCGTAGCCGACCTCGAACTCGGGAAAGAGCGGTGGCTTCCCTGCGAGATGAGGCGCGGATCCTCCGACCCATCCGCGCTGTTCCCACTGCAGCCCTGTGCGCGCCGCGACGAGTGCATCGTAGCCGGGGCGATCCGAGAGGGCGTTGTTGCGGCCATAGCCGGTGATCGAACAGTGAATGAGGCGCGGATTATTTTCGCTAAGTGTGGCGTAGTCGACGCCGAGTGCTTCTGCGCCACCCGGCGCATAACTATCGATCACGACGTCGGCGCGTGCGGCGAGGGCCAGAAATGTGGCTTTGTCTTCGGCGTCCTTGAGGTCGAGGACGGCGCTGCGCTTCCCCCGGTTCCAGGCTTTGTATCCGGGTTGATCGCGAAGCGGGTCTTCACCGGGCGCTTCGATGCGCACCACGTCAGCCCCGTGATCAACGAGCAGCATCGTGGCCATGGGGCCAGCGATTCCGCGCGTGAGGTCCAGAATGAGAAGGCCGTCGAGTACGCCTGCCATGTTCATCGTCTCCGTCGCAAAGCGTCGTGTTTGCCTTGCTAGTAGTGGGGCTTCCTCGACGAGCGTCGAGTCGGTCCTGAACTTTATGGTCCCGTTCTAATCGAATCTGAGATGCTCGATCCCGTACTATTCGATCCCGTACATAGTGGCACCGTTTTGCCATGTGATCTTGTGGACTTCGTCCTCGGGAACGCCTTCGAAGAGCGTATCGATTTTGGAGGAAGCACCGGGCCAATTACACGCGGGATGCGGGAAATCCGTCGACCAAAGGATGTTCTCGACGCCCAGGGCGTAGCGTTGATCAACGGCTTCGGGCTCATAGACGAATGTGGCGGCCATTTGGCGCCGGAAATACTCAGAGGGCTTGAGCTCGACCCCGGGGAAGTCGTAATGCTCGTCCATACGGGAGTCGAGAAAGCGGAGGTATCCGGGCAGCCAGAAAAGCCCCGGTTCTACGAAGACGACGCGCAGTTTGGGATGTCGCTCGAGTACGCCAGTCAGGATGTACCAGGCGAGGGTTTCCGCGATCGCGAATCCAGGGAGTGATGTGAAGATGCCCTTCTGTGGTGTGGGATCGCGCCGGAAGACATCCCAGAGAGAGTCCTTAAGGGTGAGGTGATTGGCGACAACGATGCCCGTTTCCTCGAAGGCACTCCAAAGCTTCTCGTATCGCTTGTCGTGATAGTCGGGCATCCCGAGCTCGCTGGGGAAGTTCGGAATCTGAATCGAGCGCGCGCCAAGATCCGCGAGTCGGTGGATTTCGGAGATCGCGTAGTCGAGGTCGATCAGCGGCATTTGATAGGTGATCAGGATGCGCTTTGGGTCGATTGATGCGAACTGGTGGAGCGAATTGTTGTAAGCGGTCGCGCATTCCTTCCACGCATCACCGATTTGATAAACCTTGCTAGTGAAGTCAAATTCCGAGTACATGACCTCGCACTGAACCCCGTCCTCGTCCATCGCCGCGAGTCTCGCCTTTGAATCGAAGTAGCCGGGATGTCGAGCGGCTTCGAGGTCGACGAAGTCTTCGAGTTCGAGCTGTTCGCCCGCCTGAAGCTCGTCTCGCTTCTGGTCGAATTTAGTCATGCCCGCGTCCCATGCATCGTGGTACTTGCTGGCCAGGTTCTGCTTTACCTGGTCAGTGGTAATGACGCAGTGGGAATCCGCTGAAAAGAGTCGCCGTTCGGACATACAGTCTCCTTCGTTAGGTCATTGGTGAGCTGAGGTGACGCCATGTCTCAGACGTATCAGAGCGAATTGATCCAGTCCGAAACACGCCGCCAGAGCGTTTCGCGGTTGTTTGAGACGAAATGGCAATGCCACGCATCCTCGAGGCAATAAGTCGTGACGGACGGCGAGCGCGGCAATTCTTCGCGGGTATGCCGATCATCATGAAGGTCGTGGTCGCCGAAGATCATCATGACGGGAACATCAATTTCGGCTGCAGGCGGAGCGAAGCCGCCGGGAATCATTGACGTTAAGCCGCCGATCGCAAGCAAATTCGTTGACGCCCCATGAAGAGCATCTTCGGCATCGTTTGGCGCGGTCCCCACGCCGAACGCCGCGCGACGATCGCTCTCGCTATTCGTCGCGCGCTCGGGGTAGGGCGTCCCCATAGAATTCTCGGCAAGCTTTCCGATGTCGTTTCGGAGCCGCTCCGGGTCCCCTGCGTAGGCGCGCATACTGTCGTCCAAGAAGCGAGGCGTTCCCTGCGTCGAGAATGAAAAGAGCAGGAGGGCTTCGTGCTGTTTCGAAAACGCTTGCTCTTCGACGGCGAGCATGGATCCCATCGAATGCCCTACGCCGATCGTGCGACCAAGTTCGCACGGGGCGATGTTTGAAGTGGGGTCGCCCTCTCTTAGGCGCTGCAAAGCCGATTCGAGGGCGAGCCGGTTGGCGCGTGCGATGGCGGGGACGCCGATGGCATAACCATTCTCGACGGGCTCGGGAAATGAGCTCTCGCCTGTCCCTATATGGTCTAGGCATAGGACTGCATAGCCAGCGCGAGTCATTGCTTCGGCGAAGCTATAGGTTGTCGATCCATTGATCTGGAGATCGAAATAGTGGCGTGACAAGAAGCCGCCCGGGAGGCAGACGAGAAGAGTCGTCGCGGGGTTTTCGTGCTGTGTCACTGGAAGGATGAGGGTCGAAGCGATTTCAAACTTTCCGGGGACCGGGAGCGCGTCGCTGACGTCGAAGCGCCAATGGGTGCGCAGGGACACTTCTTGTTCCGCAGGGGTGGGAGTAGGCTTCGGCACGTCGCGTATCCTGTGTTCGTTTTGGCGTTTCGGGCTGGCTCTGTAATTAGTAAAGTAACTTTGGTAATGTTGCAAGCGCTGAATTGGGGAGGTCGCGATGGCGGAAAAGAAGATGAAAGCGCATGCCATGAGCGAGGAGCCCGAGGGAGCCAACGTCGATCGAATGAGTCGCCATGTGATCGGGATCTCGTCGGCGATTCGAATTCGGACGAGTGAGGGGCTCGTCGCGAGAGGGCACGACCTCCGCGCCTCGACGGCGCAAGTGATTCCCAACCTGCCCGTCGAAGGTCTCCGGATCTCCGAGTTGGCCGCGAGGTTGCGACTCACTCTGCAACGAACCGGCCA
The DNA here is from genome assembly GCA_041440805.1 of Myxococcota bacterium. GTDB lineage: Bacteria > Myxococcota_A > UBA9160 > UBA9160 > UBA4427 > UBA4427. Next base: position 24,095 of record JASDVF010000067.1, on the reverse strand, counting down.
ACTCGTGACTGAGCTCGAAGAGGTCGGATATCTCGAGCGGGTTCCCGATCCCGACGACGGGCGTGCAAAGCGCGTGGTCTACACGCAGCGAGGAATCAAATTAATCCGTGACATCGAAGAGATTACTTCCGACATAACGTCGTCCTTCTCAGAGATCTTGGGGGATGAGCGTTTTGGGGAACTCTGCGACGCATTGACGGAACTCGATGTAGCGCTTCACGGAGCGAATGCGCCTGTGCGTGTGGTGTCCCGGGAATTGAGGAAGGAATAGAACTGAAGGCTGCGGGTGATAGGTTGGCCGTTTCGTTCTCGCGCTACGCTGCGCTCGGTGGCGACGGATGCCGCATCCTGCAAGTGAAAGGCGGTAGAAGCAGATGAGCGACGACCCAGCGGGCGCGACTGGCTCGGCCGATGCCTCCGAGGCTGCTGTTGGGGGTGCGGGTGCGCCGGGGCACGCGATCTCATTTATCCTGATCACGATCCTCATCGATACTCTTGGGTTCGAAAAAAACGCCCCGGTGATGCCTGACCTAATCAGGGAGCTCATCGTCGAAGGGCTTGCCGAGGCGGCGCGCTACGGCGGGAGCCTGATGTTTCTGTTCGCTGCGGTCCAGTTCGTGGCGGCACCGATTCGGGGCAACTTAGGTGATCGTTTCGGCCGCCGGCCGAAATTTCTGTCCTATGGCAATCTGCCGCGATGAATCTCGTAACCAAGGACCTGGAGCGCCTCTTTGATGGTTGCTTTGGGCAGTCCCATCGAACGATTCTCGTTGGTGGTGGAGAGGAGCCGCTCTACATCCCGTCGGCCTCGCCCGAAACGGCACCGCATCAGGTGATCTACCGCGAAGATTATTTCGCCAGCGCACTCCATGAGGTGGCGCATTGGTGCTTGGCGGGGGCGGACCGGCGGCTTCTTGACGACTACGGGTATTGGTACTCACCGGATGGGCGTGATGCGGAACAGCAAGCCAAATTCGAAAGCGCGGAAGCTAGGCCCCAAGCCCTCGAATCGCTTTTCTCCGAGGCTTGCAACTTTCCGTTCAATTTGAGCGCGGATAATCTCGGTGCGGGTTTCGGTCCGAGTGATCGATTTCAGCTCGCGGTCGAAGAGGCGCGCACGGGTCTCGTGGCGGGCGGTCTTCCTCGTCGCGCGGATTTATTCACACAAGCGCTGGCGTCCGCCGTGGTCGCTCGTGGGGAGTAGACGCGTGGCGCGGGTCTCGTGCCGCTGGTCTAAGTTCCGACCCAATGTCGTGCCCGCCTAACGAAAGCGCATATGTGAGTCGCTAGAGGTCGGACGCGGAATCTCTTTCCGCCGCTTCTTCGGGTCGGAAAAGCAGCCGAATCGCTTGACGCTCGCTTTGATCGCCGAGGGTGTCGCGGGCATAACGCCAGCTGCGCACAGCGCGAAGCGCGGTGCCGTCGAAGAGAAGCGGCGGGTCGGATTCGACGACGACGGGGGAATCGGTTGCTCCGCGCGGCGTGACGCCGAACTCGACGACCGCGTACCCGGATATCCCTGCACGGAGGGCCAAGGGCGGGTAGGCCACCGGAGTTCGGTTGAGCGGCGCGCGGAGACTGCTTCCTCCTAGTGCTCGTACTCTGGCTGATGCAACCCAGCTTTCATAGTCGGGATCATTTTCGGCGAGGCGCATAATCCGAAGCCTTTCCCTCGCATCATCAGAGGCGAAGGAAAGTGGGGCTTCGCGAATGATTGCTCGATAGGTTTCTCGAGCATCATCGTTTTGCTCGGCGAGCTCTTCGCAAAAGCCGCTTAACAGCTGGAGTGAATGACGGACTTCAGTCGTCGGCCAGTCTTTAATTTCGCTGTTTGCGATACGCCTTTCGACGTCCGCGCAATCGCCCTGCACGAATGCATGATAGGCGTTGGTCGTTAGGGTCAGGGGCTCGGAGTCGGCGGAGTCGGCGAGCGCGCTTTCAGAGCCACCGCTCCCGCCGGTCGATTGGCAGCCAGCGAGTAAAAGACTGGTGAGTGCGAGAAGCGAGATGGCGATCGCGCCAGAGGAATTGAATCCGCGGATTTGGGTTCTCGCGACCTCTTTCTGCGGGTATCCGTCGGCATTTCGTCGATACCCGTTCTCATCTTGGCTCATCATATTCACCTGCATCCGTTTATCTCCGCGACTACGTGGTCCATCCCAGTGCATCGTCAATATCTCAATCATCGCCGTTCTTGATTCACGCGGGTGCTCCCGGGTCGCAATAAGGCGCATTCGATGCGGGGATCATAGCTGGCGCTTCGCGCAGACGAAAATGGGGGCCATCAGATCGACTCCAGGGGGGGGCCTATCGGAGGTTCTGACTAACCATCTGTACGGTGCATGCACAGGATCCCCTTGGAATCGCTCGAATCTCAGGGCGGTGCTTCGTCGGAAAGCGATCGCATTCGGCTCTCACGCCGACCCTCACCGCAGCTCTCACGCCGATTCACATGATGAACCTCGGGTGGTGGTCGAGCGACCTAAGTCTGGCGAGGTGCTAGTCGGAGCTGAATGCGAACCGAGAGATGCGATCGAGTAGAGCTTTTTGGCGCGCGACGACTTCTGGGTCGGTGACGTTTCCGCCCACGAGCGTCTCAAAGATTCTCTGGGACAGGAAGAAGCCCGTCGTGATGTTGAACATCGCGATGCTTTGGAGCACGAGATCGATTTTGGACTGAGAGGCCGACTCGCCAGCCTGGCCGCCCTGTATGCCCGTAATGGCCTGCCCGAAGAGCCGGTCCAGCCAGTCCTTGATGAGGCGGTTGCCGAGCGTCCCAGGGTCGCCCTGGAGTGCTCTTTGAAAGAGCGCTGATATTTTTGGATGTTCGAGCAATAGATCCGTCATCACGCCGGCAAGGGTGCTGTGCAATTCATCAGGAGCCGCGCGGAGCAAAAAGCGGTCAATCGCGTCGGATAGCGGGGCGAGGGCACGATCGAGGACGGCGGAATAGAGCGCTTCTTTACTTTCGAAATAGTTGTAGAGGCCGGGCTGCCGTATTCCTGCTGCGCCAGCGATCGCGCGGAGGGATGCCGCCTCAAATCCTCGTTCCGCGAAGAGCGCCTCTGCGGCATCAAGAATGCGGCGTTCGGTTTGAGCGCCCTTAGTCTCTTTCTGCCCGATCTCCGAGTCGGTCGGCATGTCTCTCTCCTGACTCGCTGGTGATGCTCATAGGTCGCCGAAGTCGATTTTCTAGTTCCCCCGTCCTCAAAATCCTAGGTCTTGTATAAAAACTATCAAGTGATAATTTTAGGCGCATTGGAGGACCTGTGTCGATGAACATCGCCGATGTCGTGAATGACGACGCCACCCTGATCAGCCGTCGCGCCTGGAGCGATCCGGAGATCTACGAACTCGAAAAGCGCGGAATCTTCGGGAAGGCCTGGCTCTTCCTCGCGCACGAATCACAGATCCGGGAGTCCGGCGACTTCGTACAGGCCTATATGGGAGAGACGCCGATCATCGTCTCCCGCGGTCCGGACGGCGCGGTCTACGCGAATATCAACAGCTGCAGCCATAGAGGACTGCCGGTCTGTCGGTCCGATCACGGCAATACGACGAAATTCGTTTGCCCCTATCACAACTGGAACTATGACGTGACGGGGAAGCTCGTCGCGATTCCCCAAGAGCGTCATGTGAAGGGGCGCCCCGATAAGAGCAAGCTCGGACTGAAGGCTGTGCCGCGCGTCGAATCATGGAACGGGATGATCTTCGGGAGCTTTGATCCCGAGATCGAGTCTTTAGACGACTACCTCGGAGACATGCGCTTCTACCTCGATGCCTTCTTTGCGCGCTTTCCACAGGGCATCGAGTTCTACGGTGCTCCGCAAAGATGGAAGATCAACGCGAACTGGAAGCTGCCCGTTGAGAATCAGTTGGGCGATGTTAATCACGGACCCTTTCTGCACGCGGCAGTGATTCCGCCGGAAGCGAATGCTGAGGTATTTGAGCTCGGCTTGAGTGTCGTGCCGAAGCCCGGGCATGGCGCAACGTTTCGATTGATGCCTGAGGACGCGCCGGTTGAAAGCGTCGCTTGGGGCTTTGAGGGTCTGGCTACCTTGTTAGGTGGCGCCGAAGTCCAGGACTATTTGCGCGAAATCCAAGCGCAAGCGAAGGAACGCGTTGGCCCACTCCGTTCCAGGATGAAGGGGCTGACTTACGGGGTGTACCCGAATCTGTCGTTTCTCTGGTCGAATACGGCCTTCAAGGTTTCTCATCCACGAGGACCCGGACAGGTTGAGTATTGGTCCTGGTCCGTGGTGCCTGCGGATGCGCCGGATGACTTCAAGAAAATCATGCGCGGGAACCACACGGCTTTCTTTGGGCCGGGCGGGATCCTTGAGCAGGAGGATTCCGAGGCTTGGGTGCAGCAGTTCCAGGGCTCGAAGATCGACTACGCCGAGGACCGACCCTACTTCTACGGTCTTGGGCTTGGTGAGGAGCAAGAGCGCTCCGATATGCCTGGCCTTGTGAGCGTGACCGCGAATGAATTCTACGCCCGGCATTTCTTCCGCCGATGGCGAAGCGCGCTTGAGGCGGCACAGGGATGAGTGACGAAAAGATGCAATCAGATTGCTACGACCCAGCGAAAGTGACTCCGGCGCTCCAGCTCGATGTCGAACAGTTCTACTACCGAGAGGCGCGACTTCTTGACAATCGGCAGTACCAGAGCTGGCTGGCGCTTTGCAGTGAATCGATTCACTACGTGATACCTGCGAGAACGAATCCCCTGGTTGATAACTCGGAACGCGGAAATGAATCGATGATCAGCATCGAACGCGAGCTCGAGGGCGCGGACTCAACCGGCACTCCAATTCGAAATGAGACCTACCCCTACCTAATGCTCCGCGTCGAGCGGAGCTTCAAGCCGAACGCCTGGGCCGAGAATCCTCCGGCGCGCACCCGCCGAATCGTCGGCAACATCGAGATCCTCGACGTGCAGAATGATCGGCTCTCGGTGACGAGTGCTTTTCATCTTCACTACAGCCGTCCGGGCAGCGAGAATTTTCTTTACGCAGGACAGCGGCGCGACGTATTGCTGCGCGGCGAGGACGGATACAAAATCCTCGACCGTGTGATCATCATGGACGTGGCGGAAATCGTGCTGCCGACCCTCGGCCTATTTCTCTAGCGACGCGTCGTCTTAGGACACACGCATGGATCGCCGCCGGCCGTCCTCGTTAGGCCGTCTCCTTAGCTTCCATGGCATCGTAGATTTCGTAAACGTTGTCGCTGATCGGGCCGACATCAACCTTGGCTGCTTCCGCGACGCGCTGAAATGCCTGTTGAAAACGAGCCACGAAAAGATCGACGTCCGGCACGATGTCCGGGTCGCAGTTGAAGCCGATACCCATGGTGCCTGCATAGCTAGTGAGCGCGATCCCGAGCCCCATGCCTTGCATGAGGGGTACGGCCGGGTAGAACGCCCGGACGCGTGCGCCGTGGAGATAGAGCGGGAGCTGCGGTCCTGGCACGTTGGTCACGATCGTGTTAATTGGTCCGCTCATGGCCTGCGCGCCTAATGAAAGTAAGGTCGAGGGGGTCCATTCCTGAACCTGATTCATCATCTGAACGCCGATCGCCTGATTTGTTTCTTTCAGCTCTTCCGTGATTTCGTGGATGATCTCGAGCTGCCGGCGCGAGTCAGATTCCGCGATGGGAAGTGCGAAAATCCAAGAGGAAACCTTGTTTCCGAGCTCTCCCTGCTCTTCTTCTTTTCGAACGGAGACGGGTGTCGAAATTTTGAATTCGACATCTTTGACCGATACGCCCTTGTCGAGCAGGTATTCGCGCACGGCACCCGTCACGATCGTCAAAACAACGTCGTTGATCGAGCAGCCGAGGCCTTTGCGCATGGCCTTGAGATCATCCAAGAGGCACGAGACCCACTCGAATCGGCGATGGGGACCGAGGCGGCCATTGAGCGGCGTGTCGTCCGCGCTCATTCCCATGCCCAACATCTTGGTGACGGCATTCATGCGCGTCTCCAGATCATCGCGAAGGTCTTCGGTCTCTTCGACGAAGTTTCGGAAATCGCGAACGATCTCGAGCGGAATTCCGGCGGTTCGCTTCGCTTCGTCGAGGAAGAGCTCGAGGCGTCGCGGCGCGGGTCTCGGTTGGAAGGGCTTAGGCTCTGCTAGTTCCATGGGCTCGGGCGAAGTCGAAAATTGGATATTGGCCAGGTCGACACCCGAAGATCCATCGATCATACAGTGATGAATCTTTGTGATCATCGCGAACTGCTCGCCGCCCTCGAGGCCTTCGACGATCCACGTTTCCCACATAGGGCGCTTGCGGTCGAGAGGCTGGGCCATGACTCGAGCAACTAGATCCTTGAGTTGGCCGAGGGTGCCAGGAGCGGGTAGGGCCGTGTGGCGCACGTGGTAGTTGAGGTCAAAATGCGGATCGTCGACCCAGACGGAATGGTCGAAAGCCGGGATTTCGTGGAGCCGTTGGCGATAGCGCGGAACGAGATGCAAAAAGCTTTCGGTTGCGCGTCGAACGAGTTCTATGTCCACGCCGCCGGTCTCGTTCGCAAGCGGACCTACGTCGAAGATATTCGTCGAGGCGACATGCATCCGAACATGGCCCTTCTCCCAAAGCAGGAATGAATTGTCCTGCGCAGAAAGACGGTCGTAGTGCCACTGAGTCATAGAGATCTCCTATTCGCACGTCGAGGTGTCCGTGGCTCCATTCTGCACGATATGGCATTGGATTGGCAAGCGCGGATGGTCTTCTGGCCTAAGAGGGATCTCTGCGCCAAGCCTCCGCAATAGTTGCCTATGAATAGGAATAGCTGTGATGAAAACCACTCACTTGCGTCAAGCCAGCTCGAGGAAAAGACGATTCAGGATCTTCGGTCACGCTATGCGGACTGCGTTAGGGGCGCGAGAGCGGGCATCCGTGATCGCTGAATAGAATTTTGGACCACGAGATGGCTCACCCGTCGCGCGACTAATTTCGCCCGAGCCCCATCATCTTGCGCGTGTCCGCATAGGTCGGCGCGTGACTTGTGATGCCGCCATCAACGCGAAGTAGTTGTCCCGTGACATAACGAGCGTCTTCTGATGCGAGGAATGCGACCATCGCGGCGATGTCTTCAGGCCGGCCCGCTTCCTGCGTCATGTGGTGGTCGAGAATCATGTCGATCGTGGCGGGGGGGAGTCCGATCTCGACCGCTGGAGTCATGATGAGTCCCGGAAGGATCGCGTTGCACCGGATGCCGCGCTTTCCGAATTGCGTCGCGACGTATTGGGTGAGGCAGTTCACAGCCGCCTTTGACGCGGCGTAGGCTGTGCCGTGAAGACCGCCTAAGAGCGCAGCACCCGAAGACGTGTTGATGATCGAACCTCCGCCACGTTTCAGCATGTGCGGAATTGCGTTCTTGCAGCCGATCATGACACTGCGGGTATTGATCTCCATAGTCCGGTCCCAGACCTCGACGTCGAGGGTGTCGACAGCATCGTCGCCTCCGATTGATGAGTTTCCGAGTGCGGCTGCATTGTTGTGCAGCACGTCGAGTCCGCCGAAACGGCTCACGGTTTCGGTGATTAATTCCAAGAACGCGGACTCCTCCGAAACGTCCGTTCGCATGAAAAATGCGTTGCCTCCTCCGTCTTGGATTTCTTGGACGACGCTCGCCGCCCCTTTTTCATCGATGTCTCCGATCGCAATCTTGGCGCCCTCAGACGAGAGGCGGATTGCGCTGGCGCGTCCGATCCCGGAGGCGGCTCCCGTAATGATTGCGATCTTGTCTTCGAGTCGGCGGGTCATAGTGGACTTTCTTTGCTCGGTTCGCGCCGAGTGGATGGCCGCGGATAAGTGGTGGCAATTCGGTGGCGAGTGGATGAGATTATGTTCGTTCCCCCGGTACCTGGGTGCAAGGGTATAGGGGGGCAAGGGATGATCGCGCGTCGTTGAGGACGCCCGCTCGGCGATTTCGGTCGCCCTACATAGAGGTGCGATATGGCAAACTCATTCAAGCCAACTAAGCCTACGGAGCCGACTAAACCCACGGAGCACGGCAGTGCGCCGCCTAATGGGATGCCACTAGGCACCGTCCGCATCTGCGACTTTACCGGTCAGCTGGCTGGCGCGGGGGCGACGAAGTGGCTCGCCGCTTTTGGCGCGGAAGTGATTCGCATCGAAGATCCGGTGAACCAGGGCGGTTGGGACGTCCTTCGTAACATGGCGCCCTTCGTGGACGAGCGAACAGGGCCAGACCTAGGCGGCGGTTTCAATAATCACAATGTTGAAAAACGCGGCATCACGCTCAACCTTAGAACCGATCGAGGCAAAGAGATTCTTTCGGAGATCGTGAAGCGATCCGATGTCGTGTCTGAGAATTTTGCAGCCGGGGTGCTCGATAGGTGGGGCTTTGGCTGGGATCAGCTCCGCGCTCTTCGCGAAGACATCATCTATGTCTCGAATTGCGGATTCGGACACACGGGTCCTTATGCGAAGTACAAGACCTGGGGGCCGATCGTTCAGGCGATGAGCGGGCTGACGTTTACGTCGGGCATGCCGGATCAGGAGCCGGCGGGATGGGGTTATTCGTATATGGACCACACGGGTGGCATGTACATGGCGATGGGAATTCTCTTCGCGCTGATCCACAAACAGCGCACAGGCGTTGGGCAGTGGGTTGATCTTTCGTGCACGGATACGGGGCTCTCGCTGAATGGGCCCGCGATTCTGGACTGGACAGTGAACGGACGGCCCAGCCGCCGTGCGGGTCGTCCCGAAGGCAATCGTTCCGCGTCGCCGCCTATGGCTCCTCACGGCATCTACGCCTGCGCTGGGGACGATGATTGGATTTCGATCGCGGTTCGCAGTGATGCGGATTGGGGCGTGTTGTCGGAAGTGATCGATGTCTCCTGGGCGAAAGATGCGAAGTGGAAGACGCTCGCGGGACGCCTAGCCGACCAAGATGAGTTGGATGAGAAGCTCGGCGCTTGGACGCAGCATCTGGAGAAGTTTGAGCTGCAAACGCGCATAGTTGACGCGGGAGTGCCGAGCGCCGCCGTCCAAAAACCACCTGAGCGAGTCGACCATGATCCGGGAACATCGGAATTCGGACTCTGGCCCGAGGTCGATCACATAAAGATGGGTCGTGTTCGCGTGGATGGCTTACCCGCACATTTCTCCAAAACCGATTGGGTGATCGAGCGAGGGGCTCCGTGCGTCGGAGAGCATACCGACGAGGTGTTATCGGGACTGCTTGGGTATGACCCGGACACGATTGCGAAGCTTCATGAGGAGGGAGTCGTATGAGCGCGCTTCAAGGAACACGCGTCGTCGAGATCGCGAATGAACGAATCGCTTTTGCCGGGAAACTGTTAGGCGATATGGGGGCCGACATCGTGCTTGTCGAACCCCCCGGCGGCGAACCCAGTCGCGGGTATCCGCCTTTTGCCGAAGATCAGCCGGGCCCGGACTCGAGTCTTTATTGGTGGCACTACAACACCAGCAAAAGAAGTGTAGTGCTCGACCTCGAACGCGCGGCTGCGCAAAAGGCCTTCGAGCGACTGATCGAAGGCGCGGATGTCCTGATCGAGTCTGAGTCCCCCGGCCGTTTGGCGGCACTCGGACTTGACTACGATCGCTTAAGTGAAATCAATCCCGGGTTGGTACACGTATCGATGACGCCCTTTGGTCGCGAAACATCTCGCCGCGACGAGCCCGCGACGGACCTCACAATTCTCGCCGGAGGTGGGCCGGCGTGGAGCTGCGGGTACGACGACCATACGATTCCACCGATTAGAGGTGGCGGGAATCAGGGGTATCAGATCGGCTGTCACTACGCGGTACTGTCGGCGCTGACGGCGATCTTTCATCATGGCGTGACGGGAGTCGGTCAGTTCGTAGACGTGAGCATGCACGCGGCTGCAAACGTTACGACCGAGATGGCCTCCTACTTCTACATGATCGCTGGGCAGACGGTCGTGCGACAGACGGGGCGCCATGCTCTGCCGATCATCTCGATGCCGGTGCAGATAGAATGCAAAGATGGTCGTTATGCAACGACTGGCGTGCCTCCTCGTACGCCGAAAGGGTTCGGAGATCTCTACGACTGGTTGGCCGAGCTGGATCTCGTGGATCAGCTGCCGGAGGCACTTTTCTTGGACGCTGCGCGACACCGAAAGTCGATTTCATTCGCGGAAATCGGCGTTGACGACGAGGTGACGGCGATCTTCGGAGCATCCCGTGATGCCATAACCCTGATCTGTCAGAACTCCACGGCGGATGACTTTTTCAATGGCGCGCAGAGGCTCGGGATTACAGTCGGGGCTGTGTTATCTCCCGAGGAAGCCTACGAAAATCCACATTTCATCGAGCGTGGATTCCAGGTAAAAGTCTCACATCCTGAACGAGACGAAGAGATTCGCTATCCAGGTGCACCGTACAAGCTCCCAGCAAGTCCCTGGCAGATCTCACGTCGCGCACCCCAGCTGGGTGAACACGACGAAGAGATTTTGGGCGGGCTCGGATACGACAAAGCTGCACGATCAGAGCTCTGTTAGGCAGCAGTATCGCTCGCTCGCCTAGGAGTACTTTCGGGCAGTGCGCACAGTTCAAGGAGACGCTTCCCCGATTCGGTCTCTTTTAGGCTGTCGCCCATTGTTCGAATCGTAATGCTGGTTCGTCGCGCGGAAATGTCGCAAGCCAGAATGCCGTGCTCCCACGCATAGCGTGCGGGCCCGAATAGAATCGCGAGTGAGCCCGCGGGCAGAGGCACGCGTACGCAGCTTGGGTCGATCTCCGTGGCCTCATGACGATCGACTTCGCTTCCCGGACGACCCCGAAAAAAGGTAAGGATAGAATCCGATTCGAGGGAGACGTCGAGAATCATCTCGCCATACGCGAAGGTGTCGTCGAGGTGGAGGTCAAGGTTCGAAGCGAGTTCCGGGGCATAACGCAGCACGAAAACGTCGGTGGGCAGAAAAGCTTCGAGTGCGCTTTCGGCATTCTTATTTTCGGATCCTCGTATTGGCGTCCCGAGTCGTTCTCGCATGCGAACAACTAGATCGTGGGTGTAGTCCGGCAGGCCGGGGAATGCGGCGACGCTCATGCGCCGCTTGTTGAAATTGACTTTCGCCCCGTAGTGCTGCTTGTCCTTGCCACTCTGTGAGGAGGTAAACGGGGCTTGGTCGATTGTCGCGAGGAGGGAGTGTGCCTCGGTTTCGGAGAGAAAATTTTCGACGACGATCAGGCCACGAAATTCGGGACAGGTAGGCGCGCTCTGGGTCGCGAGATCGAACGCATGGATCGTGGTGCCGTTGGTTACGATGGACTGATCGAGGTCAGTGATGCCCCATGAACTCCTCGGATTCGCAAGGAGCGGAGGCATGGCGACAGGGTCGTCCATCTTCCGTCGTCGCCGCAGACCGGCGTCGAGACATCGACTGCACCAGCGGACGCCGGTGCACGCGCATTCTTTGATTATTTCCGCAGGCATGTATGAAGTGAGTCGCTGTCTTTTTGGGGGCTGCATGATCGGGAAGGGATTCCCGCGGACGTTAGGATAGGGCGGAATGGGGTGGGACACTGCCTGCGCCACGTGAATTCTGCACAACCCGTCTTGGCGGTTGGGGCGGGCTTCAGGGACTCAGGCCGCGCTGCGAGAATATTGGCTCGACGCCGAATCGGCCTAACGCCTTGGGAGCGCGACATGTAGGTGATCGGCGCTTCCGTTGTGGCGGAGGGTTTCGAAGCCCATCACTTCGAAGTAGCCCTGTACGAGTCTGTTGCGAAGCTCGCTTCGCCCATGGGTTCGCAGATCGATCGCTTGGACCCATCCGTCGGCCTGGGGGAAATCACTTCGGACTTGAATTGCTCGCGCTGACCAACGCACAGCGGCACGCGATTGCAGGCTACGTAGTCGACCGAGTTGACTGCGCTGCCCTATGCCTTGATGTAGGCACCTCGTTTAGGCGCCCCCGGACCGCACGAAGCGCCTGAAGGCAGACGCACTCCAATTGTCGTGATCCTCGCCCCAGCCGCGCTTCCCGTCGTCCCATTGCCATTCGGTCAGACAATTCCACGTCCACAAGTTCGGATTGAGATGCACGCCGAACTTATTATGCGGCACACCTTCCGCTTCTAGCGTGCGACCAAGCTCGTCCTTGCCTGTGATCCGAACGCGGCTTGGGCAGTGGTCTTTTCGTTCGAGAACCTGTCTCGTTCCCTCGACGAGTTTCGACCACGTTCCGTCTCGCAGCAGGAATCCGTGAATCCCGACATAGCCAGTTCCGAAATCCGCAGTGATGATGTGCCACGCGTCCTGGTCTGACATTGTCGCGTAGGTGTATCCGCCTCGTTCGTTAGGTGCGGCCGGATGAAGTGACGGTCCTATCTGGGAACGCGCACCCCACGAGCGGTCACGCATGCCGAAGGCATCAACTTTGATCGTCTCGCCTTCGATCCGAATTGTGCCGGAATATCGGCCGGGCTGATCGAGATGACTCTCGCCGAGGCGGTTGGGTTCACAGATCGCGTCGTAGGTCAGGTGGATTTCTACTTCTTCGCGATCCGCGTCGACATAATGCAGCTCGTATTTCTCGAGTGGCTTGAGGCATTTGTAGTGCAGTCCATTAGCCAGGCGAATGTCCGTGAGTTCCTGGTCCTCGGGAATCGGCAGGTGCCACAAATTTTTGTGGTAGATGCAGTCGTGAAGCTGATGCCCCGAGTCGTCCCAGAGAACGCATGCTCCTGACGTTATGCCCTGGTTGCGACGAAAGAAGGGATAGAGCTGACCGGATAGCTTGCGCTCGGGAACTGCGAACGTGAACCAACAAGTCTCGGTCCAGAACGGGTCGGCACTGGTCGCCGGATGAAACTGATCGTCGGGATGCATGTCCATGCGCGAAGCGCCTCCTAGGCTTCAATCCTATCGCACGCGGTCGCTGTCATCAGTCGCCCAATTTGAATGAAATAGCGATTCTTAGCCCGGTTTTTTGACCGGCCGGCCATCGACGACCTTCGGGTTGTAGCGCCACTGTCGGAGGGCTTTGATCGCAGCCGCATCGAAGATATTGGGCGGCTTCGCGGCGAGTGCTTGGGCTCGCTGAACCGCGCCTCGGCGGTCGATGGAGAACTCAACGAGGACTCGTCCTTCGGTGCCCTTTGATAGTGCACGAGGCGGATAGAGTGCGGGTAGTCGATTGATGCTGGAGGGCTGGAGTCCCTAGCGCCGGGATTTCGGATCGGGCATGAAGAGCGCTACGAAGAAGAGCACGCTCGGCAGGAGAGCGAGCAGATGCAGGCCGGTTTCGTAGGATCCGAAGCTCGATTTGGCCAAGGCAAGGAGCGCCGGGCCAAGGGCGCTCGCTATGACAAGGATCATCATCATGACGCCTTGAATCGCCCCGAGATGCGTTCGCCCAAAGAAATTGGGTAGGGCCGCGACAGTGAGAGGTCCGTAGAAGCCACCAGAAAAGCCCCACCCCCCTAGGCAGAGCGCATAGAGTATGGGATCTCCGAGATGCGGTGCTAGGCCAAACATGAGCGTCTGGCCGACCATCATGGCCATGATCAAACGTCGCATGGGGAACCGGTCGACCGCGAGTCCCATGACGATGCCGGTTGGGACACTGATCAGAGTGACGGGGAGGAATAATCGAAGTGCTTCGGCTTCAGAGAGACCGGACTCCGCTGCGAGATCGACGATATGAAGCGCGATTCCCGTCCCGACCAGCGCGTGGTTTGACATGGCTAGAGTGACAAGCCAAAAGGCGGCCGTGCGAATCGCTTCTTTGCGAGTGTAGTCATGGGCATCCGCGGCGTTCGCTAAGGGTGTTGCGGCGCGAGGCGTCGACGCGGATTCCGGTTCGACGCGTTCCTCAAGCCCAATGCTTGACGGGGCTGGGCTCGCCGCGATCCCGTCCATAGGGAGATCGCATTCTTCTGGACTTTCCCTGAAGAAGAGCCATCCGAAGAATCCCATTCCGAGGCCGATGACGAGAGCCATTTCCTGCCACGCGTCTCGCCAGCCAGAATGCGCGACCCAACCGGCGAGGATAAGTGGAGAGCTCGCGAAGGAAACGCTCGCGAAGGGTGCGGAGATGGAAGAGACCAAGCCTCTCTTTTTGTCGAACCATCGGCCTAATATCGTGCGTGAAACGAGAGTGAGTGCGCCCTGGCCCGTGAAGCGCAGGCCGAGGAAACCGATGGTCAAGAGCGCATACGCGGCGGTGATACGGGGTACGCCTAGCTTCGCGAATTCGTCCGCGAGCCGATCGACTTGGCTGAGGAGCGCTAAGACTATGGCCAGGCCGATTGATGCTGCAACTACGAATCGTCGCACGCCGATTCGGTCGAGCTGACTGCCGGCGTAGGGCAGCAGTAGGCCGCTCGCCAGTGTGCCCATCAGGTAGGCGTTGCTGAATTGGACGCGGGAGAGCCCCGTCGTTTCGAGGAGTGCCTCGGTAAAGACGGACACTCCGATCGTTTGTCCTGGGGCACTCATCACGAGCCCAATCGTCGAAATCGCGAGGACAACCCAGCCATAGTAGAAAGGCAGCGAAGAGGGCCGGAAGGGGAATTCTGGTCGCCAGAGAAGCGAGGGGCGGCGCTCGGAAGTGTTGGGGCTGGGCATTGCCCGGATTTCAGCGCAAACGAAGCGCGCGCGCAGCAGCTTCCTTGTGAAATGCCCAATAGCCGAGAGAAACGTACTCGAGCCTCGGCTTCAATTCTTCGTGGAGGGCGGGCAGCGCGTGGTAGGGGACGCCCGGGTCCGCGTGATGTTCGGCGTGGTAGGGCATGTTCCACATTAACGCGCGGATCCATCGATTCGAAATCACCGTTCGAGTTCGATGGATTTGATCTCCGTCGTTCGGGAGTCCCGTGTGCTCCGGCATCAAATAGAATCCAAGCAAGAGGTGAGCGATCGGCCAACCCCAGAGAATTTGCGTGAAGCCGGGGATGACGCTTAAGCCAATGGCTGCGAAAGAGCCGATCAGCAGAATCGCGCATCGGCTCTCCCACGCCAGGCGATTCGCCTGGGATTCACGAACAAAGGGAAACAGGCGTCGCCAAAGCGATGCGGGCAGCAGAGCGCAAACGATCGTGAAGCCGAGCTTGCCGACCATCAAGAATTGTCCGCTTACGAGAAAGAAGTAACTGAACGGGTCTCTTGGAAAACCATCGAGGATCTCCGGTGCGTCGGAAATTTCAGGATCTGTATCAGGGTCTTGGGTTGAACGGTGATGTTCCCAATGGAATTCGCGAAAGAAGGAAGGGGCTTGAAGCATCATCAAAGCGCCCAACCAGACCCCAAATTCGTTTGCATAAGAAGTAGCGAAGGCGGTTTGGTGCCCCGCTTCATGAAGCAAAGGAAAGAAGGTGAGCACGCAGACGCCGAAGGCGACCGTGGCGACCCAAGCCGCTAGGTAATTAATCGAGGAGAGCGCGGCTGCACTGGATGCGAAGCCAAGTGTTGCGACGATTTGAATGGCGAGATGGATGAGCGCGGGTGCATCGCGACGTTTGCGGCGAGTCGCGGCGGGACTAAGTGATTCGGGGGAAGCGCTTATCGTCATGGCGAGAGCCTATCGACAGAGGTTCCGCCGTCCAGGGGCCGATCGTTGCGGGGTGATCTGCTAAGCTACTCGAAACCCCTCGATGAACCACGCAGTCTTGATGTGTGGGTCGCGCGCGAAACGCAAGACGAGCGCTGCGACGTCAATAGACAGATGAGGGAGAGACGATGCCCAAGCGTCGTATGGACGGAGCATTCCTGCCCGCGGTCCTGCTGGTTATGATCGGCGCCGCGTGGTTTGCGAACCGCCCAGTGGAGGAAGGTCCGCCGCAGGCCATGCCCGACTTCTCGATGCCTGGAATCGAGCTCGAGATCCCCTTCGAGCTTTCGTTCTCGATCGTGCGCTTCAAGCGTCCCCAGGTACCCGAACTCGAACTCACGCGGGACACGGAGGGCGTCATCAAGGAAGTACGGGCCGCTCTGCTCATCAGCTCTGCGCGGGATGGATCCGATGTTGAAGTCGCCCTCGATTCGGGCACCTCAGGTTCCTCGTCAGATACCTTGTTAGGCGGCTCCTAGATGCCGGACGAACCCGAGAACCAGCGCTCCTAGGCCCATCAGCGGAACGCCTAGGTAGAGCGTCAATCCGAGTGCCGTGACCGTGAGGCGACAAAAGTCGATCTCGCGCGGCTGAGCTTGCTCGGTTGCGTTAGCTGAATCGATGACGCGAAAGCGCTTGGCCGCCGGTGCGGCTGTCGCTCTAGTGGTCGTCTGAACTAGGAAATGATGCAGGTTGGGTGCATGGGCCATGTGGGGGTCCTCCTCGCCTGTACCCATCTGACTCGATTTGATGTCGTGGTTCGGTGATCCATGTCACGCCTGCTCCTTTGTGTCAGAAGACTTCGAGCGGAACCGTCGCGAGGAAGATCGTTGATGCGATCCCTTGGCCGGCGGTCATGGCGTTCGCCGCCGTCAGCATGGCGAATAGCGTGCCGGTCATGATTCCCCCGACCCGTATCGGAGATTCGGCTCTACGAATGAGCAGCGGGACGAGGGCCCGTGATATGTCAGCGGTTCGTGGCGTAGAAGAGTTTTAGCTTCGACATAGTCATCTCCGTGTGTGAGCGGGGAGAGGCGGGGAGCAAAGAGCAGATCAGTCGATTGTCGCTGGGTGTGCGCCAGCTTGCTAGGCGGCGAAACCCACGAGGTGGAGTTCGTGGCACGCTATGCGCGAAAGAACTGTTAACAAGTTGACTTACACAGCAGTTGGCCCGCATGCGCAAAAGGCCGAACTCGCGGATAGAACTAGGAGAAGGCGCGCCAGAGGAGCGAAGCGCCCGAGAAGAGCAAGATCATCAAGATGAGCTGCTCGAAGACCGCTGCGTCGAGGCGGTCTCGTACGCGTGTCCCGATGGGGGCCATGGCCAGCGTCGCGACGAGGGCTACGCCGGTGGCGAGCCATCGATCCGCGCCGAAGGATCCGGTAGCGATCAGGACGCCGAGCTGCGCGAGTCCGGAAACCAAGAAGAGCGCCGTGAGTGAGAGCACGTAGGCGTTCTTGGAAAGTCGGTACCCGTGAAACCAGAGCGCGACGATCGGCCCCGACGCGCCGACCGCGCCGTGCGCGAAGCCCGACGCGAGGCCCACGACGGGGGCCCACTTCTTAGTCGTCTCCGGCGCCAGGGTGAGCTCGGGCTGTCGCCATTTCTGGTAGACGAAGACCAGCACCATGGAAGCCAAAAAAATCAGCAGGGGCCGCTCCGGAGCCTCCACAAGCACGAAGGTTCCGAAGACGCCGCCTAAGATCGCAGCGAGGGCAAGGATCGGCAGGTCGCGGGTCTCCGCGGAATTCTCGCGCACGCCGAAGCAGAGGATCGCATTCAAGACGGCGTTGGGGATTGCGATCACCACGACCGCGGCTTCGACGCCGATGAAAAACGTGAGCGCCGGAATGGCGATCAGCGGATAGCCCATGCCCGTCACGCTCTTGATAAAAGAGCCGGCGAGGGAGACAAGCGCAACGATGATGAGGTCGAGCTCGCTCATAGGGCGAGGGTAGGGGAAGTGCGCCTCTAAATAACGCGGCCAAAAGAAGTCGCTCCCTAGAACGACAACACCCCCGCTCCTCACCTAAGCGAGGAACGGGGGTGCTTTTTTCTCATCGGTTCAGCGAATCGCCCGATCTCTCAGGCGACTAGGCAACTGTACCAGGAATTACATCATCCCCGGCATTCCGCCCATGCCACCCATGTCGGGCATGCCGCCACCGCCGCCGCCACCGTTCTTGTCCGGCTTGTCAGCGATCATGGCTTCCGTCGTGAGCAGGAGGCCCGAAACCGACGCTGCGTTCTGCAGCGAGGTGCGGACAACCTTGGCCGGGTCGATTACGCCAGCCTTGATCAAGTCTTCGTAGGTCTCGGTCGCGGCGTTGAAGCCGTTTGCGCCCTTAAGGCCCTTGACCTTGTCTACGACGATCGAACCTTCGATGCCCGCGTTCTCCGAGATGAACCGGAGGGGAGCTTCGATGGCGCGGCGGATGATGTTGATACCCGCGATCTGTTCGTCATTGTCGCCTTCGAGGTTGTCGAGAACCTTGCTGCAGCGAAGGAGTGCAACGCCACCGCCAGGCACAATGCCTTCTTCGACGGCTGCGCGCGTAGCGTGCAGTGCGTCTTCGACGCGTGCCTTCTTTTCCTTCATCTCGGTCTCGGTGGCTGCGCCAACCTTAACAACCGCAACACCGCCAACGAGCTTCGCGAGTCGCTCCTGGAGCTTCTCCCGATCGTAGTCGGACGTGGTGTTTTCGACTTGGCCACGGATCTCAGCACATCGACCTTCGATGTCCTTCTTGGTGCCAGCACCGTCGATGATCGTGGTGTTGTCCTTGTCGATCGTGACCGTCTTGGCCTGACCGAGGTCCTTGACCGTGACGTTCTCGAGCTTGAGGCCAAGCTCTTCTGCGATGACCTGGCCGCCCGTGAGGACCGCCATGTCCTGCAGCATCGCCTTGCGGCGATCGCCGAAGCCGGGTGCCTTAACAGCACAGACGTTGATCGTGCCGCGGATCTTGTTCACGACGAGCGTGGCAAGGGCTTCACCATCAATGTCTTCCGCAACAAGCAGAAGCGGCTTTCCGGCGCGAGCAACCTGCTCGAGGAGGGGAAGGAGATCCTTCATGTTCGAGATCTTCTTCTCGTGGAGAAGAATGAGCGGCTCGTCGAGAACGGCTTCCATGCCCTCCGGATCCGTAACGAAATACGGGGAGAGATAGCCGCGATCGAACTGCATGCCTTCGACGACGTCGAGCTCGGTCTCAAGGCTCTTGCCTTCTTCGACCGTGATCACGCCTTCTTGTCCGACCTTGCCCATCGCTTCAGCGAGGATCTGGCCGATCGTCTCGTCCGAGTTCGCTGAGATCGTACCGACCTGAGCAATTTCGTTGGAGTCGCGGGTGGGCTTGGCGATTCGGCCGAGCTCAGTGACGATGGCCTTCACGGCCTTGTCGATGCCGCGCTTGAGGTCCATCGGGTTCATGCCCGCAACGACGAGCTTGCTGCCCTCACGGAAGATGGCCTGCGCCAAAACCGTTGCCGTTGTGGTGCCGTCACCTGCGATGTCGGAAGTCTTGCTTGCGACTTCCTTGACCATCTGTGCGCCCATGTTCTCGAACTTGTCTTCGAAATCGATCTCCTTGGCGACGGTGACGCCGTCCTTGGTGATCGTGGGGGAGCCGAAGCTCTTGTCGATGATGACGTTGCGACCCTTCGGGCCGAGCGTCACGCGAACTGCGTTCGCGAGTCCGTCTACACCCTTGAGAATCTTCGCTCGGGCTTCCTGCTCGAAAATGACTTCTTTGGCCATGTTTCGTTTCTCCTTTTATCTAGTTTGAAGAACGGTTCCGGAAAGGGGAGCGTTCTACTCGTAGACCGCGAGGACGTCGTCTTCGCGAATGATGATGTGCTCGTCGCCATCGACGTTCACGTCGGTGCCGGCGTACTTGCTGAAGAGGATGCGATCTCCGGCGTTTACGCCGGGCTCGGCGACTTCACCGCTGTCGAGCGTCTTGCCGGGGCCTACTGCCACGACCTGGCCCTCTTGGGGCTTCTCTTTGGCGGAATCGGGGATGATGATGCCCCCACTGGTGGTCTCTTCCTCATCTACGCGCTTGACGAGGATTCGGTCCTGAAGCGGACGGATCTTCATGTTTCGCCTTTCTTTTTTCGTTAATTATTTCCGGCCAAGGGCCGGAGATCATTGGCGCCACTGACTTACAGCGGAACCGGGTGTTGAACTCATCCAAATCCGGCCTCCAAACAGGCCAGGAAATGACTTGATTGGGATTGGATTCGAGATTTGCTTGATTGTGTTTTCTGGGTCGGGCTTGGGGCCCGCACCCGAATTGGCAGTCGACGACCCCGACTGCCAACGGTCGGTCAACCTAAACCCTGGCGGGGTCGAGTCAACCAAGGGCCCTGAAAAAAATGCAATGTCAGAGGAATCCTTAGAGGAATCGCAAAGCAATTCGGCCCACGGTTGACTTTCGCCTCGGTTTCGTCACGATAGCGGGCGAAACTACGCCGAAGACAGTCGGTGTTTGGGGGGATTTGAACGAATGTCCAATATTTCGGAAACGGCCGATCGACAGATCACGGGTTCACGCTCCGCGGCGCTGACCCGCAGGCAGCGCGAGATCTTTGACTACGTCTCAGGATTCGTGGCTGATCACGGCTACTCGCCGAGCCTCGAAGAAATCGCCTCTGCGTTCGGGCTCTCGTCCGTCGCAACGGTTCACAAGCACGTGAAGCACCTCGTCGATAAGGGCTACCTCCGAAAGGCCTGGAATCGATCACGGTCGGTCGAACCCGTACCGGAAGAGGAAGCGGCTGAGAGCGTTCATCTGCCGATTCTGGGAACCGTCGCGGCCGGGCGCCCGATCGAGGCGATCGAGCCCGATGCGGGGACGGCTGAGCAGTTGGCTGTCCCGGCGGACATGGTGTCGAGCAACAAGGATAATTACGTGCTCCGCGTACGCGGCGACTCGATGATCGACGACCAGATCTGTGACGGGGACCTCGTTGTGATCGAGGGTCGTAGTGAAGCGCGTAATGGCGAGACGGTTGTGGCGCTCGTCGATGGCGACGAAGCGACGCTGAAGCGCTTCTACAAGACGGGACCGCAGGTTCGGCTGGTACCGGCGAATTCGACGATGTCGCCAATGGAATTTCATGCCTCCCAGGTTGAGATCCGGGGCGTCGTACGTGGTTTGATCAGGCAGTTCTAGGCCCCGATCACCCGGTCGCGATTGACTAAATCGACAGTTCCTTCGGTGCGAAAGCGTCCTGAACTCCGTCTGACGCCCCCGATTTTTGAGGCTAGGCTTCGCACCCAGCGACCGCTGGCTTGTTGTCGCCCCATGTCCGGGGCCGGCATTGGCGGCGGCAGCCCCCCTTGGGATTCATTCGGAGCAGTCCTCGCGGGCCTAGGGATCGACCCTTCGCCACGCTTCAGTTTCGTATGACCTATGGGCCACCGCCTTTCACGAGGCAATCTGAGACATTGGAGACACGGATGAGTTCGGCGGACGACCCGCAGGATCCGATCGAAGCCCACGTAGAGGGCATGCTGAGGGAACTTGGCGAAGACCCGAGCCGTGATGGCTTGATCAATACCCCGAGCCGAGTGGCGAAGGCGATGCGCTTCTTCACGAAGGGCTACAACCAAGACCCCGCTGAGATTTTGACCGGCGCGCTCTTCGACGTCGACTACGACGAGATGGTCCTGGTTAAGGACATCGACTTCTTCAGTCAGTGTGAGCACCATATGGTGCCCTTCTTTGGCCGCGTCCACGTCGGATATATCCCGAACGGCAAGGTTGTCGGGCTCTCAAAGATCCCGCGGACCGTCGACATCTTCGCCCGCCGCCTGCAGGTCCAAGAGCGGCTCACCATGGAAATCGCCGAAACGATCGAGCGGGTGCTTCAGCCCAAGGGCGTTGGCGTAGTCGTCGAAGCGAAGCATCTGTGCATGATGAGTCGTGGTGTCGAGAAGCAGAACAGCTTTGCGATCACGAGCTCCATGCGTGGCGCCTTCGGCACCGATTCAAAGACCCGCGCCGAGTTCATGGAACTCATCCGGCACCGCAAAGAGTCCTTCGCCTAGTCGGGGTCTAGTCAGGGTCTTGCCGGGGCCACTAGGCGCCCACAAAAGCCCACTGAGGCTTCAGGGGCCTACGCCGGGGGGTGTCCGGCCCCCGAGGAATCACGGGTAGCAGTATCCGAAGAAGGCACTGACGGCGATCACCACGACGATCGCGATGGCGCTTCTCTTTAGATTGAGCCGATGAGTCTCGTCATCGACGGTCACGCTTCAGGCTCTACAGTCTCGTCCGCCCAGATCGAAGCCCTATCCCGCATTGGTCGCAGGCTGAATCGGTCCCTCGGCGAGAATGGCCGTCTCGCTGTGCGAGTGAACCCGTAGGCTCGGGTTCAGATCGTCTCGAGGCGCAAGGATAAAACCTGAACCGAGCGGGCGATTGATGCGTTCCGGCTGAAGCCTCTCGTCGCGGTCGCCTCGGCACGTCGATTGCTTTCTCTGCGGAGAGCACTCCATCTCACGCTCCCGATGGACTCCTCGTCGCCATCGAATACGAACGACACGAACCGGAAAAGACCTTGCTCCACGAAGTGGTCCGCGAGCAGCTCGAGCCCTTTCTGGCTCGGGCGCGAGGGCAGGGTGCGCCCGTCGCCCGGTTCGTGGGGTGAGCGCGGTTCGCTTGCGGTGCACTGAGGGCCGAGGTTCGCGCGCAGATCGCCTCAGGCTAGCGGCTGCGAATACTGGTACCCGAATCGTGCAACGGAAAAGCTTGAAATCGTCCCGAAACGACGCAATTATGCCTCGACCGGAACCTGATTGTCATATCGGTACTTAGCGGTGGTAGGGAAAAGGGGCCTTCTTTTTCCTACTCTCCCGAATCGTCCTATCTTCCCCGTGCCCGACGCCGCAACGAGGGAACGGTCCGAAAACCCCACACGCGAAGCACCTACAGCGGAGGCGGCTCGACCCGTGATCCGATCATCCACTCCCGACCCCTGGTGCCCCGCGCTTTATCGCGACGCCCGCATGAATTCGGGCAGTCTCCGCTCCTTGCGTCGCGGCCTCCTCGTGCTCGCCGCAGGGGCCGCTCTGCTCGGGGCCTTGCCCGCCACCGCGGAGCCGGCTCGTGTCGTCGGCTACTACCCCTCCTGGGGGATCTATGACCGCGCCTTCGAGATCGCACACCTTCCGGGCGACAAGCTGACCCACGTCAACTATGCGTTCGCCAACCTGGTGGGCGGCCAATGCGTGCTGGGTGACCCGTGGGCCGACGTCGAACGCCACCTGCCTGGCGACCCCTGGACGGGTCCGGGCTCGGACGCTCCCTACTTCGGCAACTTCAAGGAGCTCGACCTCCTGCAGGAAGCGCACCCTGGGCTTCAGACCTTGATCTCGGTCGGGGGGTGGACCTGGTCGGGCAACTTCTCCGATGCTGCGCTCACCCCGGCGTCGCGTGCGCTCTTCGCGACGAGTTGTGCCGACTTCATGGAAACCTATGGCTTCGACGGCATTGACATCGATTGGGAGTACCCGGGCGGCGGCGGCCTCGCCTCCAATACGTCGCGTCCCGAAGACACCGAGAACTTCACGCTGCTGCTGCAGGCCTTGCGCAGCGAGCTCGACGCCCGCGGTGCCGCGAAGGGCCGCTACTACGTGTTGACCATCGCCGCGCCGGCCGGCGCCGCGAAGATCGCCAACATCCAGGTCGAACAGATCCACCCCCTGCTCGACTTCATCAACGTGATGACTTACGACTTCAACGGCGACTTCAGCCCCGTCTCGAACTTCAACGCTCCGCTCTACGCCTCCTCTGGAGACCCGACCAGCGTACCGGGATCCAACACCGACGCCGCACTCCAGACCTACCTCGTACG
Source organism: Myxococcota bacterium (assembly GCA_041440805.1). Lineage (GTDB taxonomy): Bacteria > Myxococcota_A > UBA9160 > UBA9160 > UBA4427 > UBA4427. Next base: position 650 of record JASDVF010000067.1, on the reverse strand, counting down.
CGGCGTACCTCCCGACAAGCTCGTGATGGGCATGCCCTTCTACGGGCGCGCGGTCACGGGTGCGGCCAACGTGAACGGCGGACGCTTCCAGAGCTTCACCGGCACCCCGATGGGCACCTGGGACACCGCCAGCACTGGCGCCACCGGGATGTTCGACTACGCCGACATCGCAACCCACTATCTGGGCCAACCCGGTATCGAGTCGTATCGGGACGCCGAAGCAGGGGTTCCCTGGCTGTACGCGCCCGCCAGTGGTCTGTTCATCAGCTACGACGACCCCGCTTCGTTGAGCTTGAAGCGGGAGTACGTTGACGCGCACCAGCTCGGGGGCGTGATGATCTGGGAGATGTCGAGCGACCTCGACGGCCAGCTGCTCAATGCGTTGCTCGCCGCCCCATCCCCCGCCACCGTCCCCACGCTCGCTCCCGTCGCTCTCGGCGTGCTCGCAGCGCTGCTGGGCTATACGGCACTCCGCCGCCGCGCCGGCGTCCGCCAATGCGACCCCGCCACCGGGGCCGGATTCCAATAGGGCTAGCTCTAGGGCCATGAGATGTTCTCCTCTGCGGAAATGGGCAGCGTGATTGCGTCCCTTCGTGGCGATGCCGGCCGGACGACTCGCGTACCGGCTCAAGAGCCGATGGCGAGACGGA
>JASDVF010000066.1:29511-63575 GCA_041440805.1 Myxococcota bacterium | reverse complement strand
CTAATTATTCGTTGCTGCATGACGACCGGCCCGACGGCCGAAGAAGGTGGCTTCGCCGATACAGGTCCCACTGGAATAGCCCTTGCCGTCCTGCGCGATATTTGAGGCGCATGCGCCTGCTGCATAGAGTCCTGCGACTGAATTCCCGTCTTTCTTCAGTACTTCGCCCTCCGCCGACACGGCGAGTCCGCCCAGCGTGAATCCGACGTAGTAGGACTTATTCAGTGAACACTCGAGTGCCGCAAAGGGAGCTTTCGCGATCGGCTCAAGCCACTCAGCGGCCTTGTGGAAATCGGCATCATCGCTCGCCGAGGCGAACGCGTTGTAGCGCGCGATTTCGTCTTGGAGCTCGCCGGCAGGTAGGCCCAGATCCCGCTCCATCTCTTCGACGGAGTCCCATGCGTCGATGAGTTTTTGCATGCCTAACTCGGGGCGACCGAAACTCGCGTCGTCGCAGATTAGGTAGACGGTGCCGTTCGCCTGTCGAATCGCGGCATCCGACGTTCGTGCGTGGTAGCAGTCTTCATTGATGAAACGGCGGCCCGATTCGTTCACAAGGATGCCCTTAATCAGGCTCGGCGGTGGATAGAAAGGCGCGGTAATCAGCGCTCCGTCCATGTGGATCCCGTAGCCACCGGCGGCTTGGCCCATCAAGATCCCCGCGCCATCATCATTAGGGTTGCCCTGTTTCATGATGCCCTTCTGAGCGAGGTCGGGGCAATGCTCGTCGAGCATGTCGCGATTCATAGAGAACCCGCCCGCGGCCAATACTACGCCTCGTCGAGCTCGCACCCAGCGCTCTTCACCGAAGACGGTGTAGCGAACGCCAACAACTCGCCCCCTTGCGTTAGTGACGAGGTTTCGGACATTGGCATCGTACTCAGCCTCGATGCCTAAACCTTCCCCCTTAGATACTAGGCGACGAACCAACAGCCCACCTGCTTCGCCACCTTCGTGTTCGACTTTGTGTCCGCGAGGTGAAGGGGCCACCGATTCACTGATGGGCCAAGCCTTCTCGTTCCCCGACCAAGACAAACAATCTGTCGAAGGGGGCTCGTGGTGCTTCGTTTTCCAATAGCCAAGATTAAATGGAACGTCATGAGCGATCAGCCACTCAAAATGCGCGACGCTTTCGTCGCAGTACATCCGGATCTTTTCCTCGTCGGGCTCGGGCGTATTCGCGATGAGGTAGTTGAACATCTCGTCGGGGGTGTCACGAAACTGATTGGCGAGCTGGGGCCGAGTGCCGCCTCCTAGGTAGACGACGCCACCGGCCACGCAGGTCGTGCCGCTGAGGCCGCTCGCTCGTTCGAGAATGAGGACTTCGGCCCCAGCCTCTCGCGCTTCGATGGAGGCAGTCGTGCCGGCGGCGCCAATACCGACCACGAGGACGTCCGTCTCTCGACTCCATTCGGAAACCGAAGCTTCGGGGATCAGGGGATAGTCGGCATTGCTCGAGCCATTCGCGGGCTTGTTCGTCACCGTCCGGTCCTCCGTCCTGTTTTGCTTTGGGGTGTGGCTTGGCTTCGAGGATGTGGCACGAAGAGCCTCAAGTCAACGATGTTGACTTTCCTTCGAGACCTGGGTAAAACGGGGACTCAGAATCTCTAAGAGGAATCATCATTAAGTGGATCGATTGCAAGAACTGAGCGAGATCGAGGACATCAAGCAACTCAAAGGCCGCTACCAACGCGGCGTCGATACCAAGGATTGGGACCTTCTTGCGGGCGTCTTCGCTGCGGATGCCAAGAGCATCTACAACGGCGGCAAGCACGCCTACGAAGGTCGCGATGCGATCCTCGAATTTCTGAAGGAAGGTTTGGGGCCGATCGAAATCCAATCGATGCACCACGCGCATACGCCCGAGATTGAAATCACGGGTGAGACCACGGCCAAGGGCATCTGGTACCTTGAGGACTTCGTGATTAGTCAGCGTCCTAGTAAGAACGCGGCTCATGGCACGGTGATGCACGGGACCGGGATCTATTCCGATGACTACGTGAAGCAAGATGGCCGCTGGTGGATCGCTTCGACGGGTTATGAGCGAATCTTTCAAGACGTTCAGCCTCGGCCCGAAGGCTCCAGGTTGCGGACGCGATGGGGCGAGGTCTGATTCATGGGACAATCGCCGACGCCTCAGATGAGTCCCTTGCGTGATTCAAAGGAAACCGAAGATGCCAAAATCTTCAGCGGTCGATGAACCCGCTCCATCTTCTCGCCGGCGCCTCAGTCGAGGGGTGATCGGAGCGGTTGCGTTATCGCTCGCGCGGGTAGACGGGGGCGGAGTGCCGCCTATGCGGCGGGTCGCTGCGGAGTTAGGTGTCGACGTCGCCGCGCTCTATCGGCATTTCGAGAACAAGGGCGCGCTTGTTGAGCATGTCGCGCATCTTGCCTCGGAAGGGGTTGAATTACCGAAGGCCGGAACGGGTCCATGGCGCGACCGATGCCTCGCGCTCTCTGAGGCGATTCGCGAAGGAATTCGATCCCATCCAGAGCTCGGCTTCCACGGCGGCGGGTCGCCCGGTGCGAATCCGTTCAATGCGCGCGCAAACGGTGCATTGGCGAGCGTGCTCTTTGATGCGGGGCTTCGCGAACGCGAACTCTTGTTGTCTACTCAAGCGCTGCTGCATCAAATAACCGCAGTCGCAGAGTCGGAAGTACTCGCGAGAGCGACGCCGCATAGCGGCAATCGACGCTTCGCTGATTTAGTGGGCGCTCAGCTATCCGAGGAAGTTCGCGCTGCGTGGCCGAAACGATCAGAAGGCGCGAGCGGCATGTTCGATTTCGGCAATTTCTTTCGTTACTCCGTTGAAATTCACCTCGATGCGATCGATGCACGATTAGCTGCTCGAGGGGACCATGCTTAAATACGAACGAGCTGCCGGGCGAAGGTCTCTCGGGCGTTGGGTGTGGGGCGTTTTGTTTTCGTTCGCATTGTCCGTCTTCGGATGTGCCGACCTGGAGGTGGCTTCCTCAACGATTCGCTTGTCTCCTTTGGCGGGGCGTGAACTGATCTATCAGTTCCCAAGCGGCCGTACCTACAGCGCGACCTATCATGAGACCGCGGTCACCTTCGTTCTGTTGGAGCCAAGCCTTGCCGAGCCCCCGTCAGCCACCCTGCGCTACTCGTGGGTCGCATTGCGTGATGATCTGACGCTCGTCGTTTGGGACAGTGCTGAATTCGGAGCGACCTTCGTGATTGACCTCGGCCGGAAAGAACTCCATGCGAGCTCGGTTCGCGACGGCGGTCAACCCTTTCGGGGTCGCGCGCAGATCATCGAAGTTCGAGCTGCACGCGAATGATGATGGAGAATGGGCGAACGCCCATTCATTAGTCAGCGCAAGTTCAGTCGATTCACGCGTGCGACATAAAAGAGCGTGACCGCGAGCATGATCGGGAACACGAGCCAGATGCAAAGGCAGCTGAGCCAATAGAAAGCGCGTTCGAATCGCGGCGCCTTCTCCGGCTCTATTCCGCGGGGCTTGAAGAAGGGCGCTGAGTAGAGGTGCTCGCACCCCTCAAAACGAGTCTGCATACGCGAAATCCAGGCTGGCAAGCAGTCGAGGTCAGGCGCTTCTTGAAGTACGGCCAGGCTCGGCCCAGGAATGCTCGCAAACATCTGCACTTGTCCAAAGAGTTGGAAGTCGATCACCTGGGGCGAATCACCGCCGAGAAAGGGCGAACCCGTCCCGAGTCTTTCCTCCCAATAACTGAATTGGGTGAAGAACCGCCTGCACCCACGGCGAATGGTTCCCCCCATAGACTTGAATCTGGGTTGGCAGGCTCATCGGTTTTCAGTTCCTTCGAGTTGCGACGTTGTGATCGTGACGTCCTGTCTAGCCGGCAGGCGGAGGGCCCCCGTAGGTTAGGTCTAACGGGCTCGGCCGACCGCGGGATGAATATCCTCGGAAAGAGTCGGACGCGCGAGCTCCCAAAATGCCCGGAGAGACAGAATTTTCCCATCCGAATTAACTCGGTAGAGGAAGACGCCTTCAGACGCTTGTTCCGGGCGGTCGCCTATTCGTGTGTAGACGGTGCCAATGAACGCGCATTCTTCGCCACACGCATACGAGCGCGGGTAATCGAAGCTCACTTTGCCCATCGAAATAAACTTGTCATAGAAAGCCGTGATCGCCGCCTTCCCCTGATGGCCGTTGCCTTCGCGATCGAGGGGGGATGGACCTACCGGGTCAGCAAGAACTCCGTCTTCCGCGAAGAGCTCGAGCCAAGCATCACGATTCCTCTCGGAGACGTGCTTTTGTGAGAGGAGTCCCGCTCGCCGCGCGGGATGTTCGGATTCGGATTCTGCCATAGAAAAACCTCGTTAGGCGTTAGTGGCTGCGCGTCGCATTTGGAGTGCTCCTGGGCCACCTGCCCAGTTCTCCAGCGTGAACGACTCCTTAGTTTCGAGCCATTCGTATGGAAGCATCGCGGCGCCAGCTTCACTTTGACCGTGACTGGGATTGGATTCGTCCGCAGAACGGAGTGCGCCGCCTGCATGAACGAGCCCATGGGCCCCTCGTCGCAAATGTGACGCATAGGGATCTGAACCGTCGGCTTGCGCTTCAATGAGTTCCAACTCGAGGGTGCCTGCGCGACCCAGAGCGCGTCGCGTTTGAGTCTGACCCGCTGGGTGCCGAAGCGTCGCGTTATGCGCCTCGCAGTCCTTCCAGCCGAATGCCTCTGAATAGAATGCGAGCGTGGCGTTTAGATCGGGAGTCACGATCGTCGCACGATCGACCTCGAAAAAATTGGGATCCAAGGGACTCGAGCATTCATCTTCCTTTTTCGTTTGATCTTCAATCTTCGCCTCTCCCTTTTTACGGGAGGATTGTCCGGCCTGCTCGAGAAGCTCAAACATGGCGGGACCGGTAGGAAGATCAACGAACGCGATGCGAAGACCACCGTATTCCGTTTTCGAGTCGAGCCTCCCTCCGAGTTTTTCTAGATGGGCCAGCGCATCGTCGCGTGAGCGCACCCCGATACCTAGATGCTGAAAGCCGACGCCGTATTCAGCTTGATATGCCGCGATCGCGTCGTATCCCTCGCGGACGTGGATCAGTTCCACCTGGACGCGCCCGGCCATCCCGAGCGCGACGTCCGTCACTTTGCGCCCGCGGAAGCCACGGTATTCGGCGTCATCAACCGGCGCTGTGAATTGTTGAAAGGGGCCCCAGCCAAACCGGCTGACGCAGTCGATTGCCGCTGCGGATACATCATCGACGACGAAACAGACTTGGGAGGGAAAGAGTTTCGGTCGGGAGGGTGAACTCATCAGAGGAGCTCCGAACCAAAAAATGGCTGGGGTAACGGGGGACACAAACAGAGGGCGCCGATCGCCGAGGCTGGGTCTAAGATTCGTCCACTGAGGGGAGCGAGTCAACGCCGTTGACGCCGACACGGAGACAACAGAAGCTCTTGAGACAGCGCGCTTCTGAAACCCACCGAGCCTTGAAAACATTGACCGGCCATACGTGCGAAGCACGCGCGCGCCGGTTGAGCATCGAACGAACGGGTAGATAGAAGAGAAATGGAACGGGAAAGAAGATGAGACTGATATGGAACGGCCTCTCGGGGGAAGGAACCTATCGATCAATTCTCGCCGTGTTTCTCATCAGCTGCGTGTTAGGCGGCCCTGCGCTCGCCGAACAAGAGCTTCTCTGGGGCGATACGCACGTCCACAGCTTCTACTCGACGGACTCCTATATCAACCAGAATTTCTCCGTCGGCCCAGCGGACGCCTATCGCTTCGCGAAAGGGCTACCGGTTTTGCATCCAGCGACGGGTGCCCGTGTTCGGATCGAGACCCCACTTGATTTTCTTGTCGTATCGGACCACGCCGAAAGCTTTGGCATGTTCAAAGCAGCCAACGAAACAGGCCTCCCGCGCGATGGACTTGGACCGATTGATTGGCTGCACTCCTGGGGAATGGAGAAGGTTTTTCAGCGCTTCGCAGCGGACCCCACGAGCGTCGTGACGCTCCTGAAGTACGCATCCGCGGATACGAATGATGTTGTCGAGGCGGCGGCGAGTCCCGCGAGTATTCGAATTCCGAATGACGAGCTAGTGATGCAGGAGACGTGGGTCGCGTCAACGAACGCGACGGAATCCGCGAACGATCCCGGGCGATTCACTGCGCTCATCGGATGGGAGTGGAGCGCGATCCCTGCAGGCTCGAATCTACATCGCGTTGTATTTACCAGCTCGGGCGCCGACGTGGCCCAGCAATTCACTCCTTTTTCCTCCTCCACGAGCAGCTATCCCGAGGACTTGTGGCAGTGGCTCGAGGAAACTTCGGGGGCAACCGGTGCGGACTTCGTTGCAATCCCCCACAACTCGAATATCTCGCGGGGCTACATGTTTCCGGCTGAGAAGCGCTTGCGTGATACCCCCATCGATCGCGACTGGATCGAACTTCGCGCGAAGTGGGAAACAGTTGTTGAGGCCACACAGGTCAAGGGAGACTCCGAAACCGATCCCGCGGTCTCGCCCCAGGATCGTTTCGCGGACTTCGAATCGTACCCGCATTACATCTCTCCCAATTCGATTCAATGGGATCCGGGAGAGGGCGATTTCGTGCGCTCCGCATTGCGTCGCGGCCTCGAGATCGAAGACCAATTTGGAGCGAATCCCTACCGCTTCGGGTTGATCGGTTCTACGGATTCGCACACGGGACTGCCGACCGCCGAAGAGCCTAATTTCTGGGGGAAGTTCCCAACTGATTCGACCTTAGAATCTAAGACTCGTTCGACTAACAGCATCGAGAACTTCGGGTGGGCGCTATCCGCTTCGGGGCTGGCCGCCGTTTGGGCGGAGGAAAATACACGCGAGGCGATTCTTGCTGCATTCAAGCGAAGGGAGGTGTACGCCTCGACGGGGCCGCGTATTGCCGTGAGGGTATTCGGGGGGACCGACTTCGTCCCTGGTGATGAATCATCTGTCGATGTGGCTGCTTTGCGCGCACGAGGTGTCCCTATGGGCGGCGAACTTCGCGCACTCGAAGGCCCGCCATCCTTCGTGATTCAAGCCGCGAAGGATCCCAAGAGCGCGCACCTCGACCGGGTACAGGTGATTAAGGGCTGGTTCGCTGCGGGGAAATCCTTCGAGCGAATCTACGACGTTGTCTGGTCTGGCGACCGTGAGAAGGATCCGTGGGGCAATGTCCCGAAGGTCGCAGATACGGTGGATCCGAATTCGGGGAACTACGATAACTCGACTGGAGCCGCGACACTCGCGACAGTCTGGAGTGATCCTCACTTTGATTCCACGCAGCCTGCGTTCTACTACGTGCGCGTGCTCGAGATCCCCACGCCGCGGCACTCGACCCTCGATGCGATTGCGCTCGGACGTGATGCCGAGACGACGGGTCAGCCGGTCTCACTTCAGGAACGCGCTTATACTTCGCCGATTCACTACTCCCCGGAGGCAAACTAATAGTGACGATGGCGATGTTTTTGCGCGCGGATGCTCAAGTGGGGACTAATTGAGATGAGTGAGGAAGCGAGTGGGTTGTCCTGGGGCCATATCAATCTCAACGTTCGGGATCTTGAAGCCTCCGTCGCATTTTATGAAGGACTGGGTTTCGAAATCCTGATGCCTTCGATTCCCTATCTGGGCATCGTAAGGGAAGGCGAGCCGTGCCGAGTGCCTGCTGAGGGAATGCGCGCGCTTAAGCTGCCTGATGGCACAAGCGGACGGGGTTGCATCCTGCGACTGGGTTCGGGGTTCCCGATGCTCGACCTAACAGAATGGGCGGGCAGGGCAGGACGTGCCCCCCTGGCGAATGAGGATCGTGGTCTAGTGCGAATTTGTCTCGCGTCTCAGAATTTGGATGAGGACTACGAGCGTTTGACTGCGAGGGACGTTCCGTTTTTGAGCACGCCACAGGTGTGCCAGGGCGGGATGGCGGAGATCGCCGTTTGTTTGGACCCGGACGGCTCTATGATCGAGTTGATTCAAATTCGAATCGAAAAATGGGCAGTACCAACCGCGCTGGGAACTGACGCCTAGGATGAGAATTCGGTTTACGCCGCAGTTATCGCGGTGCGCCGGTCTCGACCAAAAAGTCTTCGACTTGGATCTCGCTGCCGTAATCCGCAAAGTCGCCGGCGGAGCGCTGGTCACGAAAATGGGCCCAGGAGACCTCACGAAAGCGCGGCGTGAATCTCGATTCTTCGCGACCGGCCAGAGGGCTGCATAGCGTGTCGTAGCGTGGATTGAAGAAGAAGGGCGCGCTGAAGCGTTCGCGATCGGTGCGCGCCAGCACGCGATGAACCGGCGAGCGATAACGGTCGTTACTCCAGACGCGAAGCATATCGCCAAGGTTGACGGTGAGGGCGCCAGGCTCGGACTGCACGGTTTCGAAAACGTTTCCGTCCCAGACCTGCAAGCTCGAGACTTCATCCTGGTAGAGAAGTGTGAATGCGCCTGCATCACTGTGAGGATGAACCCCGAGGTGTCCGGTCCCAGGAATAGGTGGGGCATCAGGCGCTGCGGGGTCCTCGCAGCGCGGATAGTAGTTGAGCCGAGTAAAGCTTGAGTCGTCCTCGAAGTACGGATCCAGCCGGCTCTGCGCTAATTCGAGACTTGTTGCGAGCGCCTTAAGCAGAGCGCGGGCGATGCGCGTACAGGCCGAGTGGTGATGCAAGAGGGTGCGCTGCAGTTGCGTCTCGCCCTTGGGCCACCGGTTGACGCCGTCGCTGTGGGCAGCTCGCGTCCGGTCCTCTAACGACTCTGTGCCGTAGTCGAAAACCTCTTTCCAATCAGGTCGATTCTTCGTGAGCTCTTCGTCGTAGTAGCCCCAGGCATTATCACGGGATCTTCGGACTGAATTTTTCGCATCGCCGTGCAGCGCGAAAAATGCGCGCATCGCCCGATCGAAAGCCGTGAGCTCCTCTCTACTAATTCCGTGGCCTACGATTTGAAATAGACCGAGCCGTTGACACGGCTCCTCAATCTCGACCGCTACACGCGCGACCGCAGGGGCATGGCCCTCGAGAAGACCGCTTATATCGATGATGCTGGGAGCCAGGGGCATATCGAGATTATACGGTGCCTTTAACGGCTGAGGAATCGCGGGATTCGATTTTGCAGAGGGGTTCGCTCGACATTTAGAGATCAAGGTCGGCGTCGAAGAGACAGAACTGATGCGACCCGTACTCGCTCGGGCGCATTTCCGGCTGGTGACCGGCGCGGGAAGCTCTGAGTCGAGCAGGCTTCATGTCGATGGTTCTCTTGTGTCTCGCTTTGCTCGCGACGGACGCGTGGAAGCGCCCGCTGAGGGAGCCGCAGCGAACGTCGGTCTGGCGTGGGGCACCGATCCCCGCGCGCACGATCGCGGCGCCTAACGGCCGTGGGCTCTCTGAGTTCGCCGACGGGATAGTCCCAGCAGGGCACTGATTCCAACGGTCAGCATGGTGAGTCCCGAGGGTTCTGGAACGATTGAAGGCTCACACGCATCGCCGACGAGGTTCGAGTCTCCATCTTCTTGAGCGATGGAACAGACACCCGCCGCTCCGCACTCTGTTCCAATGAGACATTCGAGCCCGAGAAGCGCTGCGTCGCCGGCGATGCAGGTACCGCCGCCAGGGCCATTCGCCGCGCCGGGGCAGTTGTCGAGGCCATTGAGGATTTGATCCTCATCCCGGTCAATGCCCATGCGCACGCCTGCGCCAGGCGGAACCGCTGTATAGGTGAGCGATTGAGCATCGCCTGCCGGGTCTGCTTTCGCGCGAAGAATCGCTTCCAAAATCGCCGGACCGCCGTCGTCCGGGGTGTACAGGGCACCGTTCGCGCTCGTGTAACCCTTTTCGACACCGCCTTCGACTGTCTTCACGATGACGTCGCACTGCGTCACCATGCCGCCGAGAATCTTCGAAGCAAAGGCTTGGCCCGCTTGGGTATCGATGAGGCCTATGCGGTTGTTGATGTCGGTGACCGCGAACGTCGCCGGCGTGATCGTGACCTGCTGGCCGACGATCGGCGCGATATCGGTGGGCGAAACGAGCATGAACGCCTCGAGATCGAGCCGGTCTTGCGGTGACAGGGCAAAGACCCCGGCGCTCACGAAGGTCAGCAGCGTATCCGTCGAGCCGTCATGCAGGAAGCCAGTGCCGCGCACCTGGTCTCCGGCGACGCTGAACATGCCGACCTTGTTCACCATGTTTCGGATATGCGGGACCTTCATGTGCTGCGGTTCATTTTCAAAGCTGTCTTCGCCGCCAGATCCGTAAAAGCCGTTTAGGGGGTCGAGGCTATGGCAGCCGTCGCAGTCTTCGACGGTATCGGTTGCATTGGCGTCCAATTGCGCGCATTCCGTCGTCCCGGGACCGCAGCTGAACCAACGGTCCTCACCGCGTGTTTCGCTCGGCGTCGGGATCGGTGGGTTGCGAAGCGTGTCGTCGAATCGTCGCACGGGGTTAGGCGGCAGCTGCACCTGGAAGATGAAGTCGGCGAATTGCTGCATCTCAGAGGGCGTGATCGTGCCTTCTTTTCCGACGAGGTCTTCGAAGGCGACGATAAAGTTGCGGAATGCTGGATCCTCTTCGCACGGGGCCTCCGTCGCATTCAGTTGGCTGTATCCCGCCGTGTTACAGGGGTCCGTGCCTAAGACTCCGTCCGCACGATCCCCGCGCCAATGCAGCGCGCCGTGGGTCGACATGCCGCGCAGGGTTTGTGTCGTCATGGGGCCCTTCATGGGATGGAAGGGCTGCGTCGGATTCGTAAACTCGAGCACGGGGTCGGGCTGGGGCTGGTTGTTAGTGCTGACCGCACCATCGGGATCGCCGAGGTTCCAAGCCAGCGCATCGAAGTCGCCGAAAATATGGCAGCTCGCGCAGGACGCTTCGCCATTGCCTGAGGTCGCCACCGCGTCGTAGAGGAAAGAGCGTCCGTCGACGAGAGAAGCCGGCTCAGGGTTGTGAAGCGGGTGAATCGCCCAAGAGGCTTCGGTCGTGAGGTCTATCACTTCGATCGAGTTATTGAAACGCGTCATCACATAAAGCCGATTATTGGTCTCATCGAGCGCCATGCCCGTGGGCCCGCCGCCGATCGTCGTCAAGTAGTCCGCGCTTTGTGCCGTCGGATCGAAGTTGGCTTCGAACGCGGGATCTTCAATCTCGGTTCGGCTGAAGACGCCGATTCGGGAGGAGCCGAAAGCGGCGACATAAAGCGTCTCGCCATCACTCGAGAGCACCGGCTGGAGCGGCGTCGCGAGGCTGTGATTTTTTTGTTGGTTGATGGCGGTGTGGTTGGCGCCTGCGTCGGTATGCAAAGCGTTGTAGTCAATATGTTGATTGAGGTGCTGAACATCAACCGAGGGAACGGCGAGGTCGAGGACCGAAATACGCGTTTCGGAAAGATGTCCTTGAACCGTCGAGCCTCCGTGAATGCCGGCGCCTTCGAAGCGGATTTCGTTCGGACTCTCGGTGTTAGTGACGTAGAGCTTTCCGCTTGCAGGATTGACGACCATGTTGAAGAGAATCGTGCCGACGGATTCGAAGACAGTCCCCTTAGCCAGGGTATTCGCGTTCACCGTGAATACGTCATGGTCTGGGAGTGAGAAGGGCACCAGCGCGTCCCAGTCGCGCCCCAGAGCGTCCTTCCAGTTCACCCCGTCAAACTTGACAATCACACCGGTCTCTGGCGCTACGTCACCGCCGTCATTGTCGTTAGGTCCAACGACTCCGCCGGGAGCTCCGCCAGCTGCGACCGCACTATCGAAACCGTCGGGAACGAAAGTTTCTCCGACGGTGGCGGTCTGATTGCCGGACATGAAGGCGGCGACGTAGACATTCGTGCCGTCCGTCGCGAGTGCCCGAGGCGTGTCAGCAAAGAAGGTGAGTACCTCTACGGGCGTTCCGCCTAATGTTGTGCCGAGTGCCAGCGCGTCGAAAACCCAAACGTCAGCGCGACCGATGCCGGGGCTGGTGAGCCGCGGGTCCGCGGGATTGCCAGGGCTGAAGACGCCTGCGATCGACGGATGGCTGCGGTGCTGGCCGCGATGCGCGGTGGAAATAAAGGCACGGTTGCCACCGGTTCCCGCAAACACAATATCTCGTGGTTCATCGCCGACGAGCAGGGTGCGGCTCACAATCGGCGACGCTCCTGAGAGATCGACGATGCTCACCGAGTCGCTCAGATGATTGACGACCCAGATCTCATCGTTCGTGCGGGCCGCGACGGCCACGGGCTCCAAGCCGACGGGAACCGATCCTACATGTGTTAGGCCGCCCGCATGAACATCGAAGATTTCGAGGGCATTATCGGGCGTATTCACCGCGAAGAGCTGCGATCCGTCTGGCGAAAGGGCGACGGGCCGAACGTGGCCGCTCTCGAACGCTACAAACGAAACTTGGGCTTGTGCCGCGAAAGTCGTCAGCAGGAGGAAGAGGCTTGCCAGGACCAGCAACGTACGAGATGGCTTCTTCTCGGTGAGGCGGCTAATCGATGCAGTGGCGCCGTGGTTGGCTCGGGCACGAGATGTGGGATGAAAGGGCATCATTGTTGAAGGCCGCTCCTTGGGGGCGAAAACGGTGGCCACGCAGAGCGGAGCCGCGCCCAAACTGTGGGTTGGGCACCGCAGTCAATATTCTACGCGGATCTTGCCCGAATCGCACACGCAATTCATCGCTGTAGTGCGGGAGTTCGGTGAGAGCTGCCTAGAGGCTTTGGGGAGGGCGCGAACGCGCGTGTTACATCAATATTGCGTGTCGACTGCGCTTCCGTGAAGCCGTGCTCGGCTCATTGGCCGGCTTCGAGAGCCACGTCGAGGGTGTAGCGGCGGAGCTTGATCGCATGCCGCTCAAGGGTCTCAACCTCGATCATGTAGAGGCCAGGTGCGAGGAACTCAGCCGGGACTTGCACCAGGAAACGTGTTGGCCGCGCCTCGATCCGTTCTGCTCGCGTGTCGAGACGCCTCCCATCGACGCTGACAATCCGCGTGACTCGCGACGACTCCTCATAATCGCCGTCGTCGAGTTCGAGATCAAGCCCGATCTTAGTCGCATCGCCGAAGGCACTTGCTGAGATAGACAGCCGACCGCGTTCGCTGATCTCGAATCGCGGCTGCTCCGCCGAACCGTCGGTCGAACTCGTCGTGGGCGAACAACCGAGCGAAGAGAACACTGCGAGCGCAATTCCCAAGAGAAAGACGAATCCAATTCGCCCATTCGGCTGCAGGCCGCGCGACGTTCGATGGCGGGTCGTGAACTTCAAAAAGATGGCCTCTAGCAAACGTTCAACAGGGATAACTGCCGGATGCGGAGTCCGCACGGCCTCTATTATAGTAACCCGGTCGCCATCGATCGGCGCAGGAGAATGTTCATGCTCAAGCTGCATTTCGCGCCCAACTCCCGTGCGGGTCGGATCGTTTGGCTTTTCGAAGAACTCGGACTTCCCTACGAGATTAACAACATGGCCTTTCATCCAAAGGATCTAAAATCCGATGAACATCGCGCCCGTCATCCGCTCGGTCGAGTTCCGGTGCTCGAGGATGGCGACCTAATGCTCTGGGAATCCGGAGCGATTGTGGAATATGTATTGGAGCGCTTCGGGAGGGGCGGCCTCAAGCCGGCTGTCGAGGACGAGCGCTTTCCCGCCTACCTCCAGTGGTTTCACTACTGCGAAGGAATGGTGATGCCGCCAGTGAACACGATCATCGTTCAGACGATCTTATTGCCCCCGGATCGTCGCGACGAAAAGGCCCTCGGACAGGCACAGCGACTCCTCACACGGGCCCTCGCGCCCATCGACGAGGCGCTCGCAGGGAAGGACTATCTAATCGGAGATTTCTCCGCGGCGGACATTATGCTCGGCCACGCGTGCTTCATGAGTAACCGGCTCGGTTGCGTGAAGGACGAGATGACTAATTTAAAGGCCTATGTCGACCGGATCGCCGCGCGCCCGGCCTTCGACAAAGCCATCAACATGAAATGAGGATCCAATGAGCGCAGTGCCTGAACATATGTTGCCGCTGAATCCAAACCTGATCGACACATTAGTCTCGGGCGGAGAATCGGGATGGATTCCGAACGACCTCGAAGGGAAGGCCTTTATCAAGGTTCTCTTCGTGGGCGAGGAGAACGGGCAGTGGGCTGTGTTATTCCGGTGGAAGAAGGGCTACGTGGCGGCGCCACATAAGCACCTGTCCTCTGCGCACACGTATATCATCTCTGGAAAGCTCGAAATCCGGGATGCGGTTCTCGAGGCCGGCGACTACATCTACGAACGCAACGGCATGATCCACGATAAGACGGAAGCACTCGAGGACACCGAGTACTTCTTTCTTTGCGAAGGGCCGCTCGTATTCTTTGATGACAACGGCATCACCGGATACTTCGGTTGGGAAGAAGTCTCTCGAATGAAGGCCGGCTACGAGGCTGCGGCCTCTGCTACTTCTGCCACCTGAGGGGTGTGGCCTAACGAGTAGGCTAGATCCCGAGCCGTTGTCCCAGAGCATGGGTGAGACCGCGCTCTAGACGTTGGCTGACTTTGGCGTCTGGAAGGAACATGTCGCCGCCATGGAAGAGCCCCGGGTACACCGAAAGCTCGCAGGCGACGCCTGCCGCCATGAGGCGCTGGGCGTACTCGATGTCCTCGTCTCGAAATAGGTCTTCGCCACCGACACAGATGTAGGCGGGCGGGAGACCTGTTAGGTCTGTTGCCCGTGCAGCGGCCGCGTACGGAGATGCGTCCTTGCCTGGTTCGCCGCCCAGATACATTTCCCAGGCATTGAAGGAAGTTTTTCGGTTCCAGACCGGATTATTAGTGCACTGACCAGAGGGCGTATCGTGGAAGTTGTCGATCATCGGGTAGAGCAAGAGCTGGAAAGTGACCTCCGGCCCACCACGGTCTCGATTCATGAGCGCCAGGCCAGCGGCCATTCCGCCTCCGGCACTTGCGCCCCCAATGGCGATGCGCGACGCGTCGATCTTGAGCTCATCGGCATTGGCGACCACCCATTCGAGAGCGGCAAAACAATCGTCAGGGCCCGCAGGAAACGGGTGCTCTGGTGCTAGGCGGTACTCAACAGAGATGACCGTGCAGTCGAGGTGCTCGGCGATACGGCGCGCGCGATCGTCTCGTGCGGTGCCAAATAGATACCCACCGCCATGAATCCAGAGTAGGCACGGCTGCACGTCTTTCGAGGGGCGGCGATAGGTGACCAGCGGAAGGTCGCCACCGGGGCCGGCAATCGTTCGTTCAGAGATTACGACATCAGTTTCGATTGCGGCCGCGGGCTGGCCATCCATCATGGCCCGCACGTCTGCGATGTTGCCCCGGTGGATGTCCGCGAGAGCAGCGGGGAGCGCAGGAAGGATCACGGCGAGTTCGGGGTCTAGGCGAGCGTAGTCGAGTTCCATGAGGGCGGGCTCCGGTTATACGGCAGCGCGAAACCCGAGAGTGAAGCGGTTCGCGACGTCGGTTGAGGTAGCTCATCCGACGATAGCCCCTACGATGCTGTTGGCGA
Source organism: Myxococcota bacterium (assembly GCA_041440805.1). Taxonomy (GTDB): domain Bacteria; phylum Myxococcota_A; class UBA9160; order UBA9160; family UBA4427; genus UBA4427. Next base: position 48,105 of record JASDVF010000066.1, on the reverse strand, counting down.
CGATTGAGAGAGAGCAAGGAGAACCGGATCAGTGAGACATTTCGACGAGCACAAGATCCTGATTGACGACACGTCGAGGCCTCGGCACTGGTGCCTGAGTGCCGCGTATCGGGTCGCGTTCGCGCTTCTTTTGGTTTCGGTGGTTGGATGCGGTGACGATGGAGGCGCTTCGGGGGGGGCTGCGACATCGGGACCTATTTCCAAGCCGGCGGCGGCCGTGCCGCAGCGTGAGGATCAACGCCCGACGATTATTCTCGTAGTGCTCGACACCACGCGCGCGGATTCCGTCTCCGCCTACGGCGAGGTGGAAGGGACGACGCCGAATGTAGATGCCCTCGCATCTACTGGGACGCGTTTCGAGTATGCCTATGCGCCGTCGCCGTGGACGGTCTCCAGTCACGCGTCGCTGTTTTCGGGGTTGCGGGTGGATGAGCATGGGGTCGGACTGGATGGCATCTACCGAGCACCAGATGAAATTCCCATGCTGGCGGAAGGCTTGCGTGCCGCCGGGTATGAAACGGCGGGTTTCGCGGAGAATCCGCTGGTCAGCTCCGAATTTGGGCTTGCTCAAGGATTCGATCACTACGAGGTGCCTAAGCTTTCGGACTCGGTGAAGAATGCGCTTTCGGGTGATCTGACCTACGAGTGGTTCGATTTGCCGCGCAGAGTCGCCGCATGGCAAAAAACGCGAGACCACTCCAAGCCTGCCTTCGTATTCGTGAACATCATGGAGGCGCATGACCCGTACATCGTTAGGCCGACGAACCCCTGGGTCTCGTCTGAAACTTCCCGACAAGAGCTCGACGCCGTCGTAAAGCGGCATCCGATTTCGAACGCGATCTGTAGACGGGCACCGTCCCGAGCGGACACGGAACTTCTTTCGGGTCTCTACTTGGGAAATGTTCATTCAGCGGACGCCAAGCTCGGCAAGGTTCTGGCAGCGCTCGAGAGCAACTCGGCAGGGGAGCCCCGGATCACGATCGTGACCTCGGATCACGGCGAACATCTCGGCGAACACGACCTGATGGGGCACCGATTCTCAACGCGAACCCCCGCGCTGCATATCCCGCTCGTGGTCAATGGTGCGCCCGACCTTGCCCTTGGCCGGGTTTCAGCGGCTGTGGAACTCCGATCTCTTTACGCATCGATTCTGTGTTGGGGGGGACTCGAGGAGTGCGACGCGTCAATTGTACAGGCTTCGCAAGGCCAATCAGAGGATCCCATTTTTAGTATATGGAGTGACCGAAGCATTGAATTCGTCGAACCCATCAGGCGCGAACTCGGGATTTCTGACGACGTTTCCATAGTCGATCCATCCCGGGAAGGCTGTCAGGCCGACGACCCTGTTTTCGGGGAACTGGTGTCGCTGATCCGTTTTCCATATAAGGTCCACTGGAGCGGCGGCCAAGTGCAGGGCCTCTTCGACCTCTCGTGGGACCCGCTCGAGAAGTCGAATCAGCTTTCAGCAGCCAAGGGCCGCGCGAGCCCGTTAGTCGCAGAGCTTGAGGCCTTCGTGGCCGAAAATGTTCTGAACCGCCAAGAGGTTCGGCCGACTGATTTGAGCGAGGATGCTCTTCGGACGTTAAAGGCTCTTGGATACGTCGAATAGGATCGACTCAACCGGATCTGCAATGCCCGTTTGCTACTGAGCGGAGAGTTTGAGGTAGTTTGGCGATTGAAGGTCGTTATGGCTGCTAAATGTCCTCTACGATTTAGTCGGTCACTATCAAGGGCGCCCTGGAGAACCGCATCTGTGACGCACTTTGACACCTCCAAATCCTGCATTAGTGAGACCGCTGCGGCCTCGACCAGGGTCCCGTCGATGGGAATTCGGGCGGCATCTGCGCTCCTCGGACTTTTATTACTACAGGCGATCGGCTGTCAGGATGATGGTGGGAACGCGCGCGACGGGGCACTGTCGGTCCCTGTGGCAGCTGAGGTCGCGTCCGTCCCGACACGGAATGATGCCCGTCCAACGATTATTCTCGCGGTCCTTGATACGACCCGGGCCGACGCTATTTCCGCCTACGGCAACGTTGAAGGGACGACGCCTAACGTAGATGCACTGGCCGCGACAGGGGCGCGATTCGAGTACGCCTTCGCGCCGTCTCCGTGGACGGTATCGAGCCATGCGTCGATGTTTTCGGGACTGCGCGTTGATGAGCACGGCGTGGGGCTGGACGGGGTCTACCGCGTCTCGGACGACGTCGCGATGTTGGCGGAAGCCTTGCGCGCCGAAGGCTATGAGACCGCGGGCTTCGCTGAAAATGCACTGGTGAGTCCTGAATTCGGATTCGATCAGGGTTTCGATCACTATGAAGTGACGAATATGGCGGATGTGGTTCGAGCGGAGCAGGCAGGGGATTCCTCGATGCGATTTTTCGGCTTGGCCGCACGCGTCGCCGCTTGGCAACGAACGCGCGATTCATCGAAACCGGCCTTTGTCTTCGTGAACATTATGGATGCTCACGATCCCTACAGCGTGCGTGCGGAGAACCCTTGGGTTCCTGCCGAGACTCCGCGCGATGAACTCAAGGCAGTGGTGAAACGACATCCGATCCCCAGTGCGATCTGCCGAAGCGTTCCGTCAAGCAGGGACGCTGAGCTGCTCTCGGGGCTCTATCTAGGAGATGTACATGCGGCAGACGCCAAGCTAGGTCGTGTACTGGCTGCTCTTCGAGCCGGCTCACGAGGGGAGTCGCAGATCACCGTCGTTACGGCAGACCATGGTGAACACCTAGGCGAGCATGACCTAATGGGCCATCGCTTCACAGTGCGGACTCCGGCCCTCCACATTCCGCTCGTTGTAAATGGAGCACCTGATCTAGACGTAGGACCCATCGCAGCGGCCGTGGAACTTCGCTCGCTTCGCGCATCGATCCTTTGTTGGGCCGTAGGTGCGGAGTGCGGCGCCTCCATCGCTCGAGCGGCAGCCGAGCTGACTCCGGAGCCGATTTTTAGCATCTGGAGCGACCGAAGTACGGAACTCGCTGAACCTGTTCGCCGTCAGCTAGGACTTCCGGATCACGTGCCAGTCGTCGATCAGTCACGAGGCAATTGCGGCCCCAATGATCCAGTGTACGGGGAACTCGTATCGATGATTCGCTATCCGCATAAGCTCCACTGGGGCGGCGGCGAAGTGCAGGGGCTCTTCGATCTCTCCTGGGACCCCCTTGAAAAGACAGACCAACTTTTACGCCAGAGAGAATCGGCGGAGTCACTTACGGCAGAGCTTGAAGCTTTCGTGACCGAGAACGTTCTGAATCGAACGACAGTTCTGCCAACAGATTTGAGCGAAGAGGCCGCGCGCGCGCTTAAGGCGCTGGGCTACGTCGAATAACAAATTCAGGCGTACTTGCTCCGGCGCATGGAAAGACTATTAGGGGATATGCCCCCCCGCGCCCAGGTGATGCGGATAGGCGCCTAATTGAGGCCTAAGAGGCGGCTGAGAGGCGCCTAAGGGTTTGTATTCCAGTCGGGGAGTCCCGGGTCCGCATGTAGCGAGAGATAGCGTGACAGCACGATCATGGACATTCCGCGGACATGGGCACGGGGATGCTCACCGACTCTTGTCTCCCCGTCGAAGGTCATGTCGGTCGCGAAATGTCCCCAGTCTCCGTCGCCGAGATGGGATTCGACAATCATCTCCGTCCAGCGTGCGAGGTCCTCTTCACTCGGATCGGCGAATAGGGTAAGGAACGCGGCGCGCTCTGCCCAAAGATCTCGGAAGCGGTGGTCCGAGGCGTGCTCTATCGCGATTTGATCGGTGAATTCGCGTGACCGAGCATACGTCGAGTCAGGGAACGGGCGGCCCATGGCTCTAGCCCATTCAAGCCCGCTCAATTGATGAGTGAGAACGTATCCAGTCGCGTTCTCGAGCGCGAGATACTCTTCGAATATAGGCAGCGCTCGAGACTCAGGCCCCCCGACTGCAGCCAGCAGATAGATCGCGAATTTCATGAGGCCGCCGGGCAATTCCTCGGGAATCTCGATAGGCGAAAGCCTCGTGGGGTCGAGAATCGGGTAGTACATGTCTTCTTCTTGAAGCGGTATCTGATGTTCGACCCAAGCGCCTAACATCGGGTCTGGCCGGTCCTTCAAAATCTCTTGGGCGAACCAGACGATGTCCGTCGCTACGGTTTGATCAGCAAGCATCGCCTCGCGGCCGGCGAGAAAGGCTTCTGCCGCTCGCTCACCGAGCGGCCGGTCCTCGGAGGAGAAGCGTCGAAGCTTGTCGAGCCGCTTCGCGTCGATAAGGGCTAAAACTTCGTCCTTCATCGAATCCGCTAAGTCTTTTCGGCGCTCGATCTGATCTGATTTTTCGGATGGATCCCAACTCAGGTCGTAGAGTGCTTCCGGCCCGTATTGGCGCCATACGAATTTGTGAGGCGGGTCGAAATACGAGACTGCACGGCCCCAATAGCCGTCTTCCAATTCGCAGAAGGCACTTGCATAGTGGCTCTGCCCATCAAGGAACCCGCTATCGACGACGTAGGCCGGGGGGCGAGTCTTCGTGTCGTTTCCAGCGATCGAAATAATGGGCGAAGTTTCACGACCGGCGGCTTCTGCATCGTCCTTCGGAAGTCCCTCCTCGCAATCGGACTCATCGCCTGCCCAGCAGCGAATCGAGTGGGCCAAGCGCCTCTGTGCGATGGGTGTTTCGACCACGACCCCGGGGCTCGCCGTCGGATCTACACCAGCGACGATCAGGGGCACATGAAGGGTTCTGTTGTCCACAGCAAACTCATGCCCAAGCATTTTTTGTTCGCCCAGGTGCGTTCCGTGATCGGCAGTGACCACAGTGATCGGGGGCTGATCGCTTGAGGACTCCGCATGCTCTCGCAGAAGACCGTCGATCTCGCCGATTTTCCGATCCGCCGCGGCGACCTCTTCGAGATAGAGGGCGGCCAGCACTTCGAGGGCCTCGTTATGCGGAAGCCTGCGACAGATCCTGAATTGTTGCGGGCGCAGCGCCAAGACGTCGTCTAGTTGATGTTGCGCTAGGCGCTTGGGGAGGAATCGATTGTCTGCGCGGTGTTCCCAGGGTAAATGAGCATCAGCAAGATTGACGAAAAGGAAATAGGGGCGACTCGTGTCGCGCCCCTTCAACCATCTCTTGATACGCGAAACAGTGTTGAAGTCCCGCGTGCCAGAGTTTCCTTCGTTAAGTCGCTCGGCGAGTCTGGCGGGCTCGGGTGTCACGAACCGTTCGAATCCTTGATCGAGACCAAATTCCGGACCGGCGATTGGGTTTTCGCTGAACCCGATCGTTTCGTACCCCTTCGCAGCGAGAGTCTCGGCAAGCATTTCCAAGTCTTCAGGTGCGCCGATTTCGGTCCATAGTCCCGCGCCATGTTCCTGGGGCGGCAATCCAGTGAAGATCGAGGCGTGGCTGGTAACGGTCGAGGGCGAGGCGGCGATGGCCCAGGCATAACGGGTGCCACGGGTGGCGATCTCGTCGATATGTGGCGTAACGGAAAAATCGCCCAGCGGGAGAGGACTCTGGCGGTCCTTGCCATAGCTCCCGACGGCGTCGGTTCGCAGGCTTTCGGTCACGATCAGCACAACTGACGGAGGCGAGCCGTTTGCGGTGGGTGTCTCGGAATCGGCAGAGCCTGAGTCAGAGCCAGAGCCCGAGGCGGGCGCGTCCGCGGTCTCGGAGTCAGAGCAGCCGATCAGCGACGCGAGGACGACGGCAAATACGTGGAGGAGGGCGAGGCGGGCCCTTGTTCCCTGCACCGGCCCCTGAGGGTTTCGGAGCCTTCTGATTCGGCGCATTCGCGAATGATTCCTTTGGTCGACAGGGGCCATCTGGGTATAGCGGAGGGGGCGCTCGCGACCACGCTTCCGCCCGTGGGCATGCTATCGTCCGCGCGGTCGCCGCTGCACGCGGCAACCGTCTATTTCAAACCTAATCATGACAATCTTCTGCGGGCGCAAGAGAGCGAACGCGAATCCAAAATGAAAAGAGGATCTACCGAGTGGCGATTTCAGAAGGCGAAAAAATTCCTGCAGTCACGGTCAAGAACACCGACATGTCCGACGTGACGACCGACGAACTCTTTGGCGGCAAGAAGGTGGTTCTGTTCGCGGTCCCCGGTGCTTTTACGCCGACCTGCAGTAACCAGCATCTGCCCGGCTACGTCGAGAATGCCGATGCACTGAAGGCGAAGGGCGTCGATGAAATCATCTGCCTTTCTGTGAACGACGCCTTCGTGATGGGCGCTTGGGGCGAAGATCGTGGCACAGGCGACAAGGTCCGCATGATTGCCGACGGCAATGGCGATCTGACCAAGGCTCTCGGCCTTGAAATGGATGGCTCCGGCATAGGCTTCGGCCTGCGCTGCCAGCGATTCGCTGCGATCATCGACGACGGTACAGTCACCAAGTTGGCCGTCGAGGCGCCTGGGAAGTTCGAAGTCAGCGCAGCTGACGCGATCTTGGCAGCGCTTTAGGGCTCAGCCATTTTTCCGTTTGGGGGCGGTTTGATCGACTGCCCGCTTCTACAACCAAAACTTCGTTAAGAAGCACATCATTTAAGAGGGAATTCAAACCCATGGCCAATGAAGAATTCGGACCGCTTGCCGGTCTCATCGGTAGCTGGCGCGGCGAAAGCGGCGTCAATGTCTCGTACGACTACGAACAGAAGAAGGTCATCGAGGAAACTTACACCGAGGAAATGACGTTCAAAATCGTTGGTGACGTAGACAACGGCAAGCAGAAGATCTGGTGCCTCGACTACATCACCGCTGCGAAGCGAACGGGCTCCGACGACATCTTCCACACCGAGCTCGGTTTCTGGGGCTGGGACCCGGCGCGTGGCGAAGTGATGCGCTGCTTCATGGTGCCTCGCATGTCGACGATCCTCGCCGGCGGCACGGCCAAGGCAGACGACACATCGTTCAGCCTAAGTGCCAAGATCGGCGCCGAGGATTGGGGCGTGCTTTCGAACCCGTACCTTCTCGAGAACGCCAAGTGCACGCGTTACGAGTCCTCCTACAAGATCGATGGCGACACGTTCTCCTACGAGGAGAACACGGTCATGGCTATGAAGTCCATGGACGGCAAGGAGATGGATCACACGGACAAGCACACGCTCACGCGCGTCTGATCCGAGTCGCTTAGGACGCCTCGCTTTGGCGGGCGTACCCAGGCTGCACAGAACAAAAATGCCGCGCTCGGCTTGCCGAGTGCGGCATTTTCTTTTTTTAGTACCAGAGCTTAGCGAGTATGGCTCTAAGAATAGGTGAACTCGACGGGGAGCGTGGCTGGACCCCGCAAAACTGTCCCTTCGATTTGTGCCTTTGCCCCGTCGGCGAGGTGTAGGTCGGGAAGTCGCTCGGAGAAGACCCGCAGGCTCACTTCCATTTCGCGTCTTGCGAGATGGGAGCCAAGGCAAAAGTGCAGGCCGTGTCCGAAGGTCAGGAACTCGCGCTCGGACCGGCGTGGATTGAAACTATCCGGATCGCTAAAGACCGAATCGTCTCTGTTCGCCGAGGTAATCCCGAAGAGGACCTCAGAGCCGGCAGGAATTTCGACACCGGCCCAGTTCACGTCCTTAGGCGCGAAGCGCGGGAGGATCGCTGTTGGGCCTTCCCAGCGAAGTGATTCCTGGACGACGGCCGGCACGAGTTCCGGTTCCTCTTGGATGGCCGCATAGACCTCCGGGTGTTTCAGCGACGCGTAGAACATGCTGCCGAGGCCGCGATAAGTCGTATCGGCGCCGGCTGGAAAGAGCAGTCGCAGGAACGAGAAGATCTCTTCTTCGCCGAGATGCTCGCCGTCGACCTCGGTCGTGGCGAGCGAAGAAAGCAGGTCTTCGCCGGGGTTATGGCGCCTTTCCTCGATCAAGGGTGTTAGGTACTCCGTGAACTCGCGCGACGCCTGCTCCGCGGCCTTGGGGTTCCATGGAAAATCGATCAAGCCATCGCCCCAGCGCTTCAGGCGTTCGAAATCTGTCGGCGGAAAATCAAGCAGGCGCGTGATGACGGTGAACGCATAACGAACGGTGTAGTCTTGAACGAGATCCGCGCTTCCGGCGGCTCCTGATTGGCGCGAAGGCTGCGCTTCCAGGATTTCATCAATGAGTTGGTGAGCGACGGGGGTGAGGAACGCTTCGACGAACTCGGTCATCAGGCGCGGGCGAAACGCGGCAGACACGAGACCGCGATTGCGTCGATGTTCGTCGCCGCCCATGCACTGAATCGTCTTGCCCATGACCGGACCCGAGTGCCGCACGTAGGCCGCCGCGGACGGGAAGGAAGCATCGTCCATCATCGCCGCTTTGAGTTCGGAGAAGCGAGTAATCAAGTAAGCGGTGCCGCCGTGGTACCGAACGGGGACGACGGGCGCCTCGGTCCGCAATTCGCGTAGCACGGCGTGTAGTTCAGGCACGGCATCCGTCGCGAAGTCGATCTCCGGATAGCGGGGCGATACATCACTGATTGCTGCACTCATAATCATGGCCTCCTTACACGAGTGCTTTGAGTCTAGCGCCTAACTCGTCGCTCGAATCCAGTTAACGATCATGGCGGCGGCTTCCGCGCCGCAGTCTTCTTGCCAAAAATGTCCTGCCCGCTCGAGCGTTTGGTGTGGCTGGCCATTTGCACCTGGAATCCGCTCACGAAAGATCTCATCCCAGCCGCGCGTCGGCGGATCTGAGTCCCCGAATAATGTCAGAAAAGGTCGATCGAAGCTGCGTAGAGCGTCCCATGTCGCTCGATTGATCGCGGCTCCTTCGTCCGTCGGCGTCACCGGGATGAGTACCGGGTATTGGCGCATCCCCGCCTTGTGCCACTCGCTTGGAAAGGGCGCGTCGTAGGCCATGGCTACAGCGTCGCTGACGCCTCTTGCCGTCGCGAAAGGAATCGAAGGACTCGCCTCGAAGTTTGGGTCCCGGGTAGAGGCCTGCCGCCAATCAAGCAGGAACGTACTCACTCGCGCATCGAGGTCTCCCTCCGCGTGGGCGGCCCATTCTATGCGACCAGCGAGTTCCGCTTCGGCGGTATGAAGCATCGTGTTACCCGCGCAGATCCGGGAGAACCGCTGCTGCTCTCGCGCGAATACGCCCATTCCGACCGGCCCACCCCAATCCTGGCAAACCAAAGTGATGTCCTGGAGGTCGAGTGCAACGACGGCTTGGCGAACCCATTCGATGTGATTTTCGAAGCTGTAGTGGGAAGGGCGCGTCGGCTTGTCGGAGCGACCAAAGCCGATTTGATCGACCGCGATCGCACGCAATCCGGCTTCGGCGAACACCGGGATCAGCTTTCGGTACAAAAAGGACCAAGCGGGCTCACCATGCACCATGAGCACGACGGGCGCGTCTTTTGGCCCCTCGTCTATGTAGTGCAGGCGAAGCGATTCCTCGTCGTAGGGGTTGGTGACGTCGACGTAGTGCGGCGGAAAGGGGAAATCTGGCAGGTTGTCGAAGTGCCGGTCGTCGGTTCGGACCGCAGCAGGGATATCGGGGCCTTGAGTCGGATGAGGCATGCTGAATCAGTCCTTCGGATTTGGGGGCGAGGAGTCTTGGTTGCCTGGATTCTATCTCGCTGAATCCCGCATGGAGGCAATCGCTTGCGCTAAAAACTCGCAAGCGAAGATTGGAAAACGAGGTGCCCCGGAAAAGCGGCACCCGCGAGGAGACTGAAAAATGGCGGACGAAGAAGCTCAGGGACAGATGCTCGACGAGGACATTGATTCGGTCGTGCGGACCACACGCGATGACAATGTCATTCGGGAGCGCCTCCAGTCCTATCTCGCCTCCCAGCTCCCGGGTGGTGCGAAACCACAGGTATCTGAGATCTCTAGTCCTTCGGCATCGGGGATGTCGAGTGAGACCCTGCTCTTCGATGCGACATGGACGGAAGCCGGTGGCGGGGCGGGCGGCGGCGCGTTCGTCGGGCGTATGGCCCCTTCGCAAGCGGATCACCCAACGTTTCCGACCTACGACATGAAGATGCAGGCGGATGTACTTCGCCTGGCGGAGAAGGGCGGGGTTCCCGTACCGAACGTGCGGTGGATCGAGCTCAATCCGGACGTGCTTGGTGCTCCGTTCTTCGTGATGGAACGGCTTCGGGGACGCGTGCCCGCGGATGTCCCGACCTATCTATCGGAAGGCTGGGTCTTCGACGCAACGTCCGAAGAGCGCAAGGTGATGCAGGACAACACTGTTGCGGCGATCGCGAAAATTCACGCCATCGACGTCGACAACCAAGACGTCGGATTCCTCGAGTTCGATGAGCCCGGGGACTCGCCGCTTCGTCGCCACGTGGCGAATCAACGCTCGTACTACGAGTGGATCGCAACGACGCGAAGGTCGCCCTTGATCGAGCGCGCCTTCACGTTCCTCGAATCAAACTGGCCAAAGGAAACGAGTCGGGTCGTCGCCTGGGGTGACTCGCGCATCGGGAACATCATGTATTCGAACGATGGCTTTGAACCCGTCGCGATTCTCGACTGGGAGATGGCCGGCCTCGGGACGCGGGAAATCGATCTTGGCTGGCTCGCCTTCATGCACACCTTCTTCCAAAAGCTCTTCGAGCAGATGGGGGCGCCGGGCCTGCCCGACTTCCTCAAGGCCGACGATTTAGCCGAAACCTACGAGAAACTAACGGGCCATGTCGTTGAGGATCTGCGCTGGTACCAGACGTACGGCGCGCTCAGACACGCGATCATCATGTCCCGAATCAGCGAGCGCATGGTGCATTTTGGTCAGGCGCAGCCGCAGGAGGACCCGGATAACCGGATCCCCCATAGGGCGACGCTCGAAGGCATGCTTGACGGATCCTTCTGGGACTAACGTCTAGTCCGAGGCGGAAGACGCCTCGTTCTGAACGATTTCGAGATCATAGCCGTCGGGGTCTTTGACCATGGCGATCGTGCAGTTCCAGCGTTCGAGTTCCATCGGCTCGAGGACGGAAGTGCCGCCGGCTTCGATCGCGCGTTTGTAGAGACCTTTGCAGTCGTCCGTGTAGACGTAGTGCTTCCAGAATGAGTTGACGTGCTCGATCGGCTCGTCCTTGCCGAAGTGATAGGCGAGCTGGATACGGGCCCCGCCATCGGTCCCGAGAATCGTCTCGCGGAAATTCTCTTCTTCAATCGTATTGGTAATCTCGAGGCCGATCGCGTCGTGGTAGAAAGCGACGGCGCGCTCCATGTTGGCGACGTTGATGCAGTACTGGCCGAGGGTGGTCTTCATTTGGGGCTCCTAATATAACTGGTGCTGTCCGGTGCAGCGTTAGGTGCCGAACAGATCCACTTGCATGAGGGGCAAAGCGTAGCCAAAAGATTCCTTGCTGAGCGCATCACTCGCGTCGTTTTGGGCGTGGGATTCCTGTGCGAACCGAGCCCCGCGAACTCCCTAGGCGAGCCCTATACAGGCTCAGCGGCGTCCAGGACACGAGTCACAAACAACTCAAGACCTTGCCAAGCTCGCTCGACGGGGATCCCTCCGCAGAGTGGATGCACGCACGGAGTGAAATCTGGACCCGCGGCACGAATTCTCTCGACACACTCGTCAGGAGTCAGGATTTCATAGCGTTTCGCAGCTTTCACGTCCTCGATGGTTTCGACCGCTTGCTCACCCGGTCGGGGGACCCCGTCGAGCTTCCAAGCGGAGTACTCGCGGCACTCGCGCAGGAAATAGGGAGTGAGTTCGTGCCAGGCGCGCTCGGGATCTTCGTCGATGAAGATCATTGAATTCTCTTCCGCCGGATAGGCGACGAATCCTTTGCGACCGTGTCGCTCGCATTCCTCGAGGTAGTAGGCCCCGAGCTCGGGCATTTCCATTGGCGGATAAAAGGGAATCCCGAAGCGAGCAGCGCGCCGTGCTGCGGCTTTGCTCATGCCTCCAATCGCGAAAGGCGGTCCCGCCGGCGAGAGGGGTTGGGGTGTTACGCGAATTCGCTGCCCGTTGTATTCAAAGGTCTCTCCACTCCAGGCTTTGAAGAGCGTCTCGAGGACGTGGTCCATCGCTTGACCGCGCTTTGCCCAATCCTTGTCGAGAGCTGCATATTCCTCGGGGCGATAGCCGAGGCCCGCGACGAAGCTGAAACGCCCGCCGCTCATGAGGTCGAGGACGGCGATGTCCTCGGCAAGCCGAATCGGATCGTAAAGCGTCACGAGGAGCGCGGTGCAGTTGACTGAGATTCGATCCGTTCGTCCGATGATGGCGGCTGCGAGTGTGAGTGGCGAGGGAAGCCAACCGTTCTCTGCGACGTGGTGCTCTTCCACACTGACCACCGCGAAGCCCTTTTCCTCCGCATAGCTAGCCATCTCAAGGGCGGCTCGGTAGCGCCCCGATTCAATTTTTGCGTCCTCGTTATGCCCTGTCATATTGAGGCGCATCGCGGTCGGCAATATTATTCTCCCTTAAATGGATTGAGGCGGCGCGACGAATACATCCATTCGCCGCTGCGGAGCCCTCACCGTGACTCCACTTGAGTAGTGGCTACAAGTTCCTTGACCCAGTCAATGATCGCCCCAGAAGCGACACTTGCGTGCAGCGGATGGTCGTCGTCCACCTCGATCAAGCGCACGTCGTCGGAGTTAGCGGTGGCCGCGAGCCGGCGACTTTGTTCCGGATCGATCAGCGTGTCTCCTGTGCCGTGTACCAGCCAAACGGGAATTCCCAGCGGAAGGCTGGCCGCCGGATCATAGTGAATCGCGGCTTGTGCAAGGAGCATCGTGGGCCCTTGCCAGAGTCTCCGAGCAAGGAGTTCGACGGCCACCGCGCCACCGAAAGAACTGCCTACGAGAATATCTGGATGAAACTCGGAGAGCGCTGCGGCCTGAGTATCGACGCTGCCCTCGAAACTCGACGTATCCATCTCCGGCGTAATCGTCTCGAAATGCTCGGCGAAGAGACGCGCCTTCGAACCTTGCGGGCTGCCTTCGAGACCATGAATGAACTGGACGCGGATTTCTGAGCGTGCCGTCACCAAATGACTAAACCTCCCCATCCCTGACGCGAGCAAATAAGTCTTCAAAGATGAGATTACGCTTCCATAACTGCCCACGCGCGGTCTATTCGGTGCCGGCGATGATCCGGTCGCCTGCGCGTAAGGCCCAGGCGAGGGCGAATTGATCATCGACTTCGTTGGCCGTGTCGGTATCGATCACGACACGCGGAAGTAGGGGCTCTTTCGTCATTGAAGAAGAGTAACTCCCTGGGCGGCAATCCCGCACGGGGCCGTCTACTCTCGCGGACCGGTTTGGTGGGAGAAAGAGTGAACGATTCTTGAGCAATGCGGTGCCCGATCTCGTCGAATGGACGCAAAAGGGTGTTGCAGGTGTTCGGTACGACGACGTGCGTCGGCTCATCTCGGAGGATCCCATCAGAACAACATAGTGTGACGGTCACGCTGCCGGGCGGAACGGTATTTACACCGCCGGAAGTTTGCGTGGTTTTTCAATTCACAGCGGACGGGCGGTTCAGTCGCGTGGACGAGTACGCGCCCCTCACGCGCCTTTTTAGAAGATTCGACGTTAGGCAAGGCCAAACGAGCGATCTATCTATAAGCGCCGAAGTGCTACTTCGGCGAAGAATGACAAAGGAGTAAATGAATGCTGAAAGTGACCGCAACCATGGGGGCGGACGTCGCTCTTCGAGACGTCGTGACACACGCCGGGCGTGTCGAGTCGCTTGGCTATGACACGTTGTCCGTCGCAGAAGCGGTTCACGATGGCATGCTGTCTTCGATGGCCGCGCTCGGCGCGACGACACGGCTGCGGGTGAGTCAAGGCGTTTTGGTTGCATTTGCGCGAAGTCCAATGCTCGCCGCTCAGGGCGCGTGGGACCTGCAGGCCTACTCCGACGGGCGCTTCCAGCTGGGGCTGGGAACTCAGGTCAAGGGAAACATCATTGGCCGATTCGGCATGCCCTGGAGTGCGCCGGCCGCGCGGTTGACCGACTACGTTGGTGCTGTCCGTGCCTGCTTCGACACTTTCCAAAACGGGACCCAGCTCAACTTCGAAAGCGAGTCCTACACGCTCAACCGTCTTCAACCCTTCTTTAATCCGGGGCCGCTTGAATGCGGTGCGCCCTCGATTTTGATGGGCGCTGTCGGACCGCTGATGACGAAGGCTGTGGGTAAGGTCGGCGATGCTATTCAGACGCATCCGACCAACAGTGAAGCGCGATTCTTGCGTGAGGTCACACGACCGCGCCTGGAGGAGGGGACGAAGTCCGCGGGGCGAGATCTACGCATCGAACTGACGGCGGGATCTATGATCGCGACTGGTGCGACGCAAGCAGAAGTCGATGCTGAAATCCAAGTAGCGAGGGAAGCTCTCGTGTTTACGCTGAGCACGCCCGCCTATTGGCCGACCCTCGAGTATCACGGACTCAAGCATATCGGTGAGTCGCTTCGCCAATATACGCGCGAGGGGAAATGGGCCGAGATGAATGATCTCGTGACGGACGAGATCCTTGACATTTTTGTACCCCAAGGCACCTATGACGAGATCGCCGACATCCTGCTTGAACAATACGACGACATCGCGGAGCGTATCCTGTTCCCGGTGCCGACCGACCCCAAGAACGACGCCGCCGCTCGCAAGGCGATTGAAAAGCTGCAGGGCGCCTGATCGGGCTGAACCCCCACTCGTTTTAGGTGCTGGCGTGATCGTTCCTGTCTAATAGACTCGTCTATCTACATTCCAATCACGGAGAACTGCTATGGCCGCTGCCGAACTCGATCCCCAACTCTTTCTGCCCGATCCGGAACCACGGGAGCAGAAGTACACGATCATCTCCGTGGACGATCACGTCGTCGAGCCGCCGCATCTCTTCGAGACCTATTTGCCCGCGAATATGCGGGACGACGGCCCTAAGCTGATCGAGACGCCGGAAGGCCACCAGGTCTGGCAATTCGAGGGTGAGATTTTCACCCAGGTCGGCATGAATGCGGTCGCCGGTCGACGTCCTGAAACTGTGGAGCTCGAGCCCTTCCGTTTCGAGCAGATGCGCCCCGGCTGTTATGACATCGACGCGCGCCTGCACGACATGGACCTTGCCGGAATCTGGGCGCAGATGAATTTCCCGTCGCAGATTACTGGTTTCTGTGGTCGGATCTTTGCCAATGCGAAGAACAAAGAAGTAGGGCGAGCTTGTGTTCGTGCTTGGAACGACTGGCTCTACGAGGAGTGGTACAAGCCGCATCCCGACCGGATCATTCCTTGCGGGATCACATTTTTGCAGGATCCCGCATGGGCCGTCGAAGAGATTCATCGCAACGCCGAACGCGGCTTCGTGTCGGTGACGCTTCCCGAGCGTCCCCACGCAGTCGACATGCCTAACCTTTGGGACCGCGCGCATTGGGATCCGATCATTCAGGCCTGTGCGGACACGGAAACCGTGATCTCGCTGCACGTCGGGTCGTCGGGAATGTATCCGGCACCCGAGGGCTCGCCGATGTTGCAGCTGGGGGCGACGATGTTTGGTCAGCTCTCGCTGGCAGCGTGCTCCGAATGGCTTTGGTCTGAATATCCGCTGAAGCACCCGAACCTGAAGATCGCGATGAGCGAAGGCGGAATTGGTTGGGTGGCGATGCTCATGGATCGTCTCGACAACATCATCGATCGCTCGGGCTACGGCTTGGGCTGGGCTGACCGCCCGGCGGACGTGTTGAAGCGAAACTTCTGGTTCTGCACGCTGGATGATCCGGGCACGATTAACACGCGTCACCGCATCGGCATCGAAAACATCTGCTACGAGACCGACTACCCGCACGGGGACGGCACGTGGCCGGATTGCCAGGACCTCGTCGCTGACGTCTGGGGACATATCCCTGAAGACGAGCTCCGCATGATGCTATGCGAGAATGCGGCGAAGCTCTATAGACACCCGCTGCCGGAAAAAGTACTTCCGCTCCGAGCATAAACAGAGAATCCCTTGGGCCGCGCGGGCCCGAGGGTGTCTCCCGAATAGCGGATTGCCTCATTTCGATTCGGTTGGCGACGGCAACTAGCGCGTCGGCTCTTTGTGGCGGTATCCTTCGACGAGCCCAAGCTCGCCGCAGAGGCGCTGTGCATGGACGCCTTTGCCTAGATGAGCGCCTTCGCGATCTTCGTCTATGAGCCATTCGATGACGGCGGCAGGAACCTCTGGCGGCGAAGCGCCCCATGCGTCCTCGAGCGGCCCGTCCGTTCCCAGGCTTTTACGGAGGACTTCCGTTGAGACAATGCCTGGCTGCAGGTTGTAGGCGCGGATGCCCTTCGCGCCGTATTCGGTATTGAGGCTCCCCGCGAGCCGATAGAGCCCCGCTTTCTGCGCTCCATAGACGTATGTCCAGCCACCTTCGCTCGCGCGATGCGGCGGATCGAGAACCGAAGCACCGCTGACCAGAGAGATCCATACGCCTGCGCCGCGTTCGAGCATGCTGGGCAGCGCGCTTTGCATAAGCCTGAACGATCCCACGACGTTGGCGCCGAGGCTCTCCTCGAGGTCCTCCGGCGTCGTCGCGAGCAGGTCATGGGTGGCGACTTTGGCAACATGAGTCGCGCAGTGAACAACGGCATCGATTCGGCCGAAGCCGTCGAGCCCCGCACGAACCGCGGCTTCAATCGACGCGCCATCGAGGAGGTCCAGCCGAGCCACAATCGAGCGCGCACCCAAAGCCTTCGTCTCTTTCGCGACCTCAGTCAAGACGCCGGACAAAGCGTGCCCGCCGTGTTCGACGGGCTTATCCACGCTGCGCCCTGACAGTACGAGATCGTATCCACGGCGTGCGAGTCGTAGGGCGGTCGCGGCTCCGATCCCGCGGCTCGCGCCGGTGATCAGGGCGACAGGGCGATCGTTCTCATGCTGGGTCATGCGTATGGCTCCAAGTTGGGCTGCGGATAGGTTCTCGCCGATCGATTAGCAGCCAAAAGCATAGCCACGAGGCGCTGGCAGAGGACGTCCGCGGCTGCGATGATCGAGGGTCAGCCAACAGAGAGGGTAATTATGTCATCGATCGTAATTCGTGGAGGCACCGTCATCGACGGCACCGGCGCACCTCGCCGGGACGCCGATGTACTCGTCCGGGACGGCCGCATCGCCGCAATCGGCAAGGGATTATCCGGGGATAGGGAGATCGACGCGAGCGGCGCCGTCGTCGCGCCCGGGTTCATCGATATTCATACCCACTATGACGCGCAGGTCTTCTGGGATCCGGCGCTCACCCCTTCTTGCTACCACGGCGTGACGACCGTCGTCGCCGGAAATTGCGGCTTCACGATCGCACCGACGCGTGAGAAGGACCGCGAGACGATCGCGCTGACTCTCGAAAAAGTCGAAGACATGAACCCCGCGTCTCTCATGGAAGGGATTCCTTGGGACTTCGAGACGTTCCCGGAATATCTCGCGTCAGTGGAGCGGCGGGGCACGCTGCTCAACTTTTCAGCCTATGTCGGGCATACGGCTCTGCGCATCTTTCACATGGGAGACGACGCCTATGAGCGCGAGGCGACGGAAGCGGAACTGAACGCCATGCGCGCTTCGGTCCACGAGGCCATGCAGGCGGGCGCGGTCGGACTCGCAACGAGTTTCGCTCCAACCCATGTCGGCATCGGTGGCAGGCCCATCTGTAGTCGAGTCGGCGGGGTCTCAGAATTCGAGGCGATGGCGGGCGAACTCACGAAGCTTGGGCGTGGCGTCATTGAAGCAACCCTCGGCGGAGGCTTCGCCTTCGACGAGATCTATGACTTTCAGCGCCGAGTTGGCGTGCCCGTGACGTATACGGCTTTGCTTGCGATTCCCGGTCTTTGGCAACACGGCTCCGCTGTACACGAGCAAGAAGTTGCGAAGGGCGACACGGGCGTTTGGCCGCAGATCTCCGTTCGTAAGGTCACGTTGCAACAGCAATTGAAGTCGCCATTCTCCTTCGATCAAGCGGATTGCTTCTCGTCGCTTTATTCAGAAGCGCCCGAAATGCGCGAGGTTCGTTACAAGGATGCGGAGTGGCGAAAGAAGGCGATCGAAGAGCTGGCGCATACGCCGCTGCCGACTCGCTGGGAGAATTTCGAACTCGCGGAAACCGAGCTCTACCCCGAACTGGTCGACCGCAAGTTGATCGACATTGCGAAGGAACGTGGCGAACATCCCTTTGACGCCATGGTCGCGATCTCACTCGAAGAGAATCTCGAGACACGATTCCGCTACGTCCTTGCCAATGATGACGAGGAGGGCATAGAGCACCTCCTGCAGCAAAAGCAGATGGCGCTTGGCCTCTCGGATGCCGGCGCGCATGTCGGGATGCTATGCGATGCGCCGTTGCCGACGGACTTGCTAGGCAATTGGGTGCGTGAGCGGGAAGTGATTCCGCTTGAAACCGCTGTGCATAAGCTGACCGGTGAGCCTGCTGGCTTGTTCCAATTCGAAGATCGCGGCGTACTTCGCGAGGGCGCGCACGCGGATGTGTGCATATTTGATCCGAACGAAGTTGGGCCCGGAGAAATTCGCCGTGTTCAGGATTTTCCGGCAGGAGCGGATCGGTTGACAGCGGACACGCCGACGGGAATCAGGGCCGTGCTCGTGAATGGGACGCAGATCTCCGAGAATGGCACTTTGCTCGATGAAGCGATCGACGCGCGCCCCGGCCAGCGACCGAC
>JASDVF010000066.1:23233-29411 GCA_041440805.1 Myxococcota bacterium | reverse complement strand
AGAATGGCACTTTGCTCGATGAAGCGATCGACGCGCGCCCCGGCCAGCGACCGACCCAGCTAGGGCACTCCTAGGCATGGCTGACGCAGCCGGTGCACCGGTCATTCTCGAGGTCGCACTCAACGGGGCGACGACGACAGCGCGAAATCCGAATTCGCCTCAGACCCAAGAGGCGTTAGTCGCGGATGCCTTGCTATGTATTGAGGCGGGCGCAGCGATCGTGCATACCCATGCACCAGATATTTCGATCGGAGGGGAAGCCGGCGCGCAGCAATACGTCGAACATTTCGCCCCCATACACGAGCGCTTCCCAGAAGCGATTCTCTATCCGACGCTCGTCTTTGGCGAAACGATCGCAGAGAAGACGAGCCATATTGAGCCGCTGTGCAAAGCTTATCCATTGCGCATGGGGTTCGTGGATCCCGGCTCGGTGAATTTGATGCCGACGGGCGACGATGGCCTTCCGATGCAAACGGATTGGGCGTACATGAATTCGCCCGCGGACATCGCCTACAAGTTCGCACTCTGCGAACGACTCGGGCTCGCCCCGGGCATGGCGATCTTCGAGCCAGGCTTCCTCCGGGCGGCGCTCGCCTATCACGGAGCGGGTTCGATGCCGAAAGGCGCGTTTCTGAGATTCTATTTCGGAGGCGAACGTAGCTACCGGGGCGAGGGCGCGATTGACTTGCTGTTTGGTCTGCCGCCTCGCAAGAGCTCTCTCGACGTCTATCTCGAAATGCTGACGGATCATTCCGAGCGGACAGGAACGGCTTCGCTGCCGTGGTCGATTGCGGTCGTTTCTGGGGATATTTCCGATGGCGATGTTGCCCGTCACGCTTTGTCGCGCGGGGGCCACTTACGAGTGGGACTCGAAGACTATGCGGGAAGCGGCGCGCCGAGCAATCTGGAGCTGGTCGAGGAAGCGGTCGCACTCTGCAAAGAGGCAGGGCGCCCAATCGCAAGTCCCGCTGAAACCGCAAAGATTCTGAATCTTCCGAACTAAAGCTCCCGAGCCCACTCCTTCCGAACAAGCCCTTCCGAGCCCGCCGGACCGTGCGCCGAAATCTCGCGCACCGGAGAGAAACAGCCATGACCTCCGATCCGAACGGGCCTAACGGCGCCGGCACGCAGCCTCACCTAGAGGGGCACGGATGGTGGCCCTACCTGGTTCCCTACGCGGCTTTCATCGTCATCACGACTTTTGCCCCACGGCTCCCAGATGTCGTACAGCCATGGCTGTTAGCGATCAAGCCGGCATTCGTGCTTGGGCTTGTGCTCTGGTTTCGCGCCCAGGGGGCCTACCCCGAGTGGCGCGGTGCGGGAGCGCGGCTCGGGCTGACTGGTGGGCTGCTCGACATTCTCGTGGGGCTCGCGCTCACGGTCGTCTGGGTGATGCCCTTTGTGTGGTTTCCGGAGCTTCGCCCTGAGCCCGGAGATGAATTTGATGCGGCGATGGCCGGCGAGGAATTCATCGCCTTAATTTTGGGTCTGCGCTTATTCGGGTACGCGCTGGTCACACCGATTTTTGAAGAACTCTTCATTCGGAGCTTCGTGATGCGGGTGGCGGATGCCTGGGAGGTCGAAGATTTCCGCAATCTGCCGATCGCGATCTACACGCCGATCAGCATGCTCGTCACGGTTGTCGTCTTCACGATGGGGCACGTGCCCTGGGAATACTGGGTCTGTGTGCCCTGGGTATTCCTGTCAAACCTTTGGTTCTACTACCGAAAAAGTCTTAGCGCCGTGATGCTGCTGCATGCGACAACGAATGCGGCGCTGTGGGCGCTCGCGATCTGGGGCGAAGGCCTGCTCCACAATCCCGACGGCACGCCGTTCTCGTTTCTGTTTTTCATGTAAATTGGCCTGCAGTGCGCGCGAGCCTGCGCCCGCGCAAGCGACTGCTCAGACGGCGCCGCGATGTCCCTGACGAACCCGCTGAGCCATCTCGGTTAGCTCGATCACGGTCTCCTGAAGCTCGTCCATCTGTGAGTACTCAGCGGCCGCCACAACGCCCTTAGCGCTCATAGCCATGCAGGGATACCCGAGGTGGTCGGCATCTCGAGAGAGTGCCTGTGCGAGCGCGGCGACTTCACCTGATTTCTGAGCGAGCTCAGCATCTTGGATATGGTCGATTCGTTCCGCGAGAGAAATCACGAAGCGATCGATATCGCCGGCGAGCTCGATAACGTCTTCTCGGGTCGATCGAATAGGCGGCTTGGGCTCAAACATGATGACATGGCATCGGCCGCTCCCACTCGAAACTAGAGCCCGCGACGCGCTGTTGTGGCAAGTCTGCGGCGACCGACGAAACAAGTTCGTTTCAGGCGGATTCGACGTGGCATCTGCGCGGGATTTACCGCAGTTTTGCCGGCATGCGATGTCACGCTTGCCAGTCTCAATACGACGTCACGCCCGGAGAGCCTCTCGGCTTTCGTGCGAACTGCGATGCCTGCCAGGCAGATCTTCACGTATGCCTGAGCTGTGAGCACCACGACCCACAGGCATACAACGAGTGCCGGGAACCCAACGCCGAACGCGTTCTCGATAAGGACCGGGGGAACCGCTGCGAGTATTTCCGGCCGGGCGCGGGCGAAGCGGCCGGGAGTTCGGATCGCGATCGGTCGCTGAACGACCTCGAGAACCTCTTCAAGAAGGGGTAGATCGCCGAGTCTAGTGGGTGTTAGGCCAATCACGGTGCGACGCGTTTTGAGTCGAGAGTCTGGAGTGGGCTGAGAGCCGGAGGCCGACTAGTTGTTCAGATGAAGGTCGCCTGTGAGTCCAGCAGCACGTGTCGTTTCCATCGACTTCGCCTTCACTTCAACGAAATCTGCCGAGATTGGCGCGATCTGCTTTGAATACGCCGAAAGCAGTACCCTATCTGCCAGCAGGCTGATCAGGCGTGGGCAGCCCTGAGAGAACCAGTAGAAGACGTTCTCGACGCCGGGCTCGAAGATCTCGTCGTAGCGACCCCCAGCAACCTCGATCCGGTGTGCGAGGTAGGGATGCACCTGCTCGGGCGTGAGTGGCTCCATATGATGCTCGATCGCGATGCGCTGACGTAGCTGCCGGAGCTGTGGGCTCGCGAGCTTGCGGATGAGTTCCGGTTGCCCGGTCAGCACGATCTGCATCAGCTTCGCCGTATCGGTTTCGAGATTCGAAAGCAGCCGCACCTCTTCGAGGGTGGCGGAGTCGAGATTCTGCGCCTCGTCGATGATCAGGACCGTGTTGCGACCGGTTCGCAGACGCTCGAGGAGCATACGATTGATTGCGATCAGATAGTCCGCGGTCGACTCGAAGCGGCCCTCGATACCAAACTCAGCTGCGATGAGCTTGAGCAGGTCGAGGGGCGTCAATCCGATCGTGTTGATGATCAGTGCCGTGTCTGTGTCCCGGGGAAGTTCGCGCAGGGCTGCACGCAGGAGCGTGGTCTTGCCGGTCCCTACTTCTCCCGTAAGCAACAGAAAGCCCTTATTACGCGTGATCCCGTAGACCAGCGTCGCGAGACCTTCTTCGTGGGTATCGGACAACCACAGGAAGCGCGGATCTGGCGTGAGCGAAAAGGGCAGCTCACGGAGTCCGAAGAAGCTCTCGTACATCTGGGCTTCGCTCCTGGGTTTTGAGTGGGATCCGATTGGCGCTTGTCGCTATCGGCAGGGCGTAAAATAGCCCCTCTATGAGTGGTCCTGGTCGGCATGAGGGGGTCGAGGAAATCGACGTATCAATGAGATTTTCTGCGGATGGATCGAGCTTACCGGTCAACTTCGCGCACGCCAGCGGCAGGTTCCCCGCAGCACGACGGGATAGCGTCATCTCCGTGTCGTATAAGAACCCATCACAATGGCGTAATAAACCAAGTGATCCGGAACGTTCCGGAAATCCTCCGGGAATTCTATCATCGACAAGGCTAGTCGGGCGAAATAGGGCAACCGCCCGTGACTAGACGATCACCAATTTAGAGACCCGCTCTGACCGCGCCAGCGCCTGAATAGACCATACCGACCTGCCCGGCACCGCTAAGCAGCGGCTGCAACGGGAAGAGCAGCATCTGCATGGCATAGCCCACCCGCGCCAGCATCGTCGGCGGCACGACGATCAGATCGCCTTCCAGGACGACGATGTTGGTGGACAGGTCACCCCTCTGAATGTCTCCGAGCTCGATGTCGTAGATCTTGGCTTGGTCCCAGCCAATTGACCGAATGAGGCGCACACCATTGAGGGAGGCGAAGGGCTTCGGGCCGCCCACGCGACCGATCGCCTCGGACACCCGCGTTTCGGTATCGAGGGCGAAGGTGCCGGGGCTCACGACTTCTCCGTAGATCGTGACGAACTGACTGGGCGATGAAACGACTGTGACGTTTACGGCGGCATCTCGTTTGAAACGCACAATCTGGCTTTGAATATCGGCCGCGATTTCGAGGGGTGTTCGGCCTGCAGCCTGAATATCGCCAACGAGATCGACGGAGATCATCCCGTCGGGCCTAACACGCACTTCACGCGAAATTTCGGGATCCGGAAGAATGTGGATGAGGAGTTCATCCGGAGCGCCCACTATGTAGCCCACGGCGGTCGGTGCCGGCGGCGGCGGCCGAACGTTCGTC
Organism: Myxococcota bacterium; assembly: GCA_041440805.1. GTDB lineage: Bacteria > Myxococcota_A > UBA9160 > UBA9160 > UBA4427 > UBA4427. The sequence continues at coordinate 24,813 of JASDVF010000066.1, read as the reverse complement.
GCGCACGCGACGGTCATCAACAGAGCGAGAAGCGTTGCGCCGAGCAAAGGCAGTCGGCGGCTCGCACTAAAAACAGAACGCGATTGATTCAGAAACACCGTGTATCCCCCATCCCCATGCCACGGTCAGCCACGGGGTCGGCGGAAAGTTATCGGGCCGGGTGGGGGGGCCGCAAGCGATGCGCCCTATTGGGGCAATTGGCTCAATCGTCTTTGATCAGAAAAAACCGGAACACCGTCTGCCCGATCTGGATTTGGTCACCCTCAGCCAGGGGCGCCGATCGCACGCGCTTCCCATTAAGCTTGGTGCCATTAGTCGAAGCGAGGTCCTCGATCACGTAGCCCGGGACATCTTCGTCGAAGAGAATGAGTGCGTGTTCGCGGCTAATTCCTTCGTCGAGGAGCGTGATGTTGGTGGTCGGATTTCGGCCGACGATGACCTCTTCTTCGTTGAGGTCATAGGTCATTCCTTCGAAGCCACCGTTCATAATCTCGAGCCGACCGTTCGCCATAATTCCCCCCGAATGCCTTCTATTATTCGCGCGGCCTCGAAATGAGAGCCCGTTGAGGGCTATCGGCTGGCCGGGATAGCCGCTTGAGATGCAGCAGGAACCGCTGTACAAGCCTAGGCGAGTCCCATTTAGGGAAGGCGGCGATTCTGCAGGGCTGGGACTGCCGCGCGTACACGATCAATGGCGCCGGTTGGGCAGTCCGCAATGAGCACGCATGGCTCATCTCCAGCCTGTGCCAACACGAGGCCCCAGGGATCGATGATCAGGGAGCGACCGTGGCTCGACCGGTCGGCGCTGTGATGGCCACATTGGGCCGGGGCTACGACATAGGCTTGGCTCTCGATGGCCCGAGCGCGGAGGAGGACCTCCCAATGGTCCTTGCCTGTCTCGCGAGTGAATGCGCTCGGTACGACGAACCAGCGGGCACCTTGGAGTGTGAGGGATCGGTAGAGTTCGGGGAAACGTAGGTCGTAACATACGCTCATCCCGATGGGCCCGAATTCAGTTTGGGCCAGAACGAGCTCTGCGCCCGGCGCAAAGTGCGCGGACTCTCGATAGCTATCGCCATCGCCCGCGCCGAGGCTCACGTCGAAGAGATGGATCTTTCGATACCGGGCGATCTCTCGACCGGTAGGATCCATCATGATGCTCGTATTGAAGACTCGGTCGTCGCCGGGAATCGCTTCGGGGAAGGTGCCGCCAAGCAGCCATACGCCGTAGCGCGCCGACCATTCGCGTAGCGCCTCAACGATTTCTCCGTCGGGTCCTTGAGCACAAGGGAAGCGGGTACCCTCGCGGCACATATAAGCGAAGTTCTCGGGCAGCGAGACGAACCCGGCGCCGCGTGCAGCGGCTTCTGCGACGCCCGCTTCAGCGCGAGAGAGATTGCCGCTCAGATCATCGTCGGAGCAAACCTGAACGATGGCGACACGCACGCGCTGGAATCCTGTTCTGCTCAGCCAGAACTATGACCAAAGCCAAGCCTACGGCCAAGGAAAAAGACTGCGGCTGAATCCAAGAAAAAGACTACGGCTGAGACCCGCGGTAGCCACGGAAATGTCCCGGATCC
>JASDVF010000066.1:12690-23133 GCA_041440805.1 Myxococcota bacterium | reverse complement strand
CCAAGAAAAAGACTACGGCTGAGACCCGCGGTAGCCACGGAAATGTCCCGGATCCACGCCCGTCCGTCGGATGACGTCATAGAAGTCCTTGCGGTCCTTCTTGGCCATTCGAGCTGCGCGGCTGATATTGCCCGAGCAGCGTCGCAACAGACCTTCGACGTAGCGTGTCTCGAAAGCGCGCTTTGCATCCTTGAAGGAGGGCACATCGTCGCCTTCGGTGGAGAGCATCAAAGACTCCGCGGAAATTGCGCCTTGTCCAGCCAATCCAATCGCCTGTCGAACTCGCTCACGCAATTCCCGGACGTTCCCTGACCACTCTTCTTCAACGAGCCATCGGCGCGCATCCGCGCTGAAGCCAACCGGCTCGATGCCTTCGTCCGCTGCAAATTCAGCCAAGAAATGCGCCGATAGCGGCAGAATATCTTCGGACCTGTCCGCCAGCGCCGCGACTGAAAGCCGCTCACCGCCGAGCGGGGCGAGAACACCTGCGCCAACGGGCGATACAGTTGCCAAGAGTCGAATCCGGCCAGCGGCCGCTCGAATGGCATCCGCGAGCCGGGTTAGCACCACCGGACTCAGTTGGTCCGCGGCTTCGACGAGAAGGCTGCCGCCTTGCGCACGACCAATGGCCCCACCGGCGTCCACGCCCGCGTCTCCAAAGAGCTCGCGAATCTGCACCGCGTCACTTGCGCCTGCGATCTGAACCTCGATCAGCGCATTACCCGCTCGCGGGCTCCACTGATGGATGGCACGGGCGACGTGCTTGCGTCCGCTGCCGCTCGGACCGGCGATGACCACCAGACCGTCAGCGCGGGCGATCGCACTCGCTTGATCAACGACTTCTTGCATCTGCGCGCTCGCGGAGATGATACGATCACTGCGACGTCGACCGGTCGCGCGGCTCGTGCCGGCGACGCCCTCAGCCTGAGCGCGTCCCTGGCTGCCAGCCAAGGATTGGTCAGGTGTGGTTGAGTCGACGCGGTGAGCGCCAATAGATGTTTGCTGTTCCGACATGGCACGAAGCCCCCAGGTGTGATCGTGACTGGTCCAGAAGTATTGGTATTCCGGACGTTTGTCAATCAGTATTGCGGGTCCAGCGACGTTTTGCACATAACTTAACGAGGAACCCACATGCATTATGACCGGCTGTGTGATTTTATGGGAGTTTTTTAACACATGGCATGCAAATAAAGGGCAAACAGTGGCCTCAGCGGCTTATGAGTATCACTTAATCCGTGATGTGGGCTCACACGGAAGCGAATCGAGAGGGGAAGGGCTAAATGAATAATTCCGAGGAGAAGGGGCGAATTCGGCTTCTCTCTGATGCATTGGTAGACCAGATCGCGGCCGGAGAGGTCGTTGAGCGACCAGCGTCCGTCGTGAAAGAGTTGGTCGAGAATGCGCTGGATGCCGACGCTCACCAGATTCGAATCGAAGTGCGGGACGGTGGGTCGGCACTGATTGCCGTGACCGATGACGGGACGGGGATGTCCCGAGCCGAGCTTCCCATGGCACTTCAGCGACATGCGACGAGCAAGCTGCGCTCCGCTGCGGATCTGATGCAGATCGGAAGTTTTGGCTTCCGCGGGGAAGCTCTGCCCGCGATTGCCTCGGTGTCGCGCTTCCGAATTCTCAGTCGACCTCGAGGGGCCGATGTCGGATACGAAATCGTGGTTGAGGGTGGCGAACTGAAAAGCGAGCGCGAGGCAGGGGGGCCGGAAGGCACTCGAATCGAAGTCGCCGATCTCTTCGGCAGCGTGCCGGCACGAAGGAAATTCCTGAAGCGAGCGGGAACAGAGTGGGGCCATATCGCCGACTGGGTGTCTCGCCTGGCCCTCGTGCGACCTGACATTCACATCGAGATGCAACGCGACGATCGCCGCGCCACCGTATGGCCGGCCTGCGACGATCCACGCGATCGCATTGCGATGATCCTTTCCGATGACGATGCCGCGGCCCTGATCGACATCGACTACGAGACGCCCGACGCACGGGTTCGCGCATTCGTTTCAACGCCGGAACGCACGCGCCCCAACGGCAACGGGCTCTATCTATTCGTGAATGGCCGCCCCGTGCGTGACCGCTTACTGCGCCATGCGCTCATAGAGGCTTATCGAGATCTTTTGCCCCGCGGCAGATTCCCCGTCGGCGTACTTTTCCTCGATGTGCCGCCTGAGACCGTTGACGTAAACGTTCATCCCGCCAAATGGGAAGTGCGCTTCGTAAACCCTCAAGCGATTCACCGCGCAATTCGCCACGCCGTTCGCGACGCGATGGCTTCACGAAGCTGGCTCGGCGGAATGCAGGCGCCAGACGCGGCCGGACTCCCTTCAGCGTTTCCGACGTCGTCCGGGCCGGGTGGCGCAGCTCCCTCCGATCGAGCGACGACCGCAACCACCGACGATTGGATCTTCGCGCAACGCGATAGCCGCGTCGCGGAGGCCAGGCCGCAGCCGAGCTTTGGCCAAGAACATGCGGAGTTTGGGCCGATTGGGGCATCGCCCGCGGATTTCGATCGAACCGAAGCCGCAGCAGCCGAGCGCGCCAGCCTCCCGCCGGTTCCGTCCTTCGGCGCACTGACGGTCCTGGGGCAGCTACGTGCGAGCTACTTGCTGGCAGAGACCGAAGATGGGCTGATGGTGATCGACCAGCATGCGGCCCACGAGCGAATTCTGTACGAGGGGCTTCGTAAGAGCTGGCTCGAAGCTGGGGTCGCGCGGCAAGGCCTGCTTGCGCCGCTCACCGTCGAACTCGCGCCGACTGCCGTGGCGGCGCTTGCTGAGGCGCCGGAGCTCGTTGAGCGACTGGGCTTCGAAGTCGAAGCGTTTGGCGATGATGCTGTGCTCGTGCGAGCGATTCCCGCGGAGGTCTCCGGTCAAGATGTTGGCGAACTCATCACTGAGCTTGCTTCCGCGCTCGATGAGGTCGAGGGTGGGGCGGAAGCGGATGAAAACGCCGTCCGCTGGCTGCCAAGCCTCGACCGACTCTTCGCCACTATGGCGTGTCACTCGGCGCGGCGCTTCGGCGATCGCTTGCCTATTGAGGAGCAGCAGGCAATTTTGTCCGGGCTCGACACGATTCCCTGGGCACCCACCTGTCCGCATGGTCGCCCGGTCGCGATTCTCGTCTCACACGAGGACCTCGAGCTGAGATTTCGCCGGCGCTAAGAGCGCATCACTAAATCGATCTCGAACGGATTCCTCGCCGGACTCTTCGGCCGCGAGGGTTTGCCTGCGTTCTACCTACGGCTGCCAAGGCTTTGAGACAGAACTCCGCTAGTCTCCGCCGCCCCTCCGCCCCCGAGACCAAAATATTTGTCTTCCGACACCTCTATTCCGCAGCCAAATTCAAGCGATGCTCCCGATGATTCCGTGGGCGAGGGCGCACAGACACGTCCGCCGGTCGTCGTTGTTACTGGGCCAACAGGGTCGGGCAAAACCGACCTTTCGATCGGACTCGCAAAGCGCTTCGATGGCGAAATAATCAATGCGGATTCCATGCAGATCTTTCGTTACATGGATATCGGGACCGCGAAGCCGAGCCAAGAAGAGCGGCTGACGCTTCCGCATCACCTCTTCGATGCAGCGAATCCCGATGAGCTCTACAGCGCCGGACGCTTTGGCAAAGAAGCCCGCGCCGTCGCCGAGTCGGTTCATGGACGCAACCGAGTCGTGTTCTTAACGGGCGGGACGGGGCTCTATATCCGTGCCTTTCTCGACGGCTTGATCGAGACGGGCTCCGTGGATCGCGTACTGCGTGACCGACTCGAAAACGAACAACAGCGCGCGGCCGAGGCGGGGGATCCTGGGCGCCTGCATAGGCGCCTCAAGGAATACGATGCCGATGCCGCCGAGAGAATCCACCCGAACGATGTTCGGCGAACGATTCGTGCGCTCGAAATCCAACAGCAGTCTGGCCAGCGCGCTTCAACCGTGCGCGAGGCCCATGGCTTTCGCGATCGGCCCTTCCGCGTTCTGCATTTATGCATCGACCCCGGTCGCGAAGTGCTGGCCGAGAGAATTGACCGCCGCGCCGAAGAGATGATTAAGTCCGGACTCCTGCGAGAGGTCCGAGATCTCAATGACCGCGGATACGGCGCCGATGTTAGGCCCATGCAAGCCATTGGGTACCGGCACGTCCAGCCGGTCGCCGATGGCTCCGACACCCTCGCCAATGCGCTCGAGGCTATGAAAGCAGACACACGGAAATTTGCGCGACGCCAACGAACGTGGGTACGCGCGCTCCCGGATGTTCACTGGCATGATCCAGCCGAAGCCGAAGCGATCTTTGACCGCGTCGGCGAATTCCTCCAAGGTTAGGGGCCCTCAGTATGCCGCCCATCGATCCGACTAGCGACCAGCGCATGCCTGTGGTCGCCCTCGTAGGCCGACCCAATGTTGGGAAGTCGACGCTCTTCAACCGCTATGCCGGCTACCGCCGCGCATTGGTCGCTGATCAGCCCGGACTCACTCGAGACCGGATCGCGGAGAAGATCGAACTCGAAGGTCGAATGATCTGGATCGTCGACACGGCGGGACTCGACCCCGTGCGCGGCGAAGCGAATCTCGAGAACGCAGTCCAGGCACAGGCCCGCTCCGCGATCGAAAGTGCCGACGTTATCCTATTGATCGTAGACGGTCAGCGCGGCCTCGTTCCCGAAGATGAAGCCATCGCCGCTACGCTGCGCCGATCCGGCAAGCCGCTTGGGTTGTTAGTCAATAAGATCGACCAGCCCACGCATCATCGACACCGTGTGAACGAATTTTTCCGTCTAGGGATCGAAGAAACACACGCAGTTTCTGCGGAGCACGGTGGCGGCGCGTTTGATGCACTTGAACGCGTGCTCGAAATGCTGCCCGAAGATCCGGAACAGGCGAGCGTGGATGAAGAGGGCGCCCAGCGAATCGCGATCGTGGGCCGGCCTAATGTCGGCAAAAGCTCGATCGCCAATCGCCTAGCCGGTGAACAACGTGTCGTCGTTGCAGATGAACCTGGAACGACGCGCGACGCAGTAGACATTCGAATCACGCGCGAAGGCGAAGATTACGTGCTCGTCGATACGGCGGGACTTCGCAAGATCGCTAAACGGCAGGGCCCGGGTGAACACGGCGGCGCCTTAATGACGCTACGCTCGCTCGAACGGGCAGATATTGCTTTGCTCGTCGTCGACGCCTTCGACGGGATCGCCGATCAGGATTCGCGGGTTGCCTCGTTGATGCGCGAGCAGGGGTGCTCGTCGCTCGTGCTTGCGAACAAGTGGGACCTCGTGCCGAGAGAAGATCGCGCGGATCGGCTGGCAGATATTGCCCACGGCCTGCGATTTATGGCCGATGTCCCGATTGTGGCGGTTTCTGCCGAGACGGGCGCGGGCTTCAAGCCGCTCTTCAAGAAGCTCGCGACAGTCGTCGCGGCAGGAGTTCAGCGCGTTCCGACAGCCGATCTGAACCGATGGCTCAAGGACGTTGGCGAAAAACACCCGCCGTCGATGGCCAGCAAGGGCTCGCTGAGACGTCCCAATAAGCTCTTCTATGCATCTCAGATCAGCGTCCGGCCTCCGACGATCATCGTCTTCTGCACCGATCCTAAGGCCATACAGGTCTCCTACGTTCGATTCCTCGAGAACCAGCTGCGAGAGAGCTTCGGCTTCAAGGGCACGCCCGTTCGAGTTCTACTGCGCGCGCGCAGCAATCGCCGGGGCGATGAAGAGCGGAATTAGGTCGCCCCTCGAAGTCCCTGGCGTCTCCGATACACTCCGGCGCGCAACCTCGGGGGACGGAGTCGGAACGATCCACCTCGCCCACACGGGATTGCTCCGGAAAAAGAGTTCCGCTGGCACAGCCTGTGACCGATGAATGCCTCCAAGCAAGTGCGCCTCCTGGCACACAAAAACGAAGGATCGACGCGTGGCCCGAAAGCAAAAACCGAATTCCACAGCCGAAACACTCAAGGACCTCGAGGAATCCGGTGATCGGATTGCCGAATGGGCCTCTGAGAATGCGGCCAAGATCCTTGGCATCATCGCTGCGGTGCTGTTGCTCGCAGGTGGCCTAGGCCTATACGTGCAGGCCAATGAGAATCAGCGAGACGAAGCCGCGGACGCTTTGGCGATTGCGACCAGTCAATATCGTCAGGCGATGGGCGCGGATCCGATCGGGGGCTCTATACCCGAGCCGGCGAACGTCGAGCTTGGTGAGGCGACGCGAACAGAATACGTCGACCGATTCTCAGATGTGGCGCGATCGCACGCGGGAACCTCGGCCGGCGCGTTGGCATGGCTTGAAGCAGGGCACCTTCAGACGGAGCTCGGCCGCCTAGAAGCAGCAGCGGAGAGCTTCGGACATGCACGCGATGAAGCCGGTGGCAGCGCGATTGCGGCCATTGCGGCGATGCGGCTTGGGAACCTAGCCGAGGGACGCGGCGCTGCGGATACGGCCGCTGAAGCCTACGAGCAGGCTGCCTCGATCGATTCTTATCCGCTCCGGGCCGATGCACTCGCCGCAGCAGCACGATGCTGGGCCGAGGCGGGAAACGCATCCAAGGCGCTCTCGACGTACCAGCGACTCGAATCGGAGTTCGCTGATGAAGCGATCGCGCCGCAGGTTGCTTCGCTGATCTCAGAGCTCCGCGCCGCGCAGTAGTTCCTTTCGCAACGATTCGCTTGCGCGAGCCGCTGCGTCGGAATACCACTCAATTGAGGGCACCGCTCCGCCGATTTCCCTTGTTAGGGCTAGCTCGAACGGTCATTTTCGGCCCGAGTTAATCCCGTCAATTCACGACCCAAACACGGGTTTTGAGCCAACATGCGGACAGAACAGGCATCTCAAGGACGCCAAAGGTCGCGCGACGCATGCGCGGAGAGAGGCTGCTCGCAGGCGCGCAGCTGAGGACCCGGATCGGAGCTGGGTCGACGACAAATGATCGATCACGAATCACCTGAACGCAGCCAAGTTCAGGAGCCGAACATTCGGTGTTCGCGAGCGCGTTTATCGGCGTTGCTCGAGGGAAACGATGGATCAATGTCGCGGTGGTTGAGATCGACCGATGGGCGTGTATTTGATCGCATGTATGACGCGTTCGAAGGCTCAGACATTGAGCAGGAACCAGGGCTTCGAGCGATCCGTGCAGCGGCCCATGAGAGCGAATGCGACTTCGTCCTTCGTCGCAAATGATGGGTCAGCGCACGTCGGACCCGGCGGTACGCGGTGATATGCGGCGACTGATCGCACGTATTCACACGGTCCAGATGCGCGTATCGAGTCGTCGCCATATGCATGATTCAGCGCGGATTACGGGGGATGCGAGCCGAATCGGGTGCTGCTTCGGATCCTTTTTTCGACACCAATCACCACTGATAAGATATATTATGACAAGTAGAGTATTCTGGATCCGGCTGGGATTCGATCCGCGTGCCGCTGAGCACGCCCCGACAGCCTGGGCCTCGATCGGCCTGAATTGACGTTGGATCTTTGCGATTCACCTGATGCACGGTGCAAAAGCCAAGGAGATCGCATGCATGCACCCATGGTTGTCGTCGTGCTCCGCGCCCTAGACTCGTCGAAGAAAGCTCCGCAGCATTCCAGCCGGTGGCGCACAGGATGCTGACCCTCGCCGAAGGGATGTCCTGATTTATCTCCTGCAAAGTCCTCGTCGCAGATGACTGTGAGCGCTGAAGCCTGGGCGAGTTCGAGTCGCACAAGGACTTGCCGGAATAGCGAAACCGCCCAGAGCGCGTCGGTGCACAGACCGCCGGACACGAGTATTTCGGCCAGGGCCGCACCCTGGTAAGTCACTGCTCCAGCTCGGGAATTTCGATTTCCGCGGTGAGCCCTCATATTAAGTGCGGCATTATTGAGCAGTATTTGTGTTTAAAAACAGATACTTAGGAGTCAGTTGTAGAATTTTATTGAGTTCTGACTGACTAGTAGGTAGGCTGATCGAATGCCTACTGGTTCGACCCCTCCGAGCTCCAGAATACCGGCCGCTGAGGTCACGACTGGAGAGTCTCGCCGCGCGGAACTGCTTCGCGTAGCGATTGACGTCTTCGGTGACCAAGGCTTCGCCGGCGCCCGTATCGACGAGATCGCGAGGCGCGTCGGAATTCGTAGACCCTCTGTGCTCTACCACTTTCCCGACAAGGCCACGCTCTACTACGCGGCGATTACTGCGGTGGTTGACGAAGTCACGGACCTCGTCATTGGAGCCGTGTCCGAGCCCGGCGAGCAGCTCGAAGCGATCGCGGATACCTGGATCGACTTCGTAATCGAACGTCCGCTTGCAGCTCGATTGCTGCTTCGTCAGATGATCGACGCCGGGCCACTTCGCGCCGCTCAGACGCCAACTGGACCTTCGCTGCAGCGACTTCTTTCGACGATCCAGCAAGCAATTGATGAACGATCCTCCAAAGATCAGCTCGGTGATTCCAAAGGCATCGATGCCTCGGAATTCGCACTGATCCTTTCCAGTGCGTCGCTCGTCTGGGTCGCAGGTCAAAGTGCCGTCGAAGATGCGCTTGGCCTGAACACGCTCTCGCCGGATGCAATCCAGCGACATCGGCGAACTCTCCGCGCGCTCGTGAACCAGCTTGTCGCGGCCAGCGAATCGCCGCCTGAAGCAACGCCCGCAGAAATGCCCACGCCGAATTCCATTCCTCCTGTTGATCCATCCCCGTAAAGGTTCTTTGTGATGCGCTTGCTGCTCAACTCTGTGTTGGTTTCGCTTTCGATGTGCTCATCGATCGTCGCGATGGCCGAGATGCCATCAGCTGAATCCGAGAGCACGCCTCCTGCGTTGGCCCGATTAATCTCCTTGACGCCCATTGAGCTGGCCCATTTCAGCGGAGATTGGACGCAGATCGTTGATGAGCGGGATCACGAGAGCCGAATTGAGTCGATCGACTCCGCCGTTTCCGACCTTTCCTGGCTCGTCCGGCGAATGGCTTCTGGCGTACTTGAGAAAACGACGGTGCCCCCTGAAGGCTTGACGTTTCACTGGACCGGCGAAGCACTGATGCAGGTGGTCGACCGAAATGACGGCGTCATGCAGCGACCCGTCGTGCTCGACGGACAGGCTCGCACCGTTCTGGATCATGAAGGCACGGACACGATCACTGAGTGGCACAGGACGTCCCACGGCCTCGAGGCTCGGTGGATTCAAGAACGAGCCTTCGGGACGACGCGGTACTCTCTGGACCCCGCGGACGAGACAATGCATGTCGAATACGAGATTCATGTTACGGCGCTCGATGGCGTTTCCGCGATCTCCTACGGGTCTCGATTCGCTCGAAAACCCCTATCCGCGGTTTCCAGCGCAGTGGCCGCCCAGAGGCCTGAAATACCCCCTACGGCGGTTAGTAGCGAGCACCGCTGAGCCGGTTGTTGCGCCCTCTTCCTTGCCTATTTCAAGCTAAGGGGTTTTCCACACGATTCAGTTTTCGTGCGCATTGCGGCGAAGAAGACTTTCCTCCGGCCCTCCAAATGGCTACAAGCACGGGCGCTTCGTGTGCGCGAACTGTCTCTGCACACGGCGCTCTTGAGAGGGATGCATGGCGGCGAGCAAAAAAACGGCGGCAAAGAAACCGGCCAAAAAAGCGGCGAAGGCGGCGGCGAAGAAGCCGGCGGCGAAGCCTGCAAAGGCTGCAGCGAAGAAGGCGAAGCCCGCAAAGAAGGCTGCGGCTTCGACTAAGCCAGTTAAGCCTGCGAAAAAAGCTGCGGCCAAAACCGCAGCGAAGGCTACTGGGAAGGCCAAAGCGGCGGCTCCGGCCAAGAAGGCAGCGGCAAAGCCCGCTCCTAAGAAGAGCGCTGCGAAGGCGCCGGCTAAGGCTGCGCCTAAAACACCCGCGGCCAAACCTGCCGCTAAATCGGCCGCTAAACCGGCGGCCAAGTCAGCAGCCAAGGCTGCTGCAAAAAGCACGGACAAGGCCCCCAAGAAGGCCGCCGCTGCTAAGGACGACGTGACTAAAGCTGCTGCTGTAACGCCCGAAACCGAAGCCAAGCCCCCGAAGAAGAGCAAATCCAAGTCCAAGAAGGGCAAGGGCAAAGAGAAGAAGCCCAAGGGCAAAAAACCGATTCTGCCGACCGGGCCGCAACACCCGAAGCTCGGTTACAAGTGGATTTGCTACGCGTGCACCGCGAAGTTCTACGACCTCCTTAAGGAGGCGCCGCTTTGTCCTAAATGCGGTGTGGATCAGCGTGAGCGACCGCCGGAGCTGCCCAAGCAGAGCAGCGACGCTCCGAAGGCCAAGATCGTTCGTCCTATGGCGCAGCTCCTCGATGACGAGGAACCCGCACCGTCGCGAGAGGAAGACGAAGCAAAGAAGGTGACCACGCCCGCCGAAGAGATGTTCGACGACACAGAAGCCGACGAAGGTGGCCTTGATATCGACGATGATTCCGCGCCGGACGAAGGCGTCGACCCACCGGAGATCGACGTCTAGATCGGCCTCTA
>JASDVF010000066.1:0-12590 GCA_041440805.1 Myxococcota bacterium | reverse complement strand
ATCGTAGTGAGGCGCTTCACGTGCCGCATCAGGCCCTGGCCTAGTCGCGACCGCACGTCGAGCTCACGCTCGAGTTCGGTGATCTTTCCCTCGCGTTCAGCGACATTCGATGCGGCCTTGCGAATTCTCTTGCTGGTCTGCGTCGTTTGCGCGAATTGATCGACATTGCCAGAGATGGAGCCGACGTTCGCCTTCGGTCGAACGCGCTGGCTCTTGGCATCCGCAAACTTCGCCCGCACGCCTGAAAGTTCCGACTGATACGCGTCGCGCAACGTGGCCAAGTCATCGCTGGAATAGGATTCGAACGGCCGCGAACCCTCGGTCTCCGCTTCGAGCTGTAGGTTCCGGTGATAGTTCCAACCGCCGGCTCCCGAGAGCATGACGAGCAACAGAAGAACGGAACCGGTCGCTCGACCGGACTGATGGCGATGATCCGCGCGCACTTGAGGACCTCCTCGTTCGCTGCTCGGCGGAAGCCGGAAAGCGATGAGTCCAGAGAGTCCATCGGCGTTTCCTATCAGGGACTCAACCCGCTGGGGCGAGGATTCACCTGATTCGCCGGTGCTTCGCGTCAGATAGCCGCTGAGAGACGCCCCAGTGCGCAGAGCAGACGCAACACGCCACGGGCTGGCCCCCATGGGTCCAGCAACCCTAGTAGAGCCGTTTATACGCCTGCAGGCTGCGCATTACTCGCTTTACATAACTCCGAGTCTGGGAGTACGGGATCGACTCGACCCATTCGTCGTCGGGACGGAAATCTCCTTCGACCCAATCCTTAACGACATGCGGGCCGGCGTTGTAGCTCGCGATCGATGCGGACAATTTGGTCGGGAATCGTTGGCTGAGTTCTGTTAGGTAGAACGATCCCAATTCGATATTCGTGCGTGGATCGAATAGATCATCGGGATCAAATGCCCCCCGGCCACTGCGATCCGCCAGCCGCGCGCCGGTCTCCCGCATAATCTGAAGCAAGCCTCGCGCTCCAACCGGTGAAACCACTTTGGGTCGGTAGCCGCTCTCTTCTCGCATGATCGAATAGACGAGCTCGGGCGGAACGCTCTCTTCTGATGATGTCGCCGCATCGACGAGCCCAGAATACGCGAAGGGCCACGCGTACCACCAGAGCTCTTCAGAGCCTTGAACGGGTCCGCGAGCGAGATCTGTCGTGTAGGCATCGACGATCATACGCTGTGCGCGGTTGAAATCTCCGGCGGAGGTAAGCAGACGTGCGAGTTGAATACGGTCTTCGAGTCCATTCGCCTTGCGGGTCAAACGAACGGCTTCCCGGGCGCCCTCGTCGTGAAGTCCGGCTTCCATCAGGATGCGGATCCGTTCAAGCGCACCCGCCGGAAGCGTCGAGCGTCCGTTCGGGATTTCCGGCTTGGCTTCCTTCGGTGTGTTGACTGGTGGAAATCCTGCGAAATGGATCTGCGCACTGCGTTCGCGCGCTCGCCAACCATAATAGGAGAGCGGGAATTCTTCCGCGAGGCTCGCGTAGAATACTGCGGCTTCTTCGTTTCGGCCTAACGCTTCGAGGGAACGTCCCTGCCAATATAGTGGGCGAAGCCGGTCAATTCGATTCGCGGTTGTGTCGGCGAGTGCTGCGAAGCGCTGCTCAGACTCCGAATAACGTTCGTTTCGGAAATCACTCCAGCCGAGGCGCCATAGCGCCGCGCGGGCATTCCCCGAATCCGGCGCGCCCTGCGTCAGACGATCGAAATGGAACCGGGCTTCTTCATCCCGGTTGCGACCGTCCAACAAGAGCGCCGCTAAATAGTGCGCCCGCATCTGATTCGGGCCCTTCTTCTTGGCGATTTTCTGGAACGCCGCGATCGATTCGATCACGAGGTCCGCTCGGGCCATCGATCGCGCTGTCCAGATCGGCGTGTCGCCGGTTTGGGGCAGTGCTTGAAAAGCTGCGAGTGCATCCAGATAGTGGCGCATTCGAAAGAGCGTCTGCGCGCGCTGCTTACGAGCGCGGCGCGCTTCAGATTTGCTCAGGCCCATAGCAAGGGCGCGGTCATACGCTTCAAGCGCTTCATCGTTCATGCGCTTTCGGAACAGACGGTCGCCGCGTCGTCGCCAGTCGCTCCCACGTCGAAGCTGCTCGTCTAGATGCGCCTCGATGACATCGAGGCGATGACTTGCTTGCTCCGCCTCATCCGTCGACGGATGGGCATACCAAAGCAAGCGCCAGGTGGTGCCCGCCGCCTTGTCCTCGCCCGATCGTTCCTCGCTGCGAGCCACTCGTCGAAGGAGCGCCGCGCGTCGATCGTCATCATTGGTTTCCGCAAGCGCCGCGGCCCAAGCCTCCCGCGCTCCGGGTTCATCGCGCTCTGCCACGTAAGCCAGACCTACAAGCTCATGCAATTCCGCGCGCAGGGGCGATTCGCTGAAAGCAGCCAACGTTGCCGTTCCGATCTGTCGTGCCTCGGCGGCGCGACCTCGATCGAGCTGCAGGCGGGCGCGAAGCAAACCCGCGTGATCGCCTACGACGGGATGCTTTCCGACGATTTGGGCGTAGAGCCAGTCCGCGTGAGAAAAATCTTCCTGCTCCGTCGCAGTCACAGCCGCGCGAAAGAGCGCCGCGGGATCATTGAGCATCGCCTGGCTTTGTATCCTGAGGATTCGGTTGGCAGGCGGCATCGGCATCCCGCCAAAAAAGTCGATCTCCGCTTCTACGACGAGCGGCTCAGACTGGGGTGCAGTGACGCTTAAGTCGCCTCGGTTCGCGTTCGCGGGCAAAATCGCCTCAGCGGCATCCGTAGCGGCGTTCGGCGAACCAATGGCTTCAAGCGGAGCGACAATGAAGTCGCTGGCGGCGTTCAGAGCCGCCGGCGGCGCGGCGCGAGCGAATCCCGCGGTCCCCACCAACATCACCAACACAACCGCCGACAAAAGACCGCACAGCGCGCGATGTGCGTCACGAGGGACATGCCCAGGTCGTCCGATCTCTTGCGAGACGATGTTCACAGCGACTCCTCGTTTCTCATCGTTCAGACACCGTCATTCTGGCTCGGCCCCCCAGCCTGTCAATTGGATGGATTCCACACAATGGTCACATGAGTGGGTGTCCCGCATTGAGGTGTAGGGCACGCAAAGTTAACGTGTGCCCGCTTTGCTTACCCACCACTCCTATTTTGGCATTCGCCCACCGTTCAAAGGCTTGGCATACCGGGTTGCCGCCCTACTGCTGGCCATATTTTTACTCGCCTGCGTGCGAGAAGACGGACCCGTTCGCGCGCGAGAAGGCGTCACGCAGACGCTCGCTAGCTCGACAGCGGCTGTCGAGACCGCCCAAACGCCAATACGGGCTGATCCCGCACGAGGCGTATGGGTGCTCGCCGAGGGCGCCGTACGCGTGTTGGATGATCCCACTCGGATCGAGCCTTTGCTCGAGCGCGCGACGGCGCTCGGTGTGACGGATCTCTTTGTTCAGGTTTATCGCGGCGGTCGCGCATTTTACGCGGCCGGTCCGGGCATCGAGCGTACCCCGGCGGCGGTTGTCCACGCCGCTGCGGGCATTGATCCTTTGGCGCAATTGATTTCATCGGCCAAAACTCGCGGCTTCAAAGTGCATGCCTGGGTCAACGTGCTGTCGCTCTCCACGCGACGAGACGCTGCCATGATTCGTGATCTCGGCCGCGAGGCGATTCTGGTCGATCGCATGGGACGTTCTGTGCTCGATTATCCGGATCTCGATCTGCCCCAACCGGATCGGCGCTTCTATCGCATGGGTACACGCGGGATCTATCTCGATCCGGCCGTCCCCGCGGTTCGAGAACGATTGGTCGCAACCTACGTCGACTTGCTGCAGCGATACCCGGAGTTCGATGGACTTCATCTCGACTACATCCGTCATCCTGGGGTTCTTCCCTTCAGCCCTGGCTCTCGGTTCGGGGTTGGGCTCGAGTTTGGATACGGTGAACAAAGCCGCGCTCTCTACCGCGCAGAAACCGGCCGCCCTGATCCAATCGACAGTGCGCAACCCGGAACGGTTCGCTCAGCCAATACATGGGATGCATGGCGTCGCGATCAGGTCACAGAGTTGGTCGAAGAAATTGCCGCGGCCGCCCGTCTCGCCCGGCCCGGCGTCGTCGTCTCGGCCGCTGTGATTCCCTACGTCGATCGAGCCTACTTGTCGCTTGCTCAAGATTGGCGGAATTGGCTCGAGACCGGCGCCCTCGATCTCGCGATTCCCATGGTATACACCCTCGACGATCGATTGTTTCGGTACCAGCTCGAGAGCTTTGCCGGTTGGCGACAGGCCGATCGCATCTGGCCGGGTTTTGGCGTCTGGCTCTTCGACGACCGACCAGAGCGCGCGCTTGAACAGCTCGCACTGCTTCGTGGGTTTGGCTTCACCGGCGAAGTGCTCTTTTCCGAGGACGCGCTTGCAGAGTCGCCGGAATTGATGGATGCGCTGGCGGGGACTCGACTTCACAGAGTCGATCTCGGACTGGACGACAACACGAACGCCGCCGCAAGCCAAGGAGCGACTCCTTGAGTGCGCAGGCCAATGAGGATCCTCTGGCGATCCTCGATGCATACGATTTTGAGCTTCCCGAAGCATCGATCGCACAGTCCGCGACGACCGAACGCGACAGCACGCGGTTGCTTCTGCTCGACCGCGACTCGGGCGAACTCGTCGAGGCGGACCGGGACCACCACACCCGCGATTTGGCGGACTGGCTCGCGCCGGGGGACTTACTCGTCGTTAACTCGACCCAGGTTCTTTCCGCGAGGCTCGTGGGCCGAAAGCGAAGCGGCGGTGCTGCGGAGGCACTCCTGCTCGCCCCCGAGCCCGAACAGGCGGGGCTCTATCGCGCCCTGCTTAAGTGCACAGGCCGAGTGCGGGTCGGTCTTGAGATCGATTTCGGGGGCGATGGAACGTTAGGCGCTTCGGTCGAAGCGATTCACGAAAGAGGCGAAGTGAGCCTCAGATTCGATTCCGATGCAGACCCCTACTCGGTCGGACTGGCGCCCTTGCCGCCCTATATTAGGCGCGCTGCGGAGTCCGATGGCACGGCGGACTTGTCTCGCTATCAGACGATCTACGCACGAGAACCCGGTGCAATCGCCGCCCCGACCGCCGGCCTTCATTTTACGGAGGCCCTCTTCGAACGATTGGCCGAACGCGGAGTCTTACGCGAAGAAGTCGTGCTTCATGTGGGCGCCGGGACCTTCCGCCCTCTCGACGCGGCTTCGCTTCAAGAAGAACGCCTTCACGAAGAGGAATACGTTTTACCGGAAGCGACGGTCGCAGCAATCGAGCGAACCCGGGCTGCGGGCGGACGGATCATCGCCGTCGGCACCACGACCGCGCGAGTCCTCGAAAGCTGCGCGGACGAAAACGGACGGCTCCAAGCCGGTTCGGGCTCAACCCAGTTGTTTATTAGGCCGGGCGGCCGGCCTTTCCGAGTCGTAGATGCCCTCGTCACGAATTTCCATTTGCCCCGTTCCTCGCTTCTGCTCTTGGTCAGTGCGTTTGTCGGGCGAGAGCCCCTGCTCGCCGCCTACCATCACGCGATCGAGGCCGGCTTTCGATTCTATTCTTACGGAGACGCGATGCTGATCGCGCCCGGCCTGACACGCGGTACGACACGCGAAGGAAGCGCCTCATGAGCGTGATCACCAAAGCAGAGGGCTTCGGCCTCGAACTCGAGGCGCAGGATGGCCATGCGCGCGCGTGCAAGCTGACGACCCCTCATGGCATCGTCACGACGCCGACGTTCATGCCCGTCGCGACGTACGGCGCTGTGCGTGGGATTAGTGGGGCAGAATTGGCAGAGGCGGGTGCCCAGGTTCTACTCTCCAACACCTATCATCTGCATGAGCGGCCGGGAGAACAGACCGTTGAAGCACTCGGCGGCCTCCACGGATTTACGGGCTGGCAAGGACCTTGGCTGACGGACAGCGGAGGTTTCCAAGTTACGTCTCTGTCCGATCGCGCAAAGATCGACGAGAACGGCGTGACGTTCGCGTCTACTTTGGACGGGCGGCGTCGCACACTCACGCCCGAGAATGCCATCGGAATCCAAGAAGCCCTGGGTTCGGATATCGCGATGGTTCTAGATGAATGCATTCCGATCCGAGAAGACGAGAGCGACGCTTCTTCGCCGCGAACTTCGACAACGGAAATCGAGCGCGCCATGCAAAGGACGCTTCGATGGGCGGATCGCTCTCAGGCCGCGCGAAGACGAGCCAGCCAAGCTGTCTTCGCAATCGTGCAGGGCGGTGCATCCGAGAGCCTGCGACGCAAGAGCGCGAAAGCCACCGCCCAGATCGAATTCGACGGATACGCCCATGGCGGCTTAGGTCTCGGGGAGTCGCGCGAAGAGCGCCGAACCGCAGTGCAGACCGCGAATGCCGAATTGCCGGCAGACCGACCTCGCTACTTAATGGGACTCGGCCGGCCCGTTGACCTCCTCGATGGTGTTGCGGCAGGGGTCGATCTATTCGACTGCGTCGTCCCTACGCGAAACGGCCGCCACGGCCTGCTCTTTACGTCCCAAGGCATTCTCGGACTGCGCAACGCGGTCCATGCCAAGTCCGATGAGCCGATCGACCCCGCCTGCGCTTGTCCAGCGTGTCGAAATCACAGCCGCGGCTATCTGCGACATCTCATCAAGACGGGCGAGTCCCTAGCCTCTCGCTTCGCGGCTCTGCACAACCTGACGTTCTACCTCGATCTGCTTCGGCGTTCACGCGAGGCCATCGTCGAAGGTCGCTTCGCCGCGCTGCATGAAGAGATTGACGAGATCTCAGAGCGGCGGATCTGATCTTTTCTTTGGGCCGTGCCCGCGAGCCGATGCTCGAAAATTCGGAAAGCGCCCTCTCCGGCTGCCTGCTCGGCGACTCAGCCGATCGTGCTACCCGCATAACGAGCGGCTGGCTAGCCGGCGGAACGGGCGTTCATCGCGACCGCCAAGCCGGCCCTCTCCGGCAACTCACGACCGAGCGCGGCGGGAACGACTTCGACGCGCGCCGATTGTTGCGGCCAGAGTACGCGTGCAAGCTTTTTACGAAGAGGCTCAAAGCAGAGCGACTCCCCGGCGGCGACTGCGATCGTACCCAGAATGATTCGCGAGGGTTCAAGCAACATAACGATTGGAACGATTCCGCGGACCACGTCGTCGAGCCAGCGGTCAAACTCGGCCAGCGCAACAGAGTCGCCTTCCTTCGCTGCGGATACCAAGTGCTCTGGCGTGACTGCAGACCGGTCGCCCTTCGCGAGTTCGACGGCGAGACATTCGATCGGTAGCTCGGCTCGAAGCCGCTCACGCCAAGCGTTCCCGCCGACATACGCTTCAAAGCAGCCGCTTAGACCGCACGCACAGAGCCGTCCGCCGAGTTCGATCGGCATATGTCCGGCTTCCCCTGCGGATCCGAACGCACCCGAGATCAAACGACCGCCCGAGATTACGCCGGCTCCGACGCCCGTCGACATCGTCAAATAGACGAGATCATCGACGCCGCGTCCCGCCCCGAACCGCGCCTCGGCCAGCGCTGCCGCATTTGCGTCGTTTTCAATCCGAGTCTCGACCCCAAACTTCTCAGCAAGCCAGGCCCCGATCGGGACATCCTGCCAATTCGTGAGATTTGGAGGGTTGATCAAAACACCTCGGTCGGCGTCGATCGGGCCAGGCACGGAAACGCCTATGCGCTCGAGCGCGCCACGGGGCGAGATATCGTCCTGTGCCGCCTCCCTAAGAAGCGTTTCCGCCAGGGCAGCAACAGCCCGTAAATCGGCTTCCCAGTCGCCTGAGAGCGGCATAGGGGCCCGAGTGGACCGGATCGGCTCCCCCTGCTCGTCGCCCAGGGATAGAACGATCTTAGTGCCACCGATATCGATTCCGAGTTGGCTCATCGCCTGGATTCCTCGTGCCCTCAATCCTCGCCATCGAGGAGAGCCCTGCGGGGCACGGTATCACAATCATCGTGAAGAACTGACGCTGGCCCGCCGATGAAGCCTCTGAGAATGACATTCACGCCCGGACAGATGCAGCGAATGCTGCGTGTTCCCGGTCACGTTCTGGAGATCGCCATGACCTCGACGCCCAACGCCCCTTCGTCCACGCGGATTCGCTCGGCACTGATCGTGCTGCTCGGAGCCGCCATGCTTTCGACCGTTGGTTGCGCATTCGGCGAGTTCCGCCCAGGCGATCCCTTCGATCGGCAGCTGACACTCGACCAGGCTCAGCATCGATACACGACCCTCGTCCGCTTCTCCGAATTCCAGAAGGCCCGCAGCTTCATAGCTGAAGACGGTCGCGACGCATTCACCAAGCGTATGAAGCGCCTCGAAGACGCGCGCTTTACGGATTACGAATCCGAAACGGTCGAACTCGATGACGAGAAAGAAAAGGCAACCGTTCGTGTGACGTACACGGCCTATACGGCTGCCATGCCCTACGAGGTCGAGATTAGTGAAGTTCAGGAATGGAGTCGCGACGGCATTAAAAATAAGTGGCTCGTCGTTTCGACGTTCGAAAACCTCGAAAAGATCGCCGCAAACTAACGCCGTCGGCGCGTCAGGCGCCGGAGGGGATAGCCTGTTATGCCTAATACATCGCGTATTTTACTCATAGACGACGTGCCCATGTTCCGGGAACTCGGACAGATTTTTCTGTCGAGAAGCGGCCCCGTGGACCTCGCCGACTCCGGATCTTCTGCGTTCCAATGCGCGGACGAACATCCGCCGGCGATCGTGATTGCGGATATGCATCTGCCCGACATCACGGTCGAGGAGCTCTGCAACCGCTTTAAGACGCATCCGAACTGGGGCAACCCACGGATCGTTCTGCTGGCGCGGTCCGACGCTCCGGAAGACCACGCGGAAGCCGTTCGCGCCGGAGCCGATGATGTTTTGTTCAAGCCCCTTGAGCGCGATGAATTGGTTGCCTCCGTAAGGCGACTTACCGACTTCGATGCGCCCCGCGGCTTGCCCCGCGCCGAGATCAATCGCCCGGTCGAGATCACCACGCGAGGCCAACAGATCCAGGGCATCGTTCGGAACGTCAGTCGAGGAGGACTCTACGTCGACACGCACATGCAGATGACACCCGCCGAAGAGGTCTCGCTCCAGTTCAGTCTCGACGAAAATGGCACCGTCGTCGCTCCGACCGCTCGCGTCGTCTGGTCCGAAGCCGGCGAAGACGGCGTCGACCATACAGGCCTGCGCTTCCTCAAAATCGACGCACAGACGATCGAGAAACTCGATCACTACATCAGCGAGAATTATCCCTGCGTGCGGAGTCTGCCCGCCTAATAAGGATTCGCCATGTTCCTTCGCACCCCCCGCTTCGGCACTCGTCTCCTTCAGCTCGCAATGGCTCTGCTCGTTGCGAGTGCGGCTGTCTCGCTTCCCGCAGCGGCCGAAACCGAAGAGGAGACCCTTGCCAAGCGCGAGTATTGGCAGGATAAGTACCGCGTTCTTCTTCGGAACCAAGCGATTCTTAAGGACAACGTCACCAAGCTCGAACACGACTACGCCCAGGCACAAAGGCGGAACTATCCCCGCGGTGGCGCGCGCAACGAGTTGATTCTGAAGGCAACCTTACAGCGTCAGCAGCTCGCTCAGACCGAAAAAGAGATCGCCTCGATCTTCACCGAAGCGCGTACGTCCGACGTCCCGCCAGGATGGCTCTACGAAATTGAAGACGAGCCGATCGATACCCCTCGCCCTGCTTCGCCGGACACAGCGGGCGAAGATGACCGCGCCGGTCGCAATCCGCGGTTTCTTGATCAGGATGAGGACGACGGCTATTAGGTCAGTCGTGCTAAGCGCTACGCGAGTAGGTGTTCGCGGCGAGTGCTCAGTGGGAAGTACGCAGTAAGAAGCTGGCTTCCTATCTAAAAGCAGGCGACGTCCCGCAATCCGTTTAACCCTTGTGGGTCACCCGTCCACGGGACGTGCCTATCGACTAAGATCGACTTAAATCGACGACGACCGAGTTGACGGCTTAGTAGTCGAATTTACTCTCAGAGAGCGCCTTCAGCGGTTGCTGTCGTCGCTGCCCCTTGATCACTGTTACGACCTTGTCGCCCTTTTTGACGAACGTCCAGTGTCGAGTGGCTAGACTATCGGACGACCTCATGCGTCGACTCTCAATGACCGTCGGCTCATCAGACTCGGCCGAAGCCGTGTCGTTTGCCGGGATCCAGAGATTCGTGCCTGATCGTCCTGCACGGCCTGCGCCTCCCGTGACGGGGATCGTGAAACCGACCTCCGACCCGGCCTGCGCTGCCGCCGCTCCCACGAATGCACCCTGAGGTGCGATCGCGGCTACCTGGCGAAGCTGGTCTCGGCGTTCGAGGATTCGTTCTGCGTACGCCTTCTCCGTATCAGAAGAAACTTCGGTGAAGCGCTCATAACGAGTCAGCCTCCCCGTGGACTCCTTCTTTGCTCCGCTTTTGTGCTTCGCCGGGATTCGTTTGGAATCATCCGTGAACGCGTAGGTGCCATCTTCTGTCACCCATGAGTACACATTGCCGGCAAAGGCGGGTCCAGCCAAACTAACTACAACGAACGTTCCCAAAAGGAATCGTCCAAATCGCAACCCAGTTTTGACCTTCAGCATTTGAAATGCCTCCATGAATCATCGTGGAATTGGGGTCGGAAAAATGGCGCGGAATTGCTTCAGCTGCACGACAGTTGCGGGCGAGCTGCACGCCGGCGCGATGAACTTGCAGATTCGACCCTCACAGGGGCTTCGAGGCGCCGGCGGAATCGTACTCTAAATGGGAGGTCGATGAGCGGTCGACGAGCGCTGACGAGTTCGCTTTGCTTCCGGAATGGTGCCCACTGCCCCGCCTACGGGGTCCGACGAAGTCACGAGCAATCCCCAAACCGCACGCGACCTGCTCAGTCGAGCAGAAGCGCTCGCGTCTATTGTTGAGGATGAAGCGCCCGCGGCGGAAGCGGCCGGCACGCTTCAGGCGAAAACCGTTGAAGCGATTCGTGATGCTGGACTCCTCAAGGCGTTCCTGCCGGTCGAGCTCGGCGGCTATGAATGCGACCTCTCAACACTCGTCGCGTTAGTCGCGGAGCTCTCGCGCCAGGACGGCTCCGCCGGATGGTGCTTCGGGATGAACGGGGTCATCACTTCGATCTGCGCCGCGCATCTGCCCGACGAAGGAATCGAACTGATCTATCGATCGAAGGGAACGGATCCGAGTCGCGTCTTAATGGCCGGCGGGTTCCCGCCCTTAGGCCGTGCGGTCCGCGAAGGCGAAGGCTGGCGCGTGTCCGGCGACTTTCGGTTTGGCTCCGGAATCATGCACGCCGATCATGTCGTCTGCACTGCCCTTCAAATGGAGAACGAAGTCCCCGTGATGGACGGCGCCCTTCCCTTGATGCGGACCTTTGTTGTTCCGCGTGACCAAGTCCGCGTGGACGACAACTGGCAGGTGTTAGGCCTCGAAGGCACGGGAAGCTGCGACTACCACTTGGATGACGTTTGGCTGCCGGACGCGCTCACTTTTGTTTCGAGCCATCCGCATCCTGTGCGCGGTCGATCGCTTTACACCTTGCCTCTGCTCTCGGTCGCCAGTGCCCCGCATTCGGGCTTCGCTCTCGGCGTCGGCCGCCGTGCACTCGAAGAGATCGAAGGCATCGCCACCGCGCGTCATCGCCTCGCCAGCAGCGCCCCCCTCGCCCAGCGCCCCGCCTTCCAGCAGAACTACGCCCGCGCCCGCACCCGACTCGATGCGGCCCAGTCTCTCGTGAACTTGACCGCCGACTCCCTCCACGACTCCCACATGAACGGGACACTCAACATCAATCACCGCGCCGCTTTCTCGGCTGCGACCACCAATGCCTACGAGTCCGCACTCGATGCGGCGCAGGTTGCGTTCCGAGCTGCGGGGGGAGCCGCGATCTATCGCTCTGTGCGGCTGCAAAGATGTTTACGGGACATCCAGGCCGGCGCGCAGCATCTCGTGCCTGGGGACGAAAGCTGGGAGCGTGTGGCGCAAGTCTGGCTCGGCCTGGGCGAGCCATCGATGCTTTGAGGGCCCCGGACACCGTGACTCATGAAATGCGAAACTTCTTCGCAAGAAAGCATGCATCCCGGGTCCATAATCACGCGAAATTGATTGACAAAATCCCGAACCCGAATACTATCCGCGTCCCTTCTGGAACGCCTGGAGCGCCGGTTGGATGCAAGATTGTTGCGGGGTAGAGCAGCCAGGTAGCTCGTCGGGCTCATAACCCGGAGGTCGGGGGTTCGAATCCCTCCCCCGCTACCACCAAGAGCATACGGCCGGTCGTCTCAGGACGGCTGGCCGTATGTGTTTCGAGGGTCAGCTCCGCAGTCCCTTCGATGTTGTGGCCGCGGCCGACCTGACTCTGGTGAGCAGGTTTGTACGTCGGCGCCTCGACAAGAGCGTCAGGAACAGCGCGCCCGAGATTATTTGCAACGCCGCAGCAGGCGCCGGGACAACCTCCACCGAGCCGATATCGTCATTCGGACCCTGGGGGCGCAGGATTCCGCGCTGATCGGCGAGCGGGCTGTTCGCTTCGATGATCGCCCCGTCGATCGCCGGCGAGCCGTTCAGCGGAAGCATTGTTGGGGTCGGCCCACCGT
>JASDVF010000065.1:4542-14284 GCA_041440805.1 Myxococcota bacterium | reverse complement strand
TAGTCGCTCCTTTGATGTGCTCTTCTGATGAAAATTTCCTGCGAGGTATCGAGTGACTAGGCAGACGTGTGTGCACGCAATCATGGTCGCGCTTCTGATGAGCTGCATTTCGTTTGCGGCGATCGCGGGGGAGGCGGCTCCGGCCGCGCCTGTGGCGAACGATTCAGCTTGTCAGGAAGGACAGGCCGAAACGACGGCGCGCACCGTACAGGCTCGCTATGACGGAATTCGGGATCTCGCAGCCGGCTTTGAGCAGGAGAGCCAGTCTGCGACTTTCGGCGGTTCCGCATTGATGAACGACACGGTGAAGCGCGGCAGCGTGGTTTTCTCGAAGCCCGGCAAGATGCGTTGGACGTACGGGGATCCCGAGCCGAGTGTGGTTGTGAGTGATGGCTCAACGCTTTGGATTTATGATGTTGCCGGGGCCACGGCGACACGGCTTGACGTGACGGCCGGTTACCTAACGGGCGCGGCGCTGCAGTTCTTGCTCGGGGATGGGAAGATCCTCGAGGAGTACGATGTCTCTGCTTTGGAATGCTCAGATGCACGGGTCGTTCTGGATCTTCTGCCGCTTGAAGACGCGACCTATGAACGGCTTGGCCTTGTGGCCGAACCGAAGACCGGGGACATACTCGAGACCTCCGTCGTCGATCTCTTTGGCAATGTCACGGTCATCCGCTTTCAGGATGTAGCCGTCAACCAATCGCCAGATGCGAAGACCTTCGTGTTTGAGGCGCCCGAGGGCGTCGAGGTCATCAACTACGCCGCGATACCCGGCGCGAACTGAGCTCACTGCGCTGACGTGCCCTAGGGGTGCACGGCCTGCCTGGAGCCCCTCCCGTTCGGCGCCGAGCGGCATAGTGGGTATTTGCCGTCCGTCTGAGCCGTCCACCGCAAGCCAGTGCGGAGCGGGCGAGGCGCAGTCCATACGTGTTCGGAATGCGTTTTCGCGCGCTGGCAAACCGGCACGATTTCGACGATACCGTCTGATTTTCGGCGGGTGGGCCGCATGGCTGCCACATGAATTGGCACCCAAGTGGTGAAACCTTGTCATTCGGGCGGGTGACTCACTCGATACGGGCCCACTTCCCGCCGAGCTGTGTCCAGCGACGACCCGGTATCGGCGATCGTGCAAGCTGCACCGATCGGAGCCGCGATGTTCGTATATGAACGGTTAAACCATTCTAAAACAGGAGTTTATGGCGTTTCCTGCCGGACCAGTCCGGTTGACACCTATGCATCGGTCGTTAGACTCGAAAAGTCGAAAAACGGCTTCTATTTCGATGGGTTTCGGCGTTCTCCGCACTCTCTACGCCTAACGTCAAACCGACCAGAGAGTCGACGCGATGCGATCACAGTTTGTTGAGAGCCGGAGCAAGATTCGAATCGTTTGGCTGCTGGCTTGATTCAAGACGGCCGGAGGGCTTGCTGGGATCAATCTGGGCCGGTGAGAGCGATGATAAGTCGTTGAGGCGCCTTAAAACGCGTCTGAGCGCCAGAAATGCCATCGATGGCGATCTGCCGATTAAGCGACGTGACGCGAGGCTGGGAGCGTACTTGGCGAGGGGCGCCGAGAGCGGTACCGCCCTGGAGGAAGGGAACCCGGAAGGAATGTTTGGCCTTTCCGGCACGATGACGCGAGAGCGAATTCCCACCCACAACGTGGTCGGATCCCGGCCGCGCGCATCTTCTTATTGCGACCACTCCTACGTGCTTCCACTGCCTCATCAGAATTCGAGCGCCGAACTCAGCTCCGTCGGCGAATTCTCGGGCCACTCGCTCAGCGTGCCGCACCCGATGACGGAAATAGCTGTTTTTAAACATCTTTATCGTGCGATCGCAATGTTTCCTCCAAGCGCGAAACATGCTTCACCGCGAGCTCTCGGCCTGCAAAGCAGCCCGATGATTGCCTCCGGCGAGCGGCCGACCTCTTCATTCAAGAAGGCCCGATCCCGCGGGTCCATTCGAGCGGCAACTTACCTGCAACCGGTTCTCTCAAAGAGTTTGGATCCCGTCGGAATGTCACTGCGCGGGGTCTGCGTGAAAAATGTGTGGGTGGACTGGGGAAAGCGGCACAGCCTTTGCAGTACTGGATGGGTGAGGGATGGGACGACCTCGACTCCGCAAGAAGTTGCGGAGCTGAGCGAGGCCCGGCCGGAGTGAAAGCGAAATCGGATCGGATTTCGTGGAGCCCCGGTCAAGCAACGGGCAAAGAGGAGACAGCGCAATGAGCGAACATGATTCGGATTCTGGATCGCAGGGCCGAAAGGGCTTCGTGCGAGACGTCATGCGACGGATTAATCCGACGCAGACCGGCGCCCCGGGCGGACGCACCGAGGACGACGAACTGGAGACAGGTTTCCCTGGCGGTGCCGCCGGTGGACATGGGAGCGATCCCGGACGACCTGGTATGGGCCGTTCGGACAGTGAAGCTGAGCGACTCCAAGACGCCATGAACTTCTTTGGCAGTGACTCTAATGAGTTCCGACACCGGCTCGACCGGATGCTCGCGGACTTCGAAACGCTGCGACGACGATACGACCAGTCGCGCACGCAGCATCGTGATGCCGAACGGCAGAACGAAAAGCTCGTGGGGATGCTGCAGGAGGCGAAGCAGCAGATCGAACTCTTGAAAGAAGAGGTCGACAAGCTCTGCGCCCCGCCTAACACCTACGGCGTGTTCCTCCGTGCGAATAAGGACGGAACGAGCGAGATCCTGATGGACGGTCGGCCCATGCGGGTCAACGTGCATCCGAACCTGGATCCGTTCCAGCTCGATGAAGGCCAGTTCGTGGTCCTCAACGAGGCGTTCAACATTATTGAAGGTGCCGAATACACCCAGCGTGGCGAAGTCTGCACGGTGGTCGATTCGATTTCAGATTCGCGTGTGATCGTCAGCGGTCATACCGACGACGAACGTGTTGTGACGCTTTCTGAGCCGCTACGACGCGAAACGATCAAGGTCGGTGACCCGCTGCTCGTGGACATGCGAACGCAGTACGCGTTCGAGAAGCTGCCTAAGTCTTCGGTCGAAGAAGTGATGCTGGAAGAAATTCCGGACGTGACCTACGAAGATATTGGTGGGCTGGGCGACCAGATCGAGGTCCTGCGGGATTCGGTCGAGCTGCCTTACCTCCACCCGGAAGTCTTCGCCGAGCATAAGCTTAGCCCGCCTAAGGGTATCCTTCTCTACGGACCGCCCGGTTGTGGCAAGACGTTGATCGCTAAGGCGGTCGCGAATAGCCTGGCCAAGCGGATCGAATCACAGACGGGCAAGTCGACTACGGCCTACTTCCTGAACGTGAAGGGACCGGAGCTGCTTAACAAGTACGTCGGTGAGACCGAGAGCAAGCTGCGCGACGTCTTTAAGAAGGCGCGTGAGAAGGCGAGCCAGGACGTGCCGGTCGTTGTTTTCTTCGACGAGATGGACTCGCTGTTCCGCATGCGCGGTTCGGGTGTCTCCTCGGACATGGAAGCGACGGTTGTGGCCCAGTTCCTGTCGGAGATCGACGGTGTTGAGTCACTGCAGAACGTGATCGTGATTGGCGCGAGTAACCGACAGGATCTCATCGATCCCGCGGTGCTCCGCCCGGGACGGCTCGACCTTAAGGTCAAGGTGTCTCGCCCGGATCGCGAAGCCGCGCAGCAGATCCTCGAGAAGTATCTCACGCCGGATCTGCCCCTTCACAAAGACTTCATGGAGAAGTACGGCGAGGACCGTAACGTCGCATGTCAGAAGATGATCGCTGAGGTCGTCGACAACATGTACTCCGAGGGAGAGGAGAACAAATTCCTCGAAGTGACCTATGCCAAGGGCGAACGCGAGATCTTCTACTTCAAGGACTTCTCTTCGGGAGCGATGCTCGAGAACATTGTGGCACGTGCCAAGCGGAAGGCTGTGAAGCGCTTCCTTGGAGACGGCGAGCACGGTATTACGGCAGCTGACATGATCGAATCGGTGCGAGAGGAGTTCAAGGAGAACGAAGATCTCCCGAACACCACGAACCCGGACGATTGGGCTCGCATCTCCGGACGAAAGGGCGAACGAATCATCAACGTTCGAACGCTCATCACCGGAATGGAGCGTAAGGAAGAGAGCATCGAGAACGTCTCGGGCGGCCAGGGGCAGTACCTCTAGCGGCTAGAGAGCGGCATCGAGAGCGGAATAGCAACACTCGGTCTGTTAGTACGAGTCGGCGGTTGAACGCCGAGCGTGAAATAGAGCGCGGCCCAGCCGCCGACTCGACGACAGACCGAAACACTTTTTGGATCAACCCTTCCCAATTCCGGGGAGACCCTCAAATTTCCTTGAAGGGCGAAAGCCCAGGAGCTTCGAAACCGAGATGGCTATCCCCACTGTCATGGGCACAGAGATTGAGTTCGGGATCATGGTTAAGAATGACCCTGACTTCGATCCGATTTCGTCCTGCGTCCTGATAGTGAACGCCTATCGCGAAGATCCAGACGGCGAAATTCTCTGGGACTACGATCAGGAAAACCCGCTTGCAGATGCGCGTGGCTTCCAGGTTGAGGGCGAGAAGTACACGCCTAACCAGCAAGAGAATATTGCACGAAACAAGACGTTGATTAACGGCGCACGTTACTACGTTGATCACGCGCATCCCGAATACGCGAGCCCGGAAGTCACGAATGCGCGCGATCTCGTGATTCACGAAAAGGCCGGCGAGCGAGTCATCGAAATCAGCCGTCGTGAAGCGAACCAGCTTCTCCCGCCCGGTGCGCAGATGCTGATTTATAAGAATAACAGCGACCGCAAGGGCAACAGCTACGGCTGCCACGAGAACTATCTCATGGATCGCCGCACGTCCTTCAAGCGAATCGTCGAGCCCCTCCTTCCGTTCTTTGCAACGCGCCAGATCTGGTGCGGCGCCGGTAAGGTAGGGAGCGAAAACCGCAATCATCCCTGCAGCTATCAGCTCTCCCAGCGCGCGGACTTCTTCGAGACGGAAGTGGCGCTGGATACGATGGTCAAGCGACCCATCGTGAATACCCGTGACGAACCGCACGCAGACCGGGAAAAGTATCGCCGACTCCATGTGATCGTAGGCGATTCAAATATGTCGGAATACACTATTTATCTGCGGAACGGCGTGACTGCTTTGATTCTGTCGATGATCGAAGACGGCGCGATTACGAAGGACCTTTCACTTCGCGATCCGGTGAAAGCGATTCGCGAAGTTTCCCATGACCTAACGCTCGCTCACGAGCTGACCATGGATGACGGCACGTCTCGGACGGCGCTGCAGATCCAACAAGATTTCTACGAGATGATGCTGGCGTATGCGTCGTCGCGATCTCTCGATCCGGTTCAAAAGGATGTCATTCAGAAATGGGGCGAGGTGCTCGAAGCCCTCGCTCGCGATCCCATGGAGCTCGACACCCGAATCGACTGGGTGATGAAGAAGCGCCTGATCGAAAGCTATATGGATCGCAAGAATCTCCCCTGGGACGCTTCACAGGTGCAGATGCTCGATCTCCAGTACCACGATTCGCGGCCGGACAAGGGCCTCTACTACTTGCTCGAACGACAGGGCAAGGCAGAGCGCATCGTGACCGACGAAGAAATTCAGCACGCGGTCTATAATCCACCGACGGACACCCGAGCGTATTTCCGTGGTGAATGCCTGCGACGCTATCCGAGGGAAGTGTTCGGCGTGAACTGGGATTCTATCTCGTTTGGACTCGGGGATGATTCCGTGAAGCGAATCATGATGGCGGAGCCTTTGAAGGGCACGAGTGAAATTGTCGAGGAGCTGCTGGATCGGTCGGATACGGCCGCGGAGCTTCTCGAGAACATGAGTTAGCAAAGACTTTTTCCCGCGCGCCTTTGGTGTGCGGACAGGAAGGCACTGGACGCTGATTATTTTCGATCAGTCAAAGAGCCGGAGGTAGACGAGATGGCGAACTTCATCACGATCGATCGAATGCGACGCACCCGCGACGGTTCACCCGGAGATGCAGCTAATGATCTCCCGCTCTATATGGCGGCGGGCGAGCAGAAGCAGAAGCAAAAGGGTGGCGGCGAAGGCGACGGTGAAGGCGGCGACTCCGAAGGTGGCCAGAAGATGGCTGAGAAGGGCGAGGATCTTAAAGAGGAGATGGACAGTCTGCTCGATGAGATCGACACGGTTCTCGAAGAGAACGCGGAAGAGTTCGTCAAGAATTACGTCCAGCGCGGCGGCGAATAGCATCGCTTTCGTTTGCGCCAGACGTCGCTTGTTTTTCGCCGTTCGGCGTGGACAGGAAGAGTCGCCGGGAATGTCGCCGGTTGGCGAGATATTATTTCGAGGACGTAGGTCTTCGAGTAGAACGTTTTAAAGTTTTCTGAGGGGGGAACAGTGCCGCTTCAAGGCAGCTACCAGGGTTCGAGTTTTTTCGAGCTCCTACAAGTCGAATACGATCATCTCTTGCCGGACCTTTCGGCTTGGGGCGAAAGTGCGGCTGCGATGATTCCGCACGGGACCACCGTTCTCACCATGAAGTTCGGAAGCGGCGTACTCGTCGCGGGCGACCGGCTTGCGACGGCGGGGCATTCAGTTGCTTCGCGTGACGTCGTGAAGGTCTTCGAGACGGATCCATACTCGGTGATGGCAATTTCGGGAGCGGCTGGGCCGTGTATCGAGATGGCTCGCATCCTCTCCGTCGAACTCGAGCACTATGAAAAGCTCGAAGGCGAAGCGCTCGAACTCGAGGGCAAGGCGAACAAGTTGTCGCAGATGATCCGGGCGAATCTGCCGGCGGCGATGCAGGGCCTCGCGGTCGTGCCGCTCTTCGCAGGCTACGACACGCGTCGAAAGACGGGACGCCTTTGGAAATTCGACATTACGGGCGGACGCTATGAAGAGGGCGAGTTTGACGCGACGGGGTCCGGTGGACTCTATGCGCGGGAATCGCTGAAGCATGGCTGGCATGCGGACATGGGTCGCGACGAAGCGGTGAAGGTTGCGGTTGCAGGGCTCACGGCTGCGGCTGATGAAGACCGCGCGACTGGCGGCGTCG
Organism: Myxococcota bacterium; assembly: GCA_041440805.1. Classification (GTDB taxonomy): domain Bacteria; phylum Myxococcota_A; class UBA9160; order UBA9160; family UBA4427; genus UBA4427. Next base: position 7,264 of record JASDVF010000065.1, on the reverse strand, counting down.
ATCTCGAACGCGGCATTTATCCCATCATTAAGATCTGCACGAGTGACGGACACGAGGACGCGACTGAAGAAGAAATCGCCGCGTGCTACCGAACCATTCTCGAAGCGCGCGCTGCGGGAGGGAACCTCTAATGTCGATGCCGTTCTACGTTTCACCGGAACAAGTCATGGCCGACAAGGCCGAATTCGCTCGCAAGGGCATCTCGCGCGGCAAGTCGATCGTGGGGCTCGAACATCAGGGGGGCGTCCTCCTGATGGCTGAGAACGCGACGTCGCTTTACAAAGTTGGCGAGATCTATGATCGCCTAGCCTTCGCAGGCGTTGGCAAATTCAGCGAGTTCGATCAGCTTCGAAAGGTCGGCGTCCGGTTCGCGGATACCAAGGGCTATGCCTACAGCCGCGAAGATGTTCGCGGTCGTGGTCTGGCTAATGCCTTTTCCCAGGTGATCGGCGACGTTTTCACGCGGGAGAACAAGCCGCTGGAGCTCGAGATCATCGTGGCCGAAGTTGGCGATGACCGATACGAGGACCATCGCAATAATTCGCTCTACGTGATCAAGTACGACGGCTTCATCAGCGATCATCCGGGTTTCTGCGCAATTGGTGGAAACGTCGAAGACGTCGAGTCCGTACTCAAAACTGACTATCGTGAGGGAATGCCCGCTGGGGACGCCGCTAAGCTGGGGCTTCGCGCATTGAGCGCCGGCGCAGAACGAAGTTCTGAGCTGGACGCGGGAAGTCTCGAAGTCTGTCTTCTGGATCGGAAACGGACGGGTCGCAAGTTCTGCCGCCTTTCTACCGATGAAGTTCAAGGTATGCTGAACGGTAGCTAGCGGCGAACACTCGCCCTAGGCTCGTCGGTGGCCCGCGGAAGGCGGTCAGGCTTAACGTGCAGAAGCGCATCTACGGTATCGAGACTGAGTTCGGAATCATCTTCACGCCTGAGGGCAGGAAGACGCTTCCCGTTGAGAAGGCGATTCGCTTTCTCTTTGAGAAGCTGATTACGACCGAACATTTCCTGAACGTCTTCCTTGAGAATGGCGCCCGGTTCTATCAGGACACGGGTTGTCATCCCGAGTATGCGACGCCCGAATGCATCTCGCCGAGCCAGCTGACCATCTACGACAGAGCCGGTGAGCGGATCCTCGAAGATCTTCAGATCTATGCTGAAGAGAAGATTCGCGAGGAGCGCATCCCCGGGAAGCTCTCGATCTTTAAGAACAACACGGACTTCGTGGGGAACAGCTACGGCTGTCACGAGAACTACCTCGTCGACCGCGACGTGGATTTCTACTACCTCGCCGAGCAGCTGATTCCGTTCCTCGTCACTCGCCAGATCTACACGGGCGCGGGTAAGGTCTTTCAGGCCCAGGACGGTATTCACTACTGTGTTAGTCAGCGCGCCCAGCATATCTATCAGAAGATTTCTGGGACGACGACAAACGATCGCTCGATCATCAATACGCGAGATGAGCCGCACGCAGACCGCGAGAAGTATCGTCGCCTGCATGTGATCGTCGGTGACTCGAATATGAGCGAGTACACCAACTTCATCAAGGTGGGGACGGCTTCGGTCGTGCTCCAGATGATCGAAGACAACTACATCAACAAGGACTTCACGCTTCGCAACCCGGTCAAGGCGATCAAGGACATCACCTACGACGCGACCTGCAAGCGAAAGCTCCGCCTTGATAATGGCCGCGAGTACTCGCCGATCGAGATCCAGCGCGAATACTGCGAGATGGCCCAAAAGTACATCGAGCAGTATCCCGTCACGGAGGACCACAAGAAAGCGGTCCAGATGTGGCAGCACGTGCTCGACTGCCTCGATACAGACCCGAACAAGCTCGATCGCCAGATCGATTGGGTGATCAAGCGAAAGCTGATCCAGGGCTGGGTAGACAAGCACGAGACCACTTGGGACGATCCGCGGGTTTTGATGCTCGATCTTCAGTACCACGACATTCGCCGCGAACGCAGCCTCTTCTACTTGATGGAACGCAAGGGTGCGGTTGAGCGCTTGTTCACGGACGAGCAGGTCGATGCAGCGAAGTCCACGCCTCCGCCGGATACCCGTGCGAAGATGCGCGGCGAATTCATCAAACTCGCTCGCGAGAACTCGATCCAGTACGACCTCGACTGGTCAAATATTCGCCTCGGTAACTTGCTCAACGTTCGGGTGATCTGTAATAACCCGTTTGAGACGGATACCGAAAAGGTCGCCGAACTCGTTCGCACGATTCAGAAAACGAATCTGCGAAAGACCTCACTCTCGAAGCTCGTTATTCAGAGCTAGGCGCTGCGATTCGCCATAGGCTGGTCACGCCCATCCCCACCTGCCCCGTACTGACGGTGGCGGGCGAGGTTGCTCAAATGTCCGCCGATCAAGATGACGCCCGCGATGACGGCATCGCCGCGTCTGCTCCTGCTCCAGATTCAGCAGGCATAGCGAAGTCCCCGCGCGGCGTTCGCACTCACGCTCCTAAGTAGCGTTATGCTCGCGATTCGACAGATTCGTGTCCGGGTTGGGCCACTGGAATCGCTTGCCGTTACGACTGCTGAAATCGCGCGAGGGGACCTGACTACGCGGAGCAGGGTCAAGTCTGGGGATGAGTTCGAGTTGCTAGGCGAGTCGATCGACGCGATGGCGTGGCGTCTCGAAATAGGCTTCAAGTCAGTCGAGTAACTGCGGACCATGGCCGAATCCCTCAAGAGCTGGGTAG
>JASDVF010000065.1:0-4442 GCA_041440805.1 Myxococcota bacterium | reverse complement strand
TTGCACTCTTCCTGCGGCTCCCCGAATCGGAGCGCTCCATGATCATCGACGCCATCGCCGGCCTTTTCTCACACGACCTCGCGATCGACCTCGGTACTGCCAATACGCTTGTTTACCTTAAAGGGAAGGGCGTTGTTTGCTCGGAGCCCTCTGTCGTTGCTGTCACGAATGAAGGTGGTGGTAAAGCCGCTCGTGTTCGCGCAGTGGGTCACGATGCGAAAGCGATGCTCGGACGCACTCCCGGCAATATCGACGCCGTGCGACCGATCAAAGACGGCGTCATCGCCGACTTCGAAATCACCGAAGCCATGCTTCGCTACTTTATTCAGAAGGCCCATAACCGACGCACGCTCGCACGACCGCGCATCGTTATCTGCGTGCCTCCTTGCATCACGAGCGTCGAGAAGCGCGCGGTTCGCGAGTCGGCACTCTCCGCCGGCGCCCGCGAAGTTTTCTTGATCGAAGAGCCCATGGCTGCCGCGATCGGTGCCGGACTCGATGTCACCGCGCCGACGGGCAATATGGTCGTCGATATCGGTGGCGGCACGACCGACGTCGCTGTGATCTCGCTCTCGGGCATCGTCACGTCCCGCTCGATCCGCACCGGCGGTGATAAGATGGACGAAGCGATCATCAACTTTGTTAAGCGCAAGTACAACATGCTCATCGGCGAACAAACCGCGGAATCCGTCAAGATGACCGTCGGCACCGCATCCACCGAGAGCGCTGTGCAAGAGATGGAAATCAAGGGCCGCGACTTGGTGGCTGGCATTCCGAAGGTCGTCACGACGACGAGCGACGAAATGCGTGAAGCGCTGATCGAGCCGATTCACGCAATCGTCGAGACGGTGCATCTCACCCTTGAGAAGACGCCGCCGGAACTTGCTGCAGACATCGTCGACCGCGGCATCATGCTCGTCGGTGGTGGGTCGCTTCTTACGGACCTCGATCATCTGCTGCGAAAGGAGACGCAACTACCGATCCTGCGCTCCGAGGATCCCTTTACCGCCGTCGTTCACGGCGCGGGCAAGGCCCTCGACAACATCTCGCTACTCCGCGAAGTTGCGCTGACCTAATCGGCGCTCGCGATCAGCCGAATACGTCTTTGACGCAGCCCGCGTCTGGCTTAGGTCAGTCGTGGGCTGATTTATTTCCGGCCCTGCGTGACTTGATTTCGTTCGGGGCTGACTTCGCTCAGTCGGGAGAGAGCGCCGTCAGCGCAAGCTCGATGGCCATGCCTTCGTCGCCTTCGAGCTCGACTTGGCCCGCAAGGAAAGCGTCTTGAGGGTCGAGCTCACCCGCGCGCAGTCGCGCATAGGTCTCAGCATTAATTCTGATTGTCGCGCGGGGTTCGCTCGAGTGCGTGTCGACCCCGAAATGAGCGAAGAGCACGAAGCCGCCCGCGCCGACGCGCTCGAATGCGAGGCTCCCTGCAAGTTCACGCAGACTCCGGACCCGGCTTGACGTCAGCCGCATGTCGTCGCCTAACCCAGCGAGCCCACCAAGAAAACCGAGCAGCGAGTCTCCGCATTCACGCCTTAGGTTTTCGAAGTCCGAGAGCGAGTGTCCCAGAACCATGAAGGGCGTATAGGACGGCGCTTCGGCTGAGCTCATTACGCCGCGCTCGATGTCGTAGGCGAAGCGTTCCAAAGAACCGTCCGCGTCGACCTGCACGACGATCGAGCTTCGCACGGCCTCCATCTCTTCGAGGAGTCGAGTTGCTGCCGGATCGTTCGCAGCCACGCTTCGTTGTCGAGCGAGTGTCGCATTGAACTGGTCTGGCACTCGCGACACATAGAACGCTCGCGCTGCCCTAATTAATTCCGCCGCGTCACTCACCGTCGTCGCCGCCGCTTGCGCTGGAACTCGTCGACATTTGCTTCGTGTTCGCGATAGGTCTCGGCGAAAATATGCGTCCCGTCGTTTCGCGAAACGAAGAAAATATAGGGCGTGTCCGCGGGCTCTAGGATTGCGCGAAGCGCATCTCGCCCGGCGCTCGCAATCGGTCCAGGCGGCAGCCCTTTGATCTTGTACGTGTTGTACGGGTTGCTTCCGTCTCGAAGATGGATCCGTTTTATATTGCCATCAAAGTTCTTGATGCCGTAGATCACGGTTGGATCCGTTTCGAGTCGCATGCCTCGTTTCATCCGGTTGAGGAAGACCGCGGCTATCAAGGGCCGCTCGTGCGCCGCGCCCGTTTCCTTCTCGACGATCGAGGCCAGAGTCGTGTGCTCGCGCATTGTTAGGTTGGATGAACTGGGGTCGGGGACGAGATCGTGGTAGACGCGCAGGAATTCTGCGACCATCGCTTGTGCGATGCGACCTTCGGGCACGCCGCGCGCGAAGCGGTACGTGTCGGGGAAGAGGTAGCCTTCGAGGCTCGGGCCTTCGACGCCGTAGCGAGCGGGGGAGGCGGGATCGAAGACGACTTCGAGGAAGCGGTCACGATCGGCGAGTCCTGCCGCCGCGAGGCGATCCGCGATTTCAGTCGCACGAAGCCCTTCCGGGATGACGACCGGATGCGTCTGGACCCGGCCACGCGTCAGCGCTTCAAAGATCTCCGGCGTGGACTGATCGGAAGAAAGCTCGTATTCGCCAATCTTTAGCTTCGAGGCGAGGTCTTCGGACTGCGCGAACCAGCGCGCGACTCGAGCATTGCGAATGATGCCTGCGGATTCGAGGGTGGCCGAGACTTGCCAGAAGGAATCCCCTGGATCGACTTGAAAGGCCATTATGTGCGGTTCGCTTCCGTTCTCTGCAACAGGCGAGAGCGCGCGGTCGAGCCAGAGCCATGCGCCGGCTGCGCCGGCTAAAGCAACGGCACCTAATACTAGTAGGGCTATGAGGGCTCGCTTGATCAAGCGGGGTCGGTCTCCGGTGACGCACTTTCAAGGCGAGCGCGTTCTTGTTGGGCGAATTGTTCTAAGTAGGTCTTGAGGATGATCGCCGCCGCCATCTCATCAATAGTGCCTTTGACGCGGCGCTTATCCTTTTTCTTTTTGGTCTGTCGGGGTCCACCCGCGAGCAGCCGCTCGGCTTCCATGGAGGTCCAGCGCTCGTCGAGCATCTCAACCGGAATCCGGGCTAGCTTCGATAGGTCTTCGGCAAAGCGAATCGCTTTCTCCGCCTCGGGGCCCTTCCGACCGTCGAGATGGAGCGGTAGGCCAACGACAGCCCGTCCGATCTCCTTTTCCTTGATCATCGCCCGCAGCGCGGCGAGGTCCTTCTTGCGTCCGCGGCTCTCTAGGATGCCAGCGGGAAACGCGATCGACGCCTGGTCGTCTGAGACGGCCAAACCGATTCTTTTGCTGCCGAGATCGAGGCCCATGATTCTCACGCGCGCGATTGTAGCGGCCTTGCTTGGGACGTCCTCACTTGTGCTGTCGCGAGCCCCATACATCTTTATACTGCCGGCATGAAGATCTATACGACGGCCCCTCTGGAAGATCCGCGCGAAGCGCGAACGAGCTACCGCGAACTCGAGGAAATCGGTTACGACGGAGCCTTCAGCTTCGAGGCGAAGCACGATCCCTTCCTGCCGCTCGTGCTTGCGTCGGAGAACACGACTTCTTTGCAGCTCGGGACGGCGATTGCAATCGCATTTGCGCGGACACCCATGACCTTGGCGAATGCGGCTTACGGGCTGCAATCGATCAGCGGTGGGCGCTTCATTATGGGGCTGGGCTCTCAGGTCAGGCCGCATATCCAGAACCGCTTCAGTATGACGTGGTCGAAGCCGGCGAAGCGGATGCGGGAAATCGTGATGGCCATGAAGGCTATTTTCGCGCGCTGGGAGGGGCAGGCGGAACTCGATTTCGACGGTGAGTTTTACCGGCACACCTTAATGATTCCCGCTTTCGATCCGGGGCCCAATCCTTTCGGTCCCCCTCCTATCTACACAGCGGGTGTTGGTCCTTTGATGACGGAAGTGGCAGGAGAGGTGGCGGACGGTTTTTTTGGTCACCCCTTTAACTCTCGAGCTTCCTTGCTCGCGAACGTGATGCCCGCGATCGAGCGCGGGCTCGCTAAGTCCGGGCGAAAGCGGAGTGATCTCGACATGATTTTCGCGACGCTGACAGTCACTGCGGATACAGAAGAGGATTTCGCGCGAGTGAAACTCGCTGCGCGTAAGCAGCTCGCGTTCTACGGATCGACCCCGGCCTACCGGCTGACTCTGGACCAACACGGTTGGGGCGAATTACACCTCGAGTTGAATCGCATGTCTAAGCAGAACCGATGGGATGAGATGACGGATCTCATTGATGACGAAGTGCTTGAGACGATCGCTGTAGTTGGGGAACGGCACGAGATCGCGGGCAAGCTTCGAGCGCGCCTCGACGGGATTGCAGACGGCGTGAGCCTTACGCATAACAGGGCGCCGGATCCAGAGCATTGGGCGGATATCGTCGCCGAGCTGAAGCGCGGGCGATAGCGTTTCGCCG
>JASDVF010000064.1:8517-14416 GCA_041440805.1 Myxococcota bacterium | reverse complement strand
AGCTGGGGCGGGCCGATACGGCGAAGTCCCGGTTGCGGTGGGCTTTGTCGATCGTGCTCATCGATTTTTTTTTGCGAAGCCGGCTTCCGACCCAGGCGGTGATCAGCGTGAAGGTCGCAGGAGTCATTCACCTGTCGCGGACATCGCGCCCTGATGAATCCCTGTACGGCTTAACAAAGTTAGTCAGGGTGCAACGCCCGGACGCGACCTCGAGCGAGTGGTCGTGCACCGGGCGTTTCGCGTCTTAGTACCGCGCGAATTCTCCTGCGGCAAGTCGCGAGAGATAGTCGTCGAGGTCGGCTTTGATCATAGGCGCGAGGAGAACGACGCCGGCGATGTTCGGGAACGCCATTCCTAGAATCATCAGGTCGCCGAATTCCAGCACGACGGTTGCGTTTTGGAAGACGACGCCGGCAAACGTGAAGGCGAGAAAGCACAGCTGATAGGCCAGGATCGAGCGACCCCCGAATAGGAATGTCCAGGCTCGTTCGCCGTAGTAGCTCCAAGAAATCATCGTGCTGAATGCGAAGAGCACGGCGACGACGGTGAGCAGCTTCGGGAACCATGGGATCACTGTCGCGAAGGCCCAGGCAGTCATCGTGATTCCGGTGCCGGCGTTGGGGTCGTTCCACGCGCCGGTCACGATGATCACCAGGGCGGTCATGGTGCACACAATGACCGTGTCGATGAAGGGTTCCAGGAGAGCGACCATGCCCTCGCGAATCGGCTCATCCGTGCGTGCCGCGGAATGCGCGATCGCAGCGGAGCCGACACCCGCTTCGTTCGAGAACGCAGCCCGACGAAAGCCTTGGACCAGAATGCCTACGAAGCCGCCCACGCCGGCCTCAAGGCTAAATGCTTTGCTGACGATTAGGCCTAGCGCGCTTGGGACCTCGCTCGCATGATTGAGGAGAATTAGGAGGCCACACAGCGTATAGAGCACGCACATGGAGGGTACGAGGATCGAGGCGACTTCGCCGATCCGCTTGATGCCGCCGATGATCACGAGGGCAACGAAGATGACGAGGACCAGTCCGAATCCGATCATGCCCGTCGACGTAGCGAGAATCGGAACCTCTTGTTGAACGAGCGCGTAGGCTTGATTCGATTGAAACATGTTACCGCCGCCGAAGCTCGCGCCGATGCACATGACGGCGAAGACGACTGAGAGGACCCGGCCGAGCCCTGCTAGGCCGCGCTCTGCCAGGCCGTCGCGTAGATAGATCATGGGGCCGCCGCTGATTTGCCCCTGTTCGTCGATGATCCGGTAGCGCTGGCCGAGGGTGCACTCTGCGAATTTCGAGGACATGCCTATTAGGCCGCCGACGATCATCCAGAAGACCGCGCCGGGGCCGCCTATTCCGACGGCGAAGGCGACACCCGCGATATTGCCGAGGCCGACGGTCGCGGAGAGTGCGGCAGAGAGGGCTTGAAAATGGCTGATCTCGCCGGTCTCGCCCGGCGTCGAATAGCGTCCGCGGACGCAGTCGATTCCGTGGCGGAAGCCGCGGATATTCACGAATTGGAACCGGAACGTGAAAAAGAGCGCGCCGAGCACGAGCCAAGCGACGACGATCGGGATCTGGATCAGGTCGCCATCCGCGTTGTCCCAGAAGGCGACATCGTAAAAAATGGCCCAGCTGATGGGGTCCACGATCCAGGCAGAGAAGAGGGCCTCGGCCACTGAAAAAATGCTGCTAGAGACGGGCTCGGTTTGAGGCATCATGGCGAGAATCATACGCGATTTCAGGGGCATGCGGTTCCAGCTGCGAGTCCCGAGCCACTTTGGCGAAGTGCCGGGGGTCCTATAACGTCTGCGCCCCATGAGCCAAAACACATCCGACTCGTCCGACGTCTCGAAGTCCACCCGAACGCTTTCAGAGCACGCCTCTAAGGAGATCGTTGCCGCCTACGGCGTGCGATTGCCGAAGGAGCGGCTCGTGCAAACCGCAGCCGAGGCGGCGGTGGCCGCGGCGGAGATTGGCTTCCCGGTTGTTCTCAAGCTCGCCGGCGACGCAATCGCCCACAAGACCGAGCGCGGACTGGTACGGGTCGGCGTACCCGATTCTGCTTCGGCTGAAAGTGAAGCAGCTGACCTCTTGGCGCTGGCGCGACCGGAAGACGGTGAGGTCGCGGTTCTGGTGGCCGAACTCGTCAAGGGACAGCGTGAGCTGATCGCAGGGATGATTCGGGATCCCCAATTCGGTCCCTGCGTGATGCTAGGCCTCGGCGGGATTCTGGCAGAGGCCGTAGGAGACGCCGTGTTTGCGATCGCGCCGCTCAGCCGTGCTGAAGCCCTCGCCATGGTCGACGGGCTCGCCACGAGTCATCTCTTGACCGAGCCCCATCGCGGCGAGCCGGCGATCGATCGCTGTGCCCTCGCGGATATCCTTGAAGGACTCGGCCGACTGGCGCTTGAACGACCCGATGTCGCGAGCGTGGATCTGAACCCGCTGATCGTTTCGGGAGCCGAGCCGATTGCGGTCGATGCGTTAGTCGAAACTGCAATTGAGGGTGCGGCGGATGATCGCGCTCCACTCGCCGCGCCCTTGTCTGATGATGCGGTGCTTGAACGCTTCCGGCCGCTCTTTCATCCCCGTGGCATAATAGTGGCCGGGGTTGCGAGTCATCCCGGAAAGTTTGGTTTTGTGACGATGCACAACCTTCTGAGCGAAAACTTCAAGGGCGCACTCTACGGCGTGAAGCCCGACGGCGCGGAAGTTCTCGGACAGCAGACCTATCCCCGTGTGGAAGATGTGCCCGAAGCGAATCTCGATCTCGTCTTTGTATGCACGCCTAACAAGGTGAATGTCGAACTGCTCAAGTCTTGCGCTGCGCGCGGTGTGAAGGTTGCCTTCGTGACGAGTGCGGGCTACGGCGAAGCCGGGGAAGAGGGCGAGGCGATGCAGCGAGAGCTGGTTGAAACCGCCGAGTCCCTAGAGATGGTGCTCATAGGCCCGAATGGCCAGGGGGTGATTTCGACGCCGGAATCTATGTGCGCCCAGATCGTGGCGCCAATGCCGCCTGCAGGGCGAATTGGTGTTGCGAGCCAGAGCGGCAACCTCGTGTCTTCTTACATGAACTACGCCGTGGCAACGGGCGTAGGTATCAGCAAGGCTGTTTCGTTAGGCAACTCTGCTCAGACCGGCTTGCCCGATCTTCTCGAGTACTTCGCTGTCGATCCTGATACCGATGTCGCCGTGACCTACGTCGAAGGTATTAGCGATGGCCGCGCTTTTCGCCGTGCGGCTGCGCGACTGACCGCGCGAAAACCGTTGGTGCTCGTGAAAGGTGGGGCGCGCGCGGAAGGACAGCGCGCTGCCGCGAGTCATACGGGCGCTTTGGCGAGTGACGATCGCATCTTCGACGGAATGTGTCGGCAGATCGGAGTACTGCGCGCGCCGACGATTGAGGAAGCCTTCGAATGGGGCGCGACTCTGGCGACGCAGCCGCTGCCGCACGGACGTCGCGTGGTGATCTTTACGTCGGTCGGCGGGTGGGGCGTGCTCGCGGCGGATGCGTGTGCGGACGTTGGACTCGAACTCATCGAGCTGCCCGAAGAGATCAAGGCGGCGATTGATGAGCGAGTGCCTGCGCGATGGAGCGGTGGTAATCCGATCGACCTCGCCGGTGGCGAGACCCGGGACACGATTCCGGAGGTGCTCGATCTCGTTTGTGCGCATCCGGATGTCGATGCGGTGATCCATTTGGGGCTGGGGATTCAAGCGGCGACCGCCGCCATGTTCCGGCGCGGGAAGTTCTTCCCGGAGCACGGGCTCGAGCGGATGTCCGGATTTCACGAACGCCAGGATGCTCGCTATGTCGAAGCGGGAATTGAGGCGAGCCGTAAACATGGAAAGCCGGTTCTCGCCGTGACGGAGCTCGCTGCCTCGAATCCCGAAAATCCGGCTCCAGCGACCGCCCGCGAGAACGGCCGAATCTGTTACCCGAGCGCCCACCGCGCTGTCCGAGCCCTCGGCGCACTGTCGAACTGGGCGGAGTTCAGCCGCCGGCGCTAGCTCTCCGGCCTTCTCGACATAAAGGAGGAGGCGGAGCCGCTGAAGGCCGCGGTGAATAGGAATCCGGGTCCAGGTCTTGTCGGATAGGGCGACAGGGCGGTCTCATCGACGACCGTCTAGGAAACGGGCATTTTCGTCGGAGAACCTGCAGAATCGGACCCCAGAAATAAAGCGACCCGACGTGTCTAAGACACGTCGGGCCTCCCTGGGAAGGGGATATCGGCTTGTTCTATATAGGAAGTGCCGTTTGACACGCCGAAGTGGCGGACTTTTTTCGTACGCGGGCAACTTTTTTTGCAGAGACCGAGCTAAGTGCCTGAAAAGGCAACTGATTCGCAAGAACTCAGGAGGAAAAAATGGCGAGAGTACTCGTATTGACCGTGATTGGAGAGGATCGCCCAGGGCTAGTTGAGTCCCTGGCTGAGGTTATTTCTACCCATTATGGCAGTTGGGACAAGAGCCGGATGGCGCGGCTTGCAGGCCATTTCGCAGGTGTCGTGCAGATTCATCTCCCGGACGAGCGTGCCGACGCTCTGATCGCCGCGCTGCCGGGGCTCGCGGAGCGAGGCCTCTCAGCCAGCGTGGTCGACAGCGATTTGTCTTTGGCGTCCGCAGATCACCGTCAGTCGATCCGATTAGAATTGGTTGGCCAGGACCGACCCGGGATCGTACGCGAGATCTCGAGTGCGTTGGCGGCCTTGGGCGTGAACGTTCAGGACCTCCGCACCGTTGTCGAAAGCGCACCCATGTCGGGTGAGGTGCTGTTCCGCGCGGAAGCGGAACTGGCTCCGCCGGAGGACGTCCCCCTCGAATCGATTCGCTCGGCCCTCGAGAATTTGGCCGATGAGCTCATGGTCGACATCCAGCTTGAGGCGCTCGGCTAAGCGCTTCGCCTCGGGTATGCCTCGTTTCTCCCCGCTGCTCCCCGGAATTAGTCTCTGTTCCCCTCACTTTGGTGAGGATTAGAGCGAAATTCAATGAAGATGTGATTCGACGGTGGCGATGCAGATGTTATTTCTGCTCTCCATGAAGATCCAATTCGACGACTTTTTCCTGGACGACCAATGTTATGTCTTCGAGCGATCGGGTGTGCCCATCTCGCTTAGGCCGAAGGTTTTTGATCTACTGGCGAAGCTCCTGCGCCATCGCGACCGCGTAGTCAGGCGAGAGGAACTCGTCGAGGCAGTCTGGCAAAGGACAACCGTCGGTCCGGGCTCCCTGTCGGGTTTGGTGAATGAACTCCGGCAGGCGCTTGGCGAAGATCGCCAGAGCTCTTCGATGATTCGTACGGTGCACGCTCGGGGGTATCAGTTCGTCGGAAAAGTCGACGAGCGGTCTTCGAGACTGGGGCGAGGCGGGTGCGCCGTAGAGAGTCTCTCGGGTGGGCTCGCGGCGGACGCGGTGGGTCGCGAGTGCAGGGCGCTGATCGAGCAGGTGAGTGAAGTGGGGGCTCGAGGCATCATCCTTGATGAGTCGCTAGGCCAGGGCGTCGCTCAAGAAGCATCCGGCGTCACGGCTAAGCTTTTCGAGACTGCCCACGAGATGGGTTTCGAGTTGCATTGTCTTGTTGCTCCAGAGGCTGCGTTTGCGTCGGCTGCGCGTTTGTCCGCGGATCTTTTGAAGACGATGCAGATGGCGCGGGGTACTGCGGCGACAGCGGCGGCTTTGCCTCTGCCGGCACGTGTCTGGTTCGACGCCCGGAGCGGAGAGCCTGTGGCTGGAGGCCGATCCGTGTTGAGCGGAGGGCCGCCGGGCGGGGTTGTGGCGATGGCGCAAATGGTTGAGGTGCTTGCGGCCCGCAAGCCTCTTCTCATAGCGATCGAGTCGATCACGGCCGCCGGGAGCATGTTTGCTCAAGAGATCGTTCGGTTCGCGAACGT
>JASDVF010000064.1:6197-8417 GCA_041440805.1 Myxococcota bacterium | reverse complement strand
GTGATCCGCTTAAGCTCGGCGCGCGACATTGGGGCAGTGGGAGTCGTGGGCGCTGTCGAGGCCGCGGGCCTCGAGAACACCTCGGGTGTCGGCTTGACGGGTGTCGGTCCTAGACCTCCCGCACGATTTGGGGAAGCCGAGAGCAGATTGTTCTCGGACGCCTTCGCTGAATCGTTCTCGAACGCCGCAATTCCGGAACGTGAACGCGAGGAACTGATGCTCGACCAACTTGATCGCCGTGACCGACTTCGCCTGGTCGAATTCGTTTGCTCGTTTGCTTGGGCGGATCTCGAAATTAAGCCCGAGGAGCGCGTGTTTATTTCACGGCTGATTCGTCGACTCGGCTTGGACGAGGAAGAGGACCTCCAAGTCCAGCAATGGCTCGATCGCCCGCCGGGAATTGATGGTCTCGATCCGACATCGATTCCTTCCGCCCACCGCCTCATCTTTGTAGAGTCGATTGAAGGCCTCATCGGTGCGGACGGCGAAATTTCCGATGAAGAGCGCGAGTCCTTCGACATATTTAAGCAGCTGCTCGACGCCTAAGGCTTCCGGAGCTCCTCTCTGTACTAGGCGGTCGCCTTATTAGGGAGCCGCCTTATGGGGCAGTGTCCCTGTTCAGTAGTGAGCTAGGCGATCAGCGAGTACGATTCTTCGGGAACCACGGAATCAGCATCGACGTTTCGTCGATCACCTGCTGGTAGTTCGCGCGCCGTTCGAGGGATCTTTTTTCGAGCAGCGGGATGCTGACCCCGAGAAACATCACGGTCATAGAGACCGGACCGATCAGCCCCCAGGCAAGCCATTCCGGGTCCGCGGCATAGCCGAAGAGGAAGAGGCTCCACCAGATCATGATCTCACCCAAGTAGTTCGGGTGACGTGAGTAGAGCCAGAGTCCGTTGCGAAGGGTTTCTCCGGGTTGCTTCGGGCCGAGTACGAAGGCACGAAGCTGATTGTCGGCGAACCACTCGAAGGCGACGCCGCCTAGGCCGATGACCAGGGCGAGCCCGTCCAGCAGGCCTAATGCGCGCTCGCCGGTGACGAGGGCTGGATATACGGCGACCATTCCTGCAAAGACGATTAGGGTCGGGAAAAAATGGATGCCGCCGAAGCTCACGAGCCAGAAGGCACGCGGGAACTGTGTTCGGAAGTCGACGTAGCGCCAATCTTCATGATCGAGACCGGTCCAGCCGCGCGCCCAATTCCAAGTGAGGCGGATGCCCCAGAGCATCATCACCAGAAGTACCATCGCCGAGCGGAGCTCCGGGACCTGCGGTTGCGCAAGGCTCATCCAGAAGAGCACGATTAACGGCGGGATCACGCTCCAGTAGGCGTCGTAGAAGCTCGAGTTGTTGTAGGCGACGCTCCAGCCAAAGATTACGATCGTGGCGACGGCATCCGCTGCGAGGGTTCGCCAGATGGGGTCTTCGATCGGTGCAAATACGAGTGTCGCCGCGCCGGCTCCAATCGCCATCACATAGGACGCAAGGACGAGGGCAAGGGCGCGACCTCTTGGTATGGAGCTGGACGTATTGTCTTGGCTCATGGGGTGTTGCTCCAGTCGCGCGACGACTGCATAAGCCGCGCGCGCGTGGTCGATTGGAATTGGAGATAGACAGGAGGGAGAGGGCGAAGTTATCCGGCGACTTTGCGGTCACCGTCCCAGAACGCTTCGCGCAGTTTGTACTTTTGGAGTTTGCCGGTCGCGGTGCGGGGGAGCTCGGGCACGAAGCGGACACTCGTTGGGCACTTGAAGTGGGCCATTCGCTCACGGCAGAAAGCGATCAGCTCTTCTTCGGTCGCGGATTCGGTTTCGCGCGTGAGAACCAGAGCGACGGGCGTCTCGCCCCATTTCTCGTGAGGGATCCCTATGACCGCGCATTCGAGCACTGCGGGATGTTGGTAGAGGCAGTCTTCGATCTCCGGGCTCGAAATGTTCTCGCCACCGGAAATGATCACGTCTTTCTTGCGGTCGACTATGTGAATGTTTTCGAACTCGTCCCAGACGGCGAGGTCGCCCGTATGGAAATAGCCGTCGTAGATGGCTTCCGCGGTTTGCTCGGGCTGCTCGTAGTAGCCGGCGAATACGACATTGCTGCGCGCACAGATCTCGCCGATGGCCTTGCCGTCTTTGGCAACCGGATTGCCTTCGTCGTCGAGGACTTTTAGATCGACGCCGATTCCCGCAACGCCCGCACGAGAGCGCCGCGCCCAATCGTC
>JASDVF010000064.1:0-6097 GCA_041440805.1 Myxococcota bacterium | reverse complement strand
TTCATCAGCAATCAAATGGAGGATATCTTCCCCATCGACCGCACGAAGAATCACGTGGGTGCCCGCCATGCCGGTCAGCGCGAATACGCCTCCCCAGCCGTTGCAATGAAACATCGGTAAGGTCCACAGTTCGACATCTTCGTGTCGGAGGCTGTTATGGACGATCATGTTGTAGGCGTTCAAGTAGGAATTTCGGTGCGTCATGATGACGCCCTTCGGGCGACTCGTGGTGCCCGAGGTGTAGTTGATGGAGACGGTCTCGTTCTCGCCGATTGCGGGGAGGGCCGGTTTCGTCGGGCTCGCCTGCGACACGATTTCGTTCCAGTCCGTCCAGCCGTTAGGAGTCGCGCCTTCGTCTTTTGCGACGACCCAATGCTTGACGGCGGGCAGATTCGGTCGGATTTCATCCACGACCTTCGTGTATTCCCAATCCACCAGGACGGCGGACACGCCGGCATGGTTCAGGATGTACTCATGATCGGCAGCGACCAGTCGGTAGTTCAGTGGGACGAGGACGAGGCCAATTTGGGCTGTCGCGTAGAAACTCTCGAGATAGAAATGAGAGTTGGGACTGAGCATGCAGACCCGCTCGCCGCGCTCCAGACCTAGCGCGAGCAGCGCATTCGAGAGTCGGTCCACGCGCTCATTGAACTCGCGGTAGGTGAATTTTCGGTCTCCATCGACGATGGCTACCTTCTCTGGGTAGAGCCGAACGGCGCGGTCTAGAAAATCAGTCACGAGCATCGGGACTTCCATTTTTTTCTCCTGGGTCCGGGGCATCTTCGGAACGGGCGCGAGTGTACTGGGACTGATTGGCGGGGGCTCGCGCGGTTCGGCGACCAGAATGAATCAGTACGAGTGCGTCCAGCGCGCCGGTTGCTGTCACGCCTGCTAACGTCCATCGCGGTCGCGAGCGTCAGGCTCGTAAGCTGCCCCGAGGTAGAGCGCATGCGGATGCGCGCTGCAGTCGACAGATGACGGGGGCACAACGACCGAGCAAGGGGATCGAATGCGGATCGGCGGAATCGAACAAGGCCGAATCTTTGGGGACGAGGGCGACGCGTCGGAAGCTCAGGCCGAAAGCCTTGGGCTCAAGATGTTGAAGACGCGGACCGTGCTCATTTCCGGCGGCGTTGATGACAAGCTTGCCGAGAAAGTGATGGGGCAGCTGCTCATCCTCGATGCAGACAATCACGACCCGATTCGCGTCATGATCACGTCCCAGGGCGGTCACGTCGATTCGGGTTTCGCGATCCACGACATGCTTCGCTTCATCGAGTCCCCGGTCGTCACGATCGGCGCCGGGTGGGTCGCGAGTATCGCGGTTCCGATCCTCTTTGGAGCGCCGAAGGAACGACGCTTTGCACTGCCGCATACGCGCTTCCTGCTGCATCAGCCCTCGGGCGGCGCGGGTGGACAAGCGACAGATATCCGAATTGAGGCCGAAGAGATCCTCAAGGTGCGCGAGCGCCTGAACGCCTTGATCGCGCATGAAACGGGGCAATCCGTCGAGCGAATTACGAAGGACAGCGATCGCAATTTTTGGATGGATGCCGAGCAGGCCAAGGACTACGGCCTCGTCAGCAAGGTCATCTCGAGCTCGACGGAGCTCTAGTCGGCCCTCCCGACGGCGGTCTTGCAGGGCCGGTTTGATGGCTGCTGCCCGGATCTTCTTTCGGCGCTGGTTCGGTGTTCGCTAGCTGCTTGTTAGTCGAGGGCGTGCGGGTCGCTGACTAGAGTGCGAAGCTTTCGCCGCAGCCGCAGGTCTCTGCAGCACCGGGATTGTTGATCTTGAACCCGGCATCGTTGAGCTCGTTCGAGAAATCGATCGTGATGCCGTCGAGGAACGTCGCGCTTTCGGCGTCGACCCAGACGGTGAGTCCGTGAAAATCGAGCTCGTCATCGGTCTCCCCGCGATCCCCGTCGAAGATCAGCTCGTAGCGCATGCCGGAGCAGCCTCCGTTGCGTACAGCGACGCGAAGCGCGGTATGGGGCTCAGTCGTCGATGCGAGCAGGTTCTTAGCCTTGTCCGCGGCGGCTTCGGTCAGTTGCAGGTTCACCATGTTGGATTCCTTTAGAGGACGTGAGGGCAGGGCTAAGTCGCTGCGAACGAGCGGCTTGATGGAGTGGGCCGCGCGATGTTTGTGGGTGTTCGTGGATGTTGGTGGGTTTTGGTGGATGTTGAGATTAGTTGGCTGGGCTGGCGGCTTGTAAGGTCGGAAGCGAGACGTGATCCGTGCGATCAAGTGACCCGGCGCAAAGATCCGCCAAGGACACGGACTCAAGCGAGTCCCGCAAATCGGCCCCGATTCGTCGCCACAAGGAATTGACGGCACAGCTCGTTGTCCGTCGGCAATCCGCGCGGTCCTGGGGACCACAATCGCAGGCGGTCGTGCCCGGCAAGAAGCTTTCGTCCAAGGCTCGGATCGTGTCCCAGACCGTGATCGACTCCGCGGCCCGGGAAAGTCGGTATCCGCCGTTCGCACCGCGCGTGCTCTCGACGAGGCCAGCGAGGCGCAACTGTCGCATGAGCTTCGCGGCGTAGACGTCCGAGAGGCCTTCAGCCGCTGCGATCTGTGCGATCGGAAGCGGTGCAGGCAGGGACTCCGCGAGCTCTGAGAGGGCGACCTGGAGCAGGCATCTGAGGCCTGCTTCTTCTCGGGCGAGGAGATGCATGGCCCAGAATCTACGATAGGATACCGATCGGTCAAGATTAAAAGACGAAGTGTTCGTTACTTGCCGGATTGACGAGCGTGAGGGGCGCCACATACGAGCGCGGGCGCCCAATGACTGCGAGAATCCAGCCTCTCGAATTCTTGACCCCACCCAATCCCCGTACCCCGGAGCCTCCTCGGCTGTGACCTCGAATGGGACCGAAGCGTCCCCACCCCCCAATACCTCTAGTACCGCCAATACCGCGGATGCTTCTTCGATCCCCCAGCCTCTCGGGGATCGTTTTAAGCGTCCGCTTCGAGATCTTCGGATCTCGGTGACGGACAAGTGCAACTTCCGTTGCCCTTACTGCATGCCGGCGGAAATCTTCGGCGAGAAATACCCCTTCCTCGCGCGCGAAGAGATTCTGAACTTCGAAGAAGTTGAGAGGCTCGTTCGGATCTTCCTCGAGTTCGGAGTCGAGAAGCTTCGCATCACCGGCGGTGAGCCCTTGCTGCGGCACGGGCTTCATGACTTGATCGCGAGTCTGCGCGCACTCGACGAGAATCTCGACATCGCGATGACGACGAACGGCAGCTTGCTACCTCGCTGGGCGCCAGCGATGGCGGAAGCTGGGCTCTCACGCGTGACCGTATCTCTTGACAGTCTCGACCCCGACGTGTTCCACCGAATGAACGGCGAACGCTTTAGCGTCGACCGCGTGCTCGAAGGCATCGCCGCGGCCGAGGAGAACGGGTTAGGCCCGATCAAAGTGAATTGTGTTGTGCAGAGGGGCGTGAATGATCACGGCCTCGTCGATCTCGCAAGGCACTTTCACGGGACGGGTCATATCCTTCGCTTCATCGAGTTCATGGACGTGGGCACGCTCAACTCATGGAACATGGATGAGGTCGTGACCGGCGCCGAGATTGTCGAACGCATCAACGCCGAACTACCGATCGAGCCCGCCGACGCGAATTATTCCGGGGAAGTCGCATCCCGTTGGCGTTATGCGGATGGCGGAGGCGAAGTGGGCGTCATTACGAGCGTGTCGGCTCCATTCTGTGGTGACTGTTCGAGGGCTCGCCTAACGACCGAAGGCTCTTTGGTCACGTGCCTGTTCGCCGACGGCGGCGTCGACTTCCGAGAGCTACTTCGTGGCGGTGCGAGCGATGATGCGATTCGTGATCTGATTCGTTCGACCTGGACTACGCGAACTGACCGTTATTCGGAAGAGCGTTCGGGTCTGCTCCAGGTTGATGGCACGACGCCCAAGCGCGAGCGCGTCGAGATGTATCACATTGGGGGATAGGAAAATAAATCCCATCTGATCCAGTTACTTACCTAGGGTAGTTGCAGTTTTGGTGACGCCTGTTGATGTCTTGGTGACGTTCCACCCATCAAGCTCCGAAAATAGGAATGATGGGACGATTGTTGATCCCATCCAGTACACATTCGCCGGAAACCTCCCGTATTCGGGAAACAACCTGGAGCCGTTCGCGAGCCTGGCCGGCGCGAATCTGACCAACGCGAACCTGTTCATCGCGGACCTGACCAACGCGGACCTGACCGGCGCGATCCTTGCCAATGCCACAGGACTGGGCAATTCGTTCGGAGCCGCGCTCTACGACATCAACACGGACTTCACCGGCACCGGCTTCGATCCCGTAGCCGCAGGCTGGACGTTGGTTCCGGTGCCCGAACCCGGCACGGCGCTTCTGATGGGTCTTGGACTCGCTGGGCTGGCTGCTCGGCGGCGCTAGCGGAGCGGGCTCGAGTGCGGACTCCGACAGGCCATCGCCGCCACGACTGACCGGGTTCTGACCGTTTCCTGTGGGGCGGATCATGCGGGAATTCGGATCTCAAGCCCCATTTCTTGATTGCTTCATTCATCCATTTATTATTAAAAGGTTGGGAATCTTTGACCCCGTTCTAAAGGACTCCCGCTCATGCTCCGCTCCACACTCCTGCTCCTCGTTCTTCTGCTCAGCGCGGCCAGTTCCGTGCAGGCCCAGGTGACGATCCCGAATACGTTCACGGACGGCGACCCTGCGCTTGCCAGCGAGGTCAACGCCAACTTCCAGGCGCTGGCATCCGCCGTCAACGCCTCCGACTGCGCCACGGCAGCGGATGTGGTGTGCATCCGGCTTCGGTGAGCTGCCCCGCCTGCGACACGCTCGGTAGCTACAACCAGGGCTTCACCGACGGCGGCAATGGCGTAGACATTACGTCGGATAACGAAGCGGTCTGTTTAACAGCATCAGGCTTGTACGACGCGGGGACGAATAGCTGCTCGGTGGATTTTGAGGGTATCTGTCTGTTCTATGAACCCACTGGCGGACTCGCCAGCGCCAGTGCGGCCTGTACCCAAGCCGGTGGCACATGGGACGCGGGGACGAGTACCTGCACCCCGGCCGCGGCTCCGTACAACTGTTTCATTGGCGGATTCTGCTCGCAGGCAGCGATTGACTTCCCCCCGGTTGCATACGGGTATACCAACGTTTATGATGGTCACACCCATACAACGGAGCCTGCCTTGGGAGCCGGTTGTCTTGAGGGTTCCAATGATATCTCCACACCTTGGGACCATGGCAAGCGTTACGCTTCGCCAGTAGGTCCTTGGTTCTTTAATTCCACACCCATCATTCAGCTAGCTGTCGGCCTGTGCCAGTAATTAGGCGCACCTGTCCCGTTCCGCTTTCGCTGTCGGTTTTCGTCTGTCTCCTCTCGTAAGGAACACCGTGCTAGGCGGGCTCGCAGAGCCGCCCTCGTCCGGCGGGATCATCCAGCACTGAACCGAAGCCCACCCAACGCACTCATCCATCCGAGCTCGTCCAACTCATCCGCCCAATCAAGCAGCCGGTTGTATGTCGCCCAGTGCATGCCGTTAGGCTTGCCAGGATCGCCCATACCGTCATCGCTTCCGAGCTTCCGCGGATTACGTTGGGCTCGAAGCATCGGCCTGTCGGAGTCGCTCAGGCGCTGGCTGTAGTAGGTCAGGCCGATCGCGCGACGCCCATACCACCCGCCGCCAACGCGGCCAATTAAGTTATTGCATCACTGTTGCATTCGATCTGCGTACAAACGTTCCGCAAGGGATGCATTAGGTTTAAAGGCACGAACGTTTTCCTCCGTAATGCAATTCAAAATGTCATACTCGACTCTCCGTTCCGCTGAACCCCAAAGGACTCCCTAATCATGCTCCGCACCACACTCCTGCTTCTCGCTGCTTTCTTTTACACGTCACCTGCTCTGGCCGCCTGGGGTGAGAATTGGGGCGTCATGGTTTGGGGGGCGGCGGCTCCGGCTGCAGTGCCGATGATGGACGGACTCGGGCTTGGCCTGCTCGCACTCGTCTTGATTGGGCTGGCCATTCGGGGGCTTCGTTCTCGGGCGACGCTTGGACTGATGGTGCTCGCGAGCTTCGTCGGTGCGGCTGACTTGG
>JASDVF010000063.1:344439-348522 GCA_041440805.1 Myxococcota bacterium | reverse complement strand
CGCTTCGTTCGGGACGAAGAGGTCGCTGGTTCAAATCCAGTCGCCCCGACCATTTGATCGTCCCGCAGCATTCAGATCCATCAGGCAATTCGCTGCCCAGCCCCGCTAGTTCTCGGACCAACCCGCCAGCGAGCTAAGCTGCGCCCGCTATCACTGCCACGTAGCTACCCAAAACTTCCGATCCCCTGCCCCCTCCGGATCACCGGTCGGTGACCGCGCGAACGCCTTCTTAGCGTTCACGAGCGGTGACACCCCCGACACCTTCGCGACCTTCACCACCTTCCTCGCGATCCTTTGCCTCCACGTCGGCCTAAGCCACACCCACCTGCGCATTCGCTTCGAGGACCCCGCCTTCTTTGTAAGCGGCGCGATCAACCTCGTCACCGCCGCGGGTATCTTCTCTGAACGCCACGCGGAAGTTCTTCGTTATTCCCCGCTCGCTCGAACGCGTGGCATCCTCGCTAAGCCGGATGGGCTCGCGAAGAGCCTGTACGATGGAAACGGTGAGCAAACGTCGGGCCTACATGCAGTGGACGATCCGTTCATGGATCTCAAGTGAATCACCACGGCGAGTTGGCGCGCCGACCGCGATCGGAGACACTCCGCCCATGCTAAATCGACTTCGCCGACCGCTCCTCTATCTCCTCTCGTTCCAGCTCTGCGCGACGGGCACCCTGCATCTGTTGAACCCGGACTTCTTCGTGGCCATCATCCCCGCGAGTCTTCCGAACCCAGAATGGCTCAACCTGATCTCCGGCCTCTTCGAGATCGTGATCGGCGTTTACCTGCTTGAACCACGTACGCGCGTACTCGCCGCATGGGGCGCGATCGCACTCATGATCGCCGTCTTCCCTGCCAACGTGAACATGATGCTCGAAAATATCGGCCCCGACGGACCCGGCACCGGAGACCCCTTCACGAACTGGGCTCGATTACCCTTCCAGCTCGTCTTCATCTTGTGGGCTTGGTGGTTCACGCGACCCGACCCCGAATAACAGCTGAGCGAGGATCGCATTAGGCGAAGGCTCTCGTCAGAGCGAAGAGCAGACGTGCCCGCCGTCTACGACGATTGTCGAACCCGTCATATAAGTCGATGCGTCCGAAGCGAGTAGCAAAAGCGGTCCGTCCAGATCGTCGAACTCTCCGTAGCGTCGCTGCGGGATGCCCTTCCTGAACTCATCTGAACCAGGACTCTCGAGGAGTACGCGGCTTACGTCCGTGAGGATATAGCCGGGAGCGAGGGTGTTCACACGGATGCCTAACTTCGCGGCTTCGAGGGCGAGGACTTCGGTCGCCTTGTGCAACCCCGCCTTCGAGACGGCATAAGGGAATTGGCCTTTGATCGTTCGGATCGCGGAGATCGAGCCGACGTTCACTATATTGCCGCCCTCTTGGCCGTGAGCCTTCACGCGTTCGGCGTAGAGCTTCGCACCTAACCACACACTCTTGAGATTCGTGTCGAGAACGAAGTCCCAATCCTCTTCATCGATCATGTCGAAGGTCTTGGCGCCGGCTTCGACGCCCGCGTTCTGGATCAGGCAATCGAGCCGACCTGCTAGGTCCCATGCTCCATCCAAGAACTGCTCAAGGCTCTCACGGTTCGTCACATCGAGGGGAAGGCCGATCGCCTCGCCCCCAGCGGCCCGAATCTCTTCTACCCGCGCCTCAATTTTCTCGACTCGCCGCGCACCCAAAACGACGCGAGCGCCCGCGGAGGCCAGCACGCCAGCGAAATGATGGCCGAAGCCCGAGGATGCCCCCGTCACGGCGATGGTTTGACCGTCGAGACGAAAGCGGTCGAGAGGCGTGGACATGAGTGGGCTTTCTGCCGGTCTATGAGGACCGAAAACGTGCGTGAGGGATCAGATCGAGGCCGAATGCTACAGGCGACGCTGCTCGCCCGCGAGCGAAACCCGCGGTCACTCGCCACCCAACGCAGGCCCCAATTCGGGCCTAATCATTGGTTATCCTTTCCTCTCGCTCCCGCGCCCGTAGGAGCGCACCCCCGCCCACCGGAGAACTCATGGAATCCCTCGACGTCGTCATCGTTGGTGCCGGCCTGTCCGGAATCGGTGCAGCCTGCCACCTCGAAGACCATTGCCCGGGCAAGACCTACACGCTCCTCGAAGGGCGCGACGCGATCGGCGGCACCTGGGACCTCTTCCGCTATCCCGGCATCCGCTCCGACAGTGATATGCATACCCTCGGCTTCGGCTTCAAGCCCTGGAAAGAGCGCAAGTCGATCGCCGACGGCACTTCGATTCGAAACTACGTGAACGAGACCGCCGACGAGTACGGCGTGCGTGAACACATCCGCTTCCAGCACTCGCTTAAGAGCGCAGCTTGGTCGAGCGAAGACAAGCAGTGGACGCTCGAGATCCTGCGCAAGGACACGAACGAAACCGTCCACCTCCAGTGCAACTTCCTGATGATGTGCGCGGGCTACTACAACTATGAACACGGCTATCGCCCCGAGTTCGAAGGCGCAGACGACTTCGAAGGTCAGATCATCGATCCGCAGTTCTGGCCCGAAGATCTCGACTACACAAACAAGCGCGTCGCCGTGATCGGCAGTGGCGCAACCGCCATAACGATCGTGCCTAATATGGCGGAGGATGCCGAGCACGTGACCATGGTCCAGCGCTCCCCCACTTACGTGGTATCCCGACCCGCGGTCGATCAAATCGCGGTCTTCTTGCGGAAGATCATGCCCGAGAAGTGGGCCTACGCGATCACCCGTTTCAAGAATGTTCAGTTCCAGCGCCTCGCCTACAATCGCACCCGCACGAAGCCCGAGAAGGTCAAGGAGATGCTGCTCGGCATGGTCCGAACGGAGCTCGGTCCCGACTACGATATCGAGAAGCATTTCACGCCGAGCTACAACCCCTGGGATCAGCGCCTTTGCCTTATCCCCGACAGCGATCTTTTCAAGCAGATCAGCGCCGGCACCGTCTCGGTCGTGACCGACCACATCGACACCTTCACCAAATCCGGTATCCGCATGCAGGGCGGCGAGGAAGTCGAAGCCGACATCATCGTCACGGCGACGGGCCTCGAACTCAAGGTGCTAGGCGGCGTCGAGTTCACGAAGGACGGCGAGAAGATCGATTTTGCGCAAACCTGGAGCTACAAGGGCATGCTCTATTCCGATGTGCCCAATCTGATCCAGACCTTCGGCTATATCAATGCTTCTTGGACGCTCCGCGCCGACCTCACCTCGGAATACGCCTGCCGCCTTCTGAACCATATGGACGCCACCAACACAAAGGTTTGCGTCCCACATCTGCGCGAAGACGACATGGATATGCCTGCGCGACCTTGGATCGACGACTTCTCCTCGGGCTATATGCAGCGCACTATGCATCTCATGCCCAGGCAGGGAGATCACGCGCCCTGGATGAATACCCAAAACTACACCGCGGACAAGAAGATGATTAGGAAGGCTCCGCTCGAGGACGGCCGAATCAGCTTCGAGAGTTAGGCCGCTCACCGTACAAGACGGACGGCTTAGGCGAGCCTCATCTCGGGCGACAGCGTCCGCTGCTCAGTCGAATCGCCGCACTGCGTCGAGCAAGGTCTCTCCGGATCCGAACCGAAAGACGAGGCCTACGTTCGCGCCGTAGACCATGCGGTTATCCGCTCGAAAAGGCGACCGCTTGTATTCCGACACGCCCACAGATCCACCAAACGTGAGTTCGATCGGAAGCTCGACAGGTAGCGATCGTGCTAGCCACCAGCGAACCTGCACGAAGCCCTCGGTATCCTCTGCGCTCGAGAACTCTTCCTCTGCGCGTTCCCAGCGAGCGCCGAGGGCAATTTGAACGTCGTCGCTCGCATACCAACCGGCCTGCCCTGTCACGACATAGCGATCGGCGTCTACGTCCGCAGTTCCAGGTACGTCGGAGACCTGCCTATGCGCGAACTCGAAAGAGAGCGTCCAGTCGACGGGGCCCATTCCGAGATCGGGATAGAAGATCGAAAACGCTGCGTCGCCCTTAAACTCTTCTGCATCCATCGGTCCGTCTCGTGCGAGTCGATCCCAACCACCCCCGACCGTAATCGAGCCAACCTTGGGATCGCGCA
>JASDVF010000063.1:342126-344339 GCA_041440805.1 Myxococcota bacterium | reverse complement strand
GCGAGTCGATCCCAACCACCCCCGACCGTAATCGAGCCAACCTTGGGATCGCGCAGAAAAAGTTGTGCGCCCACGCCTAACGTCGAGATTTCGTTATTGCCGCGTTCGAGACCATCCAAACTTCTCCGTTGGTGACCGATCGCACCGCGAATCATTGCACGAGCCCCGAGCGGCCCAACGATCGGAAGCGTCCCTACGATCTCTGCACTGGTCGAATGCCCCTCATGCTCCGGGATGGTTAGCGAGCTCGTAGTCAACGCGGCGAAAGTGTCCGTCTTATCCTGGCGGAGGAAGTCGTAGTGGATTCCGAATCGGATATTCGGAGCGGCGACTGCGGGCTCCGTCGGCACGTCCTGGGCCTTCTCTTGTTCCAATCGAAGTGCCCGCGCTCGCGAGGATTCGGCGCTTGCCGTCACCGGCAACGTGAGGGCCAAGACGAATCCGAGGCCGACCGCGATCCCGACAGAGCGGATGACCTGCCCGCCGCGCGCGCCTACTGCAAGGCGCCCTCCGAAGGGCTGAAATGCCCGAGGCCATTCGCTTGCACAATTCGGTTTTGAGGCGGTTTCGGCGTTTTCCATGGAAGAGTTATCGACCGGTAGCACGGGCGAGTCAAGCCTGGAATTGCCTATCGGCGAGGGTGAAAGCTAAGCGCCGAAACAAGCGGGCCCAGAAGCCCTCATTCCAGCACTACGTCAACAGTCCCTTCAGCGACCAGACCCGAAGCGGTCGTCACCGTCAAACGAATCGTCCAAGTACCCGCTTGGCGAATTTCGACCACCGACGGCACTTCGCCATTTGGAACGCCCCAGCCAGCGAAATCCCAGCTCCAGGCCACGATCGGGTCGGCGCCCTCGCCCATCGCGTCGCCCTCGTCCGAGGTCGAAGTCGAACCGCTCGCCTGAACATTCCAGAAGCCGGACACAATGTCCTGAGTAACGCTGTCGATGACCGGAATCGAAACCGGCGCGTCGATGACCTTGACCGTCATCATCGAAAGCGATTCCTGATCGGCATTCCGGGCGAGCAGGGTCACCTCATAGAAGTCCTTTTTCGTGAATACATAGCTCGGGTCCTGCAGAGCGGAACCGGTCGAGGTCGGCGGGACGAGCGAATCCCGAGTATCAAAGTCCCACCGCCAGCTGGTCGGCACTTCGCAGCCCAACCCGATCGGGTCGAGACACGTCTCGTCGAGGAAGTCGACGGTGTCGCCTGCAACGACAGTCACCGGCGCAGAGAAGGAGGAAGCAAAAGCCGGCGCCGTATCCGTAAAGCGAATCGCGTCGACATAGGCGCGCGGCGGACGGAGGGAATTCTCAGCATTCGTAAGGCGAATGGTTAGCGTGAATACCGTATTCGCAGTTGCGCTCGGGAAGGCCGCAGCAACATCCAAGCTTGCCGTGCGAACGATCGTTACACGGGTCGTCCCACCGTCGATCTGCTCATAACGTGTTGATCCGCCGCTGTAGGCGCCATTCTCAACATTCGCTGCTGCACTCGTGATCTCAACCGGCGTCTGCACTCC
The DNA here is from genome assembly GCA_041440805.1 of Myxococcota bacterium. Classification (GTDB taxonomy): domain Bacteria; phylum Myxococcota_A; class UBA9160; order UBA9160; family UBA4427; genus UBA4427. Next base: position 342,814 of record JASDVF010000063.1, on the reverse strand, counting down.
GTCCGTGACCGTCGCGGTCATGGCGTCCACCACGAGACCCGCCGGCGGCTCTGAATAGAGAAGCGCGTAGTCGAACTCGAGGACCGTCGCCGTCGTAGGCAGAATGAAGTCAGCCTGAATGCCATTCTCGACCGTGAGCACCGGATCCGTTCCATCCGTACCGAGACCATCTAACGCCGCCCACTTGTCACCATCCGTCGGCATACCGGCATCCGCGCCCGCAGCCTCCGTCTGGGAAAGAGCAATATGTTCTGCGCTTGCAGCCGCTCCTGCGGGTCGAAGCGTCGTCCAACCCTCGGCAATTTCAGCTGTCGCGGTCTGGCCTTCGAAGCTCGGATCCAAGATCGTCACTGTGACCGCGTTCGCCTGAAGCGTCACGTCCATCAAGTTGGGATCGTTCGTGTCTTCTGCGAGGCCTTCGACCATCAACTCGACGTCGTAACGACCGATCACGCCGTACGTATGCGTCGGGCTCTCGCCGTCACATACGCCCGGCGAATCCGGCGGAACGCCATCCGGAGCCGGGTAGACACAAGTTACGCCGTCACCGAAATCCCAGTTCCATTTTACGATCTGGCCCACGGACTGATCCGCGAAGGTCACGAGGAGCGGCCCCGCCGCTTCACTCACGTCCGCCGCGAATCCCGCGGCCGGCACGCCATAAGGCACCACATAATCAAACGTCTCA
>JASDVF010000063.1:312203-342026 GCA_041440805.1 Myxococcota bacterium | reverse complement strand
CGCCGCGAATCCCGCGGCCGGCACGCCATAAGGCACCACATAATCAAACGTCTCATTCGCGGTGATTGGCGGGCTGAAGCTGCCGAACTCGAATTCAATCGAATACGTGCCAGGCGCATCGAAGTCATAAACCAAGCTCTCGACATTCCCCGCGAGAACACCATCCACCGTCCACGTGTACACGACGCCCGTTAGGCCGCCGGTATCCGCGCTTAGCGTCGCGTTTCCCGGGCCCACGCCGTTAACCGGTGTGACAGAAATCGTGAGCGGGCGAACGTCAATCAGGCCCATGACCGTGTCGGTCCCGGCGACATTCGTCACCGTCTGCGTCACGTCAAAAATCCCAACGCTCGTAAGCGTCACCACAGGACTCGCGTCCGAAGATATCACCGTCTCGGTACCATTCGTGAAGGTCCACTGCGTCGTCGTCGCACCGACGGCGCTGCTCACGCAGGTTGTCGTGAGTGGCGCGAAACCCTGGGTGCTTAGGCACGAGAAGCCGGCGGTCGGAATGTCGGCGATTTCGATAAAGCCATCAGATGTCTGAGTGCTGCTGCCGCGTGCTCCGGAGACTGTGAGCGAAACATCAAAGGCGCCAGCCGTCGTGTAGACAACACCCACCGGATTTGGGTCCGTGCTGGTCAGGCCGTTTCCGAAATCCCATAGATAGGAGTCGATGTCGCCAGTCGAAGAATTACTGAACTGAACGGTTAGGCCAGGCAGCCCGGATGTCACGTCCGCTTCAAAGCTCGCACTTGGCAGCCCAGCCAGCGAGTCGTTCCCGTTCTGCGAACTGCAACCCATGCTTGCGAAGGCCAGAAGCATGGCCGCAAAGAGCGCGATCGGTGCACGCCGCAGAGACGCACGCCGCGCCTGGGTCTCGGCCTGAATCGTGTCGGTCGGGTCGAATTGCTTTGCGAGATTCATCGAATGCTCCGTAGGCCGAGATCCGTCCTCCGGTCCCTCCCGACCCGACACGTTTACGTCGAATCCAAGTGGGTGCCGAATTGAGGCTAAAGCCTGCTTTCGTGAGTGCTGTGCAGGCTAAAATCGCGACGTCCGTCTAAAGCCACTCTTCGGCAGCCGAGACGCAAAACATATCCCAAATCGGAGCTAGCTCAACGCACTAAGTCGTCCATTGCCGGTTCCTGGACAGGCTGAGCCAGAACACTTTGCACTTTTCTTTCCGTCCGGCGAAAGGGATGCAACAGGCAACGGCGCGCTGCAATTCAATCCTTCGCTTGATTCGGGTCGACCGGGTTATCACCAACCCAGGCCGTTCCTTCTCCGCCTCGCGCGGCACGATCCTTCTCATATTCTTCGATCGCCTTCTGTATCCCTCCGGCCATAGCGGGCATAAACGTCGCTGCGTTCTTCGTCGCCCATTCCATGCTTCGCTTTCGCAAGCGGTTCGAATCGTTGAGGGCCGGCATGACGTTTCGAGCGATCAACTCATAGCTCTTGCTCGTCGCCGCGGGGTTCGCGCAGTTGTGGACGAGAAAGAGGATCGTGCCGAACCCACCCGATTGTTCCCGAAGTGACTCAATCACCTTGATCGCGTCATCCGGTGTGCCACAGGTGAGCTTCCCGAAAATAGGAAGGCCTGGCCCGGTCCAGGCATCAAGCATCGCATCCGTCGAACTCGCGAAGGGCGGCTTCGTACCGCCGAGCGCCTCCATATATTCTGCAAGCCGAAGCGTCCCGAACTCCATATCCGCTCGTGCCTGCTCCCGCGTCTCGGCGATATGCATGGGCACAACCAAGCGCCAATTCGAACGGTCGACGGTCTGCCCGTGCTTCGCCGCAGTTTCTTCGCAGACCTGCCAATGCTTCGGCAACTGCGCATAGCCCTCCGGCCCACTCGCTGCGAGAGACAAGAGGCCGGCCCCGTGCATACCCGCCGCGCTCGCGCCCGAAGGCGAGATCGCCGAGGCGACTGCGACTTCCGGGCTCGGCCACTGAAAAGGCGGCAACTGACTTGAGGCCTCATTCAGCTCGAACCAGTCGGTCTTTTTCGTGACGACTTCCCCGCGCAGGAGCGGCACTATGACTTCGAGCGCTTCCGCCATCATGCGGCGCTGGTCGTTCGGATTAAGGCCTAACATAAAGGCGTCCGTCACCAGCTGTCCGGGCCCGCAACCGAGCATCACGCGACCGCGTGTTTGATGATCGAGCTGAAGGATCCGATCCGCGAGCATGAGCGGGTTGTGATACGGAAGCGAAACGACTCCGGTCCCGAGCCGAATCCGTTGAGTGATCGCAGCAGCATGCGCAATGAAAAGTTCCGGAGACGGAATGATCTCATAGCCACCCGAGTGATGTTCCCCGATCCACGCTTCGTCATAGCCCTGTTCGTCCAGCTGCTTCACTAGATCGAGATCGCGATGGATCTGCTCCGTCGGATCTTCGTCAGCAGGATGGAAAGGCGCAATAAAAACGCCAGAGCGAAGCGGTCGACGGGAAGCATTTTCGGTCATCGTCTTAAATCTCCTCAGCAGAACACAGTGCGTCCGCTCGGAGCGGGGCGCGCTTACGTGAAGCGCAGACCCTCTCTAGGCGAATATTAGATCAAGGCGCAGCGTAAACGCTCACACCCCGGGCGAAGGTTTCGAGCACGCCGACTTCGCTGATCTCATCAACGGGCACCGCACCGGCATCTCTTTCGAGGACGACGAGATCAGCCTGCTTACCAACCGTAATGGAACCCTTGTTGTCCTCTTCGAAATATTGGTAGGCGGCTCCGAGCGTCACGGCGTGGAGCGCGTCTTCGAAACTGATGCGCTGATCTTCTCCGAGCGTGACACCCTTTCGCGTCTTTCGACCGACTGCCACTTCGAGCAAGAGCATGACGTTCGGCGGAACGACCATGGCGTCGTTGTGGATCGTAAAATGGACGCCACGATCGAGAGACGAGCGAAGTGGGCTGATGCGCATAGCGCGATCGTCGCCGAAGCTCTTGCGATGCCAGTCGCCCCAGAAGAAGGGGTGCGCGGCGAAGAACGATGGAACGATGCCTAGGCGCAGCATTTCGTCGAGCTGGTCTTCGCGGGCGAGCTGAGCGTGAATCGTGACGGAGCGATGATCCTTCGACTCTCCGTCGAGAGCCTCGTCGATGCCTTCGATCATCAGGTCGATCGCCGCGTCGCCGTTGGCGTGCGCCAAAATCGGAACCCCAGCATCGAGCATGCGCTTCACGTGCTTCTTGTAGTAAGCGGGCGGCGTCATGGGGTAGGCGACGTAGTCGGCATCTGCGCCGGGCGGGCCTTCCGTGTAGGGTTCAGTAAGCCATGCCGTTCGTCCCTGAGGCGAGCCATCGAGAACAAACTTCACCCCCGCGACACGGACGCCATTCACGTAGTCCTGGGAGAAGCCGACCTCTGCAGGCGACTTCGCTTCATCAACCGCTCGAAAGACGGGGAAGACCGCGACATCCACCGCAAGCGGTCGTACTGCGCCTACGCCTCGAAGGCCGTTCGCCATCTCGACGGTCGAAGCGCCGTCCTGGATCGTCGTCACTCCGAAGGACGTGTTGTAGGCGATGGCCTTGTGCACCTGAGCTGCAAAGGCAGCAGGCGTCACATTCGCTCCAGCTGCCAACATTGGCGCAAGGATCAGATGGGCCGCCGTCTCTTCAAGGACGCCATCGGGAATATTCGTACCCGGCTGTCGTCGAATCACGCCCCCGTACGGATCCTCAGTGGATTCATCGAGGCCAAAGATTTCAAGCGCGCGAGAGTTGGATGTCGCAAGGTGACCCGAGACGTGAAGCATAACAACCGCATGCTCCGTCGATGCACGATCAAGGTCATCTCGGTTCGGGTGTCGGTTCTCCGCCAACAGCGAGTCGTCATACCCATACGCCATGACGAAACCGCCTGGCGGAATTTGCTGTTCTTTGATGGTCGCCTGAATTGCCTCGACGATGTCGTCGATCGAATTCATCGGGCCGACCGGCGGCGAGGAGGCGTTCAGCAGATCGAGCATCTGCATAGCCATGCCCAGATGGCCATGGGCGTCGATGAATCCCGGAACGAGAGTGTGGTCGCCGAGTTCAACGACGCGCGTCGCGTCTCCTTCGAAGCGCGCGATCTCGCGGCGCGTTCCTACTGCAACGATCTCTTTGCCCCTAACAGCGACCGCCTCAGCATCTGCATTCGACTCATCGACGGTATAAATGTTCTCGCCATAAAAAACGAGATCGGCAGCTTCAGGCTTCGGGCCAAAGGGCATGCCCGCACATCCTGCGAGCAAAAGTCCCAAGAGCAAAACGACCGCTGCTTGCGGAAGCATGCGCGATCCCAAATCAGTGTCTAGAGAACGAAAGGAATGAGACATACGCGGGAGACCTCCTGAATCCGACGCTCTCGGCGGCGGGGGAGCCGAGCATAGCCGGGCCTTCCTAGTCGGCGCTCGAAACGCCGTTGAAATCCGGCCGCGACCGATCGAACATGAGAGCTCCCTTCCTGCTCAGGACTTTCTATGACCTCCTATCGACAGCGCCCCGACTGGCTCCGACGCCTGAATGATTTTGGCCCCGCCACAGCTGCCCCCCGCAGCATCGTTCCCCTCGACCCCTCCGAGCTGCTCGCCTCCGCGCGAGAGACGACTGGCCTTCAGGAAATAGGTGACCTGAATTGGATCGAGACCTTTGAGCGGCGTATCCGCTCCATCGATGAAGAGTCGAATGCCAACTTGTTGGGCCGATTCCTCGCTCGGGCCGAGACCATCCGGGTTCTCCAGACCAAGCTCCGGTTGCACGAGGCTTGGGCACGAGAACCCGCCATCCTTGAAGAACCGATCGAGCGCCCGATCTTCGTCCTAGGCGCACCGCGCACGGGCACGACGATCCTGCTCGAGCTCCTCGCGCTCGACCCCGGACTCCGGGCCCCGATCGCTTGGGAAGCGCAGCATCCCCTGCCCTTCGAAGGCGCCGAGGATAGAGAGACACGACGACGCCTAGCAGAGGCCGAGCACGATCTTTGGATGGACATCCAACCCGAGCTCGCGACCTTGCATGAAATGCGTGCCGATTTGCCCTGCGAGTGTGTTCATTTTCTCGCAATGGAATTCGGCGGTCCCTATTGGGCCATGCACTACAAGGCCCCTTCGTTCACGGCCTGGGCCATGACCCAACCCGACATCTTGCCCCGCACCTACCGCTTCCATCGACAGTTTTTACAGACGCTTCAATACGGTAACGAACGAAAGCCATGGCTCCTGAAATCACCCGGGCACCTAGCAACGCCCCAAGGCCTCTTCTCCGAGTACCCGGATGCGATTGCAGTTCACACACATAGAGACCCTCAAAAATTTGTTGGATCTGCTGCTAGCACGACTGCCCTACTGCACTGGCTGCGAAGCGATGACGTCGACCCAAAGATTTTCGGACAACTTGCGCTAGGCGGCTTCTCCTACATGCTGAACGGCGTGATGGATATGCGGAAAACCTTAGAGCTCCCGGACTCCCAATTCGTCGACAGTCACTATCTAGACCTCATCGCAGATCCCGTCGCCGCGATCCAGAAAATTTACAGACTCGCGGGGCTCGAATGGCCCAAGGGGCACGACGATCGAATTCGCGGCTATCTGCGTGACAAGCCGAAAGGAAAATTCGGCAAACATCAATACAGCCTCGATGAATACGGGCTGAATAGTCAGGCCATCGACGAGGCCTATGCTCGCTATGTTGAGTACTACGGAGTCGCGAGCGAAGGCTGACCGCAACTCCTGTCGTCCGGAACAGCCGACAATTTCCCCATTGAATGAAAGAGAACGCACGAGCCATGTCTGAAGAAAAAGTCCAAGTCAAAGCCGAAAAAGATTACAGCGACTATCAGCGAGGCCTGCAGGGCTGGATGGAGCGTCGTCGACCCGACCTCAAGAATCTCCGTGTTCATGACCTGCGCGTCCCGGAAGGCAGCGGGCACTCCAACGAGACCGTGTTATTCGAAGTTTCCTGGGACGGCGATTCTAGTTCCGAAACGGCGCGTTATGTTGCGCGAGTGGAGCCGCCGGACGGAGGCGTATTCCCGGAACAATCCCCCGCCTGCAAAATCTCCGTCGAACTTCAACATCGAATGATGGATGCGATCGGCCGAACCGGAGTAGCCCCGATCTCTCCTCTTCTCCCCTTCGAAAATGACACCTCGATTCTTGGTCAGCCCTTCTTCGTGATGGAGTTCGTTCCTGGCGTGACTCCGAAGGATCTCCCTCGATACTCCCAAGAAGGCTTCCTCGTCGATGCGTCTCCGTCTGAGCGGGAGCGCCTCGTTAAAAGTGGTCTTCAAGCCATGGCAGCCATTCATACGCTCGATTGGCGCGAGGCTGGACTCGAATGGCTCGATACAAGCGGCACCCCCTCCATGGGTCATCAGGTCGGGATCTACCGCGACTTCGCACGCGCCGAATTAAAAGGGCGCGAGCATACGGTTCTCTTCGACGCGCTCGACTGGCTTGATAAGCACGACCCGAACGCGCCCGTCGGCGTAAGTTGGGGCGACGCCCGTACAGGGAACATGATCTTCGAAGACTTCGAATGTCGCGCGGTCGTCGACTGGGAAGCCGCCTCGATCGCACCCTGCGAGGCCGATCTTGGCTGGTGGATCATGTTCGACCGGCAGTCTTTCGAACAGATGGGCGTCGAACGACTCGAAGGCATTCCAACTCTCGAGGACCAGGTCGCCTACTACGAATCCTGTCGTGGTTCCAAAATCGCAGGCGATATCCACTACTGGGAAGTCTTCGCCGTCGCGCGTTTCTGCACCATCTATATCCATCTCGCCGACCGGATGGTCGAGGCGGGCCTGATGCCCGGGGAAAACAGCATGGCGGTCAATAACTTCGTCACCGACCAACTCGCAGACATGATTCTCGACTAACGTCGGACGGCTCTTACCTTGCCGACTCTCGGCCGCGCGACCCGCACGGCCGCATTGCTCAGTACTGAATAATCGGGGCTTTGTGAATCCACGTGTCGTCGCTGAGCATCCGAATCATGCCGTGGGCGCAATCAGCGAAATGGATGCGCGACATCCCACTGAATTGATCAAAACCGATCCGGTAGGTTTCTCGGTGCGGGCCAGAGACCATTTGCAGCGGCCGAAGCCCGACCCAGTCGAGATCTTGACTCTCGGCGAGCAACTCGAGTTGATGCGCCTTGTCTCTATGCCGCAGGCCCATGAAGGTGCGTGCGAAGAAATCAACGAAGCGCGCACCTAGCGTGATTTGATCCTCCGCGACGAGCGTGCTTCCACCACCACACCAAACGAATCGCTTCAAACCATGAGCGCGCATTGACTCAAATATGAGCCGAGTCGCTGTCGTACACAGATCTTCTGGCGAGGCCTTGTCGATTCCAATCGCGAATAAGATCGAAACTTGGCCATTCCCACTCGCGAGATCGCCGATCGCATGGGCGACCGCATCGCCATCCAAAGCGTCGCCCTGATAGACCGCGACCCGCTTCCGAATTTTGCCCGGAAGCTTCTCCGGAGACCGCAGATACACCGAAACTTCGTGCCCCGCTTCGATGCATTGCTTCGCACATTCTCGGCCGAGGGCACCGGTCGCCCCAAAGATCATCACGCGCATACCGCTGGTTGCTCCATTGTTGCTCGTTCCTGGGTCGCTAACGTTTCGGGAACGCTGCGGGCCTACGATAGCTCGACTCGCCCCGCTCACCGCCAATCGGAGAAGACCATGAACGCCGACCTCATCATCCGCAATGCCGACCTCGCCGACGGCACTGGCGCTCCCGTCGTCCGCGCAGACCTCGCTGTTCGCGATGGCAAGATCGAAGCCGTGACAGCGGCTGGAGAACTTGCTGGCGCCTCTGCCGCGGAAGTCATCGACGCCGAAGGTCTTCTCGTCACGCCGGGCTTCATCGATCCACACACCCATTACGACGGCCAAGCCACTTGGGACGACCGCCTCGCCCCTTCGGCGGACCATGGCGTCTCCACCGTTGTCGTCGGCAATTGTGGCGTCGGCTTCGCCCCGGTCCGACCGGACCATAAAGAGGTGTTGATCGACTTGATGGAAGGCGTCGAAGATATTCCAGGCGCCGCCCTGCACGACGGCATCAATTGGGCCTGGGAAAGCTTTCCTGAGTACCTCGATGCGCTCGAATCCAAGCCGCGCGCTGTCGAAGTCGCAGCCCAGCTGCCTCACGGCTCGCTTCGGACGTATGCGATCGGCAACGACGGCGATGTAAACGGACCCGCTTTGGATTCGCAGATCGCACACATGGCGCGCCTAGCAGAGGAAGCCATCGAAGCGGGTGCAGTCGCGTTCTCAAGCAACCGCATCACGATCCACACGTCGACTTCTGGAGAAGCCGTGCCCGGCACCTTCGCCGAATCCCGCGAAGTCAACGCGATCATGAAGGCTGCGCAGAAAGATGGCCGCGGCCTCTTCCAGGTCGTGCCCGCAGGTCTCATGGGCGAAGACCCCGACGGATTCCGCCGCGAACTCGCCTTCTATCGGCAGGTCAGCCTCGACACCGGATGCACTGTCCTCTTCACAATCGCGCAGAATAATGTGCAGCCCGACCTCTGGCGCGAACTCTTCGACATGGCCGACGCCGCGAACGCCGAAGGCGCCAAGCTCGTCCCCATGACGATCAACCGCCCCGGAGGCCTACTGCTGAGCTGGGAGACCTTCCATCCCTTCGTCGATCGCCCGAGCTACGTCGAGATCGCAGAGCTCCCGATCGCCGAACGACTCGCCGCATTACGCGACCCGGCACGGCGTGCACGGATCATTGAGGAACCAATTCAAACGCCGATGTTCAAGCACGCGGTCGATATCGTGTTAAGCAGCCTCGGAAGCACGTTCCTTCCTTCAACCGACGAGATCAACGAACCCGATCCGGCGAAGAGCCTTGGACGGATCATTGAAGCCAAAGGAATTGCGCCCCTCGAAGGCGTCTACGATGCGCTTTGTGATGCGTCTGAAGGCGCAGACGGCGCGGGCTTCTTGAACGTCTTCATGGGGAACTACGCCGAAGGCAACCTGGGCGCGGTTCACGAAATGCTCACGCGGCCCGGCACGCTTGTTGGTGGCGGCGACGGCGGGGCACACGTCACCGTGATCTGTGACGCGAGCTACCCGACCTATATGCTTCAGCACTGGGTCCGCGAGCGGAAGCGTGGCGAGCGATTCGCCATCGAGCAAGCGGTGAAGATGCTTACGCAGGATCCCGCCGAGCTCTATGGCATGAAAGACCGGGGCATCGTCGCCAAGGGTTTACGCGCTGACCTTAATGTAATTGACCTGAATCGCATCGCGCTCGGTCGCCCCCGCGTTGAACACGACCTACCTAGCGGCGCACCACGGCTGTTGCAGAGCGCGACGGGCTACAAAGCAACGATCGTCGGCGGCCAGGTCACGAGTCGCGATGGCGTCGATACCGGCGCGCGACCCGGCGGACTTTACCGGGCCTAGCACGCTCGGGGTCACAGGCGCCGCCGCTCCTTTGGAGACAAGCGCATGACGAAGACAATTTGGCCTCAATCGGGGTTAAAGAGGGCCCTGGCGGACTCTTCTTGAAAACCGTTCCCGGAACTAAAATCGAAGCCCCTAAACACCACTACTCGTTCTAACGCTGACTAGTCTCTGAGAATCAGCTCGGCCGCACGCTGTACCGCGCCTTCAACAAAACCGACCGACTCACAATCGCCTAACGCCCACGCAGCGATTCCATGGCTTACGAGTGAATCAACGAGACGCGTATCCGGAACGGCGCCGCTACTCACGATCACCCGATCGGCCTTCGCCGAACAGGAACGGCCCTCGGCATCCATCCAATCGACTGCGCCAGGCCGAATCTCACGAAGGTCGGCGCCGCCTACCAGTCGAATGCCCATCTCCTGCGCGTCGTGAACATAACGCCATCGACCCACCATCCCATTCGCTTCGGCAAAGACGTGGCCTGGCTCGAGTACGTGCACTTCTGCGCCTCGCGCCCTCGCGACCCCTGCAATCGCTAACCCAGCTCGGTTCCCCCCGAGTACGACGACATGGCTTCCCGATTCGCTCGCCGCCTCTGTCGCTATCTCTGTCGCTGCCCCTATCGGTTCATCGAAGAGCCAAGATCGAATCTCATCAACTGTCTTCACATGCGAAAGCTCGGCTCCAGGAACGTCCGGACGCGGCCAGCTCGCACCGGTAGCAACATAAACCTCGTCGAAGCCCATCCCTCCAACGTCCTCGCTTTGCACCCGCGTCTCGAGTCGGACCTCAACGTTTTGCCGCTCCATTTCGCCTTCGAACCACCGAAGCAGGGCCGCGTTAGGTTCCGCCGTTCGTGCCGCCAGCGCGAACCGCCCGCCCAGCGATCCCGAGGCCTCCGCGAGAACAACCTCGTGTCCGCGAAGTGATGCGAGGCGCGCCGCCTCCATACCCGCAGGGCCTCCGCCAATCACGAGCACTCTGTGCGGATCGCGGGCGGGCTCAATTTTCCGGTCCGCCTCAAAACCCGTAAGCGAGTTCACCGCACATCGAATTTTCGAGCGCTCAAAAATCTGGCTGATGCATCGGTAGTGATACATACATGGGCGAATGGCCTCGGGCGTTCCCGCCGCGAGCTTATTCGGAAGATCAGGGTCCGCGAGCAGCTTTCGCCCCATCGCGACAAAGTCCGCCCGCCCCTGAGAGAGCAGCGTCTCCGCCTCATCGGGCTCGATCCGACCGACCGCAATGACTGGAATCTCGACACGTTTCTTGACGGCCTCAGCGAGCGAAACGAAGCGTCCGGGAATATGCGTCGCGTGCGCTTCGGTATACCCAATCGCCCGCGCGGGATCAGCATAGGCACTCACGTGTACAGCGTCGGCTCCCGCCGCCTCCGCCAGTTCCGCCACGCGGCAAGCGTCGTCGAGGCTCTCGCCATCTATGAAGAGTTCTTCGCCGTTAATTCGACACCAAAGCGGATAGTCGTTTCCCACCTTACGTCTCGTCGCCTCGATGATCTCGACCAGAAAGCGTGCGCGATTCTCGACGGAACCACCGTATTCGTCTTCGCGCCGATTCGTGGTGGGCGAAAGGAAATTATCGATCAGGTAGCCATGACCCGCGTGGAGCTCGCAGCCGTCGATGCCGGCTCGCGCGGCACGCGCCACCGCGTCGGCATAACGCTCAGCCATTGCCTGAATATCGTCGGCGGTCATTTCGTGAAGGACAAGCTTCGCGCCCGTGACGCTCGCCGGCGTTCCCATCCGGCTCGCTTCGCCGGGGGTCAGCATGCCCATCAAAGCATCGGCGCCTCCCTGTTTCGTCGGAAGCGACGGGACCATAAGAGGACGACCCGCGAGCAGGTCTTCGACCGCAGCCTTCCCGTTATGTACAAGCTGCAGAGCCACCTTCGCACCGTGCTCGTGCACGCGATCCGCGAGCTCCGCCCAACCCTCTACAAAAGAGTCATTTCCAATGGCACTCTGATGCGGACTAGCAAGTCCTTCTGGAGCCGTAATCCCGACCGAGCCGACGATTAGAAGCGCGACCCCACCCCGTGCCCGTGCTTCAAAATACGCGACCTGTTGTGGCGTCACGTAACCGCCGTCCGTCGCCTGATCGTCCCCCATAGGGCACATCAGAATGCGGTTTCGCAGCGACATCGTGCCGATGCGCCCAGGCGAAAGCAGGTGCGGATAGCTCATGGGCGCTTGGTCTCGGAGTTCATTGGTTGTGCCCTTGGCGCATCTTAGCGTGTACGGTTGTTATGCGTATCGCAAACGTCGATCAAGATTCGACGCGTTCTCGCATCTCGTCAATGCTGGGGATATCCCCAACACCGTAGCCTGGCATGATCTGGTTATAGCCTTGGTAGGCGCCAATCAATTCGCTCGCCCGCGGGCTGTAATGCTGAAGATAAAGCGTGCGCCTGCGATTCGGTCCCGTCGGCGGCGGTCCGGCATGAAGGCCACAGCCAAAATGAACCGTCGCATCCCCTGGCTCCGCCTGAATCGGCACAAGCGGGTAGCGATCCGGCGTGATATTCGAGGCGACGTTGTGATAAGCCTTGCCCCAACTGCCAGCCATCATATGTAGCTGTGAGCTTGCCGGGCCCGCTGCATCGACTTGAATCCCTACAAGGACACAGGGACAGGTCGTATGGCACCCCCCGAAGCCACAATCGCTGTGGTACTCGAGATTGGCGAAGCCAGTCGCATCGTCGCGAAGACCTTCTTTCTTTACGACGGCCAAGATGCCTTCTATCCGATCCGGCACGGGCACCACGTTCTCCCGCGAGAGCGCCACAAGGTCGCGGGTCCGCGGATGATCGTAGAGGGCGCCAATCGCCTCGGAACGGTCCGACAGATAGGTCAGTCGGTAGGGGAAGCGTTCGCCCTGCCCGTCCGTCGCCCACCAAGAAGAGAGCTCTCCCTCTTCTGCCTCGGCTGTCACACGGTCCAGCTCTCGACCTAATAGCGCTACGTGATCCGCGTCGAAGGCACGGCGTACAACCAGAAAGCCGGTCGTGCGAAGGAAGTGGGACATCTCCTCGGGGTCCGCATCGACCTCGAATTTCTGATGTAAGTCGAGGGGGTCGTCGCGGCGATCTTTAAACTCGGCCCCGGCCGGGTCATAGATCTCTCGCCCGGAATACATGCACCTGATCGCCGGCTCCCAATCGTCCCAGCTCTCGAAGTCACCGCGCAAGAATTTGACTGCACCGCTATAGAGCAGCCCGTACCGCGTCCGGTACTCGTAGAGATAGTCGAGCCAGGATTCGTGGTCGACGATCTCAATAATCGTACGCGCGTCCTTCGCCTGCCCCGCTTCGATCTCAACCTGCCCCTTCGCACAGCGATAGGAGTAGAAACGGCCATCCGGCAAGCCGATCGCGATCGGCGCGCGCCCCTCGACGTCCCAAGCAACTCGGGCGTTTACGCCAGACGCGAGACGCTCAGGGAGTTCGGACTGATGAAAGTCATCGAAGTCGATCCAAGGAAGATTTGCTCGCCGATAGGTGCCGAACGTCGCGTCACGTCCGATCTCGCTTGTCGCGCTCGAGGTTCCCATCGGTTCCGGCCCTCCCTACAGATGGAGCGTTCCAGGTAGAAGGAACGCGTCCCAGGCGCGCGGCAAGTGCCACGCGCCTGGATTTCATTTTTGCCTAACGCGCTCCGCGCACCAAGCGTCCGGGCCGAGCGCCCGTGTCTTCGCCATTGCGGCGCGTCACTTCGCCGGAGACGATCGTGTAGTCGTAGCCCTCGGCCTGCTGCAGAAGCCGTCGCCCGCCCGCCGGAAGATCGTGCACCATCTTGATCGCCCGAAGCTTCAGGTTTTCAAAGTCGATGACGTTCAGATCCGCTCTCTTGCCTACTTCGAGCGTGCCGCGGTCGCCGAGACCGAAGAGATCAGCGGTGTCCTTGGTCTGCTTCTTCACAACATATTCGAGGTCGAGCTTCTCGCCGCGGGAACGGTCCCGCGCCCAATGCGTCAGCATGAAGGTCGGGATCGAGGCGTCGCAGATCATTCCGCAATGTGCGCCACCATCGGAGAGACCCGACACGCAGTAGGGGTTCGTCAGCTGCTCTCGAATCACGTCGTGGTTGCCCGCGACATAGTTGAAGATCGGCATCATCAGCATGTTCGTGCCGTCGCCCGCCGTAAAGGCGTCGTAGGCGGCTTCGATCGGCTCGACGCCATTCGCCTTCGCGATGGACTCAATGCACTGATCCGGCGTCGGTTCGTAGTCCGGCGGATCGCCGATCACGAAGAGCCTGTTCAGCATCGCGCCGATCATGTCCGTCATGCCATCGAAGAGATTGTCTGGGTTCGCGGGGAGGCTTTCCTCCGCCAGAATCGCCGTCTTGTTATCGGCTTTCTGCATTTCAGCAGCAAGCGCTTCAATCCCGTCCGTCTCCTCGAGAAGCCGAACGAAGGTCGGCTTTCGTGCAAACGGATGATGCGTCTGCAGGCCGATCATGAGCCCGAAGGGACGAGCCGCAATTTGCGGGTAGAGCCGAGCGCCTTGGTCCGCTGCTTCGATCGATTCCGTCATGATCTCGCGCCACAGTTCCGGCTCGGTTTCGTTCTGCAGCATGGCGAAGGTCACGGGCCTTTGAATTTCGGCCGAGAGCTTCTTCATCCACTCGACCTCCCTCTTTGCGTTCACGAGGTCCTGACCATCCGCTCCGGCGGGTGCCAGTTCGAAGACGCCGGCACCGGCATCCTGGAGTCCGTACCCGAGTCCGAAGAGTTCGTCCTCTGCGGCGAAAGTGCCGGGGACCGGCTCGCCGTCCATGGCGCGATGCCCGAGCACGCGGCTCGTGCTCACGCCGAGCGCACCCGCTTCGATCGCTTCCTTTGTTAGGTTGCGCATCGTCGCGATATCTTCCGCGCTCGCCGGCTCGTTCTTTGCGCCACGTTCGCCCATTACGTACGCGCGAAGCGCGCCATGTGGGAGCTGCGTCGCGAAGTCGACGGAGGTCTTTCGTTTGTCGAGTGCATCCAGGTACTCCGGGAAGGTCTCCCATTCCCAAGTGATGCCTTCGGACAGCGCTGTACCGGGAATGTCTTCGACGCCTTCCATCAGCTGAATTAGCCATTCTTCTTTGCCGGGCTTAACAGGCGCGAAACCGACACCGCAATTGCCCATCACGACGGTTGTCACGCCGTGGCCGCCGGAGGGATCCAGAGTGTCGTCCCACGTCACCTGGCCGTCGTAGTGCGTATGCACATCAACAAAGCCGGGCGTCACGATTCGCCCGGCCGCGTCGATGGTCTTCAAAGCGGCGCCGGGAACCTGTGCGCCAATTCCGGCGATACGGCCGTCTTTGATAGCCACTTCGCCTTGGTACGCGGCGGCGCCGGTGCCGTCGACGATTTTTCCACCAGTGATTTTGAGATCGAACATTCGCTTTACCTCGAAGCGATGCTCGCCTTCGTGCAGTCGAAGGTCGGATCGCTATTTATTTGGATAGACATGGGATCGGGCTGGGGACGGAATCGCGTGGACGTTCGGGACGTCGCTCCCGCCTTGAACCAAACGTGACGAGTGGTCATTGTACACCGGCGAGGCGCGTCGCAACGGTGAGATTTGAGCACTATTCCTTGCCCTACGAGCGCCTGCCGGGCTCTCGCCAATCGAGAATTGCCGTCGGGGACCAGCCCGCGTTCATAGGGAGGACCGATTCCCAATTGGACCAAAGTTCACGCTGTCGGACAAATTCCTGAGCCATGAAATGCTGCCCGTTGAAGGCTGTGGCTTCCTCCTCAGTCGCTAACCAGAGCGCAGCCATGGCCGGAACCTCAACAGGACAGAAAAGTTCTTTCGGATAGCCGAGCCGATGACCCTGGGTATGGAAACGCTCCGTCATCACCGGCCCCGGATCGAGATCAAACGAAAGGATGCCGTCGCGTCCGTGCTCTGCCGCCAAGCCATCCGCAATTTTCCCGCAGGCCGCCTTCGAGCAGTTATACGAGACGCCCGCGCCACCGGCGCCAGGCGGACCGCCCTGCTTTTGGTAGTTATGCCGCGTTGAAAGGTTGATGACACGCCCCGCACCGCGCTCCAGCATCCCCGGCAGGCAGTGCTTAACAAGTGCTATCGGGGCTAGGAAATTCGCCTGCACTTTTGCAGCGAACTCCTCCATAGGCGTGTCCTTGATCCAGGCATTCGTGTACTGCCCCATCTCGTACATCGCGTTATTCACCAATACGTCCACGCCACCCCACTCTTCAAGAACGCGCGCAGCGCCGCGGTCAATGGAAGCCGCGTCTAGTAGGTCGAGCTGAACGGGGAGCGCTCGCGCACCAAGCGCCTCGACCTCCGAGACTGTCGCTTCCAAGCTTCCCGGCAGAGGCGTCGCGTTTCCGTGCTCGTCCTGCTCACGCCCATCTCCTTCATGAAGCGTGCGCCCAGTAAACGCAACATCGAAGCCCGCGCGTGCGAACTCCCGGCAGATCGCCTTGCCAATCCCTCGCGTGCCTCCGGTCACGAGCACTCGCTGCCGTTTTCCATCCCCATTCGAAGCCGACTCGCTCATATTTTCGATCCCTTCTCGCACGCGCACTGATTTGTCAGACTCAACACCCTACCTCTACACGAATCACGTGCCTACCCGCTTACCGCGCGCGCACACGATAGGAGAAGCTCTCAATGAAACTGCTGATCACCGGACACGATGCGAAGGGCACTTCCGTTTTCTCTCACGCTGGCGCGCCCCCGCGAAGCAGCTCCCCCGGCAGCTTTGAACTCTGGTCCACCAAAGGACCGCTCTCAGTCCCGGACCCCACCGCACCAGATGCTCCGGCCGAGATTGGGTATTTCGCCGTCGACGGCGAATCCTCGTTCAAGGTCGTGCGCGTGCCTCCAGAAAGCGAACGGGGCCCCTCGATTGACCCCAGCATGCTGCCCCCCGAGATCGCGCATTACTTCGATCCGAACGATCTCGAAATGCATACGACGGACACGATCGACTACGTCGTGATTGCGAGCGGCCGCGCGGAACTCGAACTCGATGACGGCCGCAAGGAGATCGTCGAGGCCGGCGACTGCATTGTTCAACGCGGAACCCGACATGCCTGGCGCGTACTCGGCGATGAAGCTCTGGTCTTGATCGCTACTATGATCGGGGCGCAACGCACGTGATTGGCGCGCAAAGCTAATCATCGTGGCGCAACACAAAGGGTCGGCACCCGACGCTTCTCACTCGAAATCCCAGCCATCCAGCGAGGTTCAGCTACGATCCCGCGCGAATCGTTCATGGAGAGTGGTATGCCGACGTTTGGAATCGTAGTGGGGGGCGGCCCCGCTCCTGGGATCAATGGCGTGATCAGTGCAGCAACGATCGCGGCGCGACGCAGTGGCGCGCGCGTGGTCGGCTGTATCCAAGGCTTCGAATGGCTCATGCAGGGCGATATCGAGCACGTGATCGACCTCGACGAAAATTCCGTGAATCGCATTCACGAACTCGGCGGCTCGATCCTAAAGACCTCGCGCGCGAACCCGACCAAGGATCCCGCGAACCTCGACCGCGTTGTCGATTCCCTGGCCCGCCTCGGCGTCGATCATCTAATTTCGATCGGTGGCGACGACACCTGCTTCTCCGCACGGACCGTCGCGGACGCGGCCGGAGATCAACTAAAGGTCGTCCACGTTCCCAAGACGATCGACAATGACCTCCCACTTCCTCCCGGTGTCCCGACCTTCGGTTTTGAAAGTGCACGGGCAACGGCGAGCGGCGTGCTCTGCACCCTGCTCGAAGATGCGCGCACGTCAGGCCGCTGGTTCATAGTCACCATGATGGGCCGCAATGCGGGCCACCTCGCACTCGGCGCAGCGCATTCCGCCGGCGCGACCCTCGCCGTCGTCGCCGAAGAGTACGGGGGGCGAAAGATTCGACTCGAAGAACTCTCGCGCCGAATCGAAGGCACGATCCTCCGCAGCACGGCAGAGGGACGCCCATACGGCGTCATCGTGCTCGCAGAAGGACTCGGCGAATCGATCGACGAAGACGACCTTGCCGAAGTTCCGGACCTTCCCCGAGACGAACACGGCCATCTTAGGCTCGCTGAATTCCCACTCGGCCGACTTGTACGCACGCGCGTCCAAGCCGCCCTCGAAGAACATCAGATCAAGGCCACGATCGTCTGCAAAGACGTCGGCTACGAATGCCGCTGCGTGGCGCCCTGCGCCTACGACCAGGAATACACGCGAGAACTCGGTGCTGGCGCCGTCTCCACTCTATTAGGCGGAACCGGGCACGTCATGATCACCCGTCAAAGCGGCCGAATCATAACGATCCCCTTCGACGAACTCATCGACCCGAAAACGGGCAAGACCGCCGTCCGAATGCTCGACACGGAAACGGAAGCCTACGCAACCGCCCTTCGCCTCCAGACCCGCCTAAACCCGGCCGACCTAGCAAACGAGCAACTCCAGGCATCCCTCACCAAAGCATCGGCCCTGGACCTCGAAGCCCTAAAAACGCGCTTCGCCTAACAGACGACAGCGAACGCTCGACCTTTCGCCAGCGAGCCAGCCGCCGTGCGCGAAGCACAGGCGGCGGCGGGGCTAGACTATCCCTGCAGAAGCGTGATCATGTTGTAGAGAACCGCCGGACGCTCTGAGCCGACGACATGAATCGCCGTCTCCTGCTCGAGTCGCACGCCCTTCTTGCCCGCTTCGACCGCAACCAACCGACTGCGCGCATGAAGCTTCGAGCCGACCGGAACCGGGCTCAAGAAGCGAAGCTTGTCCGAGCCGTAGTTGACCGCGTTCTTCACACCGGTCGTTTTGTAGGTGGCCTTTTGCTTCGCGTTTAGCATGGGCAGAAGTGAGAGCGTGAAGAAGCCGTGGACGATCGGTCCACCGAAGGGGCTTTCCTTCTCGCATCGCTCGACGTCGATGTGAATCCACTGATGATCGCCCGTGACCTCGGCAAACCGATTCACCATGTCCTGATTCACTTCGACGGGCTCGCACCAGTCGCCATATTCTTCGCTGACGTGCTTCTGCAGCGCTTCGATGTCGTCGAATCGAATTTCTTCCATGGGGATTCTCCTGTCGGCTCCTTGATGACCGGAGCACGTTAATGGCATGAGGGGGGACGTCGCCCGGTCACCCGCCCGCGCGGTGGCGCGCGGGGAGTATTGCTATCACAGCGCCCAGCCCGATGCGATCGACGCTGCGTCCCAGCCTCTACCGCGCTTTACGCCTGACTCCTAGAGCCGCCCTCCTGCCAATCGCCAAGCGCTTCGGGCGTATCTACGTCACGAAGAATTCCGTCGTCCGCTACCGGAACGCGAA
Organism: Myxococcota bacterium; assembly: GCA_041440805.1. Classification (GTDB taxonomy): domain Bacteria; phylum Myxococcota_A; class UBA9160; order UBA9160; family UBA4427; genus UBA4427. The sequence goes on along the minus strand of JASDVF010000063.1, from coordinate 323,266 downwards.
TTACGCTGGACGCGTTCGCTTCCAAAATCTTCCGAGCGCCAAGATCGCCCTGCAACGCAGCGAGCGTTTTGGCGTGCGATCGCCCAAAGAGCACCGGATGGCCTTCGCTCCCTTCAAAGGTCGGCACGACGATCGAATCCGCATTGCCTTCTCTAACGAAGACGTCGCGAACCGATCGCACAGCCGAAGCTCGAAGCCCCGGCAAGTCGCCCACGCAGAGAAGAAATGCGTCGGGGTGATGTGCCGCTTCGATCGAGCTAACCCCACGCGCGATAGAGCTCCCCATCCCCTGCGCCCAATCCTCATGTCGAATCACATCGATCCCGCCACCCAACGTCGGCTCGACCGCATCAGCTTGGTGACCGAGCACCACGAAGAGCGGCGCCACTTCCGCATCTCGGAATACGTCGACAACCCGGCGCAGCAAAGGACGATCGCCAATGCGCAGAATGAGCTTGTTTCGCTCCGGCCCCATTCGCCTTGAGGCACCGGCAGCCAAAATAAGACCGACAATTTTCGTTCCCTCGCTCACACCCATGCCTTCCGGATCTATTAGTCGGCTCGTAGGGTCGCGGTCAATTCCGCCGCAATCGACAAAGCGATTTCCGCAGGACTTCGCGCACCAAGGTCGAGCCCCACGGGCCCGTGAATGCGAGCCAACGCCTCGTCGGTCATCCCAGCTTCAGCGAGGCGATCCCGACGCTTTTGCTGGGTACGCCGACTGCCAAGCGCCCCGATGTAAAAACAAGGAGACCTGAGCGCGACGTCAAGCGCCGGTTCATCAATCTTCGCATCATGGCTGAGCGTAACGACAGCCGAGCGTGCATCCAATTCAAAATTACGAAGCGCATCGTCCGGCCAATCATGCACGCGGGTCACGCCAGGAAAGCGCGCTTCAGTCAAAAAACCACGACGAGGATCAATGATTGTCACCGCGTAGCCCAGATCCAAAGCCAAGCGCGTTAGGCGCTGGGCAATATGGACCGCACCCACGATCGCGAGACGAAGCGGTGGGTTAAACGGGTGAACGAAGACCTTGCCGGAAGCCGTCTCGAAGAGCGACGCGCGGTCGGTTCGCAAAGCGGCCCGAACTGCCGTCGCCAACTCCTCGTCGTCCTTGACTTCCAATGCATCGGTCAGGATGCGCTCTTCCCCACTCTCAATCCAGAGCAACCGGACGAGTGCCCGGCGAGCTTCTCGACCTTCCACTAACGCGTCGAGTGTCGCTCGCTTCATAACAGCTGTTCCACGTAGATCTTTACGCGACCACCGCAGGCAAGTCCGACGGACCATGCTTCTTCGTCTGCGACGCCAAACTCGAGCATTGCCGGTTCGCCTTGTGCCAACACTTCGCAGGCCTTCTCAATAACGGCACCTTCGACACATCCGCCGGAGACGGATCCTTCAAAATGCCCGTCTGCATCGACGATTAACTGGCTACCCGCAGGGCACGGAGAGGAGCCCCAGGTTTCGATGACGGTCGCGACAGCGACCGATCGACCCGCCTCGAGCCACGCCTGTGCTTCGCGCAGAACGTTCGAAGACGTATTCAGGAGCGCTTCGGAAACGGCATCCCCTGAGCCCCCTGCGACGGCGCCCACGAACTGAACTTCGACTCTATCAGGCAAAGGTACGTAGAGTGCATCGTTATGTATCACGCCGTCGACGGAGACCGCCGCGTGTTCAAGGATCTCCTCGAGTTCCGCATAGCGTTCGACGAGTAGGCGAACCAGTTGGTCGACTCGCTTCGCCTCGACCTCCACAGAGGTATCGCCGTTTGTATAGCGGCTCTGCGCATTTGAGAAGAGCACGGTCACCATTTAAATCGACCTCCCTCTACCGCACAGGTCCGAACGGGTCCGCACAAGCGCAGGCAAAGCCCGCCTAACGAATGCCTTCCACCAAGCCGCACATTGCGAATCAGCTCGAATCCCCATCTCTGTCAAGCGCATCCAGTACTCGCGGCGGCGACATGGGCAGCCTATGAAAACGAATGCCGGTCGCGTGACGCATCGCATTCGCCACCGCGCCCAGTGGCGGAACGATCGGCGTTTCGCCGACGCCGCGCACGCCATAGGGATGAAGCGGATTTGCGACTTCCACTATGACCGTGTCGATCATGGGCAGATCCGAAGCGACGGGGATTCGGTAATCGAGGAAGCCTGCGTTCTCGACTTTCCCTTCAGCGTCCCAGAGATATTCCTCATTGAGTGCCCAGCCGATTCCTTGCGCTGCACCGCCCTGATATTGCCCTTCGACATAGGTCGGATGAATAGCCTTCCCTGCATCCTGAACAACCGTATACCGGATCACCTTCGAGACCCCCGTCTCCGGGTCGACTTCGAGGTCGCACACATGCACGCCGAAGGCGGGTCCTGCAGCCGGCGGGTTCACGGAGGCACTCGAAACGATCGGCCCACCTGTGAACCGCATCTTCCGTGCGATGTCCTTGAGAGACATAGAGCCCTTCTCGGCGGAACCGTTGATCGCGACGGCATTGCCGTCCTGCCATTCAACGGCATCAAGCTCTATATCCCAAATCGTTGCCGCCCGAGCACGCAAATGGTCGACGACTTGTCGGGTCGCCTCGATCACGGCCATCCCCGTGGCGTAGGTGACTCGGCTCCCGCCGGTCGCGTCGCAATACCCAACGGAATCCGTATCCCCCACCAAAGGCCTAACACGCATCACATCGACCCCGAGTTCCTCAGCACACATCAGGGCCATACTCGCTCGCGAACCACCGATATCTGGATTCCCCGTGCGCACCACAGCCGAACCATCATCGTTCACGCTCACGGTGGCGCTGGACTGCATTCCAGCATTGAACCAGAAGCCCGCGGCAACGCCGCGTCCCTGATTCGGCCCAAGCTCCGCCTTGTAGTGAGGATGGCTACGCGCAGCCTCGAGCACTTCCTTAAAACCGATCGTCCCAAAGCGTGGTCCATATTTCGCGCGGTCCCCTTCGGCGACAGCATTTTGCATTCGCAGGTCAATGGGATCCCGATCGAGCTTCATAGCGAGCTCGTCGATCAGGCTCTCAGCAGCGAATGCTCCGATCGGTGCTCCGGGTGCGCGATAGGCCGCCACCCTGGGCTTATTCAAAACTATGTCGCGTCCGAAGATTCGGAAATTCTCGCAGTTGTACGGCGAGAAGACGGTCATGCAGGCCGCGCCAACCGGGGAGCCACGAAATGCGCCTGCTTCAAAGTCGAACTTCGTCTCAACGGCGACGAAAGTGCCGTCGGATTTCGCACCAATGCGAGCCCACATCCGCGAGCCCGAGGTCGGCCCACTGCCACGAAACACCTCTTCGCGGGACATCGTGATTTTCACGGGTCGGGCCGCCTTGCGCGACAACACAACCGCTACCGGTTCGATGTAAACAGGGATTTTGCCACCAAAGCCGCCGCCGATTTCCGTCGGCGTCACCTTAACAAGACTCGGATCAATTCCCGCGATCGAGGCGACTTCGCCCTTCACGCCGAACGGGCCCTGGGTCGGGCACCAGACTTCGCAAGTTCCGTCCTCGCGAACGTTTGCGAGGCAGGCGTGAGGTTCGATGTAGCCCTGATGAACCATAGGCGTCTCAAAATGACCTTCAACGATCACATCCGCTTCCTCGAACCCGGCGGCAATATCGCCGCCTTCGAAGCAAACTTGGTTGGCGATATTCGAATCACCCTCGGGCGTCGGATGGTCCCCCTTGGTCTCTTGTCTTTCATGAAGAATCGGCGCGCCCTTCGCCAGTGCTTGTTCGAGAGACATCACGGGGGTGAGCACTTCCCATTCGACCTTAATCAGCTTGCCCGCTTCTCGCGCCGCAAGTTCCGTCGTCGCCGCAACCGCCGCGAAGGCGTGGCCGTGAAAGAGTGCCTTCTCCCGCGCCATCACGGTTCGGGCATTCGCGCCGAGATCGACGCCCGTGGAACCTGCCGGGATCCAACCAATCGGGACATCCGGAAAATCATCGCGGGTCACAACCGCGCGGACGCCGGGCACCTTCTCTGCCTGACTAATATCAATCGATAGAATCCGCGCGTGTGCGTACGGGCTCCGAACCATCACGCCATACAGCATGCCCGGAAGCGCATAGTCCGCTCCGAAGCGCGCACGGCCCGTGACCTTGTCGAGGCCATCATGTCGAATCGGTCGCGTCCCAATTTGCTTAAACTTTCGTTCCTGACCTTCATTTGTGTCGGCGCTCATGCTCGCTCCTCTCGTCGGACCGCAGCCGCATCGAGCACTGCGCGAATGATCTTGTCGTAACCGGTGCAACGGCAGAGATTTCCCGCCAGGTAGTAGCGAGCTTCTTCTTCAGTCGGATCCGGATTCTTCTCGAGCAGCTTCTCCGCCGCGATAATGAAGCCAGGAGTACAGATCCCGCACTGCAAAGCGCCGTGCTCCAGGAATTGCTGCTGTACCGCGGTCAGCTTCTGGCCGTCCGCCACGCCTTCGATCGTTTCGACTACGCGTCCCTCAGCTTCCGCCGCGAGAACGAGACACGAGGGTACGAGTCGTCCGTCGAGCACGATCGAGCACGCTCCACAATCACCGGTCGTGCAGCCTTCCTTGGTGCCCGTCATGGCCAACGGACCCCGTAACACATCGAGCAGACTGTCCTGCCCGTGGCAGAGAAATTCGGTTTCTTCTCCGTTGATCGTTGTCTCGACTCTGAGCTTCGCCATGTCGTTTCATCTCTCTTCGCAGGTCGCGATCCGCGCTAGCCGCGGGATTTCAGTTCCGCGCCGGCTTTCTCAGCCGACGCATAATATTAGAAAGGTCTATCTAGCCTGCGCGCGTTCGAAGGCAATCTTGGCGGCGCGCTTCGTCAAAACGCCGGCGATCTTCTTTCGATAGGCGATCGTTCCTCGCCGGTCATCGATCGGGGTCGCCGCGGCGCTCGAAGCCGCGGCAGCGGCATCAAGTGCTGCATCCTCGAGCCGTGAACCAATCAAGGCACTCGCGGCCGCTTCCACAAAAAGTGCCGTCGGCGCAACTGCACCTAACACCACTCGAGCGGAGGCGATAGCGCCCCCATCGTCCAATTCGACTTGAACCCCCGCGCCAACGACCGCGATATCCATCTCGGTTCGCGGAATGAGCCGCAAGTAGGCATCCGAGGATCGAGGCTTGGGCGCCGGTACGTAGAATTCCACCACGAGTTCTCCTCGCTCGAGAACCGTCTTGCCGGGTCCCTTGATGAAGGCGTCGACTGGAACCCGGCGCTCGCCCGACGGACCTGCGATCACGGCAACGGCACTACATGCCATAAGTGCGGGCACGGAGTCCGCGGCGGGCGATGCGTTGCAAAGATTGCCTGACCACGTCGCGCGCCCCTGAACCTGGGTCGATCCGATCAGGTCCGTCGCTTCCGCGATCCCAGGCCAAAGACTGCGAATCGACTCGTTCTCAAAAATCTCCGCAGCCGGAACCGATGCGCCGATCGTGAGTCCTTCGGAATCAAGGCGCACAGCCATCAATCGAGGGATACGTTTCACGTCGACGAAAACCGGCGGCGCGCCCGCCCCAAGCCGCATCTGAACCAAAAGGTCCGTCCCCCCGGAGAGCACCTTCGCCCCCTCTTCTGCGGCGAGCAGCGCCACCGCACCTTCGACGTCTGTGGGGGATTCGAATCGAGAGGGTTCAAGGGTCACGGGTCGAGCTCCTTCGTGGGGAAATTCAAACACACCGCGATCAGACTCACGGTGGGTCTGACATTATGACGCGTCGGAGGGCTCAGCCACACCCAGCGAACTGGGCGTCAGTGATGCCGGCGGACGCCCAAAACGCCCCGCGGCACATCCGGGTCTCCTCCAAATCCCACCACCCGTGCCCCGCAATCTTCGTGCACACTCGAAACTGCCTCGGGTTTCCTATCCGCCATACGAACACGAGCTCTACCTAAGCCTCAGCCTCGGCTCTGGAATGGCTCTAAGAACATGCTGTTAGTCGATCTTTGATTGACATCAAGAGTCGTTCGTGACTAGATGGCCAACAATTTCGTTTCATTTCCATCGCATCGGAGAAGGCCTAGTCGTCCGAAAAGAATCCGAACAGCGCTTCGAGCAGCCGTTCGGGTTGCTCTTCCGCAATCCAATGGGCGCAGCCGGGAATCACGCCTCCTTCAACGTTATTCGCCACATGTTCAAGAGACGCCTGCACCCCCGCGCCGAAGCTAATCTCCCCACCTAACGCGAGAACCGGCATCTCAAGCTTTGTTTTGGCGTTTTCTTGATTGTGCTTCAGATCGACCGGAAGCGCCCCGTAGTGCGCCATGCTCGCGCGCATAGCGCCCGGCGCGGAAAATGCGGCGACGTATTCATCGATGTCCTGCAGCGTGAATGCGCCGGGGTTGTAACAGTCACGATAAAAATGCGTGAGGAAGGTTCGCTCGCGGCCCGTGACGAGTGCAATCGCTATATCCGGGCGCGCGTTAAAGGAGAGATGAAAGAGCCGTTTGTAGAATTCGTTCTGCTCTGCTTCATCGATCGTGATCGCGACGTCGAGAATCACCAACTTTCGAACATCTTCGGGATGCGCCGATGCGTAGGCGTAAGCCGTAGGGCCGCCGAAATCGTGCCCCACGAGAAAGATCTTCTCGAACCCCAACGAAGCCACGAGCGCGTGAATATCCGCAGCCACCGTTCGCTTGTCGTACCCGTCGATAGGCTTCGAAGATTGTCCGAACCCGCGCAGATCGGGAGCGATCACGGTGTACTTCTCGGCGAGGGCCGGAATCACCTTGCGCCACATGTACCAGGTCTGAGGCCAGCCATGCAGCAACACAACGGGATCGCCCTCCCCCGCGCGCACGTAGTGGATCTGCTGACCATTCACGAAAGCCATATGGTGATCGAAGTCGGAAAACATGACTCGAATGCTAGCCCGACGCGCCGTTGTGTCCCGAGGTCTAATGGGATTCATTCTCTATTCGTGTAAGGCCGGTGCCGCACGCGTGTCACTCGAACACAAACCGTTCAAATTCCCCAACCCGCCCGTACCCGGAGAATCCAAAAATGAAGCTCGTCCACCTGTTCACCATGAAAGCCACCGTCGATGCGCCAACCGAGATTGGCCCTATGCCGATCGGAACGCGACGAATTTTCAATGCGACCGGAGGAAGCTTCGCCGGCGAACGTCTTTCTGGAGAAATTCTGCCCGGCGGCGGGGAGTGGTTTTTAGACGCAGGCAAAGGCTTCGGCCAAGTCGATGTGCGCCTCATGCTTCGCACTGACGACGGGGCCTCCATCTATCTACGCTATTCAGGCGTGATGGATTTCAACGAAGCGGTCGGTGCAAAACTAGCGGCGGGCCAGTCGACGGAATTCGGCGACAACCGCTTCCTCACGCAGGTGCGGTTCGAATGCGCGCACCCCGGGTACGAGTGGCTCTCGACTACGATCGCGGTTGGCGAGGGCCGAATGCATCCCGATTGCGTCGAGTACGCGATCTATGAAGTCGCTCACGGCTAGGCGCGGGGCCACGCGGACTTCTAACCGATATTCCGGCCTAACGTGCCGACCGATCCCCTAGAACCCCGAGAACTTCCGCAATTCGGGCCTCGAGAACCTCGCGGCTGGGAGCCACGACGGTCACATGTCCGAGCTTTCGCCCGGGTGCGGCGCTCTTTCCGTAGACGTGGAGCGAAATTCCATCGCGACCCTCGAGCGCGGTCATCGAAGGCACGTCACTTACAAGATTCACCATGGCAGCGAAGCCCTCGGTATCGGTCCCGCCTAGCGGAAGTCCGGCGACCGCTCGCATGTGATTTTCGAACTGGCTCGTCGCGGCGCCCTCGATCGTCCAATGTCCCGAGTTATGAACGCGGCAGGCCATCTCGTTCGCAACCAAGTGACCGTCTATCTGAAAAAATTCGACGACCAACACACCCACATAGTCGAGGCGATTCATGATCGCTTCGAGACCTGACGCCGCCTGGGCTCGCAGGTCATCCGAGACATCCGGAGCCGGAGCGCGCGAGATATGCAGAATGCCACCTTCGTGGATGTTCTCCGTTGCGGGCCAGGAACGTATCTCGCCGTCGCGACTCCGTACAGCAATCAGTGAGACTTCCCGATCGAAGGGTACGAAGCCTTCAAGAATAAGCGCTTGCCCGCCAAGCTCGACCCAAGCCGCGTCGACATCGGCGCTCGATCGCAGCACGGCTTGGCCGCGACCGTCATATCCGAAGCGCCGCGTCTTCACGACCGCCGGCAGCCCAATCTCGGTGACAGCGCGATCCAAATCTTCCCGGGTATCGACCTGCGCGAAGGGCGCGGTCTCGATTCCTAAATCGTGAAAGAAATTCTTCTCGATGATGCGATCGCCTGAGATGACTAACGCGTCGGGAGATGGATGAACCGCTGTGTCATGCTGAAGGCGTTCGACCGCCTCCGCTGGCACGTTCTCGAATTCGTAGGTGACGACGTCGCATTGCGAGAGTTCGGCGAGCGCAGACTCGTCAACCCAATCCGCAACGAGATGCCTCGTCACCTGCCCCGCGACCGCATCGGGTTTGGGATCGAGGACGAGGGTCTCGAGAGAAATCGCGTGCGCCGCGTCAGCCAGCATATGCCCGAGCTGACCGCCGCCAAGAATCCCGACCTTCATGTTGAGATCAGCTCCCGCGCTTCGCGTCTTTCGCCGGCGACGGCTCGACAGAGGGATCAGGATGAGACAGCACGTCCGCTGTCTGTTGCGCGCGCCACTCGATAAGGCGCTTCTGCACGCCTCCATCTGTCGTCGCGATCATTCCGGCTGCGAGGAGTCCAGCGTTCTTCGCGCCCGAATTGCCGATCGCGAGCGTGCCAACGGGAACGCCACCCGGCATCTGGGCAATTGAAAGCAGCGAGTCCAGGCCGCTTAAGGCCTTGCTCTGAACAGGCACGCCCAGAACCGGAATCCAGGTCTTCGCGGCAAGCATCCCGGGCAGATGTGCGGCGCCGCCGGCGCCGGCGATGATGACGCGAAGGCCACGCTCGGCAGCCGTCTCCGCATATTCGAAGAGCAGATCTGGGGTGCGATGTGCCGAAACCACGCGGGTCTCGAAGGGAACTTCCAGAGTTTCCAGCACGGATGCAGCATGCTCCATGGTCGGCCAGTCCGACTTGGAACCCATCACGATCCCAACCAGGATCTCGTCGCTGTTCTCTTTGCTTCGATTCGCCACCGGAATCTTCCTCCGCCCACCGTCTGACAGCCGCTCTTCGGCCGCCACTATGCCCCAACTATGTCCCAACTATGCCGCCGAAAAGCCCAATCGGCCTGCACGGCGTAGGCCGGGGTATAGCGCGCGGATGAAGCTCGCGAAAACCACCCCTCCTGGGCCCAGCGACCCGGAGCCCAGCTCGAGGCGGTAGACTGGCCCCATGGATTTTCGAGCCTGTATTTTTTCGCGCCTACGAGTATCGACGGCATCTTTCGCGCTCTTGCCAACGCTTCTCGCCAGCCTGACGCTGCTTGGTGTTGGGATCTCTTACGCGGAGCCTGTTTCGACCGAAGGCGAGGCGCCGACCACGAAGACCGAAACCGCCCGCCCCAATATCCTCATCATCCTCGCCGACGATATGGGCTGGAGCGACGTCGGCTACCACGGCTCTGAAATTCGCACCCCGAATATCGATCGCATCGCGCGCGAGGGCATTGAGCTCGACCGCTTCTACGTGCAGCCGACCTGCAGCCCAACCCGATCCGGCCTCATGACAGGGAAATCCCCAGCAAGCCTCGGCATTCACCTTCCGATCTCAAAGAACGAGGTCAACGGCCTCCCGAAGGAAGAAAAGCTGTTGCCTGAATATCTCGCGGACGCCGGCTACCAGCCGCTGATGGCCGGTAAATGGCATCTAGGCCACTACACCCCCGACATGTTCCCTCAGGCGCGGGGCTTCGAACATTTCTACGGACACGTAACAGGCGGCGTTGGATATTGGGACCATACCCACGGCGGCGGCTACGACTGGCAACGCAATGGCGTCACCGTGCGCGAAGATGGATACACAACAAACCTCATCGCGAATGAGACCCTACAACTGATTCGAGAACGCGACCGGACGAGACCGACTTTCCTTTACGTTGCCTTCAATGCGCCGCACCTGCCTAACGAGGCACCCGTCGATGCGATCGATCGCTATCTCAGCGTAAAGAATATTCGCCGTCGCCTTCACGCCGCCATGGTCGACGAGATGGATCGTGAGATTGGACGGATCCTCGATGCCCTCGAAACGGAAGGCATGCTCAAAAATACGATCGTGCTCTTCTCGAGTGACAACGGCGGCCTCAACGAAGCCTCTATGAATCCAACGATCGCGCGCGCCGGAAATTTCCTGCTTGATGTCTTCGGCCGCCCCGTTCCAGTAGCGGGCCTCGAATTCCTGACAATGAATGCCTTGGATGGCGGCGCCGACAACAGTCCGCTTCCAGGGGGCAAGGGCAGCTCCGCCGAGGGCGGGGCGCGTGTACCGGCAGCCATCTGGTGGCCCGGGCGGCTCGAAGGCAAGCGGCACGAGGGCTTTATGACGATTTCGGACGTGTTACCGACTTTGCTCGAGGCCACCGGATCCGCGGATCTCATCCCCCACGACCTCAACGGAGCAAGCCAATGGGCGGCGCTTTCGGGCGAAGGCGAGCCGGGCCCAACTCCGGACTACGTCTCCTCTGGCTCAGATCGAGCAGCGCTCTACCGCGCTCCGTGGAAGCTCTACCCCGAGAAACCGCCGCTGCTCTACAACATCTATGCGGACCCACTCGAGCAAAAGGATGTAGCCGCGGAAAACCCTGAAATCGTGAAAGCCATGAGCGAGACGCTGGAAAACTGGCCGACGAGCGAAATTCGCACGCAGGGAATCCTCTGGTCCCTGCTCGATCCCGATTCATTCGGCGGTGAAGAAGACAGAGAGCCTTGGGCCGACGTCGCTCGGGACCGAGCCGCAGTCGGGCGGCCCTAGCACGCGGCCCGCGCGCTCGGCGTCTACTGCTTGCATAGGGAGCCCCATGCCGTAGGGTCTCGCCTCCCCATTCACGAAGGATTTCGCATGCCCCTCAATACCGACGACAGCATCCAG
>JASDVF010000063.1:307457-312103 GCA_041440805.1 Myxococcota bacterium | reverse complement strand
CCTCCCCATTCACGAAGGATTTCGCATGCCCCTCAATACCGACGACAGCATCCAGATCGAACAACTTTACGCCCGCTACAACACCGCCATCGATACCGGCGACGGCGAAGGTTTCGCCCAGTGCTTCGTTCCGGACGGCATTTTCAACCCCGGACACGCTGTGCTCGAGGGTCAAGAGGCGATCGGCGCCTTCGCGAACGACACGCACAAGAACATGCCCAAGATGCGACATAACGCGACGAACCTCGTGATCGACGGCGACGGCGACGCCGCCACCGGGTCCGCTTTCCTAATCGGTTACCTGGCCGCCCCCGAATACAAGGTCATCGTAACGGGCCGCTACATCGACCAGCTGACGCGCAGCTCCGATGGCTGGCGCTTCACGGATCGCCAATTCACGATGGATCAGTAGTCGGTTTCGCGCACCTAATATGAACTTACTTGCCCCCTATCGAGTGCTCGACCTCACCGACGTTCGCGGTCAGCTGACCGGGATGATGCTCGGGGATCTCGGTGCTGACGTGGTCCGCGTCGAACCAATTGGGGGCAGCGACGCCCGGCGCGTAGGCCCCTTCCTCGACGAAAATGGCGGCAACGGTAAAGCCGACGGGACCGACCGCAGCCTCAGCTTCGCCGCGTATAACCGGAACAAACGGTCCGTTGAGCTCGATCTCGACTCCGAAGCGGGCCGCCAACAATTCTGTGAGCTGGTCCGAGGCGCGGACTTCGTGCTCGACTCTGGCCCGCCGAGCTTGCTCGATCATGCGGGGCTCGGTTTCGAACGACTGCTTGAAGAAAACTCCGAGCTCGTCCATGTACGCATCACTCCTTTCGGATCCGACGGGCCCTACGCGGATCTTCCGGCGGCGGACCTCACCATCGCGGCACTTGCTGGCCCCATGGCGCTCCAAGGCACGTCCGACCGCGCTCCGATCCGCTTGAGCGTGCCACAAGCCTGGCGCCACGCAGGTGCCGAAGGTGCGGTGGCCGCGCTGATCGGCCACGCGCGGGTTCGCACGACGGGCAAAGGCGTATTTGTCGACGTCTCGGCCCAAAGCGCGATGACATGGACTCTGCTGAATGGCCTAACAACTCACGCGATTCAAGGCGTCAACTATGAGAGGGACGGCGCGGGGCTTCAAATCGGCCCGACGACTTTCCCGCTCGTGCATCCCGCGAAAGACGGCCATGTGATTGCCTTGGGCATAGGCGGCCTAACGCAGAAGCTCATGCCCTGGCTTCTTGAGGCCGGCATCATCGATCAGGCTTGGATCGACTCCGAGGATTGGGAAACCTTCGACCGACGCCTCTACCGCGGCGGCGACTTTAAGATCCCGCTTCCTGAACTTACTGCGACGCTCGACCGGTTCTTCTCGTCAAAGACCAAGCGAGACGTGTTCCTGCCTGGACTCACCATCGGTGCCACGATGGCCCCCGTGCTCAGGCTCGACGAAATGCTCGAGTTCGAGCAGCTCGTTGCCCGCGAATATTTTCACGAAGTGGAGCTGCCAAGCGGCCAGACGGTCCGCGCTCCCGGTCCCTTCTCGCGCCCCTCGAACCAGACCTTCGAGATACGTCACCGCGCTCCCAAGCTCGGCGAGCACACGAACGAAGTCCTTGCAGAACTCGCGAGTACGCCGCGCAAACGCATTCCGCTGCAGACGCCCGCTAAGCCTCTGGCCCTGCCGCTCGAAGGACTCAAGGTCGCCGACTTCAGCTGGGTGGGTGTTGGACCCATTTCAGGAAAATATCTGGCGGACCACGGCGCCAATGTCATTCGCATCGAATCGACGACCCGCGCAGACAATCTGCGGACTGCGGGCCCTTACAAAGACAACGAAGCGGGTTGGAATCGCTCACAATTCTTCGGCGAGTTCAACTCCTCGAAGCGCAGCCTAACGGTCGACCTCAAGCACGAGCGCGCGGGCGAAATCACGGAACGCATCCTTGAATGGGCGGATGTTGTTCTCGAGAGCTTCACACCGGGCGCTGTCGACCGTATCGGCATTGGCTACGAGGCCGCGCGCAAAGCGAATCCCGGCGTCATCATGGTCAGCACGTGCCTGATGGGACAGACCGGACCGATCGCTTCCATGGCTGGGTACGGATATCACGCCGCCGGACTTGCTGGATTCTTCGAGCTCGTCGGCTGGCCCGATCGCGGTCCCGTTGGCCCTTGGAATGCCTATACGGACACGGTCGCGCCGCGTTTTCTTACCTCCACGCTCCTCGCGGCTCTCGATCACAAGCGGCGTACCGGCGAAGGTCAACATATTGACCTCGGCCAAATGGAAGCGGCCTTACATTTCCTGGCACCGGAAATTCTCGCGACCCAGACGACAGACCAAACATTTTCGCGAAATGGCAATCGCTCGGCAGATGCAGCGCCCCAAGGCGCCTATCCCTGTGCGGGAGAAGACGAGTGGCTCGCGATTGCGATCGAATCCGATGCGCAATGGGCGGCCTTACGTCGGGCATTAGGTGACCCGGAATGGGCCCGAGCCACGCAGCTTGATCACGTGGATGGACGGCTCGCCGCGCATGATGAGATCGACACGCACCTCGCCGCTTGGACACAAGACCGTAAACCCCGGGAGGCGATGGAATTGCTCACCTCGCGCGGCGTCCCGGCCGGCCACGTTCAGCGCAGCAGCGACCTCCAAACCGATCCGCAATATCGCCATCGCGGTTTCTACCGCGAGCTCGAGCACGGCGAGATGGGACGCATCCCCTACTCAGGTCATCAGTTTCGCGTGAGCGGTTACGACAACGGTCCGCGCTTCCCGTCTCCCCTGATCGGCGGAGAAAACTTCGAAGTGCTGGCCGAGGAACTTGGATTTGCTCCGGAAGACGTCGCCGACTTGATGGCCAGCGGCGTCATCAACTAGGCAGGCTGCGTTCGAGGCCGCTCCCGATAAGTACCTGCCGCAATACGCTGGCTACTCTGCACGGCCCGTGTCCCAGGACAATCCCGCGAGCGTCGATCCGGAAGCCTGGCCGATCCAGCACCGCTTTACAGCGAGGGCTCGATTCCCGACGCTCCGGCGATGGCCAATCCGTCCCCATCGAATAGCGCCCTCTCTCCGAGCGGGATGGGGATCGCGACCGCCTGTTATCTCAGCTGGGGACTGGTCCCTGTCTATTGGAAGGCGATCGACGGCATCACCGCCGATGAAGCCCTCATCCCCCGAGTCCTTTGGACATTGACGCTCTTGCTTGTCGTCTCTGCCGCGACGGGTGCCCTCGGCCAGACATTTCGCGGCTCTCTGCGCGATTGGGGCTTCACGCTCCTCGCCGCACTCCTGCTGGCCGGTAACTGGACGCTCTTCATCTACGCGATCTACAGCGACCAGGTGATCGCCACGAGCCTCGGCTACTACATCAATCCCTTAGTCAGCACGGCGCTCGGCCTGGTCGTGCTCGGCGAACGACTGAATCGTGCGCAAATGATCGCGGTCGCGATCGCCGCACTCGGCGTCGCGACCATGACCTTCCAATCCGGTCAGCTGCCGTGGATTTCACTCGTGCTGGCTATGTCCTTCGCGCTCTACGGACTAATGCATAAGCTCCACCCGCAACCGCCTCTCGGTGGACTCACCCGCGAGATGCTGGTGCTCTCGCCGATCGTTGTTCTTGGGGGCGTAGCCATCCTCTTCACACGTCAGAACGCAGGGCTGCTCGAAGCGAGCTTCGCCGACCACGCCTACCTCTCCCTAACGGGCGTGATCACCGCCGGCCCGCTCCTACTTTTTCACGCCGCTACAAAGCGACTTCCCCTCGTCGCCATCGGCATGTTCCAATTCATCGCCCCGACTATGACCCTCGGCCTAGCGACTCTCGTTTACGGCGAAACTTTTGCGCCCGCACATGTCATGGGCTTCGGTCTTGTCTGGCTGGGCCTTGGCGTCTTCACCTTCGATTCGGTCCATCGCGCGACCCGCGGATGATTCTCTCCGGCAATCGAAGCATTGTTCGCGAATCATGACTGACGTCACACAAGTTTTTCCTGTGTAGGCGACGACGCGTAAAACGACAGGCAACTATCGACGTCAAAGCCCGTATGAACACGGGATTCAAGTGCACTCGCACTGGGAAAATTGACGGCAGCCTGAATGCATATCGGGCACTAGAGACGCTCTAGTTGCCGAATTCAGGCATCTTCCCTATGAAAGATGCTTGACAGTCCATGGCCTCGATGTGAAGATTGGCACGGGCCGACGACCTCTCGTAGCAAGGTTTTGCCGCTCGAGACGAACTGCTGATACCGCATATGAGCTGAGACGCGCGGAGCCGGGGATCCCCCTCGCTTCGCCATCGTTTCGCGGAGATGGACATGACCCCCGAAGAGATCGCCTTTGAGTTCGCGGAGATTTTCGACGAACTTCCGGCCGAACAAGTCAACGAGATGCTCGCCAAGAACATTCCTTTCGAGACGATCGAATTCTTCTCGCAATACGCCGAAGCCTTTGCGGACGGCGCCGGCATCACTGGCGAGGCCCGCGGCCGCCTTCCGAACCTGCTCCTCTTCGGATACCTCGTGCGAGTCCTTGAAGAACGACTGCTCCCCGGCCAACCGCCTCTTTCGTAAAGAGCGCCGTCGCGCTCTTGAGCAGCAGGCGCTTTCGTAAAGAGCGCCGTCGCGCTCT
>JASDVF010000063.1:305019-307357 GCA_041440805.1 Myxococcota bacterium | reverse complement strand
GCAGGCGCTTTCGTAAAGAGCGCCGTCGCGCTCTGCTCATCGACTGCGGTAATGTGCGTCGCATGACAGAATCGAACACGCGTGTGGAAGTGCGTACGGAGTCTGCTCCCGCGCCCGTTGGTCCCTACTCCCAGGGCATTCGTGTGGGCGAACTCGTTTTCGCCTCCGGTCAGATTCCCCTCGACCCCGCCACTGGCAAAAAGGTCGAAGGTGATATCGAAGTCGAAACGAAGCAGGTCCTCGCGAACTTGAAGGCCGTCCTCGAAGCGGCCGGCAGCGGCATGGACCGCGTCGTGAAGGCGACGGTCTATCTGACTGACCTCAGCCTCTTTCCCCGAGTGAACGCCGTCTACGCCGAAGCTTTCGATGTCGACCCGGCACCCGCTCGGGTCACCGTCGGCGTCGCTGCGCTTCCGCTCGGTGCGGGGGTCGAAATCGACGCGATCGCTCTGACTTCCTAGAGCCGATTCGATCGGGTTCTGCAACGCGTGTGCTGGCGTGCGCGGCGCGATCTTCGGCGCAGCCAGCTCTAGTCGTCGTCGTCCGAGCCGGGGCCCGGTGCCGCGCCCGATGCAGCACGCTCCTCGGCGCGACGTGCGAGTCGTGGCAGGTTCACGCCGTTGACCACCACATGAGCGGCGATTGGGGCGATCAAGTGTCCCGTGTGGAGGTAGAGCCCACCGAGTACGCCCCCCATGCCCACGGCGTAAAGGCTCCAAAGCGCGAGTTCTTTGCGTGGCAAGAAATGGCAGGCGCCAAAGATCAGACTCGCGAGAAACCAGCCGACCGCCGGCTGCAAAGCCCCACGGAAGAACATCTCCTCCGCAATCCCGCTCGCAAGGGCGAGCAGGATCGCCTCGGCGCGGCCGATGCCCATCAAGCTCTCGCCAAGAGTGTCTGCGAGACTCTCGCCAAGCTCGGTAAACTGGGTCATCAGCTCCGAGAGACCCAGCGAAATCAGTCCGACGGCGATCCCAGCCGCAAGGGCGGGCACCAAGGAGATCGGCGTATCCGGCACGGCGCCGGGGTATAGGATCGAAGCACCAGGCGTCCACATCCGCCATACCAGGGCAACGCAGCCCATGGCCCCATAAAAGAAGAGAGCCGTCTGTACGAAGGATTCGGGGGTAGGCGGAGCGAATTCCCCCTCATCGTGAGGCGCGTCTGCTGGGTCCTGCTCGTCGAACAATGCCACCCCGTAGTTCCCCATCCCAAATACGACATTTGCCGTGCGCCTTGATGCGGCGGAAGGCCCTGGGTAGCCTATTCGGAGAACAGATCCCCGCCAGGCCCGTCCCCCAAGCCGCGGTAAACTCGCGAGCACACCCGGGGGACGACTCGACGACGAGTTGGGCGATGTAGCCCGCCTGGAACGCAGATCGCAAACGACGACCGAGAACGCCGTGAGGGCTCAGCCCCCACGCGCGACGAGGATAGAATGGACGAGAGAGTCCCGATGACTCCCCGTGGCTATGCAGCCCTAAAAGCCGAGCTCCAGCGACTGATCTCAGTCGAGCGCCCGGCCAATATCAAAGACATCGAAGAGGCCATTGCCCACGGCGACCTCTCCGAAAACGCCGAATACCACGCTGCGAAAGAAAAGCAGGCCCATATCGCCGGACATATGGCCAACATCGATGACAAGCTGGGCCGCGCCCAGGTGATCGAGACCAAGGGCCAAACCCCCGACAAGGTCCGCTTCGGCGTCACGGTCGTCCTCCAGGACATCGAGACTCAAGACGAAGTCACCTACACGATTGTTGGCGAAGACGAAGCCGATGCCCCGGCAGGCCGGCTCTCCGTCACGTCGCCCGTTGCCCGAGCCCTCATGAACAAAGAAGCCGGCGACGAGGTCACGGTCAAGGTGCCCAAAGGCATTCGTGAATTCGAAGTCCTCGAAACTCGCTTCGACGACGACGGCGAAGCCTGACACCAGCCAGGTGCCGGCCCAGCCCGTCCCGCCACAGCGGAATCGACGCGAAAGATTCGAGTCGCGATCCGATTCGCATGGGCATTTGAGTGTCCAACCCCGTGTCGTGACCAACCTTCTCGGACCTGCACAGAATTCACGCGCGAACTGCAGGCGGATGAGCGTTGCGACTTTGGCGACAGCGCGTAAACTCCTGCCTCCCGAGCATCCGTTCCCCGGTAGCTCAGCTGGTAGAGCAGGCGGCTGTTAACCGCCTTGTCGCAGGTTCGAGTCCTGCCCGGGGAGCCACTCGATTCTTTACCGCTGCGCTCGTAGAGCTGACTTCGCGGGGCCGCGGGCGTCGGTTTTATCGCTGCGCTCGCCTCGCGGGGCCGCGGGCGGTGTTTTTCGCTGCGCTGGGCCGCGGGC
>JASDVF010000063.1:176320-304919 GCA_041440805.1 Myxococcota bacterium | reverse complement strand
GGGCCGCGGGCGGTGTTTTTCGCTGCGCTGGGCCGCGGGCTCTTTTGCTCGGTCGTATCGCCTACGCGGGCGGGCTCTTTCGCAAGACCGGTCAAGACCCGAAGCCTTGGAAGCCCTCGCCGCAACTCATCGCGGACGGGATCTACCGCTGGACGCGGAATCCGATCTACCTGGGGGTGTGCCTCTCACAAGCAGGTCTCGGCATTCTGTTAGGGACCGTCTGGGCCGTCGCGCTCGTCCCGGTCACTGGCCTGGTCATCTACCGGATCGCGATCCAACACGAAGAGACTTACCTGCGCAGCAAGTTCGGGGCGGATTACGAAGCCTATCTTGGCCGGGGCCGCCGCTGGCTACAGGATCGTGAGCCTGCGCCCTCGCCTCACCGACCTAAGGCGGCCGGGAGGTGCGCGTCGTATCATGCTCGCCGTCCCCCAAAACAGGAGCACTCTGATGAGCTACCGCGTCATACAATGGACCACGGGCCACGTTGGTCGAGAAGCCGCAAAAGGCGTAATGCGCCACCCCGAACTCGAACTCGTTGGATGTTATGCCTGGAGTGCCGACAAAGAGGGGCAAGACGTCGGAACGCTCTGCGGAATGGACGAGGTCGGGATCACCGCAACCCGCGACGTGGACCAGCTCCTCGCGCTCAAACCGGACTGCGTTTCCTATACGCCTAACGTACTTAACATCGACGACGTAGTGAAGCTCCTCGAGGCGGGCGTCAACGTGGCGAGCAGCTATTTCGTAAACGGTCGCACGCTCGGTGACGAAGATCGCGGGCGAATCGAAGCAGCGGCAGCCCGGGGTCGGGCAAGCGTTTTTGGGGCCGGCATCTTTCCCGGCTTCGCAAATTTCATCGCGGCGCTTATGGCGGGCGCTTCGAGTGATTTTAAGAAGATCCGCTTCCTCGAATCCGTCGACCTCACGCATTACGATGCGATCGCCAACTACACAAACCTCGGCTGGTCCTTCGACCCCGAAGAAAAATGGCACGAGATCAATCGCCAGGTGCTCGGTCAATACGCCGAATGCGTCGATGTGATGGCGGATATGCTGCGGATCCCACTCGATCACGTGGCCTTCGGCTACGAGCCCGCCGTGACGCCCGAGGAACGCACCATCAATGGCTTCACCATGCCGCAGGGTTCACTCGCGGGGCAAAGATGTACCTGGAAAGGCATGGTTGGGGATCGGTCCGTGATCGAACTCGACGTGGTTTGGAATGCGGGCAAGGGACTCGAGCCCGAATGGCCCGTCCATCACGGCTACATCATGGAAGTCGAAGGCAGCCCGAATATCCACACGAAGGTCAAGTTCAGCCCCTCGCAGGAGCAGATCCAATCAGGACGCGTCGCGGATCTAGCGAATCCGATCACCGCGATGCCTGTGGTGAATGCGATTCCCGCGGTCTGTGATGCGGCGCCCGGAATCCGCACCTATGCGGACCTACCGCTGATTACGGGGCGCTACAACGCCGACTGATCGGCCGGGGGCGTCGCTTCTTTACTGCATTAGGGAGATGGCGGATGTGTGGCTTTAGCGGCTCTAAGCGAAATCGCCGTACCCAAACGTCTCGATGTCGACGGCCCATAGCTCGCCGACAAGGTCGAACGCTTCGTCGGTAAAAAGAGACCTAACATCGGATCGAGAATCTTTTTCGTTCTCGTTCAGGTGCCCCAATTCGCCGCCAAGCTCCAAATGCTTGGCTACTTTCGCGAAGTCGCTCGAGAAGTTTTCGAAGCGGCCTACGAAGTCGAGCTTCACTTGCCCATCCTCATCACACAGAAATGCGTGCTGGGTGCGGTACGGGATCGGGAGCTGGCGCAGCTTCACATTGTCCCGAACCCAGAGCACCTTCTCTGTATCCATAGGCTCGACGTTCTCGGGACGTTGCTTGTACACGTAGTTCGAGAGCACCCAATCCCATGGATTGCGTACAAAGGCAAATCTAAACGCACTCTGCCAAAACGACTCGCCTAGAACCCGTCGTGCGGTCCGCGCCGGGAGATGCTTAAAGTCGTTCAAGTCCGACGTTCGAAAGGCGTAGCCAGTCTGTTTGTTCGTATACGCCATTTCGAAGGGAGCGTCCGCAGCGGCGGCGGCGTGGAGCAAGCCCAAGCCTTTGATCGTGTCCGTGCCAGACACGTTCTCCGCCCCCGCTCCGAGCAGTGACTCGATCTCCGGATGGGTCGGCATATCGAGGACCATGGAGTAAGGAATCTGCGCAAAGTCGGTCGTCAAATGCGGCAACAAGGACAGCGAGACGCTGCTCGTTCCTGTTTTCCCAGCGGCGATGAACACAAATTTTTTGTCGAGCGAGATCAGCATGGGACCGACACTAGCACCGCGCGTCGCGCAGCCTACATAGGGCGGGCATCGCACGACTTCCCCATCCCGCGGCCTCCTCCGCGAAATTCAGTATGAGTCGATTCATTCACGACCCGAAACAGCGCCGTGGCGAAGAAACGCTGAGCAGTGTCCTAGAGGCTGCCGAGGCCGTCTATTCGGAACGACGAACGACGGATATCCCTATTTCAGAACTCTGCGAACGCACGGGGGCCTCTCGCAGTTCCGTCTATGCCCGCTTCACGAACGCGGACGCAATTATCCACGAGGTCTATGAGCGATTTTGCACCCGCGCCCAGCAGGTTTTAAAAGACCTCGACTAAGAGTTCGGGCGCCGGCGCGAGGCGGGAGCTGAGTTTGGCGGTTTAGTCTCTCTGTCCGTCGAGGTCGTTGGCAACTTCTATCACCTCGAAAATGGTCTCGTGCATGCCATGCAGTCACGAGAAGCCAGCGCCCCTCATATCCGAGAACAAAGAGAATGGCTGGACCATGAGATGATGTCTTTCGCCCTTAGCGTGTTCCTAACCCACTTCCCCGAATTCCGTGGGACGGAGATCGCGGAACGCTCAGGCCCGATGACCGTGGCAGGATTCCGAAGCTACCCGGACTTCCCAGACCCACTCGGGGTCATCGACCCGAACGCCGTCCAGGCCCTTGACCAGGATCTCAAGGACCTTGTTCTGAATGCATTGCCGCCACTTTCGTGCGATGCCTAACGCGCGTGCTCTCGGACGGCCGCACACTTCGAATCGAGTTCAAGTGCCCTATCCGCCTGAAGCCGCCTTCACGAACGCAACCACGTCCCCGTCCTCAAGTTTCGTCTTCATGCCGCGTCGATGATTAGTAAGCACCCCATTAATCGCGACCGAAGTCACTTTCGACAGCAGCGAAAAGTCAGCCCCCTTTTCTACGAACTTTTGTTCTACGTAGGAGACGACCTCGCGAACGCGGCCGGGGTTAGGCATCTCCAAGCGTCGCTCACCCAGCGCCTTGCTCATGTCATAACTGAGTTCGACTGTGACGCTCATGATCGCACCTGCAACTTATCGAGAATCTTCTGCGTCGGAATACCAGCCTTGTCCCAACCGCGAATTTTGTAGTAGCGCGGGAGCAATTGGTCGAGCGGATGCCCCGAGGTCATCCCGGGGAAAGTCGGTTCATCAAGCATGCGTCGCGGCAGCGTGTCCTGATCCGCCCCGACACCTTCACGCAGGTTATAGATGCGCTCGAGATTAAAGATGCGCCCACCGTATTCCTGAATATGTCCCGACGACATAGGAGCCCCCGTAATCTGGGTCATCCACTTCTCCCACCAGAAGATCGGTGGTCCCTTCATGGACATGCTCATCCGGAACATCGGCCCTAGGTTCTCCATCACCTTACTGAGCGCCCGAAGCGGAAGTCCATTCGGGTTCATGTTATGGACCATCGCTGGAATCATCCCGTAACTCGTGAAGATGCAGAGCACCATGCTGTTAAGCGCACAGGCGAGGTTCTGCTGTACCACGGGAATATCCGCTTTGAGTTTCAAGTTCTGCGGATTAATCGTCAGCGGCCCGACGGATTCGAGGTACATGCTCGCGCCCTGCACGTGGCAACCACCACGATTCGTTGTCGCGTACTCGACACCCTGCGCATAGGACCCGCGCGGGTCGTATGCGGACATCTCCATGCCCTTTACATGCATGGCAAAGTCAGAGCCTCCGTATTTCTCGCTCATCCTCTTGCTGCCATCGGCGAGGACATCGCCGATCCCGCTGCGATGTGCGACATCGCGGATCAGCTCAGAAATCCCCGCCGCTTCACCGAACTCGAGATCGATCTCGAGCATCCCCTTTTCCCGAAGCTCCATGGCGAATGAGAGAGTCGCGCCGAGACTGATCGTATCCATACCCAAGTCGTCGGCGAGGTAATTCCATTCGCTGATCTTCTTGAGATCGGAAATTTCAAGATTGCTGCCTAACAGGGCGAGCGTTTCATACTCAGGCCCCTTCACGACGCCCGCGCCTTCAACTTCGACTTGGCGGCCGCAGGTCACTGGACAATGAATGCATGAACTCTTCACGCCTTTAAGCTCATTGTCTTCCATGTACTCGCCTGAGATATCCATCGCGTCATCGAAGTGTCCGTACTTGAAATTTCTCGTCGGCAGAATATTGCGAGCGTTCGTCGTATTGACGATGCCACCCGTACCGAAGCGCTTCATGGAACTTCCGAGATGGGGGTGGTCGGCGAAGAGCTTTCGTACAGATTTGGTGTAGGCCTTGAACGCATCAGGGTCGTCCATCTCAAGCTTCCGATTGCCCTCGAGACTGATCGCCTTCAAGTTTTTGGAGCCCATCACCGCCCCGACGCCAGACCGCCCCGCTATTCGTTCATCCGAGACGATGCCTGCGTAGAGCACGCGATTTTCGCCGGCCGGACCTATCACCGCGTGCTTCTTCTTCTTTCCAAGAATCGATTGCGTCTCGTAAGTTCCCTTGCCCCAAAGATCCGCGGCATCAATAAATTCGATCTCATCGGTCTTGCCATCGATCTCGATACGCACGGGCCGTTCCGACCGCCCACTCACGACCACGACATCGATACCGGAGCGCTTCATCGCGTAGGCGAAGCTTCCGCCGCAGGTCGCATTCCCGATCCCGCCCGTAAGCGGGCTCTTGCAGACCACCGCAAAGCGGTTGCTCTGCGGCGCAACGGATCCATTCAAGGGACCGGTCGCAAAGATCAACGGGTTCTCCGGACTGAGCGCATCAATCCCGGCATCGGTCCGGTCGTAGAGCAGCCGCGTCCCGTACCCCTTGCCACCTATATAGAGAGAAGCGATCTCCTCATCCAGCGGCTCATAGGAGTAGGTTCGATTGCTCAAATTAATCTCGAGCACACGTCCCGCATAACCCTTCATCATGATCGCGACCTCCGCCGATCGGGCACTGCCCGGCGACACCAAAGAGTGCGAGAACAATGAGGGCCCGCACGCGAGCGATCTTACCAGCTCGGGCGCCCGAACGTTCCGCCGAGATCTCTACGAGTCCCTAGCTGCCCACGCAGCCAATGACTCGAAGTCGCAGGGGGCTAGCACTCACCACTCATCCGCATCCGCATCCGAGAGGTGCGCTCGGTCGCTACATCGCGACAGCTTCGCTCGCAGGAAGCCCGAGCGCGGGATCCGCGTCGGCATTGGGAAGTGGGTAGACGTTAAGTCGCGTGCGCACCTCTTCGAGCGGCAGCTCGAGGAGCGTTTCCCAATCCTGACTAATCATGCATTCTGCCCGACGGGCGCGACGCCATCCGCGCCCGAAAACGCGAAGCCGATTCAGATTTCCCCGAATCGCGCCAACGCACGCCTGAACGAAAGCGGCGAAATAATGTGCGCGATAGCCATTCTGCCGGCCCATGCAGGCAAGGATGCCCAGCTCGCCCTCTTCATCGGTGTCGTAGCCCAGCACCACATGCCAGACGTCGTGCAAATGGCGATACCGGTCGTGGACGAAGTGAGCGTCGGACGAGCCGTGCTCTGTGTCGTCCGAGCTTCGCCCGATCGCTTCCGTCAACAATTCTTCGAACTGCTCAGGATAGATTTCGCGTGCATCCGCAAAGCCGACGTACGCTCGGCCTAATGTTCCTTTCGGAAGATTCCGGAGTCGATCACGATTCGTAATCGGCTCGAATAGGCTCCGCTGCTCTTCGAGCGCGCGTCTGCCGGATTCGCTGGCGCGCATCAGGCCAATCATAGTCCCCTCGCCGCGCCCCAAAATATCCGACATCGCATCAAAGAACCGAATGCCCGCGTGGACATCCCCCTCGGATTTCCGCACAGCATTAAAGGTCATCGCGAGCCGCTTCCATTTAGTGAGCATCAGTCGCCTCCTCATCTGAAACTCCGGGCGATGCCGCAGGTCTGACAAAGGCAGACACCGCCGCCACGACTGAGCTCTCGATTCCGTGCCCACCAGCGAATTCATTGAATTCAACCGAGAATCCGTTTTCCTCGAGCAGCTGCCGCATCTCTTTAGCGGAGCTAAAGGGAACCACTGGGTCGCTCTGGCCGTGGGAGATCAAAACCGCCGGCGTCACCTCGCGGGAGCGCGTGATATTCGGGACTGAATCGAGCAACGCATAACCCGAGAGGAGCACCACTCGATCCGGCGGCGGCTCCGTCACGACCGCAACATCGAGAGCCAACATCGCCCCCTGAGAATGCCCTGCGAGAATAACGGTCTCGGGCGCGAACTGATCACGGAGCCTCGCGATCAGCCGAACCACCGCCTCCCGCGCAAGGGGAAGCTGAGCCGAGAAGATCGGCTTCGCCAGGGTCGCAGGATCAGCCGGATAGGGCTTTGGCCAATCATCCTCGCGAAACTCCCACCACATTGCACCACGCCCAGATGCGTGCCTCCGCGGTGCAGTCGGAAGAATTAATCGCGTTCGATCGTCCAGGAGTGTGCGCGTCCAAGCAAGATGATCAGCACCATCGCTCCCGTAGCCATGAAGGAAAACAATGAAACGCCCACCCTTCTCATCTTTCGCCATCCGCGTCTCGATCCGAAAGTCGAGCGGTGCCCATGACGCCTCTTCCGCGAGCGGCGAGACAACCGCCGCATCTTCGTTAGTTCCGTGACAAGCCGATACCGAAGCCAGAGCCGAAACGATCGTGACGACCAAAAAACTGTGACTGAACATTCGGATATGAAAGCTGCCGATCCACTTTGAAGAAGTAGTTAGGCGCGAACGGCTCATTTCCCTCGCCCCGCAAGTTCCGCTAAGTAGGGATTCAGAAAGCGACCCTCTGGATCAACGCTGTCGCGCACGCGCCACCACTCGTCCCAATCCTCGTGCGCAGTCCGCAAGCTTTCCCCTCCCAAGTAGTGAACCTTGCCCCAATGAGGGCGGCCGGCGTACGAGAGGAAAACTTTCTCACAGGCCCGAAATAGGGGCTCGTCCTCCACATCGATTCCCTGATGTATCGAAATCGTAACGGTTTCCCGCCCCTTTGCGGTTGAAAGCCAAACATCATCGGAAGCCAGAGTTCGATATTCAACAGGCCAGGACAGGTCGGGGAAGTCGTGCGCAATGAGGTCTCGGATGGCCGCCATGCATTCGGGCCCCGACTCGGCCGGAATTGAATATTCCATCTCGGAATGACGATCGTCTCTTTCGTTGGCCAGAACTTCGTAGCTCCAACTGAGCCTCGTTCCCTCCTTTCCGAGCGGCGTCACGACCGGGGCCGTTGTTTCCGCGAGAGACTTGCAGGCGATTCGTGTGCCGCCGGGCTGCCAGAAAAATTCGAAGTGGCGCGTAGCTTGTGTGAGTTCATCGATCCGCCCAAGAACCTCGTCGAGATCATCAAGCCACATCTGTTCTTCCAGCCGATACGGCTCACGGACCGCGAGTGTGATTTCGCTCATCACGCCCAGTGCACCTAACGAAACTTGACATGCTTTAAAGAGATCCGGCTCGAGGTCCGCACGGGTGTCCACCACATCGCCATTCGCCAAAACGATTCGCGCGCCGACCACGGACGCAGACAGATTTTGGAGTGTAGGCCCCGTACCGTGGGTTCCCGTCGCAACCGCCCCGGCTATTGCTTGTCGGTCGATGTCGCCCTGATTGCACAGGGCCAGTCCGAGCTCCCGAAGCGGAAGGCCGAGAGCTGAGATCCGAGTGCCACCGCGGACGGTCACTTCCGCTTTCGGAAGATCCGCTCTCACTACGCCGGAGATGCTCGCCATGTCGATCAGCGTTTCATTCGTCAACACCAGTCGAGAGTGGCTATGCCCCGCGCCGACACATCGCACTCGTCGTCCCGCGACCGCCGACGCCCGTACGGCAGAAACGATCTCCAATTCATCTTTGGGAATCACAATCTCGCCAGGCGAGCACGCGAGCCTGCCGGACCAATTCTTCCACTCCACGAAACGCTCCCGATAGGACACATCCGTAGAATACTCGGAAATCCCCTCGCGGAACCGCGATTTTTACTTAGTGCGAGACGTACCTCAGCCTCAAAGTGCCTAAAGGCTTCGTTCACGGGCGTTCGTTCGCGCCCACCTCACTACACATCCTTGATCGTCGAGTAGCCAGTACGAGACGGAACTCCTCGTCGAAGCTCGCTAGAACTTCGGTGGCTCTTCTTCCGAGTCCTCGAGTTCGTCCGGTCCACCGCCGAGGCACTTGAACGCGCCTCCTAGGCGCCTAACGCCGATGAGAATCGCAACTACGGACACGCAAAGACCGACGGCTTCGATCGGTCACCCTACCCGCTTGAACGGAATTTATCTAGCCGCGAGCTAAGCCCATGACGGCGGCCGGCAACTAGACCTCGATCGTGTTGCGCAGCTCGAATTTCAAAACCTTGCCGGTCGCATTCCGCGGGAGTTCTGAAACGAAGACGACATGGCTCGGATGCTTGAAGCGAGCGAGCCGTGGCTGACAATGGGCAAGTATCGCCTCGCTTGTTAGCTCTCGATTCTCTTGAAGCGCGACTACCGCGCAACCCGTTTCGCCAAAGCGCTCATTTGGCACCCCAATGACCGCGACTTCGCGTATCTCTTCGAGTTCGTAAAGGATGTTCTCGATTTCAGCCGGATAAACGTTCTCGCCGCCGGAGATATACATGTCCTTGAGTCGGTCCTCGATATAAACGAAGCCTTCCGCATCGCGAGAGCCGATATCGCCGGTTCGAAACCAGCCGTCGACGAAGGACTCAGCATTCGCCTCTGGCCTTCGCCAATACCCCGGTGTAACGACCGGACCGCGGCACCAGAGTTCGCCAGACTCGCCTGGATCCGCCTCGCTCCCGTCTTCACGAGACACCCGAATCTCGGTATGGCGCAGTGTCTTCCCTGCCGAACCCACGTGGTCCACAACATCCTGTTTCCCCACCGCGCAGCAACTCGCCACGTTTTCTGTCATTCCGTAGCCCTCTTGGATCGTTAGGCCACGCGCGTGCCACCAACGCACAAGCGATTCCGGAACCGCTTCGGCGCCCGCAAGCGCGACGCGCATGCGCGACAGGTCCGCCTTCGCATTGTCGGGATGGTCGCGAAGCGCGTTGTAGATCGCGGGCACTCCAAGAAAATGCGTCACACCGAGTTCTGGGTCGCTGAAGGCCTCAAGCGTCGCTCCCGGCTCGAATGTACGGAGGACGACTGAGGTCCCACCGGAATAGAGTGCGGGCAGCGCGAAAACTTGTAGCCCTCCAATATGAAAGAGAGGCATCACAGATAGGCTCACCATGTCCTGGCCGCATTCCATGGAAGTACAGGCATTGATATTCGCCCATAACATCATCCGGTGCGTCATGATGACGCCCTTGGGACGCCCGGTCGTACCCGACGAGTACATCAACATGCATTGATCGTCGGGGCTGAGTTCGACTTGTCTCTCGACGGGGGTCGCATCCGCAATTTGATTTTCGAACTCGCTCGCCGCGCCCTGGCCTTCGGTCTCCACGACTTGCTCGACGGATACCGAAAGTGCCTCAACCGTCTTCAGCATCTCACTGTCATGAATCAGAAGAACAGGCTCAGCATTCCCAACGATGAAATCGAGTTCCGCTGGCGTCAGTCGGAAATTGAGTGCGAGATGGACCGCGCCGATCCGCCAAGTCGCGAAGATGATGTCGAGGTCATCCGTCGAGTTAAGAGCAAGCACGCCAACGCGATCGCCGCGCGTTACGCCCAGGCTTAGAAGCCAGCCCGCAATTCGACTCACGCGTTCATGCATCTCGGCATAGGTACGCCGCCTGCCGCTCGGTAGTTCAACCGTCGCCAGGGTCGACGGGCGATTGATCGCGCCGTGCCGAATCCAATCGATGACCATTTCGTGCATAACTACCTCCGACTACCAAGTTAGTTCACCTGACACGATTCACGAAGGGACATGACCCCGCCCAAAAATGAGCCTCTACACCGCGGCGTCACCGACCTATCGTTGGCGGTAACCCCCTGTCCAAGAAATTGCGATGGCTTCTGGCTAACGCTTTCAAGTTGGTGATCTGCGAGATTGCCAGGACCCCTACGCCCTGATCCAGTCGGCTCGTCCGGAGTCGGGGATTCAGGACAACGACGGCAGCTGGTTCGTGTTTAGCCATGAGCAAGCAAGCGAGGTTCTGAGGAGTAGCTCCGCGCGCTCGGGCTTCATGGGCGCATGACCTAACGAAGCGAGGGTGCCGCAGTAACCCTTCATCTAAGTGCCGACCAAAACGATTGGGCGGTCAGCAGGGCGCTTTTCGCCAGTCGGTCCGAATAGAGATATGCCGTCGCATTCCGAAGTGCAGGAGAATCTCTACAGGGCATGAGGGAATTCCCGTAGAATTGTCGATCGGCTGCTCCTACAGCCAAAAGTGCAGATCTTCCGCAGATCACATGGAGATCTTTCCGCAGATCACACGCAACGAAGCGGCAGAACTCGGTGTCCTGAGTCACACTCTCAAGGCCACGCCTTTTCTATCGTCAAATAAGCCCTCCGACGGGCATACCCCCTCGATTCCGGAGTCTCTTTTGCGTCCCATCCGATTCACTTGGGCTGGCTTGGCCCTGTCCATCCTCGTTAGCTCCTCTCTTCTTGTCGGCGCCGTCGCCCCCGCCTTCGCGGATACCGGCTGGGTCAGGGGCAATATTCGCCTGAACCTCCGATCCGGTGCTGGAACCCAGTTCAAGATTATCGGTGCGGTTGAAACCGGTGACGAAATGGAAGTCGTGGCCCGAGGCGAGAGCTGGACCCGTGTCCGGAACGCAGAGGGGAAGACTGGCTGGATTCCGGCGGGCTATCTCGAAACCGAGCCGCCGCCGACCCTTCGCTTGGCTCAGCTCGAGACCGAAACCACCACTCTCAAAGATCAGCTGGACGGTATTCGCTCCGAAGCGGCCGGCCTTCGCGAATCGAACGTGACACTCGCCTCCACCGATAGCGGCCAGCGTGAGCAGATCGAGTCGCTCAAGATCGAGAACTACGAGCTTCGAGCCGGCAGCCGCTACCAGGAATGGATCACCGGCGCCTTAATTCTCGCCGGCGGCATGATTCTCGGCGCGATCCTGCATCGGAATTCAACGCGGCGCCCCTCGTCGCGCATTCGTCTCTAGGCAGGGGCAGAACAAGACAGAAGCGGGAGTAGCAAGGGCGAGCGCATGGAAATCGAAGGACTGAACGTCGTCGACGAAGTAAAGATGGGCATGATGCTCCCGGGCAGCGACCGGGCATCCGTTCTTGATCGCGTCCGCAAGATGGAAGACGCAGGCCTCGATTCGATCTGGGTCGGCGACCACATCGCCTTCCATATCCCGGTCATCGAAAGTCTCAGCCTGCTGGCCTTTTGCGCTGCGGCCACGGAACGCATCGAATTGGCGACCGGTGTCCTTCTGCTTCCACTTCGGAACCCGACCCTTACTGCCAAAATGACCGGCTCGATCGACATGCTTTCGAATGGGCGCCTAACCTTAGGCGTAGGTGTTGGCGGTGAATTCCCGCCGGAATTCCAAGCCGTCGACTCCCCAATCGCCGATCGCGGACCGAGAACGAACGAAGCGATTGAGATCCTGCGTCGACATTGGGCCGAAGGCAAAGCCGGCTACGAGGGCGAGCATTTCAAGTTCGACCCCGTCAAAATCGAGCCTAAGCCCGTTCGCGAAGGTGGCCCACCGATCATAGTCGGCGGCCGCAAAGCCGTTTCGATGAAACGCGCCGGACGCCTCGGGGACGGCTACATCTCGCACATGTGCGACGTCGAGACTTACAGCAATAACCTCAAGCAGATAGGTGGACACGCCAAGGATGCGGGCCGTGCTGGGAAACCCTTCCAGACTGCAGCGCTCCTCTTCACGGTCCTCGACGACAACTACGAGGCTGCACACAAACGTGCCGCCGAGATGTTAGGCAAGATCTACAACACCGACTTCACGGAAGCTTCGAAGCGCTACTGCCTGCTCGGCAAGCCAGAAGACTGCCTCGAACAGATGCGCAATTTCGCCAAGGCCGGCTGCCGACACTTCGTCATGTCCGCGCTCTCCGACCCCGATGAGATCATCGAGCGCGCTTCGACGGAAATGATCACCGAGCTCCGCTCAATCGTCTGAACCGCGAAGAGCGCCTGCGGCCCGCTGAATGACGTCTCCGGCCCGAACAGCGCCTGCGGCCCAAGCCGCGCACGCTGCGCCTAAAAAAGGGACGCCTAACCCCGAGCGACCATTCCGGCGAATACGCCGATCGCCAGCGCTAAAGCAGATATCGATGAGATGACGGCGGTCCGGCCGGCGATTCGATGCGTCCGAACGATTTTCGCATCGGGTGTCGGATCGGAAGGGTCGTGAGTCACGAGTCGTGTCAGCGCCAGCTTGCGTCCTTGAACCCAAGCCACCGCGCCACCGCCGATCATAAAGAGAACGAAGAGCTCATGAATCCGGAGGATCCAAACATCGAGGTTCGACCACACGGATTGATCTTCACGGCCAAGAACACCGAGCTTGAGAAGGTAGGCTCCCACGAAAGCAACGATCAGCCAAGAAGCGATCTTCATGGCGCGGCGATGCCGTGCGATCTCGCCGCGGCGCGCGCAGCGAACGCCGAAAAGCGCGAAGCCGCATAGCACGGCCAAATCTACCAAGGCGGCCGCCCAGAAAAGGAGCTTCGGGTCCATTATTCGTCGTGTCCGAGGAGCGTGTGATTCATCAAGCGCGCAACGTAGCGAATAGCGCTACCGCGCACCGCTCCCCCATTCAGAGTCTGATTGCCCAGAAGAACTCCAAATCGGGGGAAACGATGACGACTTGCCTCGTATCAACACAGGGTTCGCGCGGAGGCGCTCGCCCAAATCCTCGAGAGAAAGCCGATGCCACTGCGGCTCGCTAGTCAGCCTGATGCTGGCTCGTCGCCTCGAGTTCGAGTCCTGCCGTCTCCGGCATCAATCGCACGACGAAGACCGAAACCAGCGTGAGTCCGCTGATCCCAATTGCGGCGGGGGCGATCGAGGCTTCCGTCATGGTGAGCGCCCCTACGAGTGCATAACCAGCAGCGCCGCCAAGCGTTTCCATCAGCGTCTCCCAACCCAGGGCCGTATTTCGAGAAGAAGTCGGAAAGAGCTCTGTCGAGACGATGCGCATCAAAACATTCGCGCCGGTCAGAACAAAGACGAACGGGACCCATACAAAGGGAATCGCCCACTCCGGGCCGGCATAGAGTGCCAAAGAACAGAGCGGAAATAGACCGAAACCAAACATCGCGACGGGACGTCGCCCGAGCCTGTCTGCGGCCCAACCCATGGCGGAGTTGCCGACGACTCCGAATGTCCCGGCGACCAGAGCCATGATCGAATAGTCGCTCGGCTCCCAGCCATGTGTCGATTGCACGAAGTCTGCGAGCAGCCCGAAAGCGGGACTCGATCCCGTCGCAAAGAAGAAAGCCATGGCGGCCACTGCGAGGCTACGTCCCGGATACTCACGGACCATTTCCAAAATAGGACCGATCCATCCTGCGTCACCCCGCTCTCCACGAAGTCTTGCTTCGCGTTCCTCAATAAAGCGCTGGGTCTCCGGTACCAACCGCCGAAACATCGGCATCAACAGAAGCGGAACGCCGCCGACCAAATACATGCTTCGCCAGCCGAAAGGCAGGTCGTCGATGAAGGCGAATAGGATCGCACCGAGCCCGAAGCCAAAGGCGCCGATCGCGCCAAGAATGCCGATCCCCCAACCGCGATTTTTGGCGGGGACTTCTTCCGCGACGATCACGATCGCACACGCCGTGCTCGCGACGAGAAAGGTTCGCGTCACCGTCTGCGCCAGCACGAATTGCAAGGCGGTCTGCGCGAATGCCGATGCGAGCGTGCCAATGCTCATACCTACGATCGCGATCAGGAATACTTTGCGACGGCCAACGCGATCCGCGAGCGGCAGAACGAGAAATGCAGGAATCGCGCCTAACCGAATCCACGCGAACAGCGACGACGCTTCAGACTGGCTGAGCCCAAAGCTCTCACGAATCTGCTTGAGCGCAGACGTGAGCATCGACATGTCGTAGTTCTCGAAAAGCGACGCCAGCGCCACAACTCCGACAAGCGCAACGTGCCGATCCTCTACGCCAAGTGGAATCCGGCCTAAGAAGTGCGGTAGCCACCAGGGGCGTGAGGCACGTTTTTGATCGTCGGTAGAATTGGGTGTGGAGCCGCCATCCGGAGCGGGTTCTTGCACAAGTGGATCCTAGCAATCGCAGCCCCCCACAGAGAGGATCTGACCCACAGTTTGGGCTTATGAAACGCGGCGAGACTCCAGTTCGAAAACTCGGTTTCGGGTCGAAAGGGCCGCTTTCCGGTAGAGTGGTTCCATGACCGTTCTAGCGATTCTTCCAGCCCGATATGGCTCGACCCGCTTCCCGGGCAAGCCGCTCACGCAAATCGCGGGCAAACCCATGATCCAACACGTCTGGGAGCGCACTCGTGTGGCCAAATCTGTCGACGCGGTGGTCGTCGCAACCGATGACGAACGAATTCGCGATGCCTGTGAAGCGTTCGGAGCCGATGTCGAAATGACACGCCTAGATCATCCGACGGGAACGGACCGTCTCGCAGAAGTCGCGCTTCGGCACGACCACGACGTGATCGTGAACGTCCAAGGCGACGAGCCGTTGATCGAAGGGTTCGTAGTCGACGCGGCGGTCGACGCGCTGCTTTCGGGCGGCGATGCAGCAATGTCGACGATCGTGCACCGCGCCGCGCCTGAAGCATTTGATGACCCCAATCGCGTTAAGGTCGTGCTCGACGCGAATGGCTTCGCTCTCTATTTCTCGCGGGCGCCGATTCCTTTCCAGCGTAAAGACACGGGCGTCGCTCCTTTGCAGCACGTCGGACTCTACGTATATCGACGCGACTTTCTCCTTAACATTGTCACATTCGATCGTAGTCCTGCGGAATGTGCCGAAGAACTCGAGCAGCTTCGCGCGCTCGAAAATGGCTTCCGCATCCGTGCGGCGGAAATTGAAGGCTGGACCAGCGTGCCCGTCGATGTCCCAGAAGATGTGCCGATCGTCGAAGCGGCCCTCGCGCGTCAGGCGAAAGCATGAGCGCGAAGATCACCTCCGATACGGTTCGCGAGTGGGGACGACGCTATTCCAACTGGGGAAGGTGGGGCCCCGACGACGAACTTGGCGCGCTCAACTTCATCACGCCTGAGCGAATCCTGACGGCGACCGCTCTTCCCCGTCGCGGCCAAGTCATCTCCTGTGGGCTGAACTTCGATCAAAACGGACCGCAGACCGGGCGCGGCGGACGACACAATCCGATTCACGTCATGCTCCAAGATGGCGGCGATGTATTGGCGGGCGCACAAGACGGCATTCCCGGCGGCTTTCGTTACGCGGACGATTCAGTGACGATGCCGCTGCAATGCGGCACGCAATGGGACGCACTCTCCCATGTTTTCTATGACGGGAAAATGTACAACGACCGCGACATAGCCCTCGTCACCAGCCGCGGCGCACAGAAGAACGGAATCGAAGCCGCCAAGAATGGCGTCGTTGGGCGAGGCGTTCTGCTGGACATTCCGAGATATCGCGGCGAACTCTGGCTAGAAGATGGTTATGCGATCGGCCCCGAAGATCTGGATGCCTGCGCGGAAGCCCAGGGCGTCTCGATTGAGTCCGGTGACATAGTGCTCGTTCGAACCGGAATGATGACCCGATGTCTCGATGAAGAATCTTGGGAAGGGTACTGCGGCGGGGCGGCGCCTGGCCTCTCCGTGCATTGCTCGGGATGGCTATACGACCGTGAAATCGCCGCCATATGCACAGACACTTGGGGCGTAGAGGTCATCCCCAACGAAACCAAAAACTGCTTCCAACCCCTGCACATGATTTCACTCAGGAATACCGGCGTGCTCTTCGGAGAGATTTTCCACATGGACGCACTTGCTGCCGCTTGCGCCGAAGATCTCCGATACGCATTTCTGTTTACGGCGCCGCCTCTTCCAATCACGGGCGCAGTCGGATCCCCGATCAACCCACTCGCCATCCGTTAGGCACGGCCTCACGAGTAACCGCGCCGCCTTGCTCATCCTTCATCATGCGCAGGCATTGGGCAGGCCCTAGGGCGCGAAACGCGAAACAATGCGGCCCTACTGCGCAGGCCGCGCCGAGCGCTCCCCCGCTCACGCCGAAGGACTACGACGCCGGCTCGTTCGCCTCACCCGGCCCACTCGAAATGCGCCGCCAGAGCTTCACGGGGGGGAGCCCCTCGCTCGGCTGCCGATATTTGTGATAGCTCGGGTCCGGACGGTTTTCGTACGGCACATCCAAAGCTTCTAAGCCCATCACCTCGTAGCGATCTCGCTCGAGGTTCTTGGCGATGAAGCGCTTCAACCGGCCATCTCCAGAGCGATGCGTGTGCGCTCGAACGAGCAGCCAATCCGCTTTCGCATACGGAGTCGGATTCTCTCCGGAGAGGCCGCCAACGACCTTGAGGTCGGTGTAGAACTGCAACGGAAGGTCACCGTAGGTCGCAACGATCGTTTCTTCTTGTTTCGCGTGCTCGCGAAGATATTTCACGACCGCTTCAAGCGGCCCGACATGATCGCGAGTAATTTCAAAGAGATAGCCGGCCATGGGAACAAAGCGCGCCCAGCTCCCCACGACTTCCCCAGGATCTTCGTCGCCCGTCTGCATATGCCGGACGCTCCCAAGCGGTACTTCGTTCGGAATGGGCAGCGCTCGGCCAACGCCGTCAGTCGCTAGCAGCGCGAACGCGATTGCTAGGCCGGCGGCGCTATGCGTGCGCAGAATCGGCCCGAGCAACAGAGCCTGGCCGATTGCTGCAATCGGAATCAATGCAACGTAGTAGCGGAAGAAGAACCATGGCATCACCGTGACGAGCAAGCCAACGCTCACAAGACCGACGAGCCAAAGCGCCAATCCACCCCTAACTCGACCACTCGGATTTTCGGCGTCTTGCTTGAAGGCGGAGGGGTCGGCCATTCTGGCTGCGCCGGCTCCCGCCTGCTGCCGATCCCATAGCCACCACACGATCGACATTCCACCGAGGGCTAGAGGAAGGAGGAGAGGGAACACGTATCGATTGATGTGATAAAGGGCTTCGCCGAGCGAGGCGAGGCTCCGATCGAGGCCCGGTACGGCTTGGCCAGAACCCCTCGCAAGAAATCCCAGCAAATAGGGCAGCGCCAGCAGAGCTGTCACGAAACCCGCGAGAGCGAAGCGCATAAAAATCGCCCGGCGGCGATCGGTAAACACGAAATGGATCGCGAGCCCAAGCACGAAACCTGCACAAACGACGTAGTGACTATGAAAGAGGCCCGTCGCTGCGATGGCGAGTCCGAGTAGCGCGCCCCGCCGTTCTTCCAACGCGCGCAAATACTGCCAAACGAGCAAAGAGCCGAAAAAACACGCCGGCGCGTAGTAGCGACACTGCCGCGCATGCAACAGAAAGGGAACGCTCGTCACGAGGATCAAACTCGCAAGTCTCGCCACACGCAGATCGTGGCTGATCTCGAACGCAAGCGCATGACATAACAAGAGCGTCCCGAGTGCGAAGAGCACAAAGGGGAATCGCGCGCTCCAGGTAGACGGACCTAATACCGCGAAGGAAGCAGCGGTTGCATAGTGCTGAAGCCACGGCGTCCAAAACCACCGATAGTCCGGCGCTTCGAATTCTTGCTGGCCTTCCTGAGAAATCAGGTTTCGGCCATCGAATGCGGTCGGTACGCCGTGGACGAGAACGCTCTGGGCGAGAAGCGCTGTCTCCGCTTCATCTTGCCAAAGAAAGCGATCATCCAGCCGGGCAAAGAGGAGGCAGCCGGCAATCAGGAGAAGCATCGCGAGAAATAAGCGATCGCGATTCAGCCACTCAGGCAAGTAAATCGATCTCCAAACAAAAAAGACCCTGGGAACAGGTCTCAGACCTCAAAGCGGCTACGACATCCGCGTTCCCAGGGACGGCGGCGTTGGGAACATGCGTCCCTTCGCAACACCTAGCTTTTCGATGAACAGTGAGCGCTGCTAGGACGCCACCACCTCACTCGCCGTAGTGCTACGTTGGTCCATTTCTACCTCCCAAAGCCGGCATAGTCGTTTAAGGCAAGCACCCCAAAGCGCTTGCCGGTACCCGGGCTGGGGTGGCCGCCGTCGCCGCCCCTCCGAGCCGCTCCCACACTTCGCCCCGTTATGGACGAAACGCGAAGAACTCGGGGATGAGTGATTCCCCTCTCCGTTAATTTATCGGACGCCAGCAACTCAGGCCATAGCTGAAGCAAAACCCATGCTCGCAACCACCTGAGGCGGTCTCCGCTACCCTACGCCGCCGATCACCCCACGGAGAAAGCCCGATGGTCCTCCCCAAGAAAGACTCTACGACTGCCACGTTGTTGGTGAGCTGCAGCGATCGACCCGGATTGGTCGCCGCACTCTCTCAACTGCTCTTTGCGCTCGGGCTCAACATCCTCGACGCTGATCAGCACACTGATTCCTCCGCCGGAAAATTTTTCCAGCGCATCCGCTTTGACCTCGCCGTGCGCGACAGCGGATCTGTGATCGACAAGGCAACGCTCCTGGGTGCGATCCGTGAAGTCGCCGATCGGCACGGGATGGAATGGGACCTGCGCCTCGATCGCGACGTGCCGCGAATGGCCATCTTCGTTTCAAAGACCGACCACTGCCTCTATGACCTACTACTACGTCATAGATCAGGCGAGCTTCACTGCGACATTCCTCTCATCATCAGCAACCATCCCGACCTCGAGCCGATCGCCGAACAATTCGGCATCGACTATCGCGTCTACCCCATCACGAAAGATACGAAGACCGCGCAGGAACAGCTCGAGATTGAGCTCCTTCGCGAATACCGAATCGATCTCGTCGTGATGGCGCGGTACATGCAAATCCTCTCGGATCAAATGATCGAAGCCTTCCCCAAGCGAATCATCAACATCCATCATTCATTCTTACCCGCCTTTCAAGGTGGGAAGCCCTATCACCAGGCCTACAGCCGAGGCGTAAAGCGGATCGGGGCGACCGCGCATTACGCGACCCTGGA
The DNA here is from genome assembly GCA_041440805.1 of Myxococcota bacterium. Lineage (GTDB taxonomy): Bacteria > Myxococcota_A > UBA9160 > UBA9160 > UBA4427 > UBA4427. The sequence continues at coordinate 285,541 of JASDVF010000063.1, read as the reverse complement.
TCTCGACGAAGGCCCAATTATTGAGCAGGACGTCCAGCGGGTCTCACATAGGGACACGCCTAAGGACCTCGTCCGAAAGGGCCGTGATGTTGAACGAACGGTTCTCTCCCGCGCGGTCGCATGGCATCTCGACGGACGCGTATTGGTGTACGACAACAAGACGGTGGTCTTCGACTAAATTATGGACGGAAAACTCTTCTTCATCGGCCTCATCCTCGCCATCCTCGTCCTTGCGTGGGTCGGAGCTGGGGTGTTATGGCGAGCAGCTGAAATGGCCGAGATCGTCGCACCGATCGACGAGGTCGCCTACGAGGGCTTGACCGTCGTCACGATTGGAACCGGCAGCGCGAACGAAAACCCGGAACGCCATGGCCCGTCGACTGTCATAGGCTTCCGGAATACGTTGGTATTGATCGACGCAGGCCGCGGCGTCGCAGAGGGACTTCGGAGCGCGCAGATCCCCCTGAACCAGCCGGCAACCGTTCTCCTCACAAACTTGCTGCCCGTAAATACGATGGGCCTCGACGACCTTCTCTTTACGGGTTGGCTCACGCCGCGGGAGTCTCCTCTTCGCATCATCGGCCCGATCGGCACGCAGGCCCTCGTCGAAGGGCTGAGCGCCGCTCACTCTATAGGACGTGACGCACTCGGGGCAGCACTCGAACTGCCTCCTGCAGGCGGACGCATCGATGTGATCGAAGCCCCCAATGGCTACTCCGAAGAAATTGGCGGCATGCTCCTCGAGGCCCGATCGCTACCGGGCGGACCTCTCCCGGCCCTTGCTTGGCGCTTCAGCCAAGGCGCTACCCGCGTCGTCGTCTCCGGCAGTGGTTGGGGTCGCGAAGAACTCGTTAGTTTCGCCGCAAGCGCGGACGTCCTAGTGCACGAAGCCGCCTACATCCCGACGGTCGAAGAGCTAGAGGGAACCGGCGCAGAGATCCCCAACCCCGAGCGCATCGAATTCGAACGCAAGATGCACACATCGATCGAAGATGTGGGCAAGCTCGCTTCCGAGGCGCAGGTCGAGCAACTCGTCCTCGTCAGGCTTCGTCCCCCGCCCTTCTTCAAACTACAGATCTCGAGCATCGTCGGCGCCGACTTCAACGGCGAAATCTCAGTCCCCGACGATGGCGACGTAGTTTTCGAAGGCAAATAGAGTCACGTAACTAACACTCAGGATCACTCGACGGCGGCAGCGGCCGGAAGCGCGTACGCAACATAGAGCGAACCCGAGGGTTGTCCGAGCTTCCCGCCTCCGGCCGCCACGACCACAAATTGGCGACCGCCGACCGAGTACGTCGCGGGCGTCGCGAAGCCCGCAGCAGGCAGAGTGTCTTCCCAGACGATGTCTCCCGTACGCTTATCGAAGGCTCGAAGCTTCGCATCCGGTGTCGCCGCAAGAAAGATGAGTCCCCCGGACGTCACCACGGGCCCGCCGTAATTTTCGGCACCCGCTCCCACAATGCCTTTGGCAAGTAGCTGTGGATAGTCGCCCAAGGGCACCTGCCACCTGAGCTCTCCGGCAGCGACATCGATCGCCGTCAGCGTCCCAAAGGGAGGCGCATTGATCGGAATGTCTTCTTCGTCGCGCAGGTAGATGTAGCCCGCGCTCACATAAGCTGAATCGCTCCCCGGTCGCCCTTCCAGTTCCGCAAGCGCCTTCCGCTCATCGTTCGGATCGGTCACGTACGCCGCGAGCCGCTCCATAATCGGCAACGGTAGATCGAGAAAACCTGGCATCCGGCCGCTTCCGAGTGCGATGGTCGTCAGTACCTCGAGATCCGTTCGACGCTCTATGACGCCAACGAGCGACGGTCCCACGCCCGTCCCCGCAAGCTCAGGCCCGTGGCACATTCCGCACTTTTCCAGATAGAGGCTACGCGGATTCACATTTTCGGGCCGTCGCATCAGAGGCAGCACGGCACCCACTTCGTTCGCGTTGACGTAAAGCAGCCCCGTGGACGGATCCCAAGCCGCCCCACCCCATTCCGCGCCCCCGTCGAATCCCGGATACATGAGGGAGCCTTCGAGGCTCGGCGGAATAAAGGGCTCCCCCATCCGCATCCCTGTTAGGCGCTTGGTCTGCTCCGCCACGAACGTCTCCGAGCGAATTTCTCGATCAATATGAGACAGATCAAAGTTTTGACGGGTGAAGGGCGGCGGTGCCGTCGGGAAGGGTTGAGTCTTCGCAACCGACTCCTCTGGGAAAAGTGAATCGTGAACAGGGCGCTCTTCGATCGGAAAAATCGGTTCGCCCGTTTCGCGATCGAAAACGAAGAGGTGTCCGCTCTTCGTCGTCTGAGTAATCGCGTCGATCTGGCGGCCGTCTTTTTCGAAGGAAACTAAGGTGGGTGGCGCCGGCAGGTCGCGATCCCATAGATCATGGTGCACGAACTGGAAATGCCAGACGCGCTCTCCTGTTTCGGCATTCAGTGCGATCAATGAGTTCGCATAGAGATTGTCACCCGGTCGTTCGCCGCCCCAAAAATCAGGGGTCGCCGATCCGGTCGGCAGGAATACGAGGCCGCGTTCACGGTCGAGGGTCACTCCTGCCCAGCTATTCGCGCCACCGTGGGTCTTCCAGGCTTCGCTGGGCCAAGTCGCGTTTCCGTATTCGCCGTCTCGTGGAATCGTATGGAAGGTCCACCTGATCTCGCCTGTGAGAAGGTCGAAGGCGCGAATATCTCCTGGTGATGCGCCGGCACTCTCCCCGACCTTCGATCCCAAAATGATTACATCGCGGTAGATCACACCGGGCGTTGGCGAACTTACATCCGCCGCTTTCGTCCCGTGCGCGAGGCCCTTCCTTAAATCGGCACGGCCCCCTTGTCCAAAGGACTCGACTGGTTTTCCGGTCTGCGCATCGAGCGCCCATAAATCGTGCCCGGACGCGGCCATGATCCGCCCGCCCGAAGGCCCATCCCAATAGAGCACGCCTCGGTTATGCGCCTGTGACACACTTCCGTGTTCCGTTGGATCGAAACGCCAAAGCGGGTTCCCCGTCAGAGCATCCAGGGCGAAGACATGCGCGCGAGACGTTGTCGCGTAAAGCACTCCGTTCACCACGATCGGATTGCACTGAATTTGGGTCAGCGCCCCATCGAGCGGCCCCGTATCATATGTCCAGGCAACCTCGAGTTGGTCGACGTTCCCCGCGTTAATTTGATCAAGCGGCGCATAATGCGTGCGCCCTGCATCGCCGAGGTACTCGCGCCATTCCCAATCAGCCGGGGGCAAAGCTTCCTCATCAACACTCGAGGCCTGAACGCAGGCGCTCAATGCGACGACGCAGGCGAGCGCGATCGACTTTATCGTGGATCCATTTCGTTCATGGCGCATGGGCAGCTCCTCGGTTTATGGGCGAGTCGAAGATAGGCGCTTTGGGCTTCATGCGACGACCGCTGACACACGCTAGTACTTCCCTGAATCGCTTGTCCGTATTCCCCAAGAGAGGCCACCCCAGTGAATCAGCTCGCAGCAGGCTTCGAAGTTCTGGACGTACACCATCATGTAGGCAACGCGTTTCGCGCCCTTGGTGGAAACCTCGAGAGCGCCCCCGATCTTGCAGCGGAAGACTACGCGCGCAGTGAAATCGAATCGCGCCTGACGATCATGGACGCAGCCGGCGTAGCCCAGGCTCTAGTGATTCCCGGGCATGGGTATGAGCGGGCGGGCGGGATCGCGGATACCCGGCGCGAGAACGATGCGATCGCGGCTTATCGAGATGCCATGCCGGATCGCTTTCCCGGTGCCATCGGGATCGTTGAACCGCGCGACGGCGAAGCCAGTTTCGAAGAGCTCGACCGATGCAAAAATGAACTCGGACTCGCTGGGATCAGTTTCCACACGCGATTCCAAGGCGTCTCACTCGATAGCCAATGGATCCTTCAATACGTAGCAAGGATGGCTGAACTCGGGCTCGTGCCGGTCGTGCATGCAATGAACGAGACTCCCGAGGAAGCGCTCTGGAAGCTCGCCGTCGTCGCACGGTCTATCCCCGAGACGCAGATCCTCGCCCTGGACGCATTTGGCTCCTACGAAGCAACCCGGGAATGTTCATTTATCGCTGAAGTCGCACCGAATATCATCTTCGATACCAGCCTTAGTTATAACTTCGACTTCATAGAAGACTTCGCCCGCCGATTCGGAGCGGAGCGCGTCGCATTCGGAACGGATCTCTACTCGACACCGGTCGGCCGACGAATCAGCCACCTGCTCCCCCAGATCGTCGAGTCATCACTCTCCGACGTCGACAAGCAGCTAATTCTCGCAGGGAATGCCCGACGGCTCTTCGGGCTCGGCTGAGTCGCGGGCGCGCACCCGGTAAACCGCGGGCGACTCGCGCGAGCGACTCAAAATCGTAAGTCGTGTTAGTTAGGCGCCTGGGATCTCGACAGTGTCTGTATCTCGCCCTGAGCGCATCACATGGCCAGGGAGCGCGTCCGTTGGCGTCCCGTCTATGAGCGTCACTTCGCCGTTCACAAAAACTCGACGAATCCCGGTCGACTCTGCGAAGAGGCGCGCGGCCCCACCGGGCAAATCGCTTCGCTCATGAATCTCTCCCGACCCGATCTCACAGGGATCGAAGAGAACGAGGTCGGCATGAAAGCCCACTTCGATGCGCCCCCGATTGCGAAGACCAAAGAGTCGAGCGGGTCGGTCGCTCAGGGCCTGGACAGCCTTTTCGAGCGGCCACAACTTTCGTCCGTGCAAACAGTCGGCAAGGAAGTCCGTCGTGTAGGGCGCTCCGCACATTCGGTCGAGATGAGCACCAGCGTCGGATCCGCCTAGCATCACATGCGGATTTTCCCACGCGCGAAGCCGGAGACCCCAACTTCCGCTGTCGTCCTTCGGCGGCTGTGGCCAAAGAACGGTCCGTAGTTCGTCTTCCAGAACGAGATCAACGAGGGCATCGAAATGCTCCTGTCCGCGCTCCTGCGCAATATCCCTAACAAGCCGACCTGTAAGTCCTTCGTTCGCCTCGGAGTACGTCTCGCCGATTCGGAAATTGCCCCAATCCGCGACGCGCGCAAAGACCCCCGCTTCAGGTGACCGTGCACCCTTTAGCAATTCGGCTCGAATTTCAGGCTTTCGCAGCTCGGCCATTCGTGGAACAACTGGCAGCGAGAGAATCGGAAGCCATCCAGGCAATTGATGAATCGCCGAGTATGTCAGGAAGCTCATGGTCAAGCCGACAACCGTCGGCATAGTCAGGGCAACAATCTGCGCGCCTTGTTTGGCGGCATCTTCTTGCGCGCGAAGTTGGTTCTCGAACCGAGCCGGTTCTGATGCATCGATCGTAAGAACGTTCCAATTGAGCGGCCGCCCTGCGCGAAGCGACATGCGCGTCATCAGGTCGATTTCCGACGCCTTGAATCCTTGAAGGCATCCATCCGTGATGAACTCGAGGGTGGTTCCCGGCAGGCTGCCTGTCACATCGCATAGCGACAGCAGTTCTTCCTCTGTCGCCGAACGAGACGGCACGGGGTTGCCGTCACCATCTCTATGCGTGAACGAACGCGAGCTCGACAGACCGAAGCCCCCCGCCTCGATCGACTCATGAAGGAGCTCGCTCATCTTCGCGACTTCATCTTGGGTCGCCTCTTCGCCGACCGAGCGAGCACCCATCACGGTTCGCCTGAGCGCGCAATGGCCTACCAGAAAGCCTGCGTTGACGGCGGTCTTGCCGTCGAGACCATCCAGCCATTCGCCGAAAGATCGCCAATTCCAATCGATGCCAGTCTCAAGCGCTTCGAGCGGCATGCCTTCGACGACGGCAAGCATCTCACGAATATATTGGGCGTCGTCGTCTCCGATTGGAGCAATCGAAAAGCCGCAGTTGCCTCCGATGATCGTCGTCACGCCGTGCAAATTCGAAGGCGAAGCCGTGGGATCCCATCCGAGCTGGGCATCGTAATGCGTGTGCGGATCTACGAAACCTGGCGTCAGAATCAAGCCGGTCCCGTCGACGACCTCCCGATCGGCTCCGTCACTACCGCTCGCAGCAATTCCGTCATCGCTTCGCGCAATGAAATCGATCTTGCCATCACGCACACCGACGTCGCCCAAGAAAGCGGCCGCACCGGTTCCGTCCACGACCTTAGCACCGCGAATTACGACGCCGGACATCAGGAAACCCGAACTGCGGTCGCATGTACTTCAGTGCAGTTCTGCGTCCACAGGCTAAAGAACTTCGACGAGAGATCGATTGAGATGTCGATCAGGGCATCCGGAGACCAATAGAAGTGACGGATCAAAATGAACTCCCATAGGCGTTCGGACGCCTCGTGATTGCGGAACCGGGATCAAAAATAAATTGCTTCCGGGTCGAGCACTTGAAGACTACAGGCGCTTCAAAACAGCGCCCTGCGAATTGAAGAAAAAGCCGCCACAGCCAATCAAAGCCGTCGACGCCTCATGAACCTGGCGCTCCCCCGCCTCCCGCCGTAGCTGTGTCACCGCTTCTCTCAAATGGCCCGTGCCGCGCGACGCGCCCTCAGAGAGCGAACCACCGTGGGGATTCATGGGCACGCGGCCATCGATCATCACGCAGCCAAGGTCGTCGTCCCAATGCTCCTGCATGAAGCGCCCCGCCCCACCCGGCTTTGCGAATCCCATATTTTCGATCCAGCCAAGCGTGATGATGCTGAAGCCGTCGTAGGGAAAGAAGACGTCGATGTCGTCAATCCAAACGTCGCTGCGCTCTTTGAGCGCTTCGACGACGACATGCTGTCCGTGTCGCGCCAAGCTGGGCAACTGGTCTTCAGTATTACTGCCGACCATGCCGGCTGTTGCCGCATGCACGACGATCGGGTTAGGCGTCAACTTCTTCGCCTTTTCCGTCGTCGTCAAGATGAAGGCATCCGCACCATCAACCGGGATATCCATATCGAGCATGCAGAGCGGATCGCGAATCATCCTCGCCTGCAAGTACCCCTCCATAGTCAAGGGAGCCTTCATGGCGGCTTTCGGGTTCCGTGCCGCATTTGCACGCATGTTAAGTGCTACGCGGCCGAAATCCTCACGCGGCACATCGTATTCATGGATGTAGCGCGCGGCCCAGGCCGTATAGGCAGCTGACGGATCAATCGACTCGGGCATGGGCGGCGCCTTAAGGCCGCCCCCCATCATTCCACCGAGATAACTACGGAAAGGGTCCTTCGCTGCGGAACGAGAGTTCCAGGGCGCGCGCGTAAACGCGAAATACAGCAGGACCGTGTCGCACTGGCCAGAGAAAATTGCGGTCATCGCATCGACGAGACCAAAGACCGCCACGGGCATAGGACTCGAATGATGAGTGATGTCCTTGAGCCCGAGAATCGTCGACATCTCGTTGGCACGCGGAGCGCCCGGCTCGAGAGCGCCAACGACCCCGTCGATTTCGCTCTTATCGATTCCTGCATCTCGAATCGCATTGATGCATGCTTCCGCGGCCAAACCAGCGGCAGAAGTTCCTCCCGAATCGCGGCTGAAATCAGTCGATCCAAGCCCAACGATCGCGATCTCATCGCGCATGGGATTACGGCGACTCATGAGTCACCTCCTGCAGCCGCTCGTTTGCGAAACACCGGAAATGGCGCGCCATAACGCTCGACCCAATCGAGTTTAACCGGCAGCCCAATCACGACTTCCTCAACAGGAAGATCGATCACCGTGCTGCTGAAGCGAACACCCGGAACATCATCGAGGTCTACCGAGACAACCGGATGAGGCCCCTTTGCGTAGTCGACTCCCGGAGCCGGGGCCCCTTGATGCAGATGCATCGCAAGATGAACCGTGCCACTTCCCGAAACCGCAGTCGGCGTCAAATTGCTCGACCAACACTCCGGGCAGATCGGTTTAGGCGGATGATGGAATTTGCTGCAATCGTCACAGCGATTAATCAGCAGCTCTTTATCGAGCCAGCCTCTGAAATGGTGCTTGGAATCATGGTTAATTTGAACCCACGGAAAGCGCGCAACCAGCGCGGCATCGTCCACAACTTCGCTCATCGATCCTCATTTCATTGTTTCGAAAACACAGCCACTGAGATGCCGATTCCGTTGCTAGGCCGCCGGGGTCTCAGTGATATCGGCGTCGAGATCTAGGCCGTAGTAGTTCGCCGGATTGGTCAGAAGCATTTGCTTCCGATAGCTGTCGTCGACGCCATCGAAGCACTGCCCCAGAAAGGTCTTTGTGTTCGGGTATGTGCCTACCGAATGCGGGAAATCCGATCCGAACATCAGCCGATCGAAGGGCAGATGCTCGCGCATTTCGACTGCTCTCGGGTCGCGAATGATCCCGAACCAAAAATGATCCAAGATGTATTCGGAGGGCTTCCGGTCGAGTTTCCGATCGAAGGGGCCGCGGAAGATCTCGTAGTTGTCGTCGATGACGAAGAGGCCCCAGGGCAACCAGCTCGCGTTTACTTCCGCGAAGTAGAATTCCAGATCCGGGAATCGATCGAAGACGCCCGCACAAATTAATTGACTCATCGTGTACATGGGTGGCTGACCCGAAACGCGCTGGACTAATGTCCCTGCGAAAGGGTCTGCGGTCACGCCGATCCCGACGCTGCTCATGTCCGGCGAAAATTGTCCGAAGCCGAAATGCGGCGAGATTTTCATACCGATCTCGAGACTTCGCTTCCAGAAGGCGTCATCTTCCGGCTTCGAAAACCCGGAGCCGTTCGGAAACATGTGGAGCGACACGGAACGGATTCCGTTGTCGATCAGGAATTCAATTTCCGCGATCGCGTCATCGATCCCAGTCGTTGGAACGACACCATTGCCAATCAGACGATCCGGCGCGACGGCGCAGTAGTCCTTGGCCAGGAAGGTGTTGTACGCGCGGATCAACGCGCGATAAACGTCCTTGTCCGCAATCGATTCAATCGCACGTGATGCAAAAATTGGCGGGAAGAGCACCTCTGCGTCGAGTCCGTCGATATCCTGCTCACGCAGCCGCTGTGCACCACCGCCCGCACCTTCTGCGGCGGAGCCGTCCGGATTAAAATAGCTACCACCCTCGATTCGCACAGGACCACGGCCGGTGATGTTCTGGCCGTTAGGGATTAAGGGCTGGCCTTCGATCATCCAAGCCTCGCCGCCCTTGGGCAAATGGATGAGTCGCGGCGCACGCTCACGATGTTCCTCGGGCATGTACTTGACCCAAGATTCCGGCGGCGTCTCTACATGTCCGTCGCCCGAGATGACCTGATACTTACGTCCCATGCTCGTCTCCCTTTTTTGTGCGATCTGTGCATCTGCTCGCAGTTGAGCCTCTCCACACTCTACACACCACAATGGCTGGAACCAGTCGTCATTTTCGGCCCAAAAGAACTGACGACTCAGTCCCGTGACAGGCTGTAACGCCGCGCAATCGCATCCTGTCTCTCTGCAATTTGCAAGCGGCGTTTCGCCTCACCAAATTCTGGCTCATCTGCTGGAAATACAGACCTCAAGAGATCAAAAGGCACCCTCTCGATCGTCGGCTCGTGCCTAGGCCCCAGCTCGCCCACCCTTTGCCATCGCATCAAGATCTGTCCCTGCGGCGCCGCCGAGGCGTCAAGCCAATTCGCGACTCCCGGGTCGCGCGCGCTGATCACGAAACGGTAAATCCCATCTGAGCTCAACTTCGCCTGCGCGGTATTCAGACTCGTCGTCTGATTCACGAAATCAAGCGCCTCAAACCATTCGGTCCCGATTTGAAAGCCCTGATAGGCCGCATCCGATGGACGAGCCGTCACGACGATTACGTGTTCATCGTCGACTGCATAGCGGCCCGTCACGTTGTACTGATTCGAAAGTCCACCCGCGGCACCCGATAGGCGACGCATGGGGCGAAGCGAATTCAGCTCGAGCCCTTCATAGACCTGGTCGACGACCTTCATGTAGCCCGTCATTGCGTCTTCGAGATAGGCAGAAGTATTTCGGATCCGGTCCGCGACTTCCGCATCGCTCACGACCGGCGCAGCAAGCCCTCTACTCCCCAACCGCTCGACATGGATCTCCCCGGCTTCTTCCATCGCCCAATCGCTGTAGGTAAAACGAACGAGTAGACGGCGTGATCCAGGCTCTAGCGGGAGCCAGTTGGGGCCCCGTTTCTCGCCGCCTACAAAAATCTCAAAGCGCCCCTCCTCGTCGGCGACTATCAGTTGATCGAGACCGATCGCCCCCTTCGCAATAAAGGGACGATGGACACCCGGATAACCCTGATAGATTTGCAAACTAAAATCGGAGGTCGTTCCGAGCCGCCCCGCCACCCGGTAGGCCGCGTCATCATCCAAACGCGCGACGAGATAAAGATTGTCCGGATTGCCCAGCGCAAGCTTCGCATAACGTTCATCCTGCGCTTGGAAGTACGGATAATCCGTATTCGCCCAGGCGATCTCTTCGTCGATCGCGCGACGCAGGAGCCGCAATACGTGGAGTGCGCCCTCCCCCTGGCCACCCGGAACCTGGGAAGCGCTGTCGACACGAGCCAACTCCGCCATCGCCGAGACCTGCCGAGACAAGCCATGCAATGCGGCGAAGGGATCTTCAGCGTTAGGCGCCTCTGCCGATTGAGAATGAGGACTCTGACACCCAACAAGACTGCAGGAGAGCAGAAGGCAGACCATCAAAAAAAAGCCGTCGCGCATCAAAGCCCCTTTTCTTTCAATCGCGCAAACACCCAAGGGCGCGCGGATGCTCAGTCGCTCAACGCATCCGGACGCTTGTGCATTGGGCCGTTAGGAAGCGTGCCATCGACATCCTTAAAGCCATAGTCGTCCGCCAGAGCGCGTGAAGTCCACGCGCGACCGGTGCGTTCGAGAATGGCTTCGTCCGTCGCGAGAGCCGCGACCGCACGACCCGTGAAGTAGAGCGATTCCGCGGTGCTGAAATCGAGGCCCTTCACCCGCCCGCGATTCGCTTCATTCCGTTCGGTCAGGACGAGCCCGGGCCAAAGCGAGACGACGGTCACACTATGTCGGCGCAACTCGTGCCCGGTATCCGAAGTGATTCGATCAAGCGCTGCCTTGCCCACGCCGTACGCGACATGCCAAGCATATTCCGCCGCGCCGGAGGAACTAATATTCGCGATTAGGCCAGAGCCTTGCTCGATCATCATTGGGGCCGCGAGCCGGCTTGCTGCGTACGCAGACCGCGTCCCGACATCGACCATGTCATCCCAATTGGAGAGTGGGACTTCCCAGAACTTCTTACCCGAGGTGAGTTCGTTCGGAATAATGAAGGCGTTATTCACCAGGACATCGAGACGTCCCGCCTCTTTCGCAACTCGCTCGAACAGCGCTTCGACGGCTTCGTCGTCACGATGATCACAAGCGACAGCGATCCCGCGGCCACCGACCGAATCGACCTCCGCAGCAACCGCCTCGACCGTTCCGTCTTCAGGCGGTTCCGAGTCGCTTGTCCGACGCGCAGTGCAGTAAACCGTCGCACCTCGCGCGCCCAGGCCGACTGCACAGCCTCGGCCAATTCCTCGGCTGGCTCCCGTGACAATCGCCACGCATCCTTCAAGGGCGCGGTCGACCGAAGTCGGACCGTTCATGCAGAATCCCCCGCAGCCACAACCCGACGCGCCTCTTCTTCAACCCGCGTGCCTTCGAAGAAGTCAGGATTCACGCTGGTATAAAAGCGGATCGGATTCGTACAAACGAATTCGCGAAACTGCGATTCATCGAGCAGCTTCTTCTCCACGAGCTCATAGGCTTCTTCGAGAATGCCCGTCATGTCCGGGACATCCCAATGCCCCATATCCGAGCTGAACATGGCTCGCAGCTTTGCGCCCATCGGATTGACCCGCTCATCAAAGGCAAACGCCACCGTCCCGTCATCCGCCTCACATCCGAAGTAGAAGCGCGGTACGAAGAGGTCGCGGATATCTTCCTTCTTCTCAATCTCGCAGGCCTTATACTCGTCGTATTCCGGCGGCTCGGGTTCAAGCTTCCGAAACGACTCGGCGATCGCCGCCCCGTCCTTTTTCATGCGCTCGTCGCCGTAGCGATCGAATAGATCGAGCATCATTTCGGTATCGATCTTTGCTGGATCGAGATAATGGATCGTCTCCGAGTTCCGCTTCTCCCAGTGTCCCACAAGACCCGCATAGAGCTCGCAGGCCCATGCAACGCCGCCTTCGAGCAATCCGAAAGAAAGCTCGGGGAAGCGACGCGTCACGCCGCCGAGAAAAATCGATCGGCAGGAGGCTTCCATGCTGACGCCAAAGGAGCCGATGTGATTCGAGACATAACTCGACACCGAGCGGCGACTTCCCCAACCCATCCCCGGCGTATGCGAGGCCGGTGCGACCTTAAGGTCAACGCATCGCTGCCAGAAGGGATCGTAGTCGTAGTCGGAATCAAGGCCGAGCGCATCGATACGCTCGCCCGCTCCCGCACCCCAATTAGGCTTATCCCGGCCCCCCTCAGAAGCGACTTCACCGATCGGCCTATGCACCAGGCCGTTGATCATGATCGCCTTCAATCCTAGTTCGCCTACGGCATGGTCGAGTTCCGCAATCGCCTCTTCCGGCGTATGTGTCGGAACAAGGGCCACTGGTGTCATGCGATCGCCGTACCCTCCGTAGAGTTCTTTGTGATAGAGATTCAAGGCGCGGCAAGCGATCTGTCGAAGTTCCGCTTCACGAATCGCCGGTGTCGTGAGCGTACGGCTCGGATAGAGCACGGCGAAGTCGATGCCAAAATCATCTAGCCGTTCATAAAGCAGCCGCGGAAGATGGGCCGTCGCGCGGTCGAGGGTATTGGCCGCGGGCAGCGTCCACCAAGGCGGTCGCGGCGTCCATTGCGCGCGGCGGTCCTCCTCGGACATTTCGCTCCAGGGACGCAATACGGTGTCATCGTAGTCGAGACCACCGCTCGCTTCGAAGCGAGCCATGAGGTCTGCGCCACCAAGGTCTTTCACATAGTCGAGAAAGAAGCCCTTCATCACAGGAGCCGTCTCGATCCAATGACCATCCGCATCAACGACGGGATGCCCCATTTCCGCACGCAGGGAGGCGGCGCGAGTCGCGCGAGAGCCTATGCCCTCGGCGCTCATGACGTTGCCCCTTCAGCTTTCCCAACGGGAGCTGCTCCCGCCATCGCTCCCGCATGCACTGCCGCATCATCGTGCGAGAAGCGTGCGTGGTAGGCGGCCTCAGTGATCTTAGGCAGCGCCGCTTCGAGCGCTACGAGATCGACTCGACCCGCCAGTTCCTCGGCGCCGGCGCGAGCCAGCATCTGCGGCAAGCGCGTGCGGATTCGATCGAGCGCCCAAACCAGTGGGTCCCCTAACGCTGCGGTCTCTAAATGCACCATTTCGTTCGTATTCTGCTCGTAGGATACGTAGTGATAGTGCGCGTCTTCCTCAAAACAATCGAAGCGCAGAAATTCGACCGGAGTCGCGCCCGGACGTAGCTCACCGAATACATGTAAGGACACGCCGCGATCGTCGATGGCCGGGGCGTCGCCCTCGTAGCCTTCGGTCACGGTGTGCGCAGCCGCAATCGCTTCGTCGAGCAATCGGTATTCGACCCAAATTTCGATGGGGCCGACCGGGAAGCGCACGCTCTGCGCTTCAACGGGTGGAATAGGCATGATGTCGTACTTGGTGACACCGCGATCAAACTCGTGCATCAGGCAACCTCGCTCTCCCAGAAAGAATGACTCAGCAGAGCCGATACGGGCCCGATATTCTATCTCGTCAAACGCGAACCGCGACGGGGTTCCTCTGGCCCTCGCCGGGGTATGCTTCGCGGCAATCTACACGCGGATACGCAGCTCGCCGGCTGGACGGCTCACGTTCCCGCTCACCCACGACACTTTTGAGAGAGGACGCAAATAATGGGCATGAATCGACTAGAGGGACGCAAAGCACTCGTCACGGGCGCCGCATCAGGCATTGGCCGCGCCACAGCCGCACGCCTCGCCGAAGAAGGGGCCTTTGTATTCTGCGTAGACATTCAGGCCGAAGCCGCAGAAGAGACCGCCAAGCAAATCAACGGCCGTGGGGGCCAAGCCTTCAGCACCGCGCTCGACGTCGCAGACCGAAGTGCGTGCGTCACGGCGGTCGACGCCGCCCGGGACGCCCTCGGCGGACTCGACTTGCTCGCCAACGTCGCCGGCATTCTGCGCCCGGGGCATACCCATGAGCAGGATCCCGACATCTTCGACCTCACGATCGCAATCAACCTAACAGGCACCTTCAACATGTGCCGTGCGACCCTCCCCCATTTTCTCGAAAACGATGCCAAGCCCGATGGCGGATGCACGATCGTCAACATCGCCTCCGCCGCCGCACTACAGGGCGTTCCGTACAACGCAGCCTACGGCGCTTCTAAGGCCGGGGTATTGGGCTTATCAAAAGCGCTCGCGTCCGAGTATGCCCGCCAAGGGATTCGCGTGAACGCGATCTGCCCGGGCGGCGTTTCGACCCCCATGACCGCGGCGGGCTTCCCCGTCGACAATATCGACCCAGCCCTCTTCGCACGCATCGCACCTCAGATGCCCACGATCGGGCAGCCCGAAGAAATCGCGGCACTCGTCGCCTACATCTCGTCCCCAGAGGCGCGCTTCATGACCGGCTCGGGCATCACCATCGACGGCGGCCAACTCGCATGAGCGGGATCACGCCGATCTCCCCCTTTGCCCCCGCGAGGCTTGGGCCGATCACGTTGCGCAACCGCATCATCAAGAGTGCAACCTTCGAGGGCGTCGTTCCTGATTCCCTCGTCACCCAAGAGTTGATCGACTATCACCAAAAAGTCGCCGCCGGCGGCGCGGGTATGAACACTGTCGCTTATCTCGCAGTCTCGCCCGACGGCCGGCCTAACAGCGAATGTTTGTATCAGCGCGACGAAGTCATTCCCGGCCTTCGCAAGCTCACCGATGCGATTCACGCAGAAGGCGCCAAGGCCTCCGTCCAGATCGGCCATGCCGGACTCGTAGCCAACTCGAAGTCCAACGGCGTGAAGGGCTTCGGTCCCTCCAGACGGTTCAACCCGCTCAGCTTCAGTTTCACACCGGCCGCCAAAGAGTCCGATATCGAACGCGTGATCGAAGATTTTGCGAAGACTGCGCTTTGTGCAGAACAAGGCGGTTTCGATGCAGTCGAGGTCCATCTAGGCCACAACTACCTGCTCAGCTCATTTCTCGCTCCCGGCCTAAATGACCGACAGGACAAATGGGGCGGGTCTCTCGAGAATCGAGCGAGGCTTTCACGCGAATGTCTTCGCGCTGTCCGCGAAGCGGTCGGAGGCCGTCTCGCCATCGTCGCTAAACTGAACATGGTCGACGCGATTCCCGGCGGTCTTAAGATCGACGAGAGCCTCGAAGTCGCCAAGATGATCGAAGCCGACGGCACTCTCGATGCGCTCGTTCTCACCGGCGGCAGTAGCTATGGCAATCCCATGTTCTTGTTCAAGGGGGACGGGCCACGCAAGGACTTCGCGGCTCACCTCCCTCCCTTTCTACGCTTGGGTTTCAAACTCGTCGGCAAAAAATTCATGCCGGACCTACCCTTCGAAGAGGCTTATTTTGAGTCTATGGCCCGGCGCTATCTCGACGAACTCGACCTTCCGGTCATCCTGCTCGGCGGCATCAATCGCCTCGATACGATCGAAAAAGCGATCGCCGATGGCTACGCCTTCGTGCAAATGGGCCGCGCACTACTCCGCGAACCGGACCTACTCCTAAAGATGCAGGAGGGTTCGCAGCCCGACGGCATCTGCATTCATTGCAACCGCTGCATGCCTAGCATCTATACGGGAACCCGGTGTGTATTGATTGATCCGGATCCGATTCAGACATCTGGACCTGTGGCCTAACGTTCGAAAGCCGCGCCCCCGTCCCCTCTAAGGAGTTCCTATGAAGTTCGGCGTCATGATCTTTCCAACCGAGTACGCGATTCGACCGGATGAGCTCGGCGTCGCCGCCGAGGAGCGAGGCTTCGAGTCTCTTTGGAGCGCGGAGCATTCACATATCCCTGCGAGCCGAGAGACGCCTTGGCCGGGCGGCGCGGATCTTCCGCAGATGTACTACGACGCGATGGATCCCTTTGTTTGGCTGTCCGCCGCAGCGCAGGCGACGACCACGCTCAAGATCGGAACTGGCATCTGCCTAGTGATCCAGCGCGATCTGATTCAGACCGCGAAGTCCGTCGCGAGCCTCGACCGACTCTCGAATGGCCGTTTTCTTTTTGGCGTCGGTGGCGGTTGGAACGTCGAAGAGATGAACAATCACGGCACCGAGTGGAAAGGCCGCTGGAAGCTTCTGCGAGAACGGATCGAAGCCATGAAGGCGATCTGGACGCAGGACCCGGCGGAATATCATGGCGACCTGGTCGACTTCGACCCGATCGTGGCGAACCCGAAGCCGACGCAGAAGCCGCATCCCCCGATTCATGTCGGTGGCGCCTATCCGGGAGGGATGCGCCGCGCGATTCGCTACGGCGACGGATGGATGCCGATCGTGGGTCGGGACGAAAATTTGTACGGCCAATTGAGCGAATTTCGAGACGCGGCACGAGAGGCGGGCCGGGATCCTGAGAGCCTTGAGCTCTCGCTCTTCGCGGCGCCGCCCGAAGCAGACGCCGTAAAACGCTTCGAGGACCTCGGCGTAGACCGCTTGATCTTCGGACTCCCACCGGCAGGCAAGGAACAAATCCTTCCCTACTTGGACCAACTGCGCGGGCTTGGCTAAGGACATCCACGAGGCATGCAAGAGACCGACACGTCCGGCCGAATTCGAGTCTGTGGGAATTCACAACTCCATCGATCGCTGTTCGGGCCGTGTCGCGATCCTAGTCTCCCCCCTCCTGATGCTTGGCAGCCTCGGCTCGTCCGCCGGGCAAGCATATCGGCGCGGAGATCGAACTCTCTATCCGCGCAGAATTCCCCGACTACTCGTTTCTTGACAATGTCGTGATTCAGGTTCCGGCGGATTACATCGAGGCACTGCTCGCCAAAATGGAAAAACGCCAACCAATTAACGTCGGCCTCGCGCGGCTACGGCCAGCTCGATTCATCTCGACCTAGCTCTTTCAGTCGCCTCGCGACGGGGAGCAGAGGCTCGGCCTCGACCTTGCCTTCGCGGTAATTTGTCGCGCGCTCACCCCCATCTGCCCAGACGTGGCATGTATTCAGGTTGAACTGCACCAGACGCTCTCGCTCTTCGGGCGTGAACTCCGCGTGGCTCTTACCTTCCAGCCTCTGTTGTTCGATGCGAACAGACCAGGTCGACTGAATCACCGCTGGCGCGATGGCCTGAAGGAGCGCATTCGTATGCGTGCATCCGTTCGACCCGCCAAAGAGATCCTTCGTCTTCCGCGTGAAGCCGCGAGCAATCGATAGCCCGACGAGCTTTCCATAGTCCGCTGCGATGAGTGGGCATTCCGAATGCGGATGACTCTCGAAGACGACTCGCGCGGCGGTAATTTCGAGACTTGGGTAAGCAACCCGAAGTTCGAGCTGCATCTGATGAATCTCGAGGGGCTCGGGATCGTCGGTGACATAGAGGCCCGGAGGCTTTCGGTCGGAGACCGCGCCGCGAACAAGTAGCTCGTCGGGGGACACCCGATAGATCTTGGTTTCGTAGTCGCGAGAGTGCATCAGCTCGAGACCATCGTCGTCAGGAAGTAGGGACATGCCCCTGTGATTAGCACGATCGGGCCCGCTCTCGCGCGCTATGGTCGGCCGCCCATGAGTGCTACCGAACCCCATCCGAGCAGTCTCCTCACCCCATTGCAAAGAAGTGTCGTAATCGCCGGCATGATGGGTGGCGTGTCGCTCGCGGCGATCGATCAGATGGTGCTTTCTACGGCGGTGAGTTCGATCGCGGGTGAACTCGGAAATATTAGCCAGGCCCCTTGGATCTTTAGCGCGAACCTTTTGACCAGCGCATCCAGCATGCCTATCTGGGGCAAGCTCGGCGACCTCTACGGAAGACGCCGCATCTTCCAAATCGCGATCAGCGTCTTCATCATCGCGTCGCTCCTGGCTTCGCAAGCCGACACCATGCTCGAACTCGTTATTTGCCGCGCGTTCCAAGGACTCGGTGGCGGTGCGCTGCTCACGGTCCCCTACGCGATTCTCGGCGACATAGTGCCTCCTCGCGAACGCGCCGCCTACATCGCGTTCATCACGGTCATCTGGACAGCAGCCGGTTTCCTAGGCCCTCCGTTAGGCGGATTCTTCGTCGATGGGCCGGGCTGGCGATGGATGTTCTACATGAACGTTCCGACGGCCTTGCTCACTCTCTGCGCACTACAGTGGGGCTACCGCATCCCGGCGAAGCGAATCGAACATGCCGTCGACTACAAGGGCGCTGCCCTGCTCTTCTCATGCGTCGGCTCGCTCATTCTCTACACATCCTGGGCGGGGACGACCTGGGGCTGGCTCGCGCCTTCCGCCCTCGCCTTCGTCCTCGTCAGCGCGATCCTCGGCGCTCTATTCATCCGACAGGAGCGACGTGCGGAAGAGCCGATCCTCGAACTCTCGCTACTCGGACGACAAGCCGTCTGGGCACCGCTTCTCGCGACCTGCTTCTTCGGCTTCGCCAATTTCGTCATCGCTATCTTTGTCCCGCTCTTCGGACTCGTCGTCCAAGGCGTCGACGCCGTCCAGGCGGGCTATGGCTTGACGTCGCTGACGGCGGGCCTCCTCGTTTCGGGCATCATAGTAGGCCGCCGAGCCGCCGCGACGCGGCGTTACCGACGCTATGCGACGATCGGCCTCGCCATCTACAGCACGGGCATGGCGCTCCTCGTCACGGTCGATGCCGAGACGCCCCGCGCCTTATTCCTCTTTTACACATCCTTACTCGGTGTCGGCAGCGGCGCTCTGACACCCGTGGTCGTGGCGGCACTTCAAGATGCCGTCGAGGGACGCTATCTCGGGGTCGCAAGTTCTTTGCCCGGATTCGCCCGGTCCATCGCCCAAACCCTGGGCACCTCGGTCTTCGGCTCCGTTTTAGCAGTGCGCGTATCTCACCACCTACGGGCCGATGTCGCAGACATAGCCCCTCCCGGACTCGACCTGCAATCCTTCATCGAAAGCCCCGACGCAATCCGAGCGCTCACGGAGCCCCTACAGAGTGCCGTCGTGGAAACCTATCGCGCCGCCTTCTCGGAGACGTTCCTGGCTATGACCGTCGTGACGCTCCTCGCTCTCGCTGCCGCACGCTTCATGCGTGACCCCAGGCCTAACGAAGCGTAGAAAGACCGAGCCTTACATGAGCATCGGGTTTTCTTTGTTCTCAAATGCGGGGCACTTGTAGGCAGCCTTCGGAACGTCCGCGCGGTTCAGCGTGACCGCGACTTCCGATTTCGTCGGGCCAATCCTTGCCGCAACCGGCGCAAGCTTCTCCAGATCAAAGCCGTACACCGCAGCCGCATTCAGACCCACCATCTGCTGAATTTCGTCTTCGGCCACACCATCGAACGTGAGCCTGAGATGTTCCCGCGTGTAGGGGTACGAACCTTCCACGTGCGGGTAATCGCTTCCCCACATAATCTTGTCGATCCCAATATCATGCCGTAAATCGCAATCGCCCTTGGGCAGGAAGCTCGCTCCAAGATGAACCTGGCGCGCGAAATACTCCGAAGGGCGCAATGACATCTTGGCCACCGTTGGCCCGCCAAAGATGTACTCCGCACACTGGTCGTTGTATTTCATACGGTCGTAGAAGCCGTCCAGTTTCCCGAGCGTGTCACGCACCCAGCTCGTTCCGACTTCCGTCAGGATATATTGCAAATTCGGATGCCGTTCGAAGACACCGCTGAACATGAGGTGCCAGAGGGAGCGATGTGCCCACCACGTCACTTCGAGCATGAACATGGCGAGGGACTGCGGCAGGTAGTTGCCAAAGTCTGGCGTGCTCCCGCCAGCATGGTGATTGAGCGGCATACCCAATTCTTCGCATACGGCAAAGATGGGTTCATAAGAGGGTGAGTAGAGCGGCTCAAGCGTCGACCCAGGCGCGGCTCCCGGAAGCAGCACTCCCCCTGTTAGCCCTGCCTCTTTAGCCCAGCGAATCTCTTTGACCGACTCATCAACAAAAGGTAAGAATATCTGGCAGATCCCGGCGCGCCGGCCCGGCACCTCGGCGCAGTAATCGGCAAGCCACCTGTTATGCGCCTTGATTCCTGCCCAGCGCCGCTTGAGATCCTCGCCGGCCTCGGCCTCACCGAACTCGCTATGCATGGTGGGCGCGAAAGGCGGAGAGGTATTCGAAAAGATGACCTCAGCAGCAACTCCGTCGGCCTCGGTCTCTGCGAGTCGTCGCTTGCTATCCCAATTGCGATAGCCGACGACATCTGGGTCCCCATCGACGCCGATCGATCGGCTGCCCATGACCTGTTTCATAATCTTCGCGTTCTCGACGCTCCAGGCCAGCCAGTCCTGGTAATCGCTCTGGTATTTTTTCTCGAGGTAAGGGCCATAGCCTTCAGGCGTCGGGCCGGCATGGCTATCCGCCGTGATCAGCAGGTATCGGTCTAGGCCAGCGAGCGGGTCGGGAAGGGTCGGCATCAAAAATCTCCAAGCGAAAAATTCGGCAGGTGAAATTGTAGAGGCGTAGCGCCATTACGCTACTTCCCAATTCGACCCCAAATCATGTCGGTTTCCGCCTCTGGATCGACGAGGGTTTCGGGGTTTCGCTGATCGACGTGACCGAGTAGGCCGCGATACGTCCCGTAGCCGACGAGCTTCCGAAGTCGCGGCGTAAAGGCGGCGACACGCTCTCGCGAAAGCGCCAGCAGCTGACTCTCTTCTTGCCGCAAGTAGCCCGCGCAGTAGTTATTGACTAAGCCTACTCGCCGGGCATCGCTCCGGTTCTCGCCGCCGCCGTGCCATAGGCTCCCGCTATAGAAGACCACGCTCCCAGCGGGCATTTCGACCTGCACGGTCTCCGGATGGTCTTCGCGACCTGGACGTCGATCGAATCGATGTGAGCCCGGCACGACGTGCGTTCCACCATTCTCATTCGTGAAGTCAGTGAGAGCCCAGAGGGCCACGACTATTTGCGTCGGCGCAGGTCGCGGGAAGCCGTAGGAGCCGTCGTCGGCGTGCAGCGGCTGCCGCGCTTGGCCGGGCTGCATCTCGATTGCAGTGAGCGACGAGAGCAAGCACTCCGGATCCAACACCCCTTCAACAACTCCTAGCAGCTCGCGATGCGTCGGTGCCGATTCGAATAGTCGGTCGCGGGCGAGCAAGTTAAATATGCGCCGAGTATGACGACCAAGGAAAGCATTCTGCCCAAAGGGAATCGCGAGGGAGTCCATCAAGAAATCAACCTTCGCTAGGACCGCGTCGCAGGTCTCTCGCGGGATCACATTCTCAACGATCGCATAACCGTTCGTCTCGACTTCCGAAATAATCGCTTCGGTTTCGAGTCCTCTGTTCACTTGGACAGATCCATCATGCTCCATTTACTGCCTTCTCATCCTCGCCCACCAAGCACTCGCTCAAGCCGGAGGGAATCATCGTCGCGCCGCAAAGTTGATCGGCATTCACCGCTCGAGCTTCACGCGCATGCTCCATAGACTCGAGGACGCGAAGCTGACGCACATGGAAGCCGCTCCATCCGGTCGAAGAGAATCACTAGCGGTCGCCGAAGCCGGTCGTGGAAATCTCGTTAATAAGCGCATCTCCCGCGGCATATCGCCGGAGGTTTTCTAGGAATAATGCGCCGAGACGCGTA
Source organism: Myxococcota bacterium (assembly GCA_041440805.1). Taxonomy (GTDB): domain Bacteria; phylum Myxococcota_A; class UBA9160; order UBA9160; family UBA4427; genus UBA4427. The sequence continues at coordinate 263,865 of JASDVF010000063.1, read as the reverse complement.
TCGCCGAGCGGCGAATAGCCCGCGTCGTGCGGCGTGATCATGCAGTTATCGAGATCCCATAACGGGGATGATTCAGGGAGCGGCTCTTCACTCACAACGTCGAGGGTCGCGCCCCGGATCGTTCTCGCGGAGAGCGCTTCGATTAGGTCAGGTTCGTTCACGACGCCGCCGCGAGCGACATTAATCAGCACCGAGCTCGCACCCATGGCTGCGAATTCCGCTGCACCCAGCATCTCTCGTGTGTCGTCGTTAAAGGGCATGCAAAGCACGACATAGTCGGACTCCGCCAGCAATTCATGAAGGTCTGCGAGCGGAACAAACCGGTCGATCACTTCATCTTCGACAGGCGTTCGCCTCGTTGCCAAGACTCGCATCCCGAAGGCACGGCCTATGCGTGCCGCGGCCTGGCCAATCCCGCCGTAGCCTACGACACCTAACGTCTTTTGTGCGAGATCCTCACTGCGGATCGTTTCCCATTCGCGGCGCGCTTGTTGTTCTTGGTGCCGGCGAACGTTTCGTTCCCAATGCAACACATACGTAAAGATGTACTGGGCAATCGGCTCACTATGAATACCGGATGCGTTCGTAAGACGGACGCCTCGGTCTATCAGACCCTGCCAGATAGGATGATCTATCCCTGCTCCCGGTCCCTGCACCCACCGTAGCGAGGGCGAATCGAAGAGACCGAGCAGCACCTTCATCGCCGCAGGATGATTCGTGGCGCTCAGCGAGAAGTACAGAACCTCGAGCCCCCTGGTGTCGCCATCAAAGCTGCCGTCAGGCCCTAAGACGAGAAGCTCAGCTTCACGAGCGGAATCGCCTGCCGCGTTCGCAAGAATTCCCCGCGCTTCCTCGCGAAGCGACTCCGCGAGATCTCCGGTAAAACAAACCTTCACTTCGTGACCTCAGCTCGTGGGCTTCACTTGGATCGGCGAAGACCAGGCCCGTTCCTGAATTGTCTTCGGGAGATCTGGGCGGGGCTCAACACCCGCGCGAAGCGAATCCCAAGTCGACCATCTGCAGGTCGGATTCTCAAGAACTCGCACATAATAGAAGGCGCGCTGGGACGGATCGAAATCGGGGTCGCTCCAAACCGCCGCCATTTCGGCATCTCCAGTTTCACTCGTGATCGAGCAGTCCTCGAGAGAAACCTTCGCGCCATTCTCAGGGCAACGGCGAGTCGCCGGATCGACCTTTAAGCCATCGGAGCAGGCGACATCGTTCACGATCTCGAAAGTTTCTCCGCCCTCTTCCCAACCCTTGATGATCTGGAGTCGCGCAAGCGGTGCACTCGCGGGATCCTGCGCTGCCCAAACCAAAAACTTGGGCGCGCTCGAAGCATTCACCATCAGGTCGGTCCCCATAGGAACGCCACCGGCATAGGCCCGCTCAGCCATATCTGACGCGCCTAACATAGAAGCATCCAAATTATCTCCGGCATAAAACCGAACCGGGATCCGCGGACCCGAAGTTGCGAAAGTCTCCTTGCGGCGAAACGCATCATAAAGCGAGCCACGCGTATTCTCTTCCGCCCAGACCCCCGCGAGACCGGATGCACCGTAGGTGGGGCTCGCGGTGTACTGGTAGTCTCGACCCTCGACGTCTTCCACGAGATCGCTTGCGATCATTTTGGTTGCAGTCGCTTCAATAAAGGTCATTGGAACCGACCCTCGTCGGGAAGCCGTCGCGTCCAGTATTCCGATCTTCGCAAAATAGTTGGACTCGTCATCTGAAATCGCAGCCGTGTGGGTATCGCTTGCGCCGACAACACCGAACTCATAAGGGTTCACCGATCCACCTGCCTCGAGTGAGAGGCCACGACGAAGCGCATCCCGCACATAACTTCCCGGCGGCGCGCTATCGACCATTGTCGCAACTCGGTAGGCCATAATTTCGAACCCGGCCCACTCATCGGTATCCGATAGGGAGGGGTGCGTTTCGGACGTCCCCTTTACCTGAGTGATTTCGACCAGAGGTTCATTCCGAGCCCGTCGCTCGCCGTACGCATCGTCCATCGGATTCTCAGCCCAGTCGACCAGCTTGAACATCTGCCCGTTCGAGCCGTTCGAGTTATGCGGAATCGCGAGACTCTCGATCCCCTTCGCGCGAAGCCCGTCCATCCAATCCCAAAGGCCTTCGGGATTTTGCGAGTGAAAGCGAGAGAAAGGGACTGCAGGAAGTTCGTCGGTGTCGCGGAAGATCACGTTCCGGTGCAGGTTGCCGCGGTCGTCCGTGCTCGAGGTGTACTCGTAGGCAGCGAAGGTCGTGAAGTGGCCAGGGTCGTAGTAGCGGTCCGCGGTTTCGATCGTGTCGAGCCATGCCGTGCGCGTGATATCGAGGATGAGTTCGCGATCGACTTCGCCCTCAACCACCGCCTGCGCAATCTTAGGGAGCAGTCCACCGAATGCCTTGATCCGTTGTGGGATGCTCGTCATGCCCATATTGTCCGGGGCATTGATGTTATGCAGAACCTCTGCGAAATCGTATTTCGAGAGTTCCGTCGAGGTATCTGCCGCCTCCTTCGCTGCGCCCAGGAACATCGCGTGATCCGTCACAGCGTAGAAGTCCAGGGGTTGCCGCAGCTGCACGTCGAAGCCTCCGGGATGCCGAATCGCTTCGCCCTTCGCATAGCGATAGGCATCCGCGGGCGTCGCAACCGTTCCGAACGCGTACGCATCGAAGGAATAGGTTGTGTGAACGTGAAGGTCGCCGAAATAGGCGTTCCGGGCGGAGTTTGGCGGGCTCTTCCGCGAGATTGTCGTTAGGTCTGCCTCGAACACTTTCTGTGTTCGGAAGTCGAGCGCCTTTGAAGCGGAGTTCGGGTTGTCCTCACTCCAAACCGCTTCGGGTTCAGAGCAACCCGCCAATAACGCAGCGGCGCACAGACCCAACACAAGAGGAGAGAATAAGGAGCGCGGGGCGAATCGACTCACGGGCGAGACCTCTAGGAACGATGGACGTTCAGGCGCCTCGTGAAGTAGAGGCAGGCAGAGACGATAGGACGATCCCGGCGGAACGGGAGCGACGCCGGTGGCTCTCGGTCACAGCATCTCCTTCGTCGGGTGCCTCTCCGGGTGATAGTGTCTGCCCTCGCGCCCCGCCTACCCCCGCAATCGCGGCAGGAGTCCCATGTCCATCGCAATCCCCGACCAGAGCATCCAACTTCGCAGCACCGTCCAGACCGGAGGCCAGCTGGAAATCACCCTCGACATGGTCGAAACACCCACACCCGGGCCCGGCGAAATTCTTGTCCGCGTGGAGGCCGCGCCAATCAACCCCTCCGACCTCGGCCTGCTCTTCGGAATGGCCGACGTAACGAAGGCCGAATCGACGGGCAACGCCGCGCGACCGAGTGTCGTCGCCCCAATTGCCGAAGGCGCTATGCGCGCTCTTGGCGCTCGCCTCGATCAATCGCTACCCGTTGGTAACGAAGGCGCCGGAATTGTCGTTGCAGCTGGCGACGCGGCAGGCGAAGCCTTGATCGGCCGAACGGTCTCGATCGTCGGCGGTGCCACGTATTCGCAGTACCGAAGTGTTCCTGCGGTTATGGCGCTCGCGATGCCCGAAGGCACGACCCCGAAAGAGGCGGCCTCTTGGTTTGTTAATCCTTTGACCGCACTCGGAATGGTCGAGACCATGAAGCGTGAAGGACACAAGGCTCTCGTTCATACCGCCGCGGCGTCAAATCTCGGGCAGATGCTTAACAAGATCTGCCTCGCCGATGAAGTTGATCTCGTGAACATCGTCCGCCGAGAAGAGCAGGCGGAACTCCTCCGCGGCATAGGCGCACGCTATGTCTGCAACTCGAGCGACGACGACTTCATGGCACAATTGACCGACGCGCTTGCGGAAACCGGCGCGACGATCGCTTTCGACGCGACCGGCGGCGGCCGACTCGCCGGCCAGATCCTCACGTGCATGGAACGCGCGCTCAACCGGAACGCGACGGAATACAGCCGCTACGGATCGGACACGCACAAGCAGGTCTACCTTTATGGTCGTCTCGATCGAAGCGAAACGATTCTCGGCGCCGAACTGGGAATGGCTTGGGGAATCGGCGGCTGGCTCCTTCCGCCTTTCCTGGGCAAGATCGGCATGGAAGATACGGGCCGACTGCGCCAGCGCGTCGCGGACGAAATCAAGACAACCTTCGCCAGTCACTACACGGCAGAGATATCGCTCACGGAAGCGCTCGATCCTAAGATCCTGAATGCCTACGGACGTCAGGCGACCGGCGAGAAGTACTTAATCAACCCGCAGAAGTAGCCGCCCTTCTTCGGGTGTTGGGCTTCAGGTACGGCACAGGAATTCCGGTCCAAACCGGCGCTCGCAGCGCTCGTATGGATTGATATGCTCGGAGCATCCCACCTAAATCCTTGGCGGGGCCGATCAAAGGAATTCCTATGCCGAACCATGAAAGCCGAAACGATATAGGCCTACTCGACCGCTTCTTCTATCTCGATCCCTGGGATCGCTATCGATGGATGCGGGACAATGCGCCCGCGTATTGGGATGCGAGCGCGGATGGCGGACTTTGGGGCGTGACCCGGTACGACGACATCATGTCGATCGCTAAAAATCCCGACGTCTTCTGTTCGGGCAAAAGTTCCAGACCGGAACGCGGCAGCTGGATTCCGTCGATGATCAATCTCGACGAGCCGCAGCATAAACGCCGCCGCAACATCGTAAATCGAGGCTTCACGCCCCGGCGCGTGCAGGATCAGGAACGAAAACTCCGCGAGCTCACGACACAGCTCATCGACGATGTCATTGAACGGGGCGAGTGCGACTTCGTAAGGGACATCGCGCGCTGGATCCCCATGGTCGCAATTGGCGACATGCTCGGCGTCGAGCCCGAAGACCGAGCACAGCTCCTCGAATGGAGTGACTGGATGCTAGGCGGAGGCGAAATCGCCGACGTCATGGACGACGAAGAGCGGCGAGCAAAGCAGAGTTCTTACACCCAGGGCTATTTCGAATACCAGGCAAAGGTCATCGCCGACCGTAGAGTGAACCCGCGCGACGATCTCGTCTCGATGCTTGTGACCGGCGAAGTCGGCGGACACAGCCTTAACGACGAAGAGATCCTCCAAGAGAGCCTGCTCATTCTCATCGGCGGGGACGAGACGACGCGCCATGTCATGACCGGCGGCCTCGAGCAGCTCATCTTGCATCCCGACCAAAAACAAAAACTGATCGACGATCCCAGCAAGACCCTGATTGCCGTCGAAGAGATGCTCCGTTTTGTCTCGCCGATCGTAAACATGAACCGAACCGTCACGCAGGACACTGAACTCCACGGCGAGAAACTCGCCGAAGGCGACCGCGTGTTACTGCTCTACCCGGCCGGCAACCGCGACGACCGCGTCTTCGAAGATCCGGAAGGCTTCAACCTCGAACGATGGCCGAACCGCCACGTCGCTTTCGGAGGCTACGGCGTGCACCATTGTCTCGGCGCAAGCCTCGCACGACTCGAGCTCAAGATCCTCTTCGAAGAAGTGCTCGCCCGCATGCCCGATATCCGATTCGCGAGCGACGAGCCGCTAAAGCGCCGCCCCAACAACTTCATCACCGGCATCGAAGAGATGCCGGTGGTCTTCTCGCCCGGCAAACGGAGCGGGGCGTGAGGTCGGTGCTCCTAGGCGAATATTAGGGGAGTGCTAGGCCGGCAACGGAGCGAAGAGGAGGGCCAGCCCCTCCGCGCCCCGGACGCCCGACACAAACCTCATCCGCGGCGATCAATAATCTGTTCGATCGCATCGATCTCCGAGATCTCTGCGGTCGCGGTATTCAACCAGCACTCTTCAACGCCCGCTTCTTCGTAGGCATCCAGCGAAGCCATGATCTTGTCTTCACTTGACCGATCGCACATGCCGGCAATCGCTTTCGCGGGGCCTTCCCCAATCACCTTCAAGTACTTATAGACATAGGCCTTGAGATTATCGTCGGCGTTCGGCCCCGAGCTGCACCAGAAACCTGCCATACGAGCCGGAGCCGTATCCCGCCCCGCCTTGTCCCATTCATCAACGACGCGTTCCTGCTGTGTCTTCATCTCTTCGGCAACGCCGTTGCCCGACCAGGAATAGACTCCATCGGCCCATTTCGCAGCACGTGCTGTCGCCTTCGGCCCCATCACACCCGCAAGAATCGGCGGACCGCTCGGCTGGACGAGTGCCGGCCCAATCGGCTCGGCTCCTTCGAAGGGAATCTCGCCCGCCCAAATGCGGCGAATCTGTGCGACCTGTTCATCCATCCGCGCATAACGCCGGACGGGTTCTTTCTCCATGCACATATAGTCATGCACACGACCGCCAATACCGACCGTGATCGAGACGCGTCCACCCGAGATCAGATCAAGAGTCGCCGCATGCTTTGCAACCTTAATCGCCGGGTGCATCGGCAATACATAGAGCGTGGGGACGATCCGCACGCGAGAGGTCACCGCCGCAGCGGCACCGAGAAGCGCCATCATATCGACGCTGGTCCCAATCATTCGCTCACCGCACGACAGCGTCGAAAAGGGGCCTTCGTCTACACGCCGAAACCATTCGAGAATGACGTCGCGATCGAGCGCCTCTTGGGTGTATGGAAAACACAGACCGATCTTCATGGACATGATGCTTCTTCTCCTCTCCCGTCAGCCGGGGCGGGTTACGCTACTCAAGCAGATCGAAACCCGCGACCATCTCTTTGTATCGCGCATCGACGTCCTTGCGCTGAAAAGCGTGGGTGGGGATCACAAAGGCGCCGGCGCGAATCCCGCGAAGTGCAATCGCGGCTGCATCCGCCGCCGAAAGGTAGAGATCGCCCAAGCCACTCAGCGTGGCCGGGTCGAGACGAGAAATATTTAATTCGGGCTGTGCACCCAGTTCCTCGGGGCGGGCCTGCTCTGAGTTTTCGTTGAGCCCACTCATGACCGGTCCAGGACACAGCACGCTGACCCCCACACCATTCTCTGTGAGTTCGGCTCGCATCGATTCACCGATAGAGAGAACGGAGTGTTTGGTCATGTTGTAGAGATGAAGTGGCATTTCACGAAGATATTCTGGACTCGACAGGCTGTGCTCGGAGCCAGTGAGCAGAATATGCCCGGTCCGTTCACTTGCTCTGAGGCGCAGAGCATGAGACCGGCAAGCGTTCACCACGCCCCAAACGTTCACTCCGAAAATAAATCGAACGTCCTCGTCACTGGTTTCGAGCAGCGAACCCGGAACGATCACGCCGGCATTCGCGCAGAGCAGGTCCACTCCGCCGAACTCGGTCCAAGCCGCTTCAACGGTCGCATCGACAGCCTTCGCGTCAGATACGTCGCAGACCGCATTAGGCGACTTCAAGCGCCTCGCCGTTTCCTTGAGCTTCGCCTCATTAATATCGCTCAGGAAGACCCGTGCTCCCGCTTCGAGCAGCGCCTCTGCCAGCGCGGCCCCAATCCCATCCGCAGCCCCGGTGATCAGCGCTGTTCTTCCCTCGAAATCTGTCATCGCCATAGTCTTCGTACTTACCTCTTATGTGATTCGCCTACGTAGCACGCGAGAGTCTTGATGGTTAGCGTCGGGGTTGGACATGCGTGAAGGGAGATCAATATGACGCAAGAAGCGAGAATCACCACCGATCTAGATCCAATCGCCTGGGCTGCGAAAGCAGACCCATATCCGATCTACCAACAGCTCCGAGAAGAGCATCCAGCCTACTACGTGCCGGACCGCGATCTCTGGGTGCTCTCCCGGCACGCGGACGTACTCGCCGCAATCAAAGATCCCGCAACTTTTTCCTCGAGTGAAGGGGTCGTGCCGAGTGGATTCAAGCCGGATGTTCCGACGCTGATCGTGCTCGACCCACCCGATCATACGATGATGCGTAAGGCGGTTATGCGCGCGTTCACGCCGCGACGGATGGACGCGATGGCCAAACAGGTCCGTGGCTTCGCCGACGGGCTATTTGACGCCCTCTTCGCCGAAGCCGAAGCCGGCGCGGCAGGCGAGTTAGGCACAGTGGATGCGTTCGAGGGTTTCACGGACCCACTGCCGATCTATGTCATGGCGGAACTGCTAGGCGTCGACGCTGCGGAGCGCCCCATGTTCAAACGGTGCGGCGATGCGATCGTCTATTCGAGCGGCGCCGATCCTGCAACACTATTCGCTGCGCAGAGAGAGCTCACCGACTATCTCCAAACGGTTTTCGAGGCTCGCAAGAGCGAGCCGCGCGACGATCTGATCAGTTTATTGCTCACCAGCTCTGAGGAAGGGCGTGCCCTGCAAGACGATGAGCTGCTGGGGCTTTGTTTCCTGCTGCTCGTCGCAGGAACCGAGACCACCACTTCCGCACTAGGCAACGCGATCCTGCTCTTGGAACGACATCGAGAAGCGCGACGTGCATTGATTGAAGATCCCAGCCTGATCCCCTCCGCTGTCGAGGAGATTCTCCGATTCGACTCGCCCGTTCAGGGTCTCTCAAGAGTGACCACGCGCGACGTCGTCGTTCAGGACGTCACCATTCCGAAAGGTGCGCGCGTTCACCTTCTCTATGCCTCTGCGAACCGAGATGCGCGTGTCTTCACGAATCCAGATGTCTTCGATATTCGTCGCCAAAGCAATAACCATTTGGCGTTCGGGTTCGGGATCCACTTCTGCCTTGGGGCAAGCCTCGCGCGTCTGGAAATGCGAATCGGCCTCGAAACCTTACTTGCGCGCGCGCCTAACTACCGGCTCGATCTCGACGGAATCAATCGCTTGCCCTCAGACACGAATCGAGGATTCGCAAGTTTGCCTGTCACGCTCGTCTAAGGCTTGCGTGCAAAGAAAGCTGGGGAGGGCCTTAAAAGGCTGAGCAGGACTTAGCCGCGAAGACCTAAGCGGCTTGCGCTTCCCGACCACGGGGAAGGAAAGCGAGTGCCACGACAGCCAGGCTCGTCAACGCGAGACATGCCATGAAGCCTGGCCGATAGTGGCCGAACACACGATGCGCCTCGGCGAGCACCAGCGGGCCAAGCGCGCCGCCAGGCACGAACGCCAAAACCATCAATCCGTAGACCTGGGCGAAGGAACGCGTGCCGAACGCATCCGCTATCGCGAGAGGCAAGAGAACATCGCGCGAGGACGTCGCGAGCCCGAATAGAATGCTGAAAAGCACGAGGACCCAGCCCGTCGCCGCGAAGGGCACGAGCATCAGGCTGACCGCAAGCAGCGCAGTGTTCAACAGATACGCCGTCTTCGACGAAACGACTTGCCCAACGAATCCCGCGCCTAGCTTTGCAGCAATCCCCGCGCCGACTGCGAGCTGTAGCGCGCCAGACGCTTGAGATTCGCTGTACCCAAGGTCTCTCAAATAGAGCACGAGCTGGTCTACAAGTCCGAGCAACACGAGCGCATAACAAAAAAGCGAATAGAAGAGAATCCAGAACGCGGGTCGGCGAAGAACTTCGCGAACCGGCAGTGAGGGTTCTTCCTCCGCGACCGGCCCCTCTGAGGAATGCTCCGCTTCCGCGCCCTCCCCGGGCCTTGGGTCACGCAGCACGAGCAGCGCGAAGGGAAGAATCAGCGCCACCCCGCCGAGTCCGACAAAAATTGAGGCGCCTCGCCAACCCCAATCCGGCAGCATCCGCGCCATCGCGCCTATGTAGATGACGGAACCTAAGTTTGAACCGACCATCGCGAACCCTAACGCGATACTTCTCCGCCGCGAAAACCATTTCGTGACCACGCTGCCAATCGACACATCGCCGATCCCCGCGTTCGCAAGGGCGAGAATCATCATCGCCACGTAGAACTGCGTGAGACTCTGCATCCATGAGAAGAGCACAACACTTGTCGCAAGACAGCCGAGCGCAGCGACGACGACAGGCCGAACACCAAACCGCGTGCAGGCAATCCCTACGAAAGCCTGCCCGACCGACGAAACAATCAACATCGGCGCCATTCCTGACGCCCATTCCGTGCGGGACCAGCCAAGCTCCGAGATCACCTCGGGTGCGAGTGCACGACTCCCGTAGAAAAACCCCGCGCCCATTTGGCAGAGAAGACATCCGGCGACGATCAGAATTTCTTTGATCGGGAAACGGGTATCGCCGGCTCGCTCTTCAGTCTCCAACGGACGAATCCACAACGGATAAATCGATCTGATTCAGTAAGGCCTCGCCGAGTACATAACGGCGCACGTTCTCAGCAAAGAGATCGAGCAACCTCGCGTCGTAGGCATCGGGCGGAATCGACGAATGCGGGGAGAGATACAAATTGGGTGCATCCCACAGCGGGTCGCTCTTCGGCAAGGGCTCCGTGCGGGTCACATCGAGAATCGCTGCAGCAAGATGCTCGGACTGCAGAGCCTGAAGCAGCGCCTCTTCATCCACGAGCCCGCCCCTTCCCACATTCACAAGGACTGCGCCCTGCTTCATCCGACTGAGTGCTTCTGCATCGATCAAATCCGTGGTCTCGGTGGTAGCCGGCGCGCATAACACCACGACATCCGACTCAGAGAGAATTTCACTCAGGCCATCCGGGCCCAGGAGCCGGTCGACAAGAGGTGAAACATCGCCCGGTTGAGCGCTGCGCTTATTCGCGAGGGTTCGCATCCCGAATGCACGCCCGAGCCTCGCGACTTCACCTCCGATCGAGCCGAGGCCGACGATCCCGAGTGTTCGACCAGAGAGCGTTCGGCCGCCTGGGCGATGAAAGTCGCGGGCGCGCTGCATTGCTTCGATGCCGCGCAGGTTCCGAAAGACCTCTACTAAGCGACCGAAGACAAATTCAGCGATCGCTGGTGCACCTGCTCCTGCAGCATTCGTCAGAGCAATTCCCCGCTCCGCGAGCGTACCCAACGAAAACTGTTCTAGTCCCGCAGAATACGATTGAACCCAGGCGAGGCGAGGCATCTCATCCAACCGCTCGAGCGGCAAGTCCATCGTCAAAAGGGCTTCCGCTTCTCGCCACGCCGCCTGCAAAGCATCATTAGGCGTAGGAGCAAGTGCGAGCAACTCATCTGACACAGGCGGATCCTGCCGCGCACGTCGAAGTTTCACCTTCTCTTTGTACGGAACTACGCGAAGATCGACTGGGCAGGGAAGAGATGCCCAGGCACTCGCGAGCTTTTCTGTATCGACGACGGCTGGATGATGAACACCAACGACGAGTGGCGACCTGCGCAGAGTCAATCTATCGCCCTGACAGAGAACCGGAGACGACGAGACTGCGATCAATCTCGCCAATCGACCGAACGCCGCATAACGCCATGGCCCGCTCGACTTCATCCTGAAATCCGTGCAGTACGCCTTCTACACCTTTTTGATCTGCGACGACCAATCCCCACATAAAGGGGCGACCTACGAAGACCGCCTGTGCGCCAAGAGCGAGCGCCTTTACAACATGTTGCCCTCGGCGAATTCCACCATCGACATAGACCTCGCCGCGACCGGCCACTGCGTCAACAACATCCGGAAGAGCATCCGAGGTTGCCTCAGCACCATCTAGCTGACGCCCGCCGTGGTTCGAGACCACGACGCCCGAGGCCCCTGAATCGATACAGGCCCGCGCATCGTCTCCGCGCATAACGCCCTTCACCACGATCGGAATCGGGGAGCGCTCCACGAACCATGCGATATCCGAAAACGTCAGCGCGTGATCGAAAAGCTCATTGGGATCTTCAACTTGGCCATCGCTTTGCTGAAAGGACCATCGGTTTCGAGCATCTCTGCGGCGGTTCCCCTGCCGCGCGACATCGACTGTGATAACGACCGCCTTATACCCCTGCTCCGCACTGCGAGCGATCGCCTCAACGCTCCTCTCACGATCCGCCATGACGTAGACTTGAAGCCATTGCGGTGTGCCGTTCGCGACTGCGGCCACATTTCCCGCCGAGCCTGCCCCGAAAAGCCCCATGCAAAAGAGTGCCTTCGCCTCCGCAGCGGCACGCGCAGTTGCGACTGGACCCGCCTCACTGGCTTTATGCTGCATGGCCATCGGCGCGATCGCTACTGGGCTCGACACGGTTTCGCCAAGCAGAGTCGTCGACGTATCGATCGTCCGAACGTCGCGAAGCACCTTCGGCCGCAGCCGCCAGCGGGACCACGATGTCTCGTTTTCAGCAAGCGTCCCTTCATCTTCGGCGCCACCCGCTATGTAGTCATAGAAAGTGGCGTCAATTTTTTCGCGAGCTTCCGCTTCGAGATCCGGTAAATCCATCGGGCTTATCGAGCGCTCAGGCGAAGCAAGTAGACCTCAGAAACTTTCTCGTTTCGCGGTCGACTTCCGTACTTCAATTCGTAGGCATCCGCGAAGGTTGCGAACTCTGCTTCTTCGGTCACCCGCGACGAAGCGAGCTCATAAAGCTTGCCTTCAATCCGAACGCGAATGTTGGGATTCGCGTCGAGGTGCTCTACCCAAGTCGATCGATTCGCGCCGGCATGAAGATAGAGCGATGGCCCCATTCCTAAGGCCCAAATATTGACGGAGTAGGGATCGCTCGGGTTCGTCTCGATCTGAACCGTCGAGATCTCGTCGGTAAAGGCCCAGTCAGATGGGATCGGCGCGAGTTCGCCATCGAGTGCGCCTCCAGGGATCGTCACAAAGGGCCCAGAACAGGCGGCCACCGAGAGAAGAAGCACAAAAGGGATAGTCTTAATAATAAATCGAGAGAGCACGCTAGATCCTTCACCCGATGCACCGGGCGCGGCGCGTAGGCTACCGCATAAGGTACCGACCTCGCCCGAACCTGCTCGGCCTAAAACGCACGCGAGCCACGCCGAAGGAAGCCATTCCGACGTCGATTCGCTGACCTATGCTGAATCGAATGTCCTCATCGACTCCTTCTCCGATCGCCCCTGGAAACAGCGTCCCGCTCCCGGCCCTGCTCGCCTACTCGACGCCCATGATCGCCGTAAATTTCTCGCTCGTATTGTTCATGACCTACGTGAACAACTACGCGATCGACGTGCTGCTCGTGCCCGCTGCGGCGATGGGCATGATCTTCGGACTCGGCCGCCTTTGGGATGCCGTGACCGATCCGATGGTGGGCGTGCTCAGCGATCGCACTCAACATCGCTGGGGAAGACGACGGCCCTGGATCGCTGCGTCTTCGATTCCTGTCGCCGCGTTCGGCATGATGGTCTGGTCCCCCCCTGAGTCCCTCTCGACCCCGGCACTCATCGCTTGGATGACCGTCGCCGTATTTGGCTTCAACACGGCGATGACACTCTTCCTAACACCGCACCAAGCACTAGGCGCGGAACTCACAGAGGATCACCATTCGGTCTCGCGGATCTTCGCGTTCCGGCAGGCCGCTGGCTATCTAGGGATGATTCCGTGCCTGGTCTTCGCCATCGAATACCTGATGACCGCCGAAGATCGTCGCGCCAGCGCGTCAGAACTGGCTCTCTACGCGGGGATTGCAATCATCCTATTCAACGCGATCTCGGTCGCGACACTGCGCGAACCGACCTCGAATCGACGGCGCGGCGGCGGCAGCACGGCGGGCGTCGCAAAAGACGTCTGGAAGAACGCCTACGCGCGACGGCTCCTCATTATGATCTTTATAGAGCACACGGGTTCCGGCGCGAGCATGGTCGTCGCACCCTTTATGATCAAATACGTAATCGGGCTGCCCCACGCGACCGGCGAGATATTCATGTTCTACGTCGGATCGTCGCTGCTATCCCTCCCGCTCTGGCTTGCACTCTCGCGGCGAATCGGAAAGAAATGGACGTGGATGGTGGGGCTAGTTGTGGGCATGACTGGCTACATCGCGCTCTTCTTCACCGGTGCAGGAGAGCTCAGGTGGATGCAGATGGTGGTTAGCATGACCGGCGCGTGCAGCGCCTGTGGAACCATGATCGGCTCTTCCATTCTGGCCGACGTCATTGACGCGGACGAACTCGAAACCGGAGAACGAAAGGAAGGCGCCTACTACGCGTCGTATACCTTCCTCTACAAGGCATCGAGCGGTGTGATGGCCATGATCACCGGATTCGCGCTTTCGGCGACGGGCTTCATCCCCGACGCGGCCGAGCAATCGGAGCTCGTGCGAACCACGATTCGCTCACTCAACGGCCTCGTGCCCTTCGCGACCATGCTCGCGGGGGGCTTCATTCTCGCGACGTTCACTCTGACCGAAGACGTTCATGCGGAAATCCGAGCCAAGCTCGATGCCCGGCGCGCCGAGGCCGATTAGCCGAGGAACGGAGGCAAGTCTTCCGACTAACATTTGAGCCGGCTGGGCTCGATTGAGCGTCTAGCGAAACGAGGGCAGAACGTCGCGGCCAGTGACTTCGAGAGACTCAAGGATCATCTCCTGCGGCTCGATCCAACTGGTTCGAGGAATCATCCCGAGTTCATCCACGCCTACGTCCGCGTAGTTTTGGATCGCACGCTTGACCTGCTCTGGATCGCCCACGCACAACCCGCTCTCGATCAAATCGTTCGGGTCGTCTGCGGTCACAGGGAACGGCGGTACCAAGCTGGGGTCGTTTGCGGCCTCAGCAATCAATTCGCGAAGACGCGTCTGCGGGATGGGCCGCGGCTCATCCGCGAGCCTCGCCGCAATTTCAGGCACGGTGTCGAAGTAGACTGAGAAATGCGCGGTCGTCAAATTCGCCCGACGCGCATGCCAATCTCTCGCACGGTCGCCATCTTCAAGGCATAACAGCGGAGCGATCGTTAAAAATTTGTCGTTCACAACTTCACTGATTGGATCGGGGTCAGCGATTGCCTTTTTGTAGGTTTCAACCAATGGTTCGAGCGCTTGTGGGCTCTGAAAGCTGAACACCGCAACCCCAAGCCCCATTCGACCCGCACGCTCAACCGTATCCGGATTCGTCGCCGTCACCCAAAGCGGCGGATGAGGCTTCTGAAGCGGCTTGGGCAGAACATTTCGCTCGGGCACTGAGAAGTGTTCACCGTCGTGGGAGAAAAGGTCCTGCGTCCACATTTTAGGAATCGCGCGAATAGCCTCCTCCCAATACCCCTTGGTCTCTTCGTTCCGAAGCCCCCAACTATTGACCTCGGTCGAGCCACTCCCACGCCCTGTCCCGAGTTCAATGCGACCATTCGTGTAAATGTCGATCATCGCGATCTGCTCGGCGACGCGAACGGGATGATTAATCGGGGCGCAGAGATTCATGATCCCCGTGACCAGCCGAATCCTCTCCGTTCGCATCCCGACTGCCAGGCACGTCAGATGAGACGCGGCGTTATGCGAATACTCTTCGAGAAAATGGTGCTCGGGAGCCCAGAATGAATCAAAGCCTACTTCATCGGCCTTGATGCCCATCTCGAGATCTTGCCTAAAGCGCTCCGGCTCGGACTCTTCCCAAGGCCGCGGCCCTACCACTGCCGAGCAGAAAACTCCGAAATCCATGATGTCTCCGTTTCACTTAGACGCTTAACGCCCGTTAGAGCACTGCGATCGGATTAACCGGACAGCCGGTACCGCCCGGCACTCGAATCGATCCCATCGCGAACAAAAAGGCCCAGCGCCCCCTCTGGACGCACGCGTCCGCGAGTGCGCCTGATGATTCAGCATGCCCCGCTGATCATCGTCGCCCCATCGGCCCCAATTCGAATGCGCATCAAAGGATGCATCCAACTCGGCTTCCGTCGGGATCCGCGGTTCATTGTTTCCTGAGCTTTGCCGTGTCTTAGCGTCGGTCATAGCGCCCTACTCCGCTTCCGGTTTGCCCCCGTAGCGAAGCAACGTGAATAGGTTCGTGCCGACGATCTCGTCTTTCTGGTTATAAAAAGTCTGGAGGTTCGTCTGGAAGTAGCCAGGGCCTAGCTTCGTCTCTTTAAGCGGTGAACAGTTGAGAGTTTCGTTCGTCGAGTAGATTAGATCGCCGGGCCTAACGGGAGCGCCGTACGTCTGAACCGATCCTTGCGCGATCGTATCGGTCATGCCGGGGGGCATCGGAATTCCGCCCTCTCCGTCCGAAGGCGCTTTAGGCGGCCAAGGCTTACGAGTCGGGTCATTCGCGTCAGGAGCATCGGAATCGACGCCCGTCTGTGCCGCACGCGCCATGGTCCAGGTAATCAATCCCATCGGCGGCGCGATCATTCCGTTATGCCGACTCTTGCGCGCATAGTCCGTATCCGAGTAGATCGGATTATTGTCCTCGACCATGTCGCACCAATACATGACCTGCACTTCGCTCACGGGATAGCCTCCCGGGGACTTCGAGGACTCTTTGCCGAGCCATTCTTTCGCGAAATCCGGAATCTTCGGATGCACGTCCATCGCCGGCCGCGCCATCCCCTCGATCGACTTCACGGGCCCATCCGCGCGGGACGGCATTGCGAGCGTCGCCGTCCCCGTCGCCGCAATCCCAATATGATTCGTCGCAGAAATCTGCAGCTTAATCCGCTTCTCGCCGCCCTCTTCAAGCTTCTCCGTGACAGTGCCTTCGATTCTCGCGACATCCCCAGGACACAGCTGATTCAGCATCTGCAATCCGGTTTCGCGGAAGTCACTCTCGGGCCCAGCGAAGTCCGTGGCATAACGTCCGAAGAGCGCCTGCTCGAACATCGTGTTGACGAACATGTCCCGATTCCCGACCGACTTCGAATATTCGGGATCGTGGTGATAGGGCATAAGATCCCGCGTGCCGCACACGGCAAGAATGAGGGTCTTCACGGTGATCGGAAACTCGAGAACCGGCAGGGTCTCTCCAGCTTCAACGTCTTCCCAGAACTTGGATTCCACGATGCATTTTCCTTCGTGCGATGGCCGAGTTGGGCGGAGCCATCGAATAGGCCGCGCCGGATCGGCAGGTAGGGTCAGTCGAACGCGCTGGGCAACACCAGTGGCCCAGACGAGCGTGTCATTCTCGGTCGTAGACTCTGGGTCGGCAAGCGATGTCGCGTCTCTCAATTTGCGGCGAGGGCTTCCGCCGCGATCGCAGGATTGAAGAACTCCCGAAGCGACACGAGACGCCCTTCTCGAAAGCGGAACACACCTATATAGGTATTCCGATAGGGCTTTCCGGTCGGCACAGCGATCCCGTCACTCGTGTACTCCGCAAAGAGCAGATCGGGGTCACGACCCTCATGGATTTCGCCCAGATCCAGCCGGAACCGAAAGACCTCGAGGGAGGGTTCGACCGCTGCTCGATAGGCCGCAAAGCCCTCGAGATGAGTCGGCGGGTCGTTGTAGGGAAGCTCCAACACGAAATCGCTGGAGCAGATCTCTTCGAGGCGGTGAAAATCGGTCGTGCTGACCGCCTCAAGAAACGCCCTCAACAATTTTTCATTTCGACTCATCCGTGAATTAACCTCTTCCACTGCCCCTCCAATAAATCGAAACTCGCCTTAAATGCCATCCAGGGTCACCTTAGACTTTTTCCGAATCCGCACCCGCCCCATGGGGCATTTTTTTGACCGTGGGGTCACGTATTTCTCCCCACATTTTGTCTCCATGGTTATATGATGGTCGAGACCTGGGAAGGTAGTGAGACAGACCCACTTAGCTGGGGAGGTCTCACATGAGGATATCGGTGCGCGCGTTTTGTTCGAATATTGAACAAAACACCCATCGAGACAAAGATTGGATTCACGAAACGCCGGGAAGCGTTTTGCATTCGGTCGGTATGAAATGTCTCGACCCCTCGGCTTCATGCCGAGAGCGACGGACGACAATACCCGTCTCGCAGGACAGCGTTTTTCTCACCCCGCTCTACCAGGTCTGCTCAGTTGAGCATGTTCCGAGACTTCGCATGGCGCGATGCGCTCCGGAGTATGTGCCGGCTCGATCTGTTTCCTCGCTCTGAGAAGGCGCGAAGGAGATGGTGAAAGCGGGACCAGACGATCGGCATGACCTCGGAGGAAAGCCTCCGAATGTTCTGGCCGCTGTAGAGGTAGAAGAACATGATTTTCAAGAACTGGAGCTTGGCGCTCATCACGGCCGCGCTAGTTGCGCCGCTCTCCGCCGGTGCATTGGGCGTTTCCATTGAGAGCACATCCATCGCGAAAGCAGGCGGAAGCCTCGCACCGAGCGTAAATGCCCTCGAGAATGGCGACGTGGTCACGTTCGGCTTGTTGCTCGAGAACGCAACCCAAGAAAACGTCTTCGCGCTCGGCGTTGGCGTATATGGCTACGACGAAGGTGCTGTCGGCTCAGCGTCCGACAACCACCTCGTCTTCGTAAGCAGCACGGGGTCGGCATCGGCGTTCAACACTGGCGGGATTGTGGTCCCGAGTGTTGGCGTGCTCAACAACAGTGACGGCCTGACCAACAGCACGGTGGCAGGCGTCCAGTCCGGCGCACCTTTCCCGTTCAACCAAGAACTCCGCGCGGTCCTCTTTAATGGTATCGGCACGTCGGCTGCCACGGGCACCGGTAACGACGACGCGGGTGTTGGCGGCGGTCTCACGGGTGTAGGTTCTGACATTCACATCCAGGTGTCGTTCTTGGTTCAGGGTTTGAACTCTACTGAGGCTTCCCCGACGGCAGTGACGCTTGATTTCGGCACTGGACAGTTCGGAAATGAAGCCGTTGGCACTGGTGGCTCGTCCCTCGCGTTCACCAACGCGAGCTCCACCTTGACGATCGTTCCGGAGCCGGGCACTGCCCTGCTCATGGGCCTCGGTCTCGCGGGTCTCGCCTCCATCCGACGACGCTAGTCACGGCTGAGCATCTTGGAGCTTCGGCTTCGATATGGCGTGGATCGAATCGGTCGCTTCCTCTTCGGAGGGAGCGACCGTTTCGCGTTTTGGAGTCCAAGCTGGACGCAGCTCGGTGAGCTGCGCGATACCCATGCCAAGTTCGAAGCTGCTGGGCGGCGCGTTCGAAGCTAACCGATCGCCTCGGCAGCCCGAAGCGCCGCGATCCGGTCCGCGTCGACACCGAGCTCCGAAGTCAGCACGTCATCCGTATGCTCACCGAGCCCCGGGGGCGGCGTCATCTCTACTTCGTTCGCCGACATGCGAGGAGCGAATCCCATTAAGCGTACTTCGCCGCGCTCTGGATGCGGAAACGTCTTAACGAACCCCCGCGCATTGAGATGCGGGTCATCGTAGAGCTCCTTCGTATCCATCGTCGCTGCACAAGGAATCCCGGCCTCGCCGAGTTCCTTCATCACCTCGTGCTTCGTGCGTTCGCGCGTCCATTTCTCCACTTCTTCGTGAAGCTCCCCGGTCCGTTCGAAGCGTTTCATGAAATCGTCGAAGCGTTCGTCCGTGACCAGGTCCGCTCGATCTATCGCGACATAAAGTTTATCGATATGCGTATCTGTGATCGTCAGCATGAAAACAAAGTCGTTTGGGCCGTAGGGTTTGCAGGCATAAAGCCCTGAGGGCGCCGCACCGACTTGCGAACCATTCCGGGGAACCGCGTTATTCCCCCAATCGCCCGTGTTCGCGAGAGGCGTTCGCATGTAATAGGTGATCGCCTCCTGCATCGAGATCTCGATCCGCTGACCTTCACCCGTTCGCAGCTTCTGAACATAGGCAGCGAGGATGGCCATCCCCAGCTGCATGCCGGTCCCTGAATCGCCGATCGTGACACCGGGAAGCGTCGGGGGGCCGTCCGCCTGTCCCGTCATAGAGAAGGTGCCCGCCGCCGCCTGAGCGCACATGTCGTAGGCGAGATAGTTGGCGTAGGGCCCATCGCTCCCGTAGCCCTTCACCGACGCGTAAATAATGGAGGGGTTCACAGACTTAAAGGTCTCGTAATCGAGGCCTAACCGCTCCGTGACTCCGGGAGCGTAGTTTTCCATCACAACATCGAACTTGGGTAACAAGTCGAGGAGGAGTTGCCGTCCCTCCGGATTGCGGAGATTAAGAACGACGCTGCGCTTGTTCAGATTCCAGTTCCAGAAATAGTCGTCCCCGCCGGCGATCCATCGCCCGGGGTCCCCGGTCCCCGGCGCTTCGACTTTCACGACGTCGGCGCCCATCCAGGCAAGCGCCTGGGTACACGAGGGACCCGCCTCGTATTGGGTCAGATCCAGAATCCGCATTCCATCAAGTGCCGGCATGTCGCCCTCCCTTGTACGAGACTAATCCGCAGTCTAGCTTCGGATCTAGCGACCTCGCCCCTCGAATCGACATGGCGAGCCGGTCTCAATCCAACCTGTCAAAAAAGTGTACTCGAACGCCACTCATCCAAAACGGCGCTAAGGAATAAAATCATGGCTGAAATCGACGGCAACACCCTCATCGCCCGCAGTCTCAAGAAGCAGGGCGTCGATCACATGTTCGGCATCGTCGGATTCCCCGTCTTCGGCATCGCCGCCGCCGCTCAAGCCGAGGGCATCCAGTTCATTGGGATGCGCAATGAACAGGCCGCAAGTTACGCGGCAGGCGCGGTTGGCTATTTCACGGGCCGGCCGGGCGCATGTCTCACGGTCTCGGGCCCGGGGATGATTCACGGCATAGCTGGTCTCGCGAACGCCCAGGAAAACTGCTGGCCCATGCTTCTGCTAGGTGGCGCGAGCAACTCCTACCAGGAAGGCCGCGGCGCCTTCCAAGAAGCGCCCCAGGTTGAGCTTGCACGGATCTATTCGAAGTACGCGGCTCGCCCCGATGCTGCAAACCGAATCCCCTTCTACTGCGAGCAGGCGGTGCGTACCTCGATCAATGGGCGACCGGGTGCAACGTATCTAGATTTCCCGGACAACTTCCTCTCCGCCAAGATGGAAGAAGATGACGTTGTCATTCCGGAGCGCTGCGCGGAACCGCCGCGCATTCATGCTGACCCGAGCGACGTGCAGCGCGCGATCGACGTACTTCGAAACGCCGAACGCCCCCTGGTAGTCATAGGCAAGGGCGCAGCGTATTCCCGCGCAGAAGCCGAAATTCGGCAATTTGTCGAAGCCACGAAAATCCCGTTCCTGTCCTCGCCTATGGGCAAGGGCGTGATCGACGACGATCACGCCTTGTCTGTTATGCCGGCTCGTGGCGTGGCGCTGCAGGACGCTGATGTTGTCCTGCTGCTCGGGGCACGACTCAACTGGATCATGCATTTCGGCCTTCCGCCGCGCTTCGCCGAAGATGTGAAGACGATTCAAGTCGATATTCACGCCGAAGAAATTGGGCGCAATGTGCCCGCCGAAGTCGGTCTCGTCGGTGACATCAAGGCGGTCGCGGGACAGCTCAACGCCGCTCTCGAAGCCGATCCCTTCACGTACCCGTCGGATACCCCGTGGTGGAGCGCGTTGTCTGCGAAGGTGGCTGAGAACAAGACCTTCGTGCAGAACATGATGAACGATGACGCGGTTCCCATGGGCTACTACCGCGTATTGCGGGAGATCCAGGATCAGGCCCCGGAAGGTACGATCATTCAGGCTGAGGGCGCGAACACTATGGACATCAGTCGCTCGGTACTGATGCACAAAAATCCTCGCGAACGAATCGACGCGGCAACCTTCGGCACTATGGGCGTCGGGCTCGCGCAAGCAATCGCAGCCCAAGTTGTGCATCCGGATCGCAAGGTCATCTGCGTCGAGGGCGACTCGGCCTTTGGCTTCTCGGGCATGGAGGTCGAGACCGCCTGTCGCTACCGCCTCCCGATTGTCTTCGTGATCATTAACAACAACGGGATCGGCATCGGCTTCGAAGAGCTCCCCGAGGATCGCTTCCAAGCGTCCGCCATGGCCTACACCATCGAAGCGGGATACGAGAAGATGATCGAAGGCTTCGGCGGCAAGGGCTATTCGGTTCGCACCCCTCAGGAACTATCATCGTCCCTCAAACAAGCCCTTGGCGACTCGATGCCGAGCATCATCAATGTGCACATCGATCCCCAGGCGCGTGCCAAGCCGCAAAAGCATCACTGGCTGACGGCGTAATCATGAGAACTCAAATGAAAGCTTCGCTAATCGTTGGGTGCCTCGCACTCACGCTATTGCTCTCCGCCTGCGATCAAGGACCAAGTGTCGTCGGCAGTCTAAGCGCGGACGCACTCTTGTCCGCGCCACCCGCGAACGCGCTCATCCTCGACGTACGAACGACGGATGAGTTCGCGAGCGGGCACGTCCCCGGCGCGATTAATATTCCCTATGACGAAGTCGGCATGCGCGTAGAGGAACTCGGAAGCGATCGCGACCGAACGCTGGTGGTCTACTGCGAGAGCGGTGGGCGAGCCGGCAAAGCCGAAGCGACACTTCTCGCCTCGGGCTTCACGAATCTCGTCCACCTCGAAGGCGACATGCGTGCATGGCGCTCCGAAGGTCGGCCCACGGCAAAACCCTAAATCGGCGTATCGTATAGAGGCGCCTAGCGACGATTAGCGGTAATTGTGGCACCTGATGGCCCCGGTTCCGCTCGAACGAATCGTTAGCGAGGGACAAGCGTCGCCGGCAGAGACGTCGGCCCATTCGCCCAGAAGACCGGGACCTTCTCCCACTCGAAGTCTGGCGCGAGTTCGATCTTCGTGAGCCGCTCGATCGCGACCTCGAGAACGATGCGGCCTTCAAGGCGCGCAAGTGACGCGCCAGGACAGACGTGTGGCCCTCCACCGAAGGCGGTGTGCCCCTTAGGCTTCGGGCGGTCGAGGCAGAACTCGTCGGGCGCTTCGTAAAGATCTTCATCGCGGTTCGCTGAGGCAATACCGAAGAAGACTCGTTCGCCCTCGCGCATAGCATGTCCACGAAAGACCGTGTCGTGACAGACCGTGCGCACGAGGTTAATAATCACGGCATCAACGCGAAGGCATTCTTCGACCGCAAGCGGAATCTTTTCGGGGTTCGCGCGCAGCGTCTCAAGCAGGCCCTCTTGCGTCGCGAGTCTATGGAGTAGATTCGAGATCAAGTGCCGCGTGGTTTCATTTCCCGAAATCAGCAGGAAAATCACCAGGGTTCGAAGCTCTATATCGGAGAGCTTTTGGCCGTCGATTTCGGTTTGAATGAGACGCGTCGTAAAATCATCCGGCGGATTCGGATCGATCTTTCGCGCAGCGATCATGCCATCCACGTAGCTTGCGAATTCTGGATGCGCTCCGGCGAATCCCTCGCCGCGATCATTCCGGTTGAAGCGTGGGTAGTCACCCTGCACGACTTCGTCCGACCACTCGCCCCACAAGCGGAAGTCTTCTTCGGGCGCGCCTAGCAAAACGGCGATCACGGATGTCGGTATCGGCATCACTATATCTTGAACTAGCTCGCAGCGGCCCTTGTCGATCGCCGCATCAAATAGCGAGTGAGTGAGTTGGCGTGTGAAGTCTTCGACGCGACTCAGCCGATGCGCTGCAACGGCGGAGTTCACGATCCGGCGAACCTGCCCGTGTCGAGGTTCAGGGATTTCGCTGATCAACATTTCTTCGGGGGGTACGACGACACCCGGTTCGCGCATGCTCGCTCGAAACGTATCGACTTCTTTTGCGGCCGCGATCAGATCTGCGTGCTTCGACAAGAACCATGCACCGGTCGATGTCTTGGAGATCGGTTGTTCTCGCCGCAGCCGCGCGTAGACGTCATGAGGAATCCGCTCGGCCGTATCCATCGGATCCCAGTCGAAATCGAGCATCACATCCGAAGCCATCCGATTACCTCCTTCGTCCGCGAAGACAGCTTTTTCGCCGCTCGGACGCGCCTCCCCACTTTAACCCCCTCGTGCCGATCCGCTTCCACGCTTAATATTTCTCGTCCCGTTTCGCGCTTCCCCGACGAGTTCAACGGGGTAAGCTCGATCGACACCCAACCGCCAACTATGCGTACATTCTGGAGGGAACATGGATCAGCGTGGCCGGCTCGCCGGCAAATCGGTCATCATCACGGGCTGCGCCCAGGGAACCGGCGAGGTGCTCTCGCGAGTCTTCGCGAGCGAGGGCGCGCAGCTCATCCTCGGAGATGTGCAGGTTGAGAAGGGCCAAGCAGTCGCGGACTCGATTGGTGAGGCGGCGCGCTTTACCCACCTCGACGTGCGCGACGAAGCCAGCTGGGCCGCTGCGGCGGAACTCTCGGCGACGGAGTTCGGTGCAGTCGACGTGCTCGTGAATAACGCCGCCGTACTACTCCTCTCCCCTTTCGACGAAATTCGACGCGAAGACTTCATGCGTGTCGTCGAAGTCAATCAACTCGGCCCCTTCCTTGGAATGCAGGCCGTCCTCCCGCACATGAAGAAGTCAGGCGGCGGATCGATCGTTAACATCGCTTCGACGGACGGACTCAAAGGCATGAATGGCGTCGCGGCCTATGCATCCAGCAAGTGGGCGGTCCGCGGTCTCACGAAGTCCGCGGCAATCGAGCTCGGGCGTTATGCGATTCGAGTCAACGCCGTCTGTCCCGAAGCTGGGAATCCCAATATGAGCGCGGCCTTCTTCCCTGGCCAACCAGACCTCACTGACGTGCCACATCAGATGATGCAGAAAATTTTGAAGGATCCGCGGCCCGTCGTTCCCGGCAGTCGCTTGAACGACATCGCCATGATGGCGCTCTTTCTCGCCTCGGATGAGAGCCGATCCTGCACTGCGGCAGACTTTGTGGTCGACGCGGGACTCACCGCCGGTTGGTACCAAGAAGGCGTACCGAGCGCCTAGCCCTCCTCTTGCCCTCCTCTAGCCTCCTCTAGCGTCGCTCGCGAGAGCGGAGCTTCGCGATGGAAGAGTCTCTAGAGGGTTCCGCCCAGAGTCCCTAACAAGAATTTTAGAAACTCTCAGGAATACTGCGTCTCTGATGGGCATTAGGCGAGCAGTGCGTCCGGATGGCGGACGGCGAGTGCATTCCGAATGCCATCTTTCCAAGTGACATTGCAGGGGCCGCCGAGTTCCTTGCGGCGAGTATTGTCGAGTACCTTCATACCCCACGATGCCTCGGGCCCAACTTCTACCTTCATAGTCAAGCCGGTGATCTCTTCGACATAGGCGATGATCATCTCAATCGAAACGACGTCGTCTCCTCCCAGGTTCACGATCGGAGCGGGCACGGCAGCCTTCAGAATCAAGTTCTGAGCCTGCGTCGCGATATCGTCTTCATGAATCGGGGAACAGAAACTCTCTCCGCCTTCCGCGCGGGTATACGACATACCGTGCTTCATGAATTCATAGATGATCATGGGCACGCCGCCGTGCCCACGCGTTCCGTAGGCGACATCGAGGCGCGTAATCACAGTCGGCAGACCAAGAGCCCGCGCCTGAAAACGCACCACCGACTCAGAAACTAACTTGCTCATCGCATAATGCGGCGAGTAGGAAGCGTAGCCGCCCAACTCGTGGTCTTCGTGAATCGGTTCCGACGATCCCACAGGCACGCGATAAACCGAGGACGAGGACATATGAAGAAAGGCCTTCGCATCCTTGTACCGCTGCATCAAGAATCCTGAGCCCTCGGCGTTTTGCGCCATGCCTATTTCGGGACTCGCAGGATCGACGTTTGCGCCGCAATGAAAGACGTAGTCGACATCCGGAAGACCCGACAGATCATCCTCGCCCATCGAAAAGAGCGCCGTATTGATCCCGATCGCTTCGAGCTCTTCCTTCGCCTTCGCGTCGGAGAAGCGCGCGGCGGCCCAGACTTCGTTATTTTTGTTCAGTATCTCTGCAAGGGGACGAGCGACTTGGCCCGTCGCGCCGGTGACGAGAATGCGTTGGCCTTCGATCATGCTGGGGATCTCCTGAATATTTGGGGTCACTCAAACGGTACCCAACGTATACTCACCTCACATGCCCGAAACGCCGTCAAAAACCGATGCTCTTCCACTCTCCGATTTGCTGGTTCTCGATCTCACGATTGCTCGAGCGGGACCGACTGCCGTTCGCCAACTCGCGGACTGGGGCGCCAACGTCGTGCGCATCGAACAGCGACCGGGGGCGGATACCGGCTTCGCTCATCACTCTCCTGACTACCTGAATCTCCACAGGAACAAACGAAGCTTGAGTCTCGACCTCAAACGGGAGGAAGGGCGCGCCCTCTTGCATCGTATGATCAAGCGTGCGGACGTCTTGGTCGAAAACATGCGCCCCCCTGTGAAAGCCCGACTGGGTTTCGACTGGGCAACCGTCCACGAGATCAATCCACTGCTCGTTATGGGATCGATCTCTGGCTTCGGGCAGGAGGGCCCCTACGCCGATCGCGGCGGCGTTGATCAAATCGCGCAAGGCCTCGGCGGCATGATGAGCGTCACGGGAATTCCCGGCCAGGGACCCGTCCGTGCCGGCGTTGCGATCTCGGATATCACCGCCGGCCTTCAGCTCGCAGTGGGCATTCTCGTTGCCCTGCATGAACGGAAGCGGACGGGACGAGGACGTTATGTCACTACATCTTTGCTCGAGTCGATGATCGGGATGCTCGACTTCCAAGCGGCGCGCTTTACCGTTGCAGGGGAAGTCCCGCCTCAAGCCGGCAACGACCACCCGACGCTTGGGCCTATGGGGATGTATGCAACCCGAGACGGCCACATGAACCTCGCTGCTCCCTGGGGCCGAATGTGGTCAGCGTTATGCGAAATCCTCGAACGCCCGGAGCTCGAAAACGATCCCCGCTTCGCCACCGCGAATGATCGAGCGTTGAATCGGGCGGCCCTCAACATTGAACTTGAAACGGCTCTCGCCCCACGCACGACCGAGGACTGGGTCGAGCGAATGAACGCAGTCGGAATCCCTTCTGGACCCGTCAACGATCTGGCTCAGACCTTCGCCGACCCGCAGGTAAAGCACCTCGGCGTTGCCGCCAAGGTGACGCATCCCGGTGTAGGCGAGATTGAAATTATTCGAAATGCCACTCATCTCGATGGCGTGAGCGACGAAATTCGTCGACCTTCCCCGGATCCTGGGGAACATACGGATGAGGTGCTTTCTGAGTTCGGACTCAGCTCCGATCAGGTGAAGTCCTTGCGCGAGAACGAGATCATCTAGCCCGCTGCGATCCGCCGACGTCCTGCGAAAGAAGTCCGGCCGGGCCAAACCAAGCTAGGCAAAGCCGAGCAAGAGCGATCGGCCATCCGTAACGCCTCGCCCTTCAAGGAGTACCATGACCGAGACCAAACGAAGCGGCGTGACCTACCAGCGCGCCGATGACTCCTATTTCGAGGAGCGCGGCTTGCGGCGTTTCGCCGGCGTGTGGTCGCTGTGGGCACTTGGTGTCGGTGCGGTCATCTCTGGTGATTTCTTTGGCTGGAATTTCGGGCTGCTCTCTGGCGGATTCGGCGGACTCCTCACAGCGACGCTCATAGTCGCAGTGATGTACATCGGCCTCTGCTTCTCAATCGCAGAACTCTCTCCAGCCCTGCCTCATACCGGCGGCGCCTACTCCTTCGGCCGAATGGCCTTCGGGCCTTGGGGCGGCTTTCTGACCGGCCTCGCGGAAAGCATCGAATACGTCCTCACCCCCGCCGTGATCGTCGTGGGGATCGGAGGCTATGTCGGCACGATCCTCGAAACGAGCTTCGGCTGGAGCGTCCCTGCCCCCGTGCTGTGGGCTCTCTTTTACGCGGTATTCGTCGGAATCAATATCATCGGCGTTGAACTCACCTTCCGACTAACAGTCGTGATCACGTTCATCGCACTGCTTGTACTGATCGTCTTTTGGATCGGGGCCATCCCTCTCTTCAGCTGGGATCATGCGCTTTCGGTGGTCCCGGATCCCGGCGCCTCGCGATGGTTCCCGCGCGGCCTGTCCGGTGTCACAGCCTGCCTGCCCTTCGCTATCTGGTTCTATCTGGCGATCGAACAGCTGCCACTCGCTGCCGAGGAGAGCCATGATCCCAAACGAGATATGCCTCGTGGGCTGCTCTGGGGAATCGCCACGCTAATCGTCGCATCGCTATTCACCCTCTTCCTCAATGCCGGAATCGCTCCCGGAGCCGCCGTCGTAGGCGCTTCCGAGGAACCCCTGTTCTTGGCGTTTCAAACGATCTTCGGCGAGGGCGCCAGCGCAACCGCCCTCTCCCTCGCCGCGGTGGCCGGACTCATAGCGAGTTTCCATGCCATCATTTATGCCTATGGGCGCAATATCTACTCGCTGTCGCGCGCGGGATATTTTCCGACTTGGATGTCACGTACGCACAAGACACGTAAAACGCCCCATGTCGCGCTCATCGTAGGAGCGGTCGCCGGATTCCTCGTCGCGCTTGCGATCGAATACGGCCAGGCGTTCTTCGGCGAAGTTCCGGTCGGCGGTGTGCTCCTTAACATGGCCGTCTTCGGCGCGGTGATCGCGTATATATTCCAGATGGCGGCCTACCTCCGCATTAAGTCGATGGAAGGGCTCGAGCGCCCCTACGTGAGCCCACTGGGTCGAAGCGGGGCGGCAATCGCGCTCGTCATAGCCTCCATCACACTTGTGTGTCTCTTCGTGAATCCAGATTACCGCCCCGGGATCTACGGGGTCGCGCTCTGGTACGCGCTCTCGGTGGCATATTTCGCCTTCTACGCGCGCCACCGCATGATTCTCTCTCCGGAAGAGGAGTTCGCAGAGCAGGCGGAGAAGAGCTGACTTGAGCCGCCCGGAAGCCGCGCAACCGCGCAGAGCCAGCGCAGCCAACAACATGCATGCACCGCATCATATTCCCTTCACTGGTCTGCACGAAATCCTGAGCGATCGTCTCTCCACACGGCACTACTCCACACAGCACGCCCAGTAGCAAAGTCTTAAGCAAGTGTACGCCAACTCCGAGCTAGGCCCGGTTCGGTCATGCGGGAGGCGATCGTTCGACCTACCGTTCACGGGCACCCATCGGTATAGCCGACGCGCCCCCGGAGATGAGCTCTATGCCCGCCACCCGAATTGCACTTCTTTCATGGCTCCTCTCGATCAGTTTTTCTGCGCTCTACCTCAGCAAGTTTTTGGGACATCGCATCGAGGGCCGGGTCGCCGCCAGTAGCGAGCTAGGCGTCGCGGCAATGGTGCTCGTATCGGTGGGCATCAGCATCGTTTTCACCATTCGCGCCGCCGCCGCCCCAAGCAAAGATGCGGACGGCCAGCTGAAATCGCCGAGCGGCCGGCGTCGATTCCTAACAGCCGCATTAGGCACGACAGGTGGCATCGCGGCCAGCCTCGCCGCAGCGATCATCCCAAATCGAAAATGGGGCAGTATCACAGCCAAGAACATTTTTCTTGTCAGGCCAGAATACAAGTCCGACGTCTCTCGTGACGAATGGGCCGGGGCACGCGTCGAAGGCTATCGACGACTCGGCAGAACAAACGCCTTCGTGTCTGACATTTCCCTCGGCTCTGGATCAAGCACGGGCGGACGACAAACCGTCGAAGTCACCCGCGAAGCGATTGATCGCGGCATCAACTACTTCGATACGGCCCCCGACTACAGCGAGTCCGGTTCCGAAAAGCGCTTCGGCGAGGCCATGAAGGGCCAGCGCGACAAGATGTTCGTCGCGACCAAGTTCTGCCTTCCCAACGGACACCTGGCGCCTGGATCGAGCGTCGAAGACTACATGCAGGCAGTCGAAGGCAGCCTCACGCGACTTCAGACCGACTGGGTGGATCTCGTCCACATCCATTCCTGCGATTCCGTTGATCGCCTGATGGACCCAAACGTCCATGAAGCCTTCGATCGACTCAAAGAGCAGGGCAAGGTTCGCTTCCTCGGCGTATCGACCCACACGCCTAACTTAGAAGCCGTCGCGAGCGCAGCCGTCGAGAGCGACCGCTTCGACGTCATGATGCTCGCCTATCATTTTGGCGCCTGGCCCAGCCTCGAAAACATCATCAATCGCGCCGCCGCCAAAGATATTGGGATCGTCGGTATGAAGACCTTGCGCGGATCGATGCATCATTTCCTGAACTGGTCGCCGGACGAGCGCGATTCATTCACCCAGGCAAGTTTCAAGTGGGTGCTCTCGAATCCAAGCGTGTCCTGCCTCGTCATCTCACTCTGGGAGACCGGGCAGCTCGACGAATTCCTCTACGCGTCCGGACAATCCCTTCGGCCCCAGGACGTCGCAGTGCTCGATCGCTACAGCGAACTCACAACAGACAACTACTGTCGTCCTCATTGTGGTGCTTGCCTGGAAAGCTGCGAAGAGCAGCTGCCGATCCATGACGTGCTTCGCCAGCGGATGTATTTCGAAAATTTCGGAGCCCAAAAAGAAGGCATGCGCCTCTACGGAGAGCTCGCAAAGAACGCGTCGGTCTGTGCGGGATGTGCCGCGCCCTGCGCCGGTACATGTCCGTCGGGGCTCGATATTCAAACTCGGATGAGCGGCGCACATAAGCTGCTTTCCCTCAGCTAACACCAACTACGGAACCCTGTCATTTGACACGCAGCGACGCTCTGATCGGCGGCACACTACTGGCCGCACGGACTGCCAGCTCACTCCTACAAATCGGCGCCGATGCGGTAGGCGACCGATTCGGCCGCTCGTTACCTTGTTCACGCGAATCTATTGCGGATGCAAAGACACTTAACAGTCTCCTCGACGACTATCCTCCGAAGGTCGGCCGGCGACTTCCAGAGATCATCGCGGCACGCTTGCCCGGGGTCGACTTCGAGAGCAGCAACTGCATCAACTTCTTAGTCGATGTCGAATTTGACCAAACGATCGGCATAGCCGATCCGGTTCACGACACCCCTCGCACCCTCTACGCAAAGATCCCGTGCAAAGAAACGGCGACACGATCCTTTGCGAACACGCTGGGCTTTTGGCCTCTTGAGGTCCTCTTCTGCCAGCGCCTCGCACATCAAATCCCTCTGCGCGTACCCAAGGTCTACGCGGCCGCAAAACGCGGCTCGCGCTTCATCTTGCTGCTAGAGAATCTTCATGAGACTCCCGGCGTAAAGCTCTTCATCAATCGGGACATGGCCGCGGGCACCACGCCAGAACAAGCGGAACGTGTGCTCGCAAGCTTCGCGGAAATGCATGCCCATTTTGAGGGCAAGACCGAAGCAGAACGAGAGGCTCTGCTTCCCGGCGAATACAACACATACACCGCGCCCAAATGGAAGCGCGTGACCCGGGCGCTCAATGCTTCCGCCCTCGCCCCCGCGCAAAAGGCCGCGCCCGATCTCATAAGCCCGCGTCTCGTCGAAACCTGTCGACTCGCGCTCGACCGATGGGATGCGGTCCTCGACGCGTGGTACAAAGGCCCTCTCACCCTCGCCCACGGCGACAGTCATCTCGGCAACTGCTTTGAATACCCGACGGAGACGGGCCCCAAGGTTGGGATGATCGACTTTCAAGCGGTGCACTGGAGCAAGGGCATGCGTGATGTGCAGTATTTCCTGATCAACTCACTCGATTCGGAAGTGCTCGCAGAAAATGAGGACGCCCTCATTCGTGGCTACTGCGCAGAGCTCGAACGCCACGGCGTAACGCTCTCCTTCGACGAAGCTTTCGAGCAGTACCGAGCCTTTTCGTATCAGACGCTCATGGTCGGCGTCGTTCCACTTGGGCTCAGTTCACTCACTGAACGAAGTGAGACGGTCCTCGCGGTAACGAAGCGAGGCGCAGCGGCGGTCGAACGGCTGGGACTTCGCGAATGGATCGAGGGGCTATAGGTTGGCTCTAGGGGGCTATCGGGGGCTCTAGGGGGCTATCGGCGGAAGACCGAGCTCTAAATGGCTTCTTCGCGCGCGAGCGCCGCCACTTCTTCCGGTGACATCCCCAGCCAGTCTCGATAGACCTCGGCATTATGCGCACCCAATGCTGCACCTAAGTGCCTATGGGTCCCGGGCGTGCCTCGCAGTTTTGGCATCGGCGCCGGAAGGTAGACTTCGCCTAACGTTACATCTTCGAGGGTAGAAACCGACGCGCGCTCAAGTAGATGAGGATCAGACAGCAGCGCCGAAAGGTCATTGACCGGAGCCACAGGGATTCGGATTTTCTCGAAAGCAGCAAGCGCCTCAGCTCTAGACCGCGCAGAAATCCAGTCAGCTACGATCCCATCGAGTGCATCCGCTGCATCTAGCCGGGCCGCAGAGGTCGCGAAACGTGCAAGATCGTCGGCGCCATCCCGACCGGTCAACGAAAGAATCCGACCGACCTGAGCGTCGGTCGTTCCCGAGAGCGCAAGATAGTCGCCGTCCCTCGCACGGTAGACGTTGCGAGGAACGCCGCCGGCGATCCGACTGCCCAGCCGGCGTGGCGGCGCTTCACCTTCGACATGGTTCGCGAGCGGCAAAGCGAGCAGCTGAAGAACGGGCTCGATCATCGACACATCAACGTGTTGACCTGCTCCGCTCCCCGATCCCGCACGATCACGAGAGTAGAGCGCCATCATCGTGCCGATCACACCGGACATTCCAACGAGCGTGTCCCCAAGTGGCAGTGAGGGAACCGTAGGCGGCCCGTCCGAAGCCCCATTCATATGCGCGAATCCCGCGAAGGCTTCGGCAAGGGTCCCCGCACCAGCGCGATCCGAGTTGGGACCCGATCGTCCATAACAGCTGATGCTGACAACCACGAGCTTCGGATTCCGCCGAAGGAGCGAATCGAAGTCGCATTGCCACCGCTCAAGCAGCTTCGCGGTGAGGTTTTCGATCAACACGTCTGCCTGCTCGACGAGTCCCTCGAAGACGCGCATCCCCGCCGCATGATCGAGATCGAGGGTGATGGCGCGCTTGTTCCGCGCAACGAGTGCCCAGGCCGGAGACCCGCCATTTCGCGAGGATCCGATCCGCCGAAGTGGATCACCATTTCGCGGCTCGATCTTCACGACATCCGCCCCGAAATCGGCGAGGGTCGCCGCGACCTGAGGCGCAGCAAATAGGTTCGTCAGATCAAGGACACGCAGTCCTGCGAGAGCGGCGGGTGGCGACATCCGCTCCACAGTACCATCGCTCTCGCGGGGATCCACGGGTCGCAACACCGGCCCCGATTTGCATACACTCAGGCGGTCCCGCAACTAGATCCGCCAGACCGATCAGGAGAAATGCATGGCCCGACTCACAATTCTTGACCCAACCGCATCGCCCCCGGACGTAAACGCCGATCCGGGACCGAGCTTTGACGCCAGTTCTCTTCCGCTGGCGCGTGTAGGCATCCGATACGATCTGACCTGGCGGTCCTTCGATTGGGTTCGCTCCGAATGGCAGCAGATGTTCAGCGAAGAAGGCGCTTCCGTCTCGGAGTGGTGCGCTGGCGACCGTACGGGCGACGCTGCAAAGCGAACCCTAACCGAGCTCAAGGTATTCGCGGCGCGACAGGAACTCGTTCTCAGCGGGCTCGGTAATTGAGGAAGCTGTACTTCCTGGACGGTGTACGACGCAGTCGTCGCACTAAGGGAGGGCAAGACGGCGGTCGCCGTCGTAACTTCCGAATTCGAAGCTCTCGCGCATAGCATGGCGGCCAACGCGGGCCGATCTGGTTTACGCATTCACGTTCTCCCTTACCCGCTCGACAGTCTTCCCGAGCAAGAGGTACGCGAAATTGCAAGACAGCACTTTCGACCGCTCCTGCGGACCGTCGGGATGTGAAATCGATTGGTTGGCGAGCCCTCGACTCGAAGTCGACGACGACCCGTTCGCCTTCGCCAAGCTCGCGACGGAATCGGGCTGGGGTGATGGCCTTCCCCTGATTCCACCTACCGAAGAGCGGGTGCGGAGCTTCGTCGCAGCATCAAATCGATTCCCCGATGATTTATTAGGCGTCTTGCCCCCGCGTGATGGCCGGTGCACAGTCGAAAAGCTTGCGATCAATGCGGTGATGTCCGGCGCTCCTGCGGAATCCATGCCCCTGCTATGCGCCGCCATCGAAGCGAGTATCGATCCCGCCCTAGATCTCTTCTCACTCAACACGACAACAAGTTCGGTCGTGCCCGGTATTTTCGTTAATGGCCCGGCGAGACACGCACTTGATCTGCCCATGGAGGCTGGCTGTTTTGGCGGTGTTGCAGGCCCCGCCCCGGCCATCGGGCGCGCGCTTCGCCTTGTGATGCGGAATGTCGCTGGGCAGAAAATCGGTGAGAACTCGAAGAGTGTTTTCGGCCAACCCGCGCGGGTCACAGGAATCGTCGTTGCCGAGTGGGAAGAGCGCTCACCTTGGGCACCGCTCGCGGAACGTCGAGGCGTTCAGGGCAATGCGGTCACGGCCTACGGCTGTATCGGAACAATGGATATAGCGGACGTCGCTGCCGAGTCCGCCGAAGACCTTGTCCAAGTGATCGGCAAATCCTTGGCAGTGCCGGGCACGAACGCCTTCATCAGTCATTGGGGAGCGGAGTCGATGGTCTGCCTACCCCCGCCCTGGGCCGACCGCGTCGCCGCTCGCTATCCACAAATCGAAGACGCGCAGCAAGCCCTATGGGAAGCCGCCGCACATCCCATTGACTTCTTTCCCGAGCCGCACCGCATTTGGCTCCAAGAGCGCGAACGTGTCGACCCATACGGCATCGTTCATCTCGTGGAACGCCCCGACGAGCTCATCGTGATGGTATGCGGGGGCCTAGGCAACCTTCACGGCATGGGCCTCCACAACTTCGGACCGACACGCGCCGTCACTAAGGGCTTCTAGCTCGCGCCCAAAGAGAATGGAAAAGGGCTTCCGATCAGTCGGGAAATAGCGCGCGGGAAGCATCAGCTGTGCGGCGAGCGAACTCCGCAAGAGAATACTGCCTTTCGGCTTCGCTCAATACTTCAACGACGATCGGCAACGCCGAGGCGTCTCCGCGTTTCGTGGTGACTAATTCGAGACAACGAGCGAGTTCGAAGTCCCCTTCGCCGGGTAGACGTCGACGATTCATTGTCGCTTCCCCGAAAGCACCTTCCTCATAAGGCACGCCATCCGAGAGCTGCACGTTCGCGAACGAGGAAGTGGGAAGTGCCTCCAGCGCATCCCATTCCGCACCCTGTGGATGAAGAAAGAAGTGCCATGTATCCAGAGTGACGCCCGCTCCGGGGACATCTATTTCACGAAGCAGAGCCGCGCCTTGTGAAACCGAGTTCAACTGCGTCCCCCGCGAAAACTCGATCGCCAGCCGTGTGCCTACGCGAGCGAAAGCCTCCGCACATTCCCGAACCCGAGCCGTCACGGACACATCCAGAGGCGAAACGATCCGGGCATTCACGAACTCAGCCCCAAGTACCTCCGCATAACGCAGGTGCTCAGACAATTCGGCCTGAGTCGCCTCTTCCTCTCCGATCGCTATTCCCGCGATCTCCATGCAGGCGAGAGACCGATCGCTCATCGCTGCTGCAAGCTGCTCTGGGGGCACGCCCGCAGCCTCGATCGCGCGTAGCCAGAAAATATCCGGGGCGATTGCGTCGTAGCCAGCGAGCGACGCCGCATCGAGATGAGCCTCCCACTGCGTAGGAAGCCCATGAAGCGGCGAATGATTGAGCGTTGCAAGACCTAATCGGGGCATCTCCGAATCCTATCTCGGGTGTAGAATCCCCGGTAGACCCCGACATGCCGTGGTGTAACGTGAATCCATGCCCGATGCCGAACGCAAAACCGCGCGCACTACTCTCGGCCTGCTTCTCGTCATTTACGTCGTCAATCACATCGATCGACAAGTGATGTACATCCTCGCCGAGGATGTGAAAGCAGACTTGCTGATTTCAGATGCTCAACTCGGCTGGTTGATGGGCGGAGCGTTCGCAATTTTCTACACGTTCGCTGGCCTTCCGATCGCGCGACTCGCAGACCGCGGCAACCGCACTCGAATCATCACGATCTCACTGCTCCTATGGAGCGCAATGACGGTCGCCTCGGGCACCGCCCGCGGATTCATGGGCCTGCTCGCCGCGCGTGTTGGCGTAGGCGTTGGCGAAGCCGGCTGCACCCCGCCAGCTCATTCGATGATCTCCGACGTCTTCCCTCCGGAAAAACGAGCGAGCGCCCTTTCTACCTACTCGTTAGGCGTTCCTCTTGGTACGCTCTTCGGCTTGGCTGCGGGTGGGTATCTAGCGCAAGAGCTAGGTTGGAGATCTGCCTTCTTTGTCGTCGGCGTACCGGGTGTGTTCCTTGCTCTGATCGCCAAACTATATCTTCGAGAACCCGAACGCGGCCGCTTTGATACCGATACCGACCTCCAACAAGATTCCCTCGCTAGAACCTTCTCCTTCATAGTCGGCCTCGGTGCCATGCGGCACGTCCTCATCGCCACCGCACTCCAAACGCTCTTCCTCGCTGGAGCGGGTGCCTTCCATGCGTCATTCCTCCGGCGGGTGCACGGCCTCTCAGGTAGCGAAGCTGGACTCACGCTCGGTCTTGTGGCGGGATTCGCAGGAGGCTTTTCGGTCCTCGCGGCGGGTTGGATGGCGGATCGCCTTGGCACGCGCGATGTCCGCTGGCATTTTTGGATTCCCGCGATCGGCGCCCTCGTATCGCTCCCCTTCTCGTTCGTCGCTTACTCGACGGGGAACACGAGCCTTGCCGTGGCCATGATTGCCGTGGCAACCGTCTTCAATCACGCATACTCGGGACTCACACATACAATCATGCAGGGGCTCGTGAAGCCGAGGATGCGCGCGACCATGTCGGCCGTTGCACTCTTCACTATGAACCTCGTGGGGTTCGGGGTGGGTCCCGTGCTTCTCGGCGTGCTCTCTGATGCCTACGGCGCGGAAGGCGGCCTCAGCGCAGCCCTGCGAATGCTACTCGTCTTCTTGGCGTGGTCGATTCTGCACTATGTGTTAGGCGCAAGGAGCTACGCCCGCGACCTCAACGCTAAGATCTCGAGCTCTCTAAGCACCGCCTGAGCAGCGACTCATCAACGCATCCTGAACTAGCACTAGACGGCCGTAGACCCAAAAGGACTAGGCCGTCGGACGGATCTTGTAGCGAATCGGCAGAGTCTTCAGGCCAGCCACGAAACTCGAGGCGATATGCGTGGGATCTCCCGCCAACTCGATCGTGTCGACACGGTTCGCCAGTTCCAAGAAGAGCGCGCGAGAGGAGAGTCGAGCGACATGCGCTCCGAGGCAGAAATGTTCGCCGGTGCCGAATCCGAGATGGCGATTCGGGTGCCGAGTGATGTCGAACTGAAAGGGGTTCTCGAAGACATCGTCGTCGCGATTGGCCGAGGCGTAGAACATCACCAGGTCCTCCCCCGCCTTCATCTTCACGCCACCCACCTCGGCGTCCACAAGCAAGTTCCGCTTCATGTAGTTCACCGGCGAAGTCCATCGAATCACTTCTTCGACCGCTGTCTTCTCGAGCGAAGGATCTGCACAGAGCTTCGCCATCTGATCGGGGTTCTCGAGCAGCGCCTGCATCCCGCCTGAAATCGCGTTGCGCGTCGTGTCGTGGCCCGCCGTAAAGACGATTAGGTAATAACCGAAGGTCTCCATCGGGCCCATAGGGGAGCCGTCCGCCATTTTTGCATTTGCAAGCAGGCTTGCGAGATCGTCTCCGGGATTCGCACGTCGGTCTTCGATGATCCGAGTGAACAGCGCACCGAAATCTGCGAGCAAGGACTGCGTGGCAGCCTCTCGATCTTCTCCCTCTCTCTGCAAGTCCGGGTCGTCGCCTGCAAAAAGTTGCTGGGTCAGTTCGAGAAGTAGATCCTCATCGTCCGGGCCGATGCCTAGAATTGTTGAGAGGACACGAAGGGGATGTCGCTGGGCGATGGATTCGACGAAATCGGTTTCGCCTTCCTCGCCTAACTTGTCGATTTGGCCCTTCGCACACTCGGCGACGATTTCGTCGAGGCGGTGAATACTGCGTGGGGTAAAGAAGCCGCTCGCGACCTTTCGAAAGTCACGATGTTCCGGCGGATCCATCTCGATGATCGTGCGCATTCGACCAAACGCATCGCCCTCTTCCCGAGCATGCAGCTGCCTATTATCTAGAAGCATCGGACCTGCGAGGTTGCTGAAGATCTCCGGCTTATTCGAGATCGCCATGATGTCCGCGTGCTTCGTAATCGCATAGAAAGGCGGATGCGTGTCGGGCTCGACATATTGGACGGGCGCTTCGCGGCGCAGCTTCGTCCACACATCGTGGGGCTGGCCGTGCACGCCATAGTTATTGGGCGTGATGAGATCATTCGGGTCGAAGTCGAGCGCCATGAATAGGTGTCCTCAGATGAGATTCGCGAGTCGTCGGCCCGATCAGACTCGCGACCAGACAGAGTCCAATCCTAGCGCCCAGATCGCGTCTCGGGCACACCTCAAATTCAACGAAATCGACGTATTCATTAGATGGGCTCCGCCGGATCATGGGCGAAATCGGCACGAGATCGAATGACTAGGGCGTCATCTGCTCAAGCTCGATGGCGCCGCCCAAACGATCTCGACGATCCACCAGGAGTGGACTGCAGGCCAGCAGTTCGCGAGCTGCGCTAGCCGAAGAGCACCGGCAGTCTGCGCGGAGCTCGAAAGCCGCGGCCTACGATCTGTACGTCCTTTTCCTCGGGGTCGAGGCGGAGATTAGGCAGACGGTCGAGCAGCGTCTCGATGACGACTTTTGTTTCCATCCGCGCGAGATGCATCCCGAGGCACCGGTGAGGACCGAATGCGAAGGACATGTGTTGGCGCGTCGGGCGATGGATATCGAAGCGGTCTGGATCCTCGAAGCGTGACTCGTCCCTATTAGCGGATCCGATCACGACCTGAATTTGGGAGCCCGCAGGAATTTTCACCCCTGCGACTTCCGTGTCTTCCGTACAAACTCGCCCGATCCCCGTCAAAGGCACTTCCCACCTGAGTCCTTCCTCGATTGCCTGAATCATCAAGCTGCGATCGCGGTCCAGCGCGGCAAGCTGCTCAGTGTTCGTCAGAAGCCCATACAAGAGATTGCTGGAAGACCGATAGGTCGTCTCGGCTCCGGCGGGGAGAAGTAGCCGTAGAAATCCCAGGACGTGCTCGTTGTCGAGACGCTGGCCATCCAGTTCCCCCGTCACGAGAACACTGATCAGGTCGACCCCAGGCTCTTTCCGTCGAGCTTCGATAAAGGGCGTGAGGTATTCGCCTAACTTTTTGGAGGCATTGAGGCCGGTCTGAAAATCGATCGCGATGCTAATCAGTTCGACCGCCCACACGTGAAATTGCGGCAGGTCTTCCTTTGGAAGCCCGAGCATGCCAGCGATCACATGGACCGGAAAAGGAAAGGTCAATTCGCGCACGAGGTCGGCATGTCCACGATCCGCGAATTGATCGACCAGCTCAGTCACGACGGGGCGAACGAGATCCTCTTCCCATTGTTCGAGCGCCTTCTTGCTGAAGGCCTTCTGGATCAAACTGCGATAGCGACCGTGCTCCGGCTCATCCATCACCAGAATATTCGGGCCCATCACGAGGCCCATCGTCTCTTTATACGCGCTCGAAGAAAAGACGCGACCCTCTCGGAGCACTTCGGAAACCGCGTCGTGAGAGACAGCGAGGAAGGTCCGCCCGTCGGTCGCGCCGAGCGAAGCACCCCCCGCTCCGGTCGGCGGTTCTTGCTCGACGATTCCACCCTTGGCCCGCAGGGCTGCGAATTCCGGATAGGGATCGAGGCAACTATCGGATCCCATCGCGCGATCGAAGGCCTCGAAGGGGTCGATGTCCTGCGCGGTCGTGCTCATCTCGATCTCCTTGCCAGCTTCACGCTCGCCGTTGACTCAGAAGCGTGACGACCCCCATGAAGTACGTCAAGCAGATTCGAACTCATCAATCCCTGCCAAGACGGAGATCCTCTTTGATCCACGCACCTACCCACCTCCCCACCTACGCATCCGCTCATCTACGCCCCACAAGATTGAGTATGGCCCTTCCCCTCGCACCCGAATTTTGGATAGGATCGAAGACAGTCGAAAACGCCTCGTTTTCGGCTTTATGTATCTAGCGTGCCAGTCAGGCACCAACGGAGTGACTATGCCCCTCGGACCGATGGACGATTTCCTCGCCCACCAAACACCCGACACTTTTGATCACGTCTATACAGGCGACCGCGCGTTCTACGACCGGTACTACTTCAACTGCCATTCATCCAGTGACGAAATATTCCTGATCACTGGCATGGGCCAGTATCCGAACCTCGGCGTGCTCGACGCCTTCGTTACGGTTTCCGTTGAAGACAAGCACTACTGCGTCCGTGCTAGTCGCGAACTCGGCCACGACCGGCTCGACACCTCCGTCGGCCCCTTCGGCGTCGACGTCGTTAAGGGCCTCGAAACGCTTCGAGTCACTTGCGAGCCTAACGACTGGGACATCGACTTCGATCTCACCTTCGAAGGATTCGTCCCCGCCCTCGAAGAACCGCCCATGATTCGACGCTCGGGGAATCGCCTAACCGAACACACCATGCGCTTCGCGCAGGTCGGTAATTACTCGGGACATATCAACGTTGCGGGTAAGCGCTACGACGTCACTCCCGACAGATGGAAAGGCGCACGAGATCATTCCTGGGGCGTTCGACCGAACACGGGCGAGATGGAGCCCCAGGGCATCCTTGCGAACTCGCGGCCGGACGGTGCATTCGGGCATTTTCACAACTGGATCCCGATGCAATTCGATGATTTCATGATCAAGGTCTACTTCGACGAGGATAAGGACGGCAATCGCTACTTGGAAGAGGCGGTCAAGGTTCCGAGGCTTGGGCTTGATGGCCCAACCTTTCATCTGGGCAGTCCGAAGCATGAGATCACTTGGAAGCCGGGAACACGCGAAATAGCCCAGACGGTTCTCACATTCGCGAATACCGACATTCGAATTGTCGGCACTCCACTCCGTACGAACTACCTGTTAGGTGGGTCCGGTTATCGCCCAGGAGAGGATTGGGGACTGGGCCACTACCAAGGCCCTCTCAAAGTCGAGGGACTCTCCTGGGACCTGAGTGACCCGAAGCAATTTGCCGAAGTGCAGGGGCTTAACGAGATGCTCTGTCGATGGGAACTGTCTACCGGCGAAATCGGATACGGCATGCATGAGAATGCATGTTTCGGGATCTACCATCCCTACGGCTTCGAAACGATGGACGCCGTCGCGCCCTAGTCATCAAGATACAGCGACGCCCTCGCAACCGGCTGCCCTTGTAGGGGTGGCCGGCGGCGAGTGAATCGCCGGCGGCGAATTAGCGCCCCTTGAACTCCGGCGGTCGTTTCTCCATGAATGCTTTCATGGCTTCGCCGAGATCCTGTGAATTAAGCGTCGTGATCATGGTTCAGATCCCATTCAAGAGAAGGCTCTGCTCCGTGGTGAGATCTTCGCCGTTCTCGAGTACAAACTTCGTCCCGCGAGTGGCGCATTGGCTGCGATCTCGAGCGCCATCTCGAAGGCCGCTTGGTAGGTCGCTTAGAGGTCCGCATGCACATCGTTCACGAGCCCAATCTTCTCGGCCCGCGCCGCATCAATGTCCTTGCCCGTGTAGGCGAGTTCCGCGACATGTCCGGCCGCGTTCGCGAGCGCGTTGATCTCCGCTGGGGCTGGCCGCGTTCAGAGTTACTTGGACGGCTCACTTGTTTACCGTCCCGCCTGCCCGCGCGGCGCTTACGATCCCAAGACCGCAGCGCCGCGACTTGGCTAGCCGATGCCGTTGATCAGTACGGCAAAATGATTCGATGTCGCTTCGTGACGTACTGGAATTAGCTTTTGGTAGTCACCGGATTCGTAGATCTCCTTCGCTGCTTCCATCGTCTCGAAGCTCAGCACGATCGTCTGGTGGCCAGGCGAGCCCTCGAGCTTCTGGCTATCGCCGTCGAAAGCGACGATTTGGGCAACGTCGCCGATCTTCATAACGGGACCCGCTGCCGCGGAATACTCGCCGTAGCGCTCGGGGTTTTCGACGTTGTAGTTCACGATGAGATACGCGGACATGGTCTTCCTTCTTTGAGAGTGGCCTAACAAAGTGGCCCTGGGGTTCGAGAGTCGAGTGCGTTTTGCGGCTCTCCGCAGCGTCACACCATATCGATCCTAACTCGCTGAAGTCGGCCTCGCTTCGCTACAAATTCCCCCGAGATGGTTGACCGACTTGGCCGCCAAAACGAATCAAAACGGGCTTGCCGATCTCGATCCTCGGCCGAAGCGGCGATCGACCGCCTCTATCGAGGCTCAAAGCCTCCGATTGATGCAGCCGCCGCGCTGCGCCCAAAGCTCTCATCACCCCGATCCCGCGCTTCTCTGCACAAACCGGATGCCTCGTGGGGCGTGATCGGGCAGACTCTCGCTGATGAGTTGGCTCACCTCTCGCAAGACTCCCGCGCTCGTTCTTCTTGCTGCTGCGCTCCTTGGCGTCGTCGCTCTGTGGGGCTTCTATTCGTCTCCCAGCGCAGCGAAAGCACGCGAGAGAGACGAACGCCTCGCCAACGCGCTCGAAGCAGGCGCGACCGAACCCGCCCCGACCCTCGAGGTCGACGTCGTCCTCGTCAGTGCCGCACGCTCGACGGATATTGTCGAACTCTCCGGCATGCTCGAGCCGATTCGCGCGACTTGGGTCGCCGCTGAAATCGCCGGTCGCATCGTCGCAGTCCCCGCGACGGAATTCGGCTCGATCGCGGAAGGTGCTTTGATCGTTCAGATCGATGAAGCCCTCCCCCGAGCCGAACTCATTCGAGCGGAGGCGAACCACCAACTTGCTCAATCAGAGCTCGAGCGACAGCAAAGGCTCGGCCGGCGGTCCGTCGCGAGCGAGGCGGTACTCGACGCAGCTAAGGCGGAGGAGCGCCGATCCTTCGCGGCACTCCTCGAAGCAAAGACGCGCCTCGCCCACACGCGAATTGTCGCGCCCTTCGATGGTCTCGTGAATTCTCTCGATCTAGACCCAGGTGCCTATGTACAACCCGGCACCCAGATCGCGGAAGTCCTCGACCTCTCCGTCCTTGAAGTGACTGTATTAGTCGGAGATCGGCAAGTCAGCGTCATCCAAGCCGGCGACAAGGTCCGAGTCCGTATCGACGCCCTAGGCAATGACAATTTTGGTGGCCTGGTTGCCCGAGTTGGTGGCGCGCCGCGGGATGGCGGCCAACGCTACCCCGTCGTCGTCGCGCTCAACCGCGACACGCTTGGAGATGACGCCCGCGCGAAAATTCGCGCTGGCATGCTCGCCCACGTTCGCTTCGAAGTCGGTGCGACCGCAGCGATCCGATTGCCGACACGATCTGTCCTCCGAGAATTTGAACTCGACTACGTCTTCGTCGTCGATGAAGGCGATGTTGCGAGGCGCGTGCGTGTCTCAACACGGCCTGTGCCCTTCCGGCCGCACCACATCGAAATCACCAAGGGCCTCGAAGAAGACCAGCGCGTTGCGGTCTCGGCAATAGGCCAGCTCCGCAACGGCATGCGCGTGATCGCACGATGACGCTTCCCGAGTTCAGTGTTCGGCAGACAGTGCTCGTCAATGTGCTTTTCGTCGTCTGCATGGTTGGCGGCTGGAATGCGCTTCAACTCACCGAGGTTGAGTACTTCCACGATGTGACACTCAACCAGGTCGTCGTCACGACTCAATGGACCGGCGCTTCCGCCGACGAGATCGAGCGACTCGTCACCGCGAAGCTCGAAGAAGAATTTCTCACGATTGGCGACGTCGACGAAATGCGTTCGGCGTCGCAGTCGAATGTCTCCATGATCAGTCTCGACATCGACGAGAATCTCACGAGCGTCGACTACGAATCCGCAGTCAATGATATCCGCGGCGCACTCGACCAGGTCGAAGACCTTCCCCTTGATGCGGAAGAGCCTAAGGTCCGCGAGATCATCACCGCCGAAGTCTCTCCGGTCGTGTTTATTGCAATCACAGATGTAGGGGGCGTCGGCCCACTCGCCCTGCGAGACGTGGCGCAGGAAATCGAATCGCGGGTACGAGACCTCCAAGGCCTTTCAACCGTCGAGATCCGTGGTTTGCAGGACCGCGAGGTGCGCGTCGAAGTCGACCGAGCGCGCGCGTCGCTCTACGACATTACCGTGAGTGATGTCGCCGAACGTATCCGCCAACAAAATCAAAACCTTCCGGCGGGCACATTCCAAGACGCTTCTGGCGAAGCCACGCTTCGAGCGATCGGCGACTACACCTCAACCGATCAAATCCTAGACACCGTCGTACGCGAAGCCGCAGACGGCACCCGAATTCGCGTTCGCGATATCGCCACGGTTGAACGCGATCTCGAAAAGCCGGTCTTCATCACGAGGTACAACGGCGAGCCCGCAGCAATCGTCTCGATCGGCAAAAAAGACAAATCCGATGTTCGGGACGTGGTTGCCCGAGTCGATGCCTTCCTCGAAGAGTTCGCGCCTCTCGTGCCCGAGGGCATCAAAGTCAATACGACCCTCGATAGCTCCGACTTCGTCACGCCGCGGATTGGCGTCCTGATCG
Source organism: Myxococcota bacterium (assembly GCA_041440805.1). Lineage (GTDB taxonomy): Bacteria > Myxococcota_A > UBA9160 > UBA9160 > UBA4427 > UBA4427. The sequence continues at coordinate 219,834 of JASDVF010000063.1, read as the reverse complement.
AGAACCTGTTGATGGGCATGTTCCTCGTCGCGGGTCTCCTGTGGTTCACGATCGGGTTTCGGAACGCGATGCTCACGATCATCGCAATTCCGTTCTCGTTTCTGACCGCGATCATCTTCTTTCCCATGCTCGATATCAGCATCAATTCCAATACGTTAGTTGGCATGCTCCTCGTGTCGGGAATGCTCGTCGACGACGCAATTATCGTGCTCGAGAATATCTACCGAAAGATCGAAGAGGGTCTCGAGCTGAAGCAAGCCGTCCTCGAAGGCGCGAATGAAGTGCTGTGGCCCGTCGCCGCCGCAGTCCTCACGACGATCGCTGCCTTCGCCCCACTTCTGCTCGTGGGCGGAACCGCCGGCAAGTTCATTTCCGTCATGCCCAAATGCGTCGTCGTCTGCCTCGCGGCCTCGCTCTTCGAATGCCTCCTCATCCTTCCCGCCCACTACCTGCATTTCGGATCGCGGCGCGGTGCTGGCTCTGGCCCCGATGCCCTCGCGGCAGGGGCTTCGCCCTGGGCACGTGTTCAACATTTTTTTGCGGGCCTACGCACCTCCATGGACCGCGGCTTCGACGCTCTGCGCCGTGGCTATCTCTGGATTCTTCGCCCCATCCTCACGCATCGATTCGCCTTCGCCATGCTGCTCGCCATGGCGCTCTTCGTGACCGCTGCCGCCAGCACGCGGCTCAAGTTTGAACTCTTCCCGGGTGAGTTTTCCAACTTCAACATCAGCGTAGAAGCGCCACCCGACTTCAGCCTCGAGCGGACGTCCGCCGTCACTCTCGAAATCGAGAAGCTCCTCCTCGAGATGTCCGACGAAGACATCCTCGACTTCAACACGATTGTCGGCCTCTCGGTCGATCTCAACTACGACCGAATCCTTGCGCCTAATCTTGCACTCACCTCGGTAGCCATCCCCCAAACCAACGCGAACCAGCTGCGCCCTCAAGATGTCTTGCAGCGCGTTAGGGAACGACTCGGTGCGTATGCCGCAGAACATCCCGACGACATCGTCGCACTGCGTGTCGAATCAGAACGTTACGGACCGCCGGTCGGTCGGCCTGTCGAAGTCCGCATCCAGGGCGAAGACTTCGCCGTCAACAAACATATTGCTGAGGAAGTCAAAGCCTATTTGGCGACGATCCCCGGCGTATCGGCGATCGATGACAATCTAAAAGAAGGCCCCCGCGAAATTCGGCTCGAAATTGACGACGAGCGCGCGGCGGGGTACGGCCTCACCTTCGAGGACCTTGCCCGCGCGCTTCGCGGCGCGAACGACGGCTTGGTGACCTCGAGCTTCCGCTCCCCATCTGCGGTCGAGGACGACGACATCCGCGTCTTGCTCAAACCCAGCCAAAGGGACCGAATCCTCGACCTTCTTGAGGTCGAAGTGCGCGGTTCGGAAGGACAGCTCGTTCGGCTCGCCGATGTGGCCCAGCTTAATGTGACACGCGGCTATCTCGCCTACCGGCGCCACGACGGGAAACGCGCTGTCGCGGTCTTCGCTGATGTCGATGATGACCTAGCAACTAGCATTTCCGTCAACGAAGACCTTGAGGCTCAGTTCGCGGATATTCGCACCCGATTCCCACAGGTCGACCTCGTCTATGGAGGCGAGTATCAAGAGTCGAACGAATCGATCGAGAATACTATCGCTGCCTTCCCGGTCGCGCTGCTCTTGATCTACATGCTGCTGGCCACCCTGTTCAGGAGTTACACACAGCCCTTCATTGTCCTCACAGCCGTCCCTCTAGGTTTTGCAGGAATCGTCTTCGGCGTGATGGTGATGGGGTACAGCGTCAGCTTCAATCTCCTCTACGCCGCCGTCGGACTCGCAGGGGTCGTCGTCAACGACGCACTCGTCCTTGTCGACTTCATCAACCGCGCGCGCCGTCAGGGCGTCTCGACGCTCGACGCTGTCGCCCAAGCCGGGGCTCAGCGGCTTCGCCCGGTCATTCTCACGACCATGACAACAGTCGTCGCGCTTCTCCCCATGGCCCTTGGGCTCCAAGGTTCCTCTAAGAGCTACGGCCCCTTTGCTTCCGCAATCGCGTTCGGGCTGCTCTTCGCCATGATTGGAACGCTCTTCGTGATTCCTCTGAGTTACGCGATCTTCACGAAGGCTGAGGAGCGCGCCCTCCGCATGATCGATCTTATCCGTGGGACAGTCCGGCCTTCTCAGGATCTGACCTAGCAAGGATGTTGTCCTGAACCCGATCGATCTCGGCATCATCCTCGCCTATCTCGCGGTCGCCCTCGGCTGGGGGGCATGGCATGCCCGCAGCGCCGGTGCGAGCACAGAGGCGTTCTTCGCCGCCGACCGAAAGCTGCCTTGGTGGCTCGCGGGTACTTCGATCGTCGCCACCACCTTCGCCGCGGACACGCCGCTCGCGATCGCAGGCCTCGTCGCCACAGACGGAATTATTGGCAACTGGTTCTGGTGGGCCGACGTCTTGCCCGTCGTGATCGGCGCGTTCATAGTCAGCCATCTCTGGAAACGCAGCGGCGTCCTCACCGACAATGAGATCATCGAACTCCGCTACGGAGGCCGCCCCGCCGCCGCCCTAAGACTTTTTCGCGCACTCTATTTTGGAGTTCTCCGAAATGCACTCGTCATGGGCTGGGTCAATTTGGCGATGGTCAAAATCCTTACACTCGCCTTCGACCTTCCTCCAGACCAGAGCCTTTGGGTACTCGCGGGCCTTTTCGCCTTGACGGTTGGCTACACGCTTTTGGCGGGACTATTAGGCGTCATCCTCACCGACTTTCTTCAATTCGGGCTCGCTCTTGCCGGATCGGTGCTCCTTGCGGTGCTCGCAATTTCAGACATGGGCGGCCTGAGTTCACTTATTGATCGCCTTGGAGGCGAGCGCGACCTTCTCCGCCTTGTCCCCCGCCCAGGCGATGGCGAAGTATTCTGGGCATTCCTCGCCTATGTCGGCATCAAGAGTTGGTCGAGCGGGAACACAGAAGGCAATGGCTATACCGCCCAGCGCATCATGGCGACGCGAAGCGAACGCGACGCTCGGCTTGCTTCGCTTTGGTATGCAATCGCGCATTTCGCGATTCGCCCCTGGCCATGGATCCTGGTCGGCCTCGTCGCCGTCGTGCAGTATCCGGAGCTCGCCGACCCTGAAGAAGGCTATGTCCGGGTCATGCTCGACGTGCTTCCGACGGGCGTGCTCGGACTTCTATTGGCGTCGCTCCTCGCGGCCTTTATGTCGACGATCGATACGCAGCTCAACTGGGGCGCGTCCTACCTAACACACGACGTCTACACGCGGTTCATTAATCCCGATGCGAGTGAAGCGCGCAAAGTTCTTGTCGCTCGTTTGAGCGTGATCGGACTTGCCGCCATCGGGGCTCTCGCAACCTTATCGATGGACTCGGTTGCCGAGGCCTGGAAACTCCTCGCGACGATCAGCGCGGGAACGGGACTCATCCTCTTGCTCAGGTGGCTGTGGTGGCGAATCAACGCTTGGAGCGAGATCGCGGTCATGACTGCATCTCTCGTCTTCGCCAATTTTGTAGACGTGTTCACGGATCTCGCCTTCCCGTTTTCGCTCGTCGTCGTCGTGTTTCTCTCGCTGCCCGTCGCGTTCCTAGTGACTTGGCTTACGCCCCCTGAATCGAGCGACGTGTTGCAGCGCTTCTATGAACGCGTTCGGCCGGCGGGTGCCTGGGCTCCCGTCGCCGAGGCCGCCGGGCTCCCTTTGAAACCACTCGGATGGCGCCCTTGGTTCGAAGTTGCCGCCGCGACCCTCGGCATCTACGCCACGATTGCGGGGACCGGATGGATGCTCTTCGGAGACCCGGTCCAGGCCACTCTCGCCTGGGTGGTCGCGCTCATGCTTCTCGGGTTCGCTGTCAAAGGGGCGTCCACCGCCCCGCAATAGACTGCTCTTGCGACCACCGCCCATGCTGCTTCAATTAGTGGGTTACCTAAGATTGCGAATAGCGCGAGGGGCTCATCCATGGCTGAGAATAAATCCGAAATTGACAGCAATGCCGTTCTCTACCAGCCTAAGCCGCGCCCGGAATGGGCGCGCGAGTTTATCGACGTAGGCCGACAACTCGATGCGCGAGGCGTCGTTCCCCTCGATGAGGAGTCGCTGCTTCGCGCGGCCTGCGACAACACGGGGCTTTCCGATTTCGGGGACGACGATTGGATAGAACCCTTTCGCATCCTGCTCTCGGACCTCGAAGAGACCGCGGACTTACATCTTTTCGGCCGTATCATGACCCGCTCCGATTTATTGATTCATCTAGAAGGTCGACTACGTGTTATCGACTGGATCAAGCGTCACCCACAAGTCGAAGACGAAATAATCGAATCCCCCGTCTTCATCATCGGCTTGCCGCGCTCCGGCACAACGATCATGCAAGAGATTCTCGGCGCGGATCCCGATGCTCGAACGGTTCGAATGTGGGAAGCCAAATACCCCGTGCCGCCGCCGGCGCCCGGGGATGCTCAGCCTGACCCACGGATCGCGGAAGCGGGAGGCGTCGTCGGCCTGCAAGACCGCATCACGCCGGAATGGGCGACTATGCATAAGGTCGGCCCTGAGCTTCCCGTCGAATGTATCGAGTTCACCTACTCGTCCTTCGTGTCGTACGCCTTCTCTGCATCCTTCTATGTTCCGAACTACACGAGCTATGTCGCAGAAAATGATCACGCGTCTGCTTTTGCGTGGCACAAGAAGATCCTGCAGATCTTGCAATCGACCGGCCGGCCGCATCATTGGCTGCTTAAGGGCCCCACCCACCTACCCGTGCTCCCAGCGCTCTTCGACGCCTACCCCGATGCGCGACTCGCTCTCATGCTGCGCGACCCCGTGAAGTCCGCCGCTTCCGTCGTCGACGTCAGCGGCGTCCTCTACTACATGCGAAGCGACGACTCGACCCTCGTGAAGGGGTTTGGGAAATCGGTAGACGGGAAGCAGTCCTATCAAACCCTCGAAGATATGATCGATTGGATGGAAGCGGGATCGATTCCCAAAGATCGAATCTCCCCGGTCGACTATCTCGCGTTCTTCGCCGACCCCGACACAGAACTCGAAAGGCTCTACAGCGGTCTCGGCATGCCTCTCTCGTCGCGCTCGAAGAACGCCATGCTCGATTACATTCGAAACAAGCCGAAGGACAAATTCGGAAAGCATGACTACGACCTAGGTGACGCCGAAACAATCGCCGCTCTGCGCGCTGCATTCCGACCCTTCCAAGAATATTTTGGTGTCGCCAGCGAAATTTGATCGGGAGCGAGAGTCGACAATCTCATCGAATCTCCGGCAGAAGTGGCTCCTCGCTCAGTGCTCCTTTCTAGCTCGCGGCGACGCGCAGCCCGGCTAACGTCGGAGTCTGGTCACACCCGACCGAGATGAGGACGTTTTCGATGGAATTTGTAGTTAGCTACGACATGCGCGCCCCGGCCTTCGGCACTCCCGCCCGAGAAATTTATGCGGCCACCCTCGACCAATGCGAATGGGCGGATGCCATTGGATTCGATGCCATCGGACTCGGCGAACATCACGCCTCCGACGACGGCTACCTGCCCTCCCCTATTCCTATGGCCGCAGCGATCGGCGCTCGCACGAAGCGCATTACGATCCGGCCTAACGTCCTACTGGCACCGCTCTACGAGCCCGTCAAATTGGCCGAGGATCTCTCTGTACTTCAATACATCTGCGACGGGCGACTCGAAGTCGTTATAGGCGCGGGTTACGTGCCCTACGAATTCCAGATGTTCGGGAAACGCCGAGAGGACCGCAAAGAGCTCTACATGAAAGCATTCGAAGTGCTGCGCAAAGCGTGGTCCGGAGAAACCTTTGACTACGAAGGCCGAAGCATAACGGTTCGCCCGATTCCCAACCCTCCGCCGCGCCTACTCTTAGGCGGAACGCACAAGGCCGTCGCACGAAGGGCAGCCAAAATTGCAGATGGCTTCTACCCACCCGCAGGCGAAAATTGGCGCACGTACCGTCAGGCTTGTCTCGACCTTGGCAAGCCCGATCCCGGCGAACATTTCCGCGCTTTGGGCCCCATTTATACGCACGTGACGAACGACCCCGATGGCGATTGGGAGAAGATCGCTCCCCATGCGAAGCACGTCGTTGAGTCCTATGCGAAATGGACGATCGAGGCATTCGGCAAAGCGGCTGGGCCCTTTGCTGGCGGCGTGAATACCGAGGACCTTCGCGCGAGCGGAAGTTATTTGTGCCTCCGTCCGGAAGAGGCCGTCGAAATGATCCAAGGACTTGGAAAGAATCGAACGTTTATCCTGACGCCGCTTCTCGGCGGTCTCGATCCAGCGCTCTCTTGGTCTGGGCTTCGGCTCTTCGAGGATCAGGTCTGGCCTCACGTGAAGGCGATGCAAGATTAATTTGGGTCGGAATCGAAATCTGATCAACATCTCATAAAGGGAGGCCCCATTATGTCGTGGCTGGGTTCGGTCGGGGGGTAGTACTCAGCGAATTCGATTCGAGCCCGAGGAGATTGATATGACCGATGCAGACGTCTTGGTTCTCGCGCATGGCGCATTTCATGGCCCATGGTGTTGGCAGCCGACGATGCAGGTGCTCGAATCGAAGGGCCTTCGATGTGTCGCGGTCGACCTCAATCGTGGTGGGCTCCAAGCTGACCGCGATGCACTTCAAGCGACCGTGAATGCGCTCCGGCGTGAAGAGGGTTGCCGCGTGCACGCGATCGGACACTCCTTGGGCTGCGCTTCGGTGCAAGCCCTGGACGCGTCGACGCTCGCAAGCGCGATGCTGCTAGCGGGCTCTGTTGGCGCATCCGAGGGCATGCCTCATAAAAGCGAAATGCTCGTGGGCGGCTTTCTTTCGAAGCTCATCCCGCAGGACGATGGCCGCTCATTCGTATCCCGCGCAGATGCCATGGGCATGTTTTACGGGGGATGCAAACCCGAAGATGCCGAGTTTGCACTCGATCGCCTGCGCCCGACCTTCGTCTACGGATCTGAACCCAGCGATCCGACTTTCTGGGAAGCACTCCCAGTGACCTATATCGCCTGCAAACGCGATCAGGCCGTCGCCCCAGAATATCAACTCAAAATCGTGGACCAGATGAAATACTCCGTCGTACTCGACTCGGATCATTCACCCATGCTGAGTCAGCCTGAGATACTTGCCGAAGCGATCCAGGAGGCGATGGCCCACGCGGACTGATCGAGCGCGCCCGTCACGATCCAGGCACGCCACCATCAAGGCACACCGTCTCGCCTCTACAATCCCTTGCGTGACGCCCGTGGATTAGGGGCTCCGCTTTGTCGACGCTCGCTTCTCTCACTCCGCATCAACGCCACTACTCGCGCCTTGCGCCTCGCGCAGTACAACACGTGGTTCAACAGCCAGCTCTACGCACGTGCCGACACGCTCTCGGACGAGAAACGCAAGCAGGCGCTTTGTACTTCGCTTCGCAGGTCACGACACGACTCGCGGCGGCCATTTGGTGCGATAACGTCCCACGTCCGGCCTGGGACTCACTCGCGGCCGAAATCCCAATTCAGACCAATCGCGCGTCTTGCCTTCTCAGATGCCGAGACTTCCAGGAGCAATCACAATGGGTCAACTCGACGGCAAAGTGGCATGGGTCAGCGGTGGCAGCGGCGGAATCGGTTCCGCAACTTTGCGGCGCTTCGTCAAAGAAGGCGCGGCGGTCGTTTGCTCCGACATCAATGACGAGGGCGGCGAAAAGCTCGTCCAGGAACTCAAGAGCGCCGGCGGACGCGCAACCTATTCCCATTGCGATGTCTCGGATCCCGACCAAGTCAAAGCCAGTATTGACGGCACCGTCGAAGAGTTCGGCCGCATCGACATTCTCTTCAACAACGCGGCCACTAGCACCGGCGGATATGTCGCCGATCTCGACCTCGACGGTTGGGACAAAAGTCTAAAAATCATGCTCAGTGCCGCGCTCTACGGCATGAAAGCCGCGGTCCCCTACATGCTCAAACAGGGCGGTGGCTCGATCGTGTCGACCGCTTCCATCTACGGTCTGGTTTCGGCCGCAGGCAACGCGCCGTACTCAACCGCCAAAGCCGGCCTTATCAACCTAACAAGAACCGCCGCGATTGAATACGGCCGCAAAGGCATCCGCGCCAACTGCGTCTGTCCAGGTGCCGTCGAGACGCCCATGCTCGATTCTGTCGTCGGCCTTGGCCTAAAGTCCCGCGAAGCCATAGGCGACATGCACGCCCTCGGCCGAACGATACAAGCCGACGAAGTCGCCAATCTCGTACTCTTCTTGGCCAGTGAAGAGTCCTCTGGCATCACGGGCCAGGCGATCCCGATCGACGGCGGCCTACTTATCGGATGCGACCTCACCGGCGTCCCGCCGCTCCAGTAGCGAGACGAAGGCAGCGGTTCCGTTTCTGCCGCTGCGCATCGCGCAACACCTTTGCGCACAACCGAAAAACTTAACATCAAAGAAAGCACGAGAGAGCCATCATGAGCGAATCGCGAAGTGAATTATCTCCTGAAGCCGTCCTCGAAGAGGCGAGCCTTCGCGCGCGAAACCTGACCGACACGGGAGATGAACAATTCCTCGAAGGGTTGAATCGCCTAAGCGAATCTCTTGAGGAAGAAGCTCGACTCAACCCGATCGGTCGCATGATCGCCCGGGAACGAGCCGTTCTCTCCACCGTGAATCGCCTCAACTACATCGAGGACCGGAAGGCGCATCCCGAAATCGCGCATGAAAAAATCGTCGCCCCTGTGGTAGTCGTCGGCATGCCGCGCACGGGCTCAACGATCCTGCACGACATCCTGGCGCAGGACCCGGACAGTCGCGCGCCGCTCACCTGGGAAACGATGTTCCCGTCGCCGCCGCCGGAACCCGAGACCTTCGAGAACGATCCGCGGATCGACGCCTGCGATGCGACTTTCCCAGGAGTCGATTTACAGATTCCCGCCTTTAAGGCGATGCACCCTATGGGTGCGCGGCTTTCGCAGGAATGCGTGACGACTATGGCGGACACCATGGTGTCGCCACTCTTCCACAATCAGTTCCGCGTGCCCAGCTACCAAGACTGGGTCGACCACGAGGCCGACTACGAAAAAGTCTATGAGTTCCACGAATGGCAGCTCCAGCATCTTGGCTGGAAAGTCATGCGCGATCGATGGGTTCTAAAAACCGGCGCTCATATGTGGGGACTCGAACATCTTCTCGCTCGCTATCCTGACGCGCGAATCGTCTTCACCCATAGAGACCCCGTCAAGTCCATGACTTCCTACGCGAGCCTAACAAGCCTCGTGCGCAGCATGGGCAGCGACGAAGTCGATCCAATTGAGATCGCAGAGGATTGGACAGCGCGAATCAAAACCATGCTCGAGCGGTCGATCCAAGTCCGAGACGGAAAGAACCATCCTCAGGCACAGTTTTTCGAGATGCATTTTCAGGACTTCGTCGCAGATCAATTCGGCGTCGTCGAGAAAATTTATGACGCCTTCGGATTGCCTCTGACCGGCCAAGCTGCAGACCGCATGAAAGTGTTCATCGCAGATAATCCGAAGGGCAAGCACGGGATCCATCGCTATTCGCCCGAGGAATACGGTGTCGATCCCGTTAGGATCCGTGAATCATTCGGTCCATACATGGAGCGCTTTGGTCTCGAGCCGGAATCACTCTAAAAACTGGCCCAAAAGCTCACCGCAAAACTATTTCGCGAGCTTCATTCCTCGCCACGCATCCCTGGAGTTCCAACTATGAGCGAATCAACAGCACTTCCCGAATCGATGCGCGCGTGGCGAGTCCATGCCTGGGGAACCGAACCGACCGAAACGCTAAAGCTAGACACGATCCCCCTCCCGACACCCGAGGCGGGAGAACTGCTCGTTCGCGTGGAAGCGCTTCCGCTCAACCTCAACGACATGGAGCGGATCAACGGCAAAAACATGATGGTGCGCCCGGAACTCCCAGTGACTCCCGGCATGGAAGTCATGGGGACGGTCGCGGCCGCCGGAACGGGCGTCGAAGACTGGGTCGGCAAACGTGTCGTAGCCATGCCGAAGCAAGCAACCGGTGGCTTCGCAGAATTTTCGATCTGCCCTGCCGTTTCTGCATTCGATATGCCCGACGACATTCCGCTCCCTGACGCAGCCGCACTCTACTTCCCTTATCACCTCGCTTGGCTTGGCCTGGTGGACCGCGCAGAACTCAAGAGCGGCGAGAGCGTGCTGATCCACGCTGCCGCAGGCGGCTCTGGTTCCGCGGCCATTCAACTTGCGAAGAGCTTGGGGGCGACTGTCTACGCCACCTGCGGTAGCGACGAAAAAGCCAAGCTCTGCGAATCCCTCGGCGCGGATGTCGTCATCAACTACGAGACCCAGGACTTTAAAAAGATCGTCCTCGAGAAGACCGGCAACCGCGGCGTGGATGTCGTCTTCGACAACGTCGGCGAAGCCGTGATGGACGATTCACTCGCGTGCACTGCCTATAACGGGCGCTATTTGATGATGGGCTTCGCTTCGGGAAAGGCCGTCGCGGACGAAAAGCTGATCGTTCCGCGGAAGGTCTCGGCCGGCAACCTGAAGCTCTGCGGCGTGCTCCTCGCGTATGCGGATGAAGCGGTCGCCCCCATGATGAAGCAGGCGATGGGATGGAATTTCTGCTCCGACGCCCTTGGCAGCAAGGTCATGGCGGAAATTGTCGATGGCGTTCGTGACGGAAAGCTCAAGCCCGTGATCGGCGAAGTCGTGGACTTCGAGGCGCTGCCTGCCGCGATGACCCGCATGCGCGATCGCCAAACAACGGGGCGTGTCATCGTTCGCGTCGCCTAACTAGGCGAACAGGGCGAACAGGGCGAACAGGGCGCTTCAAGCAAACAGAAGGCAGCGATCAAGACCACCGATACTCGCTGAGCCCACCCGTCATGGCAGTCGCGAAATCGTAGAACGACGGAACGTGCTGAATCATCTCACGAACGACCGCTGGATCCCCGAAGTAGATCGACTCATCCACGAAGTCCTCAAGCCGAGGGAATCGTTCCAAAACGATCCCGAGATAGGCGGGCGCCGAGGTCGTTAGGCGCCGAGCGACCGCATTTCGAATATAGGATTGTCGCGTCGGGTGAAGATCGAAAGACAGCTTTGAATGAACCGCCCATTCGCGATAGAAGTCATCGAGAGCGACGCCTTTCGGCTTGTCATTAATTCCCCACTGCGTGATCCCCGGAACGCGCTCCCCATCGTCTACGGCATGCGGGCATTCGGCCAAAGTCGACTCCGTGACCAAGTATCCCCAGACTTCGCCCGCGAGTGGTGACAACGCTTCTTCGATCGCACCCCGTGAATCAAGGGCCGGCACCCAACATTCAAAGACCGACGAGAGCCGATCAATGGCACCGCCGAGTCGGCCCGCACAGCGTTCACGAATCTCATCCGTGTAGTCCGGCACGAATACGGCGAGCCGTTCCGCACCGGCCGAACGTGCGGCCGACACGACACCCTCTGCCATCCGCTCAACGAGGCTGCCCTGCCCCTCTGCACCATCCATCAACACGTAGATCAACTTTTCGATGTCCGTCTCCATTCGATCAAGTCTGTAATTTTCTCTGCACGTTTTACATTTTGCCAGCGGAGGTTGGCGACCCACACACCTTGCCTCGGGTCGAGCATTTTCTGATACGCGAACTTCCTGTGCATTAAAGAAGCAGGCTTGTGTTAAAAGGGCATCCTTAACACGCAGCATGGTGAATGTGACCCATGGTCACTCTGGTTCGGAACGGCCTTACTTGACTCTTATACAAAAAAGTAGTGAATTGCCCCTAGGTGAGCGCGGCGATGGGGAAGAGTTTGCGCCCTTTCACACGAGGATCGTCACGCTCGCCCCTTTATTCCTGCGTACGCTCGCTGCTCATGCTGCGCTTCTCACGGCCCTCCGGGGGCCGTCCTCACGCCAAGCTTCACGCGCGAATCTCGGAGATCCGCCTCCAGGAGGCCAATCTCCGAGAAGTTCCCATGTCCCTCGCCCGCCTCCTTCAGCAGCCTCTCTACGGCCTCTATTCGAGCGACGAGCACGGCGGCGGTCTCATGGCCCTTGGCGATATCCAGGAGCCGCACCGCTTCGAGTGGCTTGCCCTGTGCGAGGTACCCCGTCGCTCGTGTTGCGAGTGCGTCTGCGCCGCCGACCATCTCGACGAGATCGTCGTTCACAGCCGTCGCCGGAACATGGTAGAGATTCGCGATCGTGTCGTAGTAGTACCAACCAGCAATGATCTCCCACGTCGCGCGCACAGACCATGACACTTTCCCGTGTCCCTGGGAGAGTTCGAGATGACGGGGCAGCTTAATATCGCGCATCAGCTCGTGCACGGTTCGCCCCTCATTCATCCCCTTAACAACTTCATCCCACATGTACTGCACCGCGTCGCGCATCCGCGTCACGCTCGATTGGATATAGCCCTCACCTAAAGCATTGCGAAAATGCGAGTGAGCGATCACCCGCGGCTTGAGTGCCAAAACCTGATCGAGCACATCAATATAGTCGAGGGGGTCGCGGTACTTCTCACCGCGCACCGTATATAGATTTGGGAACATCGGATAGAGCGTCCCAAAGAGATCCCCTGTGAATAGGATTCTCGACTCCGGCAACCAGACGAGAATTCCGTCCTCGCCTTCGCCCGTGTTCTCCGGCGCAATCACGACGAATTCGACGCCGCCTAACTCAAAGCGATAGTCCGAGCCTGGGAAGACTGGCCGCGTCGGCTCCATCTTCCAATAGACGCGCGGCTTCGTTTCCGGCTCGAGTGAAACCCGCGCCGGGTAAAGCACGTGATAGCGAGACTTGAAGTAGGGGATCAGCTCATCCTGCAGTCGCGACATGTACCCGTATCGATGGTGCGCGACGAACTCGACTTCCCCGGCATCAATCTGCGGCTTAAAACGGGGCAGACCGCCAGAATGATCTGCATGCGCGTGGGTCACGATCACTTTACGAATCGGACCCGTCGCAAGTTCACGTACCTTCGCCATCTGCTCTTCGTTCTGGGCATAGGGCGTCCCCGTATCGACGAGAACAGACCCCTCACTCGTATTGATCAGGAAGAAGGCACCTTCCCCTTCGATTCGGTAGACGAAGTCGTTCACGGCGACAGCTTCGACGCCCATGTCCTGCAGATCGCCCACACGCACAGGAACGTCCCGCTCGACTTCCTCGGCCCCTAGAGGTGAACCCGAGCAAAGTGTCCAAATTGTGGCGGTGATCGCGATCGCGGCGGCGCGAGAAGTCATTTCAAAGCTCCATGAATCGGTTGATTCAGAGAAGCGTAGCGCCATCCGAGGCGCCTATGCTCTTTGGCTCGGCCCGTTCCTCGTTGATCGAATGAGCGCGCCCCTGCTAGGAGACTACGTGCAAGAACAGGATCGGCTGAGCAACCGAGCGCTCTTCGGATATGGCATTTCGGCGGCGCCCGTGATCTATGCCTACGTGCTGATTCTGATCATGTACATGAAATTCGCCTCGGTCCAATTGGGTATATCGACCGCAGTAATCGGTACGATTTTCCTCGCCGCAAAAGTTTGGGACGCAGTCACTGACCCCATGGTCGGATTCCTTTCTGACCGCACGAAGAGTCGATTCGGTCGTCGTCGGCCCTGGATTCTCGCAAGTGCCCCACTCCTGGCGCTATTCAGCATCATGGCCTGGGCCCCGCCTGAGGGCCTCGGAGACACGCAGCTCATCGTTTGGATCACAGTTTCAATCTTCGGCTTCTACACGGCCTACACGCTATTTGAAGTTCCGCACATGTCCCTCGGCGCGGAAATCTCGATCAAAGCCACTGAGCGAAATCGAGTTTTTGGATTCCGCCAAGCTCTCAAAGTATTAGGCATGGGCGTGGCCTTTATCGTGGGCTCCGCAGTCATAGAATCAGGTGTCGGGCCTACACGGACCATGGCCTACATCCTTGGTGCGATGACTCTTTTGCTCATTTTCGGCGGCGTCAGCATGCTTCCGGCGGAACGTGCGGAGTACCAGGGGCGCGGCCCCGCGAATCCCATCGAGGCTGTCCGCGACGTATTCTCAAATCCGCATGCGCGATTACTGCTTTTGGTTGTCTTTATCGATGCCATCGGAGTCGGTGGCATCGGAGCCCTCACACCCTTCGTCGTCGACTATGTCGTCGGCGAACCGCAAATGATCCCGGCACTGCTAGGCGCGAATATGGGAGCGAGCCTTCTGTCCATTCCGGTCTGGATTCGGCTTTCTCGCCACTTCGAGAAGCGACGCCTCATGCTCTATTCGATGATCGGGAGCGCGGTCGGATACGGCCTGATCTTCTTCGTCGGCGAAGGCGATTGGCATGTCGTGCTCGTGTCCTCTCTGATCGCCGGCTTCTCCGGGGGCTGCCCGAATAGCCTCGGGTATACACTCAAGAGTGAAATCATCGACTTTGATGAACACAGAACTGGTCAGCGAAAAGAGGGTGCCTACTTCGCGGGCTGGGCGTTCATGAGCAAGCTTGCGGCCGGCATCATGATTGGGATCGTCGGCTGGGCCCTCGCTATTGCGGGCTTCGATGGACAAGCGGAAGAACAGACGGAACTCGTCAAAACCACGATGCTCGTGCTTATGGGAAGCCTTCCACTCGTTTGCTATCTCTTCGGCGCTGTCTTTTTCTCAAAGTTCAGCTTGAGCGAAGCGGATCACGCAGTCATTCGTCTCGAGCTCGACGCCCGCGCAGCCGAGACTGCTTCTTCTTAGCCTGCCCCCGGTTGGAGATCGACTCGTCACTCATGTGGCCTGGAATTTTCTGCCTTTTTTTGATTCGCGCCACCGAATCGAGGTACCCCCGCAATGACCTCCCTCGCAGACCTCCCGCCGAATAGCCTCTACCCCGGAACATGGGCAGAACGCACCCCGGACAAACCCGCAGTCGTGATCGCCGAGACCGGCGAGAGCATGAGCTACGCGGAACTCGATGACGCTGCCAATCGGCTCTCTCAGGTTTTCAGAGCGGCTGGCTTTCAGCCCGGCGACCACATCGCCTTCTGCATGGAGAATCGACTCGAATATCTCGCTGTTATGTGGGGCGCACATTATGCGGGGCTCTACTACACGGCAGTCAGCTCGCGGCTCACGGCAGACGAACTCAGCTACATCCTTCAGGACAGCGGAAGCCGCGCATTCATAGCAAGCCCCTACCTCTCTCCAGTGGTCGCGGGCTTGGGCGAGGTTCTCGCGAAGCTCGAACTCCGGCTTTCCGTCGGTGGCCCCCTTCCCGGCTTCGAATC
Source organism: Myxococcota bacterium (assembly GCA_041440805.1). Classification (GTDB taxonomy): domain Bacteria; phylum Myxococcota_A; class UBA9160; order UBA9160; family UBA4427; genus UBA4427. The sequence goes on along the minus strand of JASDVF010000063.1, from coordinate 204,585 downwards.
CTATGAAGACGCGATCGCCAAACAGACCGCGACGCCCCTCGAAGACCGCGTCGAAGCGCAGCCCATGCTCTACTCGTCCGGCACGACGGGACGTCCCAAGGGCGTCAAGAGCCCCTTCCCGGGCGCGCCTCTCGGTGCTGGCGAAGGACTGACGGCTTTGATCGCCGGACTCTTTGGCGGTAACCCCGACTCAGTCTACTTGTCGCCGGCTCCGCTCTACCACGCCGCACCACTCCGCTACTGCGCACAGTTCCAGCGCCTCGGCGCGACGCTCGTCGTGATGCAGAAATTCGATGCGGAAGGCGCACTCCGCGCGATCCAAGACCACAAAATTACCCATAGCCAATGGGTTCCGACTATGTTTGTTCGGATGCTCAAGCTCGCAGAAGAGAAGCGAACTGCATACGACCTCAGCAGCCTCGTCTTCGCGGTTCACGCAGCCGCGCCCTGCCCGGTCAAGATCAAGGAACGAATGCTCGACTGGTGGGGACCCGTCATCCACGAATATTACGCAGGCACCGAAGGCAACGGATTCTGTTATGCGGCGCCGACGGATTGGCTCGCTCACAAGGGCACGGTCGGAAAGCCGATCAACTGCGAAGTGCATATCGTCGACGACGACGGAAATGAAGTCCCCATCGGCGATGAAGGCGGCGTCTATTTCGGAGCGAGCCCGGCTGGATTCGAGTACCACAACGATCCGGAGAAGACCTCCTCCGCAAAGCTCGCGAATGGCTGGAGCACCCTCGGTGATATCGGCAAACTCGACGACGACGGTTTTCTCTACCTGACCGACCGCAAGGCGAACATGATCATCAGTGGCGGCGTCAACATCTATCCCCAGGAGACCGAGGACGTCCTCACCGTTCATCCGAAGGTCCAGGACGTCGCCGTATTTGGTGTCCCGAACGAAGACTTCGGGGAAGAAGTCAAAGCAGTCGTCCAGCTTGTGGATCCCAATGATGCCGGCGACGACGTCGCGCGCGAGCTGATGGCCTATTGCCGCGAACAACTCGCAGACGTGAAATGCCCGCGATCCGTCGACTTCCGCGACGAGCTCCCACGTCACCCGACCGGAAAGCTCTATAAGCGCCTGCTCAAGGACGAGTACTGGAAGGGCCACGACAGCCGCCTGCTATAGGCGCTAGCCCTCGATTGATCGGCTGCGGGGCGGGTGTCTAAGGCGCGAAGCTCGATCGCCCCTTAATTCCCCACCGAAGCGCTCCGGCGTCATCCTCGTCGAGCGTCAACACATAGAGCGAATTAAAGCTCTTGATGACGCTTCCGTCCGCCCTGAGACGATCGAAGCGCGTCACAACGTGCACCTTATGCGCGTCGGCCTGAACGATGTCTCGCCTCGTCCACTCGCTTCTGACCCAGTCGGACTCGAGTGCGGCACGTAAGGCAGGAAGCCGCTCTGCCTTAGGAACCCCCAGAATAGGAATCGCCTCCAGGCTGTCCTGCCAAACAACGACCTTGCCGCTCGCGTGCCGATAGTGAGGGAAATGATACGTCGATACGTGCGTCTCTAAGTCGAGCGCGTTCAGTCCATCCATGTATCGATCGAGGACGGACATCACAGCGGCATCGCGCTCCGCATCTGGCGCCCAACCCGAAGCAGCCGGACGCTCTCCGAGAGACGCGCATCCGAACAAAGCGATTGCCAGACAAAGAACCCACGTCTTGCCGGTCGAGCTCATCTCGTTCCTCTCTAATGTTATTCGGCGCGGACTCGAAAGAACGGCAAGGAAATCTCCTCGGATCGTTCTTCAAAGAAGACTTCCAGCGGCGTTCCGATCTTGATCTCGTCAGGTTCGACGCCGATCAAGTTGGAAAGCATGTAGTACCCCTCTTCCAACTCCACCACGATGACCGTGTAGGGCACTTCAAAAGTCGGCTGTTGCGGCCGGTAGACCGTCGTAAAGCTATAGAGCGTGCCCTTCCCTGACGATTCCACCCATTCGAGCTCTTCACTCAGACAGGTCCCGCAACAGGGCTGCGGAATGAACACATAGCCATCGCAACTCTTACATCGCTGAACGGTAAGGCGGCCTTCCCGGCACGCTTCCCAATAGGGTTTCGAGAGCTGCGTCGGCTGCGGAAGCGGCGTCTGCGGTCGTCCAGTCGCCGGCGTTGAGTCGCTCATACGGGCTCGCTCCCCAGGGCCATGACGTCGCAGAAGAGCGCGCCCGAACCCCCATTCGTCGCAAGCGCGACCTTGGGTTGATGAAGTGTGATCTCTGGCGCTAGGCGTCCTTGCAACTGCAAGACCGCGTTCAGTGGCTTTTGCAGAAGCTGCACGACGCCCGCGTGGGAGTAGGAAAGGATCCCACCATTGGTCGCGACCGGGAGATCGCCATCGATGCGGATGCGGCCTTCCAACACGAAATCGGCGCCCTCCCCCTCTTTGCAGAATCCGAAGGCTTCAAGCTGCCGGATGATTTCAAAAGAGAAGGGGTCGTAGAACTCAGCGAAATCGACATCACGCGTCGAGAGTCCGCATTGCTCGAAGGTCATCTCCGCCGCTCGCCGGCCGACCCAGCCGTATTTCTCCCAGACCGGTGCGGTCACGTAGGACATCCCCTGACGATCAAGGGCTCCGCCTAGCACGTAGATCGGCTTCACATCGAGATCTTTCGCGCGCTCGGTACTCGTCAGCACCATTGCGGCACCGCCCTCTGACGTGATGCAGCAATCCAGAAGCCGAAAGGGATCCGCGACCATCCGCGAATTCTCCACTTCAGCTGGCGAGCATTCGCGACCGTAAAAGACGGCGTCCGGATTCAGAGCGCCATTGCTGCGAATCGCCGCCGCAACTTCCGAGAACGCCTCACGAGGCGTGCCGTAGATGTGCATGTGTCTTTGCGCCATCAAGGCGAACTCTGCAGCGGTATAGAGTCCCCAGCACTCGACGAATTCATTCTCCGGACGAGTCCAGGACACCGTCGACTCACGCTCCGTATATTCGCCGCACTGCGCGGTCGCAATCACGACCGTATGGGCCTGGCCCGACTGAATGGCGGCTGCCGCCTCGAGCACCGCTTCGATTCCGGGATGCGACGTGCCGGTCCAAGACGGTTGCCCACCAAACCATTGGCAGACTGTCCGTGAATTCAGCTGGCTCACCCAAGTCGAAACGTTCACGCCGTCAACGTCTGCGGGTGTGAGCCCAGCATCTCCAAGCGCGCCGCGAATCGCGTCGAGAACTAGCCCCGACTCGGTCCAGTTCGGAAGTTGTTTGGCCTGCACAGTGTTGTATGCGCCGACAATGGCGACGCCGTCGTAGGGACTCTTCATGCCTCTTAGTTTGACACATCAAGCCGCAATCCGAAGCGACTCGAAAGTAGTTGAAATCAGTGCGTAATCTGGCCTTCGCCCAAGCTGTGCCTCCGCTCTGAAGAAAATTCTATTCGAGAATCGTCCAGCTATTTGGCGGGATCGAATCGGAGTAGGAAGCGATCGGTATTTCCTCGAACACGCGAGCGGAAGACATTGCTCGTCCGATCATCCCCGGAATTGGCCAGAAGGGAAGAGCGCGCCGCCAGTCGAAACCCCGCGGCTTCGACTTCCGCGATCAGGGTTGCTTCTTCTATGCGATGAAGCCCGCTCACTTCCGTTAGGCCAACCCCAGCCTCGGCTGCGTGATCGACTACAAGGAATACGCCGTCAGGAGTGAGTGAGTCCCGGATCCGTCGAAGCATCTCGGGCCTGTCCACGCCCATCCAAACTGTGTCGTGATAGAATTTGACGAGAAAGACCGCATCAAAAGATTCGGACTCCAAACCGAGTGCATCGAGTTCCTCAACACGAGATTCGATCGCCTCTAGTCCCTGCGCTTCAAGGCGCCTAGCGAGATCCTTTCCGTAGCGACTTGCCGAGACCTCGTTGTTCTGGGCCAAGACCCGACCCTTCGGACCGACTGCGCGTGCGAGTACTTCCGCATACCAGCCCCCGCCCGCCATCAACTCCGCAACGCGCATCCCTTCGCGAATTCCCGCAAACTCTAGGACCTCGAGGGGGTGTCGCGTGGCATCGTCTCGACGATGCGCATCGGACCGAAGCGCAAGCCTCGCAGACATAGCATCTCGCATCGAGGCGGCTTCCAAAGACACAGGCCGACTCACCTGAAAACCGCCCAAGGGCAAGAGCGGCTCGAGGTCTCCAGGGAGCAGCAGCCGGGCGAGCCCCGCAAGCGGCGTCGCTCCAGAAGTCATCGCTGTGCCAAGGCTGTTGACGATCGAGCCATCGGGCAACACGACTGTAATCCCCGTCGAGTCATCAGCGAGGGAGAGAACATTTCGAACGCCCTTCCCCGTCTTGGCGTCGACCGCGACAAGCGACGAAGTCACAGGCCACGGGATGCGTCGACCAAACATTCTCGTCTCAAATCCGTAGACAATCGGGACAAGAATTTGATCATCGACGACGGTCGGATTTCCATTCCCGATTGCGGAGGGCTCACCAAGCATCAGACTCTTAGGAAGTGCTGCCTCGGCTAAAGCTTCTAAGTCGCTCTCCCAGCGAACCTGCCCGTCCTCGGCGATCGCGATCAGCGCCGGGCCGTAGGCTTGAAGCGCGTAAACGGTGCCGTCGGCTCCGACCGCAGCAGCCGCCGAAGCCGCTCGCGTCTGCGCCTCCCACACGACTTCGCCTGTTCTGGCATCGACTCCATAGAATCTTCCATTCTCGTCGCTCACGTAGACCTGATGCCCAGAGGGCGAGAGCGAAGGACTCGACCCACTTCCGGGGCCCATCTCCGTCCCGAACGCGATTTCAACTTCAACTGAGACGGACCCGTCCTCATCCTCTTTTCGATCCAGGTCAATGCCGTAGAGTGCTCCGCGGCCCACCGTCACCGCGGTCGCCGCAACGAATATGCGCCCGGTCTTCATGTCCACACCGGGCGTGTTGGCTGAAGGCATTGCGCCGCCAACTAACAACTGCCAGGCCCAATCCCTGATTTGTTCGTCTAGAAGTCCCTCGCCGAAGATGGTCGGGGGCATGGGCATCACCGCTGATGTGCCCGGCACATGCCCGGGAAGCCGTGTGGGAGAGTTTAGCTTGCGGCCGGTCTTGCGATCAAAGACGACAATGTCGCCGAAATTAGTTACGCCGAATATGTCGCCGTCCTTCGTAAAGACTGCGGTCGTAAGCGCGTTCACTGGAAGCGCGTCGGAGACGATCCAATCGCCTTCCTGGACATTAGGCAGCGGCGCCACCCACTTCAGCCGTCCATCGCCGTGATATGCGAAGAGCTGATTGCAATCGCCCAGATATAGATCACCCTCACGGTCGACGATCACGCTCGAAAGTACGGCGCACGGATCGACGCCATCGCGGCGACTCGTCCAATGCGGCGCCTGCCAGAGCCTGTTCCCGTCGAGGTCAAAGGCGTGAAGATTTGCTTTGCCCTCGGCCTGCCCCGTCGCCACGTACATGGTCTTACCATCGGGGCTCATTGTCGGCGCCGTCAGAATCGATGCCCCTTCGAGTGCGGTCCAACTCGAATAGCTTTCCGCGAGTTTGACGTCCTGAACGAGTTTTCGATTCGCCGGACCGCGATGAAGCGTCGACCAGCCACCAGGCGAGTACACACCGAGATCGGATGCGCGCTGCTCCTCAGCCGCCGCGCCCGCGATCGTGGGTACCAAGGCGGCGTTCAAGAACATCACGAGAGCAAAGAACGCGAAGAGCTGAACGGATTGGGTTCGACGACAGGAAGGCATCATGATTCCTCGGGCCACCTGAATGGTGGATGGCCGAGGATAGAGGACTCAATCAGCAGACGAAGCGCGAAGTCAGCTGCCCAATTTGATTCACGAGCTCGAAAGACTTGGCGCCTCCCGGTCCGTCCCCACGGCAGCCCCCTGCGACGACTGTTCGACGAGACTGAGCTGATCGATACTGCTCGCTCTCGTTTCTCGCAGACCGTCAGGCCGTCCAATCCAACCGCTCGATCGTGCCGCGATCGCCGTCGAGGATTACGCGCTCTCCAGTCCGTAAGATCGAAGTGCCATTCCTCGTATTAAGCACTGCCGGCAATCCGTATTCGCGCGCGACAACCGCGCCGTGGGACACTGCGCTCCCCACGTCCGTGACCAGCCCCGAAATAACCCCGAAATAGGGTGTCCAGCCCACATCCGTGATCGGTGCAACCAGGATCTCACCAGGTTCTAGGGATTCGGCCTCTTCTAGCGTCATCACCACGCGAACAATGCCTTCGACCCGGCCGCGACTGACGGGCTTGCCAATCACAAGCTGTTCGTCCGCGCCTTCGAAACTAGGCCTCTCCGGCTGAGGGCGGCCGACCATCACTTCGGGAAAGCGCAGGGTCTCTTGATAGGCCAGGGCTTCGCGACGAGCGAGCGCCTCGTCCCGCAAAGCGTGCCCGGGTGGGGCGGCCGCCAGGGTTTCGATCTCTTCGTGAAACAGGAAGTAGATCGAATCTGCATCCGCGAGACGCCCTTCGGCAACGAGCTGATCGCCTAACGCTCGATACGCACTCTTGAAAATCGTGGTCAATCCTACGAGCAGCGACTTACATCGCTCCCTGTTTCGAACCGCGATGTGAGCAAATTTTTGAATTCGATCGAAACGGGCGGCTCCTTCCGGAGGCGAGGTGTTCACTACCGCCGCCGAGCGTGCCGCATCAGTCGATGAAAGGCGTCCGCGCAATTGCGTCTGAAGCGACCGGATCAAAGGCGTCGGATCATGTGCCCATTCGGGTTGCCTAATATCGAGCTCGCGCAAACTTCGATGACCATGCTTCGACATATATGCTCGGTACAGAATGCCGACGTCGGCTGCGTCTTCGCTCTCGAGCCAAGTCCGTGCTTCCACGGCGCCCCGGTCAACGAAAGAAGCCGAACGGTCCGCCGCGGCAAGCAGACCATGCAAAATCCGCTCAGCGCCTTCGGCGATGTCCGCGCTCTCCACGTTCTTGGCGCCGGACAAAACTGAGGCAACGATTGCATGATGTTCGTCGCTCGGCTCCGCATCTCCGGCAAGCTGCCCCAAGAGAATGGGTGTAAGTGCGCCCGCGCCGGAGGATACGACGAGATGAAGTTGATAGGCCTCAAAAAGGTCCGGCATACGTGCATCCACTGCACGCCAGGATTCGAGCCCCGTCGATTCACGCGGGATCGCACCCAAGGCGAGCAGCTCCTCCATGCGACGAATTCTCGGCGCAGGTCGCAAGATCGCCCAAGCCTGACGAAGCAGCCGCGGCAGGCGCACGTAGAGCGGCGGCGGCGGCGGAGCAACGACCTCTGGCACGAGACGCCCGCAAATCGCGAGACTCTGCTGGTTTCCACTCGTTCCTGACACGGAGGATGAAACTCGAGCGCCTTCACTCATGTTGATGAAAAGATGGCCGTGGGACATCCCAAGGTAAGGTCGCGGCGGCGCCGAGCCCCGCGGCAATCGAATATCGTCTTTGATCCGCTGCCAGCCTACGTCAATTCCTTTCGCACAGGTGGAGTACGTCAAAGGAGACACCGCGCCCGGCATCATCTCACCGACATTGCATCGTGTATAGACGTCGCCGACCTCTTCAAGCAGCGTGTCCAGCGTTTGCGGATCATAAGCAAGCGTCGTAATCGGTCGAGCCTGCAGCCACTGCAGCGTCCCCTGCCGATCGATCGCCCATTCCAGATCAATCGGTTCGCCCACGCGACCTTCAGCGACGATGGCTTCTTCAGCAATCTGAGTCCGCTCCTCTCGCCTAAGAAAGGGGGCCTCCCCCGCGAGTTGCGTCTCTTCCCAGACCTGCTCCTCGCGTAGCCACTCCTCGTGATCGGGACTCGCTTCGCCCGATACCAGCGCTTCTCCGAGTCCCTCGATCGCGTCGATCACCAGGCGGTTTCTGCGATTCGTGACAGGGCAGGCGGTAAAGCAAACGCCGGACACGCGCGCATCGACCATGCGCTGCACCACGATCGACATCGGCACGGACGACTCTTCGGCCTGGGCATCACGCGCATCGCGATAGGCGCTCGCGCGTGCATTCTCGACCGACTCAAGACAAACTCTAATTGCGTCGCGCATCTCGGCCGCACCTGCCACATCGAGCACTGTCTCATATTGGCCCGCGAACGAACTCTCGACGCCATCTTCGCCTAACGCTGAAGAACGGACTGCAACCCGGTCCGCGCCGAATCTTTCGACGAGCTTCTGTACGAGCTCATCGAGTTCGCCTTCGGGAGTTTCTAGAGTTGCCCCGACTAGAACCACCGCTTCGGGAACCCGAAGCCCCATGTCGCGAAGCCGAGCGAGCCCGGAGGCTTTTCCGCCAACCGGTTCACCTTCAATTTCATCCAGCGTGAGAATCCGCGCCATCTGCTCCCGTTCTTTCACAACCAAATATCGAGCCGGCAATCCAAAGACGCGGCTCGCCCCCAGAGGGCCAAATTTCCTCCCGCCAACATCTGCGAGGGCGCCCGAGTATGCCCACTTCGCTGCGGACCTGCGACCGTGCGGCTAGAAGAATGCGCGCACGAAGCGAGCCCCTGCCGCTTCGTGCCCAATGAACCCGAGGCTTCGCGCCTTGGTGCGGAGCTACAGAGGGCAGTCTGCTCCGACGCGTCCGGCCGCTACAGCTGCGTCTAACCGACTCTCCTCGTAATGCGCTGCTCTGGCTTCGCAGAGTCGCGGCAGGCTCGTGATTGCCTAACGGAAAATTATTCTCGCGACTGCGCCCAACGGTTCCAATAGGTCACATCCGCTGCGCCCTTGCGCTTCGCACGACGCAATACGGCGCCCTTCGTATAGGCGACCGGGAGCAAAATTGTTTGCGTAACGTCCTCGGGGATCCCGAGCGCCGCAGCCACGCGCGCCTCTTCCGCTACAAGCAGCGTCGTCCAAGTCGTCCCGAGCCCCGACGCGCGAAGCGACAGCATTAGAGACCAAGCTGCGGGCAAGACCGAACCGTAGAACGCCACCTGCATGGCCGCGTCTTCAGAGGTTGCGCGACCTTCGCTGCAAACGAGGATCAGTGCGGGCATGCGATGCATATTCTCCGCGAGGCCTACGTAGGTCGGCTTGTCTCCGGGTAGCGGCTGATCGCGAAGTTCCGGGGGAAGACGGTCACGCACCCGTTCCTGAAGACCCTGCATACTCGCGCGGTAGAGCTCGGCAACTTGCGCCTTCGGCTCGGGATCTGTCAGGACCAGAAAGCGCCAGGCCTCTCGGTTCAGCCCCGTCGGCGCTTGAACCGCCGCGTCGATGCATCGTTCGATCAGCTCAGGAGGAATCGGGCGGTCATAATCGAGTCGCTTGCGAACCGACCGCGTTGTTTCGACGACTTCGAAGAAGTCATCGATCGCGGTGCCCTCCGCTTCCGGGGGGCCGCTGGATTCCGGCGCCGATGCGTTTCCATCATCTCGGTTGGAATTGGAGGTCATGTTCGGCGATGCTCCGGGCTGGGGGAAGCTTAAGTATGACGGTGCGTATCCGATCGGTCGACTACGAACACGAGGGCCATGCCCTTCGCGGCGAATTCGCGTGGAATGATGAATGGACGACACCGCGCCCCTGCGTGGTAGTTGTGCACGATGCGATGAAGACCGATCAAGGCTTTGAAGAAGAACGAGCCGTGACCTTGGCGGGGATGGGTTATGCGGGCTTCGCACTGGATGTCTACGGGGCGGGCGTCAAGGGCACCACGAATGAGGATGCCTATTCCCTCATGAAGCCTTTCGAACTGGATCGCGACTTTCTACAGGCCCGCCTGCGCGCAGGACTCGAGGCAGCGGCTGAGCTCCCCGAGGTCGAGGCCTATGAGATGGCGGCAATCGGTTATTGCTTCGGGGGAATGTGCGTGCTTGATCTCGCACGAGGCAATGCACCCCTCGTCGGCGTCGCGAGCTTTCATGGGTTGCTGAGTGCCCCGTCCCAGAGTCATGCGACTCGATCGACCAGGCCGATCGAACCACGCGTGTTGGTTCTTCATGGATGGGACGATCCCCTTGTTCCCGCTGAGTTGATCGAACCTTTCGCTCGAGAAATGAGCGAGCGGCACGCGGACTGGCAACTCGTAGCCTACGGGGGCGCGATGCACTCATTTTCGAACATGCGTTACGACATGCCCGAGCAAGGCGTGGCCTATCACCGTGATTCCGAGCGGCGATCCTGGCAAGCGCTGACGAATTTCCTGGCGGAGCTTTTTCAGGAGACGACCCCGAACGTCTAGTTCGGTTTATTCTCGGGCGGGGCGCGCGCCGGCTAAGGTCCTAAACTTGCGCGATGGCTGAACTAGGACCGGAACATCTCGTCTTCAACACAACCAACATAGTAGGTGGCGGGGTCCGCGAAATCGTGACCGCCGCGATCGCGGGGAAATACGACGGCATGGACCCGGCTCACGTCGGCCGCACGACGGCGAAGGCGATGCGCGCGGCCCTAATAGAAGCGCGAAACGGGAACGGGAACAACCAATGAGCGAGAACGAAGACATAGGTTCGCCTAACCGACTCGCTGCGGATCCTACTCCGCTCTATTTCGAGGACTACGCGGCGGATTTCAAAATTGCCGGCGGCGCTTATCACGTCACTGAAGCTCTAGTGCTTGAATTCGGTCGCCGTTTTGACCCACAACCTTTTCATACTGATCCCGTCGCCGCGGCGAAAAGCCGTTTTGGCGGATTAATCGCACCGGGCTGCCTAACATTTTCGATCCGGCAGGCGCTCTACAACCAATTGCCCTGTCGCCCGGTTCTCGTCGCTGGGCTTGGGCTGGAGTCTCTGGACCTTGCGACCCCCGTCCGGCCCGGGGATGTCTTATCCCTCAAAGTCGAAGTCGAGGACAGCCGACGCTCGAAGTCACGCCCGGATACGGGGATCGTCACGACACGCCAGCGTGTCGAAAATCAAAACGGGGAACCGGTGCTCACCATGCTCGCGAAGATGATCGTCCAAGCGCGCGACGCGGGTTAGACGACCGGGACCGCGAAGCCACGTGACGAACGCAGCCCTAGGGGGCGCGGGAAATACCCCGAACTGACCAGCAAGTTTGTTAGTCCGCCATTTCAAAATCGGCGAAATCGAACCCCGGCGCGACGACACATCCCACAAGCGCATAGCCCGCAGGACCCGGAAGCGCTTCGGCACGCTGCCAATCCATGGGCGGCACGACCGCCTGAAGCTGCGCCGACAGGCCCTGCCCCAAGATCGTCTCCCCGGACTTTGCCTCTGCTTCAGTTTCTGTTGGACCGATGCCGAGCAAGACATCATCGCCTTGGTGGTGCATCCATAGTTCCTCGGAACGAACCCGGTGCAATGCGGAACATACGCCGGTCGGAAGCAAAAAATAGATCGACGTCACAGCGGAGCGCGCTGCCGAATATCCCGCCGGAAGCGACGACGCTTCAAGGGTGACCGGGGACCGCCAAGTCTCGCGATAGAAACCACCTTCGGGATGCGGCTCCAAACGAAGTCGCTCGATCAGCTCCGCCACGACCGGAGAAAGTTCTTTCTGTGCACCACTCATGCGGCGCGGTAACGGCCAGGTTCGAATTCGACCGCTTCGTCGCGCGCGAGCATCCGTGCCACGTGAAGTTCTGCGCTCCGAAATTCGACGGGCTCGACAATTTCCATCTTCACGTGAGGCCGATAGATAAAGCGATGATCCACCATCTCATCCAAAGAATGCGGCTCGGCAAGAAATTCGAGCATCGCGTTATGCCGCCGATCGATCACCGAAGTAAATTTGTCGAGCAACTCGAGGAAATGCGCGCGTCCCTCGATCACACCCTTTTGGTGAAAAGTCACGTACCACTGCGCTTCTTCACCGCGTACTCGCCGGAGGCTCTCCTCAAAATCATCGAGGTCGCTCCAGGCGTCACCGTAGTAGGGACCGAAGCCGGTGAGATCTATGTCCGACAGAAAGAAGACATCGTCGGAAATTCTGAAGCCGCTATGGCCGCGGGTATGCCCCGGAAGGTGAACGCTCTCGATCGACAGACCGCCGAGGTCGAAGACGTCGCCATCACTAAAGCCGCAGGCGTCGGGACGTGGGGCGTAGTTAAAATCTTCGACGACAATCTTTTCGAAGGCCCGTTTCACAGCCTCGTCGCGAAAACCGTAGACCTCCATCAGCCCCTCGATAGAACGAGCCCCTTCCAGATCCGCTTCGTGAATATGCACGCGTGCGTCGGAAAAAAATCCATTCCCAGGCATATGGTCTTCATGGGCATGGCTATTCAGCACCGCATCGACCCGTGCCGGCACACCCCCCCGCGCAATCACATCGACGGAGGGATCGATCACGAAAGTCTCGCTCGCCCCGCGAACGAGCACCGTGTTGCCCGACGGATAGCCTCCGTTCGCACTGCCCACGAGCACGCTCACCCGATCCGTCAGCTTTTGTTCTGCGTCGCCCCATTCCACTTGCATAAAGAGGAGACTAACCGGACAGCGTGCCGGGCGCGACGCGCGGGGCCAAGAACTCACTTTCGCGTGGCGACGGGATCGATTGATTGTCGATTGGAATCACGATTGGAAGCAAGAGCGTCGCCGGGCCGTATAATGAAGCGGTGCCTGAAGACGCGACCCACGGCCAAGCCGAACCCGGTACCGATCCCGAGAGCGAAAGAACCGCTGGCGGGGGCCCGAATCGCGCGGTCGGAAAAGCATTGACTACGTGGCTCGCACGCGACCGGTCTGTCGCGCTCACGATCTTCGTATGCGCGCTCGTGCTTCGCGCCTTCCATCTGCATGCACTCTCGATCCACGACCCCTTCTATACGATCGCTAGCGTCGACGGCGCGGTCTACGACGCGTGGGCACGTGAGCTCGTCGCCGGAGATTGGCGCGGCGATGGCGTCCTCTTCTTAGGCCCGCTCTATCCGATGTTCATGGCCTCGGTCTACTCCATCTTTGGCCCGAGCCTTCCCGCCGTCAAAATGATCCAGGTCGTGCTGGGCGCATTATCCTGCGTTCTCGTTTGGGGACTCGCACGGGAGATTTTCGGTCGGCGCATCGCCGCGCTCACCGGCTTGGCATCGATTCTCTACGGAATGCACGTCTTTTATGGCGGCACGACGATGATCGTCAACTTACAGGTGCCGCTTGTTGTCGGCCTCGCCTGGGCGTCTATTCGTGCACTCCACGATCCAACCTATCGAGGTTGGGCGTTATGCGGCTTGCTTCTTGGGCTCTCAGCGCTCGCCCGGCAGACGGTCCTGTTGCTTGCTCCAGTACTCGCGCTCTGGGTGCTCTTCGGAATGAAGGGCGACTACAGCTTTGGTCAACGCTTCGCATTCGGATCGACGTTTGGAGTCGTGATCTGCTTGCTCGTTTTGCCGTTTACGATCAAGAACTACGTCGTTGGCGACGATCTCGTGCTGCTCAACTCGACGGGCGGCGCGAATTTCTACATGGGCAATCAACGCAACGCGGACGGTACGTGGCAGATTCCGTCGATTGGCTGGAATGTCCGAGTCGATAATCCACGCACGATGCGCGATGCCTTTACGGGCGTGGCCGAACGAGAGACCGGGCGGTCGCTCAAGCCTTCAGAGGTCTCGTCCTATTGGCAGGGTCGAGGCGTAGACGAAATTCGCGCCGATCCCCTCAAATGGATCCGACTCGAATTTCGCAAAGCCGCACTCTTCGTCAATGCGCACGAGGTTTGGAACAACCGATCCGTCGAAGTCTCGAAACGCGCTAGCTGGGTATTGCGCTTGCCACTCGTCTCTTTCGGTTTAATTGCGCCCTTCGCCCTGCTCGGCCTAATACTCACTGCCGGGCGATGGCGCGAATTCCTGCCTGTCCACGGAGCGATTGGTGCCTATCTGATCGCGTCTCTGCTCTTCTTCGTGCTCTCGCGCTACCGCATGCCCGCGACGTTCCTCATGCTTCCCTTTGCCGCCTTCGCCGCGTTCGAACTCGCAGGGCTTCTTCGCACGCGGGCGTGGGCTCCCTTTGCGATCCGCGCGGTCGCGATCATCCTACTCGGCCTCTTCGTTCACCTCCCGCTAGTGAATGAAGATCGAATGCATATGGCTTGGTACAACCTCGGCAACAAGTACCGCGAGCTCGAGCGATGGGACGAGGCCATCAATGCCTACCAAACCTCCCTCGAAGAGAATCCTCAATCGATCTCCACGCATAACAACATTGCCATCGCCTTTGAACTCGGCGGCCGAAGCGAGGAGGCGATCCGGGCCTGGCAGCAAGTCGAAGCCCTCGGACAGCGCATCCGCAGCGCACGCCACATCGATCGTGCGAAGCGCCACCTCCGCACGCTTCAGCAAGCAGCCGAACCAGCGCCCCTGTAAAACGTTCATTGAACGTGTGCGCGGCCCTCTTCACCCCGAGGGGTGCCCGGCGCACTTCGCTTCGATCCAAGGATTTGAGAACGCGCCGAGCCAATCACATACGAAACGCACATCGGAGCCGGAAAGACACAAGCCAAATTCGCTACGTTCCGACGTGCACTCAACCCCCGCGGTCCCGAATTAGGTGCCGCCAAATCTACGCGAGACGATGTCCAATTTTTTTGGTCTTCTCTCAACGCGGAGCGTGCATGGCCCGTCTCTTCCCACAACCTCAAGACAAATATCCGGTCGTCCATATGGAGGACACCGATCTCGATCTGCCCGAGCACGTTCGGAATGCGGATCTGCGCTACACGCAGTTCAAGACGATCGCGCGCGGCGGGAAATGCCTGATCCAATCCTGCAAAGATTTTCATCTCAGTCGGGTCGTGGCACATAAGAGCCTACTTAAGGAGATCGCAAACGATCCCTTCGAGCAGAAGCGTTTTCTCCGCGAAGCGCGCGTCACGGCGATGCTCCAGCACCCTAATACGATTCCGATTTACGAACTCTCTCGAAATAACAAAGGGCACTACTTCTTCACCATGAAGCTGGTGGAGGGATATACCCTTCGTGAGGTTCAGGATCTGGCGAAGGAAGAGGGAACTCAGGCCGTGGACGGTTATGGGTTCCACCGCATGGTGACGATCCTTATCCAAGTCGCGAATGCACTCGACTACGCCCATAGCCACGGCGTCGTCCATCGCGACATAAAGCCCGCAAATATCCTGATGGGCCCCTTCGGCGAAGTCCTGTTGCTCGACTGGGGACTCGCCAAGGTTTGGAGTGAAGAACCGGAGGAGGTGCCGGAGATGCCGATGCTCATGAACAGCGATCCGTCGCTCACGGCACAGGGCAAACTCCAAGGAACCGCGCACTACATGTCCCCCGAGCAGATTGAGGGAAGCCGCGACATCGATCACCGCTCCGACATCTACAGCATGGGCGCCGTGCTTTACGAGATCTTGGCCGGACAAACCACCTTCACTGGCGACAACGTCAATGAAATTCTCGAACAGGTAAAACACAACGATCCGCCACGTCCGTCGGAAGTCGCTTTGGACCGTGACATCCCGCCGCAGCTCGAAGAAATTTGCATGAACTGCATCTCCAAGAACCCCGACGAACGGATCCAGAGCGCGCGACGCTTGGTCGCCGAGATGCGATCCTGGCGACTGCGATGGGCGGCGGAGACGAGTTAGGCGGCGGCATGTTCCCGCGCAGCTACATCACCGATTGGCCACCATCGACGCAAATAGTTTGTCCTGTGATGAACTTCGCAGCAGGGCTCGCCAAGAATAGGTAGAGCGGCGCCACATCTTCGGGCGTGCCCCATCGCTTCATGGGCGTGCGCTGGATCTCGGGTTCCTCGAAGGGCGTGCCCACCATCCCTTCGGTCATCTGACTCTTAATGAGTCCCGGCGCTGCGGCGTTTACACGAACATTCTCGAGCGCCCAAGCCGCGCCCATATTCTTCGTCATCTGCACCACCGCGGCCTTCGCTGCACCATAACCGGGCACGACCGTCACCGCGCGAAACGCCGACATACTCGCCATATTAAGCACGCTTCCGCCGCCATCGATCTCGCTTTGCGCGATCCGATCCTTGAGCTTGACCGCCAAACGAAACGAAGCAAAGAGATGCAGACTGAGTGCCTTCTCGAAAATTTCCGGTTCCCATTCGTTCTCGGCCATCAATGAAGCACCTGCGTTATTGACGAGCACATCCAGTCGATCAAAAGATCCCGCGAGTCGTTCAAGACCCTCCCGGTCTGTCATCTCCGCTTGGTGATAGTCGAAGCCTGTCAAATCTGAATCGTATTCCGAAGCACTGCCGCGACGGCCTGTGACGGAGACCTGCGCGTTCGAGTCAGCGAACGCACGCGCTATGCCCAGGCCGATTCCGTTCGAGCCGCCAGTGACGAGGACGCGGGCGCCTCCGAAATCAAATTTCACTTCCACACTCATCATCTACTCCTCATACTTCTAGTCAGCCTTGATACCCAAAGAGGTTACCCGCCTTAATCGCTCGCACGACTTCCGGAAGCACGTTCTCCTCCCACCGAGGATCGCCCTCACCAATCCAGGCGTAGACCTGATCCGATCCAACAGACAGCATGTCGTCCGGCAGTCCTTCGAGGCCCTGCACGCTTCCACGCTCCAATAGATAATGGAAGAGCGTGCGAACCTCCGCCGAAAGCTCCAAACCATCTAACTCGACTCGCTCGCCGGTCTTCGGATCAAGGCCGGGATACACATAGATCTGAACGCCCTGGCCCATTAACCTTCCCATCGCTTCGAGTAGGCCGCCGGCGAGATGGGAATAACGTTCCTCGCGAAACAACTCGACGAAGTTCATTATCCCAACGGGCAAAACGATCTCCGCCGCCGAATATCGCGCAAGGTATTCCGCAACGAGGTAGTACTCGGTGTAGTTGGAGACGAGGACCGAATGGTTGCCAGCAGTGAGCGCCTCAATCCGGTCAAGGAAATCCTCACCCGAGTCCGTCACCGTCGCCCGGAGTTCACTCACCGAAATTCCGAGGAGCGAAACGATCCGATCGGCATCGACATCCGGATTGGCCGCTAAGCGCTCCATCGCACGTTTTTCGATATCGGAGTGCACGCTGGTAGGCGGCCGAAACCGACCACGCTGCAAAATCACGGGTCGCTTGTAGAGCAATTCGGAAGGGCGCATCACTTCGCCGCTTGCGGAGAACATCGCCGCCTGGCTCAGACCAAACTCAACAAGACGAAGGCTCAGCAGACGGTTGTCGACTTCACCGAATGCTGACCCCGTGAATTCAACCATGTCAATTTCGATTCGACGACGCCCGAGGTTGTCGAGTAGAGAACCCAAGAGACGTTCAGGGTCGTCTGCATAGCGAGCCGCCCCGTAGATCAGATTGACGCCCAGAATGCCGAGGGCCTCCTGCTGATCGAACCCTTCCTGATCGAGCATCCGAGTATGAAGCAAGATTTGATTCGCTTCGGATTGCGGATGCGTCTGAAAACGTATGCCCATCCAACCATTGCAGTCCGCATCGCCAGCGTAGTTTTGCGCGGCCACCGTATCCGCAAAAGCAAAGAACGCGGACTCACGGCCTCGCTCGAGATCCAACCGTTCCAGAAGCAAGTCGTATTCGTGATCAAGCATCGCAATCAAGCGGCCGCTCGACACATAACGCTCGCCGGTTCCGTAAATCGCGTCGCTGACCTTTTTGTCGTAGGCCGACATAGTCTTAGCGATTGTTCCCGCGGCCCCACCTACACGAAAGAACCAACGCCCGACTTCTTGGCCGGCCCCGATCTCGGCAAAGCTGCCATAAAATCCGGGATCTAGATTCAGCTCAAGCGCCTTCCCACCTGTCGTCTTCGTATCAGCCTTGATCGTATTGGACACGCTTCTCTCTTTCTCTGACTAGCTTAGTCTCTGCGAAATGCCCTGTAGGCCCGCCCGACGAAAGGCTTGATCAAGATCCTCGATCAAGTCGCCCACATGCTCGACGCCTACGGACAACCGGACCAACCCATCATAAATCCCAACCTTCTCTCGATCCGGCTGCGGAATACTCGCGTGCGTCATCGAAGCAGGATGATCGATCAGCGACTCGATTCCGCCGAGGCTCTCCGCGAGCGCGAAAATATCGAGCCCCGACACGAAGGTAATCGTCGTCTCAAGGTCCGCGTCCAACTCGAAAGTCACAATCCCAGAGCCACCGGTCATCTGCCTGCGCGCGACTTCGGCCTGAGGATGCGAATCCAAGAACGGATGTCGTACCCACCGCACCGATGCCGACTCCTCTAGGCAATTGGCAATTTCAAGCGCGTTCTCGTGATGCTGACGCATTCGGAGCGCAAGCGTTTTCACGCCGCGCTGAATCAACCAGCAATCGAAGGGCGACGGGTTAAGTCCGGCAGCCTTCTGGGCGAAGATCATCTTCTCGTTCCATTCGGCGTCATTCGTCACGACAACGCCGCCCAGACAATCCGAGTGTCCGTTCACGTATTTCGTTGTGCTCGATAGAGATAAGGTCGCGCCCAATTCAAGCGGTCGCTGGAAATAGGGAGAGGCGAATGTGTTGTCTACAAGAACGGGCGCCCCCACCTTCGCAGCCTCTTCGGAGATCGCCGCTATGTCTAGAATTTTGAGCATCGGGTTCGTCGGCGACTCGAGCCAAACAAGCGCCGGTCGCACTTCGGAGATCAGTGCGTAGTTCGAGGAATCGGCGAAGTCGACATACTGAACTCGCAGGCCAAATTTCTCAAAGACCTGCGCGAAAATGCGAAACGTGCAGCCGTACACGTTCTCCTCGGCGAGCACGAGATCGCCGCTCGAGAACGTCGTGAGCACTGCCGTAATTGCGGCCATCCCATTTCCGAAAACCGTCGCGTATTCACCGCCTTCGAGGGAAGCGAGCGTGCTTCCGAGTCGGGTGAAGTTCGGATTCCCTGATCGCGTGTAGTCGTAGCCCCGAGTCTCTCCGGGGCGAATTTGGGCAAAGGTGGAGGTCGCGTAGATCGGCGGCATGACAGCCCCCGTGGCTTCGTCCGGCTCTTGGCCTACGTGAATCGCCCGCGTTTCGAATTCCATGCCGCCCTCTTCTGCGCACTCGCGGCGCGAATCATCCTGGCGCGCACGATAGCGAAGGCTACTCGTGAGCCCGCCCCATATAAGAAAGGGATCAGCGCGCGCATCTGGTCGGGTCCAGTAACTCTCCCAATCCAACGCTGCAAAGAGCGCCAAGCCCGTACGACACAGACATCGACGTAGCTGCGGCATCCCGGAAGGGCTACATGACGGAGGAGCAGGAAACCCATCTCCCGCTCGATCAAGTCATCGCGCAGCTGGGCTTTTCCGACCTCGAAACTCTCGATCGCGCGCTTCGCGAATACCGGCAACAGACGAGCTCCAACGACTCGACCTAATCCGTCCCCTGCGACCACCGAGCAAATCTGATGACGAATCCCAAGCCTCTCTCGCTGACCGCACAGACCAGGCCGATCGAGGTTGTCCTATTCGACCTTGGCGGCGTTCTGATCGAGCTCGGCGGCATGGGCGAACTCGCGGTCTTCTCTGACGAGTCCGATGAGGACGAAATTTGGCGGCGCTGGCTGAGCTGCCCTTGGGTGAGGCGCTACGAGCGCGGCCAATGCGAGAGCCAGGCCTTTGCCGTTGGGATGGTCGAGACCTGGTCTATGCCAGTCGCGCCCGAAGATTTTCTCGCCGCCTTCGCGAGTTGGCCTAAGGGTCTCTTACCCGGCGCGAAGGAACTCGTGCGATCCACTCGCGCGCGCACCCGCGTCGCCGCCCTCAGCAACACCAACGCTCTACACACCGAGCGCTTTCACGACGACTTCCGCTTTCACGAAGACTTCGACTCGCTTTACCTGTCCCACGAGATGGGCCTCGTGAAACCCGATCGAGCAGCCTTCGACTATGCGGTCGCGAAACTCGGCTGTCCGCCCGAGCGCATTCTTTTTCTCGACGACAATCAGATCAATGTCGACGGCGCACGGGCCGCAGGGCTGCGTGCGGAGCGAAGCGTTGGCGTGGAAGCCGCTCGCGACGTGTTGGTTAAGAACCACGTTCTCTAAATCCTGGCTGGGAGCCGGCTCCGCCCTCTCAGCAGGCGATCGATACGGCCCACATGCCCCCGTGGGGCTATATACAATACGCATCGTCTCGTATATAGTTGGCCCTTGTTGCTCAGCCCGAGCGGCATGCTGCATTCCACCCCGACCCACGCTTTCCGAGAGACCGGATACGGCGTGGTCCCTGGAGTCCGCCCAATGGAATTTGATTTCCTCCCGGAAGAACAGAAATTCGCTGACGAGGTCGAAGCGTGGCTGGTCGATAATCATGACGACGAAGTCATGGACCATCACCGCGAGAACTTCAGCCAGCTTTCCGATACCCCCGAACGCTGTGCCTTCATGAAGAAGCTTGCGGCAAAGGGATGGCTCGGGATGTCTTGGCCGAAGGAATTCGGTGGTCAAGAGATCGAAGGCGTCTACGAATACATTCTCAACGAAGCGCTCAGCAAGCACGCGGCGCCGCAGATCGGCAAGGGCGTCGGCATCATCGGCAAGACGTTGATCCGACACGGCAACGACTTCCAAAAGAACAGGTTCCTGCCCATGGTTCTCAACGCGGAAGTCGAATTCGCGGTTGGCTATTCCGAGCCGGAAGCCGGTTCCGATGCCGCCAACAT
The DNA here is from genome assembly GCA_041440805.1 of Myxococcota bacterium. Lineage (GTDB taxonomy): Bacteria > Myxococcota_A > UBA9160 > UBA9160 > UBA4427 > UBA4427. The sequence goes on along the minus strand of JASDVF010000063.1, from coordinate 184,056 downwards.
GCAGCTCAAGGCCGAAAAGGTCGAAGGCGGCTGGATGATGAACGGCCAGAAGATGTGGACGACCTCGGCGCATTTCGCCGACTGGTACTGGGTGGGTGCACGCACCGACCCGGACAAGAAGAAGCATGACGGCTTGTCGCTCTTCCTCGTCAACATGGATAACCCCGGTCTCGAAGTGGTCAGCCTGCCGACGATCGGCAAGGACACGACGAACCAGGTCTTCTTCGATGACGTGTTTGTTCCCGACGAGTATCTCGTGGGCGAGCGTGGCCGGGGCTTCCACATGATCTCGGAGGCGCTCGACCTCGAACGCTTCACGATGTTCACCCTTTCGCCGATCGCACATCGCTCCGATGTCCTCGTCGACTGGGTCAAGGAAGCGACGCGCGACGACGAGCCGCTCAAGGACGACCCGAACGTTCGCCAGAAGATCGCGCAGATCGTCACGGACACCGCGGTAGCGAAGGCGCTTTCGACGCGCTTTGTCTGCGCAGCCAAGTCCGGCGGCAAGCCGCCGACGATTGAGTCCTCTCAGTACAAGCTCTTCACGACCTCCCTGTCACAGCGCGTCTGCAAAGACGCCCTCGACATCCAGGGTCATGAAGGCGCGATCATGGAAGGCCAAGACGACGCCCCGCTTCGCGGACGCTTCGAAGGCGCCTATCGCGCGACGGTGAACGAGACCGTCGGCGGCGGCTCTTCGGAAATCCAGAAGAACATCATCGCAAGGCGGCACCTCGGCCTTCCCAAAAACTTCTAGGGCTGACTCACACACTCAGCATCCTGTTAGGCGCGGCCCATACGGTCGCGCAGGAGACTCCCCAATATGGATCTCGATTTCACCGAAGAACAGCAGATGGTGATCGACATGACCCGCACCATGCTCGAAGAGCATTGTGATACGCAGGTTGTGCGCGACGCCGAAGACGACCCCAAGGGCTACCCTGACGCGCTCTGGAAGCAGATGAGCGAACTTGGGCTGAACGGCCTGCTCATTCCAGAGAGCTACGGCGGCGGCGAACAGACGATTCTCGAAGGCGCCTTCGTCTACGAAGAGCTCGGACGCGCAATGGCTCCGACGCCGCACTTCGTGTCCTGCGTCGTGAGCGCAAAGCTGCTCCTTGCTGCCGGAAACGACGCGCAGAAAAATGCTTGGCTCGAGAAGATCGCCAACGGCGATTCGATTCTGACGCCGGCATGGCTCGAACCCCAGCGCGGCTTCAGCGCAAAGGGCATCGCTGTTAAGGCGGAATCAGACGGCAAGGGATTCAAAATTACGGGCCGCAAGCGATCCGTCGCTTACGCCTCTTCGGCTGACCGGCTCATCGTGCTCGCGCGCACCGACGCCGGCGTTGACCTCTTCTTGGTCGACCCGAACGCGAGCGGCATCACCATGAAGCAGCTCCTCTCCCAGGGTCGCGAAGCGCAGTACCAGATCGACTTCGACGGCGTGAGCGTTTCCGCAGACGACCGCATCGGCGCTCCCGGTAGCGGCTGGGCGACATGGACGGCGGTCATGCAAGAAGCCGTGATCCTACTGGCGGCCTCGGCAATCGGCGGGGCGGATCGATGCCTCATGGAGACGGTCGAGTACGCCAACACGCGCATTCAGTTCGACAAGCCCCTCGGCGCCTTCCAGTCGCTGTCGCATTATATGGCCGACGCTTCGACGTCGATCGATGGCGGACGAGTGCTCGTGCACGAAGCGGCATGGAACGCGGCCCAGGGTCGTTCGGTAGCTCGCTTCGGCCCGATGGCCAAGCTCTTCTGCTGCGAGGCTTACCGCGAAACCACGCGAGTCTCCGCGCAGATCTGGGGCGGGGTCGCCTTCACGATTGAATACGATCAGCAGATGTTCTTCCGACGCGCGAAGGCCCTCCAGCTTACCTGGTGGGACACGCCGTACCTCGAAGAGTTGATCGCAGCAGACGTGCTCGACTGATGCGTCTCGCTCTGTCGTGAACCGGCGAGCGAAAGCTACGTGAAAAACAAAGAAGCCCCGACTCCTCGTAAGGAATCGGGGCTTCTTGTATTTGGGTCGCCTGCGTAGCGCTCAGAAAACCACGCAACGCCACTAGCATGCCAACGCACTCCGCCGCGGCGCGAACCATGCCCACGTCAGGCGCGATCATTAAACTAACCCGCCTGAAGCGACCCTAATGCCCAACCGACTCTGGCCTGGAATCGGTCGTTGAAGTCGGCCGTGTATGCATTCTCGGGTTCGGCGCGGACCATCTCGTCGAGGACTTCCGCGTCCTCGCCAACAAGAATTCGCCACTGCCCCGCCTTCACGCCGGCAAGAATGACCGCCGAAGCTTCCTCTGCCGTCATAGGTGCATCATCGCGGAAGGACTCACCCTGCGCGATCAAAGCTTGGCGCAGCTGATCGTTCGTCGCGTTGCCGAAGTCGATGCCGCGGCGCTCCATGCCCTCGCGAGCCTCCTGAAGATCCTCGTCGCTCATCTCCTTCGGATCGTTACCGAGGACCTTGCCCGAGTTGATCACGATCGACGTGCCGATATGACCCGGCATAACGACAGAGCACTTCACATGCGGCGCGTTCATACGGAGATCGTTGATCAGCGCTTCGGTGAAACCCTTGACCGCGAATTTTGCTGAAGCGTAGGCGCTATGCGCTACGTCCGGCCCGAGGGTTGCCCAGAACCCGTTAACGCTGCTCGTATTAATCAGGTGACCTTCTTCGGCGGCCATCAACATGGGAAGAAAAGTTCGTGTCCCGTAGTAGACGCCGTACCAACAGATATTAAACGTCCGCTCCCAGTCGTCGCGGTCGGTCGTGATCATGCTGCCCGTATTGCCGATTCCCGCGTTATTAAAAACAAGATTGACGCAATCGGTCTCGTGCTCGCGCATGACTTCATTGCGAAATCTCATCAGGTCCTCTTCTGAAGAAACATCCGCGACATGGATCGTGATGCGCGTGCCGGCAGGCGCCTGCCCATCACAGATCGACTTCGTCTGAACCATGTTGTCCTCGGACACATCGCAAATCGCGACATGGCAGCCGGCGACAGCAAGCTGGCGCGCAAGCTCTCGGCCCATCCCTGTCCCACCGCCGGTGATCACAGCGATCTTGTCTTCGAAGGACTCCATTTTTCTTTCCTTTCGGTGTGTCGCGCGGATTAACCTTCGCGACGCATACTCAGCGAGCAGGCTCCACGGCCCCCTTCGCAATCAATTGATTGATCTCTTCTTGCGTAAGACCTAGGAGTTCTTGCAATACGGTCTCATTATCATGGCCGATCGACGAGCCGGAATGCGTGGTGCGCCCCGGCGTTCCAGTGAGTCCAAAGGGAATTCCTGTCGCGACAACGCTGCCTCGTTTGTAGTGCGGTATTTCCTCGAAGAAGTTGCGCGCGGCCAGTTGGGGGTCGCGGCGATACATGTCTTCTGTGTTCTGAACAACGCCGGCTGCCAACCCAAGTGCCCGGGCCGCCTGCATGACGTCGTAGTCTATCCGGTCCCCGGTCCATGCTGCGATCTGGACTTCGATTTCCGCCGCATGCTCTACGCGGCCGGCCATGCTCGCATAGCGCGGATCTTCTGCCCACTCAGGTCGGTCAAGCAACTCGCAGAACTGCGGCCAGTCCGAATCCGTCTCGACACACAACACGACCCAGCGATCGTCACCAAGACATGGGAAGCAGCCATACGGCGCGAGACCCGCTTCACTATTCCCACGCCGCGGCGGTTCTTCCCCGGTCGCCGCGAACTCAGCCATCGCGCGACCCAAAGCCGCCACCGTCGTTTCGAATTGCGACAGGTGAATCACCTGCCCCTGCCCGCTTCGGTCCCGCTCGCCAAGGGCGGCCATCAGAGCGACCAGACCGTGCAACGCGGAGAGCGGATCCGGGTAAGCGAAATGCGAAATAGTGCAGTCTCGGTCCGGAAAGCCTGATAGGTGGCAGAGTCCCGAGAGCGCTTCGATATTAGGGCCCCAGGTCACATAACGCGACAACGGCCCCGACTCTCCGTATCCGCTGGACTCGAGCATAACAAGCTTGGGATTGCGAGCAGACAAGGCCGCGTAGCCTACGCCGAGCTTCTCGAGTACTCCAGTGCTGTAGTTCGCGATCACGACATCGCTTTCATCTACCAGTCGCCGAGCGAGTTCGGATCCTTCTTCATTCCCAAGATCGAGCGCGACGAAGCGCTTCCCCGCGCTCCAGTCTGTAAACCAGGGAGAACATTCGGGCTGCGTTCCCTTTTCCGGCTCCTTCGGCGAAACGAAGAGTCGTGGGACGTCGGGATGCCCGTGGGATTCAACCTTAATGACTTCCGCGCCGGCCCAAGCGAGAATTCGCCCGATCCAGGGCGCTGCTAGGCCTGTCCCGAATTCGACGATGCGCAAGCCTTCGAGGGCCCCGCCAGTTTTCGGGCCGCCGCGTAGTCCTGAGCGATCGTCCTTGAGCGGTAGCAAGGCTCCTGCGAAGAGCGCCTCTACATCGATTCCAAGTTCGTCCAGCGCAGGCGCCGGCCGGGCGAGCGCCCACGGCGAACGCGCGGGGCGGTACGGGGCTCCGGGCACGCGCAGGACACGGCCGTCTTCGATCGGCAGGTCCGCGAAAAAGTCGCGCTCCGTGAGCTGAGGGTCGACCGCGATTCGGCTCGCGGTATGAATCGGGCTAAAGGCAATGCGACGCCGCTGGCCTTCGTGATAGGCCTCGCCGACTGTTAACGTCGAAGTCAGTTCGGAAATAAAAAGGTCGAGGAGCTCTCTATAGGGAAGGCGACTGGAGGACGGGCCACGAAAGACCTCCTGCAAGACTTCCTCGTTCCCCGTGACTTCGTGAATCCACTCAGCAAGAGCAAGCCAATGGGCGGGCCGATTCACCATGAGATAGACCTGGCCGTCTTTACACGGGAAGGAGCCGGAGGGAACGGATGCCACGAGCCCCGTTCCGACGCGCTTGGGAATCACATCATCCTCGAGCCATTTCCCAACGCCGGCGATATGCGTGATCGCACTGATCGTCTCGAGGCTCGACACATCAACGTGTTGACCACGCCCACTGCGATCGCGGTGCCACAATGCAATCAAGGCACTCCCCGCCGCCAATGTCGACGTAATGACATCGGACTGATGCCCCGCCATTCGAACCGGTGGATCCTCCGGATCGCCGATCGAAGTCATCGCCCCACCGAGCGCGCTCGCAATCAGATCGTTCGAGCGTTCGTTTCGGTCGGGACCGTCTTGCCCAAATCCCGAAACCGAAACCATCACGAGCCCCGGGTTCGTCTTGGCAAGGGCCTCGAAGGAGAGCCCGAGTTCAGCGAGGCGGCCTACGGGCATCGACTCAAGAATGAGGTCCGAACGATCCGCAAGCGCCAGAAAACGGTCGCGGCCGGCAGTCGATTCGAGATCGATCACAGCACTGCGCTTGTTCGCATTCTCGTAAACAAAAGGGATGCTGATCCCCTCGCCCGCGAGCGGGGCTTCCCACCTTGCAGGGTCGCCCGCGACGGGCTCGATCTTCACGACCTCGGCCCCAAGGTCCGCAAGCAGCTTTCCGCAATAAGCTGAAGAAGCCGAAGTCAGGTCGAGCACGCGGAGGTGCGAAAGTGCGCCCTTCGAGCCAGTCGTCATCGCCTCTTATTCACTCCGGTCCTCACGGTTCGCCACTCTCATATCGCGTCCCGACACATCTTAGCGTCACACCTGGAAGCCTCTTTTTAGGCCAGGCCAAGAAGAGTAGTCCGCGAGCGCGCAGCTATGCCACCAGGCCTTCTAATCATAATCTCTCATAACCCCGAGAAAAAAATCTAGTAAAAACCGTTTGAGAACAAGTTTTCCACGAAGGGCTCACGTTTCTCCCCCCCACGACCGGCTCATGGGATGGGCGGTGTAACGGCAGCATGAACAAGGTGGCCTTCGGATCAGATGAAGCGACCCGCCCTCTGAATCACCTCGATCTCGTACCCATCGGGATCCTGAACGAAAAAGATACGTGCAAGCTGTTTCCCTGCATGTTCCATGCTCACCAACTTGCGCGGAGCGAGTCCTTTGGCTTCGAAACGCGCGTGCTCCTCTTCGACATCATCGACCGTGACGGCAAGATGCCCATAGCCCGAGCCATGCTCGTAGGGAACCTCTTGATCGTGATTCCAGGTGAGCTCAAGTTCGAATTCGCTCTCCGCGTTTCGCAGGTAGGCCAGAGTAAAGTCGTCGAAGTCGAGGCGTTCGACCAGCGCTAGCCCGAACGCCTCACGATAGAAGTCCATTGAGCGTTCCAGATCGAAGACCCGAATCATCGAATGAATTGCTTTCGCCATTTGATGTCCGATTAGCCCTTCTGCTTCTGAAGATCGGCGAGGGCCTTCATGCCGCGCCAATCGGAGATCCCGACGATCGGCCGTTCGCCGCCGCCCTCCGGCGCTTCGCCATAGAACGCGATCGCGCCGTGCACATTCGCCAAGTAGATGGTCTCTTCGGGATGGCTTGTCGCCTCATGCTCCGCGCCGTTCGGCTCGTAGATCCAGTCGCCCGCACGCGATACGCCGCCGCGGTATTCCATCACGCCAGACAACACATAGAAATCCGCGGGCCCGAGATGAATATGCGGCGGGTTCACGGTTCCTTTCGCGGCTTTAAAAAGCGCGGTGTACGAACCGCTCTCTTCTGACACGCGCAGCACCTTTACAGAGTTGCCTCCCGGCACCTCCGTCCACTCCATCTCGTCCGGGTTGACGAGCGTTCCAAAGCCTTCGATTTCCATTGCCGAGTCACTCCAATCGTTTCGCAGGCGTCGATGCTATCACCCCAATTCGCCCCGTGACACGCAGATTTAAAGGTGTTTATTGGGGCCGCGACGGGCCGTTTCACTGTGATAAGGTCGAGGTCATGGGAATGCCTACCGACGCGCCAATCATCGACCTTATGCTCAGTTTTCCGATCCTCGATCTCGAGGCGACCTATGGGAATCTGCGCGAAGCCGCCAAAGACGGGGAGTCCAAGGACTTCAAGTTCCCCGCCCAATACATGTTCAAGGGCGTGCCCCATGGATGGGGTGAAGGACGCGACCCAGTCGAAGTCACCCTCGAAGAGATGGACAAGTGGGGCGTCAAGACCGCCCTTGTGGGCATCGGCGGAGACACCGCCTCCGAAGCTCTAAGCAAGCATTCGGACCGCTTCGTCGGCAATGTCCACGTCGACCCGAACGATGTCATGGGCGCCGTCCGTCAGATCGAGCGCGCGCATAACGACTACGACGTGCGCATGGCGAGCACCTTCCCCGCTGGCAATCTCCCGCAGATCATGGTCGATGATCCGCAGATGTATCCGATGTATGCGAAGTGTGTCGAACTCGACATCGCCTGCGGACTTAACATGGGCGTCCCCGGCCCGCGCCTCCCCATGGACCCCCAGAAGGTCGAGCGCCTCGACCGCATCTGTTACGACTTCCCTGAACTCCGGCTCGTGACGTATCACGGCTGCGAACCCTGGGAAGATCTTGCGGTCAAGCTCATGCTGAAATGGCCTGGGCTCCACTACTGCACCAGCGCCTTCGCTCCGAAGCACTACCCCGAAGCAATCGTCAAATACGCCAACACCCGCGGCGCCGACAAGATCCTCTACGCCGGCTACTTCCCTATGGGCCTCTCCCTTGAGCGAATCATGACGGAGATGAAGGACGTTCCCTTCCGCGACCATGTCTGGCCGAAATTCCTGTATGAGAACGCGAGACGCGTTCTCAAACTCGACGAGTAGCCGCGCG
>JASDVF010000063.1:154638-176220 GCA_041440805.1 Myxococcota bacterium | reverse complement strand
AAATTCCTGTATGAGAACGCGAGACGCGTTCTCAAACTCGACGAGTAGCCGCGCGAAAATCAAGTCGAGTTTGCAGGCAAGCGACACACGGCTTCGTCCCAATTTGCGACAACGGCGCCGGCATGGAGCCCGCAGAAGTTGAGCACGCCTTCGACCCCTTCTTCACCACGCGCCCGGAGGACCGTATGAAGCTCGGCTACATCCCGCCCATGACGAAAGGCCTCACCGATGACGCCGGTTACGTCATCCCCCTCGTCGAGATGCTCGAAGAAGTCGGCATCGAAATCGTATGGACCGTCGAGCATGTGATCATGGCCGACAACTACGAGCCCCTCTATCCGTATTCTGATGATGGACGAGCGCCGACGAGTCCCGACACTTTGATGCCCGACCCGCTCGAGTGGCTTGCATTCGCCGCCGCGCGGACCGATCGAATGAATCTCGGCACTGCCGTCATCATCGCCTCGCAGCACAGCGCTGCGATCCTTGCCAAACGCGTCGCTACCTTGGATGCGCTTTCAGGCGGTCGCGTTCGCCTCGGCGTCGGGCTCGGCTGGCAGCGCGAAGAATACGAAGCGATCGGCGTTCCCTACCGGGACCGTGGCCGACGTCTCGATGAAACCCTCGAAGCTATGCGAGTGCTTTGGAAGGATGACCTAGCAACTTACCAAGGCAAACACGTGTCCTTCGAGAACGTTCATATGGACACCAAACCGGCCAACGGTGTGAGCGTGCCCATTCTGATCGGCGGCAGCTCCGACTTTGCGGCGCGACGCGCGGGGCGACTCGGGGATGGTTGGTATCCCTACGTCATTTCTCCCGAAGAGTTCGAAAAGGGCATAGCCACCCTCGGACAAGCGGCGCGCGATGCGAATCGCGATCCTGAGCAAGTCGAACTCAGCATCTGGCCCGCGAGTTACGACTTTACGAAGACCTTTGATACGGGCTTCGTGAAAGCCTATACGGAGCTCGGTGCCGAGCGCCTCGTCATCAGCCAAGTTGAGGCGGGAACGACCGACATCGGTGCACAACGTGACTTCATCCGTCGCTATCAGGACGAAGTTCTCTCGAAGCTCTAGCGTGCGTCCTCATCTATTAGCTGGCCAGATGAGTCGGCGAGCGCCCGGGCGGCAGACTCGATGACCGTACCCTCGAAGAAACGGGGATTCGGTTCGGTCCACATCGTCGCGGCGTTCACGAAAGTGAAGTCGCGGAAGTCTGCTTCCGTGAGCAGGCCCGCCTCGACGAGTTCCCAAGCTTCCTCGACCGTCTCAGACATATCCGTCACATCCCAGTGGCCTATGTCCGAGCTGAAGATCGCTCGCATTTGCGCGCCAAGAGGGTTGATGTCGCGATTGAAGCCGACCGCGTTCATCGGATCATCCGCCTCGCACCCGAACCTAAAGTTACGTTCAAAGATCGTCTTCAGATCTTCCGCGCACTCGATTCCCGTTCCCGCGAAGTCATCCTGAAAAAGGCCGGGGCCCGAAAGGTGGCCGAGCCCTTCCTCAAGTTCATCCAGATGCTTCTTGAAGCGCTCGGACCCGTGACTCTCAAAGAGCGCTCGCAGCTGCGATCGGTCGATGCGGTCGGGATCGTAGGCATCAATCCCACCCAAGCCGCGCTTTTCGAAATGGCCGATCAAATCGGAATAGAGGTTCGCAGCCCAAGCCACACCCCCTTCGAGAAAGGCACATCTAAGCTCGGGGAATCGCTGCGGGACGCCGTGCATCACCATAGTGCGGCACGTCGCTTCGCCGGCCTGCGCAAAATTGCCAATATGGTTATAGACGTAATTGGTCTGAGACATCCGACTTCCGAAACCCATCGCGCTCGAATGAAAAGTCGGAGCGACGCCTAACTCGACGCATTTCGCCCAAACCGGATCGTAGTCATAAGGGCTCTCTGGACCGAAGGCATCTACCCAGCGCGCGCCGCGCGACGCATCAGGATCCTTCGTGAGCGGGCGATACACCAGGCCATTTAACAGAACCGTTTTCAGCCCAAGCTCTCCGACGCAATATTCGAGTTCATCTAGCGCTTCGCCCGGGTCGTACATCGGAATCATCGCGACCGGCGTGAGGCGATCCGCGTACGGCGCAAACATCTCTGCGGCGCAGCGGTTAAACGCGCGAATCGATGCACGCCTAAGATCTGTTTGATCGAGGCTCATCCCGGTCAGCCCCATCGTCGGATAGAGCACCGCATAGTCGATGCCGAACTCGTCGAGGCGGTCGTAAAGAAGTCCTGGCAACATACCCGTGGCTCGGTCGAGAGAATTTTCTGCAGGATAGGGCCACCACGTCAACTTGAACGCACCCATCGCGCGGCGCTCATCGATCGAAAGCGACTCGAGCCGCCGTCCAGCGTCGACGACCTGGTCGAATTCTTCCGCGAGCTTCCGCCCGCCTTCTTCAACGAGAAAGTCTCGGACCGCAGGGAGGAACTCGATGATGTGTCCGTCGGCATCGATCACGGGATGATCCAGCCGAGAGCGAATCTCCTGTGACGATGCGTGAGAGGGCGAGTGTAACGACATGAGATCTCCGTTTGTTTGGCACCACTAATACTTCGAAACGCTAACGCGAGAGGCCACGGGGCGCCCCTCTACGGGCGCGCAATATCTGTCGCCGAGCTGCTAGCGTCGAATCGACTATTCATGTCACGCCCTCTAACGAGGCAGTACTCATCACCACGAGCGTCGCCCCCGTCTACTCATTTATAGAGGATCCGCATGAAAGCTGTCGTCTACCACGGTCAAGAAGATTTCCGAGTCGATCACGTCGAGGACCCGAAAATTCTCGAACCCACGGATGCCATTGTGCGAACGGTCCGCACCGCAATTTGCGGCTCGGACCTCCATATGTGGCACGCGCCAACAATGGAGATCCAAGGCTTCACGGTCGGCCATGAAGTCCTCGGGGTAGTTGAAGATGTCGGTGTTGATGTGAGGCAGATCAAGAAGGGCGACCGTGTTCTCGTATCGTGCACGACGGGCTGTGGGCATTGCCAGATGTGCCAGCACGACGCCTGGGGCGCATGCGAAAAGACGACGGCTCACGGCATGTGGACGAACATCTTCGGTAATCCGATTCTTCCGGGCGGGCAAGCGGAAGGACTTCGCGTTCCTTACGCCGATACGAATCTCTATTGCGTCCCCGAATCGATCGAAGACGAACGCGCCCTCTTCCTCTCCGACATCCTTCCCACCGGATTCATGGGCGCGGACCTCGCGGAGATCCAAATCGGCGATGTCGTCGTCATCTACGGGTCCGGTCCCGTCGGCGTATTCGCTCAGCGTTCCGCCGTGTTATTCGGAGCCTCGGCCGTTATCGCGGTCGATCTGGATGACGGCCGGCTCGCAAAAGCGGCCGCACGAGGCTGCGTGACCGTCAATCCGACGAAGCAGGATCTCTCGGAGGTCGTCGCGGGGCTCACGAACGGGCGAGGCGCCGACTCCGCGATCGAAGCCGTTGGCAGCGCGCCCCTCGTCACCGAATGCATCAACATCGTGCGCCCCGGCGGCCACGTCTCCGTGATCGGCGTGATCACAGACGACCCTGTCCCGATTTCGATCATGCACGGGATCATGGGCAAGAACATTACGTTCCGTGCTGGGATGGTCGAACCGCAGAAGTACATTCCGCGGCTACTCCCCATGATCGAGCAGGGCAAACTCGACCCGAGCGAGATCATCACGCACCGCATGCCTCTCGACAAAGCGGCGGACGGGTATCGCATCTTCGCCAACCACGACGAAGACGTGCTGAAAGTAGTGCTCGAGCCCTAACGCGTTCTCACCCCCTGCAACTGGGAAAAGAGTAGGGGCAGAGAAAGAGAAAGAGAAAGAGCGAGCAACTGAGGCGCAGCTTTCCTAAAAGTCGAGCGCGCCTAATAGCCGTCGAGCGCGCCGAAGCTCGTCGGCGGGGGCGACGCGTCCTCTATCGCTCTATGCCTTGCCGCGATCGCAGCCGGATGGACCTCGTCGGTATAGATCCAGAAACGATTATCCTCGAGCGCTGCAAGCACACAGTCCGCGACGTGATCCGAAGTCGTACCGCGATCAAAGATCTCTTGAACCGCCTTATGAATTGCCGCGATCGCCTCCGCAGGAATCGCGTCAGCCCCAGGGTTCTGCAATCCATCCGGACGGTTCCGATCTCCGGAGGGGAAGTTCGTCGAGACAAGGCCGGGGCATAGGCAATGCGATGTCACCTTCGACCCCGCCTCGTGAAGTTCCCGAAAGAGCACCTCGGCGAGTGAGGCGACGGCGTGCTTCGTTGCGTGATAGGGCCCCGCTTGTGGGGAGCTAATGAGGCCCGCGATCGATGAAGTGATCACAACATGCCCCGCGTCACGCTCTTTCATCTCCGCCAAAAAGACGCGTAGGCCGTGAATCACGCCCCAAAGATTCACGCCGATTCCCCACGACCAATCTTCGGTCGTCAGCGTTTCAAGGAGACCTCCTCCCCCTGAGACGCCCGCGTTCAAGCAGACCACGTGTGCCGGGCCCATTTCGTCGCGCACCCGCGACGCGAGCGTATCCATCTGCGCCGCGTCACTCACATCCGTGACGATTTCAAGCACTTCGGCGCCCGTCTCACGCAGCGCCTTCGCCGCGTTCGCCAAAGCCGCAGGCTCGACATCTGCCAGTGCTAGGCGCATCCCTTTTCCCGCGAAGCGATGAGCCATCGAAAGGCCGATGCCACTCGCTGCGCCGGTGATCACGGCGACGTGTCCGTCGAGTGAGAGACTCAAGAGAGCGATGCCAGCTTCACGAGCTTCGTCTTCACGCGCTGCGGCGTCTGCGTCGGGAAGACGTAGCGCCAATAGATCTGGCCAGTGCCTCGGCCTTCGGTGTCCAACCAATTCGGAACGCCGGGATCTTCGTGCGCGACGACCATCTTGAAGCTGCCGTCTTTTTCGTATTCGATCTGATTCCGGTTGAGCGAGATCTGGCGGTTCACGAAGTCGTAGCTCTGCATGAACTGGTTCCAAAGAACCACGTTCGCGAATCGACACCCTGGGAAGCGTCCCTTGATGATGAGCGCTTCATCCGGTTCGAGTTCATAGCGCGCTGACGCATACCAGGCGTGCGCATTTCCGTAGGCTGTGTCGCCCGTGGCCGATGCGAATTGGCCCGGCGCCGCAAATTCGTTCGGCTCGAGCGAAACCCATCCCAGCTTCTTCGCCATCTCCGGCGAAGTCTTATTGAAGGTCATCGCCGAATGCTCACGCACGTAGTTCGCGACCCATTCGAGATGCTTCGCGGTTTCCTCGTCCCCGCCGTAGGGCGTGAGCGGATCTGGGTCGATCACCTCCAGGTTGATCGGTACGACACGTCCTGGGACCGACGCAATATTCTGTCGTGACTCATGATAGTGACGTGTCGTGATCTGCCCCGAACCCGGCTTGAGCTCTAGCCAGTTGCCCGAGGCCGGCTTATCACGGCTCACTATGATCTCGTAACTGCCGTCGCCATTCACTTCCATATCGAGGTCGCTAAGAGCGGCAGAGGAGCCCCGTGCCGCGTGCCCTTCTTGACTGCCCATCTCGATGGTGAACGAGGTAAATACGGCTGCCGCCAGGTTCCCCGTGATCCGATAGGACTTGTTGTCCTGGATCGGCGCAAAGAAATAGACGGAGTCCGGATTACAGCCGAGTAGTTTTCGCGTCGGCGTCACATAAGGTCGGAAGACCGGCCGATGCGGCTTGGCCTCGAGCCAAAAGTCGAGCCCTGTGTAGAGAATATGCGCGAGAGAGCGCTCCGCTTCGGCGAGTTCTTCTGTCGTGAAGCCACGCTCGGCCGTCAGCAATTTGTCTTCCACGCCTCGGATTGCCTCAAGCAACCCATGCATGGCGGTGCGCGCCTTCGACGTCGCCTCACCCGGTTCGTGGTGTCCTGCCGCAGCCGTACTCGCCGCCAAGCTTCCCGTCACCGCACTCAGGCCTCCTGCCATACCGCCAGCAACACCCACAGTCTTCATGAATTCTCGTCGATCCATTGCTGCTCTCTCCTCCAGAGGCGGAAGGTGAACCGTGATTGCGTTCGACCTCTTCCCCTTAGACGCCCTACGATGGACAGCCCAAAGCAGGAATGCAAGTCGTCATTTCTCGGCACTGGCGTAGGCCTTATGCGGCTGCTTGGAAAACCGGACTCACTCGGCTGCGAAATCCTGATGGGAATTTTCGACATGGCCCTGAATGAAAAACGTTCGCGAGAATAGACTCCCAAAACAATTTCGGCGGCAGGCGACGCGAGCTTATCCAAGACACAGACGCCCGCTTTCCATCGAACTCTAACGCCATCGGAGTCAGGCAATCGAGGGCGCCAACCGGTTGCCCGGGTTTCTCGATCGACGAGACTCGCGCCAATGCAAAACGACGCGAAAACCACCGAATCCGCACGTCCGACCGCGATCATCACGGGCGCTTCTTCTGGCATCGGCGAAGCCACCGCGCGCGCGCTGGCCCACGCCGGCTATGACCTAGCGCTGATTGCTCGACGACGAGATCTCCTCGACCTCTGCGCTAAACAAGTCGAGGAAATCGGCACGAACGCGTACCCGATCGTGGCCGACCTCGCGGACGAGGTGCAGACCGACGAAGCCGTGCGTGAGGCTTGCGCATCTCTCGGTCGCGTCGATCTCCTCGTGAACAATGCGGGCTATTCGCCCGGCGCAGCGATCGAGCAATTCAGCAGGCAGCAGATGCGGCACATCTTCGACGTCAACCTGCTTTCCGCGCTGCAGCTGATCGGTTCCGTCACGCCGATCATGCGCGAGCAAGGCGGCGGTCGCATCGTCAATATCGGGTCCGTGGCCGGCATGATTCCCGCGCCACTCGCAATTCCTTACGCGGCCTCAAAGGTCGGCTTTCATGCGGCGACGGATGCCCTGCGACTCGAACTCGCCCCCTTCGGCATCAAGCTTTCGCTCGTCATACCCGGCTTCGTCGACACCGCCGTCTTCGACAACGCCCGGGAGGGTGCGAAGCATCTGCGCGAAGACGAGTCGAATCCCTACCGCCAAGTGATGTTCAATCTCGACGAACTCGCCAAGAAGAACCTGGAAAATCCGATTTCGCCGGATCAGGTGGCCGAAGTAATCCTGCACGCGGCGACCGCTCGGCGGCCGAAGGAGCGCTACTACACGCCCTTCTCAGCCGGCCTGCAGGCCTGGTTCATGCATCTATTACCGGCCCCCATGAAGGACGCCGTACTAAAACGCGTCTACGGGACCAAGGCTTACCAAGACGACTCTCAGAGGGCACTCGCTCCTAAGAGTCTGCACTCATAGCACTCGGCGCTAGTTGCTAGTTGCGATACGGCTCTGGCGTAACATTGAAGCGTTCGCGGTAGCCCTTGAACGCCGTGTTCAGCGCCTCTTCTTCAAGACCAAAGGCCGCGAGGCTATATCGATGGACGCCGAACTCGTCCTTCGGATGTGCATCCAGATAGTCGCGCATGCGTGACCGAAACTCGTCGCTCACGGGCAGATCGAAATATGCGTAGATCTTCTCGACGCAGGCGACCGGGTCAGAGACGATCTCACGCATAGAAACGTCGAGAATCCGTGCTTCTCGCTCCGGATGCGCCGCCCGGGATTCCATTCCCTGGTTAAGCAGCTTCGCCCAAACTCCGAGCATCTGCCTACCCACACGCTTCGGATCAACATCATCCGAAGACACCAAACGCATCGTATATTCCAAATGCGCGACACTCGGAATAACACGAATCGGATCTCTATGAGTCTGAACGATCATCGCGTCGGGATAGACTTCAAAGAGCGCGTCCAGCGGCCCAAGATGCCCAGGCGACTTAAGAATCCATCGCTCCGCTCTGTGCCTAGACTGCAGATGCTGCAAGAAGCGACGATGATGCTCATATGTCGGCCGCATATCCTGATCGAGAAGCCATTCATCGTAGCTCTCTATGCCGAAGCACATCTGGAATCGAATACTCATAAATTCCGAAGCTGTCGAGACGATGCATTCCTGAGGCATCAGCGCGCCAACGGGATGAATCGCTTGAAACCCTGGGGCGAGCCGATCGACCTGATCGAAGCGAGCCTGCGTGGACGCGATTCGCGGGTCGGTGAGATAGGTCTCGGTTTCCGCGGGCGGGCTTGGCTGATCGATCTCCCAAGAGAGCGGTGCGCGGTTTCCGGGATCTTCCGCAAGTAGGCCGTAAAGCAGAGTCGTACCGGTTCTGGGTAGTCCGACGATAAAGAGCGGGCGGCGGATTACTTCTTCGGTGATCTCCGGACGACGTCTTCGCCAGTCCACAAGCTGAAGCCTATGGGACAAGAGTTCGATGATTTGGCGCCGAGTGAAATAGCGACCGAATAGCGTGAGTTTCGCTTGGGATTCAATCGACTCGAGAAGCGCAGCAAGTCCCGGACGAAACGTGTCCGGACCGAAATCCGAAAGTCCTGCGTCTTTGCGCGCCGCTTTGAAAAGACTGTCCTCTTCGAGCGAAATCGGAGTGATGCCCATGCGCGCAAGGCCTCGCCCGAGCGCATTCATCGCACGAATCGGGAACGGTCGAAATGGCTTTGAGAGCAAGTCTTCGTCCAAGAGGGGCATCCAAAATCGTCGAAAGGGATTGAGTTCGCAGTGACACGCCGAGAAGAGCCGAAACACTAGTCTCGCGCCTCCGCCTGCGCAGGCCTGAATGGGGCCCTCTCCGACTCAGAGCGGACGCGCGTCTAGCGCAAATCCCGTTCCGCCAGATAACGATCATCGAGTCGATAGGCGTGCTGCATAGCCAAGTCCCCTCCTCTCGTCGCGAACCGAAACCCCCGCCTTAGGCGGACAACCCGCTCGCGCGCATCGTTCGGTCGACCCCGGCCCAGACTTCGCGTTCATTCATGAAGCTGATATGAGACCCCTGATACCAAACAATCTCCGGCTCTTCCCAGTGTCGCCAAAGATCGCGGACCTGATCCGGAGTCACGAGGCGATCGGCGGTGGCACCAAAAATCATTCGGCCCGAATGCGGAACCTTCGGCTGAAGTGCGAGTGGCGAGATCACGCTTAGGACTTCGGAGATCCGACTAAAGTCATATCCGAGCGCCTCCGCATAGCGAATTTGATGCGCGGCAGCGTGGCGTTCGGCCATCCGCGCAATATCCGTGAGAGGGATCCCCGGCACGGCACAGACGAGACCCTCCGCGAGGCTCGCAAAATTCGCGGTCGTCAAGCCGCCTAACGAGAGCCCGAAAGCACCGACGGATGGAGCTTCCTGCGCCCGAATCCAAGACAAGAGCCGACGCATATCCCACATAGCCTGTGCTTCAGCGTGCAGGGTATCGATGACGTCAACGCTCAAAAACCCCGTGCCCGAATGAAGCCCTAGCTTCCGCGGGCCATGTAGAGGCAAGACTGGGATCAGCACATTGAGACCGAGCCCACTCGAGCGGCTGCCCTTCCCCTCTTTATAAAATCGATCGAAGAGGCGGACGTCGACCGCCCCGTTCCCCATCCGGTAGCCGTTGGTGGCAATAAGCCAGGGACGTGGCGGTCCCTCGTGGCGCAACACGTACGCCCAAGCATCCCGACAGCCGTCGTAGGAAAGCCAACGCTCCCGCCCTGGTTCTCCGTCCGCGGGCGCGTAGCCGCTCTCGAAGCGCAGCACTTCGACGCGATGCCCCGCCATTTCGCGCACGCGGATCTCGGGGTCAATCAGATCCGGAGGCACTTGATGATAGGTCTCGGGTTTCTCCAGGATTCCTTCATTCGCGAAGCGTGAGTGCAACTCATCGATTTCTTCGACAACGCGTTCGATGCTGCCATCGAGATCGAATCCAAGCGTCCCCAAAAGATGCTCGAAGCCGAGAATCAACTCATCGACTGCCACCTTCGCGGCGACACTCACGCTAGGCGTGGGTGCGGGCACGCCGTAAACGTGCGGCTCGACATGAAGCGCCATACGCCCGGCGCCCCAGCTAGCGAAGAGTGCGGAGGCTACGAGAAAGAGCGCTGTGCCAGGGCCAATCACAAAGGCATAGGGCAAAGCAACTAGAGCACCGACGAGCCCGGCCAAGGCACCGACTTGCGTGATGCGCCGATCGCCGGGAGTGAGCAACTGCCCACCGCCGGACGTAACCAGCAAAGTCGCAACGATCCACAAGGGAAGTGCCGGCAGCAGCGAAAGCGACGCTGCTTGTGAAATCCAAATAAGCCCAGCACCGAGCGTCGGTGCGGCCCAAATCGACCAGCGAGATTGTGCAAACAAGGATCGGTCACTCCGCGGGGACGTACGCTCTGGGAATCTACCGGATCCACGTTCAAATAGGTCGCGGGATACGCTCGATGTCTAGCCAGAAGCCTCTAGCAGTCGGTCAACGGGTTGGCGCTTAACGAGAAGCCCGACGGCCCTGCCAACGCAATCCTATCTTCGCCAAAGGATCGATCGCACGCGCCATCAAGCGCTGCCACGTAGCGACTTCAGACTTCCTCTCTTCCGAAGCGAACGCGTCGATTCCAAGTTCGGCGCGAATCTCTTCCGTCGCCACGTTCACCGCTGCGTCGAGGGGAATTCCCGTGCCATCCGCTACCCGAACCATCCGCTCGAAATTCCCGATCACCGCCGCCGCGTCGACCAAGGCCTCGCTGCCTAACTCGGACCGAACGAGATCCCGCGCGACCGCGATCTCATCTGTGTTTCCCCCAAGTGTCGCTTCCGCAAAACCAACCAGCGCTGCCGCACCGGAAATCGACGACTCGCCCGCGGCCTTGCCGTCGGTCAGGCCTCGAAGATCGACTTCCTCGCCTTGCGTCTCGATGCTCGCACGGAGCATCAATGCGTGTGAGCTCGTTCAATAGAAGCACTCGTTGACGGCGGAGACGCGCCCCGCGATCAACTCCGTCTGCGCCCGAGACAAGGGCCCTCGCCCATTCGCGAAGTCAAACATCTGCCCGCTCTCCATAGAGAGGTAGTGGGCACCCGACAAATCCTTGAGCCATCGAACAGCATCCGGCACGAGACTCATGGCGCGAATCACGTAGGGCGCTGGGCCAGGAAAGAGGTCCGCATCTTCCCCGGGAGGCTTGCGACTCGGAAGCATCGCGACAAAAGCGTCGGTCTTCTCGGCTGTCGGCGGACGCCGCCGCGTAGGCTCGCGACCGCCAAGCGTGGGCTCAGGCAAGGGCTCAAGCGGAAGGCCCATCGCGCGGTGGAACGCGTCGATGCTGCGCACGGAAACCACGACGCTCAGTAACTCCACGTAGTGGGCATCGGAAACGCCCTGCTCCGCGAGCCCTTCGATCCAAGTCCCAGAGAGCCGGGATGCGTCGGTCACGATCCTATGGACGGCGTCGATCGCCGCCTCAGGAATCACGCCCTCGGAATCCCCTCCGGAAACTCCGTCATGCGCGCCAGTGGCTGAAAAGGCAGACAGCGCCTCCTTTCGCTCACGACAAAGTGCGCAGTCAATCGCGGCGCGACTCGCGGCCGCGATGGCGATTCGTTCTGGACCCGTCCACCAGGTGCCGGATCCGGCCAGGCGCGCCCAGGAGCGGCGATGGGCTTCGACGAGGTCGGCGCGAATGGGATCTTCAAGCTGGGCGGCGTACTGAAAGGCGGAATCTAGAGACATCGAAATCGCGACCTCCAGGGCGCAGAGCTCAAGCGTCCCGAACACATCTCGAACCGTCAACTCGAAGGCTCCTAGAGTTGCCTTCGCCGCCGAGAGCGCCCTTGAGCGGAGCCGAGGAGCGCCCCCAGTAGTAGAACGCACACGTTTTGTCGGGCGACAAAACACATTCATCTTATTGGAGTTAAAAAGGATTTTGCCGTTTTAACGGGTTCTGTCGGATCGTCGCGACAAAACGTCAATCCAGCGCTGCTAGGATGCGCGGCGATGAAGATGCCTGGGCCCCGTTCGCGTACAAAGTCCTCCGTTCATTGCAGCCCAAGCAGCCAGCGGGGCATGGCCATCGTGTGCCGTCGCTCCCTGAGCCTGCTGATGCTCGGGGTCGCCCTGATTACGGTTTTGCCGACAGCGGCCTTCGCCCAGAATCTGTTGCTCGACGCACTCAATCCGGCATCCAATACGCCAAGTGCCGCCGAAGCCGCTCCGCCAGAAGTGCCGCCGGTCCAGGCGATCGAAGCAGCGTTGGCCGAGGCTCGCACGAGGCTCGCCGCCCTCAAGGGAGGCGTCGACCTCGCAGCGGATCCCGAAGTCAATACACGCCGAGTTGCCACTGGCTCCGTCGATGTCGCAACTCGGTTGGTGCGAGTTCTTGAGCAAAGGCGCGAGGCTCAAATCCAGATCGACGCACTGCGCATCGGGAAGGCGGCTATCGAATCCGGCCTCGCTCGAAACCCAAGCGAAATCGTCGCCGACCCCCCGCCCTTCCCGATCCCCATCTTCGACGGTGTTTTCTCTGCCTGGCAAAACGCTACACGCCACGAAAAACAACACAGGAATGTCCTCGATGACCGGCGCGCCAACGTAAAGAGCGCTCAGGATCGGGCGCAAGATCTCGCCAAGGAACGACGCCGACTAACGGATGTGCTTCAGGACGAGAAGGGGCAGGTCGAGCGCATTCGCCTCGAAACAGAGCTCCGGGCGATGGAAGATCGGATTGCGATCGCAGATCAGCAAACTGCGCTTGCCGAACAGAAAGTTGCGAGCGCCTCGATCGAGCAAGAGATTCGGCTGGGGGCGACGCGCCAAGCACAAGCGGCACTCGATTGGGTCGAATCACAGCTTCTGCCGCGCCCCGCGGACCTAAACGACGCCATAGAACGACTCGACCGCGAAAGGCTGCGCACCAATCGTGCGCTCGAACTCGCGAGAGCACGACTCACCTCCGCCGAGGGCACGCTCCGTGCGACAGAGAGCCGCGCGATCCCCAGCCAGACCGAAGCGTACGGCGACTACACGATCGAATTATCGACGCGGCAAACGCAGCTGGCCCATCGCCAACGCATTACGGCCCTTCTCGGCGAGCGGCTCGAACGACTCGAGCGCATGCGAGTCGCCTGGCAACACCGCTACAAGGTCCTCGGCGAAGGCCTCGACCTCGAAGAAGCACCCGCGTGGCGCGCGGAGACCGAGAGCGTACTGGATCGCCTAACACGATTGCGGCGAATTCATAAGGCGGAACTCGCCGAAACGAAGCTCGCCTCCGCGAAGCTGCTCACGCGAACGACGGAATTCGACCCGAAGGCGCCCAATGCCTCGCGTTTCCTTCAGTTTGAATTCGATGATCTAGACGAACTCGTCTCACTCTATGAAGCGGACCTCGCCGACCTCGATAGCGCGATCGGTCTCGAAAATCGCTTGCAGGTCGAATTGTCGGCGCGCATGAAAAACCGCGATTTCGGCGAGCGACTTCGCGGAATCGGGTCCGCCGCACTCTCGTTCTGGACCTACGAGCTCACGACCTCTGAAGACAGTCCGATCACGCCCGGCAAGATCGTCATTGCCCTCTCGGTCTTCTTCTTGGGCCTCTGGCTCGCCCGCGTACTGCGCACCCAACTAAGACATACCGTCTTCCCGCGCTTTGGATTCGACCACGGCGCTTCCAGCGCCTTCGCCTCGCTCACCTTCTATGCCTTACTCGCGATTACATTCCTACTCGCCTTACGCGCGGTCAATATCCCGCTCACCGCATTCGCGGTCGCTGGTGGCGCCCTCGCAATCGGCATCGGCTTCGGCAGCCAAACCGTTCTCTCGAATTTCATTTCCGGCCTATTGCTTCTAGCCGAACGCCCGATCCGTACGGGCGACCTCGTCGACATCGGCGGTGTCGTCGGAACCGTCGAATCGATCGGCCTCCGCAGCACGCGTATCCGTACGCCGGACAACTTCCACATCATCGTGCCCAATGCATCGTTCCTCGAAAGCAACGTCGTCAACTGGACTCACGAAGATCCCATGCTCCGGCTTCGCGTCAAGATTGGCGTCGCCTACGGATCCCCGACCCGCAAGGTCGAAGAGCTTCTGATTCAGGCCGCCGCCGAGCATCCCCGCTGCCGCACCTCTCCCACCCCCACCGCCATCTTCTCCGACTTCGGGGACAGCGCCCTGCTCTTCGAGGTGCGCTTCTGGATCCGCTACGACGAACAGACGGACCGCGCCGGCATCCAGAGCGATGTGCGATACCGAATCGATGAACTCTTCGGCGAGGCGGGCATAACCATCGCCTTCCCGCAGCTGGACGTCCACGTGGATGTATCAGATCGCGACCGCGGCAACAGCTAGTTCACGCAACGCTCATGCTATTCGAGCGGTGCTCGGCAAACCTGCTGGCGTGCAGTGAGCCCTCGGTGGCTCGCGCAAGATACGCCGAGGGCGGATCGGTAAAGCGTGCGGCGGTAACAAGACTCCTAGCGGAAGCCTAGAGCCGGCTCGACCCCGGAGCCATCACGGGGCGCGCCATCGTCGGCCGGGCGCCAACCAAGCCCTTTACGCCCTCTTCGATGCCCTCGACGGAAAGCTGATGCATGGGGAACATGTGCGAAATTTGGCGACAGGTCGAAGACATGGCCCACTCGACGGGCCGATCGGGATTCAGCCAGACCGAACGATCGAAATGGCGCACGATTCGGTCGAGCCAGGCGGCGCCACTCGTTTCGGTTTCCATGCGATGATTGATGTTGCCCCTAGCTGAGTTCAATTCGCTCGGATGCATCGCGCCATCGCCGACGACGAGCAGCTTCCAGCGCTCGCCGTAGGTTCGCAACATGTCAGCCGTCATGATCGATTCGGACCTTAGTAGACGGCCCGTCTCATAGACGCGTTCATACACGCAATTATGAAAGTAGAACGCCTTAAAGTCACGCAGGCCACGCTCTTCGTGAAGCGCGGACAAGAGCCGACTAACGGGCTCGAAATACGGGTCCATCGTCCCACCGACATCCAACAACAGAAGCAGCCGAACGTCATTCTTCCGCTTCGGCCGGAACACGAAATCGATCTCGCCCGCATCGCGGCAGGTTTTATCGATCGTGCCGTCGATGTCGAGTTCATCGGGACCGTCGGTGCGCGTCAGCTGCCTAAGGCGACGAAGCGCGAGCTTCACGTTACGCGTATCTAGGGCGACGTCTGTCCGGTAATCCTGAAACTGACGGTCCTCGGCAACCTTCATGGCAGTGCGATTACGGGACTCGCCGCCGACGCGAATGCCGGTCGGATGTTCGCCGCCGTGACCGAAGGGAGAGCGCCCGCCCGTCCCGACCCAGCGATTGCCACCATCGTGGCGTTCTTTCTGCTCGGCCATCGTATCCTGGAAGCGCTTCATCAACTCGTCGATGTCGAGATGTTCAAGCGCGGCGCGCTGTTCTTCCGTCAGCTCTTCGAAGGGCTTCGGGTCCGCGAGCCAGTCAAGCAGTTCCTGCGGGAGCGCAGCGACGCCTTCGATGCCTTCAAAGTACTTTGCGAAAACGACATCAAACGTGTCGAAGTCGCTTTCGCTCTTCACGAGGCACGCGCGTGCAACGTGGTAGAAGCCTTCAATCCTCGAATTATGCAGCCCGAGCTCAAGGCACTGGAGCAGCATTCGCCATTCTTGGAGCGTGCTCTTAAGCCCCGCGGCGCGCAGTTCGTAGAAGAAGTCGAGGAAGACCATAAATGGATAGATGACCCGAGAACCCCGCGCCTAACGGCGGCCGGGGCCCTTTAGCTCGTCAAACGTCTTGGGCGGTGTGCCACCACGTTCAAGGAAGCCGCCAACCGTTCGCGTATCCTGCTCGTTCTTAAGCAGCGCGCCCATGAAAGGCACTTCCTCTTCAAGCTGCGACGGGTCAACACCGGCACGAATCAGAGCTGTGATCCAATCGATCAACTCTGACGTCGAAGGACGCTTTCGCAATTCCTTCTGGTCGCGCAGCCAATAGAACTTCACGAGGACTTGCTCGAGGAGCTTCTTCTCAACGTCCGGATGATGCACGTCGATGATCTCGCGCATCTGATCGACGTCGGGGAAGTCGATGAAGTGGAAGACACAACGCCGCAGGAATGCGTCGGGCAATTCCTTCTCGTTATTCGACGTGATGATCACCATAGGCCGCTTCTTTGCGACGACCTCGTCACCCGTCTCCATGACCGTGAACTGCATTTCGTCCAGTTCGCGCAGGATGTCGTTCGGGAATTCGAGATCGGCCTTGTCGACTTCGTCGATCAAAAGCACTTGGCGTTCTTCGGAGGAGAACACGCGACCCAAAGGCCCGAGCCGGATATAGCTGCGGATATCCTTCACATCGCCATCGCCGAAGCGTGCGTCGTTCAGGCGCTGGATCGTGTCGTAGACGTAGAGCCCGTCTTCAGCCTTGGACGTCGACTTAATATGCCAACTATCCATCGACATACCGAGGCCTTCGGCCACGTGATGCGCGAGCAGCGTCTTACCAGTCCCCGGCTCCCCCTTAACAAGGAGCGGACGTTCAAGAGCAAGGGCGCAGTTCACGGCATCTTCGAGTGAACGGGATGCGATGTACCCACTGGTGCCTTCGAAGCGCTCGAAGCGCTGCGGGTCGTCGGCGGATTTGGACATTTAGGGGGGTTCTCTAGGGCAAAAGGTGGGGAAGAAGCTGGCGCAAACAGAATGAGCGCAATGGATCCCTTACCGCGACCACCCTTGTTAGGGGGCCAAAGGGTTAGGGGGCTAAGGCCGCTCGTGAATCAGAAGCTTCTTCTCTTCGCCAAACATCACCGAGATTTTGCCACGACCGGTGATGTTCTGAACCACGCCCTCACCGAGGGTCTTGTGGTTCACACGATCGCCGCGCTGATACGAATCACGGATGTTGTACGGCATGAGGGGCTTCGACGGGTCGGCTTCGATGATTTCGTCCGCCGGGTCGATTTTCTTGGGCTTGGGCTTGGGCTTAAGCTTTCCAGCACCCGCTTCCCATGCCTTGTCGAGAATGATTCCGCCGCTCAGCTTGGCGCCTTCGTCGTCGTAATCCCAACCAGCCGACTCTTCCGTCGCTTCGGTGGATAGGCCTACGAAGAAAAACTCGGTGCCGACCGTCTCGCCAATTTCACGGGCGAGTCGTTCGAGCTCACGAATCCAGGCCGCGCCCTTCTGAGCTTCGCGCTTTCGGCAAAGTTCCCAGTAGCGCGGGCTCGCGGCCAGAATCACGGCGGGTGCTTCTTCGCCGATCGACTTGCCACAGACAGCTTGAATTTCAGCGCTAAACGCAGCCTTATTCGCATCGACCACGGCTGCATGCGCCAAGCCCTGCAAGAAAAGTCGCAGCGGCGTGTCGCCCGCACCACTTCGCGTCGCGTCGGGCTCAAGGAATTTCATCACGATCACGCCGACGCGGTCTTCACCGATCATCGCGAGCATCGGAATATCTTCCACGCCCGCGTTCGGATCGTTGTCGCCCTTGTCCTTCTCCGCGGCCGCCGTCTTAATCGGCACGCAGTGATCAACAATCGTCAGCGTCTCGCCTGTCGGCAACTCAAGCAGCAACGGATCGTCACCGCTCGTCGCGCGCGCGATGGCTTCGGCGAGATGCTTCTCGTCGCGATTATTCTGGCGCGCCTTCGCCTTACGACCGACCCGCACGTTCAAATACGTGAGGTCTTCGTCCGAACGTTTCGGTGTGTTCTTTCCCTCGGTCTGATAATCGGCCTCGAGGGACGTACCCGTAAGCCTCTCGGCGGCGAGGCGAAAGCCCTTGGCTTGCTTCACGTCGCGATCGTTCACGAGTGTAATGAGCGGATGCAGACTCACTTGGCATTCTCCCGGAAATGCGTGCGCGGCAGAAAAGGTGCGCGCGTGGGACAGCTCCCCAATTCACCGACGATTCGTCGGGAACGTGGAAGAACAGTGGTCCCAATAACAGCGAGGCCCTCTCGTCATCCGAGGGGCCTCGCAAGGGACGTTAACACCGCTTTGTGCAGATTTCTCGGTATCCCCTTGGGAAATCTGCCTCAATGCGGGATTCGTTCAGAGGGTCAGCGACGGTTTAGGCTCGAATGGGCTTCTAGCGAGCGATCCCGGACGCGGAGTTCCCCTGATTCGAGTTCCAGCACGAGCTCGTACGGATCGGAGCCGTGGCGAAAAAGCGTGGCGTCGAGTGCGGCTTGGTGCTCGATATAACTCTCTGGCTCACTTGGAGCAGACCAGGCTGCCATTCCCTCGTCCATCCGTGTCTTGCCTTGCATCTCGGACATTCCCAACGCTCTCCATTTATCCTGTGGCGGCGCCGCAATAAGAGCGGCAACTGAGATGACTTATCGCAGTGTAGGCACCGATTCTTGAAGGCTTTTCTCTCGATGTTGGACCCTTTCGCCAGGTTCGCGCCACTTATGCTTCAAAACCTCGACAGGAATCAGCTCCTAGGGGATGTCGCGCTTTCGCGGACCGATGCACCACGAAATTCTCGCGGCGCAGACGCGCATGATCGCCTGGGCCGAGTTCAAAACCGTGCCGATGCCGCCTTCGACAGCATGCTGAACGACGAAGCGCCCCGCGCTCGATCCCGCGGCGGATGACTTCGGGCGCGCTCTACGAGCCAATGGCTACAAGGTCGACCACGCCAATACCCGCCACATTCAGCATGCTCTATATGCGAAGACCCTTGGAATGGAAGTCGTATTGACCTTCTTCCCCCACGATGAGCAGACTCGAGTCGAAATTCTCTTCCTGGGCGGGGCGGCTAGCTAATCCTCGTCGTTGCCGAAGAGCCCAATTGTTAACGCCTGCTCGACAGATTCCTAGGGAAGGCCGAGACTCGCAGGCGTGAGACGAATCCAGCCAATCATGCCTGACCGCTCCAAAGCAGACCGAGCTAGACGTTCGGGACGTGCGGCCTTTCTTTGCGCTCTAATTGGAATGGTCCTCGCGCAAGGCGGCTGCGGCGCGCTGCTGCTCGTCGGCGGTGCGGGAACCAGCGCGATCGCCTTCGCGACGGGCGAGCTTCGCGTGACCGAAGCAGCCTCTCTCACACAAGTCCACGATGCCACGCGACTGGCCGTCGAGACACTCCGCTACGCGGATGCCGAGGCGGTGCTGACTGGGGACAACGTGCGATGGACCGCGACGACAGCGGGCGGTGACCCCGTCGACATACGGCTATACGCGAACGGGCCCGAGCAGACTGAGCTGCGGATTCGCATCGGGATCTTCGGCAACGAAGCCCGCTCGCGCCTCGTGCTCGAGCAGATTCGACAATCCCTTTGACGCGCGACCGGGTCTTGATTCCGCGTGCTCAGCGCGCACCGAAGTAGCCGGGCTTGGAAGTCTCCCACGGCTTAGTCGAGGCTGTCGTACTTCTCGGCTTAGCGGCAGCGGCCGTCGCAACCACTGACCGCCTTCGACTCCCATCCATCGTCGGCTTCCTCGTCGTCGGTGCCCTGGCGGGTCCCGGCGCAACCGGCCTCGTGAGCGACCCCGAAGCCGTCCGCGAACTCGCCGAGATCGGCGTCGTGTTCCTGCTCTTCGAGATCGGGCTCGAACTCCCGATTGAACGGATGCGCGCGCTCTGGCGGCCCGCTCTCGTTGGCGGTGGCTTCCAGGTCAGCATGACTGTGGCCTTGGTCGCGGGTGCGTTCTACGGACTTGGACTTCCATGGATTTCCGCTTTGGTCCTCGGCGGCTGCGTGTCGATGTCGAGTACGGCGATCGTCTTGCGACTCCTTTCGGATGAAGGGCAGATCGATTCCCCGAGCGGGCAACTCTCCGTCGCGACGCTGCTCATGCAGGATCTCGCGATCGTCCCCTTCCTCCTCTTGGTGCCTCTGCTCGCCGCGGGCTCCGGGAACCTGGGCGAAATCGGGATCGCGATCGGGCGCATGGCCCTCGCCCTCGCCTTCGTCGGCTTTAGCGTCTGGTTCCTAGTTCCGCGTCTGCTCGACCGTGTCGCCCAAAATCGCGGCGGCGAACTCTTCAGTCTCTTTGCGTTGCTCTTGGTGCTGGGCTCCGCCCTCGCCGCAGAAGCCCTAGGCCTCACCCTCGCCGTCGGCGCATTCCTGGCAGGTGTCGCCGCCAGTGGCTCGCCCTACGCGCACCAACTCTTCAGCGAAGTCGTGCCCCTTCGCGGCGTCCTCCTCGGCATTTTCTTTACCGCCGTCGGCATGTTCTTCAGCCCGGCCCAAGTCGCGGAAGCGCCCTGGACTCTGGTTCTCGATGTCATCGCGATCCTGCTCGGAAAGACATTGATCGTGGTCATCGCCGGCCGCGTACTCCTCAAGCGATCCCTGCGCGTGAGCCTCGAAGCGGGGCTCTCCCTCGCGCAAATGGGCGAATTCGCATTCGTTTTGCTGGGCGTCGCCGGACAAGCCGGGATCATCGAGCCCGTCCTGCAACAGCGCGTCATCGCCGCCTCCATCGTCACCCTCGTGATCTCGCCCTTCATGATCCGCTACGCCCCCGCTATCGCCGGCGCGATCAGCGAGCGCCTCGGTCATCCCGGGGAAGACATGCCCGAGGACGGCTTCTCAAGCCTTGCGCCCGAAGAGGGCCGTGTGGTCGTGATCGGCTACGGCCCGGCAGGGCAAACCCTGATCCGGTTGCTGCGCTCCCTCGACGTGCCCTTTATTGCAGTCGATACGAACCCGAGTGCCGCCCTCGAGGCGCGGCATACCGGCGAGCCCGTCATCTACGGCGACGCGACGCGACCCCAAGTGCTCCGCCATCTCAAGGTTACGGAAGCAAGGCTCGTCGCCGTCGCGATCTCTGATCCCTTGGCCACCCGGCGCATCGTTTCGCGAATCCGCGCCATGTCTTCTACAACGCCGATTTTGGCTCGCACGCGCTACGTGCGAGAGGTCGACCGTCTCTCTATGGCCGGCGCCAACGTCGTCGTCGCCGAGGAATTCGAGGGATCGATCGAGTTGGTGGCGCGGGCGCTCGAATCTTTCGATATCCCGATGGGTGCGATCGCACGATTCACGGAAGCCCTGCGAGAAGAGGGCTACGACGCGATTCGGGCGCCAGCGGCCCTGCCGATCGATCCTTGGCTCATCGAATTACTTGACCATGCCGACACGGAGTGGGTCGAAGTTCCAATGAACGTGTCGGAGCGACCGAGCCTGGGAGACCTCAATCTTAGGAAGCGAACCGGGGGCAACGTTCTTGTTCTCGAGCGCGGTGCGAATAGCCACCCGAATCCGACGCCAGATTTTGCCCTCGAACCGGGTGACCGCTTGCTCGTCCTGGGCAGCTCAGAAGAAATCCAGCGCGTCCGACAACTCCTCGACGACGTCTGAGCGCCTCGTGAGCCAGACCCGGCTCACGGTCGGCCGCGGGCTCCATGCGGCTTGGCCTCGCGAGCACGGTTTTGCGCCTTCCCTACGGAAGTAGGACGGAATAGCCATTTTGGGCTGGACGCTGTGCTAATCCTTGCGGCGGTTTCGGCCCCGTGACCGTGCCTGCGTCCCCCATATGCAGCCCCACAAAGTGTCGCGTTCGTCTTTCGTGTGCCTATCTCGCTTGCGTTTCGTTCGTGTCTCGTTTTTTGCGCCAAGAGCGCGGCGCATACGCGCCGATGCTGTCGCGCCCGAACTCTCCGGGATCCCCCTCCTATGTCCATACCCTCCTCTTCATCCTCGACACCCTCTGGGCCTCCCTCGGGGCTTCCCTCGGGGCTTCCCTCTGCGCTTCCCTCTGCGCTTC
>JASDVF010000063.1:148760-154538 GCA_041440805.1 Myxococcota bacterium | reverse complement strand
GCTTCCCTCTGCGCTTCCCTCTGCGCTTCTTCGCCCCTCGGACACTTTCGCCCGTCGCCATCTCGGTCCGCGAACGAGCGACCTCCCCGAAATGCTGAAGGCTGTCGGCGTCGACCGCTTGGAAGATCTCGCGGACGCCACGATCCCCGCTTCGATCCGCGCCAAGGAAAAGCTCGTCCTCGACGGCTTGCCGCTCGAGCCTCTCGGCGAACAAGAACTCCTCGTCGCCCTGCGCGAAATCGCAAACGAGAACCGCGTCCACCGCAGCTATCTCGGCCAGGGCTACAACGGGGTCATCGTCCCCGGCGTGATCGGCCGGAACGTCCTCGAAAACCCCGGCTGGTACACACAGTACACGCCCTACCAGGCCGAGATTTCCCAGGGTCGACTCGAAGCGCTCCTCAACTTCCAGACCATGGTCGCAGACCTAACAGGACTGCCCCTGGCAAACGCCTCACTCCTCGATGAAGCGACCGCCGCAGCCGAAGCCCTTGGGCTCTGCCGCGCCGTCGCTAAGGGCGATAAAAAGAATTCGTTCTTCGCTGCTGAGGATTGCCACCCACAAACATTAGGCGTTCTTCGCACCCGAGCCAAAGGGCTCGGCATGACTTTGCACATTGGCGATCCAGAGACGGCTGACTTCGAAGCCCTCGGCGTCGGCGGCGTCCTGCTTCAGTACCCCGCAACCGACGGCCGCATCCGCGACCCGCGCGCGATCATCGAGCGCGCACATAACGCAGGCGCCCTCGCCTGCGTCGCCGCAGACTTGCTTGCCATGACGCTGCTCACGCCGCCCGGCGAGCTCGGTGCCGATGTCGCCATTGGTACGACCCAGCGTTTCGGCGTGCCTATGGGCTTTGGTGGCCCGCACGCTGCGTTCTTCTCGACCCTCGAAAAATATGCCCGACGCATTCCTGGACGACTAGTAGGCCTCTCGCGGGATCGCGACGGGCGTCTCGCCTATCGCCTCGCCATCCAAACCCGAGAACAACATATCCGTCGCGAGAAGGCGACGAGCAATATCTGCACAGCCCAAGTCCTGCTCGCCATTATTGCCAGCATGTACGCCGTCTATCACGGCCCCGAAGGACTACGCCGTACAGCCACTCGTGTACGCGCGCTGACTGGCGCACTCAAGCGCGGCCTTGAGCAGCTCGGCCAGAACGTCGAAACCGATGACTACTTCGACACCCTGCGCGTTCGTCCTGTTGGAATCAGTGTGCAAGAAGTACTCTCGGCGGGCTGGGAGCAGGAACTCAACCTGCGGACTTTTTACAGCGCTGGCGGCGCCTCTGACCTAGCTGGCGGCGCCTCTGACCTAGCTGGCGGCGCCTCTGACCTAGCTGGCGGCGCCGGCGAATCAGACGGAACCCGGGAAGCAGCACAGCGGCCCGACGGTTCTCTCGGCATAGCCCTCGACGAGACCACGACACCCGATGATGTGCTCGACATCCTTGCGTGCTTCACCACAGATCGCGCACTGGACTTCGACTTCACGGCGATCACGCCTAACGAAGACAATCAAGACGCACTCCCCCAGGCGCTCACGCGAACTTCCCAGTACCTCACTCACGATGTTTTCCATTCGCACCACTCCGAGACGGAGATGCTGCGTTATATCCATCGCCTCGAGGCAAAGGATCTCTCACTCACGACTTCGATGATCCCGCTGGGGTCGTGCACAATGAAGTTGAACGCGACGGTCGAGATGATTCCGGTCACTTGGCCCGAGTTCGGCGACATGCATCCCTACGCTCCGGCGGATCAAGCCGCGGGCTATTCGATGCTATTCGAGCAGCTCGAAACCTGGCTTGGACAAATCACGGGCTTGCCTGCAGTTTCGCTTCAACCGAATGCTGGCTCCCAGGGTGAATACGCCGGACTCCTCGCGATCCGCCGCTATCACCAAGCGCGTGATGAAGCCGAACGAAACGTTTGCCTGATCCCCGTTTCGGCGCACGGCACGAACGCTTCGAGTGCGGTGATCGCGGGCTTCCGATGCGTTGCGGTAAAATGTGATGAACGTGGGAACATCGATGTTACGGATCTTCGCGAACGGGTCGACAAATACCGCGATGAACTCGGCGCGCTGATGATCACCTATCCGTCGACCCACGGCGTCTTCGAAGAAGCCGTCCGCGAGATTTGCAGCGTCATTCACGAAGCCGGCGGCCAGGTCTACATGGACGGCGCAAACATGAATGCCCAGGTTGGCCTCACGTCTCCCGCCGAGATCGGCGCCGACGTCTGCCATCTCAATCTGCACAAGACATTCTCGATTCCTCACGGCGGTGGCGGCCCGGGCATGGGGCCGATCTGCGCAGCGGAGCACCTGCGCGATTTCATTCCCGGACATCCCGTCTTCGGCGAAGGCGCGGTTTCTGCAGCGCCCTTCGGTAGCCCGTCGATCCTTCCGATCTCCTGGGCGTACATCGCCCTGATGGGTGCGGAGGGGCTCACCCGCGCGACCCAGATCGCGATCCTGAACGCCAACTACATGGCCGGCCGCCTCGCCAAGGACTACGACGTTCTCTACACGGGGCCCGCCGGACGCGTCGCCCACGAATTCATCATCGACTGCCGACCCTTCGAACGCTCCGCCAATATCACCGTCGAAGACATCGCCAAACGACTGATCGATTACGGCTACCACGCCCCGACCATGTCCTTTCCAGTCGCTGGCACCCTGATGATCGAGCCCACGGAGAGCGAGTCCAAGAAGGAACTCGACCGGCTCTGTGATGCACTGATCACGATTCGTGAAGAAATTCGGGCCATCGAACGCGGCGAGGTCGCGGACGGTGACTCCCCACTTAAGCATGCGCCGCACCCGGCGGAAGTCGTGTGTGGCGACGAATGGCCCTACGCCTACACCCGAGCCGAAGCGGCCTATCCGGCGCCCTGGACTCGGGAACACAAGTTCTGGCCGCCTGTAGCGCGAATCGACAATGCCTACGGCGATCGCAACCTGATCTGCACCTGCCCGCCCCTCGAAGACCTCGTCGAGGACTGACATAAAATCTCTCGGGGGCGGTCTGGGGTGAGTCTCACCGCCGGTCAGGCGTCCATTCAGGGCGTCCACCGGCTGATTCCCCCCTGCAACCTGTGAGTGCTACGGTGACGGGGCGGTTGATCGAAGGCGCCTTTCATGCGCGCAGCATGGGGCTCGATGAACAGCTTGAGCGCGCCTTCGGATCCGACTCGCCCGGCGAACTCGCAGAGCTCACCCGGCAAACCCAGCAGCGTTGAGAACTCTCAGACCCAGGACCGCGTGGCACGCACGCTCGTCGAATCCGCCAGCGCTCTCGAAGAAGCCGCACGATCCATGCGTACGAGTAGCGTCAAAATGACGCCGGTCCTCGAACATCCCAGCACTTCCGGATATAGCAGCCGCGATCTCTCTCGGAACGGTCGCTCGCCGAGGTCGAAGCGGCCTTCGCAACACTTTGCAGTGACCCCGTGCTGCTAGCCTTGGCGCTCGAACCCGATTGTGAGACCGGTGTGATGACGCTCTCGGATGCTCTCTTTGATGGCTACGGAAGCTCGGTCTTGTTGCCGGAATCCCGGGAGGATCTCGCGGCGGCGATGCGAATTTACCTCGCTCGCTTGCGTGACCTTCCGGCCCCCTGGAGCACCCTTGAGTCCATCGAGATTCGTAGGCACGCGGACCCCCGTGCCACTCGGGAACCCTATAAAACGAACCTTGTAGGCTCTCAGCAACGCCCTCTTGGCGTGCTCCTCTTCTTGGCGGGCGCTGGCGGGCTTGGGGATCGGGACCACGAGGACCGCGAACGGCTCGCTGTCGTCTCTGGCGTGTCGTTCTCGCGCCCGCCGGTCACCTGCCCCGAGCAAAGACGCGCATGCTATGCGGAATGGCGGCGCGTTGAAATCCGCCCTGTCTTGTCGGAAGCGCTTCGGCGTGGTGACTGGTCGCGCACCCTTGAGGCCGTCCGATTAGAAGCCCAGCGGAGTGAGATTAGCCGCAATGAGGCCGCACAGCGCACGCAATAACGCTGCCCCAGGAAACGCTTGCTGTCCCTATGGGTTCCATTAGGTATGATCTGCCGCTCTTAACCACGGAGAACTACCTGATGGCCCGCTCTCGTATGCTTTCTTTCAACGTGTCCCGCCCGTTCGCGGCCACGCTTTCGCTCACCTTTCTCGCAGTCGCTTTGACTGGCTGCGACTCCGGCACCCAGGAGCCGGACGCTCCGGTTGCCGAAGCAACCGAATACAGCGCACCTGCTGCGGATGACGGCGCTGATCCTCGCGCGGCGGCGGCGGCCGCCGACAGTATGGCCGCATTGCCCGAAGGCTTCGAGGCAGCGATGCCCTCGAATTTCCCGAGCAACATTCCGGTCTTTCCGGGTGCGACGCCGACCCTCGGACGCGGCGGCAACCTCGACGGCTCCGAACGTTCGGGCGTTCAGCTCTCCGCCGACGCTTCGCCCACCGAAGTTCTCTCGTACTACGAGTCCGAACTCGCCTCGAATGGTTGGACGATCGATGAATCCAACGGCATGAGTATCGCCGCCACCAATGGCGACTCCGAGATGATGCTCTTCGTCTCGCCTTCGGCAACGGGCGGTAGCGAGGTCTACATGATCACCGAGCAAAACGAAAACTAGTCCGCGCGAACAGCCAGCTGATTTCAGATCAGCGAACAAGACCCAAAAAAATCGCCTTCGGCCTCACGGTCGTTAGGCGATTTTTTTTGCGGCCTTGCCACGATCGATTCGTTCTGAATCGATGAGCGATGACCTCAGGCGACGTCATCCGCCGTGAGTGATCGGTTCACCAAGTAGAGCGGCCCGCCGCAGCTCGCGACCGCTCCGACCGGAGTCACGGGTAACCCCTTAGGCACACTCTCGAGGGTCGGCTCCGAGATCAGCATCGTATTCGTATCCGCCTGCTTCTGAATGTGGCCGGCGGTGTCGAGGACGTCGCTGTACGCGATACCCGCGCTGAGATCGACGAGCGATGTTCCAGTGTGCACGCCGAGGCGAAAGCGAAAGTCCTTACTCAGCATATTCGAGTCGCGATTGAAGGCACTCAACCGTTCGAGTATCGCGCTCCCCGCTAGCAGCGCAGAACCGGCGCTCTCGAAGAAGCACATCAATTCATCGCCATTGCTATTCAGCACCTGGCCATCGAATTCTTCGCAGATCTCGCTCACATAGCTACGGAAGCGGTCAAAGGACACGATGATGTGTTCCGCTTTTTCGGAGGCACCCTTCATAAGCCTCGATTCGACGACGTCGACATCGAGGAAGCTACCCACGACATTAAATTCTTCGATCTCTCGGTCTAGATCGATTTTGTGCTCCATCCGCGCCGACAGCCCCAAAGTCGAATGCGCATTTTTTTCAACAGGTCTCGCTGTCGCGGCAAAATGAATCGTGAGCGCGACTCTATCCGCCAACTGAATTTCGTCACCGTCCTCGAGCACCACCCGGTCGAGAATCGGGAATCCGTTCACGAAGGTCTGGTTGGTACCACTCTTGTGAATGAGTTCGAGCGAGCGTCCGGCGATTTCGATTTGTGCGTGGAGCCTAGACACGCCCAACTCTTGAACTTGAACATCGACGTCGTCGCCGCGGCCGATGCGTGTCGTGCCCATGCCAATCGGAAAGCAGGCGCCCGCGAGTCCATCGGGACCACGGGACACCCGAAGTTCGCCGAGTTCCACTTCGACCGGTCGCAATTCTGTCACATCTTCGACCAAGCCTAACGTCGAGAGTGTCAAATCTTCGACTAAGCCTAATGTCGAAAGTGTCA
>JASDVF010000063.1:145815-148660 GCA_041440805.1 Myxococcota bacterium | reverse complement strand
AAGCCTAACGTCGAGAGTGTCAAATCTTCGACTAAGCCTAATGTCGAAAGTGTCACATCTTCGACGCGTGCGACGGAGGAGCTTATAGGCGGCGCCGTGCGCACCGGCGAGGCTCCGGATTCGCCCACGTCCGTGCGTTCGTCGAGCGGCGCACCAGTAATCGTCGACTCTCGAGCCGCCCCCTCCATGATTTGCGTGAGATCAGAGAGGTTCATCCCGATGCGGGCGCGCACATCGATCGCGACACGCCCCATCTCAATGCGATCGCCGACGGAAAGCCTCGCGCGAGAAATTTCCGCGCCGTTCACGAGCGTCGGATTGCCTGATGTCGGGATATGCTCGATCGACGTGCCGGTGGAATCTCGGCGGATCCAAGCCTGTCGCCGGGAAATGCTCTTATCGTCGAGGCGGATGACATCAGTCTGGCCGCTGGCCGGTTGACCGCGACCTACGAGCACTTCATTGCCTTCGATCGTGAATTGACTCCCGGCGTCCGCGCCAGCCAGAACCAACAGCTCCATCACCGGGCCGATGGGTTCGTGATCTTCGCGGTTTCGCCAGGCGGTCAGCCAGGTAGACAATGCTGCCTCCAACGTTGAGTCCGATTTATCGGCTCAACGCTGGCAGATCATAGAGCGAGACGCTGCCCGGGGGAAGTTTTGGCTCCGTGATCAAAGGGCACGGGCGGTCGTGAAACCGCGCCACCCAGATCGTCAGCGCATGCCCATCAGCCCCTTGGCCATCAGCTCATAGGCAAGCGTCGCAACAGGTTTGTCCTTCTTGGAGCAGAGCAGCGTCATTTTTTCGAACTCCGTATCGGTCAGCAGGATCGCCACGCGA
The DNA here is from genome assembly GCA_041440805.1 of Myxococcota bacterium. Taxonomy (GTDB): domain Bacteria; phylum Myxococcota_A; class UBA9160; order UBA9160; family UBA4427; genus UBA4427. Next base: position 147,820 of record JASDVF010000063.1, on the reverse strand, counting down.
TTCTTGCGCGCATTCGGCGACGGGCCAGACCCAGAGCCCATGGGCCGTCCTGCACCTTTTCGAGCGCCGCCATTCAATTTTTACCCCCGGTCGAGCATTCGTACCCACGGAAAACACAACGGGTTCGTCTCGAAAAGGCTTCGCTTGGGGAGTCAATCGGTCGCTAGGGAGGGCCGTGGCGATCGAGAGAACCCAACAATTTGAACTTAGGAAACTCCTGACTTTCGATATGAAACAGCCTAATGCTCATCATCCCGCGTGCCGCGCTGTTTCTTCACGTCGCTTCTTTGACGTTTTGCGCTTAACCGTCGCTCTTTGGCGCCACGCGTAGGACGTGTCGGCTTTCGTGGAGGCGCTTGGTAGAGCGCGTTTTCTACGAGTTCAAAGAGTCGTTCGTGAGCGGCTTCCAAATTCCGTTGGCGGCTGCGATGACGATCCGAGTGCACCACGAGCACCCCTTCCCGTGAGAGCTTGGGGCGCAGTCGTGCGAGCAGGCGTTGCCGCGCCTCTTCCTTGAGGCCCTTGGACGTCCGCAGATTCCATCTCAACGACACTCTCGTGCTCGAGGTATTCACGTGCTGGCCGCCGGGTCCACTCGAACGGCTAGCGAGTTCCTCGATTTCGGCGGCAAGAATTCGGTTGCCGCCTGAAAGCGCGCGATCGACGCGCCAGGGGCGCTCAGAATCGGGCATCTCGCCCTCCACTGTGCATGTTCTTATTAACTCCCATCAGATTGCGCGGATCGGTCTTTAGACTCGGCGTCGATCGGACAAGTCTCCCTAGGTAGCCGTCCCGGACCGATGCAGATTTATTCGGTCAATCGGCTCGCAAACGCAAGGGAAGCGCGAGTTCGTGAGTGAGTCCAGCAATCAACAGGTGAATGATCGCACCATCGTGATCCAGCGCGGCTTTGAACTCTCCGAGTTCAATGCCCTACTCGCCAAGCTGGGCGTAGCGACGGAAATCTGTTCCGGGGCCCTGCCGACGGCGGAACAATTGTGCGGAGCGGCCGTCGTCGTGATTCCGGGCAAGCGGCTCGCTGAATCGGGCACACCGAATCTCTCCCTTTGGCCACGAACCGTCGCGGTCGTCGACAATTCCCGCCAAGCACTCCTACGCCGATCGCAGCAAACAACGACTCGGATAACCAGCGAACGCACCTCGATTTAATCTTCGATACAGACGAGCCCGTATAGAACATCGGGGAGACCCATCGGGCCTACGCCCCCTGTGTCCAGCCAATCCTTTTCGAGTTCCTCGGCGCCCGCCGCGCGCGCGAGGGCCGAAGCTGAAGGATCGATCTGGCGAGCCATTCGCGCGACGCCGTGCCCGTCGTCGAAGACGCGCTTTTCGATGCGGCTCTCTAGTGCCACTGCGAGTGCGAGTCGTCCATCACGCAGAGCGCTCTTGGGCTGATTCCCCGACTTCCAAGTCGGCCCCGCGATTCCCGTCGCACAAACCCGCCCGGCTTCGTTAGGCGGCTCGATTAGCCACCTTGGGTAGTCGAGTTCTGGAAGCGACGACAAGTCCGCATCAGGCCAACAGGCGAGCGCGTAGACCTGCTTCAACCGGCGACGTCCCCGTTGTCCTGGGTTGGTCTCCGCCCAAAGCGCAGGCACCCGTGCATCCGTCAGCGTGCCCGAGAGTGACTGGGCGGACATCTCAAAGCCCTCACCAGAGCCAACCCCCGTGATCGTCTGCACATCGACTTCGAGAGAACCCGCGGCGAGCGCATCGATCGCGGCGAGCCGTGCATACCGAATCGCGTTACGCGGGTTGAGCGTCGGCCCCGACGAGCCCACGGAGCAGTCTGCGGGTGGGCGGTCCACCCAAACGACCGGGCCGCGCGGCGGGTCGAAGAGTGCGCTTGCGGGCGTTAGTCCATCTTGACTGGTGGCACACGAAACAAGACAGGCCACGAGTCCGATAAGACTCGTGGCCTGCTTTGTATTCCAGAGGAGACCGAACATCTCGAAACGTCTCCGCTGTTATTTTTGGGTCACTG